>NZ_KB912942.1:4431038-5638536 GCF_000383915.1 Amycolatopsis benzoatilytica AK 16/65
GACGACCGACACCGAAGCATCATTCCTAGCAGTTTTTGGTGGGACACCCACTCAATCGCCTTCCCGGCGAGAGCTTGGTTCGTGCCCCGGCGGCCGCCCGGTCTCCCTGGCGACTTGGAGAAGATTACACGCCCCGAAACCCCCCGCGAACAGGGGGTGCCTTAACTGGATCTCCGCAGGTCAACTAGCCAAATGGGTCCACGCCGGCCGATCCGGCAGCGCAAGCGGGCAGCGAGCCGGTGGGCCGGAACCGGCCGAATCCGATTGCCGGCTCGGGATACCGCGATCCGGAAGAACGAGCGACGCTCGATGCCGCCGAGCGGCCCGGGTCGCCGCAACGAACGCGGCGAGGAAAATTGCTCCGACTACATTGCGTCTTATTGCACTGATAAAACGCTCCGATTAGCGTCGCAGACATGGAGACAGTCCTTCTTCCCTCCGGCGCTCGCCTCGCCTACGACGACTCGCGGCGGCAGCCGAAGATCCCGGTGCTTCTTGTGCACGGGCACCCCTTCGACCGGTCCATGTGGCGTCCGCAGGCGGAGTACCTGACCCGGCGCGGACACCGGGTCGTGGTTCCTGACCTGCGCGGATACGGCCAGAGCACCGGACCGGAGGTGACCGGGCTCGACAGCTTCGCCGAGGATCTCGCCGGGCTGGCCGATCACCTCGGGCTGGGCCGCTTCGCGCTGGGCGGGCTCTCCATGGGCGGGCAGGTCGTGATGCAGACCGTCCGGGATCACCCGGAGCGGATCGTGGCGCTGCTGCTTGCCGACACGTTCGCCGAACCCGAGACCGACGAAGGAAGGGCGGCTCGCAACGCGGCAGCGGACCGGGTGCTCGCCGAAGGAATGGCCGAGTACGCCGACGAACTGCTGCCCAAGATGGTCTCCCCCGCCACCTTCGCCGGAAACGCCGAGGTGACCGAGCACGTGCGCACGATGATGCGCGGAACACCGGCGGCAGGCGCGGCGGCGGCGTTGCGGGCACGGGCGAGACGGCCGGACTACCGCGAATCGCTGAAGCAGGTCAGCGTGCCGACGCTGGTCGCGGTGGGCAGCGAGGACGAATTCACTCCGGTCGCCGACGCGCAGTCGGTGCAGCGGCTGGTGGCGGGCTCGGCACTGGTGGTGCTGGACGGCGCGGGGCACCTGCCTAACCTGGAAAGCGCGGCCGAGTTCAACGACGCGTTCGGCCGCTTCCTGGACGAGGTCCCGCGGACCACGGAAGAAGAACGGTGACGCACTCGATGAAGACCGTATTGGTGACCGGCGCGAGCGCCGGGTTCGGTGCCGCGATCACGCGCCGGTTCGTCGCGGAAGGCGCGCGCGTCGTCGCTGCGGCGCGCAGCGGTGACCGGCTGAAGAAGCTGGCCGACGAGCTGGGCGAAGCAGTGCTCCCGCTGGTGCTCGACGTACGCGACGCCGCCTCCGTCGCCGGGGTCGTCGCCGGGCTGCCGGAAGGCTGGGCCGAGATCGACGTACTGGTCAACAACGCCGGGCTGGCCAAGGGCCTCGCGCCCGCGCACGAGGCCGAGCTGGCCGACTGGGACCAGATGATCGAGACCAACGTGACCGGCCTGGTCCACCTGACCCGCGCGGTGCTTCCCGGCATGGTCGCGCGCGGCGCCGGGCACGTGATCAACATCGGTTCCGTCGCGGGCAGCTACCCCTACCCGGGCGGCAACGTCTATGGCGCGACCAAGGCGTTCGTGCACCAGTTCAGCCTCAACCTGCGCTCCGACCTGCGCGGCACCGGCGTGCGGGTGACGAACGTCGAGCCGGGCATGGTGGGCGGCACCGAGTTCTCCGCCGTCCGGTTCGGCGGCGACCAGGCCAAGGCGGACAACGTCTACGCCGGGACCACGCCGCTGACCGCCGAGGACATCGCCGAGTCGGTGTACTGGGCGAGCGCGCAGCCGAAGCACGTGAACATCAACGTGATCGAGCTGATGCCGGTGGTGCAGACGTTCTCCGCGCTGAACATCGAGCGGGAGGGCTGAGTCCCTCAGGCCGGGCTGAACCGCTCGAGCCCGAACAGCTCGAACAGGGCCTGCTGCCGCGGCGTCCGGTCGGACAGGATCCGCCGGGTCCGCGGCCGTCCGCCGGTGGACCGGTGCCGCAGCACGGTTTCGCCGATGCCGCGCAGCTGGTCGAGCAGCTCGGCGACGGAAAGGTTCATCCCGGCGCGGTCGGCCTCGCGCCGCATGAGGTGGGTGACCGTCGCGGCCAGCACCGACACCAGCGTGTGCACGGCGATCCGGTGCGGGGTCCAGTCCCACCGCGGCGACGGCCCGGCCGAGGCCGGGCCGGTGAGCCAGCGGAACGTCGATTCGAGGTGGGTGCGGGCGCGGTAGGCGGTGACGACCTCGGCCACCGGCCAGTCCCGGTCGGTGACCAGCAGCTGCTTGCCGAAGAACTCCTCGACCAGCCGCGCGACCGCGGGTTCGTCCACCCGCCGGGTCAGCCGCAGTTCGCCGGCCCGGACGCCGGTGAGCGTCGTGCTCAGCACTCGCTCCACCCGGCGGCCGCGGATGATCCGGGAAATCTCGGCGTGCACCTGGGACCGATCTCCGCGATGAGTGCCGGCGGCCAGTGCGGCGGCGAGGCCGTCCAGTTCCCGGACCGTCGTGCTGAGTTCGCTGGTGAAGGCCCGGTACTGGGCAGCGTGCAGGGTCGCGGAATGAGTCAGGATCACGCGGTGGCGGGTGCCGTCGACGGTCGTGCGGGTGTCCAGCGCGGTCAGGCCGGCGAAGCGTTCCGGGTCGACCCGGCGGCGGGCGGAGGCCGGTCGGCTGAACAGGTCCGGATAGTCCGCCAGCGGCAGCGAGCCGACGAACCCGGTGCGGGCGCCGAGGTCGAGTTGCGCGGCTTGGCCCGCGTGGAAGACCAGGGTGACGTCCGCGGTCGGGTACTGCTCGCCCAGCTCCACCGCGAGCGCTCCGAAGGTGGGGGCGGTTTCCCTTCGGTAGAACCGGGAAGCCAGCGGGATCGCGCCGTCTCGCGTGACCACCAGGCCCAGGCCCGCCAGGACGTCCTGGCAGGCGGAGGGCAGCGTGCAGTCCGCGGCGGTGAAAGCGGCGAACTGCGCGACGTCGACGGCCAGCGCCGAGGTCCCGTCGTCGCCGAGCAGCTCCAGAACCGCTTCCGCGATCACGTTTTCCACTCCGGCGATCCGCTCCGGTCCGAGCCGCTGCAGCGCCCGCCAGTGTCCCGTCGTCGTGAGCGCGCCCGGTCGCGGCCGGATCAGATCCTGGGCCAGGCAGCCGTGCCACCACTCTTCGAATTCCGTCTCCGGCGCGGTCGCCCGGTGCAGGACGGCAAGAGCGACGTGCAGGCCCAGAGTCGGGCGCGCCCGCTGCGGCCCGGCCACCGCGTCGACGCGCCGGGCGAGGTCGAGCCGCTGCAGTGTCCCCCACACGGCGGCCACGTCGCCGAACGACCGGTGCCGGGCGCCGGCCGCTTCCGGACCGCCGTTGGCCACCGCCGCCGCGATGTCCTCGGCGGTGCCGAGATAGCGCTGACCGACCACCCGCGGCTTCCCGTCGACGCGCGCGGATTCGGCGAGGTAGTAGTACGTCCGGCCGCCGACGCGCTTCCCGATCACTGACGCCACCCTTTAGGTAATACCTCCGCGGACCCGCCCGGACAAGCCCGCAACCTGCGCGGATGATCACTTCGGGGCGCTCGCGCGCAGGCTGGCGAAGTACGAGCTGGCTGGTCGCGGCGGCCGGGTCCTAGCGTGGCGGGAATGGAGCCCGAAGCTGGCGTGACCACGCCCACCCCGTCGGCCCTGCGCCGTGCGCTCGCCCGGGCGCGAGACGGGAAGACGCTCGACGTCGCCGAGGCGGCTGTGCTGCTGCACGCCCGCGGCGACGACCTCAAGACTCTGTCCGAATACGCCTCCCGCATCCGCGACGCCGGCCTCGAAGAAGCCGGTCGCGCGGGGATCATCACCTACAGCCGCAAGGTGTTCATCCCGTTGACCCGGCTGTGCCGGGACCGCTGCGGCTACTGCACCTTCGTCACCGTGCCGGGGCGGCTCGAATCTCCGTTCCTGTCGCCGGACGAGGTGCTGGACATCGCCCGCAAGGGCGCCGAGATGGGCTGCAAGGAAGCCCTGTTCACGCTCGGCGACCGTCCGGAGGACCGGTGGAAGGCCGCTCGGGACTGGCTGGACGCGCACGGCTACGACGACACGCTGTCCTACGTCCGCGCGATGGCGATCCGGGTGCTGGAGGAGACCGGCCTGCTGCCGCACCTCAACCCGGGCGTCCTGTCCTGGCAGGACTTCCAGCGGCTCAAGCCGGTCGCGCCGTCGATGGGCATGATGCTGGAAACCACCGCGCGCCGGCTGTGGAGCGAGAAGGGCGGCCCGCACTACGGTTCGCCGGACAAGGATCCCGACGTGCGGCTCCGGGTGCTGGAGGACGCCGGGCGCAGCTCGGTGCCGTTCACCACCGGCGTGCTGATCGGGATCGGCGAGACGCACTCCGAACGCGCCGACGCGCTGTTCGCGATCCGCAAGACCGCGCGCGAGTACGGCGGCATCCAGGAAGTCATCGTGCAGAACTTCCGCGCCAAGCCGGACACGAAGATGCGCGCGACGCCGGACGCCGACCTCGAAGAGCTCGCCGCGAACATCGCGGTCGCCCGGCTGGTGCTCGGCCCGCGGATGCGTATCCAGGCACCGCCGAACCTCATCGGCGACCAGTACGACCTGATGATCCGCGCGGGCATCGACGACTGGGGCGGGGTTTCGCCGCTCACGCCGGATCACGTGAACCCGGAGCGCGCCTGGCCGCAGATCGACCTGCTGGCGCGGCAGACCGAGAAGGCTGGCTACGCCCTGCGCGAGCGGCTGACCATCTATCCGGAGTACGTGCAGCGCGGCGAACCCTGGCTCGACCCACGCGTCACACGGCACGTCGCGGCGCTGGTCGACCCGCAGACCGGGCTGGCCCGCGAGGGCGCGCTGCCGGTCGGCATCCCGTGGCAGGAGCCAGACGGCGGCTGGCAGGAGTCCGGCCGCACCGACCTGCACACCGAGATCGACACCACCGGGCGCACCGAGGACCGGCGCGGCGACTTCGATTCGGTCTACGGCGACTGGAAAGAGATCGGCCGGAAGATCAAGACCGGTCCGGAGCGGTTCGACACCGATGTGCGGGATGCGCTGCGCAGCGCCGAAAAGGACCCCGCCGGGCTGTCCGACGACGCCGCGCTCGCGCTGCTGCACGCCGACGGGCCGGAGCTGGACGCGCTCACGAAGCTGGCCGACGACCTGCGGCGCGAGGTCGTCGGGGACGACATCACCTTCGTCGTCACACGGAACATCAACTTCACCAACGTCTGCTACACCGGCTGCCGCTTCTGCGCCTTCGCGCAGCGGAAGACCGACGCCGACGCGTACACGCTGTCGCTGGAACAGGTCGGCGATCGCGTGGACGAGGCGTGGGCGGCGGGCGCGACCGAGATCTGCATGCAGGGCGGGATCCACCCGGATCTGCCGGGCACCGCGTACTTCGACCTGGCGGCCGAGGTCAAGCGGCGGCAGCCGGACATCCATCTGCACTCGTTCAGCCCGATGGAGGTGGTGAACGGCGCGTCGCGGACGAATCTGTCCATCCGCGACTTCCTGATCAAGGCGAAGGAGTCCGGTGTGGACTCGCTGCCGGGAACCGCCGCGGAGATCCTCGACGACGATGTCCGGTGGGTGCTCACCAAGGGCAAGCTGCCGACGGACGCGTGGATCGAGGTCGTCACCACCGCGCACGACATCGGGCTGCCGACCACCGCGACCATGATGTACGGCCACGTGGACAACCCGAGTCACTGGGTCGGCCACCTGAAGCTGCTCGCCAAGCTGCAGAGGGAAGGCGTGGAACGCAACGGGCGGCGCGGGTTCAGCGAGTTCGTGCTGTTGCCGTTCATCCACCAGAGCTCGCCGATCTACCTGGCCGGCCTCGCCCGCGCGGGCACCACGCTGCGCGAGAACCGGGCGGTGCACGCCCTGTCCCGGCTGCTGCTGCACGGCACGTTCGACAACATCCAGAGTTCCTGGGTGAAGCTCGGCGAGGAAGGCAGCCGGGCGGTGCTGCAGGGCGGCGTCAACGACATCGGCGGCACGCTGATGGAGGAGACGATCAGCAGGATGGCGGGCGCGGCGAACGGGTCGTACAAAACGATCAGCGACATGCGCGCGATGGTCGAGCCGCTCGGGCGTCCGCTGCGGCAGCGGACCACGTCGTACGGCACGCCGACCGACGAGCGGATCGCCACGGCCACCGAATCCGACGGAGTCGCGACGGCGGTGCGGAAACCGTTGCTGCCGCTGCTGACGCCGTGATCAACCGGTGCGGTGCAGCCGCCACAACGCGATAGCGAGCTGCAGCCGCAACCGCCCTGCCGGGTCGCGCACCGGCCAGCCGAGCAGTTCTTCGGCGTGGGCCAGGCGCTCCTGCAGGGTGGAATGGTGCAGGACCAGCGTGGTCGCCGCCGCGCGCAGGCTCGAAGCGCCCGCCACGGCGACCAGCGTGGGCAGCACCCACGTCGCCGTCGTGCGGGCGTCTTCCAGCGCGCGGACATCCGCAATCGGCTTCGTGCCAGGTCCGATCACGTCCGCGAGCACTGCCAGGCCGCCGAGTTCGACGTAGTCCACTACGGATGGTCCGAGATCGCCTTCGACGGCCGCGAAGCGGAAGGCGGTACGGGCCTGCGCACCGGAAAGCGGCAGGTCGACCACATCCACAACGGACCCCAGGCCGACGCGAGCGTGCTCCGGCGGAGTCCACCGCGGAGATACGATCTGCGGTCCGGCCTCGGTCACGACGGCCCGCGCCGTCGCGCCGAGGCCGAGCCGCGCGGCGGCCAGCAGCCTGGCCTTCTCGTCGGCCGCCGGATCCAGGACCACCTCGACCGACGCCGGATCGACGGTGCGGCCGCGGGTGCGGTCCAGCACCGACCGCGCCGCCGCCGAAGCGCGTTCCAGCACCATCGCGTCGACCGGGCTCGGCGGGCCGGACCGTTCCAGCCACAACGCGGGCGGCCCGTCCGGGCGCACCGCTGCCGACGGCCATTTTGGATCGGGCGGCTCAGCCGAGGGCAGCACGCGTCCGTCCGGTTCGACCCGGACGCGCACCCGCCGCTCGTCATCGGCCAGCCGCGCGGGACAGCCGGACAGCACGGCCGCCCCGCGCACGATCGGCTCCAGCCCGGCGCGGCTCTCGACCAGCCGGTCGAAGTACGCGATGACCTTGACGGTTTCGGCCGCGCCCGGGTCGAGCGCGCTCAGATGCGTGACCAGCTCCCTCATGAGCCCATCATCGCCGGTCCGGCTCAGCCGAGCAGCCGCCGCAGCCAGGGCACCCGCCCGGCGCGCGCCTGCTGCGACAGCGCGGCCTGCGGCGCCACGCCGTCGAAGCCGTGGAAACCCCCCGGCCACACGTGCAGTTCGGTCTGCACGCCGGCCTGCCAGAGCCGGGTCGCGTAGGTGACGACCTCGTCGCGGAAGGTCTCCGCGCTGCCGACGTCCAGGAAGGTCGGCGGAAGCCCGGAGAGGTCTTCGGCCCGGGCCGGCGCGGCGTAGGGCGAAACGTCCGGCCCGCCGCGAGCGTCGCCGAGCAGCGCGGTCCACCCGACGTGGTTCGCGGTGCGGTCCCAGTTGCCGCTGTTTTCCATCTGGATCGCGGACGGGGTGTCGTTGCGGTCGTCCAGCATCGGGCAGATCAGCAGCTGGCCGATCAGCTCCGGGCCGCCCCGGTCCCGCGCGAGCAGCGCTGTTCCGGCGGCGAGCCCACCCCCCGCGCTCGCGCCGCCGATCAACACCCGGGAAGCGTCGAAGCCGTACTCGGCGGCGTGCTTCACAGTCCACTCCAGCGCGGCGTAGCAGTCCTCCACCGGTGCCGGGTGCGGGTGCTCGGGAGCCACCCGGTAGTCGACGCAGACGAAGCCGAGGCCCAGGTCAGCTGCGTATTCCTGGAGGAAGTACAGGTCGTGGCCCCGGTGGCCGCCGATGATCATGCCGCCGCCGTGCAGCCAGTACAGCACCGGGACGTCCGCTGCTGCCCCGGCCGGGCGCGCGACAATCAGCGGAATCGGCCCGCGCGGTCCTTCGGCGTCCACTTCGGACAGTTCGAGGGCGCCGTCGGCGGTGATCTCTTCCAGGGAAATCTGCCGTTTCGCCGCGACGGCGCGCACCGCCGGGATCGACTCGAGGGTCTTGATCGGCGGCCGTTGGGCGGTGAGCACTTCGAGCGCCGCGGCGAGCTCGGGGTCGAACGGGAGCGGCGGATAGGCGGTCATCTCTCGGGCCTCCAGGGGTCGGATGCCTCCCATCCTGGCCGCCTGGCGGAGCGGCGCGCCCCGCCAGGCGGCGGGAATCGCCCGCCACCCGGCGGTCAGCGGGCCAGGCTGATCCCGTTCTTCGCCCGTTCCACCGACTCCTCCGACGCCGGGCCGGCCGGGTTCTCGGTGGCCAGCGCCTGGTTGAGCTCGACGAACGGTCTCATCCGCCGCTCGTACTCGGCGAACGTCGACTCAGCCAGCACATAGGCCCCGACCAGGGCGAGGCTCGTTCCCTGCCCGGAAAGGACGGAAGGGCAGTACCCGGCGTCGCCGACCAGCGCGACCCGGCCGGCGGTCCAGCGGTCGAGACGGATCTGCAGCATCGCGTCGAAGAAGAAGCTGCGCGCGTCCGCCATCGCCTCGACCAGATCCGGCACCATCCCGCCCACGCCGCGCAGCCGCTCGGCGATCAGCCGCTTCTGCTCGGCCGGGTCGCGGATCTCGCGGTACTCCGGTTCGCCGAAGCCGAGTGTCACGCGGACCTCCTCGTTGCCGGGCACCGGATAGACCGCGCCGCCGACGCCCTCGCCCTGGAACCAGACCTGCCAGTCTTCGAGGCCGAGCGTGTTCGGCATCGGGAAGATCGCCAGGTACTGGCCGAGGTACCGGCGGAATTGCTCCTCCGGGCCGAACGCGAGCCGGCGGACCGCCGAGTGCGCGCCGTCCGCGCCCACGATCAGGTCGTAGGTGTGCGGCTCGCCCCGCGCGAACTCGACGCGGCCGGTTTCGGCGTCGAGCGCGGTCACCGTATCGCCGAACCGGTACTCGACGTCGGAAGTCGCCTGGTAAAGCAGCTCGACCACATCGTCGCGCAGGATCTCGACGTCCGCGTTGTCCAGCCGTCCGCTGCTGAAGGTGTGCTCCTCGGACCGGAAGAGCTCCTTGCCCTCCGCGTCCTCCACCGACATCCCGCGCATCCGCGTCCGTGCGGCGCGGACCTTGTCCCCCAGCCCCATCCGGTCGATGACCTCCAGCGCGACGCCGCGGACGTCGATCGCCTGACCCCCGGTCCGCAACTGCTCCGCCCGCTCGACGACAGTCACGGTGTATCCGCGGCGGCGGAGCCAGTAAGCCGAAGCGCATCCGGCGACTCCTGCTCCGCAAACCAGTGCTTCTGGCATTTCACAGCTCCTCATAGACGGTTCATTGCCGACTCGGGATAATGTGCCGTGACCTGCTATCTCATGCCAGAACTGAGCTAGTACAGCTGGCTGTCTGACCTAGTACAGAGGGAAGTCCTGATGCCCGCCGAACCGCCCTACTTGCGCATCGCCGCCTCGCTGCGGGAAGACATCGAAATCGGCGCGCTGCAACCCGGCGCGAAAGCGCCGTCGACCCGTCAGCTGGCGTCGAGGTACGGCGTCGCGACGGCGACCGCGGCGAAGGCGCTCGACGTGGTGCGCCGCGAAGGGCTCCTCCGCGCCGAACCGCGCTCCGGCTATGTCGTCGCCGGGCAGCAGACCACGGCTGCCGCCCGACACCCCCTGCTGACCCGGGATCGGTTGGTACAGAAGGCAATCGCAGTCGCCGACGCGGAGGGCGTCGCGGCGCTTTCGATGCGCGGACTCGCCGCGCGACTGGGCGTACCGCCGATGGCGCCGTACCGCTATCTGTCCGGAAAGGACGAACTGGTTTTCCTGATGGCGGACGAGGTTTACGGCGAAGCCGGTTACCCGGCAAGTGAACCCAGCGGCTGGCGGGCGCAGCTGGAACTGTGCGCGCGGACTCTGTGGTCGGTGCACCGGCAGCACCCGTGGCTGGCGCATCTCGTCCCGCTCACCCGGCCGTGGCCGCTGCCGAACCTGGCTGTGCACAACGAACGCGCGCTCGCCGCGTTGTCGGCGTTCGGCGTGCGCGGTGCAGACCTGTGCGACCTGAATGTGTTGTTCTACAACCACATTCAGGGCACCGCGATCCATCTGGAGCGCGAACGGCACGCACTGGGCTCGACCGGCATCACCGAAGACCAGTGGATGGCGACGCAGGAACGCGGCTACGCGGCACTGACCGGATCCGGACGGTTTCCGGTGCTGTCGCGGATGGTGGCGGACTTGGCCGAGGGGTACGACCTTGACCTGGACCACCTGTTCGAGCTTGGCCTGCAAGCGTTGCTGGACGGTTTGGCGGTCCGGTTCAAGCAGTGAGCTTCAGGATGTCGATCCCGCGCGCGTTGTCCGCCACATACGCGTAGCCGTCGTGCCAGTACGGCGCCCACGAGGAGGCGTCCGCCGGCCGGAAGTACGCGATCTGACGCGGGTTCGTCGGGTCGCTGACGTCCAGGAACCGGGTGCCCTGCGCGTAGAACGACTGGACCAGCACGTTCCCGCGAATGTCGAAGTAGTGCGCGGAGCAGTCGTCCGACTTCGGGTCGCTGCCCTCCTGCCCGGCGACGCCCCAGGTGCCGATGCTGCGCATCCGGAACGGCTTCTCCGGCGTCGAGCGCCAGCCTTCGCCCTGGTACGAACCTTCCAGCGACGAGATGGTCAGCACGCCGTCGCCCGCGCAGCCGTCGACGAAGTTCTCCTCCGTCGCGTATACGAGGTCGTGGCCGCGCCAGGCGCCGTCGTCGCGCGGGCCGACCGGGTGGAAGCTGTTGTGCAGGAACTTCGACGGCGCAGCGGTTTCCGAGACCTCGCCGCCGGCGTACGGGACCGGTTCGAACGCGGTCGCCTTGCGGGAGCGGTGCTGTACCGGGTCGTAGTGCCGGCCCGAGGTCCAGTAGCCGCGCACGCCGCCCCTGCCGGAGACCCACGCGACGCCCATCTTGTCCACCTGGACGTCGTGCACGTAGTCGGTCTTGCCGTCGTTGCGGTTCAGTTCGATCGGGTCCGGGTGCACCTTCGGCTTGCGCGGGTCGCGCACGTCGGTGACCCAGATCGGCCGGCCGCCCCAGTCCGCGGGCTGGTCGTCGGCCTTGGCCGGGCCGCCGGTCCAGAGGTAGCGGCAGTCGTCGACACAGCTGGTGGTGTGCCCGGCCGGAACCTTGACGTAGCTGAGGATTTCCGGCTTGTCCGGGTTCTTCACGTCGACCACGTAGATGCCGGACTCGCCGGTGTGCGTGTTGCCCTTGAAGGCACGCGGATCGCGGGACAGGAAGACGAGTTTGCGTTTCGCGTCGACCTCGGTGTCCTCGGTCTCCCACAGTCCGGGCAGGCTGACCTCGCCGATCGCGCGAGGCTTCGCCGGATCCTGGGTGAGGTCGTAGACCTTCAGGCCGAACTCGCCGGACACCACCATCACGTCGCGCTTGCCGTAGCTGAGGAAGTTCGCCGAAATGGCGCCTTGCGCGTCCGGCACGCTGCCCACCGGCTGGACGCCCTTGATCGCGCCCGGATCGCCCGCGGCGTGTTTCGCCTGCGTAGCCGGCTTGTCGCTGTCGCAAGCCGCAGCCGGCAGGCCGGTGGCCACGAGAGTGGCTGCCGCGGTTGCCATTGCCAGCCCCGACCGAACCCACCAGCGGCGCACGCGAAACCTCCCAGAGACCCCAGTGTGACGGTTGCACTGTAGGACGGGCTTCAACCGGACACAACCACCTTTCGTTGCTTTCCACCTGGTAGTAAGACCCCATGCGCTCGCGTCCGCTCGTCTCGCTCACGCTCGCCGCCGTCGTGCTTGCCGGCTGCTCGTCGCCCGAACCCCCGCGCCCCGGCGTGCTCTCGGTCGGGCTCGGCGAACCTGGCACGCTGTTGCCCGCGGACGCCACCGATCCGTCCAGCCGGCTCGTCACCGCCGCGCTCTGGACACCGCTCGCCGACTACGATCCCGCGACCGGCAAGGTCACGCCGCGGGCAGCCGCGTCGATCGACAGCCCGGACCGGGTCGTCTGGACGGTGAAACTGCGGCCAGGCGCGAAATTCCACGACGGCACCGCGGTCACCGCGCAGTCCTATGCCGACACCTGGCAGGCCATCGCGGGAAACCACTGGGCGAGCACGCCGTTGCTGACGAAGTCGCTGCGCGCCAAGGAAATCACCGCGGTGGACGCGAACCAGCTGCGCATCGTGCTCGACCGGCCGTCGAACCAGGTGCCGGCCTGGCTGTCCGCGCCCGGGCTGGTGCCGCTGCCCGCGTCGGTACTGAAATCGAAAGACTGGAACGGGTTCGCCCGGCGCCCGGTCGGCAACGGCCCGTTCCGGCTGGACGGCGACTGGCGTCCGGGCTCCGGCGGCACGCTGGTCCGGGTCGCTCCGGATTCCGGCCGGGCCAACGAGATCGACCTTCGGGTGGGCGATCCGGCGAAGCAGTACGACGAGGTCAAGGACGGCACCCTGGACGTGGCGACCTCGGTGCCTGGCGAGCGGCACGAGGCGATGCACGCCGATTTCGCCGATCGGCACGCGATGTGGGCACTGCCCCAGGCCGGCTACCTGGTGTTTCCGGCGACGGCGACCCGGTTCGCGACGCCGGCGGTCCGGCACGCGTTCGCGCTCGGCACCGACCGCGACGCGCTGGAATCCGGACCGCTCGCGCACCAGGCGGACCCGGCGAAGTCGCTGTTGCCGCCGGCCGCCGCGCCCGGCGAACGGTCCGGACCCTGCCGTCCGTGCACGTTCGACGCTCCGGCCGCGAAATCGCTGCTCGGCCAGGCCGGGTTCGCCGGCGAGGCCACCGTGTCCTACGACAGTTTCGACGGCACCTGGCCACAGGCACTCGCCGCCGGACTGTCGAAGAGCCTGGGAATTTCGGTCACGGCACAGCGGAAGGAGAGCGGCGGCCAGCCGATCGGACCGTCCACTCTGGAACTGAAGGCGCTCTCCGCGAGCCCGGCGGACGTGCTCCGCTCCCTCGCCGAAGCCGCCGGGTACACCGATCCCGGGTTCACCGACGACCTCGACTCGGCCGAATCCACCGCATCGCCGGAAGAA
Organism: Amycolatopsis benzoatilytica AK 16/65; assembly: GCF_000383915.1. Classification (NCBI taxonomy): domain Bacteria; kingdom Bacillati; phylum Actinomycetota; class Actinomycetes; order Pseudonocardiales; family Pseudonocardiaceae; genus Amycolatopsis; species Amycolatopsis benzoatilytica. The sequence goes on from NZ_KB912942.1 coordinate 4,444,249, forward strand.
GCGGCGCAGCTGTTCCGGGTCGCGGAGAACGAGGCGCTGCGCGACCTTCCCGCCGTGCCGGTGTGGATCGGACACGGCCACGCTGTCTGGTCCGCGCGGGTGCACGACGCGGTGGCGACTCCGTTCAGCGGGATCGACCTGGCCAAGCTGCGCGACTAGATCCGCGCGTGTTCCACCAGGACCTCGGCGAACGCGGCGGTCAGCGGATCTGGCTCGCTCCGGCCGTACGCCGCCAGCTCGCGCCGGATCGGCTTGGCCGGGCGCAGCACACGGCCGCTGAACTCGGCGGGCAGCACGTTCGCCGGAACCAGCGCCGGGCCCAGTCCCGCCGCTGCCAGCAGGGGCGCGGCGGCGGTCTGTTCGGTGCGCACCGCCGGTCGCGGCCGGAATCCCGCTTCCGCGCACGCGGCGTCGAGGAGTTCAGCCAGGCCGTGCCCGGGCGCGTAATGCACCCAGGCGCAGTCGGCCAGCTCGGACAGTTCTACCGTCCCGTCCGAAGTGGACTCAGACGCGCCGTCCGCCGGGAGAACCACGACGAATTCCTCGGTGCCCAGCGGCCGCACCGGACCAGCCCACCCGGCCGGGCGCGGTCCGATCGCCAGGTCCGCTTCGCCGGCCAGCATCGCGTCGCGCAGCTCGTCGGCGTGCCGGTACTCGAAAAGCCGCACGTCCACGGCCGGCCGTTCCCGCCGCCACACGCGAAGCGCGGGCGGGAGGACGCCGAGGCTGACCGAGTAGACCGTAGCGATCAACAACTCCCCCGCCAGCTGACCGGACGCTTGCCGAGCGGCGCAGCGGGCGCGTTCGGCGTCGGCGAGCGTGGCACGTGCGTGCGGCAGCATCGCGCGCCCCATCGGCGTGAGGCGGACCGAGCGCGGCAAACGCTCCAGCAAAAGGCCGCCGACGCTCTGCTCCAGCGCCCGCATCTGGTGCGACAGTGCGGGTTGCGTCACATGAAGCTGCTCCGCGGCCTTCGTGAACGACCCCGTGTCGACCACAGTCACCAGGTACTCGAGCTGCCGCAAGCTTGTCATAAACACAGTTTATCGATGCTGTGAAGGCTAGGACTTGGACTTATCAGGAGAACGAGCCGACGATCGAAGCCATGAACGACACCCGCATCGCCCTGGTCGCCGGAGCGAACGGCATCATCGGCCGGAAACTCGTCTCCCACTTGCGCACACTCGACAACTGGAAGGTCCTCGGCCTGTCCCGCAGCGGCGACGTCGCGGTAGACCTGCTCGACCCGGCCGCCACCCGGTCCGCTGTGTCCGGCATCGGCGCGACGCACCTGTTCTACGCGGCGTATCAGGACCGGCCGACCTGGGCGGAACTCGTGCCGCCGAACCTGGCGATGCTGGAGAACCTGGTCAACGGCCTCGACGAGGGCCCGCTGCGGCACGTCAGCCTGATGCAGGGCTACAAGGTCTACGGCGCGCACCTGGGCCCGTTCAAGACCCCGGCCCGCGAAGCCGACGCCGGCCGGCACATGCCGCCGGAGTTCAACGTGGACCAGCAGAACTTCCTGGAACGCCGCGCCGAGGCGGGCGGCTGGTCCTGGTCGGCGATCCGGCCCTCGGTGGTCGGCGGGACCGCACTGGGCAACCCGATGAACCTCGCGCTGCTGATCGCGGTCTACGCCTCGATCTCGAAGGAACTCGGGCTGCCGCTGCGGTTTCCCGGCAAGCCCGGAGCCTACGACAGCCTGCTGGAGATGACCGACGCGCAGCTGCTCGCCGAGGGCACGGTATGGGCGGCGACCGAAAGCCGCAACGAAGCGTTCAACATCGCCAACGGCGATCTCTTCCGCTGGCGCGAGCTGTGGCCGAAGCTGGCCGCGTACTTCGACCTCGAGGTCGCGCCGCCGCTGCCCCTCCCCTTGGCCACCGTGATGGCGGACAAAGAACCGCTGTGGCAGGAGATGTCGGCGAAGCACGGGCTGACCGCGTCCTACGCCGACGTCTCCTCCTGGGCCTTCGGAGACTTCGTGTTCTCCTGGGACTACGACATGTTCGCCGACACCTCGAAGTCGCGCCGGGCCGGTTTCCACTCCTATGTGGACACCGAGCGGATGTTCTACCGGCTGTTCGACGAGTTCCGCCGCGACCGCGTCATCCCGTGAGCGGGTCAGCCCCGGCCGATGAACGGCATGGCGGTGGCGGTGATGGTGAGGAACTGGACGTTCGCGTCCAGCGGCAGCCCGGCCATGTACAGCACAGCGTCCGCGACGTGTCCGGCATCGAAAGTCGGCTCCGCCATCAGCCGTCCGTCCGCCTGCGGGATGCCCGCGGCCATCCGCTCGGTCATTTCAGTGGCCGCGTTGCCGATGTCGATCTGTCCACACGCGACATTCCAGGCGCGGCCGTCCAGCGAGATCGACCGGGTGAGGCCGGTGACCGCGTGCTTGGTGGCGGTGTAGGCGACGCTCGCCGGACGCGGCGCGTGCGCGGAGATCGAGCCGTTGTTGATGATCCGGCCGCCGTGGGGATCCTGGTCGCGCATCAGCTGCACGGCCTGCTGTGCGCACAGGAACATGCCGGTGAGATTCGTGTCGACGGTGCGCCGCCAGTCCTCGACCGACAGCTCCGCGATCGTGCCGCCGAGCGAAATCCCGGCATTGTTCACCAGCAGATCGAGCCGGCCCCACGCGGTTCGGACGGCGGCGAAGAGCGCTGCCACCGAAGCGGGGTCGGCGACGTCGGTCGGCACGACCAGCGCGCCGGTGTCCGCGGCGGTCGCGCGCAACGCGTCCTCGCGCCGTCCGGCGAGCGCGACCTGGTAGCCCGCGCCGAGCAGTGCCCGCGCGATCCGGCGGCCCAGCCCGGAACCAGCACCGGTGACCACAGCAGTCTTCACGTTGCCTCCTGTTTTTCGATTGGCTCGCACGCTGCCATACCCAGCGGCACACTGGACTCATGGGACCACGTGACAAGGTGTTCGCCGGGCTGGCCCGGCAGCTGGGCCACCCGCAGGGCCTCGCCGGGAAAGCCGTCGCCCGGATACTGAACCGCGTCAACCGCGGCCCGGTCACCGCAGCGGTCGAAGCGCTGGCGGTCCAGCACGGCGAGACGGCGCTGGACATCGGCTTCGGCGGCGGGCTGGGGCTCGACCTGCTGCTGCGCGCCGGCGCGACCGTGCACGGCGCGGACATCTCCGAGACTGCGCTGGCTCGCGCACGGAAGACATTTCCGAAGAATCTCGCCGCGGGCCGTCTCGTGCTCCACCAGGCCGGGATGGCGAGCCTTCCGCTGGAAGACGGGACGATCGACGCGGCGCTCACCGTCAACACCGCCTACTTCGTCCCGGACCTGGCGCCCGCCTTCGCCGAAGTCGCCCGGGTGCTGTCTCCAGGCGGACGGTTCGTGGTCGGCATCGGCGATCCGGAGACGATGAACTCGATGCCGGTCACCAGCCACGGCTTCCAGTTGCGCGCACCGCAGGAAATCGAGGACGCGCTGGTCGAGGCGGGCCTGGAGCTGCGCAGGCACGACCGGCTCGGCGGGCCGCGATCCTTCCACCTGCTGATCTCCGGACGCTGACCGCCGCGTCTCAGCGTCGCCGGAGAAAGGCGGCGGCCCGGCGCTTCAAGCACCGGGCCGCCGCCTTCGCGCGGAGACTACTTCTGCGGCACGCCCAGTGCCGCCAGCGCCGGACCCGCCATGATCACGCCATTGCCGGTCACCGCGTCGAATCCGGGCGCGCCGAGGTCGATCGCGGAAGACACCAGCGCCTTGCGCACGTCCGCAGGGGTCGCGGACGGCTTGCCCGACAGCAGCAGCGCGGCGATCGCCGCCGCGTGCGGAGCAGCCGCCGAGGTGCCGAAGAACGGCTGGAAACCGGTGACCGAGGTGGCCACGCCGTCCGCCGCGGTGATGTCCGGCTTCGCCCGGGTCGCGCCGCCGGCCGAGGACACGTTGCCCGGGGTGATCGCGGTGCCGTCCGCGCCGTAGAACAGGTGCCGCTGGCCGTCCGAGGAGAACCGCTCCCATTTGCTCGCCGCGGTGAACACGCCCGGGTACGGGCCGGCCGGGCTCGCCGGGTCGCCCGCCTCCAGATCACGGCCGAACGCGGCCGCCGCCGGCGCCGCGGCCACCGAGAACGCCTGCGCCGCGGCCGAGTGCCCGGAGGTGACGCCTGCCGTGCTGAACGCCTTGAGCGAACCGGAAGCCACGAACCGGCCGCGGATCACGTTCAGCGCGATGAACCGGTCCTCGCCGGAGTACTTGACGACCGCGACGCGGTAACCGGAGCCGGTGGCCGGCACGGTCAGGCTCTCGTACGGGTTCTGCGTGCCGTCCTGCGTATTGGCGCTCGAGGCGACGACATCGCCGGCCGCGTTCAGCAGGAACAGGTCGTAGTCGTTGGCCGAGTGGCCCCACGGGTCCGACCAGAACAGAGTGACCGGGCGGCCCAGCGAGCCCGGAGACAACGGGTCGGTGGTCTGCACGCCGTTCGGGTCGAAGTTGTGCGGAGTGCCGGCGATGCCGGGCAGCACCGGGCCGCCGCGGAAGTCTCCCTCGTAGTAGCCGCTGGTGCCGTCGGCGAGGTTGCCCGAATTGCCCGCGGAGGAGAAGTAGAGCGCGCCCGCGGCGGTGACGTCGTTGACTGCCTGCGCGACCTGGGTGTCTTGGAACGGCGACTCGTCGAAGTACGAGACATCGTCCACGATCACGGTGCACTTGCCGGTGGTGCGCAGCGCGCGGATGTTGTCCGCGAAGCTCGACTCGCTCGTGAAAGCGGTCGCGAAACCGAGCGTCGCGCCCGGGGCGAGGTCGTGGACGATTTCGAGCATCGCGGTGCCCTCGTCGCCACTGCCGGCCTGGCCGGCCAGCACGTCGACGGCGGGCAGTTCGCCGGCGTCCTGCGACTTCTTCAGCGAGTTGACGCCGTCGGAAAGCACACAGACCTTTACGCCGCTGCCGTTCACGCCGTACTGCGCGCGAGCCGTGTCCGCGCCATGGGCTTTGTCCCCTTCGGACACCTGCGCGGCAGCGACAGCCTTCTTGGCCAGCTGCTGACGCTGTGCGCCCGGCTCGTTCCAGGTCATCGCCCGCGTCGCGGGCTGGACCAGCTTCACGTCACCGCGCGCCGCGATCTTGTCCACCGCGGAGAGCGGCAGCTGCGCACGGACGGAACCATCGGCCGAAGTGGACTGCACGATGCCGCCAGCGGCGCGCACCGCCGTCGCGACCGCGGTTCCGGCCGTTCCCGCGATGTCCACCGAAACCGTGCCGGTCTGGGAAATCGGCAGCCCGGAGCGGTAATCCGGCAGGCGCGCGGCGAGACCGCGGTCCGCACGCAGCCGCTTCTCCACGACAAGCTGGCTGGACTGTTTCCGCTCCGCCGGGCTGAGCGTCTTCTTGATGCTCTGCAGCGCGCTGATCCCGGCGTCGGTGCGCGCCTTCGCCGCGTCCGCGGCGGAGGGCTGCGCCACCGCGGCCCCGCTCCCGGCGAGCACCACCCCGACCGCCAACGGCGCCGAGCATGCGACGACGCGTCTCAACTGTGCCATTCCCGCTCCCTGTCCTCGCCCCCGGCCACCGGCTGTGGTCACGTGAATCTAAAGAGCGACCGGACCGGAAACCACCGACCAAAGTTTTAACTGCACCGATCGCCCACCAGGTGAGATCTTCACCGGAACGGGCGGTTTCGGGCAGCGGCTGCGGCCCCGGCGGGCAGGCGGGCGCGGCGCGGGATCTCGGCGACACCTGCGCGTTCGCGCACTGGATTCGTTGTGGCAGAACGAGACTCTTGCGGATTCGACGGGCTGGCCGACCTGGCGTGATCCGGCCGGCGCCTCGGCCCGTCCGGCCGGGCGCGGGCCGCCGGTCCGTTTCTGTCGGTGGCTCCGGCTAGCGTCCCGGACATGATCAAGATCGATCGCGCGACGGTCGCCGCCGCGCTCGCCGAGTACCTGCCCGTCCTGCCCGCCCGACGGCTGGAGCTGGTGTTCTTCGCCGCGGCGAAGAACACCAGCTCCAGCCAGACGAACGAGACCGCCCCGGCCCGTCCGGAATCCGGCTCGGGCCAGGGCGGCCTGAGAAGAATCAGAAGTTGATCATATGTCCGGCCAGACCGTGCACCGCTTCCTTCACCGCCTCGCCCAGCGTCGGGTGGGCGTGCACATTGCGCGAAATCTCGTGCACCGTAAGGTCCCACTGCTGCGCCAGCGTCAGCTCCGGCAGCAGCTCCGTCACGTCCGGGCCGATCAGGTGCGCGCCGAGCAGCTCGCCGTACTTCGCGTCGCTCAGCACCTTCACGAAGCCCGCCGCGTCGCCGAGGCCGTGCGCCTTGCCGTTGGCCGTGAACGGAAACTTCGCCACCTTCACGTCGAAGCCCTTCTCGCGCGCCTGCTCCTCGGTCCAGCCGAAGCTCGCGATCTGCGGCTGGCAGTAGGTCGCGCGCGGGATCATCACGAAGTCCAGCTCCATGGTCTCCGCGCCGGCGATGGTTTCCGCCGCCACGATGCCCATCGACTCCGACGCGTGCGCCAGCATCAGCTTCGCGGTCACGTCGCCGATCGCGAACAGGTGCGGCACCGTGGTGCGGCCCCGGCCGTCGATCGCGATCGCGCCGCGTTCGGTCAGCGCGACGCCGGTGTTCTCCAGGCCGTAGCCCTCGACGTTCGGCCGGAAACCAATGGCCTGCAGCACCTTGTCCGCTTCGAGCACCTGCCGCTCGCCGTTCTTCGAAACGGTCACCGCGACCTTGGCTCCCGAGTCGTCGATCGACTCGACCTTCGTGCCGAGCAGCACCTTGATGCCCAGCTTGCGGTAGCGCTTCGCCAGCTCGGCGGACACCTCGGCGTCCTCCAGCGGCACCATCCGGTCGAGGAACTCGACGATCGTCACGTCCACGCCGTAATTGCGCAGCACGTAAGCGAACTCCACGCCGATCGCGCCGGCGCCGGCGATCACGATGCTGCCCGGCACCTCGCTCTCGAGGATCTGCTGCTCATAGGTGACCACGCGCGCGCTGCGCTGCGTGCCCGGCAGCAGCCGCGCCGTCGCGCCGGTCGCGATGACGCCGTAGTCGAAGGTGATCCGCTCGCCGTTCACCTCGAGGGTATTGGCGTCCACAAAGGTCCCGTGGCCGTCGTACTCGGTGATCTTGTTCTTCTTCATCAGGAAGTGCACGCCCTTGACGCGCCCGTCCGCGACCTTCCGGCTGCGCTGGTAGGCAGCGGCGTAGTCGAACCGGATCTCCCCGTCGGAGGAGATGCCGTAGGTCGCGGCCTCCTCCTTCACCGTGTGCGCCAGCTCGGCGTTGCGCAGCAGCGCCTTCGACGGGATGCAGCCGACGTTGAGACACACCCCGCCCCAGTACTTCTCCTCCACGACCGCCACGCTCAGGCCCAGCTGGGAAGCCCGGATCGCCGCGACGTAACCACCGACTCCGGCCCCGAGGACCACCACGTCATAGTGTGCGCTCATGCCGTTGAAACTACCTTCCGCGGCGCTGAGAGGCGGAGCGACTGTGCCCGCTTTCGCACCGTTCCGCGCCGGCCGCTGATTCGCGCCGCCCGGTTCGTCGCGGCGGCTCGGGCTCTGCTGGGCCGGCTCGCCGGTACACCTGTCGCTCAGGCGAGTCCGGACGTGCTGGAGTGTTCCTCGCCCGCCGCGCCGGATCAGCCCGGCGGCCGCTCGCCCCGGATCCCGGCCAGCAGCTCGGTCACCGCGGCCATGATCCGCGCCGTCGCCTCTTCCAGGACGTCCCGGGTCAGCTCCCGCCCGGACAGGTCGGCGAGGTCCACCGGCGGACCGGCGACCAATTCCACCGTCCGCCGCGGTACGCCCCGCGGCAACCACGAGCCGGCCGGCAGCAGCCGGTGGGTGCCCCAGTTCGCCACCGGGATCACCGGCACGCCGGTCTCCAGCGCGATCCGGGCCGCGCCGGTCTTGGCCTTCATCGGCCAGCCCGCCAGGTCGGAGGAGAACGTGCCCTCCGGGAAGATCGCGACGCATTCGCCGCCGCGCACCGCGGCGACCGCGTCCCGGTACGCGCCGGAGGCGGTCGCCGCGCCGCGGTGCACCGGGATGTGCTTGCCCGAGCGCATCACCGCCCCGATCGCCGGTGCCTTCCACAGGCTCGCCTTCGCCAGGTACCGGGGCACCCGGCCGGCGCCGAGGCAGAACGCGGTCAGCGTGGTCGGGTCGGCGAAGGACAGGTGGTTGGACGCCACCACGACCCCGCCCGAGGCCGGGATGTTCCGCGCGCCGCGCACGCGGAACCGGCTCGTCAGCACGAGCAGCTGCCACACGACTTCGATCGCGAAGTGGTACCAGGCACCTCGGCCGGAGCGGGCGAACCGCCTGCCGTACGCCTGCATCCCGCGGAAGCCGAGCAGCTCCCCCTCGAGCGGGGTCCAGCGGTCTCGGGTCCGGGTGCGCAGCGCCATGAGCGTCATTCGTAGCGGAAGACGCTCCGGTTGGGCGCCGCACCTGTACCGGACGCGGTGCGGATCACACCCGCTCGAGCACCACCACCGGGATCTCCCGGTCGGTCTTCGTCTGGTACTCGTTGTAAGCGGGCCACACCTTGGCCAGTTTCTCCCACAACCGGGCGCGCTCCTCGCCGGTCGCGGTGCGAGCCCGGGCGGTGAACTTGTCCGCCCGCACCTGCACGCCCACCTCGGGGTTCTCCTGCAGGTTCAGGTACCAGCCGGGGTGGTTCGCCGCGCCGCCCTTGGAGGCCACGATCACCGGGTTCCCGTCGTCCTCCTGGTAGATCAGGGCGAACTTCCGGTCCTGCCCGGTCTTGCGGCCCTTCGTGGTGAGCACCAGCGTCGGCACGCCTTCCTGCCAGTCGTGGCCGACCTCGCCATCGGTCTCCTCATAGCGGCGGACGTGCTCGTCACCGAAAAGCATTCGGGTTTCCTTTCGTTCGAGGTGCGCGCTCGGCAGCTCCGGCGTGCCCTCCCGCCGCGCCGCGAACCGATCGGTGGCGCTGATCAACTCGTGCAGTGTGCCCGGTTCGTCGAAGGCGTGCCCGGCGTCGCCGATCATCTTCAGCTCCGCGCCCGGCAGCACCTGTGCGAGTTCCCAGGCGGTGGTGGCAGGGGTGACCACGTCGTAGCGGCCTTGGACCAGAACGCACGGAATGCCCGCGAGCTTCCCCGCCCCGCGAATCAGCTGGTCAGGAGCGAGCCAGCCCCCGTGCCGGAAGTAGTGGTTCTCGATCCGGGCGATGGCGAGCGCGAACTCCGGCTCGCTGAACGCGGCGACCACCTCGTCGCGCGGCGTGAACTTCACCGTCTCGCCTTCCCAGCGGCTCCAGGCGAGCGCGGCCGGTCCGTGCACGTTCGGGTCCGGGTGGTTGAGCAGCTCGTGGTACACCTCGAGCAGATCGCCGCCGCGGCGCGCGTACGGCACCGGCGCGAGGAACCGCGACCACGCTTCCGGGAACAGGCACGCCGCGCCGCCGCCGTAGAGCCACTGCACCTCTTTGAGTCGCAGCGTCGCGACCCCGCGCAGGATCAGCTCGGTCACTCGCTCCGGATGCGTCTCGGCGTAGGCGAGCGCGAGCACACTGCCCCAGGAGCCGCCGAACAGCTGCCACCGCTGGATGCCGAGGTGCTTGCGCAGTTGCTCCATATCGGACACCAGATGCCAGGTGGTGTTGACGGTCAGGTCGACGTCCGGCTCGCTGCAGTGCGGGGTGCTCCGCCCGCAGCCCCGCTGGTCGAACAGCACGATCCGGTACTGCTCGGGGTCGAACAGCCTGCGATGCCGCACGGAGGCGCCGCCGCCTGGCCCGCCGTGCAGGAAAACGACCGCTTTGCCTTCGGGATTGCCGCATTCCTCCCAATACAGCGTGTTGCCGTCGCCGACCGGCAGCATCCCGTGATCGTACGGATCGAGTTCCGGATACAGACCGAGCATGCAGCCACTATGCCCGACCTCGGCCTCTCCGCGCTGGACGTCCACTGTGGACGAGCGGACGGGCCGGAACGGCTCCGGTTAGGCTTCCGGCATGGCGAAGGTACTGGTGGTGGAGGACGACGCGGCGATCGGCAGCGTCCTCGACTCCGCGCTGCGCGGGCACGGCCACACAGTGCAATGGTGCCGGGACGGGCGGAGCGCGCTCCGCGAGACCGCGGCCGACCTCGTGCTGCTGGACCTGGGCCTGCCCGACATCGACGGCATCGAGGTGTGCCGGCGGCTGCGTTCGGCGATGCCGGGCGCGGTGCTGGTGATCCTGACCGCGCGGGCGGACGAGATGGACGTCGTGGTCGGGCTCGAGGCCGGTGCCGACGACTACCTCACCAAGCCGATCCGGCTGGCCGAACTGCTCGCCCGGGTGCGCGCGCACCTCCGCCGCGGATCGCCGGCCGCGCCGTCGACGCCGGTGGTGCGGATCGGCGCGCTGGAGGTCGACACCGCGAGCCGCCGGGTCAGCCTCGGCGGCCGCGAGGTCTCGTTGCGGGCGCGCGAGTTCGACCTGCTCGCCCGGCTGGCTGCCCAGCCCGGGCAGGCGGTCAGCCGCGACACGCTGATGTCCGAGGTCTGGGACTCGCACTGGCACGGCTCCACCAAGACGCTCGACGTGCACATCGCCGCCCTGCGCCGGAAGCTCGCCGCGGCCGCCGAGTCGCCGCACGAAGTCCCGAGGATCGCCACCTTGCGCGGGCACGGGTACCGGCTCGAGGAGGGCTGACCGGGTGCGCCGCCGGATCGTGACGCTCACCGTCCTGGCCGCTGTCCTGGCGACGACTCTGTTCGGGCTGCCGCTCGCGGTCGGCGTGCTGTGGTATTTCCGCACGCACACCACCGCCGCGCTGGAGCGTGCCGCAGACGGTGCCGCCGTCCTGGTGTCCGACGCACTCGCCAAGGGTCGTCCCGTGCGGGTGCCGGAAAACGACGACGGCGCCGAGGTCAGCGTCTACGACCCCAGCGGCCGGCTGCTCGCCGGCGGAGGGCCGCCGGTCGCCGACGACGTCGTGCGCGGGGTCGCCAACACGCGCAGCGACATGCTGAACCAGAAAGTCGGCGACGAGGATGTGCTGGCCGTGCCGGTGCTGACCGGCGCGCACCTCACCGGCATCGTGCGGGCGGCGCTCCCCCGGTCCGCGCTGACCCGGGACGTCGGCGTCTCCTGGCTGGTGATGGGCATCTGCGCGATCGCCGCGGTGCTCGCCAGCTGGCTGGTGGCGCGCCGCATCGCCGCCCGGCTGACCCGCCCGCTCGAAGACCTGGCCGGTGCCGCCGCGCGGCTGGGCGAAGGCGATTTCACCGCCCGCTCGCCCCGCTCGGCCATCACGGAAATCGACCGGGTCGGGTCGGCCTTGGACGCGACCGCGGCCCGGATCGGCGAGACGCTGGAACGCGAACGTGCCTTCTCCGCCGAAGCGTCGCATCAGCTGCGCACGCCGCTGGCCGGGCTGCGCCTGCAGCTGGAGTCCGCGCTGGAAACCCCCGGCCGGAACCCGTACGCGGCCATCCGTGCCGGAATCACGTCGGCGGACCGGCTGGAACGCACCGTAGAAGACCTGCTCGCCCTTTCCCGGGAACGCCGCACCCCGCGCGACGAGCTGGACCTCCTGTCGCTGTTGAACGAACTGCGCGATGCCGCGCTGCCCGACGGCCGCACGGTGGAACTGGAGATCGCCGACCCGCCGCCGGCGCGCGCCTCGGCCGCCGCCGTCCGGCAGATCCTCGCGGTCCTGCTCGACAACGCCATCAACCATGGCGTGGGCACGATCACCGTCCGCGCCCGGGACACCGGCGGAGCGCTGGCCGTGGACGTCGTGGACGAAGGGCCGGACCTCGGCGAACGCGACCCGTTCGCCGAGGACACCCCGGTCGGGCACGGCATCGGCCTCCGCCTGGCCCGCAGCCTGGCCGAAGCAGAAGGCGGCCGCCTGCGGTTGTCGCAGCCGAATCCGCCGACGTTCACGCTGCTCTTACCGGAAGTGCCTGCCGAGTAGGGAAACCGGCCGGGTGCCGCCGGCCGGATCGCCGCGACGCGCACTGTCGATGCCGGGCAGGACTCGCGCACACACCGCGATCGCGGTTCCTCGCGCGTCCCTGGCCGCAATCGCCCAGCCGCGTTCGCCCAGCCGCGTTCGCCTCGCCGCAATCGCCCAGCCGCGTTCGCCCCCGGGTCAAGCCCTGCTCCAAGCCCCTTCGCGGCTTCGGCGTCCCCTCCGCACCCCCCCACCGCCGGCCGACCCGCTCCCCGATCACTTACAGTGAACAACGGTCCAGCGCCGGGCCGGTCGTCCTCGCCGCCCGGAACCGGCCGCGAAATGGCCGCGAACCGCGCCCGGTGCCAGCCTGCCGTAGAACCCCACAGACAGCACCACAGCACCCCCGCACGAACCCGACCCGAGAGCACAATGAATCACTTCTCAGCTTTCCCGAATCACAATGGATCGCGGTTTTCGGGGCAGTTTTCGATCGATACGGTGGCTCGCAGCCGACATCGCCGTCACATTGAATCGCTAGGAGCCGCTCAGTGAGCACCTCCAGTCCCGCGCGGAGCCCGCTCGGCACTGCCCTGTTGCGCCGCAAACCGGTGGCCGACCTGGTCGCGGAGGCCGGGCACGGGCCGCTCAAGCGGACGCTCGGGCTCAGCCAGCTGACCATGCTCAGCATCGGCGCGACCCTCGGCAGCGGGATCTTCGTGGTGCTCGGCGAGGCGGTCCCGGTCGCCGGGCCCGCGGTCATCGTCTCCTTCGTGCTGGCCGGGATCACCGCGTTGTTCTCCGCGCTTTCCTACGCCGAGCTGGCCGGGATGATCCCGCTGTCCGGCTCGTCCTACTCCTACGCGTACGCCACTCTCGGCGAACTCGTCGCGTGGGTGTGCGGCTGGTGCTTGATCCTCGAGTACGGCGTTTCCGTCGCCTCGGTCGCGGTCGGCTGGGGGCAGTACGTCAACGAACTGCTGCACCTCGCCTTCGGCATCTCCCTGCCGGACGCGCTCAGCGGGCCGCCCGGCGACGGCGGGCTCGTCAATATCCCGGCGATCGTCGTCGTGCTCCTCGCGATGGTGCTGCTGCTCTCCGGCGCGAAAGAAAGCGCGCGGGCCAACGCGGTCATGGTCGTGGTCAAGATCGGCACGCTCGTGCTGTTCTGCGCGATCGCGTTCACCGCTGTGCGGGCGCGGAACTACACCCCGTTCCTGCCGCTCGGGCTGGCCGGGATGAGCGCGGGCGGGGCGAAATTGTTCTTCTCCTACATCGGGTTCGACGCGGCGTCGACCGCGGGAGAAGAGGCGCGCAACCCGCAGCGGGACCTGCCGCGCGCGATTCTGCTGTCGCTCGGCATCGTCACCGTGCTGTACTGCCTGGTCGCGGTCGCCGCGATCGGGGCGCTTCCCTGGCAGCAGTTCGGCGACAAGGAAGCTGCGCTCTCGCACGTGCTGACGACCATCTCGGACAACCCGTGGTGGGCGATCCTGCTCGCGATCGGCGCGCTCGTGGCGATCTCCAGCGTCGTCCTCACCGTCCTCTACGGACAGACCCGCATCCTGTTCGCCATGTCGCGGGACGGTCTCGTGCCCAGTGCACTGTCCACAGTGCACCCGAAGAGCGGCGTGCCGCGCACCAACACGCTCGTGGTGTCCGCTTTCGTGGCGGTGCTGGCGGCGTTCGTCCCGCTCGGCAAGCTCGCCGACGCGACGAGCATCGGCACGCTGTTCGCGTTCGGGCTGGTCAACATCGCGGTGCTGATCCTGCGCAAGCGCCGCCCGGACGCGCAGCGCTCGTTCCGGGTGCCGTTCGCGCCGGTCACGCCGCTGCTCGGAGTGGCCTGCTGCGCCTACATGATGTTCAGCCTCGACAGCGCGACCTGGATCGTGTTCGGCGGGTGGATGCTGCTCGGCCTCGCGCTGTACTTCGGCTACGGGGTCCGTCGCTCGCGACTCGCGGAGGTCCGATGATCATCGCTGTCCACCAGGGGCCGCACGCGCGGCTGCCGCAGGCGTTGGCCGCCGCCGCGGAGAAGGGCGCCGAACTGGTCGTCACCGCCGAGATGGGCACCACGGGCTACCACATCGGCGCGGCGGCGGTCGCGCAGCGAGCCGAGGCAGCCGACGGGCCGATGGCCGTCGAACTGGGCGCACTCGCGGCCGAGCACGGCGTCGGGTTGCTGTACGGCTATCCCGAACGGGACGGCGACGCGGTCTACAACTCGGTGCAACTGCTGTCTCCGCAAGGGGAACGGCTCGCCAACTACCGCAAGACCCATCTGTTCGGCGACCTCGACCGCGGCCAGTTCTCCGCCGGCGACACACCGGTGGTACAGGCCGAGTTCAACGGCGTCCGGGTCGGTCTGCTGATCTGCTATGACGTCGAATTCCCCGAGCTGGTCCGCGCGCACGCGCTGGCCGGCACGCAGGTGCTGCTCGTGCCCACCGCGCTGATGCGCCCGTACGAACGCATCGCGGACCTGGTCGTTCCGGTCCGTGCGCACGAAAGCCAGCTGTATGTCGTGTACGCGAACCGGTGCGATGTCGAAGGCGAGCTGACCTACTGCGGTCGTTCCACCGTCGCGTCGCCGGACGAAGTGGTCGCGAAGGCGGGCGACGGTCCCCAACTGCTGTTCGCCGAAGTCGATCCGGCCGTGCTCGCCAGGACGCGCGCCGAAACCCCGTACCTGGCCGACCGGCGGCCGTCGCTCTACCGCTCTCTCACCGAAGGACCCCGGGCATGACCTCCGCAGTTCCCGCCGCGCTCCACGCCGAGGAGCCGGCCGGCAAGCCGATCACGATGTTCGGCCCCGATTTTCCGTTCGCCTACGACGATTACCTGGCGCACCCGGCCGGGCTCGGCTCGGTGCCGGAGCGGGCGCACGGCACCGAGGTCGCGGTGATCGGCGGCGGGCTGTCCGGGATCGTGACCGGCTACGAACTGATGAAGCTCGGGCTGCGGCCGGTCCTGTACGAGATCGACGGGCTCGGCGGGCGGCTGCGCACGCACCGCTTCCCGGGGCTGCCCGACGACGTGGTCGCCGAGATGGGCGCGATGCGATTCCCGCCGTCCTCCACCTCGCTGTTCCACTACATCGACAAGGTGGGGCTGGAGACCACGCCGTTCCCCAATCCGCTTTCGCCGGCGACGCCGAGCACGGTGGTCGACCTCAAGGGCCAGAGCCATTACGCGCGCACGCCGGAAGATCTGCCCGGCGTGTACGGCGAAGTCGCCGATGCCTGGCAGCGGACGCTCGACGACCATGCTTCGTTCGCCGAGATGCAGAAGGCGATCCGCGACCGCGACGTCCCGGCGATCAAGCGGATCTGGAATGACCTGGTGCCTCGGCTGGACAACCAGACGTTCTACGGATTCCTTTGCGACTCCCCGGCTTTTTCGTCCTTTCAGCACCGAGAGATCTTCGGCCAGGTCGGATTCGGCACTGGCGGCTGGGACACCGACTTCCCGAACTCGATCCTCGAGATCCTTCGCGTCGTCTACACCGGCGCGGACGACGAACACCGCAGCATCGCCGGCGGCAGCGAGCAGCTCCCGCACCGGCTGTGGGAGCGCGTACCGGAGCGGCTGGCGCACTGGCCGGCCGGCACCAGTCTGGCTGCGCTGCACGAAAACGGCCGGCCGCGCCCGGGCGTGACCCGGCTGCACCGCACCGCGCCGAACAACATCACCGTGACCGACCAGTCCGGGCACATCCGCACGTTCGGCGCGGCGGTGTTCACCGCGCAGAGCTGGATGCTGCTGTCCAAGATCGAATGCGACGAAGCGCTGTTCCCGATCGACCACTGGACCGCCATCGAGCGCACCCATTACATGGCCAGCTCCAAAGTGTTCGTGCCGGTCGACCGCCCGTTCTGGCTCGACCCGGACCCGGCCACCGGCCGCGACACGATGAGCATGACGCTCACCGACCGGATGCCGCGCGGCACCTACCTGCTCGGCGACGACCCGGACCGGCCCGCGGTGATCTGCCTTTCCTACACCTGGGCAGACGATTCGCTGAAGTGGCTTCCGCTCAGCGTGTCCGACCGGGTCGAGGTGATGCTGCAGTCGCTGCGCGAGATCTACCCGGGCGTGGACGTGCGCCGGCACATCGTGGGCGACCCGGTCACCGTGTCCTGGGAGGCCGAACCGCATTTCATGGGCGCGTTCAAGGCGAACCTTCCCGGCCATTACCGCTACCAGCACCGGCTTTTCACCCACTTCGTGCAGGATTCGCTGCCCGAGCGCTACCGCGGGCTGTTCCTCGCCGGCGACGACATCTCGTGGACCGCCGGCTGGGCCGAGGGCGCGGTGCAGACCGCGCTGAACGCGGTGTGGGGCGTGCTGCGGCACTTCGGCGGCGCGACCGACGCGGCGAATCCCGGTCCGGGCGACCGGTTCGCCGATCTCGCACCGGTCGAGCTCCCGGACTGACCGCCGTCAACCCGTACCCGGGGGTAGCCACCGATGGTGGCCCCCGGGCGACATCCGGCCCGATTAATCCGCCGCCCGGAACCGACCATGCGAAACTGGAGCCATGAGCACCGACCCGGCGCCGAAGTGGCGGAGACTCGAACCGGACGAGCGCAGGGAGCAGATCTACGCCTGCGCGGCGCGGCTGTTCGGCGAACGTCCGTACTCGGAAGTGTCCACTTCGGACATCGCAGCCGCGGCGGGGGTGGCGCGCGGGCTGATCAACCACTACTTCGGCACGAAACGGGAGCTGTACCTGGAAATCGTGCGGCGCGCGCTGACCGTGCCGCGGCTCGCCGTGCAGATCCTGCCGGACGGCCCGCTGGAAATGCGGGTCGACGCGGCCATCAACTGGCTGCTGGACATGGTGCGCGGGCAGGAGAAGCTCTGGCTCGCCGCGATCGCGCCGGAGGGCATCGGCCGTGACCCGGAGGTGGACCGGATCGTCGCCGAGGCGGACCGCGCCTCGGCGGACCGGGTGCTGGAAGCGGTCGGGCTGTCCAGGGAAAGCGCGCACGGCGAGCAGCTCAACGCCGCGGTGCGCGCGTTCGCCGGCATGGTGAAGGCGGCCGGCCGGGAGTGGCTGGTGCATGGCTCGCTGGACCGGCACCAGGTGCACACGCTGCTGAGCAAATCGCTGGTGACCGTGGTGGCGCAGGTCTTCCCGGCGATCCAGCACGCGCCGCGGCACTGAACCGCGGACCGGAAGGGAAGCCCCCGGCACCACGAGGGGGGAGGAAAGTGCCGGGAGCCCCTTCCGGAGGCAGTGCCCCCGGTACTTCTCCACGCTACGCCGCGAACGGGCCGAATCGGGGCCAGATCGCTCAGCGGGCGACGGACTTTTCAGCACGACCACGCGGACGGCCCAGTGCGCGCGTCCTCGCGGAGCAGTTTCGCGTCTCAGCCGGCCCGCAATTGCGCAAGACGGCAAGCTAGCCCGTCGAGGCAGCGGCCGACCGCGGCGTCGAACAGCCGCGAGTGGTAGCTGGCGGCGTGCTCCGGATCCGTGAGCAGCCGATGCATCGCCCGGCCGTGCTCGGCCATGCCGGGCAGATCGTCGCGGTCGCGGTACGCGGCGTAGTCGTCGGTGGTGTTCAGCCGCAACGCCGGGCTGCAGTTGCGGTCGTCCTCCAGCGCGACGAACTGGCACGCGGTGGCGGTGAGAAGCGTGTACGCCAACGGGCTCTCCTCGCCGAAACCGGCGTCGAGCAGCATCCGCACCCCCTGGTTCAGGGTCGGTGCGGCCGCTTCGACAGACGGTCCGAACGTCGCCATCCGGCGCGCGGTGCCCGGATGCCGGCGCAGCAGATCGCGCAGCCCGGACAGCAACTCGGCGAACCACTCCTGCCAGCCCAGTTCGCCGTCCGGGAGCTCCAGCTGGCCGACCACGCGGTCCAGCACCGCGCACACCACCGCGTCGCGGTCGCCGACATGGTGGTACACGACCGCCGGGTACGCACCGATCGCCGCGGCCAGCTGACGCAGCGTCCAGTTGTCCAAGCCGCGCTCGACGGTCAGCGCCACCGCCGCGTCGATCACCTTCTCCGCGGTGAGCGTGCCCGAACGGGACCGGGGGCACTCCGGAGAAACGGGCATGGCTGCACGGTAGCCGGATTCCGCCCGGCGCGGCCACCTCCGTCCCGCGCGCTGAGGCATGATCTGGTCATGCCACGCGCGCAGGCCAACGGCCTCGAACTCGAATACGACACGTTCGGCGACCCGGCACGGCCGCCGGTCGTGCTGGTGATGGGGCTCGGCGCCCAGATGATCACCTGGGAGGAGGGTTTCTGCGAGCTGGTCGCGAGCCGCGGCTTCTTCGTCGTCCGGTTCGACAACCGCGACGCCGGTCTGTCCACTTGGCTGGACGAGCTGGGCGAACCGGCGATCCCGGACATCGTCGCGGGCACCGCCGAGCCGCCGTACCGGCTTTCCGACTTCGCCGACGACACGGTCGGGCTGTTCGACGCGCTCGGCTTCGCCAAGGCGCACGTGGTGGGCGCGTCGATGGGCGGGATGATCGTGCAGCAGCTCGCGATCGACCACCCGGGCCGGCTGCTGAGCGTCACGTCGATCATGTCGACCACGGGCGACCCGTCGGTCGGCCAGATCTCCCCGGCCGCGTTGGCGACGCTCACCGGCGCCCCCGCGACGACGCGCGAAGCCGCGATCGAGCAGAGCATCGCGAACTACCGGGTGACCGGCTCGCCCGGGTATCCGGCGACCGAGGAGTTCTTGCGGCACAAGGCGACCCGCGGCTACGACCGGGCTCGGCATCCGGTCGGGATGCAGCGCCAGGCGGCCGCGGTCGCGGCTTCCGGCGACCGCACCGAGCGACTGCGCGCCGTCGCGGTGCCGGCCGTCGTGGTGCACGGCGACGCGGATCCGATGATCGACGTCAGCGGCGGCAAGGCCACCGCGGCCGCGATCCCGGACGCGGAACTGGTCGTTTTCCCCGGAATGGGCCACGACCTGCCCGAACCGCTCTGGCCGGACATTGTGGACGCCATCGTCCGGGCAACTGCCCGATCCGCCTGACCGGTCGTCAAGAAGCCGTCAAAATCGCGCCCCGACGCGTACGGAAGCCGTCCGCGGACGCGGGTTCCGCACCGTTGCCGGAGTGCACTGGCGCGATGCGTACCGAAGGACGGCTGGCCGGCGGGTTCGGTTTCCCGCTCGGCTGTGCGGCGACAGTGGCGGCCGCGATCGCGGCGGACCTGGCCGGGGCCGCCGCGCATCCCGGCTACTCGGCGGCGGCGGTCGCCGTCGTGGTCGCCGCAGTGGCGGTGATCACGACCCCGCTCGCGGCAGCCGGCGTCGCCGTGGTCGGCTGGGCAGTGCTGTCCGGCTTCGACTACGGCCGCTCCGGCGACCTGCTCTTCGACGCCTCGACCGGCTGGGTCGCCCTGGTTTTGGCTGGTGCGCTGGTTCTCGGGCTGGTCTCCGGCGCGGTCTGGCGAGCTGTCCGGCAGCTCGGCCCGGCAGCTCCCCCAGCGGCCGTGCCGTTGCCGCGCCGGCCCGCCGAACCCGGCCACCGCCGGGTGGCGTCGCCCTGAAATGGCTCGCCAACGCGTCCGGTTGGCGCCAGTCTGACGGGGTAGGACGTCATCCCCCTTCGGAGGTCAGCCATGAGTGAAGCGCAACCGGCACCCAGCGACGAGGAGGGCGACGTCAAGCGGAAGTTCCGCGAGGCGCTCGAGCGCAAGCAGGCGAAGGCCCGCGAGGGCGCCGCCCACGAGAACGCCGGGCAGTCCGGCCAGCACGCGCACGGGCCCGCCGCGAACAAGCGCACGTTCCGTCGCAAGAGCGGCTGAGCCCGCCCCCGCGTCACAAGTCCGTGAAGGGCCCCTTGCCGGAATCTGGTTCCGGCAAGGGGCCTTTCACTGCGTTTCGGGAACTGCGTTTCGGGAACTACACAGTCAGGATCGACCGCAGCCGCCCGACGTCCGCCATCCGGCGCTCGGCCAGCCGGTCCGCCGCGGCGGCCGGGGGCACTCCGTCGGCCTTCGCGAGTTCGTACACCGCTTTAGTGGTGTCGAAGATGGCCGCCGTCTTGCGCTGGGCGCGGGCGAAGTCGAAGCCGTGCCGCTCGTCGTCCACCTGGATCACGCCGCCGGCGTTGACCAGGTAGTCCGGCGCGAACAGGATGCCGCGGTCGTTGAGCAGCTTGTCCACGCCGGGATGCGCGAGCTGGTTGTTGGCCGCCCCGCAGACGATCTGCGCGCGCAGCGCGGCCACCGTCTCGTCGGTGAGCACGCCGCCCATCGCGCACGGCGCGAAGACGTCCAGCTCGGCGCCGATCATCGCGTCCACATCGGACACCACCTCGACGCCTCGGTATGCCGCACGGGTGCGCTCCACGGCCTGCTCCGCGACGTCCGTGACGACGACGTGCGCACCCGCCTCCACCAGGTGGCCGACCAGGAGGTGCCCCACTTTGCCGACGCCCGCGACGCCGACGCGCCGTCCGCCCAGCTCGGGAGTGCCCCACATCTGCTCCGCGGAGGCACGCATGCCCTGGTACACGCCGAAAGCGGTGAGCACCGAAGAGTCGCCCGCGCCGCCGTCTTCCGGCGAGCGGCCGGTGACGTGGCGGGTCTCGCGGGCGACGATGTCCATGTCGTGCACGTAGGTGCCCATATCGCAGGCGGTGATGTAGCGGCCGCCGAGCGATTCGACGAACCGGCCGTAGGCGCGCAGGAGCGCTTCGGACTTGAGGGTGCTCGGGTCGCCGAGGATGACGGCCTTGCCGCCGCCCAGGTCAAGCCCGGCGAGCGCGTTCTTGTACGCCATTCCCTTGGAGAGCGCGAGGACGTCGTCGAGCGCGGCGTCCTCGGTGGCGTACGGGTAGAACCGAGTGCCGCCCAGGGCCGGGCCCAGAGCGGTGGAGTAGATGCCGATGATGGCTTTCAGCCCGCTGGCCTCGTCGTGGCAGTACACGACCTGTTCATGGCCGCTGTGCCGTCCGAACACTCCGTCGGTCACGGTGGTGACTCCTTTGTCTCCTACGCGGTTTGTGGCCGCGCTGATATGCGAACGGTGTGCACCGGGGAGCGGGGGTTGCCCGCGATCCGCAGTGCACACCGTCAACCTACTTCGCCGGTTTGCGGGCCACCACCCGCCTCCGGTCGCTTCTCACCCGAGATCTGCCACAGCTTCCCGGAGCGTGGACATCGCCGTCTCGAGTTGTTCATCCGACAGGTACGGCGCGGGGCCGAAACGCAGGTAGTGCCCGCGGCTGTCGGTGCGGACGCCGCGCGCGGCCAGTCGCTCGCACAGCTGCCCGGCGACCGGGCTGCGCAACGAAAGGAAGCCGCCGAAGCCCTCGGCCGGGGTCTCGCGGTCCCGCGTGACAACGTCGTCGCGCAGTCCCAGCTCGTCGAAGCGCCGGGCCAGCAGCCCGACCTGATGCAGCGACACCTCGCGCAGGAACTCCGCGGTGAGCCCCTGTCCGGCGAAGAACTCCTGCACCCGTACTGCCCGGTAATGGCTCGACGGGTCGTACGTCGCACCGGCGAACCGGTCGCCGCCGGGCGCGTACGCGACTTCGCCCGGCCGTCGTTCGTCCGCGAGCGCGCCGAATTCCGCGTACCAGCCGGTAATGACCGGGCGCAGCTCCTGCGCGTGCGCGGGCAGCCGCAGGAAGCAGTTGCCTTCGCCGAGCTGGAGGTACTTGTATCCGCCGCCGAGCACCCAAGCGTTGGTGAGGCCGAGGTCGTGCAGCAGGAACGGGACCGCGCCGACCGCGTGGTAGGCATCGACCACCAACTCGACCGACCGGCTGCGGCAGGTGTCGGCCAGGTGCGCGAGGCCAGGCACGATCCAGGACGTCTCGAACAGCACCGCCGAGGCGAGCACCGCGGCGGTCCGGTCGTCCACCTGGTCGGCCAGCCGTTCAGCCAGGGTCGCGACCGGGGCCGCGGGCACCCGGACCACCTCGACGCCTTCCTCGGCCAGCCGCGCCAGCTGGCGGCGCAGCGTGTGGAACTCGCCGTCCGTGGTCACCAGCCGCGGCCGCTTCCTCAGCTCGATCGCGGACAGGAACCGCAGCACGAGCTCGTGGGTGTTCTGGCCGAGCGCGTAGTCGCCGTGCGGGTCCGACAGCCACTGGCGGAACCCGTCGCGCAGCCGGTCCGCCTTCGCGAACGCCCGGCCCCACTTCTCGTCCACTTCCTCCGCGGCGTCGGCGAACGCTTCGCGCAAGCCTTCTTCGGCCACGTCCGGCCACGCCTGGTGCGAATGCGCGGACAGCAGCAGCCGGTCCGCGACGCGGAACCTGGAGTAATGCGGGGCGAGCGCGTTGTCCTTGGCGCGCAGGGATTCCAGTGTGGTCACAGCCGGCTCCGGACGGCCCACAGGTCCGGGAACATCGGCGCGAACAGGGTGGTGCGCAGGTAAGCCGCGCCGGACGAGCCGCCGGTGCCGGTCTTGTCGCCGATCGTCCGCTCGACCATCTTCACGTGCCGGTAACGCCATTCCTGCAGGCCCTCGTCGAGGTCCACCAGCGCTTCGGCGACCACCGACGGCCCGCCGTCGTCGTGGTACACCTTCAGCAGCACTTCCTGCAGTTCGGCGGACGGCTCCAGCGGACGGGTCACGTCGCGGCTGGTGTCCACCGGGTAGCCGTGGCCGGACAGGTAGGTCAGGAACGAGTCGAACACAGAGGGGCGCGCCATCGCGCCGGCGATCCGGGTGCGCTGCTCGCCGCCGTCCGGGTAGTGCGCGAACACCCGCTCGTCCCGACGGCCGAGCACCGCCTCCAATTCGCGGAACTGGCCGGACTGGAAGCCGCTGGACGCGTCGAGCCGGGCGCGGAAGCTGGCGAACTGGCTGGGCGTCATCGTCTCCAGCACGTCGATCTGCGCGACCACCACCTTCAGCACGGTGAGGATGCGGCGCAGCGTGCGGATCGAGTGCGCGGTGTTGCCCGCTTCCAGGTTCTCCTGCAGGAACGCGGCCTCGTGCAGGATCTGCTTGAACCACAGCTCGTAGACCTGGTGGATCACGATGAACAGCAGTTCGTCGTGCTCCTCCGAGCGCGGCCGCTGCGCGGCCAGCACCTCGTCCAGTGCCAGATAGGACGTGTAGCTCAGCGCCGCTTGGGTGTCGCTGGTTCCGGTCATCAGGTTCCTCATCTCGTGGACAGGGCTTGGTCGAAATGGCGCTGCGCGGGTGGGGCGAGCGCGGCGTAGAGATCGTGGAACAGCTTGACCGCCGCGGCCCGGGTGCCCGGCGCGGGAATCAAGTCGGCGGGCAGTTCCGGGTCGAGTGAAGGGAATTCGCGGTAGGTGTGCACGAGCCGGGTGCGCACGGCGAACGCGGACGCGTCGTCCAGGTCGATCGGGCAGTCGCCGAATTCGGCGACGAACGCGGCGTAGCGGGCGGAGAGGCCGTCCAGGTCCCAGGCGCGGCCGGCCAAGCGGCGGACGTCGAGCGCCTTCGACGGCGAGCCGAGCATCAGGCCCGCGTGCTCTTCGACATCGAGTTCGGCGAGCAGCGCGAGCACCTCCTCCTCGCGGTCGTGCGGGGCCAGCCAGGTGCCGTCCTGGACCGGGCCGAACCCGAGGAACCGCAGCCGCCGCACCAGCCGTTCCCGGGACTGGCGGCGGGTTTCCGGGATGTTCTGCCACAGCACGGTCCAGGTGCCGGCCGGTTCGGCGCGGCGGCCGAGGCCGAAGATCCGCCGGTCCCCCGCGTCCAGCAGGGCGACTGTGCGCGGGGTCAGCGAGTAGTGCACCAGCCGTCCGTCGCGGTGCCGCGACAGCAGGCCGCGGCGCACCAGCCGGGTCAGCGCGATCCGCGCCGCACCGTCCGAGAACCCCAGCTCGTGCAGCAGCGCGACCAGGCCGCCGGACCACACGCGACGCGTCTCGCGCGGGCGCACGTAGCTGCCCAGCAGCGTCATCACGAGCTCCTGGGGCGTACGGGCGGGTTCGGTGTCGGGCACGGGACAACTCTATACACCACAGCCCGCTGCAGTGTAGCTTTTGCCGGTGAGCAGTTTTTCCGAGCGCGTGGTCGTGATCACCGGCGGCACCCGGGGCATCGGCGCGGCCGTCGCCGAACGGTTCCGGCGAGCCGGCGCGACCGTGCACTCCCCCGGCCGCGCCGACTGCGACGTCACCGACGAATCCGCCGTCCAGGCGTATTTCGCCCAGGTCGGACCGGTGGACGTCCTGGTGAACAACGCGGGGGTTTCGTCGAGCGCACCGCTGGCGAAGACATCGGTCGACGAGTGGCGCGGCCAGTTCGAGGTGAACGCGACCGGCGCGTTCCTGTGCACCCGTGCGGTGCTGCCGGGCATGCGCGAACGCGACTTCGGGCGGATCGTGACCGTCGCCTCGACCGCCGGTCTCGCGGGAGCGCGCTACACCTCGGGCTACACCGCGTCCAAGCACGCGGCGGTCGGCCTGATGCGGGCCGTGGCGGCGGAGGTCGCCGGCACCGGCATCACGTCGAACGCGGTGTGCCCGGCGTTCGTCCGCACCGACATGACCGCGGCGTCGATCAGCCGGATCCAGGAGCGCACCGGCCGCGACGAAGCCGCCGCCGAATCCGCGCTCGCCGCCGCCACGCCGCTCGGCCGGTTGCTCGAACCAGACGAAATCGCTTTCGCGGTCGCGTTTTTCGCCGACCCGGCGGCGGCCGCGATCAACGGACAGACCCTCGTACTCGACGGTGGAGGAATCCAGAAATGAGCCCGTTCCGAGCCAGCGCCCCGATCACGGAATCGTGGGAGCACTTCGAGTTCACGGTGGACGACGGGGTCGCGACGGTGACCTTCGACCGGCCGGAGAAGCTCAACGCGCTCACCTTCGACGTGTACGCCGACCTGCGCGACCTCGTCGCCGAACTGCCGCACCGCGGCGACGTGCGGGTGCTCGTGCTGACCGGGAAGGGCCGCGGGTTCTGCTCCGGCGGCGACGTCGAGGAAATCATCGGCGAACTGCAGAAAATGGACACCGCCGAACTGCTGGAGTTCACCCGGATGACCGGCGCGGTGGTGAAAGCCATGCGCGAGACGCCGATCCCGATCATCGCCGCGATCAACGGCGTCGCCGCGGGCGCCGGTTCGGTGCTCGCGCTGGCCAGCGACTTCCGGCTGCTGGCCGAATCGGCGAAGTTCGCCTTCCTGTTCACGAAGGTCGGGCTGGCCGGCGCGGACATGGGCTCGGCGTACCTGCTGCCGCGCCTCGTCGGACTGGGCCGGGCGACGGAGCTGCTGATGCTGGGCGACAAACTCCCCGCTGCCCGCGCCGAGGCGATCGGGCTGGCGAACCGGGTGGTGCCGGACGACGAACTCGCCGGGGAAGCCGCGACGCTGGCCCGCCGGCTCGCGGACGGGCCCGCGCTGGCGTACTCCACGACGAAGGTGCTGCTGACCCGCGAACTCGACAGTGATCTGGGCAGCTCGATCGAACTGGAGGCGATCACCCAGGCGCTGCTGATGACCGCCAAGGACCACCGGGAGTTCTACGCCGCCTGGTCGGCCGGGCGCAGTCCACAGTGGACGGGCCGCTGATCTGAGCCGGGAAGGGGTCGGCGAGGGGATCTTGGTCCGGCGAGGGCCCTTCACGGAAACCACGCCCGGCAACGACCCCCCGCAAGCGAAACCACGTCCGTGAAGGGCCCCTTGAGGGAAACCAAGTCCGGCAAGGGGCCCCTCACGGAAACCACGCCCGCCGACGACCCCGCAGCCGAAACCACGTCACAGGTCGCGTCCGGTCACAAGTCGGTGTAGGCGATCGCGTTTTCTTCCAGGGAGCCGAACCACAACCGGCCGTGGTACTCGCGGATGCCGACCAGCAGGTGGAATCCCGGGATCTCACCGCGGAACTCGTGCACGACCGTCCCGTCCGGCGCGACCGCGACCGCGCCGACCTGCCGCTTCGGCGCGGGCTGCATCGACGCCGGCAGCGCCCTGATCGCCGCGCGCAGCGGGGCGGGCAGCCGGCGGGCGACGTCGAGCGCGGGCACGCGCGGGCTGGCCTCGGTGACCCAGATCAGGCCGTCCGAACCGGTCGCGATGTTGTCCGGGAAACCGGGCAGGTCGCCGATCAGCAGGTCGCGCTCGCCGGCTCGCGCACCGGTCAGCCAGATCCGCTGGACCTGGCAGGCCCCGGTTTCGGCGACCGCCACGAAGGACTCGTCCGGCGGCAGCGCGACGCCGTTCGCGAACTGCAGGCCGTCGGCGAGCAGATCGATCTGACCGTCCGGTGTGCGGCGCAGCAGCCGTCCGCCGCCGGTCTGCTCGATCAGATCGTCGCGCCAGTTGTCGATGCCGAAGCGCCGCGAGGAATCCGTGAAGTAGATCGTGCCGTCCGCGGCGACGGCGGCGTTGTTGCAGAACACGAAGTCCAGCCCGGCGCCGGAGGTGGCCAGCGTCGTCACCTCGCCACCGGACCTCGGCATGGTCAGCAGGCCCGCGCGGGCATCGCAGATCAGCAGTTCGTCGTCGCCGTACAACTCCAGGCCGAGCGGGCGGCCGCCGGTGTCGCCGAGCAGGTCGATCCGCCGTCCGTCCGGCGAGACCCGCAGGATCCGGCCGTCGTCCACGCCGGTGTACACCCGGCCTTCGCTGTCCACGACCACGTCTTCCGGCCCGTGCCCGTTCACCGGCACGACCGTGACCTCACCGAACCGCACGCCGGCCTCCTACCGGTAGCTGAGCAGCCGCGCCGTCTCGCCTTCCAGGTGCGGATGCTCGTTGAAGGACAACAAAGTGACCCCGCCCCGGCCGGACACCAGCTTGGTGATGCCGGTGTTGACGGTGACGCGGTTGAGCTTGCGGAGCCCGGCGTCGGGCACCCCCATCAGCGCGCCGGCGACCGCGCCGAGCACGCCGCCGGAGGTGAACACCAGCCCGTTCTCCCCCTTGCCCAGCGAACCGGCCAGTTCGGCCAGCGCCGCGGTGCACCGGCTGAGGAAAGCAGGCCAGCTCTCCGCACACGGACCGTCCTCGCCGGACTCGACCCAGGCGGTGAGCGCGGCGTCCAGCAGCCGCTGGTACTCGCGCCCGTCCTGTTGCGGCGCGCCGTCGGCGTGGTGGCGCGAGATGTCGACGTGGTCGTACTCGTTCCACCGTTCGTCCTCGACGACTTCCGCTGCGGAACCGAGCGCTTTCAACGCCGTCGCCGCGGTATCGCGTTGCCGCGCCAGCGTTCCCGAGCGCACCTGGGCGAACTCGATCCCGCGGCGCTTCAGCTCCGCACCGACCACAGCGGACTGTTCAAAGCCGAGCGGGGACAGCGCGTCGTAGTCCGCCGCGCCGAACGACGCCTGCCCGTGGCGGATCAGGTAGATCGCGCCCATCAGGCGAACTTCCGCAGCAAAGCGGACGGAGCCATCCGGATCGCGACGCTCAGCGGCACCCACGGCCACGACGGCACATACGCGCGCTTCGGTTCCGCTTCGATCGCCTTGACCAACGCCTGTGCACCGGCCTCGGCCGACACCATCAGCGGATTGCGTTTGGTTGCGCGCGCAGTCATCTCGGAGTCGATGTAGCCCGGCCGCACGTCGGTGACGGTGATCCCGAGCCGGCCCAGCTCCAGCCGGGCACCGTCGGCGAACGCCGAGATCCCGGCCTTCGACGCGGAGTACGCGGTGAGGTTGCCAGGGAAACCGCGCAGCGCCATGAACGACGAGATCACCGCGAGGTGCCCGTCCTTCTGCTCGCGGAAGATGCCCGCCGCGGCCTCGATCTGCGCAACCGCGCCGACCAGGTTGGTTTCGAGCGTCTGCCGGTTGACGTCGAACCGGCCCGTGCCCACCGGCTGGCCCTTGCCGAGCCCGGCGTTGACGATCACCCGGTCGAGCCTGCCGAGTTCGGCGCGGAACTCGTCGAAGACCTCGAACACGCGGGCGTGGTCGGTGACGTCGAGCGCACGGGTGGCCACTGTGATGCCCGGGTACCCGGCGCGCAGCTCGGCGGCCAGCTCGTCGAGCCGGTCGGTGCGCCGGGCGCAGAGCGCGAGGTTGCGGCCGCGGGCGGCGAACTGCCGGGCCATCCCCTCTCCGAGACCGGAACTGGCACCGGTGATCAGGATGTTCTGCCGCAGGACCATGGCTGGAGCCTACCGGTTGGTAACCCGGTCTGCGGCGTCGTGTGACCGCGCAGACGCGCTCAGCGCTCCGCCTGTCCGTTCGGCGCGCGCCGCCGACTCGCCCGCTCGACCCAGGCCTGCGCGCCGGCTGCCGGTCCCTCCGGCGTGGCCTGCGCCAGCAGTCCGATTCGGCTGGTCGGCGCGGCAAAGCAGGCGAACGTCGCCATTCGGACCGGCCGCGAGCAGCCCGCGGCGATCGTCGGCGGCGGTTGCGCCAGCACCGGGACGCGGATGACCGGTGACCCGGCTTCTGGGGGCAGGCCGGGCCACCGGTTCTCCGGGCACGGCCGACGGCCAAGTGCGGGGCGCGGTCCGCGAAGCCGAGGGCCGAAGCGCCGGCCGCGCCGGGGGCGGCGCGGTCCGTCCTGGCCATGGAAGCGCGACCGCGCAGGTCACGGCAATGATTGCCAGTTGCCAGTACTAGCCCGTTTGTCCGAGTGCCGCGGCGGAATGCCTGCTCGGACGGCTGCTACCGTGCCTGTGTCGAGGTCGGCACGGTCGGTTACGAGCGGGGGCGGTCGGCGAACCATGGCGCAGCGGAAGCAGGCGGGGCGGATCGGCCCGGACACCGGCGAAGGTGCCCGGACTGCCTTCGCGAGCGCGCTGCGCGCCGCCATCGGAGCAAGCGGGCTTTCCCTCGACCGGATCCAGGCGCGGCTGCGCGCCCGCGGCGCGACCGTCAGCGTCACCGCGCTCAGTTACTGGCAGTCCGGGAAACGACAGCCCGAACGCGCCGGATCGCTGTCCGCGGTCCGGGTGCTGGAGGAAATCCTCGACGTCCCGGACGGCGCGCTGCTCGGTCTGCTGCCGCCGCCGCGCCCGCGCGGCGCGAGCAGGCGCGACCGAGCCGGCGAGGAACCGCTCACCTTCGCCCGCGAGATCCTGCAGCCGCTGCTGGAGCGTGTCGGCGCGCCGGACGCGCTGGACCAGCAGCACCAGCTGAAACTGGTCGGCTTGCACGACCGCTGCGACATCGCGGCGGACGGCGGCCAGTCCTCGGTCACCTCCCGTGCGGTGTTCCAGTCCAACGCGGACGGTCAGGACCGCTGGCTGCTCGTGTACGCCCAGGGGGACGCGACCGCGGTGCCGGACCTGGTGCCGGTGCGCAACTGCCGGGCCGGCCGGGCCGAGGTGGACGACGACCACGGGCTCCTGGTGGCCGAGCTGCTGTTCGACCGCGTGCTGGAGCGCGGCGAGACGCATCTGATCGAGTACACGCTCGTCAACGCCGGGCCGCCGTATCCGCGCTGCCGCGCCACGCACTACCGCGAATTCCGCCGTCCGGTCCGCGAATACCTGCTTGAAGTCCGGTTCGACCCGGCGGCCGCGCCGGCCCGATGCTGGCAGTACGCGAATGGCGCCGACGAACCCCCGGCCCGGCGGCGGCTGCGGCTCGACAGCAGCGGCGGCGTGCATGCGATCGCACTCGACTTCGGGCCGGGGATCTTCGGCATCGGCTGGGACTCGCCCGCCTAGTGCAGCTTGGTGCGCAACACCTTTCCGGTCGCGTTGCGCGGCAGCTGGTCCAGGAACTCGACGTCGCGCGGCACCTTGTACCGGGCCAGATTCGCTTTCACGTACTCGCGGACGCCGTCCACGTCCAGCCTCGACCCTTCGGCCCGCACCACGAACGCCTTGAGCCGTTCGCCGAACTCCGCGTCCTCGACGCCGATCACCGCCGCTTCGAGCACGTCGTCCCGCTCCACCAGGAGGTTCTCCACCTCGATCGGGAACACGTTCTCACCGCCGGAGACGATCATCTCGTCGTCGCGGCCGTCGATGAACAACAGGCCGTCCTCGTCGAAATGCCCGACGTCGCCGCTGGAGAGCAAGCCGTCGATGATCTCCTTGTTCCGGCCGTCGGTGTAGCCGCCGAAGCTGAGCCCGCTGCCGACGAACACCCGCCCGGTCACGTTGGGCTCGGTGATCTTGCCGCCGAACTCGTCGTACAGCGCCACCCGGCAGCCGACCGGCGCACGCCCGACGGTGCCCGGGGCGCGCTTCCAGTCCTCCGGCGTCGCGACCGTCGCGACCGCGACTTCCGTTGAGCCGTAAAGGTTGTGCACCACGTCGCCGAACGCGGCGTTCGCCCGGTTGCCCAGATCCGGCGACAGCGCGGAGCCGGCGACGAAGATGATTCGCAGGCACGAAGTGTCGTAGCGGTCGCGGACTTCCTGCGGCAGGTCGACGATGCGCTGCAGCATCGTCGGCACCAGGATCAATGCGGTGCAGCGGTGCGCCGCGACGCCCTTGAGGGTCGCCTCGGGGTCGAACTTCCGGCGCAGCACGACCGTGCAGCCGAGCGCGAAGCTGAGGATGCACTGCGAGAGGCCGGTGGCGTGGAACAGCGGCGCACCCAGGAAGGTCGCTTCCCCGCTGCGCAGCGGGATCCGGTCGAGGAACTGCGCGGACGCCAGCGCCGGGGTGTGCGGACGCGGCGCGCCCTTCGGGGTGCCGGTAGTGCCGCTGGTGAGCAGGATGAAGCCGCCGGCCTTGGCGGGCGGGGGCAGCGGCCGGTCGTCGGTGCTGGCGATGATCTCCGCCAGCACCGGGATCTCGTGCCCGGCCGGCTCGTCCACCCAGGCCAGGTAGCGCTCGACGTCGCCCTCTATCGCGTCCAGCAGCCCGGTGAACTCCTGGTCGTACACGAGCGCGGTGACCGCCTCGCGCTTCGCGACGTCGGCGAGCTGCGGTTTGGCGAATCCGGTGTTCATCAGCAGCAGCCGCGCGCCGAGCTTGCCGGACGCGGCCATCGCGAGCACCAGGCCGCGGTGGTCGCGGCACAGCGCGGCGATCACCGAGCCCTGGCCGAGCCCGCGCTGGCGCCAAGCCCTGGCCAGCGCGTTCGACTGGTCGTCGAGCTGCTTGAAGGTGAGCGGACCGAGGTCGTCGACGATGCCGACGGCGGTCGGGTCGCGCCGCGCGGCGATGTGGATCGCACCGGCGAACGGGCCGTACTTGCGGACCGCGACGAGCGACCGCAGGCCCTCGTCCACCCGCGGAAACGGCACCAGTCCGGCCCGGCACAGCACCTCGACGCTGCGCACGGTCTCGGTCAGCTTGCCGGCTACTTGTCCGGCCAGCTCGACCACGCTCATCCGGGCACCTCCATTGCTGCGACGGGACTGCCCACGCCGCCGGATGCCGTACCGCCGGTATGGGAGTTACCCGACAGTAAACCAAGCGGGGCCGCCGAACACCAGACGTCGGCCGTGCACTCCCTGGTGAACGCGGCGCGCGCCGGAAAGTGTCGGTGCCGGTGCGCACAATGTCCGAGTGCAGGTCATCACCGGCCGGGAGGAAGACTCCGGCTACACGATCGAAGGCCCTTCCGGGATCCTTCGCGGCCTCGCGCTGGCCGACTGGGCCGACGAGGTGCGCCGGCTGGAAGCCGCGGAGAGCCCGCGCTGGGTGCTGCCCTCGGCCGAGGAGGTGTACCCCGCGCTGGTCAAGGCCGGGGTGCGGCTAGGCCGGTGCCACGACCTCGCGCTCGCCGAGGGCCTGCTGCTCGCGCACGAGGGTCGCGAGGGCGAATCGCGCAGCCTGCGCGCGGCCTGGGCCAGGGCGAACGGGGAGCAAGCGCCGGACGACGGGCCAGCATTCGGCGAAGACGCGCAGCCCACCTTGTTCTCGCCGCGCGGACCTGGACTGCCGCCAGGCGTCACGGTCGTCGCGGCCGCCCGGCGCGTGCTGGCCGAGCAGGAGAAACGCGTCGCGGTCACCGATTCGCCGGGCCGGATGCGGCTGTTGCTCGCCGCGGAATCGGCGAGTGCGCTGGCGGCGGTCGAGATGTCCGCGGCCGGGCTGCCCTGGCGGGCCGAGCGGCACCTGAAACTGCTGGAGGAGCGGCTCGGGCCGCGGGTTCCGTCCGGGCAACGGCCGAAGGCGCTGGTCGAACTGGCCGAGAAAATCTCCGCCGCGCTCGGCGGCCGCCCGGTCAACCCGGACTCGTCGGCGAGCATCGTGCGCGCGCTCGGCCGGGAAGGCATCGAGATCCCGGCCGCGCGGAAGTACCTGCTGCAGGACATCGACCATCCGGCGGTCGCGCCGCTGCTGGAGTACAAGGAACTGTCCCGGCTGCATTCCGCGAACGGCTGGGCGTGGCTGGACGAGTGGATCGTCGACGGCCGCTTCCGCCCGCATTACGTCGTCGGCGGCGTGGTGTCCGGCCGCTGGGCCACCCGCGGCGGCGGCGCGCTGCAGATCCCCCGCGTGCTGCGCTCGTGCGTTTGCGCCGATCCAGGCTGGAAACTCGTCGTCGCCGACGGCGCACAGCTGGAGCCGCGGGTCCTCACCGCGCTGTCCGGAGACCGTCGGCTCGCCGACGTCGCCGCCGCCACGGATCTGTACGCCCGGCTGGCCGAAGCACTGTTTTCCGGCACCCGCTACGTCCCGCTCCGCCCGGGAGACACCCGAGACGACCGGTCTCGCGCGAAAATCGCCATGCTGTCCGCGATGTACGGCGGCACGTCCGGCGAAGCCGGGCCGCTGCTGGCACTGCTGCGCCAGCGTTTCCCGGACGCGGTGTCCTATGTGGAGCACGCGGCGGCAGCGGGCGAACGCGGCGAACGCGTCCGGTCGAGGCTCGGCCGCACCTCGCCCGCCCCGTCCGACGCGTGGCGCGCCCTCACCGGCGGACTCTCCGACGACGAAGCGACCGAGACCCGAGCCCGCCGAGCCTCCCGCAGCTGGGGAAGGTTCACCCGGAACTTCGTGGTACAGGCCAGCGCGGCCGACCTGACCGCGGTCCTGCTGGCCACCCTGCGCGGCCGCCTGCCCGCCCCGGCGCACCTGGTGTTCTTCCTGCACGACGAGGTCATCGTGCACACTCCGGCCGAACTGGCCGGCGAGGTCGCGGAGATCGTGGAAGCGGCGATCCAGGAATCCGCCCGGCTGGTCTTCGGCGAATCCTGCCCGGTGCGATTCCCGATGCACGCCACCCCGGTGGACAGCTACGCCGAAGCCAAGTGATCGCCGCGCTCCTGCCGGGCAACGTCCGGGAGCCAACTGCACGCGAAGCGACGTCAGGCCATCGCCTCGTCCAGCGCCTTCGTGATGCGCTTCAACGACACTGGCCGCGCCGTCCCCAGGGTCTGGGCGAAGAAGCTCACCCGCAGCTCTTCGATCATCCACCGCACCTCCGCCAGCGCCGGCGAAGACGTGCCGGGCGGCAGTTCGGCCAGCGCGTCGCGGTATTCCTTGGTGATCCACGCGACGTCGGCCATCCGTTGCAGGTCGCGGGTCGGCTCGGTCGGCAGTTTCTCCAGCCGGCGCTCGATGCCGCGCAGGTAACGGACCACATTGGACAGTCGGTCCGCGCCGGTCCCGGCGACGAAGCCCGGGTGCACCAGGCCGGTCAGCTGGGCCCGGATGTCGGCCAGCGACTCGGCCGGGCCCCGGGTGTCGGGCAGCTTCGTCTCGACGTCGTTGGCCGCGCGCAGGATCCGCTCGACCTGGGTCAGCACTTCCAGCACCTTCGGGTTCAGGCCGGCGCGTACCTTCTCCAGCAGCGCCGCGAACCCTGCCTCGTCCCAGACCGGGCCGCCGGCTTCGGCCATCAGCGCGTCCACCGCGCAGTCGACGCAGTCCTCCAGCAGCGCGGCGACGCTGCCGTGCGGGTTGCTGTTCAGCACGAGCTTCGACGAGTTCGACAGCGACCTCGTGATGAACTTCATCGGCGAGTTCAGGTTCAGCCGCAGCATCCGCCGCGTTCCGGACCACATCGCGTGCTGCTGCTGGGCGGGCGTGTCGAGCAGCCGGACGGCCACCGAACTGCCCTCGTCGACGAGCGCCGGGTACGCCTTCACGTCGTGGCCGCGCTGGGTCGAAGCGAACACCTTCGGCAGTTCGCCGAACGACGGCCGCACCAGGCCGGCCTTCTCGATGCTGTTGGCGGCCTTGGAAATCGTCTCCCGCACCTTCGGCGCGAGGCGGAGTTTCAGCGCTTCCAGGTCCTTGCCCTCGGCCACCCGCTTGCCGCGCTCGTCCACCACCCGGAAGGTCATCCGCAGGTGGTCCGGCACTGTCGTGAGGTCCCACGCCGAATGCGGCACGTCGACGCCGCGCAGGGTGTGCAGCTCGTCGCCGAGCACGTCGAGCAGCGGGCCGTCCGAAGGGGACATCCCCTTCAGCGCCTCGGCCGCGGTGTCCGGTGCCGGGACGAAGTTGCGCCGCAACGCCTTCGGCAGCGACTTGATCAGCTGGGTCGCGAGCTCACCGCGCAGGCCGGGCACCTGCCAGTCGAAACCCTCGGGCGTCACCTGGTTCAGCACCGGCAGCGGCAGGTGCACCGTCACCCCGTCGGCGTCCGCGCCCGGCTCGAACTGGTAGGTGAGATTGAAGACCTGATCGCCCTGCGTCCATGAGTCCGGGTAGTCCGCTTCGCTGACTCCGCCGGCGATCTCGTTGATCAGCATGGACTTTTCGAACGAAAGCAGGTCCGGCTCGGTTCGCCGCGCCTTCTTCCACCAGGTGTCGAAATGCCGCACCGAGACCACGTCGTCCGGCACCCGCGCGTCGTAGAACTCGTACAGCGTCTGGTCGTCCACCAGGATGTCGCGCCGCCGGGCGCGGTTCTCCAGGTCCTCGACCTCGTCCAGCAGCGCGCGGTTCTCGGCGAAGAACCGGTGGTTCGTGTGCCAGTCGCCCTCCACCAGGGCATGCCGGATGAACAGCGCGCGGGAGATCTCCGGGTCTATCCGGCCGAAGTTCACCCGCCGGTCCGCGACCAGCGGCACGCCGTACAGCGTCACCTTCTCGGTCGCCATCGCCGCGCCCTGCTTGCGCTCCCAGTGCGGCTCCGAATACGAGCGCTTCACCACGTGCGCGGCCAGCGGCTCGACCCATTCCGGCTCGATCCGCGCGTTCACCCGGGCCCACAGCCGCGAGGTTTCCACCAGCTCGGCCGACATCACCCAGCGGGGCTGCTTCTTGAACAGCGCCGAGCCGGGGAACACTCCGAACCGGGCCCCGCGCGCGCCGAGGTAGTCGCCCTTCGCCGGATCCTTCAGCCCGATGTGCGAGAGCAGCCCGGAAATCAGCGCCGTGTGCACCTGCTGTGGCTCGGCCGGGGTCGTGCTGAGCGTGATGCCGAGCGGTTTGGCGAGCTGTCGCAGCTGGCCGAAGATGTCCTGCCATTCGCGGATCCGCAGGTAGTTCAGGTACTCGGCGCGGCACATCCGGCGGAACTGGTTGCCGGTGAGCGTTTTCTGCTGCTCGCTGACGTACTCCCACAGGTTGAGGTAGGCCAGGAAGTCCGAGGTCGGATCGGCGAACCGGGCGTGCTGCGCGTCGGCCGCCTGCTGCTTCTCCGCCGGCCGCTCCCGCGGGTCCTGAATGGACAGCGCGGCGGCGATGATCATCACCTCGCGCACGCAGCCGTTCCGCGCCGCTTCCAGCACCATCCGGCCCATCCGCGGGTCCACCGGCAGCAGCGCGAGCTTCCGGCCGACCTCTGTCAGCTTCGAGGAATCGCCGGTTTCGAACGCACCGAGTTCCTGCAGCAGCTGCACGCCGTCGGCGACCTGGCGGCGATCCGGCGGCTCGACGAACGGGAACGCCGCCATGTCGCCGAGGCCGAGCGAGGTCATCTGCAAGATCACCGACGCCAGGTTCGTGCGGAGGATCTCCGGGTCGGTGAACTCCGGCCGGGATTCGAAGTCCTCTTCGGAGTACAGCCGGACGCAGATGCCGTCCGAGGTCCGGCCGCAGCGGCCCTTCCGCTGGTTCGCGGACGCCTGCGAAACCGCCTCGATCGGCAGCCGCTGCACTTTGGTGCGGTGGCTGTAGCGCGAGATGCGCGCGGTGCCCGGATCGATCAC
Organism: Amycolatopsis benzoatilytica AK 16/65; assembly: GCF_000383915.1. Taxonomy (NCBI): domain Bacteria; kingdom Bacillati; phylum Actinomycetota; class Actinomycetes; order Pseudonocardiales; family Pseudonocardiaceae; genus Amycolatopsis; species Amycolatopsis benzoatilytica. Next base: position 4,480,056 of record NZ_KB912942.1, read on the forward strand.
GTACTTGATGCCGGGCACGGTCAGCGACGTCTCGGCGACGTTCGTGGCCAGCACGATCCGCCGTCCGGCGTGCGACTGGAACACCCGGTGCTGGTCGGCGGCCGACAACCGCGCGTACAGCGGCAGCACCTCGGTATTGCGCAGTTCCAGCCGGTTCAGCACGTCCGCGGTGTCGCGGATTTCGCGCTCGCCGGAGAGGAAGACGAGGATGTCGCCCGGGCCTTCGGCGGACAGCTCCTGCACCGCGTCGGCGATCGCCTGCGTCTGGTCGCGGTCCGCGTCCCCTTCGGGATCGTCCGGGTCCGCCAGCGGCCGGTAGCGCACCTCGACCGGGTACGTGCGGCCGGAGACCTCGACGATCGGCGCGTCGTCGAAGTGCCGGGAGAACCGCTCCGGGTCGATCGTCGCCGAGGTGATGACGACCTTGAGGTCGGGACGGCGCGGCAGCAACTGCTTGAGGTAGCCGAGGATGAAGTCGATGTTGAGGCTGCGCTCGTGCGCCTCGTCGATGATCAGCGTGTCGTACTGGCGCAGCATCCGGTCGGTCTGGATCTCGGCCAGCAGGATGCCGTCGGTCATCAGCTTGACCAGGGTGTCCTGGCCGGAATGGTCGGTGAACCGGACCTTGTAGCCGACGGTGTCGCCGAGTTCGGTCTTGAGCTCGCTGGCGATCCGGTCGGCGACCGTGCGCGCGGCCAGCCGGCGCGGCTGGGTGTGCCCGATCTGCCCGCGCACGCCGCGGCCCAGCTCGAGGCAGATCTTCGGCAGCTGGGTGGTTTTGCCCGACCCGGTCTCCCCCGCGACGATGACCACCTGGTGGTCGCGGATCGCCTCGCCGATCTCGTCCTTGAGCTTGCTGACCGGCAGCTCTTCCGGGTACTCGATCTTCGGCACGCTCTCGCGGCGCTGCAGCACGCGCAGCTGCGCGGTCTCGATGTCGGCAGCGATCCGGCCGGCCGCTTCCTGCGGGTCACGTGCGCGACGGGCCCCGTCGAGGCGGCGGCGCAGGCGGTGCTCGTCGCGCAGCGTCAGCTCGGGGAGCTGGGCGCGCAGCGCCGCGAAGGGAGATGGAGTGGACATACTTGGGACAAGGATAGTCGGCCGCGAGCGCGGTCGCTTCCGAATATGCCCGGGGCGACAGTCCGGGCCGGCGAGGGCGGCGGCCGGACCCTTGCCCGCGAGATCCCGCAAGCGGCTGCCTGCCCTCGACCGAGGCTGGCCGCCGCTCGCCGGACTTCGCGGGCCGGCAGGCGACGAGACATCGTCGGCTCGTCACCGCCGCGCACCGGCCGCGGTCAGGCGCGGGGGCCGCCGGCGGGCGGGTAGCCGCCCTGCTGCGGGTACTGCGGCCCGCCCTGCTGCGGGTACTGGGTCTGGCCGAACTGCTGACCCGGCGGAGGAACCTGGCCCGGCTGTCCGCCGAACTGGGCCTGCTGTCCGTACGGCGGCTGCGCGCCGAACTGGCCGGGCTGGCCGTACTGTCCGGGCTGCGCCGGCTGTCCCGGCGGCGGGAACTGCTGGCCCTGCGCGAACTGGCCCTGCGCGGCCGCGGTGTGGTCGAACTGGTTCTCTCCGTTGCCCTTCGACCGCTTCGCGAGGACGAACTGCAGCCCGATCAGCACGAGCCCGGCGAAGCCGAGCACCAGGCCGAACACCGGCTGCATGTCGTCGGCCCAGGCGATGATCCGGAACTCGATCTTCGCCAGCCGCAGCAGCAGCGAGCCGAAGCCGAGGAACACGAACAGTCCACCGATTCTGGCCAGCATGACGGATCTCCTTACACACGCGAGGACGGGGAGTCCACGGGCCCGTCCCCCCAGTGAGGTCCGGCGTGGAGCCCGAACGCTAAAGCGCCCGCGCCTCCGGCCGCCGCGTTTTGGCCGAAGCGTTACCGACCGTGACCATCAGTCATCGGACGGGTGCGGTGCGCTTCTCCGAGCCGACCAGCTTGACGGGCAGCAACCAGGTCAAGCGGTCCGAACGGAGTACCGCCAGCGGTCCGATCACTGCCAGCAGCAGCACGTACCCGATCGCGCGGCCCGACCAGACGGGGGGCGAGCACCCCAATGTGGCATTGGGTGCGTCGCATGCAACCAATGCCACATTGGGTGCGTCGCATGCAACCAATGCCACATTGGGTGCGTCGCATGCACCCAATGTGGCATTGGGGCGAGGTATTGACAGCCGGGTACAGCGCGAGGAGCAGGTCCTCCAGCACCACGATGCCCATATCAGGCCGGGACGGCATCCGCGGGGAAGCGAAGTACTCAGCGATCAGGTGGAGCGCGTGCGGCGGCAGGCAACCGGGCGCGGTCGAGTTCGACCGGCGGGGCGGCGGGGCGGCGGAGCGGCGGGGCGGTGGAGAACGCGACAGCGCACCAGGTCGGCCGCGAAAGCCGGATCTCGCCTGGAGCGTCGGCGATCGGCAGCGGGTGCGCCGCGGCGAGATGCGGACCCTGCTCCTGCGACAGTGCCGGTTCGGGGTCGTGCGGATGCGACCGCGCCGGAGCCGGTCCGGCAACGGCCACGCCGAGCAGGAGCAGCAGCGCGGCCAGCAGCACGATGCGGATCGACCGGCGCTGCGGCGCGGACGCGTCGTGAGCAGCAGTCATCTCGAGCCCGAGTTCACCAGGTCTTTAACATCACCCGTTGAGTCCATAATGGACGGATTGGTGGCACCCGGCTATCCTGCCGAACCATGGAAACCCGGCAGATGCTCACGGTCGCCGCGCACCACGCATCCGCACGGGAATACGACGGCAGCCAGTGGCGCCAGGTGTTCGGCCCGTACCCGGTGCAGGTCGGCGCGAACGGCATCGGCGTCGCTCGCGAAGGGCTTTCCGTTACGCCAGCCGGAGTCTGGCCGCTCACCGAAGCCTTCGGCATCGAACCGGATCCGGGCACCCGGCTCCCCTACCGCCGAGTGACCACTTCGGACTGGTGGGTGTCCGACGCGCACTCGCCGCGGTACAACACGCATTTCCACGGTGCCCCCGGAAGTTGCCCCTTCGACGAGGCAGCCGGCGAGAACCTCGGCGAAGCCGGAGCGGCGTACGCGCACGCGGCGGTGATCGACTACAACCGCCGCCCCGTGGTTCCCGGCGCGGGCTCGGCGTTCTTCCTCCACGCGGCTACCGGCGGGCCGACCGCCGGCTGCGTCGCACTCGCGCTCGCCGACCTGATCGAAGTGCTTCGCTGGCTCGACCCCGCGCGGAACCCGGTGATCGACATCCGTCAGACCAGCTGATCCGCCGTCCGGGTGTTGATGATCCGCTCCGGCCCCAGCCCCGCCTGCTCCGCCCGCGCACAACCGTAGACCTGCCAGTCCAGCTGCCCGGGCGCGTGCGCGTCGCTGTCGATCGCGAACTCGCAACCCAGCTCGGCGGCCAGGCCCAGCAGCCGGGTCGGCGGGTCGAGCCGCTCCGGCCGGGAGTTGATCTCCACCGCGACGCCGTTTTCGCGGCATGCGGTGAACACCGTCTCCGCGTTGAATTGCGACTCCGGCCTGCTGCGGCCGCCGCTGACCAGCCGGCCGGTGCAGTGCCCCAGCACGCGCACGTGCGGATTCGCGACGGCCGCCAGCATGCGCGGCGTCATCTCCCGCGCCGGCATCCGCAGTTTCGAATGCACGCTCGCGACCACGAAGTCCAGCTGCCCCAACAGCTTCTCCGTCTGATCGAGCGCGCCGTCGTCGAGAATGTCGACCTCGATCCCGTGCAGCACCCGAAACGGCGCCAGCGTTTCGTTGACGCGCGCGACTTCGTCCATCTGCGCACGAAGCCGCTCCGCGGACAACCCGTGCGCGACAGTCAGCCGCGGCGAATGGTCAGTCAGCACGATCCACTCGTGCCCCAGTGCACGCGCCGTCTCGGCCATCTCCTCGATCGGACTGCCGCCGTCCGACCAATCGGAATGCGTGTGACAGTCGCCGCGAAGCGCCGCGCGCAGCGCACCGCCGTCCGGCAGCTCCGCCTTGGGCACTTTCGCCAGATACGCCGGCGTACGGTCGTGCCACGCGTCCTCGATGACGCCTGCGGTGGCTTTGCCGATGCCCTTCAACGCCTGCAGCGCCCCAGCGCGAACCCTCGACTCCAGTTCGTCGCCGGGCAGCCGGTCGACCACCGCGGCCGCTTGCCGGAACGCGCGCACGCGGTAGGTCGGCTCGCCGGCGCGCTCCAGCTGGAACGCGATGTCGCGCAGCGCGCGGGCCGGGTCCATGACTCCTGTTCTACCCGCTCAGCCGCGCCGAGGCAGCTCGTGCAGCTCGACGTCGGTCAAGAGCCCGTCGCGTATCGCCGCTGTCTGGTAGGTGCAGAACGGCTGCCGCCGCCGGTCGGTGGGCGAACCCGGATTGAGCAGGCGCAGGCCGCCGGGCGTGACGGTGTCCCACGGGATGTGGCTGTGCCCGAAGACCAGCAGGTCGACGTCCGGGTAGAGCGCATCGCAGCGGGCCGCGCGGCCCTTCGCGTCGCCGGTCTCGTGCACTACCGCCAGCCGGAGCCCGGCCACCGTTTCCCGCGCCACCTCGGGAAGGCGCTTCCGCAGCTCCGCGCCATCGTTGTTGCCGTAAACACCGATCAGCCGCGCGCTGCGCGCCGCCAATGCGTCGAGGGTGGCGACGTCGACCCAGTCGCCGGCGTGCACCACGACGTCCGCCCGCGCGACTTCGTCCCAGACTTGCGCGGGCAGTTCCTTCGCTCGTTTCGGCAGGTGGGTGTCCGCGACCAGGAGCAGCCGCACGCCGTCACTCCTCCCCGATCGCCTCGAGCACGTGGTCGAGGAACGCCGCGATGTGCGTGCGCAGCAGTTCGGCCGCGCCGTCCGCGTCGCCTTTCCTCGCGGCGGCGAGCACCGCCTTGTGCTCGGCCCATTCCTTGCGCCAGCTCGGGTTCGCGTCCCAGCCGACCACGGTGATCAGCGCCGCGCGATCGCGCAGGTCGTCCAGCATCGACACCATCAGCGGATTGCCGCAACCCGCGTACAGCGCGCGGTGGAATCGGCGGTTCAGCAGGCTCAGCGCGGTGTGATCAGCGTCCGCGAGAGCGCCGGACGCGTCTTTCAGCACCAGCGCGGCTTCGTCGAACAACGTCCGGTCCGCCGACCGCACGGCGCGGCGCAACGCTTCGGGCTCCAGCACCATCCGCACGTCGTAGACCGACCGCGCCAGCGACGCGTCGACCACGCAGACCGACGCGCCCTTGTACGGGCTGAACGTGACCAGCCCGGTGTTCGACAGGACTTTGAGCGCCTCGCGCACCGGCGTCTTCGACACGCCCAGCCGCGCGGCCAGCTCGGCCTCGACCAGTTGCTGCCCAGGCACCAGCTCGCGGGTGAGGATGCCGCGCCGGATCTCCTCCAGCACGACCTCGGTGCGGGAGGCGGGCAGGCTGAACGTGGAAGGCACGGACGCCCCCTTCTGGCTTTCGCGCTCGGCCCGCCCATTCAACCAGGCGGGCGGGCTGTCCCCTCGACACGTGCGATCATATATCAGATGCCATCCGTCGACCGAGAGGACAGCGCACCCGTGAAGGCACCCGAGGACTTGCGCAGCCACCGCTGGTTCGGCGGCGACGACCTGCGGAACTTCAGCCACCGCACCCGCGCCCGGCAGCTCGGCTACGAGCCGGAGGAGCACCTGGGAAAGCCGGTGATCGGCATTCTCAACACCTGGAGCGACATCAACCCGTGCCACCAGCACCTGCGCGAACGCGCCGAGCAGGTCAAGCGCGGCGTGTGGCAGGCGGGCGGGTTCCCGCTGGAGTTCCCGGTGGCGACGCTGTCGGAGACCTACCAGAAGCCCACCCCGATGCTGTACCGGAACCTGCTGGCGATGGAGACCGAGGAGCTGCTGCGGTCCTATCCGGTCGACGGCGCGGTGCTGATGGGCGGCTGCGACAAGACCACGCCGGCGCTGCTGATGGGCGCGGCCAGCGCCGGGCTGCCGTCGATCTTCGTGCCGGCCGGGCCGATGCTGCGCGGGCACTGGCGCGGCGAAACGCTCGGCAGCGGCACCGACATGTGGAAGTACTGGGACGAGCGGCGCGCGGGCACGATCGGCGACCGGGAGATGGCCGAGCTGGAACGCGGCCTCGCCCGCTCCCCCGGCCACTGCATGACCATGGGCACCGCGTCCACCATGACGTCCGCGGCCGAAGTGCTGGGACTGACACTGCCCGGCGCGGCGTCGATCCCGGCGGTCGACTCCGCGCACCACCGGATGGCCGCGGCGAGCGGCGCGCGGATCGTGGACATGGTCTGGGAGGACCTCACGATCGCGAAGATCGTCGACGAGCGCGCGTACGCCGACGCCATCACCACCGTGCTCGCGCTCGGCGGTTCGACCAACGCGGTGATCCACCTGATCGCGATGGCCGGGCGCAGCGGGATTTCCCTGACCCTGGCGGATTTCGACGCGATCGCGCGGCGCGTCCCGGTGCTCGCGAACATCCGGCCGGGCGGCGACTGGCTGATGGAGGACTTCTACTACGCGGGCGGCCTGCCCGGGCTGCTGTCGCGGCTGACCGACCTGCTGCACCCGGACCGGATCACCGTCACCGGACGCTCGCTCGCCGAGTCCCTCGCCGACGCGCGCGTGCACGACGACGACGTGATCCGCCCGCGCGCCAACCCGGTCGCTTCGGAAGGCGGAGTCGCCGTGCTGCACGGCAATCTCGCGCCCGGCGGCGCGGTGATCAAGCACGTCGCGGCCGATCCGGCACTGCTCACGCACACCGGCCCGGCGGTCGTGTTCGACAATTACCCGGACCTGAAGAAGCGGATCGACGACCCGGCGCTGGGCATCACCGCCGACTCCGTGCTGGTGCTGCGCGGGTCCGGCCCGCTCGGCGGCCCCGGGATGCCGGAGTACGGGATGCTGCCGATCCCGTCCTACCTGCTGGAGCAGGGCGTGCGGGACATGGTGCGGATCTCCGACTCCCGGATGAGCGGCACCAGCTATGGCGCGTGCGTGCTGCACGTGGCGCCGGAATCGCACGTCGGCGGGCCGCTCGCGCTGGTCCGCGACGGGGATCCGATCACCCTGGACGTGCCGGCCCGCACGCTGCGGCTGGAAGTGGACGACGCCGAGCTGGAGCGTCGCCGCGCCTCGTGGACCGCGCCCGCGCCGCGGTTCGAACGCGGCTACGGCGCGCTGTACTCGGAGCACATCACCCAAGCCGACGAAGGCTGCGACTTCGACTTCCTCGCCCGGGCCGGGCACAATCCGGAGCCCGACGCGGGCTGACCGGTTTGTTCCGCTGGGGGCAGTAGTCCGCCATGTCCGGCTCGGCCCGTACCCTGTTCCCTGGACGCAGCGAATCGAAGGGGCTCCAGGTGCAGGACGAACCGCGCTGGCCGGCAGTCGACCGGGATCAGACCGAGGTCATCCCGGTCGTGCCGGCCGAACCCCAGCCGCCGCGGCGCCGGCCCCGGCGGCTGCGCAAGGCGGGCTGGATCGGCGGCGGCGTGCTCGGCGTGCTGGTCGTGGCCTACCTGATCGACCTGCTGACCAGCCAGGGCCAGGTGCCGCGCGGGATCGTGGTGGCCGGCGTGGACGTCGGCGGGCTGGAGCGCCCGGTCGCCGAGCGCGAGCTGCGCGGGCAGATCGAGCCTCGGCTCACCCGGCCGCTCACCGTCACCGCGGGCCAGGCCCGCGCGTCGCTGTCGCCGACCGAAGCCGGGCTGAAGCTCGACTGGAGCGGCACCCTCGACCAGGCGGGCGATCAGCCGCTGAACCCGTTCACCCGGGTCGCGTCGTTCTTCACCAGCCGTGAACTGGGCGTGGTCTCGCATGTCGAGGACGAGAAGCTCGACCCGGCGCTGGAAGCACTGCGCGGCCGCGTCGACCGCGCCCCGGTGGAGGGCGCCGTCCGGTTCGAGGGGACCACGCCGGTCGCGGTCCCGCCGCAAGCCGGGCAGAAGCTGGACGTCGCGGCGGCCCGGGCGAAGATCCTGAGCGGCTGGGCGTCCGGCGATTCGCTGACCTTGCCGGTCGTGTCCGCGCCGGTGCACACCACCGCGGACGGCGTCCAGCGGGCGCTGACCGAATTCGCCAAGCCCGCGGTGTCCGCACCGGTCGTGGTCAAGGGAGAAGGCGCCGACGCGACGCTGACGCCGGAGCAGATCGCCGGCGCGCTCACCTTCGTGCCCGCGGACGGCGGCGGCCTCGCACCGACGATCGACCCGAAGAAGGTCACCGACGCGCTCGCTCCGCAGCTGAAGTCCACCGAGCAGGAGGGCAAGGACGCGAGCATCGCGTTCTCCGGCGGGAAACCGGTGGTCGAGCCGTCGTCGGACGGCAGCACGGTGGACTGGGGGCAGAGCCTCAAGCCGCTGCCGGCCACGTTGAAGCAGACCGACGGGCGCGAGCTGAAGGCGGTCTACCAGAAGACGCCCGCGAAGGTGACCACCGAGCAGGCGGACAAGCTGGGCGTGAAGGAAGTCATCGGCGAGTTCAGCACCGGCGGGTTCGCCGCCGACTCCGGCACGAACATCCGGGTGGTGGCCGAGAAGGTGAACGGCGCCATCGTGAAGCCAGGGGAAACCTTCAGTCTCAACGGGTTCACCGGTCCGCGCGGGCGGCCGCAGGGCTACGTCGAGGCGGGCGTGATCGAGAACGGCGCGCCGGCGCGCGAGGTCGGCGGCGGCATCTCGCAGTTCGCCACCACGCTGTACAACGCGGCGTACTTCTCCGGGATGAAGGACGCCGGGCACAAGGAACACAGCTACTACATCAGCCGCTACCCCGCCGCCCGGGAAGCGACGGTGTTCCAGAATCCCAACGGCGCCAGTGTGATCGACCTGAAGTTCACCAACGACTCGGACACCGGCGTCGCCATCCAGACCGTCTGGACCCCGTCGTCGATCACCGTGAAGCTGTGGGGCACGAAGCGCTACACCGTCGAGTCGGTCCCGGGCGAGCGGACGAACCCGACGCCGCAGCCGACCAAACCGGGCCCGGCGGAGAACTGCCACGCATCCAACGGCGCGCCCGGGTTCACCACGAGCGACACCCGGATCCTGCGCGACGCCTCGTCCGGCCGGGAGGTCTCCCGGCACACCCGGTCGGTCCGCTACAACCCGCAGCCGAAGATCACCTGCGGGGAGTGAGCCGCTGCAGCACCGCGGCCACCGCGAGGTCCACGGCGAACTCGAACTCGGCTTCGTGATCGCAGCGCGCCAGGTCCGGCGCCGCTTCGACGACCGCGGGCAGCCCGCTTTGCTCCAGGTCGGCGCGGCGACGGGCGATGCCCTCGTCGTCTTCAACCCCGAACGCCGGCCCGGCGCCGCCCTCGCGCGCTAGCGAGCCGACCACCACGGCCAGCAGCGCGCGCAGCAGGTGCACGGCCTCGTCCGGTGCGGCACCGGCCCTGCGCAGCACGGAAAGCACTGCCTCCGCCGGCACGAGCGCGGCAGCGGACGGCAGCTGCCGGGTGAGCACCAGCGACGCCGCCTGGGGGTGCGCCCGAGCGGCGCGCCGGAACGCCTGGGCGATGGCGCGCAGGTCGACGTCCGGCTGTCCGGTCTGCTCGGGCACGACGATCCGGCCGAGAAGGTGCCCGGCGATGGCGTCGAGCAGGCCCTCTTTGCCGTCGACGTGGTGGTAGAGGCTTTTCGCGTCGACCTCCAGCCGCTGCGCGACGGTCCGCATGCTGACCGCCGCCACGCCGTCCTCGTCGACCACGGCCAGCGCGGCGGTCAGGATCGCGTCCTTGGACAGCCGGAGTTCTCCCTTGCGCGGACGGCCGCGGCGCGTCGTGGTGTTCATCGGCCCCATCATGCCCCGGTTGCTTAAAACCCACAGTGTGGATTAAATTGGGCCGGGTCACCGCATCGTCAGGAGGACCCCGTGGACCCGTTGGACATCCCGCCGGCCGAAGTGCTGCGCGCCCGGCAGAAGCTCGTACTCGACCACTTCCACGACGAGGTGCGCCAGGACTGGGACGACGTGCTGGCCACGTTCCCGCACCCGCACTACGAGATCGTCCCGACGATGACGGTGCACGACGGCGACGCCGCGGTCCGCGGCTACTACGACGAGACCCGGCGCGCCTTTCCCGACCAGGACCACGAAATCATCGCGCTGCGGCACAGTTCCGACGCGGTGATCGTGGAGTTCTGGCTGATGGGCACGCACCGCGGCCCGCTCGGCAAGGTCGCCCCGACGGGGCAGCGGTTCCGGGTGCGGATGACCGCGTACTTCCTCTTCGACGAGAACGAGCGGCTGGTCTGCGAGCGGGTCTACTTCGACACGCTGACCATGCTCCGGCAGCTGCTGCGCGGCTACGAACTGCGGAAACCGAGCTCCTGGCCGAAGCTGGCGAAAGCGGTGCGCGGGCTGCTGGCGATGTCCGGCACTCCCGACCCGCGGCTCGCCGACACCACTCCCCCGGATCTGCGCGGCTGAGCCCGCTTCCGCCGCGTTACCGCCCTTTTCGTCGGTACCCGCGCGTACAGTCGGGCGCACCAGGAAAGGGGGACCCGGTGTCCGACGACGCGGCCATGGGGCTCTACGGGCTCACCAAACGATTCGGGACCACGCTGGCGGTGGACGACGTGCGGCTGGAAGTGCCGCGCGGATCGTTCTTCGGCCTGGTCGGCCCGAACGGCGCCGGGAAGACCACCTCGCTGTCGATGGCGGTCGGCTTGCTGCGGCCGGACGCCGGCGAGGCGCGAGTGTTCGGCGTGGACGTGTGGCGCGAACCCGAACGGGCGAAAAGCCTGATCGGCGTCCTTCCGGACGGACTGTCCATTCCGGAACGGCTCACCGGGCGCGAACTGCTGACGTACATGGGTTTGCTGCGCGGGCTCGCGCCGGAGACGGTCGCCGAGCGCGCCCAGGAGCTGCTGGGCGTGCTGGAGCTGACTGAGGCCGAGCGCACCCTCGTCATCGACTATTCGGCGGGGATGCGGAAGAAGATCGGCCTGGCGATGGCGCTGCTGCACGGGCCCCGGCTGCTGGTGCTGGACGAGCCGTTCGAGGCGGTCGACCCGGTGTCCGCGTCGACGATCCGGACGATCCTGCAGCGGTTCGTCGCGTCCGGCGGCGCGGTGGTGCTGTCGAGCCACGTGATGGCGCTGGTGGAACAGCTGTGCAGCCACGTCGCGGTGATCACGCGCGGGCGGGTCGTCGCCGCGGGCGCGGTCGCCGACGTGCGCGGCGAAGGCACCCTGGAAGACGCGTTCGTGCACATCGTCGGCGGGCGGACCGGTGGAGCGGAGGGGCTGGCGTGGTTGGCGTCCTCGTCCGACTGAAGCTTCGGGTCCTGCGCAATTCGCTGCGCGGGCGCCAGATCGCCGGGATGGTGCTCGGCGGCGTGTTCGGGCTGTTGGCGGCCGCGTTCACCATCGGCATCGCGGTGTTCCCGGTGCCCGAGGCCCGGATCAGCGTCGACCTGCTCACGTCGGTGTACGCGGTGTGGGCGGCGGGCTGGGTGCTCGCGCCGATCGCGACCGGCGGCGGGGACGACACCTTGCGCCCGGAGCATTTCGCGCTGCTGCCGATCGGACGGCGCAAGCTCGCGATCGGCTTGCTGGCGGCGAGTTTCGTCGGCGTCACCGCGGTAGTGAGCATGCTGGCGTTTCTCGGGCTGGCCTTCTACGGACTGCGGTTCGGGGCCGGCGCGGCGTTCGTCGGGCTGGTGTTCGGCGTACTGCAGCTGGCCTTCGTGGTGTTGCTGTACCGGGTGGTGATGGCTGCCCTGGGCGCGCTGCTGACCTCGCGCAAGGGCAAGGAACTGGGCATCATCGTGGTGGCGCTCACCGGGTTGTCCGGGGTCGCGGTGAACTACGTGGTGAACAGCCTGGGCCCGGCGATCGTCTCCGGCCGGATGCCCGGGTTCGTCAGCGTCATGCACTCGCTGCCGTCCGGCTGGGGCACGCTCGCCGTGCACGCGGCCGGCACGGGCGAATGGGCGGTCGCCGGCGGCCTCTTCGCGGCGCTGCTGGCGGTGATCGCGGTGCTGGTCGTGGTCTGGGGCGCGTTGCTCGCCCGGCAGATCACCACGCCGTCGTTCCGCGGTGCCGCGCGCACCCGCGCGAAACGCACCCGGGCGAGCCGCACCCTGCTGCCCGCGACCCCGGTAGGAGCGGTGGTGCGCAAGGAACTTCTCACCTGGTGGCGAGACGCGCGGCGGCGGGTCGCCCTGCTGTCGACGCTGCTGATCGGACTGGTGATCACGGTGGTGCCCGCCCTGTCCGGAGGCACTGGCGGGCGCGCGTCGATGCTGCCGTTTTTCGGGGTGGCAGTGGTGTTTTTCGCGTCCATGCAGTCCGGGAACCTGTACGGGATGGACGGCAGCGCGCTGTGGCACACGCTGGTCGTCCCCGGCGCGGAACGCGCGGACATCCGAGGCCGGCAGCTCGCCTGGGCACTGATCGTCGGCCCCGCCGCGCTGGCGCTGGCCATCGTGCTGCCCGCGGTCACCGGCAAAACGAGCGCGTACCCGTGGGTGCTCGGCCTCGTCCCGGCGGCACTCGGCGGCGGGGCCGGCGTGCTGGTGCTGCAGTCGGTCTTCCTCGCCTTCCCGCTGCCGGACCAGCGGCGCAGCAGCAGCCCGTGGTCGTCCGGCGGACGCCCTGGCTGTGCCCGCGCGGCGCTGATGCTGGCGACGACGCTGCTGATCGTGATCGGCGCGCTGCCGGTGGTGGCGCTCGGCGTCGCCGGGACTCTGGCGGACCTGCCGGTGCTGCAGTGGCTCGGCGTCCCGGTCGGCGTCGTGTCCGGCATCGCGCTGGCCTGGTGGTGGGGTTCGCTGGCACAGCGACGGCTGGTCGCGCGCGGCCCGGAGCTGCTGGCGACGGTCTCCAAAGAACGATGACGGAGTTGTGCCGGCGAGGTGTCGATTCGCGCTGGCCGCGTTCGTAGCCAGAGGAAAAGCCCCTTTGTTCCGGAGGAGGATCAGCCGTGCCCCAGTACCTGCTCGCCGTCCAGATCGATGAAGACACCCTGGAGACCGGCGAAGAGCAAAACGCGATGATGGCCCGCACCCAGCAGGTGACCGACGAGATGACGGCGGCCGGCGCCTGGGTCTTCGTCGGCGGCCTGCGGCCCCGGCTTTCCGCCACCGTCGTGCGCCCGGCCGGCGGCGGGGTCACGATCACCGACGGTCCGTTCGCCGAGACGAAAGAACAGCTCGGCGGGTTCTGGGTAATCCAGTGCGCGGATCTGGACGAGGCGCTCGCCTGGGCGGAGAAGTGCTCCTTGGCCTGCGGCCGCCCGATCGAAGTCCGGCCGTTCGCGGACGCGTCGGACTTCGAGTGAACGTAACCGAGGTCTACCGGGCGGAGTACGGCCGCTGCGTCGCGACGCTGACGCGCGTCCTCGGCGACCTCGGGCTGGCCGAGGAAGCCGTGCAGGACGCGTTCGCCACCGCCGTCACCGCCTGGTCCTCGGGCCTGCCGCCGAACCCCGGCGGCTGGATCGTCACCACCGCCCGCAACCGGGCGATCGACCGGCTGCGCCGCGAATCGACGCGGGAAGCCCGGCACGCGCAAGCGCTGCTGTTGCACCAGCCCGACGAACCGGCGGAGGAGGGCCCGGTGCGCGACGACCAGCTGCGGCTCATCTTCACCTGCTGCCACCCCGCGCTCTCCCCGCTGGCGCGGACCGCGCTGACCCTGCGGCTGCTCGGCGGACTGGAAGTCCCGGAAATCGCTCGCGCGTACCTGGTGCCGGAAGCCACCATCGCGCAGCGGATCGTCCGGGCGAAGAAGAAGATCCGCGACGCTGGCATCCCCTACCGGGTCCCCGGCGAGGCGGCCCTTCCGGACCGGCTGGCCTCGGTGCTCACGGTGCTGTATCTGGTGTTCAACGAGGGCTACACCGCGACGTCCGGCCCGCTGGTGCGGATCGACCTGTGCCGGGAAGCGATCCGCCTGGCCCGGGCGCTCGCCGAGCTGATGCCGGACGAGCCGGAAGTCACTGGGCTGCTGGCGCTGCTCCTGCTCACCGAAGCCCGCCGCCCGGCCCGCACCGACGCCGACGGCAACCTGGTGGTGCTGCCGGACCAGGACCGGTCGAAGTGGGACCGCGACCTGATCGCCGAAGGCCACGGCCTGGTCCGCGCCTGTCTCCGCCGCGGTCAGCCGGGCCCGTACCAGCTGCAAGCCGCGATCAACGCCGTGCACACCGACGGCCCGGCGACGGACTGGACGCAGGTGCTGGCGCTCTACGACCAGTTGCTGGCGGTCACGCCGACGCCGGTCGTGGCGTTGAACCGCGCCGTCGCCGTCGCCGAGGTGCACGGCCCGGCCGCCGCGCTGGCCATCGTGGACGAACTGGACCTGCCCGGGTACCACCTGCTGCCGGCCACCCGGGCGGATCTGCTCGCCCGGATGAACCAGCCCGCCGCCGCGGCCGACGCGTATGCCGAAGCGATCGCGTTGGCCGCCAACGACACCGAGCGCGCGTTCCTGGAGCAGCGACGGGCCCGGCTCGTTTCCGGCGCTTGAGCCGGCTCGGCTAACCGGCGGATGCGGTCCGCCGGTTACCTGGGTGTTCGCCGGGCGCGGGCTCCGCGGCGCAGCCGGTTCCTCGGCCGATCCGCTCCGCGCCGAGGTCGGCTACGGCAGCGCGGCCAGCGACTCGGTCAGCGCCGACTCCGGCAGTTCGTTGTCCACCATGTTCCCGGCCAGGTACTCGCCGTATGCGGGCAAGTCGAGGTGCGCGTGCCCGCAGAGCGCCGTCAGTATCACCTTTTCCTCGCCGGTCTCCTTGCACCGCAACGCTTCCTGGATGCACGCCGCCAGCGCGTGGGTCGGCTCGGGGGCCGGGATGATGCCCTCCGTGCGGGCGAACCGCACTCCGGCGGCGAAGCATTCCTGCTGGCCGATCGCGAGCGCTTCGATCAGGCCGAGTTCGTAGATGTGCGAGATCAGCGGCGACATCCCGTGGTAGCGCAGGCCGCCGGCATGGATCGGGTCGGGGATGAAGTCGTGGCCCAGGGTGTGCATCTTCAGCAGCGGCGTGAGGCCGGCGGTGTCGCCGAAGTCGTAGGCGTAGCGGCCGCGGGTGAGAGTCGGGCACGCGGCCGGTTCGACCGCGCGGATGACCGGGTTCATCCGGCCGGCCAGCTTCTCCCGCAGGAACGGGAAAGCGAGCCCGCCGAAGTTGGAGCCGCCGCCGGTGCAGCCGACCAGGACGTCGGGGGTGTCGCCTGCCATCTCGAACTGGCGGAGCGCTTCCTCGCCGATCACGGTCTGGTGCAGCAGGACGTGGTTCAGCACGCTGCCCAGCGCGTACCGGGTGCCTGGATCCGCGGCGGCCTGCTCCACCGCTTCGCTGATCGCGATGCCGAGGCTGCCGGTCGAGTTCGGGTCCTGTGCCAGGACCGCCCGCCCGGCCGCGGTGCGATCCGACGGGCTCGGGTACACCTGGGCGCCGAACGTCTCCATCATCAGCTTGCGATAGGGCTTCTGGTCGTAGGACGCCCGCACCTGCCAAACCTCGCAGGACAGCCCGAAGGTGGCGCACGCGAACGCCAGCGCGCTCCCCCACTGCCCGGCGCCGGTCTCGGTGGTGAGCCGGGTGACGCCCTCGGCGGCGTTGTAGAACGCTTGCGGCACAGCGGTGTTCGGCTTGTGCGAGCCGACTGGGCTGACGCCTTCGTACTTGTAGTAGATCCGGGCCGGGGTCCCGAGCGCCTTCTCCAGCCGGTGCGCCCGGTACAGCGGGGACGGCCGCCACAGCCGGTAGATGTCGCGAACCTCTTCGGGGATGTCGATATAGCGCTCTGTGCTGACTTCCTGCTCGATGAGCGCCTGCGGGAACAGCGGGGCCAGATCGGCCGGCCCGACCGGCTCGCGCGTGCCCGGGTGCAGCGGCGGAGGCGGCGGCTCGGGAAGGTCCGGGACCACGTTGTACCACTGGGTCGGAAGGTCGGCCTCGTCCAGAATGTACTTCGTCCGTCCTGCCATGACGCCTCCTCGGGTCGGCGGCCCCCAAGGTAAGCCGGGCGGGCGGAGATGCCAAGCGGCCGACCGCGCGAGGCGTCCCCTGGCTCCGGAGAACCGGCAGGCCGCCACGGCGGGCTGTCTACGCTGTCTACAATGGAGGCGGTGACCGGTTCGCCGGAACCGGGTTCCGGCGGGCACCGGTTTTTGTCGGACCCCGGCGGTAGATTCGTGGCATGGCGACATTGGTGACGTTCCACGCGCACCCGGACGACGAATCGATCATGACCGGCGGCGTGATGCGCAAGGCTGCCGACGAGGGGCACCGGGTGGTGCTCGTGGTGGCCACGCGCGGCGAGAAGGGCGAGATCCCGGAGGGGCTGCTCGCCGAGGGCGAACAGCTCGCGGACCGGCGAGTCCGGGAAACGCACGAGTCGGCCGAGGTGCTGGGCGTCTCGCGCGTGGCGTTTCTGGGCTATGAGGACTCCGGGATGATGGGCGACCCGGCGAACGACGGCCCGGACACGTTCTGGAGCGCGCCGCTCGAGGAGGCCGCCGCCCGGCTGGCCGAGATCCTGCGCGAAGAGTCGGCGGAGGTGCTGACGGTCTACGACGACTTCGGCGTCTACGGCCACCCGGACCACATCCAGGTCCACCGCGTCGGGATGCGCGCGGCCGAACTCGCGGGCACGCCGAGGGTGTATCAGGGTTCGGCGAACCGGGACCGGATGCGCCAGGCCGCCGCGGCCGCGCGGGAGGCGGGCGCGGAGATCGGTCCGGACGAGGACATGGTCATCGGCAAACCGGAAGCCGAGCTGACCGCGGTAGTGGACGTGTCGGGGTACCTGAAGACGAAGCGGGCGTCGATGCGCGCGCACCGGAGCCAGATCAGCGAGGAGTCGTTCTTCCTCGCGATGCCGGACGACAAGTTCGGGGAGGCGTTCGGCACCGAGTGGTTCATCCGGGAGGGGCAGGGCCCGGGGGTGACCGAGACGGACCTGATGGCAGGGCTCTGAGCCGGCGGCGGCGAAGCGGGACCGGCGGCTGGACGCCCCAGTCGCCGGCGTCGGCCAGCTCGTACCTCCGGTGCACGCCCTGCAAAGCAAGCTCGTCTTCATCGGCCGGAACCTGGACCGGACCGAGCTGGCGGACACCGTCGCGCGGTGCGCGCTCGCCGCCGCCCGGTGAGTCAGGCGAGCGCGGCGGTCACGTCGAGTTCGACACGCTGACCGGGGAAGCCCAGACAGGTCACGCCGACCAGGGTGCTCGCGGTGGTGAAGGCGGCGGCGATCGGCGAGTTCGTGAACCGCTGCCACACCTGCGCCAGCGTCGCTTCGTCCGACGTGGCCACGTAGATCACCGTGCGCACGACGTCCTCCGGGGTGGCGCCAGCGTGCCCCAGGGCGGTCAGGGTGTTGGCGACGACCTGGTCCACCTGTGCGAGGACTCCGCCGGCGACCACCTCGCTTTCCCGGTTCAACGGGCACTGGCCGGCCAGGTGGACGGTGCGGCGCGAGTCGACGGTGGTCACGTGGTGGTAGCCGGGTGTGGGGTGCAGATCGGACGGGTTCTCGCGTTGAATGGTCACGAGGCGGATCGTCGCTCACCTCGGCGGCGGACCGCCACGGGATTTCCGGACGGAGAAAGCGCATGCGCAGGACGATCGACTGGGCCAGCGGGGCGATCGAGATCGTGGACCAGGTCGCCTTGCCCGGCGAGTACCGCACGCTGAGGTTGCGCACCGTGCCGGAGTTGATCGACGCGATCCAGCGGCTGGCGGTGCGCGGCGCCCCGGCGTTGGGTGCGGCGGGCGCACTGGGCGTCGCGCTGGCGGCGTTCGCGGGCGGCGATGTCGGCGCGGCGGCGCAACGGATCGCGCACGCCCGGCCGACCGCGGTCAACCTGGCCTGGGGCGTCGAGCGGGCGCTGGCGATGCTCCCGCACGGCGCCGACGCGGTGCTGGCCGAGGCGCGGGCGATGCTCGACGAGGACGAACGCCGCAACCGGGCCGCCTCGGGGCATGCGGCGGAGTTCGTGCTGGCGCAGTGCTCGCGACGGCCGTTGCGGTTGCTCAGCCACTGCAATACCGGGCAGTTGGCGACCGTCGCCTGGGGCACCGCGCTCGGAGTCGTCTGGCATTTGCACGCGCGCGGACTGGTGGAGTCCGTGCTGGTGGACGAGACGCGGCCGTTGCTGCAAGGGTCGCGGCTGACCGCCTGGGAACTCGAACAGGCCGGGGTGCCCTACCGGGTGCAGCCGGACAGCGCGGCGGCCGCGGCGATGGCTCGCGGGATGGTCGACTGCGTGCTGGTCGGCGCGGACCGGATCGCGGCGAACGGAGACGTGGCCAACAAAATCGGCACCTACGGGCTGGCGATCGCCGCCGCGCACCACGGGGTGCCGTTCGTGGTGGTCGCGCCGACGTCCACTGTGGACGAACGGCTGGCGAGCGGGGCGGACATCGCGATCGAGGAACGCGCCGACGGAGAGCTGACCGAGTTCGCCGGCACCCCGGTCGCGCCAGCCGGAGCGGCCGCGTTCAACCCCGCGTTCGATGTCACCCCCGCCGCGCTGATCACGGCGGTGGTGACGGAGAACGGGGTGCGCGGCCAGCACCGGTCCGGCGGGGCACCGTCGAGAGATCGGGTCCGTGAAGGGCCCCTTGAGGGAATCTGATTCCGGCAAGGGGCCGTTCACGGACAGCTGGCTAAGGCCGCGGACCCACCACGTCCGCGCCGTCCCGGATGGTGATCGCCATCGCCGGGCAGGAATCCGCCGCGTCCAGGACGGTCTCGTCCGGTTCGGCCTCGTCCGCCACCGGCCGGGCGACCGCTCCGTCCAGCACGAACGCACTCGGCAGCAGCGAGGCGCACATGCCGCTGCCGATGCACGCTCCCCCGTCGACCTCGACCTGCCAGGCCATCGTCACCATCCCATCGGCATCGAACGCGGTCCGCGGACCAGCATCTGAGTTTTCCACTCTACGTCGCCGGCCAGCCGAAGCCCGGGCATCTCGCGAGTCAGCGCCCGCAGTGCTTCCTGCAGTTCCAGCCGGGCGAGCGGGGCGCCGAGGCAATGGTGCACGCCGTGCCCGAATCCCAGGTGGTGATTGTCGCCGCGGTCGAGGACCAGCCGGTCGGCGGTGCCGAACTGGAGCCGGTCGCGGTTCGCCGCGCCGATCGCCACCAGGACCGGTTCGCCCTTGCGCACCAGCACCTCGCCGACCTCGACGTCCTCGGCAGCGTAGCGAGCGAAGTTGGCGCCCGCGCCGAGCGGCACGAAGCGGAGCAGTTCCTCGACCGCGGTCGGGATCAGGCTCGGGTCGGCGCACAGCCGGTCCCAGTGTTCGCGCTGGTCCAGCAGGGCGTAGACGAAGTTCGGGATCTGGCTCGCGGTGGTTTCGTGCCCGGCGACGAGGATGCCGACGCACAGGTCGACCAGTTCGAGTTCGGTGAGCCGGTCGCGCACGTCGCGCGCTTCGATCAGCGCCGTCATCAGATCGTCCCGCGGCTGCTCGCGGTGCTCGGCGATCAGGCCGGCCATGTACTCGCGCAGCTCCGCGCGGCTGCGTTCGGCCTCCTCGGCGGTGAGCCGGGTGGACGACAGCGCCGCGTCGCTCCATTCCCGAAACTGCGGCCGGTCCGAGACCGGGACGCCGAGCAGCTCGCAGATCACCGCTACCGGGATCGGCAGCGCGTAGAGGTCCACCAGGTCGGCTGGCTGGCCGTGCTGGCGCAGCTGTTCGATCAGGTCGTCGGCCAGCCGGGCGACCCGGGGCCGCAGTTCTTCGACGCGGCGCGCGGTGAACGCCTTCGCGACGAGCGTGCGCAGCCGGGTGTGGTCCGGCGGGTCCATCCCGAGGATGCCGCCCGGGCGCCGGTAGGCCGACATCCGCGGTTCGTCGCTTTCCTGGGCCAGCGCACGGGAAAACCGCCGGTCGCCCAGCACCAGCCGGGCGTCCGCGTACCGGGTGGCCAGCCAGGCGACGTCGCCGTGCGGCATCTGGACGCGGATCATCCCCGCGTCTTCGCGGGCGGCCGCGTAGGCGGCGTTGAGCGCGAGGCCGGCTTCCTCGTTGAACGGGTAAGCGAGCGGTTCGGTGTGCGTGGTGGTCATGCCAGCGACTCCCGGGATACCGTTGTAAGCAGGTGCTTACACACTTACCCTGATCGGCAGTGGCCGTCAATCCGCCAGGGCGGGAGCACCCGCCCTGGCGGGACCGTCACAGCAGAACGACGACCTTGCCGTGCACGTGCCGTCCGGCGAGCACCGAAACCGCGTCGCGGATCTGCTCGACGGGGAACGTCGCGGCGATCGGCACGACGAGGTCGCCGGCGACGAGCGCGTCATGAATCCGCTTCATGCTGCCTTCGGGTGCGTCCGCGCCGCCGGTCGAGCGCACGCCGTCCGGCAGCTTCGTGCCCGCGACGATCGAAGCGATCCGCTTCGGCGGCACGCCCACCGCAACTGCGGCTTCCGCCGTCTCCGCGCCGAACAGGTCGATCGCCGCGGTGATCCCCTGCGCGCGCACCCGATCGGCCAGCCCGGGGCCGTATTCGACCGGTTCGGCGCCCAGTTCGCGCAGGAACTCGAAGGTGCCCGGCGATGCCGTCCCGAGCACGCGGGCGCCGGCGAGTTTTGCCAGCTGCACGGCGAAAACCCCGACGCCGCCGGCCGCGGCCCCGACGAGGACGGTGTCGCCTGCCGCCAGGTCGACCGCCGACAACACGGCCGCCGCCGTCATCCCGGCGACCGGCAGCACGGCGGCCGTCTCGTCATCGACGCCGTCCGGCGTGCGCCACAACGCCTCCGCCGCGCCAGGGTTTTCGCCGAGCACCACGAAATCGGCGACCGCCCGACCCAACGCGCCGCCGTGGACGCGATCGCCGACCGCGTACTTCGTGACGCCGTCGCCGATCTCGTCGACCACTCCGGCGAAGTCGTAGCCGAAACCGGACGGCAGGGCGAGGCCGAACATCGCCGCCGCGCCCGGCCGGCTGAGCAGGCCCCAGTCCATCGGGTTCAGCCCGGCGGCAGCGACCCGGACCCGCACCTGCCCGGCACCCGCGTGCGGTTCCGGCACTTCGCGCAGCTCCAGCTCTTCGGGGCCGCCGAACTTCTCGAAGACGACTGCTCTGCTCATCGCAACCTCCAGTGACGGGACCAAGTCCCATCACCGTACACCTGGTGACGGGACCAAGTCCCGTACACTGGCCGGCATGGCCCGCTGGCAACCCGACGCCCGGCTGCGACTCGTCGCCGCCGCGCTCGACCTGTTCGCCGAACGCGGCTACGAGAACACGACGGTGATCGAGATCGCCGAGCGTGCCGGGCTGACCAAAAGCACGTTTTTCCGGCACTTCCGCGACAAGCGGGAAGTGCTGTTCGGAACCGGCGCGATGGCCGGGCTGCTGTCCGACGGGATCGCCGCCGCCCCGGAATCGGCGACCCCGCTGGAGGCTGTCGGGCACGCGATGGACAAGGTCGGCCAGGAAGCCTTCACGCCCCAGCACCGAGAATTCGGCGCTCGCCGGCGGGCAGTCATCGACGCCAATCCGGAACTGCGGGAACGGGAAGCGTTGAAGGGCCTCAGCCTCATCGCGACCGTGGCGGAAGCGCTTCAGAAACGCGGGGTTCCCGAACTGACCGCACGGGTGGCGGCGGAACTCGGCGCGCTGGCGATGAAGATCGCGCACGAACGCTGGCTGGGCCTCGCGGAGGAGGCTTCGTTCGGCGAAGTCGCCCGGCAGGTGCTCGCGGAACTGCGGGAGATCACCGCCAGCTGCTGATCGCTCGGCGGCGCGGGTGGTCGGATTGGGACCGGACCCGAAGGTCGCCGGGCAATCCGGCATCCCGGGGACCGACGGCTCCGTGCGGTTGCCGGACTTCCCGCCCGCGGCGGCGAAAGCCCCGGACCGCCGGGGGCTCAGCTCCGCCGGGGGCGCAGCAACGCCACTCCCGCCACCAGCGCGCTCGTCGACGCCACATGCACGCCCAGCGCCTTCCGATTCGGCGCCCACACCCCGGTCGTCGGCCCGCCTGACCACATCGCTGCCACGAAACCGCCTGCCGCGCACGCCATTGCGCGCCACAGCGCGGGCGACCGGTCGGCCCCGGCCGACACCGCGCTGCCGATCGCGCCGAACGCACCCGTCGTGATCAGTGCTTCCCGCGCCAGGTGGTACTGCACGTGCCCTTCTCCGTGCCGGACTTCCGGCGCGCGATAGGTCGGGTCGGTGATGTGCCTGACCGTCTGCCACACCGAGGGCGCCGCCGCGAGCGCGCCGGCCAGGATCGCCGCGCGGCCAAGGGTTTCCCGCTTCACTCGTCGTCCCTTCCCTTGAGGTGGTGCGACACCTGGCGCAGCGCGTCATTGACCAGGTCGATGGTTTCCGGATCCAGCACGGCCGTGATCCCCCGTTCGATCTCGGTCTTGAGCGCGAAGGAAGCGAGCGCCTGCTGCTCGCCTTCCGGGGTCAGCGAGACGAGCACCGAGCGCCGGTCGGCCGGGTCCTTGTCGCGACGGACCCAGCCGCGCGCCTCCAGCCGGGTGATCCGGTGGGTCACCGAGCCGGAGGTCAGTTCCACCAGTTCCATCACCTGCCCGGCGGTCAGCCGGTGCTCCGGTGCGCGCTTGAGCGCGGCGAGCATCTCCAGCTCCCACAGCTCGATGCCGTGCGCGGCCAGCTCGCGGCGCATCGCCACTTCCAGCTGGTGCGCGACCCGCCGCAACCGGTAGGCCAGCGATTTCGCGCCCAGCACGGTTTCGTCGCCGCCGCCGCGCCGGACGGCGTCCACCAGGTCGTCGACCGCGTCCCGGGATGAAGAGACCACCGCCCCTCCTTTTTTCTCTCGACATCAAGATGGTGAGAGAATACCTTGATGTCAAGACAGTTCGCACGGCGAGGACGAGGGGGAACCATGGAGATCGAGGTCGCGGTGATCGGCGCCGGGCCGGTGGGCATGGCGGCGGCGGCGTTCCTGCACCGCGCGGGGGTCGCGGTGCGAGTGTTCGAGGCGAACCCGGACCGGGTACGGCATTCGAGAGCGACCACCGTCCATCCGCGCACGCTCGAAGTCCTCGACGCGCTCCCGGCCGCGGACGGCTCGCTGGCCGAACGCATGGTCGCGGAAGGAAACCCGGTACCGGCGGCGCATTTCGCGACGCTGCCGAACCGGTTGAGCTACGCCGGGCTGGACACGTCCTTCCCGTTCGTGCTGATGCTCCCCCAGTCGGTCACCGAGCGGCTGCTGGCCGGGTACCTCGCCGAACAGGGCGTCCCGGTCGAATCCGGCTGGCGGCTCGCCGGGCTCGCGCAGGACGAGGACGGCGTCACCCTCCTCTCGGAAACCGGCGACGCCCGGCGCGCCCGCTACGTCGTCGGGGCGGACGGGGCGCACAGCGCGGTCCGGCACTCGCTCGGCGTCGGCTTCCCGGGCACCCCGGCGTCGACGATGGGTTTCCTCGCCGACGTCCGGCTGTCCCGGCCGCCGGCCCGCCCGCACAACTGGGACCTGGAACGCGGTTCCTACAGCGTGGTTCCGCTGCCGGGCGGCGTGTACCGGATATTCGGCCACGAACCCGCCGACGTCGGCCTCACCCCGGAGGAGGCCGCGCGCAAGCAGCGGGACCTTCCGGACGAGGCCGGGCTGCGGGTGCTCCTCGACCGGCTGGCCGGCGACGACTTCGGTCTCACCGAGGTGCTCTGGACCTCGCGGGCGGGCGACGCCACCCGGCACGCCGACCGGTACCGGGTCGGCCGGGTGTTCCTTGCCGGCGACGCCGCGCACGTGCACCTGCCGGCCGGCGGGCAAGGGCTGAACGTCGGCGTGCAGGACGCGGCGAACCTCGCCTGGAAGCTCGCCGCCGAAGCCGCCGGACGCGCCCCTCGGCGGCTGATCGACGGCCCGCAGTCCTACGACGCCGAACGGCGCCCGATCGCGATCCGGCTGGCCGCGAACACCCTGGCGCAGGCGGCTCTGATGGTCACCTTCACGCCCGGCGGGAAAGCGTTGCGCGACTTGATGTCCGACCTCATCGGCCGCGACGGCGACGCGGCGGGCGAACTGCGCGGCTGGCTGTCCGGACTGGACATTTCCTACCCCGGGAACGGCGGTCTCGCCGGACAGCGAGTGCCCAATCTCCCGCTGGCGGATCATCGAACGCTCCATCGGGCACTGCATCCGGACCAGCTGACCCTGGTCACCTTCGGCGCAGCCGGGTCGGCGGTCCCCGCCGTGCGCTCGACGGCGCCGTGGCACGACGCGACCGCCGTCCTCGTCCGGCCGGACGGCTACGCGGCGGAAGCATGGACCAGTCCCGAACCCGACATCGCTGCCGTCCTCGCCGAGTGGACGGAGCGTTGATGGGCACCGACACCGCACGCGGCCGCCTGGGGATCCTCGCGATCCTCTGCTCGAGCATTCTCGTCGTCGCGATGGACAACACCATCGTCAACGTCGCGCTGCCGGTCATCCGGGCCGACCTCGGCGCCTCGATCAACGGTCTGCAGTGGACAGTCGACGCGTACACCCTGGTGCTCGCGTGTTTCCTGATGCTGGCCGGCGCGACCGGCGACCGGCTGGGCCGCAAACGGGTCTTCCTGACCGGCCTGGTCCTGTTCGGCCTCGGGTCGCTGCTGTGCAGCCTCGCCCCGTCGATCGGCTGGCTCGTCGCCGCCCGGGTGGTGCAGGCGCTCGGCGGCGCGATGCTGAACCCGGTCGCGATGTCCATCATCACGAATGTCTTCCCGGACCCCGGCGAGCGGGCCCGGGCGATCGGGGTGTGGGGGTCGATCGTCGGCGTCTCGCTCGGGGTGGGACCGGTGCTCGGCGGGGTGCTCACCGAAAGCATCGGGTGGCGGGCGATCTTCTGGGTCAACGTCCCGGTGGTCGTCGCGGCCGTGGCGCTGACCGCGCGGTTCGTGCCGGAGTCTCGCGCACCCAAGCCGCGCCGCCCCGATCCGCTCGGCCAGCTGCTGGTGATCGTGCTGCTCGGGTCCGTGGTCACGGCGGCGATCGAGGGACAGCGATTCGGCTGGGGTTCGCCGCTCATCCTGGCCCTGGCGGCGTTGAGCGTCGCCGCGCTGATCGCGTCGATCTGGTGGGAGCTGCGGCGCCGCGAGCCCCTGGTCGAGTTGCGGTTCTTCCGCAGCGCACCATTCTCGTCGGCGACCGGCAGCGCGATCTGCGGGCTGGCCGCGTTCGGTACGTTCCTGTTCCTCTCGCCGCTCTATCTCCAGGAGGTGCGCGGTCTTTCCGCCCTGCAATCCGGCCTGATGCTGATCCCGACCGCGGTCGCCGCCACCGTCGCCGCGCCGCTGGCCGGCCGCTTGGTCGCGCGGAAGGGCGCACGGATTCCGTTGCTGGCAGCCGGAGCCGCGATGACCGCGGTCGCGGTGCTGCTCGCGGCAGCGGCGGCGGACACTCCGTTGTGGCTGCTCGGAGTCGCGTACGGGGTGTTCGGATTGGGGACTGGGCTGCTGAACCCGCCGATCACGAACGCCGCGGTCAGCGGGATGCCGCGCTCGCAGGCCGGGGTCGCCGCGGCGGTCGCGTCGACCTCGAGGCAGCTAGGGCAAACACTCGGCGTCGCCGTCGCCGGAACGATCCTCGCCGCCGCAGCCGCCCCGCTGGCCGGTTACGCGGCCGCTTGGCGGGCGGTCGCCGGGGCCACGACGCTGATCATGGTCCTGGCCGTGGTCGCGACGACCAGCTGGGCACAGGCCGGAGCGGAGCGGGTAGCCCAGCGATTCGCAGACGAGCCAGTCGCCGAGCCAGCAGGCGGGCCGCCCCGCCCCCGCTAAGCCAAGCCACCCCGCCCTTTCCCCACTAAAGTGCACCCCGCGGGATCGCGTCGGCGTCCGGAGGGAGCGGTGTGACCGGCCCCCGGCCGGGCTCGCCGCTCCCTCCGGACGCCGGCTTAAAGGCGATCCCGCACGCGACGGCGAAGCCGGCGCCAAAGACACAGGTGTGACCGGCCCCCGGCCGGGCTCGCCGCTCCCTCCGGACGCCGACTTAAAGGCGATCCCGCACGCGACGGCGAAGCCGGCGCCAAAGACACAGGAGTGACATGCCTACTGAGCGGGCGCCGCGCAAGCGTGATGCCGCGGCGACGAAAGCGGCGCTCCTCGACGCTGCCTCGGCCCTTTTCGCGGAGCGTGGCTTCGACCGCACGACGGTGCGTGACATCGCCACGCAAGCCGGCGTCAATCAGGCGCTGCTCTTCCGCTACTTCGGCAGCAAGGATGCTCTTTTCGAGCATGTCATGGCGAAGGGCGGGCTGACCCAGGTCGAAACCACTCCGCCGGAGCAGCTGTTCGCCACTGCGCTGCGGAGCCTGCTCGACCGCGATGACACCAGCTCTCGGTCCATTGAGACGTACCTGCGCTCGTCCGGCACCAGCCGGGCCGACGAGACCCTCCGTGCACGACTCGACGCCGAGTACACCCGGGCGCTGGCCGGTCTGACCGATGAGCCGGACGCCGAGTTGCGCGCCGATTTGGCGATGGCGTGGCTGTTGGGGATCGGCCTGGTGCGGTCGATCACGCGGAAGGAGCCGCTGGCCACCGCGTCCGCCGAGGACATCGAGAAACTCATCGCGCCTGCCGTGCGCACGCTGTTGGAGCGCTGCCGGTAATTCGCTGTGTCGGCGCGGAATCCGTCGATCTTCCCGGCCGCCGCGGCCGGATTCGGCCGGTTGACGCACGAAGAGCTGCTCGCGGCCGACCGAGACCTCCTAGGCGAGCCCGGTGCCGCAATCCCGTTCGCGGACGGCTCGCTGCCGGTCTACGCCGTCGGTCAGCGGCTGGCCTTGAAGCTCTAGCTGCTGGCCTACCGTGCCGAGCTGGCCACCGAGCGCACCATCCGCGAGGTCCTGCACGGGAACCGCCCATCCCGACCTGAACTGGTCGGCTACGGCTACCGCCCGGCCGAGCTGGGCCTGTGCTACTCCCGCCGCGGCCTGGCATACCCGCTGGCGAAACACCCGGGCAAATCCGGCCGGAAGATCACTTCCCGGCGCACACTGGCGATTGTTCCAGGCCAAAGGAGGCCCCGCGATGAACCACCGGGAGCAAGCCACCCTCCGCGCCGTGGCGGGCGGCCACGCCGAGCTCAGTTGCAGCTGTGAGCCGGACCTGTTCGTGGACGGGCTCAGCTGCTGCGACCAGGCGACGGTCCGCGATCTGGTCCGCAAGGGCCTGATCGGGCCTGCCCGGCCGGGCAGGCACGGCGAACGGGTCCCGGCCGTCCTCACCCCGGCGGGCGAGCGCGCGCTGCTCGGGAAGCCGGTGGCGGCCTAGCCGCGCACCCACTTCTCCCCCAGTTCGACCGCGACCGCCTCGCCGCCGGTGAGGTCCGCGAGCCAGCCGGCGAAACGGCTCTCTTCGCCGGGCGGCAGGCCGACCTCGAAGTGCGCCGCCGCCTCGAAGCGGGTCTCGTGCAGCACATAGGGCGAGGACCGCAGGTCGTTCTCGAACCGGCCGGCCCGGCCATAGTCCATCTCGACGTCGAACAGCCGCAGCCGCCGGTACTCCACCAGTCCCACCGCGTCGAGCGCGTCCGACACCGCCTGTCCGTACGCCCGGATCAACCCGCCCGCGCCCAGCAGCACGCCGCCGAAATGGCGGGACACCACCGCGACCGTGTCGGTCACCTCGCGCCGCCGCAGCACCTCCAGCATCGGGACGCCCGCGGTCCCGGCCGGCTCGCCGTCGTCGCTGGAGCGCTGGGTCCGCCCGTCCGGGCCAAGCACGAACGCGTGGCAATGGTGCCGCGCGGCCGGTTCGGCCTTCCGACGAGCCGCGATGACCTCGCGCGCGGCGGCCTCGTCAGCGACCGGAGCCAGCGCGCAGAGGAACCGCGAACGCCGGATTTCGATCTCGTGCAGCCCGGGCGCCGGCACGGACAGGTAACGATCAGCCATCGGCGCTCCGTGTCATGCCGACCAGTCAACCAGGCCGCACGGCCCGTCTTCCACCGCAGGTGCGCAGGCGTTTACGCAGGTCAGCTGGGTAGCTGACCGCTCCGCGGGAGCCCTGGCCCGACATATGGGAGTACCCCGCGTGCCGTCAACGTATGCGTGGCCTATCCCACCTGGGCGCAACGACGTATGTCGATTACAGCGAATTCACACTATCGTCATAAGACCCGGCGAACCCGGGAGCACCACCACGCGCCCGGTCGGCCCCCACCACAACGGCCGACCGAGACCGGCTCGTGCCTGTACAGCGACGTGCAGACCTTCGATTCGCCGCCCATCGCCGTGCGGCTGCAGAACCATCCGGCTCCCCGGCCCGGTCCTCCGACCGGCCGCGGTCCGCCACGCACCGCGACGCATCGCCGCGCCGCCCCCCAAGGTGCGGCACCGTTCACGGTGCGCTTCCGGATGGTTTTTCCCTTCTCGACTGACCATCGCGGTTCCGGCCCACTTCGTTAACCGGTTCACTGACGAACCCCCAAATGGAGTGCAACCGGACCGTGCCAACGCCTTGGGAGGCGGCCAGCCGTGACCCACCGTTCCAGCACCCCGGCCACTGACGGCCTCTACGACCCCGCTTACGAGCACGATGCCTGCGGGGTGGCGTTCGTCGCCGACCTGACCGGCCGCCGCGATCATCAGATCGTGGCGAAAGCCCTGGTCGCCCTGAAGAATCTGGAACATCGCGGCGCACGCGGGGCGGAACCGGACACCGGAGACGGCGCGGGGCTGCTGATCCAGGTGCCGGATGCGTTCTACCGCGAGGTCGCCGGTTTCGAGCTGCCCGCCGAGGGGCGCTACGCCGTCGGCACCGCTTTCCTGCCGCGGGACGAAAAGCGCCGCGGCCGCGCCATGACCACCATCGAGCGGATCGCCGCCGAGGAGGACATGCGCGTGGTGGGCTGGCGCGAACTGCCGGTCGACACCGCGCACTGCGGGCCGACCGCGGCGCAGAGCATGCCGCACTTCACCCAGCTTTTCCTGGCCGGGCGCAAGAACAACATCGACGGTCTCGCCCTCGAACGCGCCGCCTTCTGCGTGCGCAAGCGCGTCGAGCACGAGCTGGCCGACGACAGCGAAGAAGGCGGGGTCTACTTCCCGTCCCTGTCTTCGCGCACGATCGTCTACAAAGGAATGCTCACCGAGCCGCAGGTCGAGAAGTTCTTCCTGGACCTCACCGACGAGCGCGTGACGAGCGCGATCGGCCTGGTGCACTCCCGGTTCTCCACCAACACGTTCCCGTCGTGGCCGCTGGCGCACCCGTACCGCTACGTGGCGCACAACGGCGAGATCAACACGCTCAAGGGCAACCGCAACTGGATGGACGCCCGCGAAGCGCTGCTGCAGACCGACCTGATCCCCGGCGACCTCAAGCGGATCTACCCGGTCATCACCCGCGGCGCGAGCGACTCGGCGTCCTTCGACGAGGTGCTCGAACTGCTGCACCTCGGCGGCCGGTCGCTGCCGCACTCGGTGCTGATGATGATCCCGGAAGCGTGGGAGAACCATCAGGAAATGGACCCCGCGCGCCGGGCGTTCTACGAGTTCCACTCCACGCTCATGGAGCCGTGGGACGGTCCCGCGCTGGTGGCGTTCACCGACGGCGCGCAGATCGGCGCGGTGCTCGACCGCAACGGCCTGCGCCCCGGCCGCTACTGGGTGACCGACGACGGGCTCGTGGTGCTCGCCAGCGAGGTCGGCGTGCTCGAACTGGACCAGGCCAAGATCGTCCGGAAGGGACGGCTGGAGCCGGGCCGGATGTTCCTCGTCGACACCGTCGCCGGGCGGATCGTCGAGGACGAGGAAATCAAGGGCCAGCTGGCCGCCGAGCACCCCTACGACGAATGGGTCGACGCCGGGCTGCTCCGCCTGGACCAGCTGCCCGAGCGCGACCGCGAGGTGCCGCTGCACGCCGCGCTCGTGCGCCGGCAGCAAGCGTTCGGCTACACCGAGGAAGAGCTGGAAGCCATCCTCGAACCGATGGCCCGCACCGGTGCCGAGCCGATCGGGTCGATGGGCAACGATTCGCCACTGGCCTCGATTTCGTCCGGTTCGCGGCCGTTGTTCGACTACTTCATCCAGCTGTTCGCCCAGGTGACCAACCCGCCGCTGGACGCCATCCGCGAGGAACTGGTCACCGCGCTCGGCACGCAGATCGGCGCCGAGCCGAACCTGCTGGCCGCGGACGCGTCGTCGTGCCGCCGGATCGTGCTGTCGTTCCCGGTGCTGGACAACGACCAGCTGGCCAAGCTGGTGCACGTCAACGACGACGGCGACCTGCCGGAGTTCCAGGCGGTCACCGTGATGGGCCGGTACAACGTGCACGGCGGCGGCGAGGCGCTGCTGCAGCGCCTCGACGAGATCCGCGCCGAAGTGTCCGAGGCGATCGAGGACGGCGCGCGGCTGATCGTGCTGTCCGATCGCGGGGTCGACGCCGACCACGCGCCGATCCCGTCGCTGCTGCTCACCGGCGCGGTGCACCACCACCTGGTGCGGGAGAAGACGCGCACCCAGGTCGGCCTCATCGTGGAGGCGGGCGACGCGCGCGAGGTGCACCACATCGCACTGCTGGTCGGCTACGGCGTGGCCGCGGTGAACCCGTACCTCGCGATGGCGACCGTCGAGGAAATGGCGCACCAGGGCCTCATCCCGGGCGTGACTCCCAAGCAGGCCACCGCGAACCTGATCAAGGCGCTCGGCAAGGGCGTCCGCAAGACGATGTCCAAGATGGGCGTCTCGACGGTGGCCTCCTACACCGGCGCGCAGATCTTCGAGGCGGTCGGCCTCGGCGCCGAAGTGATCGACACCTGTTTCACCGGAACCACTTCGCGCCTCGGCGGCGTCGGCTTCGACACCCTCGCCGAGGAGGTCGCGCTGCGGCACCGGCGGGCGTTCCCGGCCGACGGCGTCCGCGCCAGCCACCGCGAGCTGGAGACCGGCGCGGACTACCAGTGGCGGCGCGAAGGCGAGCCGCACCTGTTCAACCCGACCACGGTGTTCAAACTGCAGCACTCGACGCGGTCCGGACGGTACGACGTCTTCAAGGAGTACACGCAGGCGGTCAACGACCAGTCCGAGAAGCTGCTGACGCTGCGCGGGTTGTTCGACTTCAAGTACGGCGAGCGGCAGCCGGTGCCGATCGAAGAGGTCGAGCCGGTTTCGGAGATCGTGAAGCGGTTCGCCACCGGCGCCATCTCCTACGGCTCGATCTCGATGGAGATGCACCAGACGCTGGCGATCGCGATGAACCGCCTGGGCGGCAAGTCGAACACCGGCGAGGGCGGCGAGGACCCGGAGCGGCTCTACGACCCCGAGCGCCGGTCTGCGGTCAAGCAGGTCGCCAGCGGCCGGTTCGGCGTCACCAGCGAGTACCTGGTGAACTCCGACGACATCCAGATCAAGATGGCGCAGGGCGCGAAGCCCGGCGAGGGCGGGCAGCTGCCCGGCGGCAAGGTGTACCCGTGGATCGCGAAGACCCGGCACTCCACGCCGGGCGTCGGGCTGATCTCGCCGCCGCCGCACCACGACATCTACTCCATCGAGGACCTGGCGCAGCTGATCCACGACCTCAAGAACGCCAACCCGGCCGCCCGCATCCACGTGAAGCTGGTATCCGAGGTCGGCGTCGGCACGGTCGCCGCGGGCGTGTCCAAGGCGCACGCGGACGTGGTGCTGATCTCCGGCCACGACGGGGGCACCGGCGCCTCGCCGCTGTCCTCGATCAAGCACGCGGGCGGCCCCTGGGAGCTGGGCTTGGCGGAAACGCAGCAGACGCTGCTCGCCAACCGGCTGCGCGACCGGATCGTGGTGCAGACCGACGGCCAGCTCAAGACCGGCCGCGACGTCGTCATCGCGATGCTGCTCGGGGCCGAGGAGTTCGGCTTCGCGACGGCGCCGTTGGTGGTGTCCGGCTGCATCATGATGCGCGTCTGCCACCTGGACACCTGCCCGGTCGGCGTCGCGACGCAGAACCCGAAGCTGCGCGAGAAGTTCAGCGGCAAGGCCGAGTACGTGGTGAACTTCTTCGAGTTCATCGCCCAAGAGGTCCGCGAGTACCTGGCCGAGCTGGGTTTCCGGTCCATCGAGGAAGCCGTCGGGCACGCCGAGCTGCTCGACAAGCGCAAGGCGGTGTACCACTGGAAGGCGGCCGGGCTCGACTTGTCGCCGATCTTCCACGTGCCCGAGCTGCCCCCGCGCGCGGCGCGGCACCAGACCGTGACGCAGGACCACGGCCTGGAGAAGGCGCTGGACAACACGCTGATCCAGCTCGCCGAGGGCGCGCTGTCCTCGGGTGACAAGGTGCGGCTGGAACTGCCGGTGCGCAACGTCAACCGCACCGTCGGCACCATGCTCGGCTCCGAACTCACGAAGAAGTGGGGCGGCGAGGGCCTGCCGGACGACACCATCGACGTCACCTTCACCGGCACCGCCGGCCAGTCGTTCGGCGCGTTCCTGCCGAAGGGCATCACGCTGCGGCTGTTCGGCGACGGCAACGACTATGTCGGCAAGGGCCTGTCCGGCGGGCGGATCGTGGTGCGGCCGCCGAAGGAATCCCCGATCGTCGCGGAGCACCACATCATCGCGGGCAACGTGATCGCCTACGGCGCGACCAGTGGCGAGATCTTCCTGCGCGGCCAGGTCGGAGAACGGTTCTGCGTGCGCAACTCGGGCGCGCTGGCCGTCGTCGAAGGCGTGGGCGACCACGGCGCGGAGTACATGACCGGCGGCCGGATCGTCGTGCTGGGCGGGATCGGCCGCAACTTCGCGGCCGGGATGTCCGGCGGCGTCGCGTACGTGCTGGACCTGCCGGCGCACCGGGTCAACCCGGAGATGGTCGACATCGACCCGCTGGACGCCGAGGACACCGATTTCCTCCGCGAAACCATCGAAAAGCACTACAACGAAACGGAATCCGCCGTCGCGCGGGCCTTGCTGGCGGACTGGGACAGCGCGGTCGACCGGTTCGGCAAGGTCATGCCGAAGGACTACAAGCGCGTCCTCGCCGCTCAGGTGGCGGCGGAACGCGACGGGCGGGACGTGAACGAGGCGATCATGGAGGCAGCTCATGGCTGATCATCGCGAAGCCAGCTGTGAGTGCCGACTGGGTGCGGGTATCCCGCGGAACATGGAGGCCGCACATGGCTGACCCCAAGGGCTTTCTGACCACCACGCGCGAGGAGCCGAAGCGGCGTCCGGTGGACCTGCGGCTGATGGACTGGCGAGAGGTCTACGAGGACTTCGCGTCGACCAAGCTGGAGAAGCAGGCCGGCCGCTGCATGGACTGCGGCATCCCGTTCTGTCACCAGGGCTGTCCGCTCGGGAACCTGATCCCGGAGTGGAACACGCTGGTGTGGCGGGAAGACTGGCGCCAGGCCGTGGAACGGCTGCACGCCACGAACAACTTCCCGGAGTTCACCGGCACGCTGTGCCCGGCGCCCTGCGAAACCGCGTGCGTGCTCGGCATCAACGACGATCCGGTGTCCATCAAGCGGATCGAGATCTCGATCGTGGACCGGGCCTTCGAGGAAGGCTGGGTCACGCCGCAGGCGCCGGTCGCCAAGACCGGCAAGAAGGTCGCCGTCGTCGGGTCCGGTCCGTCCGGGCTGGCCGCCGCACAGCAGCTGACCCGCGTGGGCCACGACGTGGTGGTCTTCGAGCGGGCGGACAAGATCGGCGGGCTGCTGCGGTACGGCATTCCCGAGTTCAAGATGGAGAAGTTCCGGCTGGACCGCCGGCTCGACCAGATGCGCGCCGAGGGCACCGAATTCCGGACCTCGGTGAACGTCGGCGTGGACGTCACCGTCGAGCAGCTGCACGCCGACTACGACGCGGTGGTCCTCGCCGGCGGCGCGACCGCGTGGCGCGACCTGCCGATCGAAGGCCGTTCGCACTCCGGGATCTACCAGGCGATGGAGTTCCTGCCCCCGGCCAACCGGGTCGCTTCCGGCGACCTGGACGAGTCCCCGTACTCGGCGGCCGGCCTGGACGTGGTCGTCATCGGCGGCGGCGACACCGGCGCGGACTGCGTCGGCACGTCGCACCGGCAGGGCGCTCGTTCGGTGACGCAGCTGGAGATCATGCCGAAGCCGCCGGAATCGCGTTCGGATGCGCACCCGTGGCCGACCTACCCGATGCTCTACCGCGTCACGTCCGCCCACGAAGAGGGCGGCGAGCGGCTGTACTCGGTGAACACCCAGGAGTTCCTGGCCGACGAGAACGGCCGGGTCCGTGCGCTGAAGCTGGTCGAGGTGCGCAACGAGGGCGGCAAGTTCGTGCCGGTCGAAGGCTCCGAACGCGAGCTGCCCGCGCAGCTGGTGCTGCTCGCGATGGGCTTCCTCGGCCCGCAGCGCGAGGGTCTGCTGACCGACCTGGGCGTGGACCTGGACCAGCGCGGGAACGTCGTGCGCGACAAGAACTTCCAGACCACGGTGGACAACGTGTTCGTCGCGGGCGACATGGGACGCGGGCAGTCGCTGATCGTGTGGGCCATCGCGGAAGGCCGCTCGTGCGCGGCCGGCGTGGACGCGTTCCTGACCGGCCGGGACGTGCTCCCGGTGCCGATCGCGCCGACGGACCGGCCAATCGCCTGATAGCTCGGAACGGGCGCGTCAACGTCGCCGCGCCTGTTCCGGTTCCAGTTTCGGGGCCGGCGCGTCAGCGTTGCCGCGCCAGCCCCGGTTCCCGGGCGGGTGCGACAACGGCGTCGCGCCCGCCCTTCTTACCGGCCGGCCCACCCGGTCGCGCTGCTGCGAAGTCCGTGAAGGGCCCCTTGCCGGAATCTGATTCCCTCTTGGGCCCCTTCACGGACGGGGGAAGGCCGGATTTCCGGTCGCACCGCGGTTTCCTCGACTACTATCCGCGAGTGCTTTACGACTACTTCGTCGCGGTGGACGACGCCATGGCCGAACAGGCGTACACCGAACTGGGCGGCGGCCGCTGCACCGGCTACGAAGAACTCGTGGTGAAGGGGGCCGACCCGCACGACCTGATGCCGGTCGAAACCTCGCTCACCGGCCGGACCGCCGACGAGGTCGAGGCCGATCCTCGGCGGTGCGGAGCAGGTCGGCGGCTTCGTGGATTTCGACGAGATGGAGAGTGCGGTCGTGACGCTGACCGACGCCCTCCGCGACGCGCTGGCCGCCGCCGATGACGATGCGCTGCAGGCCGCGGCTGGGGCCTTCGCCGAGCAGTACGAGGAAGCCGAGACTGCGGACGTCGTCTCGTTCCTGAAGGAACTCGCCGCGCTGGCCGAGGGCGCCGTCGCGCACGGACACCGGCTCTACTGCCAGATCGTCTGGTAATCCGTTCGCCAAATCTGGTGCCCCACCACCGGATCCGTGCTAAAACAAGGCCGCGATGGGAAAACTGACCCGCCGGGCCCGGGCCACGGCCGACTATCTCTTCTTCGTCGGCGCCGGGGAATGGCCGGTCGCGGTGTCCGCGCTCGGGGTCGTCCTGGGGGCCGTCACCGTCCTGCCGAGCGCGTTCGGCGTCGCTCTTTCGGTCCTCGCCCTTCTGCTCGGCCTGCTCACCCTGGTCCGGGACGTCCGGCTGCTGCGGAAACGCTGGGCAGGCTACGAGTTCACGGCGATCGCCGCGCCGTTCCCGACCACCGAGACGCCGCCGCCGAGCGCTTATCCGGACGCGCGGTACCTGGCGATCCCCGCTCGCGGCACCGCACTGATCAGCGATGCGATCGACGCCGCGGTCAGCGAAACAACCTTCGGCATCACGGTCGCCGACGAGCAGTACCGGCTGCCCGCACGGCTCAAAGCGACCGCGCCGCACGTGCTTCCGTTGCGGGCGCGCGGGCGGCTGCTGTTCAACGGACCGATCGTCGGGATGCGGGGTGAACCGCTGCCCGCGTCCGGCTCGCGGCCGGCGCCGATCGTCCTGCACCGGGCCCGGTTCTTCGACGCGGTGTGCTCTAACGAACTCGCGTCCCTGCGCATCACGAACGCCGCCGACGGCCGGGAGTACGACCTCCGGCACGAGGAGCTGACCGACTCGTCCGGCGCCTTGCGCACCCTCGCCGCGAGCACGCTCGCCGATCTCGTCGGCGTGTCCACGATCGCGTTCACTTCGGACGGGCTGCTCGTCCTCGTCCGCCAGTCCGCGCGAAACTCGGCGAGCGGCCTGTTGCTGGCCCCGTCCGGCAGCGGCAGCCTCGAACCGCAGGACCTCCTTACCCCGCGAGGAGGCTCGCGGCGCACACTGCACACCGCGGTGCGCGCCGGAATGGAACGCGAGCTGTGCGAGGAAACCGGCATCCGGCCGGACGAGGTCGCGTCGACCCGGCTGACCGGGTTCGCGCGCTGGATGGAGCGCGGGGCGAAGCCGGAGTTCTTCGGCGTCACCGAACTGTCCGTCGACAGCGAAACGCTCGCCGGCCGCCGGACGAAGGGCGCGGAACGGCTCTACAGCGCGGGAGTCACCGTCGCGGAGGTCGACCTCGCCGAACTCGGCCGCGAACTGAGCAGCGGGACGCCGCTGATCGAAGCGTCCGCGCTGCCGACGAAGCTGCGCGACGACGGCTCCCTGCCGCTCCTGTTGTGCTTGCGCAGCGCCGCGCTGCGGGTCAGTGCTCGTTCTTGATCGTGAAGTACGACCCGCGGATGGTCCCGGCCAGCTTCGACTTCTGCCGGGCGAACTTGAACTTCGAGGCCAGCTCCTCGGGGACGTCCATGCCGTCGGAGAGTTTGAACCCGACGGCCCGCTTCCCGGCGTCGTCCAGCGTGTACATCACGTTGACGGAAAGGCCGCTTTCGTAGAAGACGTACGCCATCCGGATGCCCGCGACCTCGAACTCGGTCGCTTCCAGCGGCGGCGAGGCGATGACGATGTCGCGTTCTTCCTTGAGGATGCCGTGGATCCAGTCGACGGTCGCCTTGGCCTCAGCCGCGGGTACGACGGTGAAGACGTGGTCGTATTTGTTCTTGAAGTAGCGGGCTTCGTTGGCGCGCAGGCCGGCGAGCGCGTCCGCGACCGGCGACGATTCCAGGCCGGCAGTCGACACGGTGGTGAAATCCACGACGTAGGACATGCTGGGCACACTCCTGCTGAGTCCGGTCCGGTCGCCGGAGAGAATACCCCGGATCGGGCCGGGCCACCGGTACTGTGCCGGGCGTGGAGATCTTGCTCGTCCGCGGAGGACGCCGGGAAGACCGGTTCGGGATCCGGCCAGGCGTCACGAGCGGCCTCGGCAGCGCGTTCGGCGTACGGGACCTGCTGACCGGCGAGACTCAGCGGGGCGTGACCCACCGCGAACTGGCGACGTTCACGGTGCCGGTCGGGTTCGGTCCGTTCGCGGACCGGCGAGGCTCGTCGGTCGCCGAGTTCGGCGGCCCGCCCTGAGCGGCGACGCGCTCAGGGCGCCCCCGGCGGAACGAACGGCAAGCCGCCGGGAGCGCCCGCTTCGGCCAGTGCCATCAGCATTCCGGTGTCCACTTCGGACTGGATCGCGTCGGCGAGCCGGTCCAGCATGTCCTCGCGCAGGTCCGCGAAACCCGGTGCGTCCTCCGACGGCTGCCAGCCGACGCCGGCCTGCGCCGCGGCCTCGGTCAGCCAGGCTCGCCGGAATCCGTCGTTCTCCAGCGCGCCGTGCCAGGTCGTGCCCCAGACCGAGCCGACGCGGTAACCGTCCAAGAACGACTCCGCGTCCGCGGGTGCGGCACTGCCGTGGTGGATCTCGTAGGCCTCGACGCGATGGCCTCGCCACTGCCCGACCGGACGGCCGAGCACCTTCTCCCCGGCGAAGGTCACCCGGGTCGGCAGCAACCCGAGGCCGTCGACCAGACCGGCGTTCGACTCGACCTCGTCGTCAATGGACTCCGCCAGCATCTGGTACCCGCCGCAGATCCCGAGCACCGGGCGGCCCGCCGCAGCGCGCGCGGTCACCGCGTCAGCCAGGCCGCGGGTGCGCAACCAGCGCAGATCGTCCACAGTGGCCCGCGAACCCGGCAGCACGACGAGGTCCGCCGCCGCGACTGTGTCCGGGTCGGCCGTCAAGGTCACCGTCACGCCGGGCTCCGCGGCAAGCGCGTCGACGTCGGTTGCGTTGGAAGCACGAGGGAATCGCACCACCGCGACGCGCAGCCCGCCCTGTCCGGCTTCACGGCGCCAGCCTGCCGCGGCGAGTGCGTCCTCCGAGTCGATCCACACCCGGTCCAGCCAGGGCAGTACGCCGAGCACCGGACGTCCGGTGACCTTTTCCAGGCTGTTGAGGCCTGGGCGCAGCAACCCGACGTCGCCGCGGAACTTGTTCACCAGCCAGCCCGCGACGAGCGCCTGGTCCTCGGGCGACAACAACGCGAGAGTGCCGAACATCGCGGCCAGCACGCCGCCCCGGTCGATGTCCCCGACGACCAGCACCGGCAAGGAAAACCGCCGCGCCAGGCCCATGTTCACGTAATCGCCGGAGCGGAGGTTGATCTCGGCAGGGCTGCCCGCGCCCTCGCATACGACGACGTCGAACCGCTGCCGGAGCTGCTCGAACGCGCCGAACGCGATCTCGGCGAGCCCGGCTCGGCCAGTCGCGTACTCGCCCGCGTCGAGGGTGCCGAACGGCTTGCCGAGCGCGACGACGTGACTGCGCCGGTCGCTGCCCGGTTTGAGCAGCACGGGATTCATCGCCGCTTCCGGCTCGACCCGCGCCGCTCGCGCCTGCAGCCATTGCGCGCGGCCGATCTCCGCGCCGTCCGCGCAGACCATCGAGTTGTTCGACATGTTCTGCGCCTTGAACGGCGCGACCCGCACCCCGCGCCGCGCGAACCATCGGCAGATCCCGGCGGTGACCAGGCTTTTACCGGCGTCGGAGGTGGTTCCGGCGATCAGCAGCCCACTCATCGCGTCCCCTTCTTCCCGGACACCGTGAAGGGGTCCTTAAGGGACTCAGATTCCCGCAAGGGGCCCTTCACGGACCGGTTGCCCGCGAACGAGATCGCCGCCGCGAGCACCAGCGCGGCGGCACCGGTCAGCCGCGACAGCCGCACCGCGCGGCGCAGGTCCCGGGCCGCTGGCGGCCGCCCGTCCCCCAGCGAACCGCGCCGCTCGACCTCGCCGTGATACGTGTTCGTCCCGCCGAGCCGGATTCCCAGTGCCCCGGCGAACGCCGCCTCCACCTGTCCCGCGTTCGGGCTCGGGTGCGCGCCCCCGTCGCGCCGCCAGGTGCGCCACGCCTCCCGGGCCCGTC
Organism: Amycolatopsis benzoatilytica AK 16/65; assembly: GCF_000383915.1. Lineage (NCBI taxonomy): Bacteria > Bacillati > Actinomycetota > Actinomycetes > Pseudonocardiales > Pseudonocardiaceae > Amycolatopsis > Amycolatopsis benzoatilytica. The sequence goes on from NZ_KB912942.1 coordinate 4,519,118, forward strand.
CGCCGGCCAGCGGTGCGACCGCCGCCGTGAGCATCGCCCCGGCCCGGGACGGCACCAGGTTCGCCCAGTCGTCCGTCCGCGCCGCGAACCAGCCGAAGTTCCGGTGACGCGGCGAGCGGTAGCCGACCATCGCGTCCAGGGTGTTCACCGCGCGGTAGCCGAGCAGCCCGGGCACGCCCGCGACCGCGCCCCACAGCAGCGGCGCGACGACCGCGTCGGAGGTGTTCTCGGCGATCGATTCGGTGGCCGCGCGGGTCAGTTCGGCGGCGCCGAGCCCGGTCGCGTCGCGCGCGCAGAGGTGGCTGAGCCGCTGCCGGGCGGCCGGGAGTTCACCCGATTCGAGTAATTGCGCCATTTTCTCGCCCTCCGCGGCCAGCCCGCGGCCGCCGAGGACGACCCAGGTCGCCGCCGCGGTCAGGACGAATCGGACACCCGGCCGGTGCCGGGACGCCTGCCGCGCGGCCAGCCCGAGCACCGCGGCCGAACCCGCGCAGACCGTCGCATAGGCTGCGCCGCGCGGCTTCGAATCGGCCCACCAGCGGCGTTCCAGCTGGCCAGCGGCGGTGCCGAAGAGCGCGACCGGATGCCCGCGGCGCGGGTCCCCGAACCAGGCGTCGGCCGCGTATCCGGCGATCATCCCGGCCGCGGCGGAAGCTTGTCGGAGTGGCACGTGGCGAACCGTAGCGCGAGGGAGAGAATGCCGGGTATGACCAAGCTGACGCACCGGCTCGCCGGGTCTCTCGAAACCCTGGCGCAGGCCCTCCGCCGGTACGGCCGCGACGACGGCAAGGTGCTGGTCCTCGGCGGGGTCCGCTCGGGGAAGTCCCGGCACGCCGAGCGGCTCGTCGCGCACCACCCCCACCTCGTGTACGTCGCACCGGGGCTGCCTCCGTCGGCGGAGGACCCGGAGTGGGCCGCACGCGTCGAGGCGCACCGGGCCCGCCGTCCGCACCACTGGACGACGATCGAGACCACCGACCTGGCGACCGTGCTCCGCACCGCGACGAGCCCGCTGCTGATCGACTGCCTCGGCACCTGGCTCTCCCGCGTGCTCGACGAAGTCGGCGCGTGGTCGGGCAAATCGGGCTGGGAGCGCAGACTGGACGACCGGCTCGAAGACTTCCTGGCCGCGTGGAGCCAGGCGCGGGTGCCGGTCGTCGCGGTCAGCAACGAGGTCGGCAGCGGTGTGGTGCCCGCAACGGTGTCCGGACGGCTGTTCCGTGATGTGCTGGGCGCACTGAACAACCGGGTGTCCGCCGACTGCGACCGGGTAGCGCTGATCGTCGCCGGGCGGGCGCTCGACCTGCCGTAAGGAGCTCGCTGTGCCGCGTTTCGCCGTCCCCGCGCCCGATGCCACCGCCCGCGCCACCGCACTGGCGCGGCTCGACGGCCTGGTCAAACCGGTCGGCTCGCTCGGCAGGCTGGAGGAACTCGCCGCGTGGCTGAGCGCCGCGCACGGCCTCGTCCCGCCGCGCCCGCTGGACGACGTCCGCGTGGTCGTTTTCGCCGGCGACCACGGGGTCTCGGCCCAGTCGGCCTACCCACGCGAGGTCACCGCGGCGATGGTGCGAGTGTTCCTGGCCGGCCGCAGCGGGGTGACCGTGCTGGCCGCGCAGGTCGGCGCGACCGTGCGGGTGGCCGACATCGCGGTCGACTGGGACGGTGCCGACGTCCCGGCAGAGGTGACCGCGCACAAGATCCGCCGCGGTTCGGGGGCCATCGACGTCGAGGACGCGCTGGCGCCCGGCGAGGCGTTGGCGGCTTTCGAGGCAGGACGCGAGATCGCGGCCTCGGAAGCGGCGGCGGACCTGCTCATTCCTGGTGACATGGGCATCGGGAACACCACGGTCTGCGCCGCGGTGGTGGCTTCGGCGCTCGGTCTGCCCGCCGCCGAGGTGGTCGGGACCGGGACCGGCGTTTCCGGCGAGGCGCTGGAGCGCAAGACCGCGGTCGTCGCGGCGGCCCTGGCGCGCCGGCCGGTGGACGACCCGTTCGACCGGCTGACCGCGCTGGGCAGCGCCTGCCTCGCAGCCACCGCCGGGTTCCTGGTGGAGGCGGCGGTCCGCGGAATCCCGGTGCTGCTGGACGGGATCTTCTCGGCGACCGCGGCGCTGATCGCGCGGGACATCGCGCCCGGGGCGGAGCAGTGGTGGCTGGCCGGGCACAAGTCGACCGAGCCCGCGCAAGCGTTTGCGCTCAAGGCGCTCGGGCTGACGCCGATCCTCGACCTGGGGTTGCGGCTCGGCGAGGGCAGCGGGGCGGTCCAGGCAGTCCCGACGCTGCGCGCGGCGCGGGCGATCATCGCGGACATGGGCTTGCTCGCGGACCTCGGGTGATCTCCCCAGTCGCGCTTCGGTCCGTGAAGGGCCCCTTGAGGGACTTGGATTCCCGCAAGGGGCCCCTCACGGACATGGATTCCCGCAAGGGGCCCTTCGCGGACGGCCGGGGTCGGGCGTGAGCCGGCTGAGCGACGGCGTCCGGCTCGCCGTCGGCACTCTGACCACCGTGCCGGTCCCGGCGCCTCGCCGGATCGACCGGCACGTCGCCGGCGTCGCCATGACGCTCGGTCCGCTGGCCGCGCTCCCCCTCGCCGCGACCGCCGGGCTGATCGTCGCCGGCGGAGTCGCATGCGGTCTTCCAGCGCTGGCCACCGCGGCGCTCGCGCTCGGGGCAGTCGCCTGGGGAAGCCGCGGCCTGCACCTCGACGGGCTTGCCGACACCGCCGACGGTCTCGGCGCGTCCTACGACCGCGCGAAGGCCCTCGACGTGATGCGCCGCGGCGATTCCGGGCCTACCGGCGTCGCCACGCTGGTCTTCGTGCTACTGATCCAGGTCGGCGCGCTAGCCGGGGCGATCGCTGACGGGCACGGGATCGTCTCCGTGGTTCTGGCGGTCCTCTGCGGACGATGCGTGCTGTCGCTCTGCTGTGCGCGAGGGGTGCCCTCCGCCCGGCCGGTTGGGCTGGGCGCGACGGTCGCCGGATCGGTGCCGATCGCGGTGAGCGCGGCGGTGTTCGCGATAGCCGCGGCAGGTGCGGCGCTGGCACCCGGTTTGCCCTGGTGGCGCGGGCTGGCGGCGGTCGTGCTCGGCTACGCGGCAGCGGCGATGTTGCTCGGCCGGTGCGTGCAGCGCATCGGCGGGGTCACCGGCGACGTCCTCGGCGGGTGCGTGGAAGCGGCGGTCGCCGCCGCCCTGCTGGCGATCGCCTGAACCGCAGGTCCACGCCGCCGTCCTCGGTCAGTTTCCGCTGGCCCGGCGCGAGGAACGCCGGTTGGCCCGGAAGCTGTTTGCCTGCGTGCGGCCCGTGGTACCAAGGACCCGATGTCATACCGTCCAGCACTCGACGCATCCCTGACCCGTCGCCGTCTGCTCCAGATCTCCGCCGCGACGGGCGCCTCCCTCCTCGGCGCCGCCGCCTGCAGCAGCTCGGCGTCCGACCAGCCCGCCCCGGAGGCGCCGCCACCGGACGGCGCACTCGGAGCGAACTTCAACGACGACGCGGAAATCCTGACCTGGGACGATCTCGATCGCTCCCACGCGACCTGGGTGCGCGGCTTCACTGCCATGCCGAAACTGGACCGCGGACCGGCTACGGCGGACCCGACGGTCAAAAAGCTCCTGGCCGCGGCCGAACGGCGGCATCGCACTGTCCTCACCCTGAAGTTCCCCTACTTCCACCAGCCGCTCCCCCGGCCCGGCACGCCGGAGATGCAGGCCGATCTCGCGCGGGTCGACAAGATCCTCCCGGCCGTCCTGGACAAAGTCGACATCCTGACCATCGGCAACGAACCGTTCATCGAGAGCACGCGAGCCGACTGGAACAACGGCGCCCTCAACGCCTTCTACGAGACGATCGCCGCGCATGTCCTGAAGTCGCCGGCCGGCAAGACCGTGCTGTACATGGGCGCGCTCAACAATCTCGACGATCCGAAGTGGACCGGCAAGGGCACCGAACGCTGGCTGCAGTACGTCCGCGAGACCTCCGGGATCGCGGGCACCGACCTGCATCCGCATGTCGGCGCGCAAGGCGAGGTGCAGGCATTCCTGGACTACACGCTGCCGCGCCTCGGCGCGAAGAAGTTCCTCGCCACCGAGTTCTCGCTGGTGCAGCTTTGGAAGAAGCATCTCTCCGACCCGGTGCCCGCCGCGTACGCGAGCAAGTACCGGGTGCCCGCGGACACCAAGGTCTGGCAGGTCATCCGGGATTCGCTGCATCAGCCGGTGCCGAAGCAGCAGTGGTACGACTTTCTCAGCGGCAGTCCGTGGTTCGAGGACAACAAGCACTTCCTGCGCGACCAGATGGCCCGGTTCCGCGGCACCGGCAAGCTCGCCGTCGCCTGCTACGGGATCGACCAGGGCACCAGTTCGCTCGCTGGCGGCAACTTCGGTCCGCAGACCCCGCCGTGGCTGCTGAACAGCGTGTTCGCCCGAGCCACCGTCCAGCGGAACCCGGACGGCACCGCCGCGCCGAACTACGCGTGGCTGGAGGACTTCACCGCGCTCCAGTGACCCGGCGCAGCGCCGCCAAGAACGCGTCGGTCGTCGCGCGGTCCCGCACCGCCAGCCGCAGGTGGTCCGGGCCGAGCCCGGGGAACGTGTCGCCGCGCCGGACGGCGTAGCCCGCTTCCCGCAGACGGAGCCGGACGGACGCGCCGCCGGGTACCCGGATCAGCACGAACGGGCCGCGCGGGCTGGCCAGGGCCGGGATTCCCAGATCGGCCAGGCCGGATTCCAGGTAGTCCCGGTCGGCTTCCGCCTCGGCGGCCAGCTTTTCGGCTTCCTCCACAGCGGACGGACGACAGCACGCGACGGTCGCTACCGCGGCCAACGTGGACACCGACCACGGCGGTTGCACGGCGCGCAGCCGCGCGGTCAAGTCCGGCGGCCCCAGCAGGTACCCGGCGCGCAGGCCGGCCAGCCCCCAGGTCTTGGTCAGGCTCCGCAGCACCGCCACGCCCGGAATGCGTTCTCCGGCAAGGCTCTCCGCCTCTCCCGGGACCGCGTCCAGGAACGCTTCGTCCACCACGAGCACCCGGCCGGGCCGGGCGAGCGCCCGTACCGCGGCGGCCGGATGCAGCACCGAGGTCGGGTTGGTCGGATTGCCGACGAAGACCAGATCCGCGCTGCCAGGCACCAGCGCGGGGTCGAGCCGGTAACCGTCCTCTTCGGACAACACGACTCGGTCGACGGGGCGCCCGGCGGCGAGCAGGGCAGCTTCCGGTTCGGTGAACTGCGGGTGCACGACGACCGGATGCCGCGCCGGAATCGCCGAGGCCAGCAGTGTGAACGCCTCCGCGGCACCGGCGGTGACCAGCACGTCTTCGAACGCTCGGCGGTGCCGCGCGGCGACTGCCTCGGCCGCCGCGGTGGGATCCGGATAGGACGCCAGGTTCTCCAGCGCGGCGGCGAGTTCCGTCCGCAGCCACGCCGGCGGGGCCGGGAGCCGGACATTCACCGCGAGGTCGACGAGACCGTCGCCGACCTCGCGGTCGCCGTGATGGTGCAGGTCGTACTCAGGCATACGCGCGCACCCGCTCCGCGAACCGGTCCGCCAGCTGCGGGTAACCGGCCCAGTGCACATGCAGGTACGACGCGTGCAACGAGTCCGACGCGAACCCGTCCAGTCCCCGGTCCCATCCCCACGCGGCGGTTTCCCCGTGCGCCGGAAGGATTTCGGTGCGGTGGAACTCGTGCCCGGTCACCCGCTGCCCGGCCGCGGCGAGGACGTTGTCCGCGATCGAAACCGCCCGCCGGTAGCCGAGCTTTCCGCGCGCGGTCATCTTCGCGTCCGCCGGAACGGCCCCTACCATCGGCGCGCCGTCCAAGGACCGGCACAGGTACAGCAGTCCCGCGCATTCCGCGCTCACCGGCATTCCCGCCGAAATCGCCGCACCGACCGTCTTCCGCAGTTCCGCATTGGACGAAAGCTCAGCGGCATGCACCTCCGGGAATCCGCCGCCGAAGTACAGCCCGGCGCAATCCGGCGGAAGTTCCCTGTCCCGCAACGGGTCGATGTCGACCACGTCGATCCCGCGCGCGGCCAGCAGCTCGATGTTCTCGGTGTAGCGGAACGTGAACGCCGGTCCTCCGGCCGCGGCGAGAGTCGCGCGCGGACCGTCCCATTCCGGGCCGGCGCTCCACAGTGGACCCGTCAGCGCCGGGGCGCGCCGGGCCACCCGGGCCACGGCCTCGACATCCACCCCGGCCGCGACCCACTCCGCCAGTTCCGGCAGCAACCGCGAGGATTCCGCTGCCCGCTCGGCAGGGGGCACCAGGCCGAGATGGCGGCTCGGCGCGTGCACGTTCTCGTTGCGGCGCAACGCTCCCAGCAGCGGAACGCCGGTCGCCTCCAGCGCGGTCACGATCTCGTCCTCGTGGCGCTGCGAGCCCAGTTTGTTGAGGATCACCCCGGCCAGCCGGACGCGCGTGTCGTACTGCGCGAACCCCAGCACGGTCGCCGCGACACTGCGCGAAGCCGCCGAAGCGTCGACCACCAGCACCACCGGCGCGTCGAGCAAGCGCGCGACGTGCGCTGTCGACGCGTAGCCCTCGGTGCCCAGCGCGCCGTCGAACAGCCCCATCACGCCTTCGATGACCGCGATGTCGGCACCGGCGGAACCGTGCCGCAGCAACGGGACCAGCGCGTCCTCGCCCTGCAGGAACGGGTCCAGGTTCCGGGCCGGACGGCCGGTCGCCAGCGCGTGGTAGCTCGGGTCGATGAAGTCCGGGCCGACCTTGTGCCCGGAAACGACGTGCCCGGCGGCGCGCAGCGCGGCCATCAGCCCGGCCGCGACGGTGGTCTTGCCGTGCCCGGACCCGGGCGCGGCGATGACGACGCGAGCTACCACTCGATCCCCCGCTGCCCCTTCTGCCCGGCGTCCATCGGGTGCTTCACCTTCGTCATTTCCGCGACCAGATCGGCGGCCTCGATCAGCTCCGGCGGCGCGTACCGGCCGGTGATCACCACGTGCTGATGCCCCGGCCGGGCGGCCAGCGCCGACACGACGTCGTCCACTTCCAGCCAGCCCCACTTGAGCAGGTAGCTGAATTCGTCCAGCACATAGAAATCATGCGCCTCGGCGGCCAGCCGGCGCTTGATCTCGGCCCAGCCTTCGCGCGCGTTCTCCGCGTGGTCCTCTTCGGACCCGGCTTTGCGCGACCAGCTCCAGCCCTCGCCCATCTTGTGCCATTCCACCGGACCGCCCTGCCCGGTGTCGTCGTGCAGCTTGCCCAGCGCCTTGAACGCGGCTTCCTCGCCGACCCGCCATTTCGCCGACTTGACGAACTGGAACACCCCGATCGACCAGCCCTGGTTCCACGCCCGCAACGCCATTCCGAACGCGGCGGTGGACTTCCCCTTCATCTCGCCGGTGTGCACGGCGAGCAGCGGACGGTTGCGGCGCTGCCGCGTGGTGAGCCCGTCCCGCGGCACCACGGCCGGTTTCCCCTGCGGCATCAGGCAGCCCTTCCCGTTCGTTCCCGCACCGCCGAAGCCAGCGACTCGGCGGCCACCTCGGACAGTGGCACGTGCTCGGCCCCCAAGTGCCGGGCCAGTTCCGCGGCGAGGCCGAGCCGCATCCGGCCGGTCTCGCAGTCCATCACGATCGTCGTCACACCGGCCAGCAACCCGGCGGCCGCCTGCGAGCGGGCGACGGCGTCGGCGCCGCTCGTCGCCCGGCCGTCGGTGACCAGTACCAGCAGCGGGCGCCTGCGCGGATCCCGGATCGCCTCGACCCGCAGCACCCGCGCGGCCTCCAGCAGTCCCTCGGCCAGCGGTGTGCGCCCGCCGGTCGGCAGACCCTCCAGCCGCGCCGCGGCCGCCTCGACGCTGATCGTCGGCGGCAGCGCCAATTCCGCCGCGCCGCCGCGAAAACTCACCAGTCCGACCTTGTCCCGCCGCTGATAAGCGTCCAGGAGCAGGGAAAGCACGGCGGTCTTCACTTCCCGCATCCGCGCTCGCGCGCCCATCGAGCCGGAGGCGTCCACGCAGAACAGCACCAGGTTGCCTTCCCTGCCTTCGCGCAACGCGAACCGCAGGTCCGGCGAACGAACCTCCAGCACAGGGCCGGAGCGTCCGCGAGACCGCTGATGCGGCGCGGCGGCCCGGATCGTCGCGACCAGATGCGGGCGTCCGTCGCGAACGCTGGGCGGCTGCACGCCGATGGTCCGGCCGGTGTCGGTGAGGGCGCGTGACCGGCGGCCGCGTTCGCCCTCGCCGGTGCCTTTCACCCGGAACACCCGCGCGCGAAACGTGTCTCCCGCCGCGACGGTTTTCTGCGGCGCGGACCCCGGCTGCGCTCGCGGATCGCTGTCCTCCGAAGGCGGCGGGCCGGACGGGCCGCCGTCCGGTGCCGGACCGCCGTCGTCCGGACCGGGTCCGCCGTCGTCGGGACCGCTGTCATCGGGTCCGCCGTCGTCCGGCCCGTCGCCGTCCGGCGGCTGCGCGTCCCGCAGCGCCTGCTCCAGCTGTTCCTCGGAGATTCCCGGCGCGTCGAACGGGTTCCGCCGCCGCCGGTGCGGCAGCGCGAGCCGCGCGGCGACCCGGATGTCCTCGGTGCCGACCTCGTCCCGCCCGGCCCACGCCGCGTGCGCGACCGCCGTCCGCGCGGTCACGATGTCCGCGCGCATCCCGTCGACCTCGAACGACGCGCACACCTCGGCGATCTGCCGCAACGCGTCGTCCGGCAGCTTGACCGACGGCAGGAGCTGTTGCGCTGCCTCGATTTCCGCGGCCAGCGCCGCGTCCGCCGAGGCGTACCCGGCAGCGAACCCGTCCGGATCCGCCTCGTAGGCCAGCCGCCGCCGGACCACCTCGACCCGCTGCTGCGGGTCCCGGCTCGACGCGACCTCGACGGTCAGCCCGAACCGGTCGAGCAGCTGCGGCCGCAGCTCGCCTTCCTCCGGGTTCATCGTGCCGATCAGCACGAACCGCGCCGCGTGCGAAACCGAAACGCCCTCGCGCTCGACCGTCGCGCGGCCCATCGCCGCGGCGTCCAGCAAAGTGTCCACCAAGTGGTCGTGCAGCAGGTTGACTTCGTCCACGTACAGCAGACCGCGATGCGCCGCGGCGAGCAGTCCCGGCTGGTAGTCGGTGACGCCCTCGGCTAGTGCCTTCTCCAGGTTCAGCGAACCGACCACCCGGTCTTCGGCTGCGCCGACCGGCAGCTCCACCAGCCGCGCCGGCCGCCGGTGCGCGGGCGCGCCGGCCGCGTGCGGACCGTCCGGGCAGACCGGATCGGGCGCAGCCGGGTCGCAGGAAAACCGGCAGCCGTCCACCACGTCGACCCCCGGCAGCAGTCCGGCCAGCGCGCGCACCATGGTCGACTTCGCGGTGCCTTTCTCGCCCCGCACCAGCACTCCGCCGACCGCGGGCGAGATCGAGGACAGGACGAGCGCCAGCCGCAGGTCCGGCATCCCGACGACAGCGGTGAACGGATAGGGCTTCAAGAGCACTCCCTCGTGGTCGGCGTCCGGCCGATCATCGCACAGCGAAGCTCTCGCTTAGGGTGGGAAACCGTGCGCGAAGAATCACGCCTGACGGTGGTCGGGATCGGGGCCGACGGGTGGGCCGGGCTGTCCCCGGCAGCCCGCGCCGCCGTGCTGCGCGCCGACGTCGTTCTCGGTGCGGAACGGCAGCTCTCGACGCTGCCCGAGGGCGTCCGAACGCAGCGCTGGGCCAGCCCGCTGCTGCCCGGCCTGGACCGGATCCTCGCCGAGCAGACCGGCCGCGTCTGCGTGCTCGCGAGCGGCGATCCGCTCCTTTCCGGCATCGCCACCACCTTGCGTGACCGGGGTCACGCCATCGAGGTCCTGCCCGCGGTTTCCTCCGCCACGCTGGCCCGTGCCCGGCTCGGCTGGTCCTTCGAGGAGACCGAGGTCGTCACCGTCGTCGGCCGCTCCGTCCACCGGGTCGCGCGCGTTCTGGCCCCCGGCCGGAAAGTCCTCGTCCTCGGCGGCGGGGCGGCCGAACTGCGCGAACTGCTCACCGCCCGCGGATACGGCGATTCCGCCCTTACCGCGCTGGAAAACCTCGGCGCGGACACCGAACGGATCGTCGACGGCTGGCGGCACGATCCCGGCCCGCTCACCGTTTTCGCCCTGCGCTGCCAAGGCCCCGGCCTCCCGCTCACCGGTCTGCCCGACGAAGCGTTCGAGCACGACGGCCAGCTCACCAAACGCGACCTCCGCGCGTCCGCGCTCGCCCGTCTCGCCCCGGCCCCCGGAGAACTCCTCTGGGACGTCGGCGCGGGCGCGGGCAGCGTCGGCATCGAATGGTGCCGGGCGCACCCGCTCAACCGCGCCATCGCGATCGAACGCGACCCGGCCCGCGCCGAACGCGTCCAGCGCAACGCGAACACCCTGGGCGTACCCGACTTGCGGGTGGTCACCGGCCCCGCACCGGACGCGCTGGCCGGGCTTCCCCGCCCGGACGCGGTGTTCGTCGGCGGCGGCCTGACCGTGCCCGGGGTGCTGGAGCGGTGCGTCGAAACCGGCGCCCGCGTGGTCGCGCACGGCGTGACCCTCGAATCCGAACAGCTTCTCGCCGCCGCCTACGCGAAGCACGGCGGGCAGCTGCAACGGATCTCGGTGGAACACGCGAAACCGCTCGGCGGGTTCACCGGCTGGACGCCGTCTCGCGCAGTCACGCAGTGGAGCTGGAAATGACCGTTTACTTCATCGGCGCCGGACCGGGTGCGGCCGACCTGATCACCGTGCGCGGCCGCGATCTGCTCGCGCGCTGCCCGGTGTGCCTGTACCCGGGCAGCATGACGCCGACCGATCTCCTCGCCTACTGCCCGCCGGACGCCGAACGCGTCGACACCGCGAACCTGAGCCTCGACCAGATCACCGCGAAGCTGATCGACGCGCACCGGGCCGGGCTCGACGTCGCGCGGCTGTGCTCCGGCGATCCTTCGCTCTACAGCGCGGTCGCCGAGCAGGTCCGGCGGCTCGAACCGGCCGGCGTTCCGTACGAGATGGTCCCGGGCGTCCCGGCGTTCGCCGCCTCCGCGGCGGTGCTCGGGCGCGAGCTGACCGTGCCCGGCATCGGACAGAGCCTGGTGATCACCCGCGCCCAAGCCCGGTCGACCGCGATGCCGGACACCGAGACACTGGCCAACTTCGCCCGCACCGGCGCCACGCTCGCGTTGCACTTGGCCATCAACCACATCGAGCGGGTCGCCGAAGAACTCGCCGGCCACTACGGCACCGACTGCCCGGCCGCGGTGGTCGCGCTGGCCAGCCAGCCCGGCGAGACCGTCGTCCGCGGCACGCTCGCGGACATCGCCGGACAGGCCCGTGCGGCCGGGATGACCCGCGCTGCCACGATTTTCGTCGGACGGGTGCTCGCCGCGGGCGGGTTTCCGGACAGTTTCCTCTATTCGAGCACCCGGGATCGGGCGAGCCAACCGGAGTCGTTGTGACCGAACTGCGCTGGGGCCTGCTGGCCACCGGGACCATCGCCGCCGAATTCGCTTCCGGCGTCGAGCAAAGCCGCCACGGCGTGCTCGCCGCGGTCGCCTCGCGCACGCCCGGACGGGCCCGCGACTTCGCGGCCAAGTACGACATCCCCAAGGCGTACGGCAGCTACGCGGACCTCCTCGCCGACCCGGACGTCGACGCGGTCTACATCGCCACTCCGCACGCACAACACGCGGAATGGACGATCCGCGCCGCCGAAGCAGGCAAGCACGTGCTGTGCGAGAAGCCGCTCACGCTCACCGCGGCGGACGCGGAGAAGGTGATCGAAGCCGCCCGCCGCAACGACGTTTTCCTCATGGAAGCGTTCATGTACCGAATGCACCCGCAGACCCGCCGGCTGGTCGAGCTGATCGAGAGCGGCGCGATCGGCGAGGTCCGCGCGGTGGACGTGACGTTCAGCTTCGACTCCACCGAGAACGACGCGGCCCGCCTCGGCGACCCGGAGCTCGGCGGCGGCGGGATCCTCGACGTCGGCTGCTACTGCACTTCGCTGGCCCGGCTCGTCTCGCAGGCCGCGACCGGGACCGCGGTCGTGGAGCCGACCCGGGTGACCGGCATGGCGCGGCTCACCGAAAACGGCGTGGACGAGTTCGCGATGGGCCTGCTGCGGCTGCCCGGCGACATCATCGCGCAGATCTCCTGCGGCTATCTGCTCGACCAGGACGACCACATCCGGATCTACGGCACCGGCGGCCAGCTGTACGTGCCGAAACCGGCGTGGATCCACGAACTGCGCGCGCCTGGCGTCTCGACCATCGTGCTGACGCCCGCCGTCGGCGAGCCGAAGGTGATCGAAATCGAAGCCACTCAAGGGATCTACGCGCGCGAAGCAGACTACGTCGCCGCGCACGTCGCCGACCGGGAGGCCCCGGAGCTGACCTGGGCCGAGACCCTCGCCAACATGCGCACGCTCGACCGCTGGCGCGCCGCGGTCGGCTACGGCCAGTGACCGTCCTGGTCCTCGGCGGCACCGCCGAAGCCCGCGACCTGGCCGCCCGCCTGCACGAACGCGCGATTCCGGTGGTCTCGTCGCTGGCCGGGCGGGTCAGCCGGCCGCGGCTGCCGGTCGGCGAAGTCCGGATCGGCGGCTTCGGCGGCGTCGAGGGCCTCACCGCCTGGCTCCGCGAGCACCGGGTGCAGGCCGTGGTCGACGCCACGCATCCGTTCGCGGAACGCATCGGCGCCAACGCTTTCCACGCCGCCCGCGCGGCCGGCGTCCCGCTGCTGCGGCTCGCCCGTCCCGGCTGGCAGCCTGCCGACGGCGACCGGTGGCACTGGACCGCCGACCTCGAAGAGGCCGCGGCGCTGCTGCCCGGGCTCGGCGAGCGGGTGTTCCTCACCAGCGGCCGCCAGGGTCTCGCCGCCTTCGCCGACCTGGATCCGCTGTGGTTCCTGATCCGCTGCGTCGACCCGCCGAACCAGCCGCTGCCGCGCCGGTACGAACTGGTACTCGACCGCGGCCCGTACCGGCTCGACGGCGAACGCGCGCTGATGACCGAGCACGACATCGACGTCCTGGTCACCAAGGACAGCGGCGGCGCGATGACCGCCGCGAAACTGGCCGCCGCCCGGGAGCTCGGCCTGCCGGTGGTCGTCGTGCGCCGCCCGCCCCGACCGTCCACCACGGAAACCCCCGCGGTCGAGGCCGCCGTCGAATGGATCCTGAACCAATGACCGAACAGTTCTACGACGTCCTGCGCCGCCGCCGCGACGTCCGCGCCGAGTTCACCGGCGAGCCGATCGACGACGCGGTGCTCGCCCGGGTACTGGAGGCCGCGCACTCCGCGCCGAGCGTCGGGATGAGCCAGCCGTGGGATTTCGTGCTCGTCCGTTCACCGGAGACGCGCGACGCGTTCGCCCGGCACGTGCACGAGGAACGCGACGTGTTCGCCGCGTCGCTGGAGGGCGAGCGCGCGGACACGTTCTCCCGGATCAAGGTCGAAGGCATCCGCGAGTCCACCCTCGGCATCGTCGTCACCTACGACGAGCAGCGCGGCGCGCCCGCGGTGCTCGGCAGGCACGCGATCGCCGACGCCGGGCTGTACTCGGTGTGCCTGGCCATCCAGAACCTGTGGCTGGCCGCGACCGCGGAGGGCCTCGGCGTCGGGTGGGTGAGCTTCTACCGCGAACCCGTGCTCGCCGAACTGCTCGCCATTCCCGCCGGAATCCGGCCGGTGGCGTGGCTTTGTGTAGGACCGGTAACGAAATTGGCGGAGGTTCCGGACCTCGAACGGCACGGCTGGCGCAGCCGCGCGCCGCTGGCCAGCGCTTTACACTACGAACGTTTCACTCCCCGTGACGAGGGGTCAGCGTAACGACGCCGGGGTGCACCCAATAGATTTCCTCTAATGCGTCCGCTTGCCGTAGTGCTGGGGCTGCTTTCGGCGCTGTGTGCCCTGGCCTTTCCTTTCCTGCCGGTCGTGCAGGACACCGCGGAAGTCGTTTGGCCGACTGCCTCCGACACCCGTGCCGTCAACGCGCCCTTGACCGGGTACTGGGCCCAGGATCTCAAGGTCAGCCTGCCCTGCGACACGGTCCGGTCGCTCGACTCCCGCACCAACGGCCCGGCGCTGCTGTTCTCGACCGTCCCGGACGGGCGCACCGGCAAGCACGCGTCCAACGGCGTCGGCCTGCAGCTGCGCGTGGACAACGGCGTGCTGCTCGCCTCCAGCCAGGGCCAGCAGATCGCGCAGCAGCCGCTGCCGCAGACCGGCTGCGCGGTGACGCTCGTCTCGGACGCGACGCAGATGACGCTTTCGGTCGGCGAGACCACGATCTTCCACACCACCGGCGACGTCCGGCCGCGCGTGCTCGGCATCTACTCGTCGATCACCTCGGCCCGCGACCCGATCGCCGGGCTGCACGTGTCGATCGTCCCGGACACCCGGTACCAGACCTCGCCGACCACGCTGAAGATCGTCGTCGCCGTCCTGGCCGCCCTGTCGTTCCTCGGCTGCCTGGTGATCGTCTGGCGGATGGACTCCGGCTTCGCCCGCCGCGCGCCGCGCTGGGCCCCGGTCGGCTGGTGGCGGCTCACCGGCCGGGACGCGACGGTGTTCGGCGTGCTCGGCGCCTGGGTCTTCATCGGGCCGGTCACCTCGGACGACGGCTACATCCTCACCATGGCCCGGGTCACCGAGCAGACCGGCTTCCTGACGAACTACCACCGCTGGTTCGGCGTCGCCGAGGCCCCGTTCGGCTGGTTCTACCACCTGTACGAGCTGATGACGCACGTCAGCACGGTGCCGCCGTGGATCCGGCTGCCCGCGTACCTGCTCGGGGTGATCAGCTGGCTGCTGATCAGCCGCGAGGTGATGCCGCGGCTGGGCACCCAGGTGCGCGGCAGCCGCGCGGCGGGCTGGGCGGCCGCCGCGGTGTTCCTGGTCTGGTGGATGCCCTACAACAACGGCGTGCGGCCGGAACCGGTCGCCGCGCTGGGCTCGCTGCTGGCCATCTGCGCGGTCGAACGCGCACTGGTCACCCGACGGCTCTTGCCGCTGTGCCTCGGCCTGACCGCGGCCGCGTTCACTCTCGCCGCGACGCCGACCGGGCTGATCGCGGTCGCGCCGTTCCTGGTCGCCGGGCGGCCGCTGTTCAAACTGGTGCGCCAGCGCGCGGCGAGCGGCTGGCTGCCGATGCTCGCGCCGATCCTCGCCTCCGGCTTTCTCGTGCTCGTGGTCATGTTCGCCGACCAGACCTTCGCGACCGTGCAGGAAGCCACCCGCATCCGCACCGCGGTCGGCCCGAACCTGTCGTGGTTCCAGGAACTCTCGCGCTACCAGCTGTTGTTCGCGGACCTGCCGGACGGCTCCGCGCCCCGCCGGTTCCCGGTGCTGCTCGTCCTGCTCTGCACGGTCACCTGCTTGGTCGTGCTCTTGCGCCGGGGTCGCATCCCGGGTGCCGCGCTCGGCCCGAGCCGTCGCCTGATCGGCACCACCGCGGTGTTCTTCCTGCTGCTCGCGCTGACCCCGACCAAGTGGACGCACCACTTCGGCGCGTTCGCCTCGGTCGGCGCGTCGATGGCCGCGCTCACCGCGCTGGCGACCAGCTCGACCGTGCTGCGTTCCAACCGCAACCGCGCCGCGTTCCTGGCCGTGCTGCTGGCGGTCGGCGCGCTCGCCGCGACCGGGCCGAACACCTACTGGTTCGTCTCCCGCCTCGGCGTGCCGTGGACGAACGTCGCACCGTCGATCGGCGGCATCCCGCTGTCGACGATCCTGCTCGGCGCCGCCGCGATCGCCGGGATCTACGCGTTCGTCGAGAACGTCCGCGCGCACCGGCCCGGCGCACTGACCCTGCAGGAAGGCCGGAGCCGTTCGCTGCGGCTCGGCTCGTTGTCGCTGGTCGTGGTGTGCGGCCTGGCCGCGGCGGGCGAGATCTACACGATGGGCGCGGCGATCTACACCCAGCGCGACAGCTACAGCCTCGGCGCGGCGAACATCGGACATCTGTTCGGCAAGAGCTGCAACCTGTCCGACCACGTGATGGTGGAAACGGACGCGGCGAAGAGCATCCTGCACCCGCAGGCCGAGCAGCGGACCGTGCCGGAAAAGCCGGAGACGCCGGAGAAACCCAATCCGCTGCCCAGCCCGGACCAGGACAACGGACGGCTCACCCTCGGCTTCCACACCCGCCCGGTCGACGACAAGGACCCGCTCGCCGAGCCGCCGCACGGGTTCACCGCCGACCAGGTGCCGATGTGGAGCAGCTACCTGGAGACCCAGACCCGGGCCGGGCGGCTGCGCAGCGACTGGTACGCGCTCAAGGACCGCACCGAAAACGGCCAGATCGTCGTCGCCACCGCCAGCCCGTCGCGGCGGCCGTCCTCGGTGAGCCTGGAATACGGCGTCACCACGCCCGAGGGCGTGCGGGTGCTGCGCGGCCAGTTCGCCCTCCCGCCCGGCCAGGGCACCGGCAGCTGGAACGACACCCGGATCAACCTGCGCGACCTTCCGCCGGAGACCACCTCGGTGCGGGTCGTCATCGTGGACAACGACCTCACCGACGACGGCTGGATCGCCGCGTCCGCGCCGCGGGTGCCGACGTTCACCACGCTGACCGACAAACTGGCCGGCAAGTCGGTGTACATCGACTGGCCCGCGTCGTTCGTGTACCCGTGCGCGAACCCAGTCGCCTCGCACGACGGCATCTCCGCGATGCCGGACTACCGGATCACCGCGGGCACGCTGGCCGACGAGGCGAAGTGGGCGTCGAGCACCAACGGCGGGCCGATCGGCTGGCTGGAGGAAATCGCCGACCAGCCGGAGGTGCCGAGCTACCTGATGGGGCAGCCGTACCAGTCCTGGGGACAGCTGCTGCAGGTCGAGCCGTACACCACCGGGATCGCGCCGACGGTGCTCCACGGCGAGAAGACGGTGTGGGGCTGGTGGTCGCCAGGTCCGGGCCCGGCGCAGCCGAACGGCAAGGACCCGACCCGGTAACCGCTGGCCGTCGAAGGGTTCTGACGTAGGCGGGAAAACCCCCGTTCTCGGCGTCACCGCTGTCCGGCTGTGCCGTTGCCCTCCTCGCGAACGGCGGCAGCTCACTCCGCGCGCGGCTCCCGCAACCGCCGTGCCGCCAGGTACGACATCGCCGGCAGCACGGCGAGCGCCAGCAGCGCCCACTGGAGTCCTGCCGCGTTCGCGAGTCCGCCGACCGCCGGTGCGGCTATCCCGCCGACGCTGACCGCGAGGCCGAGCGTGACCCCGCTGGCGGTGCCGAGCCGGTTCGGCAAATAGTCCTGGCCGAGCGTCACATGCAGCGAGAACGGGAGGTACAACGCCAGTGCCGCAAGCGCGACCAGCACGAACACCCCAAACCCCGGCACCAGCGCGATCCCGGCCACCGCGGGCAACGCGGCCGCGTACGCGACCCGCACGGTCTTGACCCGGCCCCACCGCCCGGCCAGCACTCCGCCGAGCAAGGTGCCCAGCGCGCCGACTCCGAACAGCACGACCAGTGCCACTTCCCCGGCGAGCGTGCCGCCGACCCGCTGCGCGACCCAGATCGCCAGGAACGTGTTCAGCGAGAACGCCGCGACGGACCGGCCGACCACCACCACGGTCAGCCAGCCGAACTGCCGCCAATCGTCCCGGCCCGCTTGCGCCCGGCGCTTCGCTGCCGACGACAGGTCGGTCATCCGGCGCATCAAGAACGCGATCACCAGACCCGCGGCGAGCGCGGGCACAACCAGATACGGCGTCGCACCGAGACCGCCCGCCTGCAGCACCGGCGTGACGATGATCGGGCCGAGCGCGAATCCGACGTTGCCGCCGAGCGAGAACCAGCTCATCCCGACGTGCCCCGGCCCCGCGACGCGGCGGGCGATCCGCGCCGATTCCGGGTGGTAAGCGGCGACGCCGAGACCGGACAGCGCGATCGCGAGCCAGGTCAGCAGGTACGAGCCGGCCAGCCCGGACAACCCGATGCCCGCCCCGGCGACGGTCATCCCGAGCGGTACCAGCCACGGCATCGGCCGCCGATCGGTCAGTACGCCGAACAGCGGCTGGACCACCGAAGAAAGCAGCGTCGCGGCGACCGTGACGCCGGCCGCGGCGAGGTAGCCGTAGTGCCGTTCGGCGACGAGGAACGGGACGAGAGCGGGGACCGCGCCCTGGTAGAGGTCATCGACCGCGTGGCCGATCACCATCAGCGGCATCGGCCAGCGCGCCGTGCGGGGCAGGGTAAGGGTGGTAGTCACCCAGCCATGATCGAGCCGCCGATCAGGTTCGCGATTCCGTTAATATGCCGAGTTATGTCGATTTCCGGCCACCTGCCCTCGGCGCCGACGAACACTCGGGACCTGGCCGCGACCGCCAGCGTCGCCGCGCACTGGCACGACGAACATCAGGTCGTCTACGCGAGCAGCGGCGTGCTCGCGGTGCACACGGACGACTCGCGATGGATCACGCCAGCGCACCGAGCGCTGTGGATCCCGGCCGGGACAGTGCACTCCCACCGGGCATACGGCGTCACGCGAATCCACTTGTTCGGCTTCGCGCAGGAGCTGAGCCCGCTGGCCGTGTCCGAGCCGACCGCGCTCGCGGTGACGCCGTTGCTGCGTGAGTTGCTGATCGCCTACACCGAACTCGGCGCGGACCGATCGGCGCCAGCCGGGCAGCGGATGCGGGCAGTGCTGTTCGACCAGCTGACCCTCGCCCCGGAACGTCCGGTGCGGGTGCCGGCGGCGCGGGATCCGCGGCTGGCCGCGGTCTGCCGGCTGCTGGAGGACGATCCGTCCGACAACCGCAGCCTGGACGCGCTGGGCCGCGTGGCCGGAGCCAGTGGGCGGACGCTGACCCGGCTGTTCCGCGCGGACACCGGGATGACCTTCCCGCAGTGGCGTACCCAGCTGCGGCTGTATCACGCGCTGCGGCTGCTGACCGAAGGACGATCGGTCACCGCGGTGGCCCAGTCCTGCGGATTCGCCACCACGAGCGCGTTCATCGACGTGTTTCGACGGTCGCTGGGGCACACGCCCGGGTTTTGTCTCCACAGTGGACGGTCGCAGCCGTCCGGATGAACCGGCCCTCCGCTTCGATCAGCCGTCCATGGCAGTGAAGGACCCCTTGCCGGAATGAGATTCCCGCAAGGGGCCTTTCACGGACCAGCTGCGCGCGAAGCGGAGCGACTGCCGCGTGCGGGTCAGGAATAGCTGCGCGGCGTCCACACGACCGAGCGGCCGTCCGGCCGCTGCTCCGCCACCGTCCGCGACGAGCCGACGATCAGCAAGCACCGCATGTCCACAGTGGCCGGATCGAGTTCGCCGAGCGTGGTCACCCGGATGTCCTCCTCCGGTCCCCCGACGTCGCGAGCCACCACCACTGGCGTCCCCGGCTCCCGGTGCCGCAGAAGGACTTCCCGCGCGTTCGCCAACTGGGTCAGCCGGGTCCGCGACGCCGGGTTGTACAGCGCCAGCACCAGATCCGCCGCGCCCGCCGCGTCGAGCCGGCGTTCGATGATCTCCCACGGCTTCAACCGGTCCGAAAGGGACAGCACGCAATAGTCGTGACCCAGCGGCGCTCCGATGCGCGCCGCCGCGGCCTGCGCCGCCGTCACGCCGGGCACGATCCGCACCCGCACACCGGTGTCCTTGACCTGCTCCAGCACCGCCGAAGCCATCGCGAACACGCCCGGGTCCCCGGACGACACCACGGCCACCTTCGCGCCGGAAGCGGCCAGCTGCAACGCTTCCACCGCCCGTTCCGCTTCGACCCGGTTGCCCGACGCGTGCCGCTGCTGCCCGGCCCGCTGCGGCACCCGCGCGACGTAGGGCCCGTACCCGACGATGTGCTCGGCCGCCTCCAGCTCGGCCGATGCTTCCGGGGTCAGCCATTCCGGACCGGCCGGGCCGAGCCCGATCACGACGACCTCGCCGCCTTCCACCGGCACCGCCGCCGGGGCATGCGGTGCCGGTTCACCGTCCACTCTGGACGTGTAGGCCGGACTGGGCAGCAGCGCCAAGGAGAAATACGGCGCCGATTCCGGATCGACCTCGGCGAACGGTGCGACTCGCTGCTGCCCCCAGGTCGCCCGCTCGATGTACCAGGCGTCGTCCAGCTTTCCGGCTTCGGCCAGCGCTTCCCGCACGGAACCGAAGGTACGGCCCAGTTTCAGCACCGCCGCCGCTTCGGTGTCGGCCAGCCGGCGCGCCAGTTCGGGCGCGGGCAACGTCCCGGGCAGCACGGTGAGCACCTCGTCGCGCTGCACCAGCGGACGGCCGAGCACCGCAGACGCGGCGCTCACCGAGGTCACGCCCGGCACCACTTCTGCCTCGTACCGCCCGGCCAGCCGTTCGTGCATGTACATGTACGAGCCGTAGAAGAACGGGTCGCCCTCGGCCAGCACCACGACGTCGCGCCCGGCGTCCAGGTGCTCGGCGAGCTTCTTCGCGCTCAGCTCGTAGAAATCGGCGATCGCGCCCTCGTAGCCGCCCGGATGGTCGGTGGTCTCCGTGGTCACCGGGTACATCAGCCGCTCTTCCAGCTGGCCCTCGCGCAGGTACGGCTCCGCCACCGAACGCGCGATGCTGCGCCCGTGCTGTGCGCAGTGGTAGGCGATCACGTCCGCCTCGCCGATCAGCCGAGCCGCCTTGACCGTCATCAGTTCCGGGTCGCCGGGGCCGAGCCCGACGCCGTAGAGCCGCCCGGTCATTCGGCCGCGCTCGCGATCGCGTTGACCGCGCCGACGGCCATCGCGCTGCCGCCGCGCCTGCCGTGCACCACCAGGTACGGCGCGGGCGCCCGCCGCGCCAATTCCACTTTGGACTCCGCGGCGCCGACGAATCCGACCGGCACGCCGATGATCGCGGCCGGTGCGCCGACGCCCTCGTCCAGCAGTTCCAGCAACCGGAACAGCGCGGTCGGCGCGTTGCCGATGGCCACCAGCGAACCGGGCAGCCGGTCGCGCCACAGCTCCAGCGCGGCCGCCGAGCGCGTAGTGCCCATCCGCTCGGCCAGGCCGGGAACGCTCGGGTCGTCCAATGTGCACACGACGTCGTTCGCGGCGGGCAGCCGCTTGCGGGTGATGCCGCTGGCGATCATCTTCGCGTCGCACAGGATCGGTGCGCCCGCCTCCAGCGCCGCGCGGCCCGCCTCGACCACGTCGAGCGAATAGCGCAGGTCGTCGACGAGGTCGACCATGCCGCAGGAGTGGATCATCCGGACCGCGACGCCGGCGACGTCGTCGGGCAGGATCGCCAGGTCCGCCTCTTCGCGGATCGTGGCGAACGAGTGCCGGTAGATCTCGGCCCCGTCCCGCAGGTAGTCGATCACGAAGGTCCCTTTCTCGCCACCGCATCGGCCAAACCGGACGCCGGGGTCCAGCGTCCGTCGACACGGTAGCCGCCGGGTTCGGCCACGACGTCGCGGTGGGCCTCCGAGGGCCGCCCGCACCGGCGCGCGCACCCCGAGACGTGCACCCGCATCCCGTCCGCGACCAGCGGCGCAGCATCCGCGCGGATGTCGGCCAGTGATTTCGCACAACCTGGCGCGCCGATGCACGCGGTGAGCTTCGCGGTCGCCGGATCAGCGGAAAGACCGGCCGCGTGCAGGCGAGCGACGTCCGCGCCGCCGGGCAGCAGGACCGAACGCCACGGCGTGACCACCGCGTCGCCGAACTCCGCCAGTGTCCGCAGCTGGGCCGCTGTCAACCGGCCGAATCGCGGCGCGACGCCGATCGCCTCGCCGCCGTCGTCGCGCGGGATCCGGCCGACCGTCTCGTCGATGCGGCTCGGACGCTCTTGCGGCGGTTGCCTCGGTCCGTCCGGAAGGAGCGCGAGCCGATCCGGCAGCTCGCCGATTCGCCACGCAGTGCCCCGGTCGCGCGCAAACGTTTCCGCCACCGTGAGCAGCGCGGACACCGCCTCGTCCCGCGGCACGAGCCAGCCCGAATCGACCCCGGCCAGCAGCACCACGCCGGTCGAGGAACTCACCGCGCGCCAGCAGACGTCGGTACCGGCGACGTCGCCGCGGCCGTCGTCGAAGCCGAACAGGAACCGGCCCGGCAGCTGCGCCAGCTCCGGCCGCGCGCACAGTTCCCGGTCCAGAGTCGCGGCCAAGCCCCGGACGTCGGCGAGCCCGCCGCGCACCCCGCTCAACGGCGAGGCCAGCACGTTCCGCACGCGTTCGTGGCTCAGCGACGGCAGCAACCCGGCCTCGGCCAGCCGGGCAGCCAAGCCGGGGCGACGGACGCCACGCAGCTGGACGTTCGCCCGCGAGGTGAGGTGCACGTCGCCGTCCCCGAACTCCTCCGCGCAGGAAGCCAGCGCGCGCAACCGATCCGCAGTCACCGCGCCGCCGGGCAGCCGGACCCGGGCGAGCGGTCCGTCCGCCGCGTCGTGCGGGGCGAACACCCCAGGACAGGCGTCGGCGCGCACACGAGACATGCGCTCACGGTACCTCGATAAAGAGCTGCGATCATATGTAGTAGGTCTGCTACATTGGGTCGCACAGGGACTACGGGGGTTGATTCCATGAGAGACCAAACGGACACCGTGCTCCGGGTCGAGGGCCTGCGCATGCGCTACGGCACGAACGACGTCCTGCACGGCACGTCGTTCACCGCGCACCGGGGCGAGATTCTCTGCCTGCTGGGGCCGAACGGAGCAGGGAAAACCACCACCATCGAGATCCTCGAAGGGTTCCGCATGCGATCCGCCGGAGAGGTGTCGGTACTGGGCACCGACCCGGCCCGCGGCGGCGAGGACTGGCGCGCTCGGCTGGGAGTGGTCCTGCAGTCGTGGCGCGACCACGGCAAATGGCGGGTGCACGAACTGCTCAGCCTGCTCGGCGCGTTCTACCCGCCCTACTCCACAGAGCGGATCCGCCGGCCGTGGGACATCGACGAGCTGATCGAGGCGGTCGGGCTCACCGAGCACGCGAACAAGAAGATCCGGCAGCTCTCCGGCGGGCAGCGGCGCAGGCTGGACGTGGCGATCGGCATCGTCGGCCGGCCCGAGCTGCTGTTCCTGGACGAGCCGACGGCCGGGTTCGACCCGCAGGCCCGGCGCGATTTCCACGATCTGGTGCACCGGCTGGCCGACGACGACACCACGATCCTGCTCACCACGCACGACCTGGACGAGGCGGAGAAGCTCGCCGACCGGATCCTCATCCTCAGCAGCGGGCACATCGTCGCCGACGGTTCGCCGGACCAGCTCAGCCGCCAGATCGCCGGCGAGGCCGAGGTGCGCTGGACGGTCGGCGGGCAGCGGTTCGTGCACTCGACCACGGAGGCGACGAAGTACGTGTACGAGTTGTTCAAGCAACATGGCGAAGCCGTGGCAGACCTGGAGGTCCGACGCGCGTCGTTGGAGGAGACCTACCTGACCCTCGTGCAGCGCGCGGAGTCCGGCCTCGCCGTGGCAGGTGCGCGATGACGGCGTCGGCGCAGCGGGTAGCGCTGCGGGTCGGGCTCCGTCGCGGGCTCATCGAATTCCGGCAGCAGTGGACGAACCGGGACGAGCTGATCGGCCAGGTGTTTTTCCTGGCGATGATCGGCGTGACGCTGTTCTTCATGCGCGGTGCGCAGCTGCCTGGCACGTCGTTCTCGCTGGGCGCGGTGACGGTGCCGAGCGTGCTCGGCGCGGGCATCGTGTTCAACGGGCTGTCCACCGTCGCTGGCGGACTCGTCGTGGATCGCGAGGACGGCACGCTGCTGCGGGCGAAGGCGACGCCGAACGGAATGCTCGGCTATCTGGTCGGCAAGATCGCGTCGGTGTCGCTGATGCAGGTCACGGGCATGCTGGTGCTGCTGGTCCCGGCGCTGTTCGTGTTCCCGGGACTCGCCACGGACGGAGTCTGGTCGTTCCTGGAACTGCTGGCGGTGCTGGGGCTGGGATTGGTCGCGACCATGCCGATCGGCGCCGCGATCGGGTCGCTGCTGCAGGACTCGCGGATGCTCGGCCTGGTCATGCTGCCGCTGCTCGGGCTCGGTGGGATTTCCGGGATCTTCTACCCGATCACCGCGCTGCCGGTCTGGGTGCAGGACGTCGCGCAGGTGTTCCCGATGTACTGGCTAGGCCTCGGCATGCGTTCGGCGCTGCTGCCGGACCAGGCGGTGGTAGTCGAGATCGGCCAGTCGTGGCGGCCGTGGGCGACCCTGGGGGTGCTGCTCGCCTGGGCCGTGATCGGATTGGCGCTGGCCCCGGCGCTGCTGCGGCGGATGGCCCGGCGGGAATCGGGGTCGTCGGTGGCGGCACGACGGGAAAGGGCACTTCAGCGTGTGTGAGGCGCGGTGAGCGAGAACGTCTACAACCGGATCGCGGTGCTGCGCGCCGAGCGCGGCATCTCGCGCCGGGAGCTCGCGGACGCGCTCGGCGTGCACTACCAGACGATCGGCTACCTGGAGCGCGGCGAGTACAGCCCAAGCCTGTACCTGGCGCTGCGGATCGCGGAGTTCTTCGAGGTCGCGGTGGAGGTGCTGTTCTCCACCGCGCCCTTCCCCCGGATCGGCGACGAGCGCCGGACCGGGTGAGGGTCTGCTCACCTTGACGACGCGGGTGCGCCCGGCGAGAGTGAGAGCGCACACGCGTCGGCGCGCGGAGGAACCCGGTGCGAGTCCGGGGCGGTCCCGCCACTGTGACCGTCGGCCCCGCGCCGTCGGCAGCCAGGAACTCCCGCCGACGCGCCCGACGACCCGGGGCGCGGACACCCCGAGTGAGGAACGCCGTGATCCTGCTGCTGTCCACTTCGGACACTGATCTGCTCAGCGCCCGGGCCAGCGGCGCGGACTACCGGCTCGGCAACCCGTCCCGGCTCCCGCTGCCGGATCTGCCCGCGCTGCTGGACGGGGCGCAGATCGTCGTCGTCCGGATCCTCGGCACGCCGCGGACCTGGCAGGAGGGCCTGGACACGCTGCGCGCGTCCGGCGCGCACGTGATCGTGCTGGGCGGCGAGCAGACGCCGGACGCGGAGCTGATGAAGCTGTCCACCACTCCGGCCGGCATCGCCGCGCAGGCGCACGCGTACCTGGCGCAGGGCGGCCCGGAAAACCTCACGCAGCTGCACCGGTTCCTGTCCGACACGCTGCTGCTCACCGGCGAAGGCTTCGAGCCGCCCGCCGAACTGCCCTCGTGGGGCGTTCTCGACCGGCCCGCTTCTCCGAACGACGGCCCGGTCATCGGGATCCTGTACTACCGCGCGCACCACCTGTCCGGAAACACCGGCTTCGTGCACGCGCTGGCCGACGCGGTCGAATCCGCCGGCGGCCGCGCGCTGCCGATCCACACCGCGTCCCTGCGCACCCGCGCGCCCGAGATGATGGCCGAACTGGGCAAAGCCGACGCGCTGCTGGTCACCGTCCTGGCCGCCGGCGGCACCCGCCCGTCCGAAGCGGGCGCCGGCGGGGACGACGAAGCCTGGGACGTCGCGGAAATGGCTGCGCTGGACATTCCGGTGCTGCAGGCGCTGTGCCTGACCAGCGACCGCGAAACCTGGTCCGAGAGCGACGACGGCCTGTCCCCGCTCGACGCCGGCAACCAGATGGCCGTCCCCGAGTTCGACGGCCGGATCATCACGGTCCCGTTCTCGTTCAAGGAATTCGACGAGGACGGACTCCCCCGCTACGTCGCGGACAACGAACGCGCCTCGCGCGTCGCCCGCATCGCTCTCGCGCACGCGCGCTTGCGCCACACCCCGCCGGAGTCGCGACGGATCGCCCTGATGCTGTCCGCGTACCCGACGAAGCATTCGCGAGTCGGCAACGCGGTCGGCCTGGACACCCCCGCGTCCGCGATCAAGCTGCTGCGCCTGATGCGCGACCGCGGCTACGACCTGGGTCCCGACGCCTTCCCCGGCATCGACCCGACCGGCACCGACCAGCCGGACGGCGACGCGCTCATCCACGCCCTGATCGCCGCCGGCGGCCAGGACCCGGAGTGGCTGACCGAAGAGCAGCTGTCCGGAAACCCGATCCGCGTCCCGGCCGCCCGCTACCGAGCGTGGTTCTCCGAGTTGCCCGCCGACTTGCGGGAGGCGATGGAACAGCACTGGGGCCCAGCGCCGGGCTCGCTGTACGTCGACACCTCGGCGAACCCCGAGGGCGACATCGTCCTGGCCTCGCTGCAGTCCGGCAACGTCGTGCTGATGATCCAGCCGCCCCGCGGTTTCGGCGAGAACCCGGTCGCGATCTACCACAATCCGGACCTGCCGCCGAGCCACCACTACCTGGCCGCCTACCGCTGGCTGGAAGAGGAATTCGGCGCCCACGCGGTAGTGCACCTGGGCAAGCACGGTTCGCTGGAATGGCTGCCGGGCAAGACGGCCGGCCTGTCCGCGTCCTGCGCTCCCGACGCCGTCCTCGGCAACCTGCCCCTGGTGTACCCGTTCCTGATCAACGACCCCGGCGAAGGCGCGCAAGCGAAACGCCGCGCGCACGCGACCATCGTGGACCATCTGGTCCCGCCGATGGCACGCGCCGAATCGTACGGCGATCTGGCCCGGCTGGAGCAGCTGCTGGACGAGCACGCCAACATCGCCGCGATGGACCCGGCGAAACTGCCGGCGATCCGCGCCCAGATCTGGACCCTCATCCAAGCCGCGAAACTCGACCACGACCTGGGCATCGACGAACGCCCGCACGACGCGGAGTTCGACGACTTCCTGCTGCACATCGACGGCTGGCTGTGCGAGGTGAAGGACGCCCAGATCCGCGACGGCCTGCACATCCTGGGCGCCGCGCCGGAGGGCGAGGCGCGCGTCAACCTGGTCCTCGCGATGCTCCGGGCCCAGCAGATGTGGGGCGGCAAGCAAGGTGCGGTGCCCGGTCTGCGCTCCGCCTTGGGCTTGAAGGAAAACTCGGACGCGCCGATGTCCGAAGTGGACGCCATCGAAGCCACCGCGCACTCGCTGGTCTCCGCGATGGAGTCCCGAGCGTGGAACCCGGCCGCGGTCGTCCCGGTAGTCAGCGACGTCCTGGGCTCCGAGGACGCGGAAGTCGCCCGCGTGCTGACCTTCGCCGCCACCGAGATCGTCCCCCGCCTGGCCGGCACCTCGGCGGAGGTGGAGGCGGTCCTGCACGCACTGGACGGCGGCTACATTCCCGCCGGCCCGAGTGGTTCCCCGTTGCGCGGCCTGGTGAACGTCCTGCCGACCGGCCGGAACTTCTACACCGTCGACCCGAAGGCCATCCCGAGCCGGCTGGCCTGGGAAACCGGCCAGGCGCTGGCCGATTCCCTGCTCCGCCGCTACCGCGAGGACAACGGCGACTGGCCGCGGTCGGTCGGCCTGTCCGTCTGGGGCACCTCCGCGATGCGCACCTCCGGCGACGACGCCGCGGAAGTCCTTGCCCTGCTGGGAATCCAGCCGGTATGGGACGAAGCCTCGCGCCGCGTCACCGGCCTGGAGCCGATCCCGCTCGCCGAGCTGGGCCGGCCGCGCATCGACGTGACAGTGCGCATCAGCGGCTTCTTCCGCGACGCGTTCCCGCACGTCATCGCCCTGCTGGACGATGCCGTCCGGCTGGCCGCGTCCCTGGACGAGCCGGAAGCGTCGAATTACGTCCGCGCGCACGTCGCCGCGGATTTGGCGGACCACGGCGACTCCCGCCGGGCCACCACCCGCATCTTCGGCTCGAAACCGGGTGCCTACGGGGCGGGCCTGCTGCCGCTGATGGACTCCGGAAACTGGCGGGACGACAAGGATCTGGCCGAGGTTTACGCGGTCTGGGGCGGCTTCGCCTACGGCCGCGACTTGGACGGGCGCCCGGCCCGCGAAGACATGGAGACGTCGTACAAGCGGATCGTGGTAGCCGCGAAGAACACCGACACCCGCGAACACGACATCGCCGATTCGGACGACTATTTCCAGTACCACGGCGGAATGATCGCCACCGTCCGCGCTCTGACCGGCACCGCGCCGGCGTCCTACGTCGGCGACTCGACCACGCCCGACGCCGTCCGCACCCGAACCCTGGGCGAGGAAACGGCCCGGGTGTTCCGCGCGCGGGTGGTGAACCCGCGCTGGCTGTCGGCGATGCGCCGGCACGGATACAAGGGCGCGTTCGAACTCGCCGCGACCGTGGACTACCTGTTCGGCTTCGACGCCACCGCGGGCGTGGTGGGCGACTGGATGTACGAAAAACTGTCGGAGTCCTACGTCCTGGACGAAGAGAACCAGCAGTTCATGCGCGATGCCAACCCATGGGCACTGCGAGGCATCATCGAGCGCCTGACCGAGGCGGCGGACCGGGGCCTATGGGAGGAACCGGATCCGGAGCTGCTGGCGCAGATGCGCGAGGTTTACCTGACGCTGGAAGGCGACCTGGAGAGCGACTGACGTCGCAGCTTCGCCGACATCGCAGCCCGGCCGTACAGTGCCGCGTGTCCGGACGGGCACTTCGTATTGCGCCACAAGAGTGACGCCACCACCCGCAAACCCGCCATATCCCCCAAACCGCCCGCACCCCTCCCCTCCCCCGCCGTCCGCACCTTGACTTCCTAATGGTCTAGTCCAATGCTTACCGCACCCACCTCCCCGCCCACTCCGGAGGACAGATGCAACGAAGCAGACTGGCCGCCACCCTCGTAGCCGCCGCCACCGTGCTCGGCACCGCCGCCACCCTGGCGGCGACCGCGCACGCACAGCCCGCGGCGCCGGCCGCCGCCGCGCTCGACAACAACTGGTACGCGGCCGCCCCGTACCTCATGCCGCAAAGCAACAACCCGCCCGACCCGGTGACCGTCATGAACGCCACCGGCCAGAAAGCCTTCCAGCTGGCGTTTATCCTCGCCCCGAAAAGCGGCGGCTGCACCCCCACCTGGGACGGCGATTCCCCGGTTTCGTCCGACACCACCGTCGGCGACGCGATCGCCAAGATCCGCGGCAACGGCGGCGACGTCTCGGTGTCGGCAGGCGGCTACAACGGCACCAAACTGGGCCAAACCTGCGGCACCGCCGACGCGACCGCGGCGGCCTACCAGCAAGTCGTCGACAAGTACCAGCTGAAAGCCCTGGACTTCGACCTCGAAGAACCGGAATACGAAAACACCGCCGCCATCGCCAACGAACTGGGCGCGGCGAAGAAACTCCAGGCCGCCAATCCGGGCCTGTTCGTCTCGGTGACCATGCCCGGCACTTCGGCCGGCACCGGCTGGTTCGGCACCCAGCTGCTGGACGAAGCGAAGTCGATCGGCTTCACTCCCAACGACTTCTCCATCATGCCCTTCGACGGCGGCTTCAACGGTGGCGCCTCGCAGGTCTCGGCACTGGAAGCCTTCCACGGCCTGCTGCAAAGTCACCTCGGCTGGGACAGCGCTACCGCGTACGCGCACGAGGGTTTTTCCGGCATGAACGGAAAATCCGACACCTCGGAGATCTTCAACCTGTCGGATTTCCAAACGGTGTACGACTACGCGACAAGCCATCACCTGGGCCGTTTCACGTTCTGGGCGGTGAACCGGGACCGCGCCTGCACGACGACGACGGACAATAGCGTCTGCTCGAACGTCCAGCAGAACGACTGGGACTTCACCAAGTTCACCACCAGGTTCGCCGGCGCGACCCCGCCGCAGACCAACCCGCCGACCAGCCCGACCACCAACCCGCCCGGCGCCTGCACCGCCCCGGATTGGCAGGCCGCCCAGGTCTACACGGGCGGCGCGGTGGTCTCCCACAACGGTCACCAGTGGACCGCGAAATGGTGGACCCAAGGCGACGAACCAGGCGGCAGCACCGGAGCCGGAGTCTGGACCGACGACGGCGCGTGCTGACCGTCTCGTCGGCTGCCCGTTTCACTGGCCGCCGTTTCACTGGCCGCCCCGGCTGATCAGCCTCGGCGGCCGGCACCCGGCCGGCCGGGTGCTGCAGCGCCGAACCCGCGCTGCAGCACCCATTTCCGCCTGCCCGCCAGTGCGCTAACTCGCCTTCGCCGCCAGGCTCAGGGCCGAACGCCCGGCAAATGCGTGTTCGCCCGCCGAACCTCCGACGCCAACGCGGGCACCTCGATCACCCGGCGTCCGGCCGCGACCAGCTGCTCGACCCCCTCGGCCTCCACGAACAGCGACGGCTCCCGCCAAGCCATCACCACGCGCGGAATCGCGGTCTCTAGAATCAGCTGCGTGCAGCTTTTCGGGTGCGACGCGCGGTCGCTGCACGGTTCGAGCGAGCTGTACATCGTCGCCGCAGCCAGCCGCGGATCACCCGGATCCAGCTTCGCCAGCGCCGACTCCTCCGCGTGGTTGCGCGGATCTCCCTCGCCGGAATGTCCGGTCGCCAGCACCGTTCCGTCCGGCAGCCCGACGATCGCGCCGACCCGGAACGTGGAACTCGGCGGGCACTCGTCCGCGAGCTCGATCGCTTGCCGCAACCGCAGCACGTCCAGCGGCGAAGGCTCGGCCGCCGCACGGTAACGCAGCACCGCGATCTCGCCGAGCCGCCGCACCTCGGTCAGTTCCAGCGGTCTCGGAAACGCACCCGGGCCGAGGAAGCGCGGCGCACGCGGATCGCCGACCATGATCGGCGCGATCGCGAGCCGCAGTTCGTCGGCGAGTCCGGCGTCAAGGAACTGGGTGTGCACCGCGCCGCCTCCTTCGACCAGCAGCGTCCGGATCCCCCGCGCGCCCAGGTCATCCAGGATCCGCTCTAGCCGAGGCGGGCTGCCCGCGTCCACGACCGTCGCGACCGCAGCAAGACTGTCGGCGCTGCCGGGCGGCGCGTAAACGAGCTTCGCGGTGTCCCCGACCGTGAAAAACTTCGACTCCGGGTCGAGCTTGCCGCTGCTGGTGACGGTCACCTTGACCGGCTGCTCGGGCCGGCCGGCCTCGACCCGCTCGCGCCGCAGCTCCGTCGAGCGCACGAGAAGCCGAGGGTTGTCGGCCCGCACCGTGCCCGCGCCGACGAGGATCGCGTCGGCCTCGGCACGGAGCCGGTCGACTTCCGCGAAGTCGTCCTCGTTGGACAGCAGGAGCCGGGCGCTGCCGGCGTCGTCCAGATAGCCGTCCAGCGATTGCGCTGCGGACAGCACCACGTGCGGCCGCCCGGTCGTCGTGCTCATGCGCTCATCGTGCCCCGCGTGGGTCAGGCAGGCACTACGGCGTACTGGCGTACGTACAAGTCGGTGTACGTCACCGGGCCGCGCGGCCCGGGCACCCGGTCCAGGTTGATGCCGGTCTCCGGCACCGCGAACAGCTTGAAGCCGTCGAGCAGCCGGGTCGGCGCGTTCCAGAACACACCGGTGCCGGTGTAGCCGTCGAAGAACTGCTCAGCGGCAGCCGGATTCTCGGTCGCGATCCCCGCGGCGAGTCCCGACGTGCGCTCGTTCGCGATCTCCACCGCGTCCGCGAGCCCGCCGACCTTCTCGACGGTCACGGTCGCCTCGTGCTCGGAGTCCAGCGCCCACTCGTAGCCGATCGGGTGCTCGTGCGGCGCGAGCGAAGGCGTGACCTTGCGCTCGGCCAGGGCCGACTCGATCTGCGGCCACACCGCGTCGTGCACGCCCTCGTGGATGAGCAGCAGGTTGAGCCGGTTGCAGACGCCGAGCCGGTCCAAGCTCGCGAACACGAGGTCCCGCACCTTGGCCGCGTCCGCCGCGACGTCGACGTACAGCACGCCACCGCCGTCGGCGTGCGCCAGCGTGCCGACGCCGTGCACCGCGGCCTCGGTCGCCAGCGCGCGCGTGCTGTCCCCGCTTCCGCGCAGGATCACGAGCGGCACCAGCCCAGGCAGCCGAACCAGCGCCGACGCGGCTTCCCGCTCGACACGCGGCACCAACTGCACCACGTCCGGGTTGATCCCGGCCGCCTCGAGCGCGGGCGCGATCACGACCTCGCGCAGCCGCTGCGCCGAACCGAGCGCAGCCGACCCGGTGCGCAGCACGCCGCCGTTGCGCGACTTCACCAGCTGCGACGCCACGTCGACCGTCACGTTCGGCCGCGCCTCGTAGTTCGCGCCGATGACGCCCACCGGACGCCGTCGCTCGACCAGCCGCAGCCCGCCGTCCAACGTGGACACCTCGATCGAGCGCTCCTGGTGCGGCGCGCCGGCCAGCAGCCGCAGCTGCTCGGCCATGCCGTCGAGCCGTTCCGGCGTGATGGTGAGCCGGTCAAGCAGCCCAGCGCTCATCCCGTCCGCAGTCGCCTTGGCGACGTCGGCCCGGTTCGCGTCGAGCACCGCTTCCCGGTGCTCGACGAGCCGCTCCGCCATCCCGACGAGCGCCGCGTCCACCGCGTCGTCCCCGGCGACCGCCAACGACGGCGCAGCCGCCTTCGCCGCCCGCGCGCACTCCTCGACGGCCTTCGCGACCTCGTCCATCGTCTGTCTCCCTCCGGCGGCATAGCAGACGTCTAGTCTGCCGTACCGACCACATTGGGCGACGACTGGCTCAGCCCTCGGGACGGGCGCAGGACCCGCTGTGACCGGTTCCGCGCAGCGAGGCACCGGCCATCGAGCGGAGACTATGTCGCCGCTCACACCCAGCCCGCGTCACCAAACGCCGCCGACCGCCGGCAGCGACGATTCCGTCACGGCGCCAGCGGCTGCAGCAGCCACAGCCCGCCAGCGACGACACAGCTCGCCGTGAGCACGCCGAACACCAGCACCCACAGCACCGCGGGCACGGCGGTCAACCGGCCGAGCTGGTCGGCGTCGGAGTCGCGCGCCTGGCCACGTCGCCGTTTGAGCTGCAGCTCCACCACCGGCCGGACTCCGCCCAACAGCAGGAACCAGGTCAGCAGGTACACGAACGGAGCCTGCACGACCTTCGGCGCGACCAGAGCCACCAGCCCCAGCACGACCGCGCTCGCTACCACCGTGAACACGCCGTACGCGTTGCGCACCATCAGCAGCACGCCGAGCAGCAGCAACGCGACCAGCACCAGCACCGCGGTGATCAGGTCGGACCCGACCAGCGTCGCGAACAGCAGCCCGAGGACCGACGGCGCGATGTACCCGGCCATCGCAGTGAAGGCCATGCCGGGCCCTTCCGGCTTGCCGCGCGACACCGTGACACCGGACGTGTCCGAATGCAGCCGGATCGATCGCAGCCGCCGGCCGACCAGGACCGCGGCCAGCGCGTGGCCGGCCTCGTGCACGATCGTGATGACGTTGCGCGCCCACCGCCACGGCGTCCCGCCGGTGAGCACCACCAGCAAGGCGACGCCACCGGTGACCAACGTGATGACACTCGGCGTATTCGCCTGCTGCAGCGCCGTGTTGACCGCGTCGCTGCCCGCGCTCAAGGCGGTGCCGGAGGCGCTTCCGGCACCCGGTCGGGCACTGAGAACGGTCGAGACGGCAAGTGCAGGCGTAATCACGCCGACACCTCACCACAAGCTCTATCTGGCCGCTGTGAGTGCCCGGGCAAGCGCCGCGGACCGCGGTTCGCTATGGCGGCGGCCTCATTCCATCCGGCCTCCTCTCTGCCGATGCTCGCCGCGTCGCTCAGTCCATCGGCTCCTCCGGAACCGACCGCAGCAGCTCATCCAGCCGGAAGAGGTGCGCGGCCCACGACCGGTACGGCCGCCAGCTGTCCGCCAAGCGCTCGAGTTGATCCGGCGGGGTGTCCGCCGGCAGCTCGTACTCTTTGCGGAGGAGCTCGTGCAAGCGGGCGTCCAGCCGGGGAAAGAGGTCCGGGTGCCCGGCGCCGTGCAGCAGGATCTGCTCAGCGGAGTAGGGGCCGATGCCCGGGATCGCCGACAACCGCGACACCGCTTCGGAGATCGGCAGGTCGACGAGTTCCCCCGCGTCGAGCCGTCCGGCGACGGCGGCTCGGGCGACCGCTCGAAGCCGGCCGAGCCGGAAGTTCCCGACGGACGGTTCGTTGCTCAGCTCGATCAGAATCTCCGGCGCGGGAAAGGAAACGAGCCCGTCCTCCCCGGTCGGCCGGCCGTGCCGGGCGGCGAGTTCCGCACGGAACCGGAACGCCTGATTCTCGCGCATCCCCTGGGTGAATACCGTCCAGCACGCTGCTTCGTACGGTGACGAGTGCAGCGCCGGACGAGCGCCCGGATACCGCGCCTGCAGCCGCCGGACCACCGAATCGCGGGCGGCGATCTCGACGAACCCGGAATCGTCGAGATCGAGCGAGAGCATCCGGCGCACCTGCGCGACGACCGGCGCGGCGATCTCCACGGGCGCGGCCACCCCGACTTCGACCAGCCCCGGGGATCTCTGGCGGATCGCCGCTCCGGCGTGCGTCCAGCTGCCGTCCGCCGGGAAGGCGAGGCGCAGCACACCGGCTTCGAGCGCGACCGAGCCGGCCCGGCCGGACCGGACGAGCCACTGTCCGGCCGCGGTCAGGTCGAAGGCTCCGCGGACGGCGATCTCGCCGGTCGGCAGGTCGATCGGGCGCAGGATCGGTGCGGTCATCGGACGGTCCTCCTCGCTGGCCTCCGCGGGTCGGAGACCGTGCGAACGACGTTAGGAGCGAGCACCGACAAGGTGGGGACTCGAACGCCTGATCGGGCAGATCTTCACTCTTACGAGTGATGGGTCCGTGCCGCATACTGCCGGTATCCCCAGCGAGAGGACCCCCGTGCCC
This sequence comes from Amycolatopsis benzoatilytica AK 16/65, assembly GCF_000383915.1. Classification (NCBI taxonomy): domain Bacteria; kingdom Bacillati; phylum Actinomycetota; class Actinomycetes; order Pseudonocardiales; family Pseudonocardiaceae; genus Amycolatopsis; species Amycolatopsis benzoatilytica. The sequence goes on from NZ_KB912942.1 coordinate 4,553,573, forward strand.
CACCACAGCACCCAGGAGCGGCTGGCCGGCCTGCTCGCCGAGCCGGCCACGGCTGTCGACGGCTTCCTCGACACGCTCGGCGACGCGCCCCAGGCGGGCCCGCCTACCGGGCTGACCCAGCGGCTGATGCGCACCTCCCTGCTGCCGCAGGTCTACGAGCGATACTGGCGGCCAGTCCTCGGCCGGTTCCTCAAAGGCCCGGGCGGGCCCAGCATGACCGGCGAGGTCGAACTGGCCGCCGAACGGCTCGCGTTGCAACCGGGCCAGGTCGTGCTCGACGTCGCCTGCGGGACCGGCCGGTTCACCCGGGCGTTCGGCGAGGCGGTGCGCCCGGACGGCCTCGCGATCGGCCTCGACGGCGCTCGCACCATGCTTTCGCGCGCCGTCAAGGAAACCTCGTCCCCGACAGTCGCTTATCTTCGGGCGGACGCGGTCGAACCTCCGCTGCGTTCGTCCACTGTGGACGCGATTTGCTGTTTCGCGGCGCTGCACATGTTCGCGGAACCGGAACGCGCGTTGGACTCGTTCGCTCGCATCCTCCGTCCGGGCGGCCGGATCGTGCTGCTCACCAGCGCCCGCCGGGACTGGCAGCCGGCCCGGATCCTCGACACCGCAGGAGGAATCGCCAGCGGGCAGCGCATGTTCGACCGCGGCGAGATCTCGGCGAGCTTGCGCGCACGGGGCTTCGAAGAGGTCCGCGAACAGTACTTCGGCGTCGCCCAGCTCGTCTCCGGCAGGTTGTCCGACGTGCGGTGATCCATTTCTGTCGGGGCGCGGGACTAGCATGCGAACCATGACCCACGTCACTCCCGTCCCGCCCGACGACAGCTACCTCCGCTCCCTGGTCGACGCGACCGCCGACGCGGTTGCCGCCGCCGAACCGCTCGGTTCCGAGTACGCCGGAGCCGACCCGGAAATCCGTGCTGCGGTTGAAGAAGAAGTACGCGCCCGGGGGGACGAACTCGTCGCGCTCAGCCAAGACCTGCACGCACACCCGGAAGAAGGGTTCGCCGAACGCCGGTCGGTCGGCGCGCTCGCTGAACTGCTGCGAGCACGCGGGCACGAAGTCACCGTCGGTCTGGGCGGGCTCGACACGGCGCTGCGCACCGGAACGCCGGACAACGACGGTCCGCACATCGCCGTCCTGGCCGAGTACGACGCGCTGCCCGGTTTGGGACACGGCTGCGGACACAACGTCATCTGCACCGCCGGAGCAGGCGGGTTCCTCGGCGCGGCAGCAGTGGCGGAGCGGCTGGGCGGCCGGGTGTCGCTGGTGGGCACCCCGGCAGAGGAAGGCGGGGGCGGCAAGGAAACTCTTGCCCGGGCCGGAATTTTCGACGACATCGACGCGGTGATCATGCTGCATCCGTTCAGCCACGACATCGCCCTGCACCCGTTTCTCGGCAGGCGGCAGCTGGAGATGGTGTTCCACGGCGTCGGCGCACATGCGTCCGCGCAGCCGTTCATGGGCCGCAACGCACTGGATGCCGCGGTAGCCGCTTACCAAGGCGTTTCCGCGCTGCGGCAGCAATTGCCCGCCAGCGACCGGGTGCACGGCGTCTTCACCGACGGCGGCGCACGGCCGAACGTGATCCCGGCGCGGGCCGCGCTCCTGTTCTACCTGCGGTCGGCCAATCCGGAGACGCTGCGCGACCTAGGCTCCCGGATGACCGCGATCGCCCGCGGCGCGGCCGAAATGACCGGCTGCGGAGTGGAGTTGAACTGGGACTCCCAACCGGCCTACCTGCCGATCAGGTTCAACACCACGCTGGCCGGCCGGTGGACCGCCAATCAGCTCGGCACCGGACGGAAACCGCTGCCGCCGGGCATCGTGCCGGAATTCCTGACCGGCAGCACAGACCTGGGCAATTTATCCTTCCGGATGCCCGCGCTGCACCCGATGATCGCCGTTTCCGGGCCGACAGTCGCATTGCACACCAAGGAATTCGCCGAAGCCGCCGGCTCGCCTGCGGGTGATCAAGCGGTGCTCGACGGCGCACTGGGCCTGGCCCTGACCGCCGCCGACTACCTGGCGGACGCGGAGTTGCGCAAAGCAGTGCACGACGAGTTCGAGGCATCGGGAGGAGCGTTCGACGTGCCCAGCTTCTTCGGCTGACGGACGGCGTGGACGGTCGCGGAGGCTGGTGAGCACGGGTAAGCCGGGAAGGGAGTGGAGGCGCGGCTTTCGGCTTGCTGGCTGAGGGCCATTGCCCGGGCAGCGGCGGGCTACCTGGGCAGCAGCTGAGAATTCTCAGCTGATTCTTCTCAGCAAAGCCGGTGGGATTTCCACAGGATTCTCCTAACCTCGGACGCGAACCTGAGTGCATGACCGAGAACGAGAGCCGGCCCGGCCCCGCCACCCCCGGTGGGCGTCAGCCGCACCAGAGCAGTGAGCAGCAGTACGGCCAGTACGCGGCCGGCTCGAGTCCGCTCGGCGGCGGATGGCAACTGCCCGGTGGCGAGGAAGCGCCCACAGGCCAGCAGCCGATGCCGAACCGCACGCCGCCGCAGCCCGCGGCCCACCTGCGCCAGCCGGATTTCCAGCAGTCCGAAGCCACCAGGCAGCAGGGCGTCAGGCAGCAGGGTGTCAACACGTATTGGTCGGCAGAGGCGCTTCGTCCGGAACTGGGCGCGGCTCCGCAGCCCGGTCATCAGCGGCCCGGCACCCCCAACTACGGCCCGATGCCGCCCGTCCCCCAGCCCGGTCAGCCGCCTGCCGCATTGGCCGGGGCGCCGAAGCGGCGGGGCCGGCTCGCGGCACTCGTCGGGGCGACCGCGCTCGCCGCGGCGCTTCTCGGCGGCGGGGCCGGCGCGGCGATCGTCGGACTGACCTCCGGCGACAGCTCAGCGATCAGCGCGTCCTCGACCGCGACCGGGAAGACGGTCAGCAACACCTCCCCGTCCGGCGACGTCAGCACCATCGCCGCGAAGGTCCTGCCCAGCGTGGTGCAGGTAAACGTCACTACCGCTCAGGGCACTGCGATCGGGTCCGGCGTCATCCTCACCGGCGACGGGCGGATCCTCACCAACGCGCATGTCGTCCAGGGCGCGCGGTCGGTCACGGTTACCACGTCGGACGGCAAGAAGTACCAGGCCCAAGTCGTCGGCTCGAACACCAAGAGCGACATCGCCGTGGTCCAGGCCCAGGGCGCGAGCGGGCTGTCCGCCGCGACGCTGGGCGACTCCGGGAAGCTCGTCGTCGGGCAGCAGGTCGTCGCGATCGGGTCGCCGGGCGGGCTGCAGAACACCGTCACCAGCGGCATCGTCAGCGCGCTCAACCGGCCGCTCGCGGACGTCGGCGGCAGCGAAAGCCAGCAGGGCAGCGGACCGTTCGGCAGGCAGACCTCGAACAGCACCTCCGGTCCCAGCTACACCGCGATCCAGACGGACGCCTCGATCAACCAGGGCAACTCGGGCGGCGCGCTGGTCGACAGCCAGGGCCAGGTGATCGGCATCAACTCGGCGATCTACAGCCCGGGCGGCTCGACCGGCAGCGTCGGGATCGGCTTCGCCATCCCGATCAACGACGCCAAGAAGATCGTCGACCAGATCGTCAACGGCTGACAAAAGCTCGAGGGGCGGACCGCGGTCGGGGCGGCCCGCCTCCCGTCCTCACCCGTTCGGGGTGGTGAGGAACCTGGCCGCTCTCCCCGGGAATTCGGGGCCCGGGGAGAGCGGCCTTTTCATGCGCTCGGCAGCTCGTAGGCAAGCGTGAAGGTGTGTGCGCCCGCGTCGTCGACGGCGATGTCCGCCGATCCGGTGATGCCGGCCAGTTCGCCCGTGCCCGAGCCGGGCAGCAGGACCAGCGACAATCCCTCGTCGCCGGCCGCGTGCCGGAGGACGAAGCTGCCCTTGCGCCCGTCGACCGAACCGGCGAACCGCTCGAACGCGACGTACATCCGCGACGTCTCGTTCGACGCGGTCAGCATCTCCACCCGGCTGGTCCCCTCGACCGCGCCAGTGAACGTCTTCTCGATCCGCACCTGCGCGAACGCGGTGTTCCCGGTTTCGTCCTGCGCCTGCGGCTCCCATTTGTCCAGTTCGAACGTGGCAACGGCGATCGTGGTCATGCTTTCTCTCCTGTGCAGCGGGAACTCAGTCCACGACAGTCAACCGGCTAAACCTGCCATCTTCTGTCAGGTATCTATCGCCGCCGGTTGCCGAACAGGCCGCGAGTGAACTCTTTGCCGAGCGAGTTCGCCGCCGAGCGCATGAACGACTTGACCGCCGGGTTGCTCAGCACCTGCGAGAGCATCCCCGGCTCCTCCTTCGCTGGCTTGGTCGCGGCCGGCGCTTCCGGAGCCTCCGGTTCAGCGGCGGGGGCGGACGGCGCCGCCTTCGCCGCCAGCTTCTCGTACGCCGATTCCCGGTCGATCGTCTCCGCGTACTTACCGTTCAACTCCGACGACTCGACCGCCGCCCGGATCGCGTCCGCACCGATCGGACCCATCTTCGATCGCGGCGCGCGCAGCCGCGTCCACGCGACCGGCGTCGGAGCGCCGCGCTCGGACAGCACGGTCACGATCGCTTCGCCGATCCCGAGGGTCGTCAGTGCCGTCTCGAGGTCGTAGTGCGGTGTCTTCGGGTACGTCTTCACCGTGCGCGCCAACGCTTTCTGATCGTCTGGCGTGAACGCGCGCAATGCGTGCTGGATCCGCGCGCCGAGCTGGGACAGCACGTTGTTCGGGATGTCCGTGGGCAGCTGCGTACAGAAGAACACGCCGACGCCCTTCGACCGGATCAGCTTCACGGTCTGCTCGATCCGCTCCAGGAACGCCTTCGACGCATCGGAGAACAGCAGATGCGCCTCGTCGAAGAAGAACACCAGTTTCGGCTGGTCGAGGTCGCCTTCCTCGGGCAGTTCCTCGAACAGTTCGGCGAGCAGCCACATCAGGAAGGTCGAAAACAGCGCCGGCTTCCCCTGCAGGTTGTCCAGCTCCAGCAAGGTGATGACGCCTTTGCCGTCCTGCTGGCGCATCAAGTCGTGAACGTCCAGCTCGGGCTCGCCGAAGAACTCCTCGCCGCCCTGAGCCTCCAGATTGGACAGTGCGCGCAGGATGACGCCGGCCGTCGCCGCCGACACGCCTCCGATGCCTTTGAGGTCTTCCTTGCCTTCGGCACTGGTCAGGTACGTGATGACGGACCGCAGGTCCTTGGTGTCCAGCAGGGCCAGGCCCCGCTGGTCGGCCCAGTGGAAGATGAGGCCGAGCGTCGACTCCTGGGTCTCGTTCAGCCCCAGCACCTTCGACAGCAGGACCGGCCCGAAACTGGTGATCGTCGCTCGTACCGGGACGGCGGTCCCGCCGGTGCCCAAGGACAGGAACTGCACCGGCCCGGCCTCGGGCGCCCATGCGTCGCCCAGCTCGGCCGACCGTTTCGCGGTCCGGTCGCTGGCCTCGCCGGGAACCGACAGGCCGGACAGGTCGCCCTTGACGTCGGCCAGCACGACCGGCACCCCGGCCGCGGACAGCTGCTCGGAGATCAGCTGGAGGGTCTTCGTCTTGCCGGTGCCGGTCGCGCCCGCGACCAGGCCGTGCCGGTTCAACGTCGCCAACGGCAGCCGGACCGCCGCAGACGCGTCCGCCGTCCCGTCGATGACGACCGCGCCGAGTTCGACCGCCGCCCCGTCGCTCGCGTATCCCCGCGCGATCTCCGCCGCCGGTCCCGCCGTCTGCTCGGCCACTGGCCGCACCCCGTTTCGAGTCCGAAATCACACTCGCTGACTGGCTGGGCCGAGCGTAACGCGCCGGAAGCGCCGGGGACGGCGCCGATATCCCCGTGTCGGGTTAGGGTGATGCGGGTGAACGACCATCTTGTCTGGATCGACTGCGAGATGACGGGGCTGGACCTCGGCAAGGACGCGTTGATCGAAATAGCCGCACTGGTGACCGACGCCGACCTCAACGTGCTCGGAGACGGCGTCGACATCGTCATCCACGCCGACGACGCCAAACTCGACGGCATGCCGCAGGTCGTCCACGACATGCACGCCAAGTCCGGGCTCACCGAAGAGGTCCGCGCCTCCGCCATAACACTCGCCGAGGCCGAGCAGCGCGTCCTGGAGTACATCCGCGAGTTCGTGCCGGACCCGGCGAGCGCGCCGCTGGCCGGCAACTCGATCGCGACCGACCGCGGCTTCATCGCCCGCGACATGCCCGAGCTCGACGGTCACCTGCACTACCGGATGGTGGACGTGTCGTCGATCAAGGAACTGGTACGGCGCTGGTACCCGCGGATCTACTACGCCAAGCCGGAAAAAGGCCTCGCCCACCGCGCGCTGGCGGACATCAAGGAGTCGATCGGCGAGCTCGACTACTACCGTTCGGTCGCGTTCGTCCCGCAACCCGGCCCGACCAGCGACCAGGCCAAGGCCGCGGCCGCCGAAGTGCTGGAACGGCATCGAGGGTGACCCCCTGAAAAGCGTTCGCGGGCACCCGCTAGGATTGTCCGCAGCAAGGTGATCGAGAGGTCAGCTTGTCAGATGGTGGCTATAGCTCAGCTGGTAGAGCACCTGGTTGTGGTCCAGGAGGTCGCGGGTTCGAGCCCCGTTAGCCACCCCAACACCCCAGCTTCGCCAAGATTTCCCGGCGAGGTTGGGGTTTTGTCGTTTCCGGCTTCTTTCCGCCGGGTAACCTGGATCACGGACGGCCCGTTCCCGGGCCGGATGTCGCGCTGCCCTCCGCACGCGCCGCAGGAGTCCGGGGTCGACCCGGCTGACCTGCGGGTTCGCCCAAGCGAGGCAAAAGGGGACCCCCCTGAAACAGGGCTCGAAGGGCCTGCTAATCTTTTCCATGTCGCCAGGGAGACCAAGGCGGCGGGAAACACCAAGCGCCATTAGCTCAATTGGCAGAGCAGCTGGCTCTTAACCAGCGGGTTCGGGGTTCGAGTCCCTGATGGCGCACCCTCAATCCCCAGGTTGTCGGATACGACGACCTGGGGTTTTGTGTTATGCGGAAGTTGTTCTTCCGGTTGTCGACTGTCCATTGTGGTCTCCTGCGAGCCCGAGGGGAGCCCGAGAACGCTAGTCGGGTGCAGCGCGGCCTGACGGGGGATCGCCCCCGCCAGTCGGCGCGCGGCGTCGGCGGCGAGTTCCTGGGCGACGTTCGTGTAGAGGTCCATCGTGACCTTGATCGACGAGTGCCGGAGGATGTGCTGGATCACCTTCATCTCCACCCCCGCCGCGAGCATCAACGTCGCCGCGCCGTGGCGGAGTCCGTGGAGAGTGATCGGGGGCAGGCCGGCCAGTGCGATCAGGCGGGCGAACTCGTCCGCGACGTCCGCCGGATGCAACGGGCTCCCGTCGGGGCAGGTGAAGAGCAAGTCGTGCTCCCGCCAATCGCTGCCGAGTCGGGTCTTCGCCTCGTCCTGACGGGCCAGGTGCGCGGCAAGGACGAGCACGGTGTCCGGGTCGAGCGGCACGATCCCCTCCGACGACGGGGTCTTGGGCTTGGACTGGCCGGTCTCCCACCCGTACTGCACGATCTGGTTCGCCACCTCCAGACAGCCCGCGTCCAGGAACGTGTCCGAGCGGCGCTGCCCGCACGCCTCGCCCCGCCGCAACGCTGCATACGCGATCAGATGGAACAACGGGTAGAGCGGGTGGTCGACCGCGAAGTCGAGGAACCGCCCGGTCTGCTCCCCCGTCCACACCATCACCGGGAACGGCACCTCCCCGGTGCGCCGCCACTTCGCCACCCGCTCCGGCGTCCACAACCGCGGCTTCGGCCGCTCCGCCCGCGGCAACTCCACCAGCACCGCCACATTCACCAGCAACAACCCTTCCCGCACCCGCCGGTTGAGCAAGGCTCGCAGGGTTTCCCGGATCCGGTGCAACGACAACGGCCCCACCGGACGCTGCCACTTCACCGCCGCGACCTTCCGCGGATCACCACTGGCGCGGTACTGCTCGATCACATCGTTGTTCTCCGCGATCGCCTCGAACATCGCGTCCAAGTGCGCGACGCGGAGCCTGTCGCGCCGGACCTTCCCCAAGTGCGGGCGCAGATACAGCCGCACATGGGATTCGTAGGAACGGTAGGTGTTGCGGCTCACCGACCGCTTCTTCACCGCCAGAAACTCGTCGAACTCCTCATCCATCAAGGGATGCTCCAGGACCGTCGCGGCCGCGCGCACGAGGCGCCGCACGGCTTCGACGTCGGGCAGCGGGTCCTTCTTCGCGATCACCGACGCGACCAGGTCGCCGATCTTGCGCAACGTCTCCTCGTCCCCTTCCTGCGCGATCCCGAGCAAGTCTCGGACCCGACCGAGACCCGTCTCGGCCTCCGTCGCGCTCGCATACCCGCCGCGCCGCCGCGGGCGGCGGTTGCCCGCGGCGTCCGGCGGCAGCTCGATCCGGAAGAACCACTGCCCGTGCCGCTTGTTCCGCAGCTTCGGGCACTCCTCCCCCAGCGACCTCTTGTTGCCGTCCCGGCACGAACACCGCCGGAACACCGAACCCTTCGGCACCGTCACCCTTTGCTCCTTCGTCACGTCATCACCCACCAGGGCAGTTCTCGGGCGTAGATACTCGCGCTGCGACCACGACTCGGGGAAGCCCGAGCGGGGCCGAGATCACCGGATCAGGTGGTCGATTCCCAGCAGTCGCAGCAGGCCGACCGTCGGGACCCGGTACGCCGCGCCGACGCGCACGACAGGGCAAGGGAACGAGCCAGCCCGCGCCAGCGCATACGCGGTCGTCCGGCCGATCCCCAACGCCCGCCGCGCCGTCTCCAGATCCACGATCGCGGGCAATGCTTCGACCTCGCTCAGCGTCAACACCTCGGCGTCGACCGTCACGACCGCTCCCCCGCCAATCCCAGCCGCTGCCGCGCGATCTCGTGACACCGCGGATCGAGGTCGATCCCGATGAACCGGCACCGGTGCTCCCGCGCCGCGAGACCGGTGGTCCCGGTCCCCGAGAACGGGTCCAGCACCGTCCCGCCCGGACGACACCCAAGCCGCACACAGCGGCGCGCGATCTCCCGGGTCCCGACCGCCGGATGGTTCAGGCCCGTGCGGTCCGCCGAGACCGTCCACACCTCAGGCCCGGCCGCGGTCTCGGTGTCGTCTCGCTGGCCTCGGCCGAGCTCGAAAATAGTCTCGTAGCGACGGGCGAAGCGGTCCCGCACGCTCTCCGGTCGCGCGTTCGGCTTGTGCCACACCACCTCCCGGCGGATCACCCAGCCGCGGTCCCTCAGCGCGAACGCCACCCGCCACGGCACACCCACCAGATCCTTGGCCCGATGCTTCTGCTGCGGCGGCCGATGCGACCCGTACCGCGACCGCACTGCTGTCGAGCCGTCCGCGACGTAGTTGCCCCACGAACCGCCGTAGCTGTCGCCCAGGTTCAACCACACGGAACCACCCGGAACAAGCACCGGAGCGACCTCGTCGAACACCGCCGCCAGCGCCGCGACGTACTCCGCAACGGTCGGCTCGCCGCCCAGCTGGCCGGCGACCCGGTAGTCCCGGAGACCCCAGTACGGCGGAGACGTCACCACGCAATCGACCGAACCGGCAGGAACACGCGACAGCTCGTCGACCGCATCGCCGCAGTACAAGACGACCTGACCGTTGTCGTATGCCAACACCCGATTCTCGAATTCGTCAATCATCGCTTCCTCCACAGCCGCTGGACGTCCAGAGACACGGAGAAATCGGCACAATACGATACCGCGCGGACATTCGGCAGCCAAACTCAGGCAGCAGGAATTGCCTGCGATCCCGGAACAACTGAGCGGCCCCAGCGACGTGCCGCCGCCTCAGCATCGACCGTCAGATCCAGCACAGTCCCTCCCGGACGGCAAGCTGCCAACACGATCCTGTCGGTCAGGTGAGGCTCGCCAGCCAGTACGACGTCGCCTCGATTCGACCCCAACGCCGACCGCACGGCTGCCAAATCGAAGAAGTACCGAGTCTGTTTCACGCAGAAAAGCACTGTCTCATTCGGTCCGGAATCCGACTCGGCGACGACCGCATTGCGCAGCAGCCATCCACTGCGTTGAAGTTCGAGCGCCGCCTGCCACGGCCGCCCGGCAAGTCCCGCCGCAGTACGGACCTCCTCCACCAGAAACCATGCCGATCCGTCGGCACGCAGGACTCGCCGGAGCTCCGCCGCAAGGGCGCGCACTTCAGAGACGACCGCTGCAGGCCCCGCCCGGCTGAGCCTGACCATGCAGCAGTCCACAGAAGCGTCGGGAATTACCGCGATCACTGCGCTGACGAATCCCGGCCGAAGCGTTCGGACAGACATGCGCTCCTCCACGACCTGACGCTTTCAAAGGCCCGATATCGGCTGAATACTGCAACCGTTGGAGCAACGCGCGAGTCGATTCCTCCAGCGGCACACCCAGACTGGAACTCGACGCCCGCAACCGACTCGCGATGGTGGCCGCCGCGCGGTCACCAGCGAGCCCGGCCGCGGCTTGGCCAGGCCGGTGGCGAACCGCCGGTCGAACAGCCTGCGGACCACAGGCACGTCCGCTCCCACCTGGCGGCCGAGGAACCGCACGCCGCGCATCCGCCAGTAGTTCTCGCCCCGATACACGTCGAAGGCGCCGATCACGCTCCGCAGGCATGCCTCCGCCCGGCCTGGGATCTCCGATACGGTCGCGAACACCGGCTCGTCGGTGAGGAACTTGTTCTGCTGCAACGGTGCCCGCGCCGGGCCAGAGGAGAAAAGTCCTTGTCCGCGAGCAGCCAGAAGGAACTCGCCGGCCACCTCCGCAAGCCCCTCGCCCACCGCGCGCAACAATCCACCTGCGGACCCGGACGACGGCTGGTACTTCCGCGAGACGTGCCGCATTCGGGCCGGCGTCAGCGGGACCAGATCGATGCATACGTCGACCGTCTCGCCGAGATCCGGGCGAACATCGCCCAGCGCGTTCGCCAATGGCTGCAGGGGATCGTCCGGCCGGATCGGCAATGCCTTCGGCGAAAACTGCGGCGACCGCGCCAAAACCAGTTCGGCGCGTGCCACGTGGACTCGGTCAGCCTGCCTCATGCCAAACCCACCAGGACGGAGGCATCTCCTCCCAGCCTTCCCACGTCGCTGCCCATTGTCGGTCACCTCCGCACGTCGCGTTTCGCGGAGAAGACAAGGCATCGAGCGGCCACGATAATTCTTCCCGCCCGAGAGACCCGGATGACCGGTTGCTATCGTCAGGGCTTCACTTTCCCGCTTCCGAGGAGAAATCACCCGCCATGGCGCAAAAAGTTCTCGTCGAGATGATCGACGACCTCGACGGATCCGAAGCCGGCCAGACCGTCCCCTTCGGACTCGACGGAGCCCACTACGAAATCGACCTGTCCGACGACAACGCCGCCGCCCTGCGCGACGAACTCGCCCGGTTCATCTCCGCCGGCCGCCGGACCGGCGGCCGCCGGACCACCGCGCACACCGCTGCCGCCCCGACCGCAGAGGACCGCGAACGCTCCCGCGCCATCCGCGCATGGGCCGTCGAAAACGGCTGGGCCGTCGCCGACCGCGGCCGCATCCCAGCCGAAGTCATCACCGCATACAACGAACGCGACCAGAACGCTCCGAAGCCGCGCCGCAAGCGCACCACGAAGAAATCCTCCTGAATTCCCCGAGGCAATCGTCCCGGTTAGGGTTCTTTCTTTGCCATGATTGCCGAGGCGGTGTCTCCTCCCTCACCGGGGAGGTTTCACCGTCGCTCGCCGCCGAGGCTCGGCGGATTTCCACCTGCGGATAGCTCAGCTTGTTCAGGACGCCGGTGATCGACTCCCGCCCCTCGATGCTCATGGTCATTTTCCCGAACTCCGGGTCCGTGCTGAACCACACCCGGACACCGACGACCGACCGCGGCACCCAGCCGTGCACCGGCCGCGCCCGGCCCAGCTGGTGCGCGAACGCCACCACCGCCGGCAGCGACGGATCGAACGCCGTCGTCGGCAACAGCTCGTAGCGGACACGAGAGCGGAGGTGGCGGGAACGGAAGTGTCGGCGGAGGACAAAGACCGCGATCACGCTCGCCACCACCGCCGAGGTCACCCACCACAGCGCGGCACTCGTCAGCAGGTGGTCCGCATGGAGCGCCTGCGGCGCGCCGTTCCCCAGCACGGCCTGACGGCCATGCGTGCGGGAGAACATGTCGGCTTTATGAGCAAGTGGGTAAAGCACCGCTGAACAGCGGTTTCTCCAGTCAGCGGCCAAAGCCGCAGCGACTGGCCAAGGACGGGGTCGAGGTAGCCCCCAACGGCAAGAATCACGGCACACCTCCGGAAGATCGACCGGCGAAGACACGCCGTGTTCGACGGCGCGTGATTCGGCAGCGTGACCCCGCTGACTCGCCAATGCTGGCCGCGACAGGCCCTCTGCCGTCGAGTACCAGGAGAGGCAGTTTGACTGACGGGTCCAGATCGGGCGCCTCGCTGGCACGGAGCACACAGACGAGGTGATTGTCGCTCACCTGATCCAGCGAGGGAGCGCGGTGCGGCGGGACAGAAGCAGCCACTGAAGTTGCGGCGGATCCCCTGGTGCAAAACGAGAACCGACGACCACCGCGGTGATGCTTCCGGCTGCGCCCAGCCAGCCGAAGGCAATAAATGCCGCGCAATTGCCGCGCATGGCGCTACGGAAGAAGCCGGACACCGCCGGGGTACTCGTGGAGGTCGACAGGGTCGGTCCGAATGAAGGTGCCGGACGCAAAGGCGTTGATCATCTGGCCGTCGCCGAGGTAGATACCGACGTTGTGGATGACGCCGGGTCTGCAGAAGACGAGGTAGCCCGGATGCAGCGCCTCGATGCCCGCGGCCCGGGGCAGGCGATCGCCCAGGGCGAACTGGGCTCCGCGCTGGTGCGGCAGCGTGATGCCGACGCGGGCGCGGGCGTAGCGGGCGAGTCCGCCGCAGTCGAAGCCGATCTTGTTGTAGTCGCCGTGCCGGTCGGCTACTCTTCCGTCGCGGATTCCCTGGCTCGGACCGGCGGCGGTGCCGCCTCCCCAGGCGTAGGACACCGATCTGGGACATGGCCGCGTCGATGACCTGCTTGGCTCGTCCGCTCGCCGGTCCATGGGCGGCGGGGCGCAGTTGCAGCGCGTCGTAGCCGCGGGTGTCGGCGAGGACGTGATCGACGTAGACCCGGCTGGCGTTGTACGAGTAGATCGCGTCGCGCACTTCGGCGTCCTTGCCGAGGTCGCGGGGGCCGCGGCCGCACAGGTAGACGACGGCGAGGGCAGCGTCGAAGGCGTTCTGCGGGTTGCGGATTCCGTCATCGCTGCCGTCCTGCGCCACGGTCTGCCAAGTGGTGGAGAGGAACTGGAACGGTCCTTCGGCGCGGGCGAAGGTGCCGTCGGGGTTGCGGATCGGGGTGTGGTTGCCGCCGGTGCCGGCGCCGTCCAGTTGGGGCCGAGGATCGGCGGGTTGATGTCGCCGTTCGGTGCGATGGCGTAGCCGGCGGCGTGGCGGGATTCTTCCCCGGCGATGCCGGCGAGAATGCTCCAGCGGCAGCCGGGGCGAACCCGGGCGACCCGGTGTGCGGCGCGCGGGTGGGCAGTGAGCATGACGGACGGGATTCCGGGGCTTCTCCGGGTGCGTCGGTGGTTCGGTCGGAGGCGTCGTCGGCGATTGCGATCAGGACGCCGGCGGCCAGGACAACAGCGAGAAGCGGTCCGGCCAGATGGGAACAGCGGGGTCCAGAGCATGTCGACCCCGCAAGTCAGACCAGAAATGGCCGAGTGCTCAACTGTCCCTTGGGACTGCTGAGACAGGAGCCCTGGCCGGAATAGTTCTTATCGACTCTGCGCCAGCGATGCTCAACGCGTAACGGCTGTATTGTTCCGCGACATCGTCGGCGGACAGGTTTCCGTCGTCCCGGAACCACCGGGCGATGCTCACGCACATCTCCCGGATCGCGAATGAGGCAAGTGCCGGCGAACCGACATGGAAGGCTCCGGCGGCAGCTCCACCCGCGATGATCGCACGGAAGGCATGCTCGTGCTGTCGGCGCCGACTCTGCAGGCGGCTGCGATGGGGCTCGTCGAGAGAGTCCGTGTCGCGGTTGACCACCAGGGCCTCTCGGCGGTGTGTCGCGTGCCGGTAGGCGTAGACCCGGGTGGCCTCGCGTAGCCGAGTTTCCCAGTCTCCGTTCGCGGTCACGCGGTGGAACTCCTCGAGCACGGTCGCGGTGGTCTCGTCGACGATTGCGCGCAGCAGGTCCTGTTTGGACCGCATGTGGTTGTACAGGCTGGGTGTGCGGATGCCGAGAGTGTCGGCGATCTGGCTCAGCGCGGTGCCGTGGAACCCGCGCTCTGCGAAAAGGGTCAAGGCGACGTCGAGCACCATGGTCTCGCTCACGACAGCACGGAGTTCGGTCACCGCGTCACTCCGGCGAGCCAGGCGGATGCCTCGTCCACGGACTGGAGGCATTTCGTCAAGGGCGTCATGACTTCGTCGCGTTCCGGATGACGCCGGTGAGCGAACTCGGCGGCCAGCCGGGCGGGTCCTCGGCCGCTGCCCGCCACGAGCACAGGGAGCTTCGGCACGCGTTCGAGTACCTCTTCGAGCATCCTTTCTGCTGCCGCTGCTCCGCTGTAGGGGCCGTCGTCGGCAAGCAGCGGGCCGACGCCGAGGATGAAGCGGCCATCGCTGAGGTAATCAAGGGTTTCGGCTGCATCCGCCACGGCCGGCGCGTCCTTGGAAGTGGTCAAGCAGCAGATGCGGACCCGCCGGGTCACCACGGCGGCCGCCGCGCACGAGACGAAGTCCTCTTCGAAGTACAGCGTGTCGCAGCCGGCTTCGTCGAGAACTTGGCAGGTGCGCCGAAGCCCGGCTGCCGGCGCGCCGCGGAGCCGCAGGACGACCCCGCGGCGCGTCACGACGGCTCCGGTTCGGCGGCCAGTTCGCTCGCCGCCGCCTCGACAGCGTCGATGATGCCGACGTAGCCGGTGCACCGGCAGATGTTGCCCGACAGCTCTTCTCGGATGCGGGCCCGGCACGGCCGTTCTTCGCGGTTGAGCAAGTCGAGCGCGGACATCAGCATGCCCGGAGTACAGAAGCCGCACTGCAACCCATGGTGCGTCGAAAACGCCTCCTGGAGGGGGTGTAGGCAGCCGTCTTGCCCGGCCATCCCCTCGACCGTCGTCACCGAGGTGCCTTCCGCTTGGACCGCGAACATGAGGCACGCGCGGACCGGGTCGCCGTCGACCAGAACGGTGCACGCGCCGCAGACCCCGTGCTCACAACCGACGTGCGTGCCGGTCAGTCCGAGGTCCTCGCGCAGCGCGTCAGCGAGCGTTCGCCTCGGCTCGACGTCGATCTGCTGACGATCCCCGTTGACAGCGAGTTCGATCTTCATGCTGCGACACGCTCCTTTTCCTGCCCGAGGGCACGGAGGACGAATTCCTCAGTCATCGCACGCCGGTACTCGGCCGAGGCGTGGATGTCGGAGCTCGGCGAGGCGGCTGCGGCGGCTGCGGCAGCCACCTCGTGCGGTGGAGCGCCGGCGTCGAGCAACTGCTCAGCCTCCTCGGCGCGCAGCGGGACGCCGCCGACGCCGCCGATCGCGATCCGCCAGTGTCCGCCGACCTCGGCGGCGGCGACGGTGACCAGACCGAAGTCGCCGTGCCGGCGGGAGAACTCCGCGAATCCCCAGCGCTGCGGCAACGGCATGTCGACCGCAGTGACCACCTCGTCGTCGGCGAGCGTGGTTTCCAACGGACCGGTGCAGAAGTCTGCCGCGGAGCTTGTGCGAGTACCGTGCAGGCTAGCGATGTGAACGGTCGCGCCGAGCGCAGCGGCGACCACTGGCAGTTCCGCGGCCGGGTCGGCGTGGGAGATGCTGCCGCCGCAGGTGCCCCGGGAACGGATCGCCGTGTGCCCGATCCACCGCGCGGCCTCGGCAAGCATCGGGTGTGCCGTTTGCTCCACGAGGCGGGCGTGGCGGACGAGCGCCCCGATCCGGAGGGCGCCGTCAACCGGCACGATCGTGGACAGCCCGGGGATCCGGTTGATGTCGACCAGGACCTTGGGCCGCGCCATGCGCAGCGCGAGTACCGGCACCAGGCTCTGTCCGCCGGCGATGATCTTCCCGTCGCCGGCTGCGTCGGCCAGGGCCTGCACGGCTTCCCGGACGCTCGTGGCGCGGAGGTAGTCGAACGGAGCTGGTTTCATGGCGGACCTTTCAGCGCCCGCGGAACCGCGGGGCGCGTTTCTCGTCGCGGGCACGCTGGCTCTCGGCGAAATCTTCACTGCTCCAACAGGAATCGAAAAGCTGGTCGAGGCGGGGATCCCACCGCCGAGGCTCGAACAGCGACTCCAGCGCGGTCTTTGCGTATCGCAACGACAACGGCGCGAACTCCGCGATCTCCCGGGCCCACGCGGTCGCCTCGGCGTCCGTCCCTAGCCGGTCCGCCAGACCGCAGCCGAGTGCGCGTGCCGCGTCCAGCCGCTCGCAGCCGAGCAGCACTGCGCGCGCTGCTCCGCCGCCCGCCAGCAGCGCCAGCCGCCGGACGGTCCACGGGTCCACCGCGAGCCCATTGCGGGCTGTCGGCACCGCGAAGACCGCGGTGTCGGCCGCCACGCGCAGGTCGCAGGCGATCGCGAGCTGTGTCCCGGCCCCGATCGCGGGACCGTTGACCGCCGCGATCACTGGTACCGGCGCGGCGGTGATGGCGTGCAGAGTCGCGTAGAGCGCGGTGCGGAACCCTTCGCCGTAGACACCGCCGAAGTCGGCACCGGCACAGAAGCTCGTGCCGGCACCGGTCACGACGATCGCGCGGGAGGTGTCCGCGAACTTCTCCACCGCCGCTCGCAGCGACTGCAGATGTTCGATGTCGAGAGCGTTGCGCTTCTCGTGGCGGTCGAGCACGATCCGCCCTACGCCGCCCTGTTCCTCGGTGGTGATCATCGCAGTGCCTCCCACACGGCAGCCGGGGACAGCGGCAGGTGGGTGACCCGGACG
Organism: Amycolatopsis benzoatilytica AK 16/65; assembly: GCF_000383915.1. Taxonomy (NCBI): domain Bacteria; kingdom Bacillati; phylum Actinomycetota; class Actinomycetes; order Pseudonocardiales; family Pseudonocardiaceae; genus Amycolatopsis; species Amycolatopsis benzoatilytica. The sequence goes on from NZ_KB912942.1 coordinate 4,570,494, forward strand.
CCGAGAGCATCGGCAATGGCCCCGGCCAGCACCGCGTTCGGGCCGAGGGTGCCGCCCTCGCCGACTCCGCGTACCCCCAACGGGTTGTCCGCCGGATTCGACAGGTGGTCGATGACGAGGTCCGGGACCTCGGCGCTCGTGGGCATGAGGTAGTCCATCAGCGTTCCGGTGGACAGGTTCCCTGACTCGTCGTAGATCAGGTGCTCGTACAGCGCGCCGCCGATGCCCTGGGCGATCGACCCGGCGATCTGCCCCTCGACGATCTGCGGGTTGATCACCGTGCCCGCGTCCTCGACGCACACCCACTTGAGGATCCGGATTTCTCCGGTCGCCCGGTCGACTTCGACGACCGCGGCCTGCGCGCCCGCCGCGAACGCGCCCCGGATCGGGTCGTAGAACTCCGTCGCCTCCAGGCCTGGCTCGATGCCCTCGGGCAGTCGATTCGACTCGAGGTAGGCGACCCGGGCGACTTCGGCCAGCGTCCCGAGCGGCTTCGGCTCGCCCACGACCCTGACCTCCCCCGCCTTGATCTCGACATCGGCCGGGCCCACCTCGAACAACTCGCTCGCCAGCCGGATGATCTTCTCCCGCACCGACGTTCCGGCACGGTGGGCGGCCCCGCCCCCGATGACGGCCTGCCGCGAGGAAAACGCGCCGAACCCCCACAAGGATTCGTTCGTGTCGCCGATGCGCACCTCGACGTCCTCAAAGCGGACACCGACCGCATCTGCGACGATCTGCGCGACTGTCGTCTCCAAGCCCTGCCCCTGCGACGTGACTCCGGAAAGGACAGTCACGCGGCCATCGGGATCGACCCGGACCGTGCAGGCGTCGTGTCCGGTGCGGAACGGCATCCGCGGCCCCGCGGCAGCAGCCCGGCCGAGGCCGGTCAGCTCGTTGTAGCAGGCCATCCCGAGCCCGATCGGGTTCTTCCCTTCCTCTCGCCGCCGGCCTTGCTCCACGAGGAAGTCGTCGTAGCCGATGGCGGCGATCGCCTTCTCGAGGCACTCGCCGTACCACCCGGAGTCGTCGACGAGCCGGGACGGCATCCGGTACGGGATCTCCGCCGGGGTAATCAGATTTCTTCTGCGGATGTCCAAAGAGGACATCCGCAGGGCGGCTGCGGCTTCGTCAAGCAGGGTTTCCATCGCGAAGACGCTCGCGGGGCGGGCGACGCCGCGATATGGCCCGGATGGCGACGTGTTGGTCGCGACGCCGCGGACAGTGCACCGGTAATTCCGCAACCGGTACGGCCCAGACAGGAGCCCGCCGGCCATCAGCGGCTCGATGCCGGCTGTCCACGGGTAGACCGAATAGGCGCCCACGTTGCACGTGACGTCGGCGTCCAACGCCACCAGCTCGCCGTCGGCGGTGAACCCCGCTCGCACCCGATACCGGTGGTCTCGGGCGTGCGTCGCGGCCAGGAGGTGCTCGGCACGGTCTTCGACCCACTTCACCGGGATGCCGGGCATCTGCTGTGCGACCAGGCAGACAGCGACGTCTTCGGGATAGAGCACCGCCTTGACGCCGAAACCGCCGCCGACATCGGGAGCGATGACCCGGATGGTGCCCTCGGGCAGGCCCAGCAGCTCGGCGAGCATGTTCCGCGCGATGTGCGGCACCTGGGTGCCGGACCAGAACGTCAGGCGCTCGCCGTCCCAGACCGCCGCCCCGGCTCGGCACTCCATCGGGTTGCCCGCGTGCCGGTTGGTCACCAACTCGCGCTCGATGACCAGATGGGCCTGCGCCAAGGCATCCGGCACCTCGCCGGTGTCGAAAGTGCGCTCCAGCAGGACGTTGTCCGGCGCGTCTGCGTGCACCGGCTCCTTCGGCGCCACCCATGCGGTGACCGCGGCGGGCAACGGCTCGTAGTCCACGTCGATCAGCTCGAGCGCATCCTCGGCCTGATACCGATCGTCTGCTACCACTACGGCCACCGGCTCACCGGCGAACCGCACCTTGTCCCGGGCCAGGATCGGCTGCTCGGTCTCCACATAGGACGGCAACGCGGACCTCGCACGGAGCCCGATCGCCGCGAACGCCGGGTGGTCGCCGCTGAACACCGCGCGCGCGGCGACGCCTAGTGCGGAGGTGTCGACGGACTTGATCCGGGCGTGGCCGTAGGGGCTGCGCAGGAACGCGACGTGTCGCATCCTCGGCAGCTGCAGGTCGGAGACGTACCGGCCGCGGCCGGTCAGCAGCCGCGTGTCCTCTTTGCGGCGGAAGGCTCGTCCGACCGCGCGCCCGTCGTCGGGCTCGTCGTCGTGCGCGGTCATGGCATCGTGTACCCGCCGTTGACCGACACGATCTGCCCGGTGGTCCAGGACGACAGCGGCGAGGCCAACAGCAGGATGGTCGGGGTGATGTCGGCGGGCGTGCCCAGGCGGCGCAGCGGGTACGCGGAGAGGATCTTCTTCATCTTGGCCTCGTCCGCGTTGCCGGTGTGGGCGTCGAGGCTCTGGGTCTGCACGAGCGCGATCGAGACGGCGTTCGCACGGATCTTGTGCCGCGCCAGTTCTTTGGCCAGCGATTTGGTCAACCCGACGGTTGTCGAGCGGGTGGTCGCCGTGACGAGCAGCCGCGATTCGCCCACGCGGCCGGAGTCGCCCATCAGGCTGACGATCGACCCGCCGCCGTTCTCCGCCATCTGCCGAGCCACCGCCTGGGTGACGCGCAGCGTGCCCGCCACCGTCACCCCGATCTGCGGCGCCCAGTCCTCTTCGGTCGTCTCGAGGAACGGCTTGCTCTGGGTCGCGGCCGCGTTGTTGACCAGCACGTCGATCGACCCCATCTGGTCGGCGACCTCGGCCACCGCGCGCATCACGGATTCGCCGTCCTGCAGGTTCGCGCCCACGGCGATCGCCTTGACGCCCAGAGCAGCCGCCTCCTTCGCGCCTTGTTCCGCGCCGTCGGAGGAGGAGTTGTAGTGGAAGGCGACATTGGCGCCTTCCGCTGCGAACGCGAGCCCGATCGCACGGCCCAGGCCCTGCCCGGCACCGGTTACGAGGACGTTCTTGCCGCGGAGCTGAAGATCCATGGTCATTCCTTCTCGAGTGGGGTGAACCGGCGCTCGCCGTCCACGGTGATCAGGCGGCCGGGCGGGAAGTGCGCGGCGGCGACGAAATCGGGCTGGTCCGTGACGACCGCGACGAGGTCCGCGCGCACCTTCCGCGCGGCCACCGGGTCAAGGTCGAAGACGGCTTCCCATGCGGGATCCGTGAGTTCGACCGGGGAGTGCGCGACATCGCCGAGCAGCATCGCCCGTTCCCCTTCGCTCGACACCACGTAGACCGCAGTCCCCGGGGTGTGGCCGGGCAGGTGGCGGACGTCGAACCCCGGAGCGAGGGTGGTGTCGTGCTCGAACGTCTCCAGCCGCTCGGTGAGCGGGGAAAGCTTGCGCACCGCGCCTGGATCGGCGTCGGGACTCTCGACGAAGTGCGCCCAGTCGGCGCGGTGGACGCGGTAGGTCGCGTCCGGGAACACGACCTCGCCCTTCTTCGTGGCCCACCCCACGTGGTCGAAGTGCAGGTGGGTGAAGACGACGTCGGTGACGTCCCAGGGATCCACCCCGAGCGCACGCAGGCTCTCCAGAAACCGCCCGCCGTGGTACTTGTCGTTGTCGATCGTCCCGACACCCGCATCCACCAGGATGACCCGTTCCCCGGTCCGCACCAGGAAGCCGCCGAGCTCGAGCCGCAGGCGGCCGGACTCGTCGAGGAGATGCTCGTGACAGGACCACGCGTCCGACCGCCCCGGGTAGGTCAGCACCTCGCGGGCAGGCTCCTGGCCGTAACCGTCGTAGACGGGTTCGACGCTCAGCGCCCCGACCTTCATCGGGCACCGTCCGGCACGACCAACGTGCGGATGCCGCGTCCGGCGGCCATTTCCGCCAGCGCAGCCTCCACATCGGACAGTTTGCCGTGCCCGGTCACCATCGCCGCCAAGTCGAGCCGGCCGTCCCGGATGTGGTCGAAATAGCGCGGCAGGTCTCGGTTCGCGTCCAGCGAGCCGGCGACACAGCCCACGAGGGTTCGGGCGAAGTGGAACAGTTCCAAGGCACTGAAGCTGACCTGGTCGTCCTTTCCGCCGATGCCGACCACGCATGCGGTCCCGCCACGCCGGGTCATTCCCCACGCGTCGCGGATCGTCCGCGAGGAACCCACGCAGTCGAAAGCGAAGTCGACGCCTTGCTTGTCGGTGAGCCCGCGGACGGCCTTCTTGGTGTTGTCGTCGGCTGGCACGAAGTGGTGCGCGCCGAGCGCGATCGCCAAACTCGCCTTGTCCTGATTGCGATCCACCGCGATGACATTCGCGGCGCCGGCGAGTCGGGCGCCCTGCACCGCGGCCAGTCCGACGCCGCCGAGGCCGACGACGAGCACCGACGAGCCGGGAGTGACGGCGGCGGTCTTCGTGACCGCGCCCACGCCAGTCGTGATGGCGCAGCCCAGCAAAGCGGCGTCTTCAGTGCTGATGTCGTCGGGCACCTTGACCGCAGCCGCGGACGGGACGACGGTCTGGTCGGCGAACGAGCCGACCGTCAGTCCGGGGTAGACCGGCTCACCCGACGAGTCCAGCGCGTAGGGCTCGGCACCCCGCGCGGACCCGTTGACGCACAAGTGCGGTTCGTTGCGCGCGCAGCTGACGCAGTGCCCGCACGGCGTGATCCACAGCAGGATGACGCGGTCGCCTTCCCGCAGGTCTGTGACGGCGGAACCGGTCTCCACTACGGTGCCGCAGGCTTCGTGCCCGAGCACCGCAGGCAACTGCTGGGCGAGCACGCCGCGGGCAAGCGACAGGTCGGAGTGGCAAACGCCAGTGGCGTCGATGCGTACCCGGATGTCACCCGCCCCAACGTCCTTCAGCCGGATGCGTTCGACCTCCATCGGCTTGTCCGGCGACCGCAGCACGAGCGCGTTCACTTCGACCTGGTATCCGTCCGTCACAGCTGCACCGCCTTGATCTCGAGGACGTCTTCGATGCCGAAGTCGCCGATCTCCCGGCCGACGCCGGACTGCTTGTAACCGCCGAAGGGGGCGCGCGGGTTGAACGGCGCCGCGTTGACGTCGATCTGGCCGGTGCGGATCCGGGCCGCCCAGTCCAGTGCCTGGTCGACGTCGTCGATCCACAGCGCGCCGCCGAGGCCGTAGATCGAGTCGTTGGCCAGCTCGATCGCGTGGTCGTCGGAGTCGGCCGGCAGGATCGACAGGACCGGGCCGAAGATCTCTTCCCTGGCGAGCCGTGAGGCGGGGTCGACCTCGCTGAAGACGGCTGGGGCGACGAAGTGTCCGTTGTCCGGAACCGGAAGGCTCCCCGTGACAAGCTTGCCGCCCTGCGGGTCGAGGAAGCTCTCGACCTCCTTGCGCTGCCCCGCCGAGATCAGCGGGCCGAGCCGGTCGCCGGGCACGTACTTGGCCGCCGCCGCGGCGGCGAGCTGCTCCACCTGCGCCAAGCGGGACGCCGGGACGATGAGGCGGGACAACGCCGTGCAGGTCTGGCCGCCGTTGAGGAAGCAGTTGGCCACGGTCACCTTGACCGCCTTCGCCAGCAGCTCGTCGGACACGTCCGAGAGCACCACGCTCGCGGACTTGCCGCCGAGTTCCAGGGTTACGCCCTTGACGGTCGCGGCCGCGGCCGCGGCGACCTGCCGCCCCACCGGCGTGGAGCCGGTGAAGGAGACGTGGTCGACGCCCGGGTGGCGAGACAGCAGGTCACCCACCACCCGACCGCCTCCGGTGACCAGGTTCAGCACCCCGGGCGGGAACTTGGCGGCCTCGAAAGCGCGTGCCAGCTCGAACGCGGTCAGCGGGGTGAGGGCGGCGGGCTTGAGCACCACTGTGCAGCCGGCCGCGATCGCCGGAACGACCTTCACGATCACCTGGTGCAGCGGGAGATTCCACGGCGTCACCGCCGCGACGACGCCGACCGGCTCGCGCAGGATCACCGAGTTGTCGCGCTGGGCGCGGAAGGGGAATTCCGCGAGGGCGTCCGCCGTGCGGGCGATGACGGCGAGCGGCACGTCCACGTGCAGCTTCCGTGCCAGCGGCAGCGGTGAGCCTTGTTCGCGGTTGACGAGGCCGGCGAAGGCGTCGGCCCGGTCCGCGAGGACGTCCTTCAGGCGGCGCAGCGCCGCCACCCGGTCTTCGACCGGCGTGGCCGCCCACTTCGGGAAGGCCGCGCGGGCGGCGCTCACCGCCTGGTCGACGTCGAACTCGGTCCCCTGGGTCACCACACCGGTGATTTCCTCGGTGGCCGGGTTCTCGACTTCGCTGTCGTCGCCGTGGCCGGCGACCCAGTCGCCGCCGATGTAGAGCGCGGGTTCGCGGATCAGCTCGTCCGTCACAGGACCGCCTCCTCGGGGTAGGTCCGGCCGGTTGCGACCGGAAACGACAGGTTGATCACTACGGGCGGGGCGACCGACGGGGCACCGGAACGGCCGCGGTTGCGCAACACCAGGATCCCGGCCAGGAGCGCGATCAGTCCGCCGACGACGGGCAGCGCGCGCTTGGCGATCAGGCCGCCCATGCTCGAGAAGACGTCGAGCGCTTCGACCTCGTCGGCGGGAGCGGCGGCGCGGGCCGCGCCAGGCGCCTCGGTCGACGCGGAGCCCGGGGCGAACTCGGCTTCCAGCCGTCGCACGAACTGGCCGATCAGCTTGTTCGTGACGTCCGAGATGACTCCCCGGCCGAACTGGGCGACCCGCCCGGACAAGTCGAGCTCGGTGCGGACGTCGACCTTGGTTCCCGACCCCTGTTCGGCCAGGCTCATGGTCACCGTCGCCGCGGCGTTGCCTTGCCCGCCCGCGTCCTTGCCTTCGGCACGGACCACCGCTCGGTGCGCTTTGTCGTCCTTCTCGGCGAACCGGGCGGTTCCCCGGTACTGCGCCGACACGGGGCCGACCTTGATCTTGACCCCGCCGCGGTACACGCCGTCCTCCACGCCCTGCAGCGAGGCGCCCGGCAGGCACGGTGCGACGCGTTCCAGATCGGTCAGCACCCGCCAGGCGTCATCGACCGGCAGATTGACCGTGAAGGTGTTGGAGAGCTCCACCTGAACCACCTTACTAATTAACGTTAGTTTGTATGCTACGGGCAGTCGGATGCCAGGTCAATGACGCGGGGCCCCTCAGCCGGCCGGCGTCGGCAACTGCTTCCGCAGAAGGAACCGCATGATCTTGCCCGAGCCTGTGCGCGGGATCGACTCGATCTCGAAGACGTCTGCCGGGACCTTGAACTTCGACAGCTCGCGGGCGCATCGGCCCAAGAGCGCGTCGACGTCCAGCTTTCCCGGCTCTTCCGGGACGACGAACGCCACCGGCACCTCGCCGAGATCGGGGTGCTCACGCGCCACCACGGCGGCATCGCGGACTTCGTCCGCTTTGAGCAGCACGGCTTCGACCTCGGCCGGGTAGATATTCTCCCCGCCCCGGATGATGAGCTCCTTGGTCCGGCCGCTGATGGTCAGGAAGCCGTTGGCATCGCGCCTGCCCAAGTCTCCGGTCCGGTACCAGCCGTCCTGGAGCACTTCGGCGGTGGCCTCGTCGAGGTTGTGATAGCCGCGCATCACATTCGGTCCGCTGACCCACAGCTCGCCTTCTTCGCCCACGCCGACATCGCGACCGCTCACCGGGTCCACCAGGCGCACCCCGATCCCCGGCATCGGCAGCCCGCACGAGCCGAGCACGCGCCCGCCGTCGGGGGTGTTCATGGTGACCATCGTCGAGGTCTCGGTGATGCCGTAGCCCTCCAGCAGCTTGACTCCGAACACCTGCTCGAATTCGGCGTTCAGGGCAGCGGGCAGGATCGCCCCGGCGGACAGGCACAGCCGCAGTCCTTCGGCATCGACCGTGCGTTCCCGGGCGGAGTGCACGAGGTACTGGAACATGGTCGGCACTCCGGGCAGGATGGTGAAGTCCTCCGTGGCCAGCAAATCGAGCACCCGGCCGGGCGAGAACCTGGGCAGGATGCGTTCGGTCGCGCCCGTCGCGAACACTCCCAGCACGCACAGGACCAGCGCGTAGGAATGGAACAACGGCAAGGGACACAGCACCCGGTCCTGTTCGGACATTCCGGCGATCGGGGCCCAGCACGCGGCCACCACCCACAGGCAGCCGCGCTGCGTGAGCACAACCCCCTTGGGCCGGCCGGTGGTCCCGGAGGTGTAAAGCATCCACGCGGCGTCGTCCAGTCCGAGGTCGTCGCGCGGCGGGCCGGCAGGCTCGGTGGTGGCAAGTTCCTCGTACGACCGCGCGTCCTCGACCCGGCCCGGCCGGACCACGAGGACCATCGCGCCTCGGAGGCGGCCGAGCTCGCGGGCGTGCGCGAGGTGGGCCCGGTCGGTGATGATGACCGAGGCGCCGGAGTCGACGAGCATGTGCTCGATCTCCGCGGGAGCGGCATCGGCGTTCACACAGACGCCGACCAGCGAAGCCCGGGTCGTCATGAGGTAGGCCTCGGCGATGTCCGCACTGTTGTCCAGGTAGATCAGCACGCGATCACCCCGGGCAATGCCCGCGCTGACCAGGTGACCGGCCACCCGGCGGGTGCGGTCGGCGAGGTCCTGGTAGCTGACTGAACGACGGTCGTCGCTGAAAACGATCTTGTCGCCCCACCGCGCAGCCTGCTCGACGAGCAGCTGCGGCACGGGACGGATCAGCTCGACTCTGAGCATGAGCACTCCTGACGGGACAAGTTACTAACTAATGCTCGTTAGTTTTGTCAGGGTAGCGCTGCCCTTCTCACTGCACAAGGGGTCGGCCGGGAGAGTCGGGCCGAGGGCCGGTCAGCTCAGGCCGGCGACGCGGAGCGCATAGCGGCTGTAGGTTTCGGCGACGGCTTCGGCCGACTGCGGGCCGTCCTCCCGGAACCACCGGGCGATGCTCACGCACATTTCGAGGATGCCGAATGCGGCCAAGGTGGGCTCCGGTTCTGTGAACCGGCCTTCGCGGACGCCCTCCTCGATGAGGTCGCGGATGGCACAGGCATGGCGGCGGCGCAGCTCGAGCACCTCCGAGCGCACTGGTTCTTCCAAGCTGTCGACGTCGCGGTTGACGATGATCGCCTCACGACGGTGGGTGGCGTGCCGCAACGCATAGACACGCGCGGCCCGACGCAGCCGTTCCACCACGTCACCGACGCCGTGCACCGCCTGCTCGTAGTCCGCCCACACCTGCTCGGTGGTGTCGGCGATGATGTCCCGCAGCAGGTCCTGCTTCGACTTCATGTGGTTGTAGAGGCTCGGCGTGCGGATGCCCAAGGCATCGGCGATCTGGCTCAGTGCGGTGCCGTGGTACCCCCGCTCGGCGAACAACGTCAGCGCGGCCTCCCGAACCGCACCCGGGCTCACGGTCGCCTTGGTCTCGCTTCGCCCCGCCGACGTCTTTGAACTCACCATCTCATGATGACAGGGCCGCTGCCCGTACCCGTCCTCCGGGCACTCCCAGCAGGCACCCCGGTGTCATCGGCATGTCCCGGATCTGCCTGCGAGCGACGTGCAGCCACAGGTCCAGGTCGGCGATCGCGTCGAGCGGGTCGACCGCGCTGGTGGCCCCGGTGCCACCCGTCGCTACCACTCACCAGGCGACGGGAACCGGTGCGGACCGCCGGGTGGTGGCGCCGATCTACCGGGCCGAGATGGTGTACCGGATCCTGCAACTGAGCAGTACCCGCGGCTGCTGGAAATCGCGGTGGTGGCGCGCAACCCGGTTAGAGAGGTCGTCTCCTACGTGCAGGACAACACGTCCGAGCCGCTGACGGTAACCGATATGGCGGAACGGGTTTCGCTCAGCCCGTCGGCGTTTTCGCACCTCTTCTGTGAGGTGACGGGGAAATCGCCGTACCAGTTCGCGAAGGAGATGCGGCTCAACCGCGCCCGTGACCTGTTGATCGGAGGAACGCTGAGTGTCACGCAGGCTCACGATTCGGGGCGACCCCGCGCGTATTCCGATCTTCGCCCCGCCGGAATTGGACGCATCGCCCAAGCCGGGCTGCTCGATCAGTGCGCACAGCACATCGTCGGCTGAATGACCGGGTGCCTACAGTTCGCACACTTCTCAAGCCGTCCGCCCGGAGGTCGTCCGATGAGCAGCGAAGAAGCGGGCCGAACCCGCGCCCCGTCGACAGAGGCGTTGGGCAGATCAGCCGCGACCGTCTCAGTCGGGTCCATGTTCCACCGGATGCCGCTGTCGCGGGTCCACATCAAGATCGGAATCGCACTCTACGCCGCGCTCGCCATCGAGTCGTGGGAAATGCTGAGCCTGACCTACATCGCCCCCGCGGTGGAGGCCGGACTGCGCGTCACCGCAGCCCAGTTGGGACTCGTCATCTCCGCGCTCTTCTTCGGCATGATCCCCGGAGCCCTCGCCTGGGGGCCGATTTCCGACCGGATCGGCAGGCGCGCGACCTGCACGTGGAGTCTCGCCGGGTACGGCGTTGTCACCCTAGTCGGCAGCTTCTCCCCCAATTACGAGATGCTTCTCGTCACGCGGGCCGTGGCGGGTTTCCTCTTCGCCGGCATCCTGACCATCACCTTCCCCTACTTTGAAGAGCTGCTGCCGGTACGGCATCGCGGCCGACTCGCCGTATACCTGGCAGCGGGCTGGCCGCTCGGCATGCTCCTCGCCGTCGGCATCACCGCGCTGCTCGGCGCGCACGAATGGCGCGGCGTCATCATCGCGAGCGCGGTCGCCAGCCTGTGGGTGCTCGTCATCCGCCGTTGGGTGCCGGAGTCCCCGTATTGGCTCGTCCAGCGCGGCCGCCGGGACGAGGCGCTGACGACCCTGCGGCGCCTCGGCGCCGCGGACGCGGAGAACCTCAGCGCGCAGTCCTTGTCCGTCCCCGAGGTGCGGGCGGGTTCGTTCGCGGCGCTGTTCCGGGGACGGCTCGGCCGGATCACTGTTTTGCAGCTGGTCGTGAATTTCCTGTTCTCCTGGGGATACTGGGGCCTGCAGACGTGGCTGCCGACCCTGCTCGAACAGCGCGGTCTGTCCGCATCCTCGAGCCTGGGGTTCGCCGCGATCAGCGCGGTGTTCATGATTCCCGGGTACGTCAGCGCTTCCTGGCTCACCGGCAGGTACGGCCGCAAAAAGATCTTCGTCGGCTACGTCCTCGCTGCCGCGGCCGGCGGATTCTACTTCGCGAACGCCAGTACGCTTGCCGAGTTGTACATCGGCAGCTTCGTGTTGTCGTTCTTCAGCCTTGGCGCATGGGGGGTTTGGGACACCTGGGTCGGCGAGATCTATCCGTCGCCGGTACGGGGCTTGGGCTACAGCGTCGGCTTCTGCGGCCAGCGCGTCGCGAACACGATCGCGCCCAGCGTGGTCGGGATTCTCCTGGCACACGCGAGCGGATTCTCCTCGACTGTTCTTTTCATCGACCTTTTCCTCGTCGCGACAGCAGTTTTCGCCGTGGTGATACCCGAAACGGAAGGGCGGGAGCTCGCGTAGCGGCCGCACGCGATACAGCACTGTGAGCCTGTCACCGCACTGCCTACCGGCGAGTGCGGTGACAGGCTCGTTCTCAGCCGCGCAGCTTCGCCAATCGACACGCGAGCTGGACCGCGAGCCGCTCGTCCGGGTCGTCGAGATCCGCGGACAGCACGCTCTTCGCCCGGGAGATCCGGTTCACGACGGTGTTGCGATGGACTCCGAGGATTTCGGCCGTCACGGTCGGAGAGGACTCGTTGTCCAGGAACACTTCGAGGGTGCTGAGCAGCTCCTCTTGCCGGTCGATCTCGAGCACCGGGCGCAGCAGGCTGCGCGCGAGGTCGCGGGACTCCTCGGAGCTGTACCAGCCGACCAAGATCCGTTGCAGGCCGACCTCGTCGATGTGCTGCACGCCGCTGCGGGATCCGGCCCCCTGGGCGATAGTCATCGCCTCGTGGGCTTCGGCCAGGCTGCGTTTCAGTCCCTGCAGTCCGAGATACGGCCGGCCGATCCCGGCATAAACCCTGAGGTGGTCCCGTTTTTCCAGAAAACGTCGTACTGCCTGGCGGACCGCCGCGGTGTCGTGCGCGAAACTCGCGGCCGGTGGCTCCACGAGCCGTACGGTCCAGGTCGTCCATCCGTCGGAGCGTTCGACGAGGGGACCGTCAAAGCCGGCCTCCGCCAAGAGCGCCCGCACCGGATCGGTGAGCGCGAGGATCTGCATCGAGTCGACGGGCCCGGCGATCCGCAGATGCACGGCGGTGGCCCAGCCGTCGGTGATCCACCCTAGCGTGGCGACCTGCTGTACCAGCGCTGCGGACGGGCGGCCGGCGGTGGCGATGATGGCGTTGAGCACGCCGAGACGAGCGCGGGCGTCGCGTTCCTGTTCGAGCCGGTCAGAAATCAGCCGATTGGCGACGTAACTGCTGCCGATCTTCAGCAACGACCGGGCCGCGCTGGTGCGCACCTCGCCTGGTGCCTCCAGCTCGGCGACGATCCAGAAGCTCGGCCGTTCGCCGCTGGCCAGCGTCACCGGCTGGGTGACGCGGTGGGTTGTGCCGACCACAGTGGACAGTTGGACGTTGACCTGGTCTTTGCGGAGCAAGGGCGGCGTCAGAGGATCCCCGGCGAGCAGCTCGCCCTCCGCGGCGACGAGCGACACCTGCGCGCCGAGAGCCTGCCGCACGACGTCCAGGACGCCCGCGACCCCGCTGCTGGGGGACAGATGGGCCAGCTTGTCCACCGCGTCCACGATCACCCGGGCCAGCACGCGTTGCGGTGCTTCGACCAGCTCCCTCAGCGCGTCGGCCAGCTCGAGGACAGTGTCGTCGGTCTCGACCAGCGCGACACCGCTGCGGTCGGCCAGACGGCAGCTGGCGATGCCCGGCGGCTGTTCCGGAGAAACGACAACGAGCATGACCGCGCCCGCCTCGCCCATCCAGCGCAGGGTGACGTCCACCAAGTACGTGTCGAGAGCGAGTTCACGACCGTCCAGCAGGACGATGGCACCGGCAAAGCTGCCTTCGCGCGAACGTCCGGCAGGAGCGATCAGCACGCGGGTCGCACGCCGGTCGAGGGCGGACTCGCCACCGAGGAGAGTGGCCGCGGCCAGCCTGCCCCACCTGAGCACCTCGCCGAGACGGATGCCCGGTCCGTCCGGATCGCGCTGCGATGCGGCGGTGCCGCTTCCGGCATCCCCACTCATCGAATCGTCCCGTTCAGCGGAGCGAAATCGACGTCGTAACCGAACGCGGCAGGCCCGACGACGTCGAGGAACCCTTCGCGGTTCCACTGTTCGGCACAAGGCAAACCCAGCACCGTGACCCGCTCGCCGTAGCTCAGCGCCTCCGTCGTGACCGGTTCCGCCGTGTCGTGGTCGAGCATGCAGATGAGATCGGGCGGCGTTACGACGGGGAGCCCGTCCTCGATCGCGAGCAGAAGCTCGTTCTGCATCTCGATCCGCATCGTGCAGGTCGGATCGACGAACCCCTCGATCGTCACGGTGCCGCGGGCGAAGCCGGTCGTCGTCCGCCGGTCCAGGTCGATGATCTTCCCCTCGAAGACCTTCCGGCCTCCGGTGAACTCGAGGAATCCCTGCCACGCGCCGTTCTCCCGGCGCTGGATCGCGCGCAGCAACCGGCCGATCGTGCTGCAGTACTCCAGCGAGTCGGGGATCGCGGTCGCCTTCGCCTGGGCGACGGTCATCGGGTACGAGGCCAAGGCGTTCGCCAGCCCGAGCATCATCGCCGAGCCGCGGACCAGCCGTTCGCCCACCTGGTTCGTGATCGCCTCGAAGGTGATCTTGTTGCCCTTCTCGTCCGCGAGGCTCATCGGGGACGCGCTGATGCCGCCGAGGGTGAACGTGGTCATCTCGATCTGCGGGAAAGTGCGTCGCATCCCGTCCGCGTCCACGCAAGGAACGCCCAGTTCGACGGCCACCGCCAGCGGGATCAGCGTGTTCATCCCGCCTGCCTCGACCGGCATGATGCCGTCGACCTTGCGGCCGAGGTACGACGAGAGAGCGCGCACCGCGGCGATGAACTCCCGGCCGGCGGGGATTTTCTCGACGATGGCCGTGGACGCGCCCACTACCCCGACCGTGACCAGCTGCGCGTCGTCCGGGAACTCGTCGAGTTTGGCTACGGTGACCGGCCCGTAGTCGTCGATGGCCTGCTCCGCGATGAGCCTCGCGAGGGCCGGGTCTCCCCCGCCGCCGTTGCCCAGCAACGTGGCGCCGAGCGTCAGCTCGTCCAACTCCGGTTTGCCGAGCTGCCTCATGGCACGTCCTTCCCCGGGCGACGATCCGAAGATTACGAGGACACCGTAAGCCCGGCGACCAGCAATCTGCTCAACCGGAATCCGGATTATTGTGCGTTCCGCACAATGGCTGCGCGTACCCGCGAGCGTCCTCGCTCGGCGGCTCACCTGCCCGGCCAGTCACTCCGCGACGAGGGAGCTCCCGGGCATCCCGGCACTTCAGCCGGGTGGCCGCTGCCGGCGAGGTGCGTGGGATCAGCCTCTCTTGGACCGCGCCAGCCGGTGCCGGTCCGGGCCGAACGGGGCGAGCAGCGGATCGGATTCGCCGGTCACGATCTGCCTGCTCAGCAGCTGCCCGGTAATCGGTCCGAGGGTGATCCCGAGCATCGCGTGGCCAGCCGCGACGTAGATTGGCGCCCGCGTAGGCAGGCGTCCGACGACCGGCAGTCCGTCCGGGGTGAGGGGTCGCAACCCGCTCCAGGCCCGGGGAGCGCGGACCGGCCAGCGGGGGAAGTACGCGCGCATCGCGTTGGCGACACCGGCCGCGCGACGGTGATCGATCTCGCTGTTCTCCGCCCCGAACTCCATCGTTCCGGCAAGGCGGATCCCCTGGTCCAACGGCGTCACGGCGACCTTGTGGTCGCTCAGGTACACGGCATGGCCGAGGGTGAACGGCGCTGGACGGTAGTCGAATCCGTAGCCCTTCCCGCCGCGGATGCGGACCGGCTTCGCCACCATCGCGGTGAGTGCGCGGGTGCCGACACCGGCAGCCAGCACCAAAGCACCGGTGGACAAGGAGACGCCGCCCGCGGTCAGGCGCACGCACCCGACGCCTTCGGCGATCTGCGTTACGGGGGCATGAAGACGCAGCCGCACACCGGTTTGCGCGCACGCGGCCGCCAATCCGTCGACCAGGGAAGAAGGGTCGACGTGTTGGTCGCTGCGGCACAGAATGCCGCCGACGACGCCCTGGCCCGCCTCCGGCTCCAGTTCCCGGACTTCCCTGCCGGCAAGCAACTCCGCGCCCGGCAGGCCGAGCTTCTCCATGACTGTGAGGTCGTCGAGATGAGACTGAATGCCGTGCTCCTCGACGAAGAGCAGCAGGACGCCGCGGGCGTGCCGCTCGAAGTCCACGCCGAGCCGGACGAGTTCGTCGAATGCCGCGACCGCGCCGACCGCGAGCGACGCGGTCGCCGCCAGCCCCCGCCGATAGGCCGCGGGACGGGCAGCGAAGAGCATGCGGGCAAGGAAAGAGACGTACCCGGCGGACGGTTCCAGTCCGATCTTGAGGGCGCCTTCTCTGCGGCCGAACCACTTCGCTGCGGCACGAAGCGCTGCCGGAGAAGGCACTGGCTCGCTCATCGAAGGCACGACCCAGCCCGCGTTGTTGCGCGAGGCGCCCGCACCGATGCCGCCGCTGTCGATGACTTCCACGCTCGCGCCGGCCTGAGCCAGGAACAGAGCCGTGGAGAGGCCGACCGCGCCGGCGCCGACAACCGTGACGTCCGGCCGGTTCACCACGGGATCCGCCGTCCCACCCCGGCACTGCTCGCGCGGTCGAGAATCGCCGCGGTGACCGCGGCGTCCTGAATTCCGACGCCGACGGTGTTGTAGTAGGTCCACTCCGCGTCGGGCGGGCGCGTGAAACCCTGGGTGAGCGCTTCCCCCAGAGTCGTGATCCGGTCGAGTCCGAGCACGCCCGCGGCGATTGCGTGCTTGACCGGGCCTGCGTGCTCGAGGGCAGTCGGGGCATCGTCGACGACCACGGCGGACCGGGCAACGATGTCGTCGCCGACCTCGCGCCGGTTCGGCCCGAAGGAGCCGACGCTGATCACCGTCGCACCGGCCGCGAGCCAGTCCGCTTCCAGCACCGGCGTGAGGCTGGTGGTACAAGTGATCACGAGGCCCGCACCGGCGACAGCCTCGCGACCTGACCGGCACGCCGTGATCCGGTCCGAAATGGTGCCGGGTTCCAGATGCGGCGCCCACACGCGAACCTCGGCGCCGGGGTAACGGCGCCTGATCGCGTCCGCGTGCGCGCGACCTTGGGTTCCGTAGCCGATGACCGCCACCGCCTCGGGCGGCGGGGCAAGGGTCTGGGCTGCCAGCAGCGACGCAGCGACCGTGCGCAGTTTCGTGACTGCCTCGCCGTTCACCAGCGCGGCGGGACGCCCGGTCACCGCGTCGAGGGCGACTACCATCGCGTGAATGGTCGGCAATCCGCGGGCAACGTTGGAGGGCACGACGCAACCGATCTTCGCGACCACCCCCGCGTCGAGAGATTGCCGTGCCACGTAAGCGAACGCGGTGTCGCCATGGGTCCCTTCGGAAAGGATCCGGGGTGCGAGGAACGCTTGCCCCGCGGCCAATGCGGTGAACGCCGCACGCTGCGTATCGACGGCCTCCTCCACCGAGAGAAGGCCGTCGACTTCGCTGGCCGTCAGCAGCAGCAGGTCGGATACGTCGGGTTGTTGAGTCACCTCCCAAGCCTGACCGAGCCGCCGATACGCCCCAATGGGCGTTCGGTCCAACGACCTCCGGCGAAGCAGTGCGAAGTGCCCATCGTCGGCGAGCGCGGCCGGGTTCTACCGTCCCTGCCAACGATTCTTCGCAGGACAGCTCGGGAAGGAACACTCGCGACATGCGGAAACTCGCACTGGACGCGCTCGATCAGCTGACGCTGGGCGCGACCCTACTCGGCACCGGCGGCGGAGGTGATCCGTTCATCGCCAAGCTCATGGTCGAGCAGGCGATCAACGACCACGGTCCCATCGACATCGTGGGCCTCGACGAACTTCCCGCCGCGGCGCAGCTGGCGACCGTGGCCGTCGTCGGCGCGCCGACGGTCATCATCGAAAAGATCCCGTCCGGCAGCGAATTCGCCGATGCGGTGCGCGCGCTCGTCTCCTATCTGGGGCGCGACATCGACGCGATCATGCCGGTCGAGGTCGGCGGTATGAACACCTTGATTCCGCTGGCCGTCGCCGCCGAACTCGGCGTTCCCTGCGTGGACGCCGACGGCATGCGCCGCGCTTTCCCGCAGATCGAGATGACCACGTTCACCCTGGCCGGCCTGTCCGCTTCTCCGATGAGCCTCGCGGACGAGAAGGGCAACCGGATCGCGTTCGAGACCGTCTCGAACCAAGTCGGCGAGAAACTGGTCCGCGGCTCCGCCATGATGCTCGGCCTCGCGAACGCGCTGGCCGCCTATCCGATGACAGTCGCCGAAGCCCGCGACGCGGCCGTGTGGGGTTCGATGCAGTTCTGCAGCGAGATCGGCGGTCTCCTGCGCGCGGTGCAGCGCCAGGAAGACGGGAGCTGGGACCGGTTCCTGGACTTCGCCGACGGCCGGGTCGTGTTCGACGGCAAGATCATCGACCTCGACCGGCGGACCACGACCGGCTTCGCGCGCGGCACGGTCACCGTCGAGGACTTCGCCGACCCGAGCCGGACGCTCCGGATCGAAATCCAGAACGAACTGCTGCTCGCGATCGAGAACGGCCGTCCGGTCGTCACGCCGCCGGACCTGATCTGCATGCTCGATTTCGAGACGGCCGAGCCGATCACCACCGAGAGCCTCGCCTACGGCCAGCGAGTGCGTGTCCTCGGCTTGCCCTGCGCCGACGGCTGGAAGCGCGACGGGATGCTCGACATCGTCGGTCCAGCTGCCTTCGGCTACGACGTCGACTACGTCCCCCTGAAAGGTTGAGCCGCCCCATGAGCCTGAAAATCGGTATCGACGTCGGCGGAACCAACACCGACGCGGTCGTCGTGGACAGCGCCGGCAAGGTCGTCGCCGCCACCAAGTCGGCCACCACCCCCGATCCCTTCGACGGGATCCGCGCATCGCTGTCCAAGGTTGTCGCCGAGGTCGACCAGGACCGGATCACCCAGGCGATGCTCGGCACCACCCACCCCGCCAACGCGATCATCCAGCGCCGCGGTCTCCAGCGGGTCGGGGTGATCCGGCTAGCGGCACCGGCCTCGCGCGGCGTCCGCCCTGGGGTCTCGTGGCCCGCGGACCTGCTTGAAACGATCATGGGCCCGGCCGAGATCGTCGGCGGCGGCAACGAGTTCGACGGCTCCGAGATCGCCCCGCTCGACGAGGACGCGGTCCGCCGGTTCGCGGCGCGCTGCGCCGGCACGGTCGCCGCGGTCGCGGTGTCCGCGCCCTTCTCCCCCGCGAACCACGTCCACGAACTGCGGGCCGCGGAGATCATCGCCGAGGAACTGGGACCGGACTTCCCCGTGTCGCTGAGCCATCAGGTCGGCGCGCTCGGCCTGCTCGAACGGGAAAACGCCACCGTCCTGAACTCCGCCCTCCTCGGCGTGGCACGGGACGTCGTCAACGGTTTCCAGACCGCGCTGGCGGAGAACGGGCTGAGCATCGACTCCTTCCTGACGCAGAACGACGGCACCCTCATGACCGCCGAGGAGACGGCCCGTTTCCCCGTCCTGACGCTGGGGTCCGGACCGACCAACTCCATGCGGGGCGCCTGCTCGCTCGCCGGCCTCTCCGACGCGCTCGTCGTCGACGTTGGCGGCACCTCGGCCGACATCGGCATCCTCGTCGACGGCTTCCCCCGCGAGTCCACCGCGGCGATCGAGGTCGGCGGCGTGCGCACCAACTTCCGCATGCCGGACTTGATCTCGATCGGCCTCGGCGGCGGCACCGTGGTGCGCGGCACGGGGCGCGGGGTGACCGTCGGGCCTGATTCCGTCGGCTACCGCGTCGTGTCCGAGGCGCTGGTGTGCGGAGGGTCCACCCTCACCCTCTCCGACATCTCCACCCGGGCGGGCCGGCTGACCGGATTCGGCGACCCGGCGTCCGTCGCGTCCCTCTCGCCCAGCACCGTCGATGCTGCCCTGGCGTGGGTGGACGAGCAGATCCGGATCATCGCCGACCGCATGAAAGCCAGCCGGCACGAACTGCCGCTCATCGCCGTCGGCGGCGGCTCCCACCTCGTGCCGGACAAGGTTCCGGGAGTCACCGAAGTGGTTCGGCCCGACCACCACGCCGTGGCCAACGCCTACGGCGCCGCCATCGCGGATGCCTCGGGCACCGTCGATCGAGTATTCCGCTACGAGGACAAAGGCCGCGAGGCGTGCTTGGCCGAGGCCCGGGAACTCGCCGTCAACGCGGCCATCCGCTCGGGCGCGGACCCGGGCGCCGTCCGCATCACGTCCGTCCACGAGGTGCCGCTGTCCTACGTCCCCGGCCAAGCGTGCCGGGTGCAGGTCAAGGCAGCCGGGCCGCTCAAGTCATGAAGGAGCAGACGATGGACGCCGACGCGATCTGGCTCGCCTACAACAGCGCCGAGAACGTCGGCGACTTCGAGACCATGGGATCGCTGGTCGCCGCCGACCTCGACGTCGCCGTCAACGGCCAGCCCGCTGTCGGCTCCGCACAAGACGATTCCGACGCGATGCGCGAACTCCGCGCGGTGTATCCGGACTACCGCCGGCAGGTCGACGAAACCCTCGCCGTCGGCGACCGTGCCGTCGTCCGCTGGCGGATGTCCGGCACCTCGAGCCGGCCGGGCGTGCCGGACCTCGATGTCGCAGGCTGCTCGATCGTGACCGTGACGAACGGGGTGATGAGCTCCGCGTACCTCTACTACGACGGAGCCGCGCTCGACGCCGTGCTCGAAGCCGCCGCAAAGGAGCGCCCATGAGCTACCGGGTGGCGGACTGCCACAACGACCTGCTGATGGCCGTGCGCCATCTGCGCGAACGGGGACGCGAAGACCCCTTCGGCGACTTCTGGCTGCCCCAGCTTCGCCAGGGCGGCGTGAGCCTCCAAGTGCTCCCGGTGGCGACTGAGGAACAGTTCGTGGGCGAGGGCGCGCTGCGCCGGTGTTTGCTGATGATCGAGGAAGCGCGCCACATCGCCGACGTGCACCGCGACGCCGTCGCGCTCGTCTCGACCCGCGCCGAAATCGCCGAGACGATCGCGTCCGGAAAGATCGCGCTCCTGCTGGCGATCGAGGGAGCCGAGCCGCTTGGTCATTCGCTCGAGCTGGTGAACGTGATGCGGCGCGAGGGCGTGCGGATGTGTTCGCTGGCATGGAACCGGCGCACGATGATGGCAGACGGCATCGCCGAGCGCGACACCGGCGGCCGCCTCACCCAACTGGGGATCGACGCCGTGCGGCGCATGGAAGACCTCGGCATCATCGTCGACGTTTCCCACCTTTCCGAGGCCGGCTTCTTCCACCTCGCCGAGGTCGCTCGCAAGCCGTTCATCGCGTCGCACTCCTCTTGCCGTGCGCTGGCCGATCACCCGCGCAACCTCACCGACGAGCAGATCGCGGTGCTCGGCGCGGCCGGCGGATTCCTGGCCGTCAACGCGTTCGGTCCCTTCCTGACCGACGAAGTCCCTACGCTGGACCGGTTCCTGGACCACATGGAGCACGCCATGGGCCTGCTCGGGCCGGACCGGGTGGGACTCGGCACCGACTTCATCGACGACGTCGCCGACGTCGTCGACCCTGTCTTCACCGGCCTCCTCGTCGACTGGACCCAGATCCCCAAAACCGCGGGACTGCAACGCCCAGCCGATTTCGCCGCGCTCGCCGAAGCAGCCGAGAAACGCTTCGGCAGGAACCTGGCGCGGCAAATCCTCGGCGACAACCTCACGGAGTTCATCTGTTCGATGCTCGATGGCCAAACCGCCGAAGAGGCGACATCGCACCGTCAAGGAGCAAGCACGTGACACGGAGAATCCTCTGGCTCAACCCCGTCATGAACAGTGCCTACGACGTCCCGATCGGCGACAGCCTGCGTGCTGAGGCGCGGGAGGACACCCGCTTGGACGTGGCGTCGCTCGACGGAACCGGGCCCGTCCACCTCGAATACAACGCGTACGAACTGATGGTGGCCGAGCCCTCGCTGCGGACCGTGCTCTGGGCCGAGCAGCAGTGCTACGACGCCATAGTGATCGGATGCTTCTACGACCCGTTTGTACGCGCCGCGAAAGAGGTGACCAGGCGGATGCCAGTCACCGCCCCGGCCGAGGCCTGCATCCGGGTCGCCCAGTCGGTCGGCGAACGGTTTTCCGTGCTCGTGGGGCGCGCGAAGTGGATTCCCGAGATGGAGGAGAACATCCACCGTTACGGGGCGGAGCGTTCGCTCGCCTCCTTCCGAGAACTCGGCATGGGCGTCAACGACTTCCAGACCGACCCGGCGTTCACCGAGCGACGCATCCTCGAAGAGGCGCGCGCCGCCGTCGAGCAGGACCGGGCCGACGCCGTGATCCTCGGCTGCACCATCGAGTTCGGGTTCTACCGCACCCTGCAGGCGCAACTGGGCGTGCCCGTCATCGACGCCACCGTCGCCCCGCTCCGCTATGCCGAGTTCCTCGCCGACGTCGCGACGCTGCAGGGCTGGACAGTGTCCGGACGCTTGGGCTATCAGAGCCCGGCAGCGGCCGAATACTCCGGCTTCCTGGCCCCGTTGGAGCCGAACCTGACCAAGGATCCGCGATGAGCGACGCCGTCTACTTCACCGAGTTCGGGGGCTCCGAGGTCCTGCGTGTCGGACCGTGGCCGGAACAACCGCTCGGCGAGCGCGACGTGCGCATCAGGGTCTCGGCGTTCGCGCTCAACCGCGCGGACCTCATGTACCTGGCCGGCGAGCACTACACAATCCCCGCTTTCCCGTCCCGAATAGGCTCTGAAGCCTGCGGAGTGGTCACCGAGACCGGCTCCGAGGTCACCGCGTTCGTTCCCGGAGACAGGGTCACCACCATCCCGTTTTTCACGCAGAACGGCGTCCAGGGCATTAGTGCGGTCGTGCCGGACGATTACGTCACCACCGCGCCCGACGGGCTCGACGACCATGAGGCAACCGCGGTTTGGATGCAGTACCTGACACCGTATTTCGCGTTCAAGGAAGTCTGCGATCTCGGCGAGGGAGACGCAGTCCTGATCACAGCCGCGTCCAGCTCCGCCGGACTGGGCGCGCTACAGCTGTGCCGGGAGCTCGGCGTGGCCGCGATCGCGACCACCCGGTCGCCAGCGAAGGCGGAGATCCTGCGGCAATCGGGCGCGAGCGAGGTAGTCGTAGGCGACGAGAACCTGGCGAAGGCGATCTCCCGCGCCAGCAACGGAAAAGGACTGCAGGCGGCATTCGACCCCCTCGGCGGCGATTCGCTGCAGCGCTACGCCGACCACCTGGCTCCGGGCGCGACCGTCTTCGGGTACGGCACGCTGACCGACCGCCAGCCAGTGGTCCCAGCTGCCGCCATGTGCCGGGCGCGGGCGGTGTTCCACCCGTACTCGATGTTCAACCACGTGGACGACCCTGGCCAGCGTGCCCGCGGAATAGCCCTGGTCAGCGAAGCCATCCGGTCCGGGTGCCTCCGGCCCCGCGTCGACCGGGTCTTCGGCTTCGAACACGTGGTGGACGCGTACCGGTACATGCAATCCGGCAACCAGGCGGGGAAGATCGTCGTGACGGTTCCCTGACCTCTTCTCGGGGAAGTGAACGTCCTCCGGGTTCTCGGTGGAAGTACACCACGTGCGCGGGAGCTCTGCACCTAGCGTCTCGTGAAGCCGGTGTCTTTGCTTTGCAGGGTTGTCGACGAGTTTCTTGATGTTGGTCTGGTCGAGGCGGACCTTGACGCCGGTGAAGGCGCGGCGAGCCAGGCCCCGGAAGGGCCCCTTGCGGGAATCTGAGTCCGGCGAGGGCCCCTTCACGGCAGTTCCGCAGTAAAGCGAACAGAGTCGCGCGGCACTTGTGGGCTAGCGCCGAGACGCTGGCCTGGGTCACGCGGCGGAGCGCACGCAGGCTCGTGAGAGTCCCCCGCCCTCGACGAATTTCTGAGGAGAGACAGTGAGCGATACCGGTGACCTGCCCGCGCGAATCGGCTCCGGCAGCGTCGCACGCGACGACTACGCCTTGGGCAAGGTGCCGCCCACCTGGCGCTATCGCACGTCCGAGATCGTGCTTTCGCTGACGGGCGGTGCCACGGCGGCCATCTTCCTTTCGCTGCCCGCCGGACTGGCGGCATCTTTCGGCATCGCGAACGTGCTCGTCGCGATCGTTTACGCGGTCCTGGTGCAGACCCTGCTCAACGTGCTGTATGTCAAGACCGCCTCGCGCACTGGACTGGGCTCCGCACTCATGTCGCGCGGCCTCGCCCTCGGCTTCGACGGCGCTGCCTGGACCACGCTGCTCTACTGGGTGAGCTGGCTGACCTACTTCGCGACCGAAGGCCAGATCCTCTCCAGCGCCTTGTCCGCGCAGACGGGCATCCCGGTGAAGGTCTCGTACCTGCTGGTGGGTTTGGTGTTCCTGCCGCTGGTGCTGTATGGGTTGCAGTTCGTCGCCAAGTTCCAGAAATGGACGCTCTACGCCTACGTCGTCGGACTCGCGGCACTGCTGGTCATCGTGCTGTCCCGAGCGGATCTGTCGGTGACGCGCGAGTTCATCGCCGCGCACGTGGGCAGTGTGGGCGGAATCGGGCTGCTCGGCGCGGTCGCGTCGTACAACGGACTGGTCGGCAACGTGGCGTTCGGGCACGCCGACATGGGACGGCTGCTCGCGAACGACCACAGCCTCGTCCGCAGCGGCCGCCGCGGCACACTGTGTGTCGCGCTGCTGCCGTACGCCTTCGGCGCCTACGTCATCGCCGGCGCGATCGGCCTGCTCCTGTGGGCGGCCTCGGGCGGCGATGCCAACCCGGGCCAGTACATGGTCGCCATCATGGGCGTCGGCGGCTTCCTGCTCATCGTGATCACTCAACTGCGGATCAACCTGATCAACGCCTACAGTGGCTCGTTGTCGCTGGCGAACTTCTTCTCCCGTCTGCGTTTCACGCCGGGACGATCTTTCTGGGCGGTCGTCATGGTCGTGCTCGGCACTCTGGCGATGTACCTCAACGTCCTCGACCACCTGGGCACCGTCCTCGCCGTCGAGGGAGTGCTGCTGGCCGCCTGGATCGGCGTCAGCATCGCCGACCTGCTGCTGGTCCGGGGGCGGGGCGGACACGGGCCGGACAACGGCCGGTTCATCGAGTACCGCCGCGCCATGCTGCGCCACTGGAACTGGTCCGGGGTAGTCCCTCTGTTCGCCGCGACCATCGTCGGCTCCTTTCTGGCCGTGGGCGGCCTTCTTGGACATCTGGGCGGCCAGGTCACGCTCTACCTGTCCAACTGGGTCAGCTTCCTGATCGCCGGCGGCCTGACCTGGTGGCTGGGCACGCGCGCTCGTGGCCGCGGCTACGCGATCCGCCCTCGGATCGCCTGGCCGCGAGAAGATCTCGTCGTCGAGTGCCCCCTCGACGGCGAGGTGGTCAGCACCGACGACCTGTTCCCGTGCCCGTACCACAAGCAGTGGATCTGTTCTCAGGACTGCATGCACACCAAGGAGTGCGGCGACGCCTGCCGCTCCATGCCGGAGCCGGTCCTGGTGCAGATCGCGCAACTGCCGCCGCGCACGCCCGGCCTCGAGGCGGCCAACGCGCGTCTGCGCGGCAAAACCCGGCCGCCGCAGACGGCAGCCCGCAATGC
Source organism: Amycolatopsis benzoatilytica AK 16/65 (assembly GCF_000383915.1). Lineage (NCBI taxonomy): Bacteria > Bacillati > Actinomycetota > Actinomycetes > Pseudonocardiales > Pseudonocardiaceae > Amycolatopsis > Amycolatopsis benzoatilytica. The sequence goes on from NZ_KB912942.1 coordinate 4,595,184, forward strand.
TGATTCCGCATCGGAGTAGTCATGTGTTTCCTGGCAGGAATGAACGGCCCGCGGCACTGGCTGCTGGCCAGCAACAGCGACAACCCGTACACCACAAAGAATCATCTGCTGGCCGCGAGCGGCGAACGCCACTCGTACTTGGCAGTCCGGGTCGTCGTGCCGCCGGCCGACGTGCTCGTGCCGTGGGCGGGAATGCTCACTCGCGGAGTCAACAGTGCCGGGCTCGGCTTCACCTACGCGTTCGTGCCGGAGCGGAACATGGCGGACTACCCCACGCAGGAGTGGTCCGCCGGGATGCTCGCGAATGCGTCCACTGTGGACGAGGCGGTGGCCTACCTGCGCGAGGACAGCACGCTGCCGGGCAACTACCTGCTCGCCGACCGCGCAGGCGCCATGGCAGCGGTAGAGGTGGGAGGCGGACGGGTGGCGGTGTGCGGTCCCGCGACCGGCACCGAAGCGCGAGCCAATGTGTGGCAGCGCCTCGCCGAAAACCCGGCTCCTGCCTGGGACGAGGCCACCGCGTCGACACACCGGCACGGCCGGGGCAGCGAGCTGCTCGGCGCGCTGGACAGCGCTACACCGGAAGCGTTGCGGCAGGTTCTGCGGGATCACCAGGAAGACGGCGAGCCGGCCGGAAAGCACGGCCGGTCGTTGTGCAACCACGGCACGAGCGACGGCACAATCTCCAGCGAAATCATCGACCCGGCCGGGCACCTGTGGTTTGGTTTCGGATTCCCGTGCGGGCGGTCCCGAGGGTACGAGCAGGACGGCCGCAGGCCGTGGGGACGGGCGGTCCGCTTCTCACTGCCGGAGGATTCCGAAAGCGGGGACCTCACCACCGCTGACGGCGCTATCACGCCCCTTGGCGTGCAGCTCATGTCCTGACCGCGCCCCTCCAGCGCGCTGGCGCGATCATGCGGGTCGGTGACGAACGGACGGCGCGGGGCATCGGACGGGCCGGAAGGTCGTCGCGGGTCTGAAGTGACGACGGCCGGCTTTCGTTCACCGCGCTCGCGCGCGGTCCGGCGGCCCCGGATCCCGCGCCCGCCAGCGGATCGCACCCCTGTTCGCCGAGACCGGAACGCCCGCCTCCGGCGGGTCGCCGCCGCGGCCCGCCGGAGGCGGGCTGTCTCAAGCGACCGCCTCGGCCAGCTGCGGGTGCCCGGCCGGGCTGCCGAGGTCAAGCCAGCGGGCCAGCCGGTCGGGCGCGAACAGCTCGCCGAGGACCCATGAAGGCCGCGCCGACGACACCGGCGCGGGCCCAGCGAGGAGCTGGCGATCCGCGGGTCGCGGGTGGCCAGCGGCAGCGACCGGCGGTAGATCGCCTCCCGGATGGCCGCCAACGGATCAGCCTGCTGTCTGGCCGCGCTCACCAGGACGGTCCCTTGAGCATGCCTGAGCTTCCGCCTAGGCTTTTGCCGCCTGCCGCCCCAGACCCCCGGCGAATCGGACGGAGACAGAATAGATCGCCGGGGAAGCCGATCCTCTCTGGCCACTCCGGCGAATCGTGATGCGGTCCCGGGCGCTCGCCGGCGCCGGGACGCAACAGCGCGGACCGGCCGGACGAGGGGGCCGGCCGGTCTGCCTGGCTGAGTCGGCGCCGAGAGTCTTGCCGGCCGGGGCCGATCGGGTTGAGGGGAGCCATCGACGGGAACCCGGATTCGTAATGCCTCGGCCAGCCGGCCGGAACGTCCGGCGAGCGCGGAGACAGCGCACGAGCCGCGCATCGGATCGGATCGGTCCCGAATTGCAGCAGCCGCACAGGGCGGCGTCCGCATCGGCCGGCCCAGCATACCGACCGGGAGCCACTCGACGACGCAGCAGAATATGCGAGGGCCAGCAGGGCTGACTGCCGTGCGGGCTCCCAGGTTCCCGGCAGCCACGCTCCCAGGCGGAGTGAGGTCGCGAGCCTGTCCCGCAGCAAGGCAGAGGACACCGGGTCCTGCCGCAGCGGCGCGGCCGATCGAGCTACCCCCGGGAAACGACGAGGCGCGCCGGATGACCTTGCCACGAGCGTCAAAGGCCGACGAGGCCCTCGTCATCGGCTGCCTTTCGAAATTCAGCGAGAGCATCGTCACCGTTGCCCGGAATCCGATTCGCCCCCGCTGTGAATCGGCAATCCCCACCCCTCGGTGCCACCAGCGGTCTCCCCGCAGGCAACTCCCGACGAGACACGGTCACCGGCAGCGGCTCGAGGCACCGCAAGCTCCCGGCCAAGCATTGCTATTTCGCAGCATGGGCACCGGGGAGGCGCGCGGCCAGGTCAGCCCCGACCTCGGCCAGCCCCGCCCACTTGCTGCCTCCGCGAGGAAGTCGCGTTGCCCCGATGCGCACCGAAGCTGCCCGAAGCCGACTGGATCAACCAGCCCTCACCGGAGGCCCTCATACAGACCGGCTGGCAAGACGAGCATCAAACTGCTCGACATGTTCCGCGAAGGCACTCGTCGAGAATCCGGTGAAATCGAGCCGAATCCGCGTGCTTCGCGAAACGGGCATTCGCCGGCTCGCCTCGGTACCCGTGGAAGTCGACGGTTGTGCGCCCGTAGTTGTGCGGGCTCACCGTGTCGACCTCCACGTACGCCTCCGTGATGTCAAGGACTTTCGGGTCGATCGCATACGCAACGCACAACGCGTCATGCGGCGGCGCAGACGAGCCGACTCCGACAGGACTGACAGACGCCTCGTAACCATCGATGTAGTATTCGGTCACAGCGGCCGCGACGTCTCCGGCCCGCGTTCCCAGCGCTCGATAGCGGTGCAAGTCGTCCCGGCTGACGAGCACTTCGTGCGTCGCGTCGAGCGCGGCCATCGTAAGGCGCGTGATGCCAGCTCTGAGCACTACGTTCGCTGCGACGGCGTCGGTGAACATGTTGAACTCAGCGGCCAGGGTTCTATTCCCGAAGGTCGATGCTCCGCCCATGAGGACGACCTCGTCGATCGCATCGAGGATGTCGGGCGCGACGGTGATCGCGGCGGCGATGTTGGTGAGCGGAGCGACCGAGATCAGCGTGACCTGCCTTGTTGTCTGGCGCAGAGTCTCGATGAGCCATTCGACGCCGTGCCGACTGAGTGGTTGAAGCCCCGACGTGCCAACAGGCAATGTGCTCTCATGGAATACGTCCTCCACCTCGTTCGCCCCCGACGTGTAAGGCTTCGGAGCAAAGGGACGCGAGAGCCCGGCGTGGACCTCGATGTCGCTCCTGTCGATCGCGTTCAGCACCCGGAGAGTGTTGTCGGTGGTCTCTTCGAGCGAGAGGTTGCCGGCAACAGTCGTGCAACCGAGAAGCTCGATGGCGGGATGAGTCGCGGCCATGATGATTGCGACAGCGTCGTCGTTGCCGGTGTCGACATCGAGGATCACGGGACGGCGTGACATATGGGCCTCTCAAGATCGGGTTGATGGGGATTCGGGGACACGCTGGGCGATGGCTGCGGACAAGTCCCGCCGTACTCGGATCGACAACCGCGAGTCGGGCGCGCGCCGGCGGTCACGAGGAACGATGCTGGGCTCCGGAGTCCGACCAGACGGACACCTTGCGCAATCGCTCGAAGGTGCGCCAGGTGTTCCGTTGGCCGGCATTGAGGCGGACGACGTCGCCTGGGCCGATCTGGAGCCGCTCCTTCGTGTCCTCGAATGTCACTTCGGCGCGGCCCTCGAGAACGACGAAGATCTCGTCGGCAGTCAGCCCGCCGATGAGACCCGGCTCCGCCTCCCACACCCCGACGTTGACGCCATCGACCATTCCGATGTGACAGGCCCCCGTATGGATGGTTGTGCACCTGTCTTCCAGGGACTCGTAGCCCTCTGCAACGAGGTCGTAGTTGAATGCATTCCCGAGGTATTGCGTCACCTTCTTGGTCCTTTCGATGCGTGAATCCTGTTGTCGCAGCTGTCGCGCGAGCTCTTCGTCGCTACACTGCCTGCGACGCTTCCAGCCGTGCCGTCAAGGACGACCCCTCTGTGCAGGCCCCGCGGCCGCGCGTCCTTCCGACAGGTACCGGCAATTGCGGAGTGCTCAGGCGAGCGCAAGGCAAGTCGCTTCTGCTGTGCGTGGTCTCCCCTGCGTTCACCTCCGCGCTCCCGAGCCGCTGTCGCCAGCGGCCGAGGCAAGCGCGGAACCGACGAACAGGCGCCGGGGGTTGGCCGTCAGCAGATCGGCGGTCACCCCGCCCGGCACGCCGTGGCGCTGGAGCCGAGGGAGGAACAGCCGAGGCACGTAGCCGAGGCCGTTTCCCCCGTTCCGCGTCCACATGTTCTTGAGCGACAGGTCATGGCTGAGGAGGAGGCGGGAGGCGTGCCCAGCCGCGACGAGGCGCGCGATCGCCGCGGCCGTCTGTTCCGGCGCAGGCGACTGTCCCTCGCCCGGAAAGTAGTTGGACATGCCGATCATGTCGAACTCGAGCCAGACACCCCGATCAGCTACTTCGCGTTGGTAGACAACGTCCTCGCCGGATGGATCCATGTGACAGAGGACCACTGCCTCCGGCGCAACGCCCTCCTCGGTCAGGACAATGTCCAGCACCTCGAAGGCACGGCGTTGCCATCCCGGCAGGTGGATGAGAAGCGGTACGCCCAGTGCCAACTGAGCCCGAGCGGCCGCGCGGAGGCGGACCTCTTCTGCTTCGGTGAACTCGGGCGAGACGCCGATCTCTCCGATGACACCCGGCTTCGCCCCCGTGTCGCCGACGCCGTGCGCAAACTCGGCGAGGATCTGCGCGCAGAGCTCCGCTGCAGTGGCCAGGGCGGTCCCCCTGTCGTGATACCGGTGCACGTACCAACCAGAACCCATGACGATATTGAGACCGGTTCGCACCGAGATCTCGCGCAGCGCACGAGGGTTTCGACCGATGTCTCCGTTGGTGCAGTCAACGACCGTCCGTCCTCCTGCGTCGATGAAACACTGGAGTTCATCGACCGCGGCCGCGGTGTCTTCTAGGCGTGCGTTGTCGTAGCAGCAGGACGGATCCTCTGTGAGCAGCCAACAGATCGAGGGATCCACACGGCGAGCGAAGACACCGCGGTCAACGGCGCACTGCGGTTTGCGCAGGGCCTTCGTCCAGTCACAGATGAGGTGCTCGTGCGTCAGCGTCGTTCCGAGCTTGTCGGCCGGCACGGGACCCAGGACGGCGTTGACCTGGACCTGGCTGGCAGAGGCTTCGTCCATAGGTGCGGTTCCCTCATTGAATTCACGGTGCCGCGCCGCCGCGGCGCCCACAGACACTCGAATCGTTTCTAGTCGGAGCATAGCTCAGCGAGAACCACCCGCGCGGCAGCCGCATGGCACCCCCGACTTGAGCGCGCGTCGTTTCCGGATGCACAGATCGGCACCAGCACCTCGTCGGGCGCGCGATCGACACCTGCGAGAGGATCAGCGCGAGGCTGCTCACGGCGCCTGCAGCATGGGCTTACACCCGCCGCTTGCTGGACGAATCCCTTCGCAGAGGCACCTTGGCCGACGACGAGCGCACCGTCGGCCAGCGGTCAACCGGCATGCCGGTTGACCGGCAGCGAGCGCGCTGTTTTCCGCGCAACGCTGGCTCCAAAACCGCGAGGCCAAGGGCTTGGAGCAGTTGGCAACGCGCCGCAACAGGCAACGGGGCACAGACTCGCCGGGTTCCCTTCACGCGCGACCGCGCCGGTTCGGGAGCCCGCACGCTAAAGCAACGCCCCCGCCCCACGTCGGCGGACAGCCGGCGCGCGGCGATCGCGGGGGCGGCAGAAGGATGCGGGCCCTGCCACGACTGCTCGCGGTCAAGAGCAGCCGGAACTGTATCGAATCGCTTCCACAGGTGCCCTGAAGCGCCGTATCGCACTTCTATCGCCAGAAATGACAAGATCGGAGAGGTCGTTGACACTCAAAGTAGAATCGATAATACTTTTGCCCCAGAGCGTACCTGCAGTCCATGCGCCCAGCGAGGCCCGCGGCCGAGTTCGCACACCCCGGGGGGGGCTCGGCACAGTCGGCCAGACCGAGCCGCAACCGTGGAGTCGTGTGCCTCTCGGTGCCAGAAGTGAGGATGGGAAGAGATGTCGGACTTCAAAGATCTGGTGCGTTCGGCCTGGGATGCAGCCTGGAACCGAGGCGACTCCGATGCCTTGGACGAGATCGTCCACGCCGACTACGAGTTGGAGAACGCAGGGCTGGGGAGCACCTCAGGGCTGGCCGAGCTCAAGCGCCAGGTTCACGACATGCGGATGTCCATCCCGGACCTGCGGACGACGGTGGACAGCATCGTCGTGGACGGCGATGACTTCGCGCTTTTCTGGTCGGCAACCGGTACGTTCATGAACGCGTTCGGCGACGTCCCCCCGACAAGGTCTGCGCTGCACGCCCGAGGCGCAGTACAGGGAACGCTCCGCGACGGCCGGATCATTCGCGAGCGCGTGACCTGGGATCCGTCGGTCGACATGCTGTCCGACCTCGGAGCACCTGGCCTGGGATCGGCGCTCGAAGCGTCCGCCGCGTTCAACGGCACGGGCGACCCGGACGAGATGCCCAGCATCGAGGATCTCAAGGAGTTCAACCGGAAGTTCGTCACCGGTGTGACCGTGGTGACGACCATGGACTCCGCAGATCGGCCCCGCGGACTGGCTGTCAGCGCTTACATGCCCATCTCGCTGGACCCGCCGCTGGTGGCCTTGTGTGTGCAGAAGACGTCCTCGACCTACCCGTCGCTCTTCGAATCCAAGCACCTTGGCATCAACATCATCGCTAACACACAGCGTGCGGTCATCGACAGATTCGCGTCGAAATCGGATGACAAGTTCGCCGGGCTCGATTGGCACGCCGGGCCGGATAATTCCCCTCTGATCCGCGGGTCTGCCGCATCGATCGAGGCAGAGATCAAAGAACGCTTCCGGGCAAAAACGCATGTTCTGATCGTTGCGCAAGTCACCTACCTGGAAGTTTCCAGCTCGGATCCGATGGTCTACAAGGCTGCGAAGTTTTACGACGGGGCCACGCTGGAAGAGATGTAGCCGCACGAGGCCATGGCGTTGGTGACGCCTGCGGGAAGCTGGGTGGCTGGTTTCCCGCCGCGGTGCGCGCTCGAAGCCAGCTCCTCTCTGTCAAGTCCCGGCGTGTGTTGAAGGGGTAGGCAGGTTGTCGGGCGGCGGCAGATGACAGTGGCAAGCCGTCGTTTGAGGCAGCACATGGCTTCGCGGCGACCGTTGCCGTCTGCGCGCTTGCACTGGCAGTAAGTTCACGCCGGGGCGTGGCTGAGTGCGATGAGATGCGGTGCGTGGTTGAGCTCCGGCCCCCGGTGCGGGATAGCCAGCGGCGTGTGACGTCGCCAGAGGAGAACTCAATGGGCGCGATGCCGCAGCAGGACGCAAAAGGGATCGGCGTGGGAACCGGTCGAGTGACCCGAAACGACTGATCATGCGGGCAGCCAGGACGGGACCGCCTCCGGGCAGGTGCAGCAATCTCGGTTCGAGGTGCCCACGGCCCTCCGGTCGGCGAGCTGCCCAAGCGTCCACCGGGTAGATCCAGAAGTACCTGTTGCGACGCGTGGTCGCCGCCGGTTCGCTCCAGAGAATGCGGTGAGTGTGCTGCGGCCCTGAGCTATTCCGGTTCACTACTGGCATTTCACGGAGTGCTTCCAGCAGGCCAAGAACGCGGCCGGGCTGGATCGCTGCCAGGTCCGGTCCTGGCGGGCGTGGTCCGCGCACACCACCCTGCCCATGCTCGCGCGCGCCTGGCTGCCCACGACCAGAACCATCGCCGCAAAAGGGAATCGGTGTCCGCGATGCGGTGATCTGCTATCCAGCACGCGATCCGCCGACTCTTGATCAACCAGGTGCACCGGCAGGTTCCCGATCCCGAGTACGTCTGCTCATGGTCGTACTGGCAACGCCGATGCCAGCACTAAGCTCGCCTCAGTCACGGCAAACGACGAAGTCGCCCACCAGTTGAGTGCGGGTGCCGCATCAGGCGGCTGCACCGGCGACGTGGGGCCCGGGTCCACATTGGCGGCGGGGAACCCAGCATTCACCCGCGCTGCGCCCCGATGACGACAACACCCCTGACCGCGCACAGGACGTGCTCGCCCATATCGGCTCCTCGGGTCATTGGGCAACTCTGCCGTCGTCGAGGATCAGCTTCGGTTCGTGCCCCGCCCGATCCCGCTTGATCTCCAGGTAACGGATGTTCTCGGGGGTCGCCGGCACCGGCACCTGACCGAGCACCTTCAGGCCGTAATCTTCGAGCCCCACGCGTTTGGCGGGATCGTTCGTCAGCAGGCGCACAGAACGGATTCCGAGGTCGCTGAGAATCTGCGCCTCGGTGCCGTGGTCGGCGGAGTCCGCGGGCGGGCCGAGCCCCAGATTGGCGTCGACGGTGTCCGCGCCCAGCTCCTCCAGCTGGTAGGCCTGCAGTTTGTGCAGCAGCCCCATCCCCCGTCCTTCATGGCCCCGCATGTACAGCACGACACCTCGGCCCTCCCGCGCGACGGCCGAGAGGGCGGCATCCAGCTGGGGACTGCAGTCGCAGCGCAGCGAACGGAAGACGTCACCGGTGAGGCACTCGGAATGCACGCGCACGAGCACGTCCTCGCCGTCGGACAAGTCGCCGCAGACGAATGCGATATGCGCACGCTCGTCGTGGAGGGACGAATAGCCGATCGCGGTGAACTGCCCCGACGGCAAGGGGAGACGGGCCGAGGCAACACGTTCGACCAGTTTCTCGACCCGCCACCGATAGGCGATCAGATCGGCAATCGAGATCATTCTCAGGTCGTGCTGTTCCGCGAAGCGCTGCAGCTCCGGGCCGCGGGCCATCTCGACCGGGTTGTCCTCACTGGTGAGCTCGCACAACGCAGCCACCGGGGCGAGGCCCGCGAGCACCGCCAGGTCGACGGCCGCCTCGGTGTGCCCCTTCCGGCGCAACACCCCGCCGGGCCTGGCGCGCAACGGGACGACGTGACCGGGACGGCTGAAGTCGCCGCTGGTGGACGCCGGATCAGCCAGGCCGCGAATGGTTCTCGCCCGGTCGCGTGCCGAGATCCCCGTCGAGATCCCGTGCTTAGCGTCGACCGTGACCGCGTAGGCGGTTCCCCGCCGATCCTGGTTGGTGTTGACCATCGGCGGCAGGTCGAGCCGGTCCGCATCCTCGCTCGTCAACGACACGCAAATGTATCCGGACGTGTGGCGGACGGTGAATGCGACCAGCTCGACGGTGGCGAACTGGGCGGCGAAGATCAGATCGCCTTCGTTCTCGCGGTCTTCATCGTCGACTACGATCACCGGTCGCCCAGCGGCGAAATCGGCTATGGCCGCCTCGACTGCAGCTGTTCCGTGCACGGTTTCCTTCTTCAGTAGTCGACATATGCGCGACAGCGGGACATCGGCCCGCGACGCTGCTCAAGGCCAGTCCCAGGACTTGACCGCTCGCTGACGATGACACGGACATTCACATCACCAGCTCACGAAACTTGCTGCCGGGGAAGCCGGGAGTGAGACAACGTCGAGGTTTCGAACGTGCCCACTCGGAAAAGGACGAGTTCGTGATCCCGCCCGGCAGGACGCACCGATCATATGACCCTGTGTCCGGGTCAGAATAAAAAAGACCCAGCGGTCGCGACAGCGACAAGCGCTGAATGCGCGCTTGACCGGTATTCTCGAATCACACGAAGCTCCTGTCCGTACCAGCGGTCCGCTCGAAGGAAGGCCGGTCGCCGGGTTCTGAACCGCGAAGGTGGTATCGGTCATCGTTGTCTCCAGATCACGGTCAGAGTCCGCGCACGGGCGCAGTGCTGGCCGACGTGCAGGTCGTCGGCCAGCACTCGCCGGCCCCACGCCGTAGGCGCGGCCACAACTCCGTCAGCAGGGTCGGCGGTTGGTCAGCCCAGCAGCTTGCCGCGGTAGCCCCAGTGCGAGGGCTCGATACCGTGGAGGACGATGGCTGTGTCGTTGGCCGCGTCGTCCCCGAGTACGGAACCGACTGCCTGCGTCAGCGCCTCGACCATCTTCGCGCTGAACGTCTCGTCGTCGAAACGACTCTTGAAGAACGATGCTTCGATGTGAGCCATTGCTTTCTTTCTCCTCTTCCGTTGTTACCACGTGCGAAAGTCGTCTGAGCCCGGCTGGGGCCGGCCCCACCGTTCGCTGGCGCCGTTCTCGGTGAGTTCGTGGTGGTTGTTCGGTCAGGAATCCTCGGCCCGAGTCGGGTGCTCCGCTTCCTGGAAGTCGAGCGCCTCCGATACGGCTCGCAGATACCCGCTGAGCTCACGCCCGGCCCGCACGACGTGCCTGATGTTGGAGGGCTGGGCCAGGCGGCCGATGTCGTTGAGCACGTTTCCCTCGACTACGACGACATCGCCGACGGCACCGGTCCGCAGTGAGCCAAGATCCGGTCGGTCCAACAGCGACGCCGCGTTCGTCGTAGCGGTGGTGATCGCTTCTTCTGCGGACATGCCGTGCCGCACGTACAGCTCGAGCTCGCGCGCGTGCGCGCCGAACGGACACAGCGTGCCCGAGGAGTCGGTGCCCATCGCCACCTTGACCCCGGCCTCGCGTGCCAGTGCGAACGACTTCAGCGTGCGGTCGTGTGCTTCGCTGAGGTCCGCCACTCCTTGGGCGGTCAGGCCCCGGAGTGTCCCCTCCCGTTGACACCAGTCGTTGAAGGACATGGTGGGGACGAGGAAGGTCCCGCGCTCAGCCATCTCGATCGCCATCTCCTCGTCGAGATACGAACCATGCTCGATGGAGTCGACACCTGCGGCAAGACTGCGTCGAATGCCTTCGGCAGAGAGTGCGTGCGCTGCGACCCGCAGGTCCAGCTCGTGGGCAGTCTCGACGATGGCGGTCAGCTCGGCGATGCTGTAGTTGGGCCAGCTCGGCCGTTCGCCCTTCGACATCCCGCCGCTGGCCATCACCTTGATGAAGTCCGCACCAGCCCGGGCTTGGAGGCGCACGAGCTTGCGGCACTCCTCGATGCCGTCTGCCGTGTCCCACTGTTCTCGTGGCGTGTACGGCGGATAGAACAGATCGCCGTGACCGTTGGTCATGGTGATCCACCACGGAGCGACCACCAAACGAGGTCCGACCGCCAAGCCTTCATCGGTGAAATCGCGAAGCTCGGGCTCTCCGGCGCCGCGGTGCCCCATGACACGCAGCGTCGTGAATCCGGCGGCGAGCGCTCGGTGGGCGTTGCGCAGCCCGTGCAGCAGCTTGGCCGGCTTGCTCACCTGGCCGCGGAAGACATCGCTCGCAATTACGTGCTGGTGATCGGAATTGGTCGTCAGGTGGACGTGGGCGTCGATCAGGCCGGGCAGGACGGTGCAACCTGCAGCGTCAAGCCGGGGAGTCCCCGGGGGGACCCTGCCCTCTGCCCGCGGCCCTGCGTAGGCCACTGTGCCTGCTCGGATGTGCACGAGTCCGTCGCTGTGATGCTGGCCCGGCCCCGACCACACCAAGCCGCCTTCGATCGCGATGTCGCCGGCAGTCATCGCGAGCCCGGGAAGCACGCTGGATCTGACATTCTCATCCCCTTAGAAGGTGTGGTTCTTTCCGCCGAAGACAGCGCTCACGGAACCGTCGGTGAAGATGCTGCTGATCGAGTCCGCGAGCAGCGGGGCACAGGAAAGCACCTTGATCTTGTCAGGGGCACCTGCGCGGAGCGGGATCGTGTCGGTGACGACGACTTGCTCGAAAGGCGACGCAGCAAGACGTTCGTACGCACGCCCGCTGAAGACCCCGTGGGTCGCTGCGGCGAGCACTCGTCGAGCACCCGCGTGCTTGAGCGCCTCTCCTGCCGCGCACAACGTGCCGGCGGTGTCGATCATGTCGTCGATCACGATGGCGGTCTTCCCGCGGACATCGCCGATGACGGTGGTGATCTCGGCGACCTGCTGCTGGGGCCGCTCCTTGTCCAGGATGGCCAGGCCGGCCCCGATCTGCGTGGCGAACTGCTTGTTGAGCTTCACCCGACCCGAGTCCGGAGCGACGATCACCAGGTCGTCGTCGAGGCCGGCGAAGTAGTCACTGAGGATGCCCAACGCCGTCATGTGGTCGACCGGGATGCCGAAGAACCCCTGCAACTGGCCGGCGTGCAGGTCCATCGTCAGCACTCGGTCAACACCCGTCGCCTCAAGTGCGCGAGCCACCATGCGAGCCGAGATCGGCTCGCGCGGAGCTGACTTCTTGTCCTGCCGCGAGTAGCCATACCACGGAGTCACTGCGATCACGCGGTGCGCGCTCGCGCCGACGGCGGCGTCCACCATCACCAGGAGCTCCAGGAGCGAGTCGTTCGCATTGACGCCCGTCTCCGGGTTCGCGCACATCGGCTGAACGATGAAGACATCCGCGCCACGGATTGATTCTTCGAACCTGCTGTAGACCTCTCCGCTGGAGAACGTCTTCAGGGTCACCTTGCCAAGCTCGATCTCAAGAAGCTCAGCGATGGCACCCGCCAATGGCGCGTTGGACCGGCCGGAGAACACCATCAGCCGCCTGCCCCAATTAGCCTGCAACGACGCGTTCATGAGCTCACCACTCCGCCAGTGCGGATTACGGGCGCCCGAGGGCGCATCCGACCTTCCTCGGTCAGTGGTCAGATTCACGATGCAGAAGCCTTTCTACTTCGGTCCGAAAAATCGGAGACGCTGCGGGTTCGACCGCCGTTACGTGCCCGCGCGGCGCTCGGTGGTCGCCAGGACGGCGTCGATCGTCGCCGCACTCGGCATGCCCGTGCGCGCGCCCGCCGACTCAACCGACAACGCCGCAGCAACCACTCCGCGCCGCGCCGCGCCGGCGACGTCCGTTCCCGCTGCCAAGCTGGCGGCAAACACGCCGTTGAAGGTGTCCCCAGCGCCGGTGGTATCGACCACTCGACGTGCCGGCCAAGCCGGAATCCGGGTGCTGACTCCGTCAGCACCGCACAACAGCACCCCGTCGGCGCCCAGTGTGACTACCACCGGCGCTCTCGTATGCGATGCCACCGCGGCCGCCATCTTCTCCGCCGGCGGGTCTCCGGGCTCACCGAGCAGCTGGTAGAGGTCTCGCAGCTCGCCTTGGTTCGGGGTGATGATCGGGGCGAGCTTGAGGAGCTCTTGGATGCCGGGGGCGACAGGCGCCGGGTTGAGCACACACAGCCACCCCTGCGCGGTGGCGGCTTCGACCGCTTCGACGACTGCCGCGGCGGAGATCTCCGTACTCACCAGAACACACCCTGGCCACCCGCTCGCTCGCTCGATCGCGGCCCTCACGTCCCGAGCGCCCACCACCGCATTTGCACCGGCGGCTACGGCGATCTGGTTCTCCCCGAAGGGATCCACGACAATGAGCGCAGCTCCAGTAGCGGACCCGTCCTTGATCACGACATCGCTGACGTCGATCCCTTCGGCTCGCAGCTCGGCCAACGCAGCCACTCCGAACTCGTCAGACCCGACGGCGCCGACGTAGCGGACGTCGGTGCCTGAGCGCACCGCCGCGACAGCGGCGTTGCCGCCCTTCCCTCCGCCGTGACGCTGCAAGTCCGCCCCCACCACGGTCTCCCCTGGTCCGGGAAGCCTGGAGGCGGCGACGACCATGTCGACGTTCAGCGCCCCGACGACGAGGAGGCGCCCGCCCCTGCCTGATCCGGCCGACCGCGCACCGTCGCTCAAGCTCACGACACCTTTTCCCCGAGCGCCGGCGCTTTTTGCGCCTGCGCGGTCCACGAGACAATCGCCGTCCACATCTCGCCGTAGTGCGGCCAGTCCAGGAACTCCTGAGGTGCCCAGTGCGGGGCGAGATCGGAGGCAAACGCCGCGGTCCTGCCGTCACCGTGCTGGCCCACGACCAACATCGGGTCCTCGCCCACCCGCGCCACGACGGTGGCGTCCGGCTTCGCGATGAGTTTGTTGTAGCCGAGAAGGTGGGGCCATTCCGGCGGCGTGCCGCCCAGGACCGGGTGATCAGGCTGGCAGACCTCCACCTCGACCCCCTCCGACCTCTCGACACGGTCGTCGTACGGGAGCATGGCCACGGGCAGCGGATCGGCGAGCGGGCTCATGCCGAAGCGGCCCTTGCCATCGATTCCGGTGAAGGAAAGATACCCCCCGACCATGACGAGCCCGCCACCTCGCTTGACGTAATCCGCAACCAGGCCAAGCCGGTTTGGCGACCTCTCCGATCGCAGGAAACTCTCGTCCGGCAGCAGGAAGGAGTTGGATCCGATGTCAGAGATGATGATTACGTCGAACTCGTCGATTTCCTCCGGCGAGCGGGGGAACCGCAAGGTGATCTCGTGGCCGCGGACGTAGGTGACGTCGAACCCAGCGTCATTCAGGCAGCCGAGGAAGAAGCCCGCGCCCTCCTCGTACTCGGTCGAGTGGAACTGGTCGAAGCCCTTCATGTGGATCGTGTGTTTCACCCACGACTCCCCCACGAACAGAACCCTGAGCGGCGACCCGATGGTGCTCATGAACTGGAACTCCCTTGCGCGAACTGGTTTCTGGTTGATGCGGCTTTGAGCTGGCGACCCAGCGCATGCGCCTCGCGGATGTCGATCCCGAGGTAGGTCTTCGCGGCCAGGGGCGCCAAGACGGGCGACGGGTTCACCGCGACCGAGTGCGGGAACGTCGTGAACAGCTCCACGTCGCTGGATGAGTCCCCGTAGACCACACACTCGTCGGCGGTCAGGTTGCGAGCAGCGAGAGCCGACTGGGTGATTGCCACCTTCGCCTCTGGCATCAGCGTCGCTGAGTTCTCCAGCGGGCTGCCCAACTCGACGGCCGAGCCGTAGGTCTCGTTGACGCCCCAAAGCTCCAGCCTGCGGACGAAGAACGTCGGCGACTGGGAAATCACGATCACGTCCTCGCCGTGAGATCGAATGCTCTCGAAGGTTTCGGCGACACCGTCCATCCAGGGCGAGCTCTGAAAGGCATCGTCGAAGTCGGCAGGGGATGCGTCCTTGCAGATGTCGAGGAGCTTCGACCAGAAGTCGGTGTCGGAGATCGTCCCCTCGCCCCATGCCCTCTCGATTTCCTGCCCGGCCTCGAGTTGGCCCATCTGGCGAGCCAGCTCGATCGTGGCGGTGCTCCTCAGGAGGGTGCCGTCCATGTCGAAGACATGGAGGCAGCCCACCTTGCTGGCCTCAGCGGATGTGTTCACCTTCAGGGCCGCCCTTCGGGCGAGGAGGAGAACCGCGGCTTCTGATCGAGTACGACGGTCTTGTTCTCGAGGTACGGCAGAAGGCCGGCTACGCCGCCCTCTCGGCCGACACCCGACTGCTTGAAGCCGCCGAAGCCGATCCCGAAGTCTGCCCGGTTGCCGTTCTGCCCCACTGTCCCTGCGCGCAGGCGCCTGGCCACCTCGCGAGCACGGTCCGCGTCGTTGGTGAACACCGAAGCGTTGAGACCGAACACAGAGTCATTGGCGATCCGGATCGCGTCTTCCTCGTCAGCAGCGGCGATGACGGAGATCACTGGCCCGAAGATCTCCTCTTGGGCGATCCGGGAGGAGTTGTTCACATTCCCGAAAACGGTCGGCTCAATGAACCAGCCCCGGTCGAGGTCCTTGGGGCGGTTACCGCCGAACGCCAGAGTAGCCCCTTCGTCCTTGCCGATCTGGACATAACCCTCGACGCGCTCACGCTGTCGGCGAGAGGCCAGCGGCCCCATCTGGACGCTGGGGTCGAACGGGTTCCCCACCTTGACCCGAGAGAACCGCTCGGCGAGCGCCTCGAGCATCTCGTCGTGCCGATGGCGCGCCACGATCACCCGAGTCAGCGATGCACAGATCTGGCCGGAAACAAAGCACGCGCCCCCGGTCAGGCTGTCGGCCGCCGCGGCAATGTCCATGTCGTCGAGGACGACCGCCGCCGATTTGCCTCCCAGCTCGAGGGTGTACCGCCCGATGCGCTCGGCCAAGATCCCCGCGATCCTCTTCCCCACCGCCGTAGACCCGGTGAAGGTGATCTTGTCCACGCGGTGATCGGTCACCAGCGCTTCAGAGGCATCCCTGTCGGCGGTGAGCACGTTAACCACGCCGCGGGGGAGGCCGACCTGTTCAGCGATCTCCGCGATGACATACGCGGCTCCCGGTGCCTCCGGTGACGCCTTGACGATCACCGTGCACCCGGCGAGCAGCGCGGGTGCCAGCTTCCAGGCGGCCAGGTGCATCGGGGTGTTCCACGGAATGATCGCCCCCACGACGCCTACGGGCTCCCCGACGATCATCCCGAAGCCTTCGCCCGAGCTGGTGGGCACCTCTTGCTCGAACGGATACCGATCGGCGAGATCCGCGTAGTAGTCGAACGCCCCAGGGACCTCCTGCAGGACGGCCGGCACAATGCCGGCGATGACCCCCGTCTCTCGGGGCCACAACTGGACCAGGTCATCGGAGCGTTTGGCTGCGGCCTGAGCGATGGCGCGAAGGAACTCCGCCCGCCGGCTCGGCGGCATCCGTGGCCACGGGCCGTCGTCGAAGGCCCGGCGTGCCGCTCCCACCGCCCGCGCGACATCCGCCGCTTCGGCCTCAGCGACACTGAAAAACCGCTCCTCCGTCGCCGCTTCGATCACGTCGATCGTGTGGGTCGTCGAAGGATCGACCCACTGCCCGTCAATGTAGAACTGCCCCGGATTCGAGATCGGCGCGCTGGGCGTCTTGATTGTCATCGGAATGCTTCGCCTCCAACTGGTCGGCTACCGCAGAGCTGGTGGTTGTCGTCAATTGCCGACCCGGCACTTCATCGGATCGCGCCCAGTCGGCGATGGGCGCGAGGCCGGTGGCCAAGGAACTGGACGCGGTGGACCAGCGACTCGCCGTCACACAGCGTGATCCAAAACCCCCTCGAAGGGCGTGGATTCGATTACCCGCCGACGGATGGCCTGGTACAGCGGACCGTTCTCCTCACGACTGGCCAACGCTGATGCCCAATCAGGGTCCGCAAGGAACGTGCCCCATTTGCGCTCCAGCTCAGCAAGGTCGGAGAACCGCATCGTGTAGACGACCTCATTGAAAGAGTTGTCGCCGATGGTGGTGCAACCCACCTGCGTCATCTCCATCCCGTGCTTCCTGAACAGCGGCACCACCACTGACGTGAACAGGTCGACGACATCTCGGAAACGACCTGCCGCCGGGATATACTCGCGAACCTCGTAAATCACCTTGTTGACCTCCTCTGCGGTCTTCGCCTTCTGAGCCCTCACGGCAATCGACGGGTGGACGTCCACGGCTGGTATCGCTCAGGCGCACTTGGAGACGCGAAGGGTGCTAGTCCGCGAACGCGGGAAAGACCTCTTCAGCCATCATCTTCATGTTCTTGACGATCGCGTCGGTGGGCTGACCGACCGCGATGAGGCACGCCAAGTGGTCCACTCCAAGCTTCTCGTAGGACTTGAACCGCTCGATCATGCGATCCGGCGTGGTCAACACCGGGTCGGCGTACTTATCCAGCAGGTTGTCCCTGGAGAAGGAATGCTGCTCAGGTGTCATATTCCCGCGGTGCACATAGTCTCGGCTCTCGCCGACATTGCGGGTGGCGAGCCGCTCTTCCTTGGTGTCGACCGTGCCGGGACCCTTGACCAGGGCCATGTAGTAGTTGTATTCGTTCACGACGTCGTCGAAGTACTCCAACGCCTCTTCCTCGGTACGACCGACCCAGGTGTGGCGGAGCACCATGACCTCACCGCGAGGATTCCCGGTCTTTTCGATCTCGTCGTTGTAGCTCCCGATGAGCTCCTCAAGGTCGCCGTAGGGCTCGAAGTTGCCGTAGTTCGGCGCCGTGATCAGATTCAGGCCCTGCTGAGCGACCCGGCGAACACCTTCGTTGCTCTGCGATGCGACCCAGATGTCAGGATGCGGCTTCGTCGCCGGCTTCGGGACCAGGGTCGTCGGCGGGAATGAATAGAACTGGCCGTCATGGGACACGTCGTCTTCAGCGAAGAGCCGACGGACGATCTCCAGCCCTTCTTCGTACATTGCCCGCTGGTTCTCCGGCTTCACCCCGAGCCGATCGAGTTGGAACCTGCTCCCGCCGCGTGCCACGCCGATCCCGATCCGACCTGGCGCGAGATGATCCAGCAGGCTCATCTCGGAAGCGACCAGGAGCGGGTTGTAAGCCGGCAGGACGACCACCCCCGGGACGATCCGCAGCCGCTTGGTCCGCTGAGCCACGACCGTCGCGAACATCATCGCCGAGGGATTGGCTACGTAGTTCTGGAACTGGTTCTCGTTGATCGTGATCCCCTCGAAGCCGAACTCCTCAGCGGCATCGACGATCCTGAGCATGCTGTCCAAAACCTCGGACCAGGGCCGGGTCGTGTCCGGATAAAAGAACGGCGCCGTAACCCAGAACTTCATTGCCATCGTGTTTTCCTCAACTCTTGTTCGCTGACTTCCAAGGGGACCGCAGGACCAACCCCCGAGGCTCTCGGCGCGGCAGTCCACGGCATCGGGAAAGACCACGATGCCGTGGACTGCTTCATGAATGCCTCGCGGGTGAGTGATTCAGCTGACGGCCGCGCCGTCGGGTGCCGGTGCGGATCCGGTGACCATCGGCGCGAGGTAATCGCCGTACCATTCCTGCGGCACTGGTGCCTCACTGGCAGCGATCAGCTCAGAGAAGTCCCACTTCTTCAGCAGCTTTCCGTTGCGGAAGACGGGCTTGAGCAGGTTCTGCTCAGGGCTGACCGAGTCGCGCGGCACGGTCTTGTACTCACCGTCCTCCAGAACGAGGGCGAGCCGCCCGGCCTTGGACCTCTTGAAGCTGGCTCCGGTGGGCTGCTTGGAGATATCGCGCCACTCACCGTTGACGCACACGGCGTTTGCCTTCTGCGCGAAGTTGTTGGTGTCGCGGTTGACGTGCTGGAGGAGGCCGCCGCCCATGCCGAAGACGGCGTTGTCTGCCGCCAGGCCGCGGCGCTCCATCTCGATGAGGACCGCCCTGAGGCTCTCGCCGGTCACGCCGTCGCCCTGCACCACTCGGATGAACGGAGGGAGGATCTTGAAGCCCTTGCTGTTGACTTCGTAGCCGAAGGCGTCCATGAGCCACTCGGTGGTGTCGGAGGTGACCTGGACGACGTCGCCGGAGTCGGGGCGCGCGCCCACCAGGCCGGGGAAGTTCTGGATCAATTCCTTCAGCTCGCCGCCGAGGATCTTCTTGACGCAGTGCTCGTGGTCGTAGGTGTCGGTCAAGACCAGCGCGAAGCCGTTGTCGCGGTAGGTCTCGAGCATGTTCCGGATGGCGTCGACCTCGAAGTCTCGCCCCCAGGCGGTGAAGCCGGCGTGCTCGGAGTTGGGGCCGGAGTTCGATGGAGCCACGGCGTTGTACCAGCGCTTGGCGGCGAGGATGCCCGGGGTGGTGTCGCTCTGGCTGAAGTTCACCAAGTGCGCCATGCCACCCAGCGCGGCGGACTGCTGCGAGCTGACGCCCCGTGCGCCGTAGTCGTGAAGCATGTGCCGGAGCGCTCCCTCGTTGTCGGAAGTACGTTCCAGGGCGGTGCGGATCACCTGCTTGCACAGCCAGCTCAGGGTGCCGATCGTGGTCGGGTACCACACCGCCCTCAGCAGGGCGGTCTCGAAGAAGCTGGTCACCCAGTGATACTTCGGGTCAGTGTTGATGAGCTGCACGAGCACGTTGTTGCTGGGCAGCACGGTGCCCTCGGGGATCGCCTCGATCTCGACGGGCAGATAGCCGCCGTGGTCGTTGATGATGCCCATCCAGTTGTCGCGGTTGAAGTGCATCCCCTGCTCGCGCATGAGGTACTCGGCCTCATCGACATCCTCAAGCGTCACGGGGCGCATCAGGTAATCCCGGATGAAGGCTTGGAGGCCGACGAACATCGTGACGGGGAACTCGCCGCCGCGGGACTCGATGTACGACGAGATGTACTCGGTGCCCGGCGGGTACAGCGAGTAGTGGCAATGCTTGTAGTTGTCGGTGTTGACGATGATGTTGTCGAACTGCTCGCCCAGGGACATCTTTGTCCTTCCTCTCGGTCGCCCCGCGACTGGAGTAGTCACCAGCAGTCGCCGGCAGGCCATTAACGATTCTACACACGTGCCGAAGCATGCGGTCTGCGACCACGACTTTCGCTGCTCAATATCGTTGACCCAGCGAGTAGAAACCTTTCTAGCGACCGGACTGTATCAGCGG
The DNA here is from genome assembly GCF_000383915.1 of Amycolatopsis benzoatilytica AK 16/65. Classification (NCBI taxonomy): domain Bacteria; kingdom Bacillati; phylum Actinomycetota; class Actinomycetes; order Pseudonocardiales; family Pseudonocardiaceae; genus Amycolatopsis; species Amycolatopsis benzoatilytica. Next base: position 4,615,265 of record NZ_KB912942.1, read on the forward strand.
CAGATCGGCTCTGTAAACGGTGAGTTTCGATCGGCCGGAGGGAACCAGGCCAGGGAGGACCCGAGCGGCCCGGCCAGGGGTACCTGACGGCGGTCGAGCTCTCGATCGAACTCGAAGATGTCGTGACCGTGGAGGTCGGAGATTCCGGTGCCACCACCCCCTACCGCGGATCACTGCTCGGCCGTCACTGGCCGCGCCCCCTCGTGTCCGGCGGGCTTGCGGCTCCAGGCCGCCTCAGCGGCCAGCGCCCGAACCGGGGCGCGGAGCGGCGATGCGCAGCGGCCGACAGACCCGCGCCACCCGCGACATCGGGGACGCTGCGCCACTCGCGGCCAGCCTAGTCCAGCAGTAGTTCTGGAAACCGTTCTATCTCTGAGCTGGAATCAGCTATGGTTACCCTTCGCGACGTGAACGAAGTGCCGCATGAGGACACGTGGGGGTGACTTGACCCGAAACTCGGGAGCCATGCCGACGCGCAGGCCCACGATGAAGGAGGTTGCTGAGCGGGCAGGAGTCGCTATCAGCACGGTAAGTTACGTGCTCAACGACAGCGGGCCCGTCGCGGCCGACCGGCGTGCGCGGGTGCTGGAGGCTGTCCGCGCGCTGGGCTATTTGCCCAACGAGTCTGCTCGCAACCTCAAGAGACACAGCGTGGCCACCGTCGGCCTCGTCGTCCCCGACCTGGTGAACCAGTACTTCGCGCTGATCGCCGAGGGAGTGGAACAAGCCGCGTCCGAGAAGGACGTCTTGGTGGTGTTCTGCACACCGGAAGCGACCGGTGGCAGCGAGTCCTGGAACAGCAGACTGCTGCGCAGTCAGCGCCTCGACGGGCTCATCTACCTCTCCGGGTCAGAGACGCGAATGGAGGCTCTGGTCGAGCTGACCCAGGTCGGCCCTGTCGTCCTCGTCGACGAAAAGCTCCCCGGATTCAACCTGCCGTCCGTGGTCTCGCAGAACCGTCGGGGCGCGAGGGAGATCGCCACCCATCTCACCTCGCTCGGGCACGAGCGCCTGGCCATCCTTGGCGGTCCGCTCGAGCTCTGGACGGCCGAACAGCGCCTCTCGGGCTACCGAGAGGCCATCGCCGCCGCCGGATTGGATCCCGATGGCATCCCCGTGCTCGTAGGTGACTACAAGATGTCGTCGGGCGAGCAGTTGGCCGCCGAGATCCTGAGCCGCCCGGCGGACGATCGGCCCACTGCTTTACTCTGCGCGAACGACCTCATGGCAATTGGGGCTCTGACCTACTGTCGCCGCGCTGGCCTGCGGGTGCCGGAGGACGTCTCGGTGGTCGGATTCGATGACCTGCCGTTCGCTTCCCTCCTGACGCCAGCTCTCACCACCGTCCGGCAGCCCGCTCGGGAGATGGGCATCCAGGCCGTCAAGCTGCTGCTCGGCATGGTCGACGGCACCGATCCGACCCCTCCCCCTCCGTCGCCGGTAACTCTGAAGATCCGGGAGTCGACAGGTCCCGTCTCCGTCCACTGACGAGCGTAAAAGCATCGATGCTCAGAGGTACGTGCCCCTAGAGCCGCCCGGCAAGGTTGTGGACTCGGCATCTGACACCCGGGGTGAGCCGGGACCGGCTGTACGTCGCCGCTTCCTGGCCAAGCGTTCACGACACCGGGCCAGGAAGCGTGCGAGACGAGCCGCCAGGATCAGGTGCGCGTGGATTTCTTCGCACGCAAGCCGAGGTAGAGCACGATCAACCCGCAGAACGCGGACGGAATTGCCAGGGTGAGGAACAACTGCTGATGACTCCATCCGGCGGACAGCATGCCGCCCACGATCAGCGGGCCGAGGATGCCTCCGACCCGGCCGATCCCCAGTGCCCACCCGACACCGGTGGACCGCACTTCTTCGGGGTAGAAGACGGCGGCGAGCGCGATCACGCTCTTCTGTCCACCTGAGACCGAACAGCCGATCAGGAAGATGGCGACGAGGACGAGCCACGCCGGTGCGCCGAGTACCGCGCTCATCAGTGCCAGGAAACCGCAGCCGGACAGGTAGAGCGTGGCGAGCGCGCCATACGCGCCGAGCCGGTCCATCGCGGGGCCGACCAGGAACGCGATCGCGATGCCGCCGATCGTGGTCATCGAGGAAGCGGTGGCCAGGGTGCCCGCCGAGTATCCGCGTTCGTGCAGAACGGTGGGCATCCAGCTCTGCAGGCCGTAGAACATCGCCAAATTGACGGCGAAGACGACCCACAACAGGACTGTGCCGAACAGCTGCCGACCAGAGAGGAGTTCGGACAGTTTGACTCGCTTGCGCGGGTCGGCGCTCGCCGCCTCGATCCGCACGGCGGTCGTATCCGGCAGCCGCCGGTCGATCCGCCGGCACAGGGCGTATGCCTTGGCGGTCTCGCCGCGGCGCACGTGGAAAGCCAGCGATTCCGGCAGCCGCCAGGTCAGCAAGCCCAGCAGAATGAGCGGCAGGATCGCTCCGGCGAGGAAGACCGAGCGCCAGCCGTGCATCGGGATGAGCCAGTCGGCGGCGTAATTGGCAGCCACGAATCCCAAAGAGAATCCACAGTAGATCGCCAGTACGAAACTGGCCCGGGCCCGTTTCGGGCTGTACTCGGCGGTGAGCGCGATCGTGCTCGGGGTTGCCATGCCGAGTCCGATGCCGGTGACGAGCCGGAGCACCAGGAGCTCATCGGGGTTGCGCACCCAGACCGAGAGCAGCGTGGACAGCGAGAAGACCGCCACCCCGGCGAGGACGAGCCGTTTGTGGCCGAACTTGTCCGACAGCGGAGCGAGCAGCAGATAGCCGATCATCAGGCCGACCAGCGCAGCGGAGAAGATCGTGCTCATCGTGCCGGTGGAAATGCCCCAGTCTCGGGTGATGGCGGGGGCCATGTAATTGATCGCCTGGGTGTCGAACCCGTCGAGCAGCATGACCAGTCCGCACAGCAGCGCGACGGCGAACTGGAAGCGGCCCGGGCGGCGTTCGTCGATCAAAGCCGGGAGGCGCAACAGTCCCGGCGGCCCGGCGGCGGTGGCGGGAGGCGAAGTGTATTCGGGCATGGGAACTCCAGGTGCGAGAGGATCAGCCGACGGGGTACGGCACGGGCACGGCGGAGACGAACGCGTCGGAGTGGAACCGCTCGGGAGGAAGACCTCGCGCACGGCACAGCTCCTCCGCAGCGGAACGGGTCATGGATTCACTGCCACAGGCGTAGACCTGGTGGCCGCCGAGGTCCGCGTGGTCGGCGATGGCGACCTGCTGGACCCAGCCGGTGGCGCCTTCCCAACCAGGGTGCGGCTGGGAGAGCACGGGCGTGAAACTCAGCCAGTCAAAACGGCCGGCCCAGGCTTGGAGGGTGGAGAACTGGTACAGGTCCTCGACAGTGCGCGCGCCCCAGTACAGGTGGACGGGACGGGTCAGTCGGCGCGCGATGTGGTCGAGGATGATCGACCGCATCGGTGCGAATCCAGTGCCGGTCGCCAGCAGCAGGATCGGGGAGCCGGCCTGGTCCGCCCCTTCGGCGGGGTCTTCGACGAAGAACTCGCCGAACGGGGCTTCGATCTCTACGGTGTCGTGGAATTCCAGCTGCTGCAGGATCCTCGCGGAGAACGCTCCGCCGGGCTCGTGGCGCACGTGCAGCTGGGCGAGGTCATTGTGCTGTGGAGAGTTGGCCAGCGAATAGGATCTGGTGTCGCCGTCGTCCAGGATGACGTTGAGGAACTGGCCGGCGCGGAACGGCGTCCGCCGGCCGATCGGGTAACGCAGGTCGAGAATCGTGACGCTGGGCGCGACCTGGCGCCGGCGGTAGACGGTGGTGGTGAGCTTCTTGCGCACCGGAGGCGTGCGTGCCTCGATGCGGCGAGGGGCGATCTCCACGTCGCCGATCGGGCGCGCTCGGCATAGCCGGACTTCCGCAGGACCGCACGCTCGGCCGCTGCCGGGTATTTCCGCCTCTCCAGCCGTCAAGGTGCCGACGCAGGTGTCGCATACGCCTTTGCGGCAGGAGTAAGGGATTGCCCACCCCGCGGCCTCTGCCGCGTCGAGCACATTCTGTTCGGGCGCGCAGTCGAAGGTGATAGCGGTGTCTTTGACGCTGATGGCGGTCATCTCAGTCCTCCTGAACGGGCGGTGCGAGCAACCGGAGGGCGGAGAGCACGGCGCTCGGGTCGGCGGTGCCGCTCCCGGCTTTGTCGAAAACAGGGCCGTGACCGACGCTGGAGAACGGAATGCCCGCGCCGATCGTGATCGCGGCGGCGGTGCGCCCGGCCAGTGTCTTGACCGGGAGGTGCCCTTGGTCGTGGTACATCGCCAAGTACGCGTCCGCGTCCCGCGTGCCGCCGAGCAAGACGTCTGCCCCGGTCGGCCCCTCGGCGTCAATGCCACGCGCACGCAAGGCCGCCACCGCAGGCTCGGTGACCCGGCGGTCGTCGTCCCCGAAGAAGCCATGCTCGCCTGCGTGCGGGTTGATCCCGAAAACGCCGATCCGTGGCGCGGCAATGCCCATCCGGCGAAGCGCCGTATGGAGAGCGACACCGGCCTGGACGACCAGCTCTGGGGTCAGCCGGCCTATCGCGTCGACGAGCCGTTCATGCAGAGTCACATGCGCGATCCGGACGCCGCCGCCGACCAGCATCAAGAAGACTTCGTCGATCGGCGTACCAGTCAGCTCGGCGATCAGCGGCGGGTAGCCCGCGAAGGCGATGCCGGCCTGGCGGACCGCGTTCTCTGAATGCGGGCAGGCGACGACGCCTCGGTAGCCGCCGTCCATCGCCAGCGCAACTGCCTTGGCGGCATAGGCGATGGTCGCTGCGCCTGCCGCAGCGGTCACTCGGCCGATGGCCAGCTCCGCGGGATCGAGTGCGCCGACGTCGATCACGTCGCACATTCCCGCGTCGGCCCTCGCCCCGGGGACCGCTGCCCGAAGGGCAAGGCCGGCCTTGCGGGCAGGTTCCACGAGGACGTGCCGGTCTCCCACCACGACCGGTGCGGCGGCGCCGAGCATCGCAACCGCTTTGACCGCGATGTCGGGGCCGCTGCCGTTCGGGTCACCGATGCTCAGCAGCGCTCTGCGCGGCTCGCTCACAGCGGAAGCACCAGCAATGTGTCGGTGCGGGAGCTGTCGCAGACCACCACCCGCTTTTTCAACAGCGCCGCGCCGTCGGCGAAGACGTACTCGTCAAGGTAGCGGCCGCTGGCGAAGACATCCGTCGGCCCGTTGCCGGCGATGCGAAGAACCAGGAAGGCGGTTTCGCTGGTGGCGCCGGACTTGCTCTCGGCGAGGATCGCAGGCTGGCCAAGCAGGTGCCGGTAGACGTGCGGCTCGTAGATGTTGGCTTCCTTGAGCGCGGAGATCCGGTCTTTGAGCATCGCCTTGTTGTCGGCCCAGATGAGGCCAGCGGGCAGGCCGCGGCGGTGATTGTCGGCGGTGGTCACCTTGTAGAAGGCGTCCTCGGCGAAATGCTCGGGCCAGTCTTCGATCGGGCCGTCGTCGATGGCGCGCACGTAACTGCCCTGGGCCCTGCTGATCAGCGTGAACGCGTCCATTACCGGCGCACTCCTTCGCACTCGTCGATCGAGAAACCCATGGCTTCGCGATAGACCTTCCAAAAGCCGCGGATCGAGGCCTCGGTTACCCTGCTCTCGCTGGAAACCGCCTGGTCGCCGCCCATCTGAACGGTGGCGAACTCACCGCTCGCGCCGGCGATGCCCCGCTGCACGAAGCCGCCGATCGCGCCGTCTTCCATCGAGACGAACCCGGCTGGGCCGACCAGGTTCGACTGCTTCATCCGCACCAGCTGCTGTTCCTCGGTGTCGTCCTCGAAGCCGAGGTAAGTCCAGTTGAGGTGGGTGGAGTCGACCCCGGTCGGGAGCACCTGGCGCACCGCGATCGAGTTCTGGATCTGCTGCAGCACGAATCCCGGCGAGACCGACAGGATCTGCAGGGTGACGTCGTCGCCGAACTCGCGGAAGCTGTTCACCAGCGAGGGGTCCTCGAGCTGATACTCCGAGTCGGAGCGGATGCCTTGGTCCTTGTAGTGCTCAGCGGTCTTGGCTTCGGCCTCCCGGTTGATCGCCGACCAGCTCACGTGGTTGCCGCCGGACTCGGAGACGATGATGCCGCCCTTTTGGTTCAGCTTGTTGAGCCCGAAGGTGGTGAAGAACAGATGCAGGATGCTGGCGTGGTAAGAGTCCTTGACGTTCTCCAGGTACAGCTTCCAGTTGTTCGGCAGCGTCTGGGTGAACCGCCCGAGCACTACCGGCTTGCGCCCGCCGAGAACACGCTCGATCCGGTCGAGGATCTCCTGGCCGAGGTACTCCTCGATCGCGGGTACGTCGTTGTCGAGGCTGCCGAAGATCAGGCCGTGGACGTTCGCGAGGCGGAGCCGCCGCGGACTGTGCGCGGCCTTGCAGAACTCCTTGCGCATTCCGCCCTTGCCATTGATGCCGTCTTCGAAGGCAACGCCGGTGAGGTCGCCTTGGAGGTTGTAGGTCCAGGCGTGGTAGACGCACGTGAAGTCCTTGGTATGCCCGTAGTGCTCCATCGCGATCAAGGAGCCGCGGTGTGCGCACCGGTTTTCGAAGGCATAGATCTGGCCGTCGTGATCGCGGGTCACGAGCACCGGTTGCTCTCCGATGAAGGTGGCGCAGAAGTCTCCCGGCTCGGCGAGCTCCGCTTCCAGGCAGAGGTAGTTCCACGTGGGGCCGTGAAAGATGTTCTGCTGCTCGGCTCGATAGACGTCCTCGTCCTGGAAAACCCAGTACGGAACTTCGGTCAGCGACACAGGCCACGCGCGGCTCGACATGTCGGCACGCGCCGCGGCCTGCGACGCCGCCCCTGCCCCTCTCGACTCGTTCAACGCATTCCCTCCGGAGACACTTGACTAATTCCGTTCGGTATGCGAACGTATAACCGCTTTCCGAACATCTGCTTCAGTAGACGTGCCGCGGGGCACGCATGTCAAGAGGAGGGCTGCATGGCAGTCGAAGGAATGGCCGGACTCGCCAAAGGGCTCGCTGTCCTCGAGGCATTCGGGACGGCCACGCCCCGGCTGACGATCAGCGACGCCGCCCAGGCCGCCGGGCTGAGCCGCGCCGCCGCTCGACGCTGTCTGACCACGCTTGCGGAAATCGGCTATGTCACCTTCGACGGGAAGTTCTTCTCCCCCACTCCCCGGGTCCTCCGCATCGGTGCCGCCTACGCCGAGTCCGCAGCTCTCCCGCAGCTCGCACGACCACACCTGGCGGCTATCCGCGACGTGATCGACGAATCCGTCTCGCTGGCGGTCCGCGACGAAAACGACTCGCTGTTCGTCGCCCGGAGCGAGGGCACCCGGATCCTCAACAGCAGCATTCGGGTGGGCGCGCGAATCCCGCTCTATGCCTCCTCGACCGGACAGATCCTGCTCGGCGCGTTGAGCGAATCCGAGTTGGCCGACTATCTCGCCGCCGCGCCATTTCCAGCGCGCACTCCCAAGACGCCGACCACTGCCGACGCCGTCGCACAGCGCGTCAAGGACGCCGGTGCGGACGGTGTGGCCATCGGCGACGAGGAACTCGAACCAGGACTGCTCTCCATCGCCGTGCCGGTCCGCGACCCGGCCGGCCAGGTCGTTGCCGCCATCTCCATCAGCGCCTCGAGCTCCCGGGTCACTGTCGAGGAGTTCCGCGACCGTGTCCGGCCGGTCATGCAACAGCACGCGGCCGAACTCGGGCGGCAGCTCTGACTGGGAAGGAGCCGCAGAGGACACTGGGGTGACACGCCCGAAACTCGACAGCGCTCGCCGGGCACTGGTGATGTTGTTCGCCTTCGCCGCCCAGCGGCCGACGCCTCGGTGAAGGAGGTTGCTGAGCAGTGGGCGAGTCCGGTGCCCTCAGCACACCGGTAACTAGCGATGCTGCGGGACATGGGCCTCATCGAAAGAGCAACCGCGGCCACTACCACTCAACCGTGCACGCGGCCGCCCTCGCCCGGGCGGTCAGGCACGCCACACCGACCCTCGCTGCCGAAGTTGCGCGGCCTGGTCGCCCCGCTGGAGTCACACCGATGCAGAACCGAACGCTCAGCGGATCGGTGCTATCTGTTTCTGACAGGCGGCATGGTGCCCTGCGTCGTCTCGGCATCTCCGTCGACGGTCCGCCTCTGGTGTGGTCGCGTCGTCTCCGGCGCGCATCGACCCTTCACGGATCTGCCACGTGCCCCTGCGAACCCCATCCGCTCGCCGCTTGACCGTTCGAGCCAACGAACGCAGCCGTGTCCAGAGCACGAGCGAACCTCAACTGGACGAAGGATTTCCCAACGCCAAGCGCGAGGTACCAAGACAGGCTTCGTCGCATGACATCCCCGAACACGGGATGCACCACCGGTTCTCTCGGCACAGCGAGCGCCGCCGGCTTTCGCCCACGCCCGGGAACCGGATCCGGTCAACGGCTCCTTCCGGGCGATCCGCGATATCCAGGCGGCACAACGGAATCGGGGTGCTCACATCGGGCCCTCCGAGTGGCCTGCCCCGGCCGCGCCGGGCGACCGTGCGGTGAACACCATCGCGACGGTGGCGATCACGGCGCGGGTGGACAGACTGCGTCGCAGGGACGCTTCGCCGGACGACATCGATTCGCTCCATAGTGGACGTAATGAAGAACGTCGACGTAGCCGGTTCGCCTGCCGTTGAGGCCGTTCGGCGCACGTTCTGCCCGGTGGAGGCAGCACGCCTGCGGCACCGCACGACTGTCCGTTCGAGGTATCCCGTATGGAGGAGTCAGTAGGCGCCGGACAGCAGATGACCGGCGTCCGGCACCGTGGTGTCGAGGCGCAGCGTGGCGAGGATGCGATGCACGGTCGCCGCGGCCGCGGTGACCACTGGCACGCCGAGCTTGTCCTGCACCGGCTGGATCGCGGACAGCGAGGGCATCTGGACGCACGCGGACAGGACGACAGCGTCCGCACCCGTGATGTTCAGGCGCTCGACATGGTCGAGCAGGTCGGCGGGGTCGAGGCGGCCCACTGCGAGGTTGTCCGCCACTTCCAGGCTCAGCGCGTCGCTCACCTCGATCGACTCGCTCTCCAGGTATCCGGCGACTTGAGCGGTCAGCTGCTTCAGGTACGGCGTCACGATCGCCACCTTCTTGGCGCCGATCGTCTTGAGACCGGCGACCAGCGCCCCGGCCGAGCTGATCACGGGCGTCGGTGCCCCGTTAGCCTCGGCCACCTCGCCGAGCCGCTGCTCGGACACGCGGTGGTAACCCGGCCCCTGGCACATGATCGCCACCAGACATGCGTAGGCGAGCACATCGCACCGCGCGTCGCTGAGCTCGACGGCGCAGCGGTCGCTGTCGAGGTCCATGCGCTTGAGCTCGTCGGGATCCACGTGCATCATCCGCATCCGCGCGGAATGGAACGTGAAGCGCTCTTCGGGGAAGAGCCGGTGCCGCGCGTGCAGCATCGCAGGAACCTCGGTCTCCATCGTCGTGTTCGAACTCGGCACGATCTGGCCGATGCGGAAGTTGGTGGTCATGCGTTCTCCTCGGAAACGGGGTGGTGGTTCGCGTCGAGTTCCTCGCCGCCGGTTTCGCGCAAAGTGAAAACGAGGCCGGCGGCGAGGAGGTAGGTCACGGAGGCCAGGCAGTAGGTGAGGGCAAAGCCGGCGACGGGCACCAGCAGCGGCACGACGACGATTCCCGCGATCGCCCCGACCCGCCCGAAGTTGAAGCAGAACCCGGCCGCGGCAGCCCGGACACGGGTGGGGAACAGTTCGGCGTACCAGGCGCCGAATCCGCTGAAGTACCCGGTGAAGAAGCCGAGCAGGGCCGAAAGCCCGCCGACGATCGCGACGTTCGTTGTCGTCCAGGCCATTCCTCCGTCGCTCAGCGGGATCATGCGCACGCCGTAGGCGAACAGCGGGATCGAGACGGCGATGCCCACGAAGAAGAACGCGAATGCCCGCCTCCTGCCGATCCGCTCGGCGAGGGCACCGAACAGCAGGTAGCCGACAGTCGCGCCTACCCCTGTCCACACCAGGAAAACCGGTGCCTGGTCGATCCGGACGTGCAGCACGCTCTGGAGGAACGTCGGTGTGAACGTCATGATCACCCAGTAGCCGAACATGCCCAGGACGGAGATCGACAAGGCTTTCGCGGTGGTCGCGCGGAGTTCCCGCCGGAAGATCGCCGCGATGCCGGGCCGGGCGGTTTCGCGTCCGCCATGTGCTTGCTCGGCGATCCAGACGGGAGATTCGCTCACCGCGACGAGAATGCCGAGAGCGACGACGTACGCGGGGATCGCGGCGATGACGAACAGCTTGCGCCATGACGCCGGGTCGGCGGGATCCAGCACGGTCCAGGCGAGGACCGCTGCCAGGAGGTTGCCCGCGGACCATCCGGTCTGCATGACCGCGATCGCCCACGCGCGTTTCCGCGTCGGCCAGACTTCGCTGACCAGCGCGACCGCGGCCGACCACAGGCCGCCGACGCCCATGCCGACCAACAGCCGGTAGACGCTCAGCTCCACGACATTGTGCGCGAAGCCACAGAGCAGGGTTCCGGTCGCATAGGTGACGACCGATACCAGCAACGTGCGTTTCCGCCCGATGCGGTCCGAGAGGTAGCCCAAAAGATAGCCGCCGACACCGGTAGCCAGCAAGAACCAGGCGACGGAGGACGCTACCTCGGCGAGTGTGGTGTGGAACGTGTGCGCGACCGCGAGCAGGACGAAGCTGAACACTGCGGCGTCGAGCGCGTCGAAAAGCCAAGCACCCCAGCAACCTCCGAGCGTTTTCCAGCGCACGGAAGGTGCGACCGAGCCCATGCCGGCAGACGGCGACTCTGGCGAGTCAGCACGGATCATCGATGTCCCCTCTCTCCCTTGTTCCCATGTTCCGGCGCCAGTGCCCGACGGCTGGTCCGGAGCGGACGATGAAGATTAAGCAGGCCGCGTTGCCGTTGCACAGCAATGATTCGCGAGACCGCCATCACCTGCCGTCATGGCTGGAGGGCGCGTCCTTCGTCGCTGAGGAGGTGTTCGAACATGAGCCGCGCCGCGGGTGGCAGCGCCTCGGCTCGGCGGACGCACAGGGACAGGTCGCGGCTGGCCCACGGCTCGTCGAGAGCCAGCGTTCTGGTGCCGGTCAAGGCGTACCCCACGAGGTTCCCGGCCGGAACGACGCCGATCCCCAGGCCGCATTCGACCATCCGGCACAGGGCGTCGTAGGACGCGACTTCGATCTGATGCCGCAGCGTCCGCCCGGCTTGCCCGGCTGCGGTCAGCATCTGCAGCCGCAGATGCGTTCCGGTGCGGAGCACGACGTGCTCGTGGTCGAGCGTTTCGGCAAAGGCGACCGAATCGCGCGCGGCCAGCGGATGCCGTTCCGGCACCAGCACCTTCAGCTCGTCTCGGCGGAACGGGTAGACCTCGATGTCGGCGTGGTACGGCAGGCTGGTGAACAGCCCGATATCCGCCCGGTTCTCGGCGACCGCCTCGGTGATCGCGAGACTGTCCTGTTCGAGCACCTGCAGCCGGACGCCGGGATAGCGGGCGGCGAACGACGCGACCAGCGGCGGCACGAAGGTCGACACCGCGGAGATGTTCGCCAGCAGACGCACGAGCCCGCGCGAGCCGGACGAGAAGTCCCGCATCCGTCGCGTCAGGTCTGCCAGGTCGTCGAGCACCTGCCGGGCCGAGACCGCGAAAGCGGCACCGGCCGCCGTCGGGGTGATTCCGCGGTTGGTGCGCACCAGCAGTTCCGTTCCCAGCATCTGCTCCAGATCGCGCAGCCGCCTGCTGATCCCCGCGGCGGCGAGATGCTCGCGGTCGGCGACTTCGGCGATCGTGCCGTGGTCCACCACTTGCACGAACAGTTTCAGGGACGTCGGGTCCAGCGTCATCGCTCCGGTCTCTCCTTTCAGCGGTCTGAGCATTCCCCGGTAGCTCCTGGCTCGTTTCGGCGGGGTGCGGGAAAGTAATGCGATCGGAAGGCTTCGCCCGAAAGGATACGCATCCCCGGGCCCGCCGCAGACATCCCGCGGGAACGCCGGGAATCCCGGGTTCGCGAAGCATCCCCGTGGAATTCCGGAGCCGCGGATACTCCCGCGCGGCTCCGGCCGCCGTCGCCACCGCCGCATAGGTGTCCGAATCGTTCGTCCAGGCAAGCTTCGGATCCTTCGACGAGTTGCCCGCCGAGTGCGTGCGCCGTGCTGGCGACCGGTTGGCCGAAGCAGTCCGAGCCGCGCAGGTCCTTGTACAAAACGGCGGTGTCGACGAGGGCGACCGCTCGCTGCTCCTCGCGATCTGGTTCAGCGCGATCTCGACCACGATCGGCTGACGGAGGAGGCATTCCGAGTACGGCCACGTCGAGATGACCGATTGGCGACGTCGGATGTTCCGCGTGCTCCGCTGCCGCAGTGGCGGCGTTTCCGCGCCTTGGCAGCGTCGGGTTCACGGACACGCGGCCGTCTTCGGGGTCAGGCAGAACAAAATGGCCGCGGAAACCCGAAAGCCATGACTGACGAAGTGCACCCTTCGGGGTATCCCGAAGGGGTGGCTTGCGCATTGTTCGGTGCAGTGCGCAACAGGAATACCGCTGGGAAGCTCCGGCACGACTGACCGTGCTCGGCGGGCCGTGGCGCGCCGGCGAAACGCCCCCGTCGGCCTACTGCTCAACTGTGCGATAAACGCGAATGGCGACGTGCGACAAGCGCCGCCTTCAGCTCAAGTGACCACCTGGGAGTTTGCGAATGTCGCGATTACCTTTTGAGGGAGTCGCAGCGCCACTCGCAACGGAATGCAGTATTCCGTCGGAAACCAGATCCCACAATGTCTGATTGCACTGCACATCATCGAGCCCCGAAGCTCGGCACGAACTCGATGGAATGTTTCTCGACGGCTAGCGTCTCGCTGGCCGTGTTCGCCGCCTCGGCGACAGCGAGAGCCAGCCGAAGACTCTGCCATAAAGGAAAACGACTGGTCGGATAGCTCCGCTGGCGAGCACGATGACTCGCATCTCACCGGATAATCAAACCATAGTCTTGCGTTCATCGCATCGGTTTATCGATAGATAACCGGCGAACTCGGCCGGTTGCTGGGCGAACTCGCGGACTGCACCCAGAGCGCGGTCGCACTCGGCACGACCATGTCGATCGGGAGCTACCGGCCGCTATTCGTCCTGACCGGCTTCCGCGAACGCGCCGGGAGGCACGCTACGCAGTCGGGCGCATGGCAGATAACTCTCCCGCTAACTGGCCGCCAGAGGGGAGTTAGCTGGGAGTTCAACTGGCCACCGACACGCGCGGCACACCGGTAGTAGGTCCGGGCATCCCGATCAGCCGGCGCGGGCCGGAAGCGCGTCACGTGCCCAGCCGCCCCGGCGTCCGGATCGAGCCGCATGCCCTGCCTCGCCCACCGACCGAAGAGCACGTATCCGGTGTCCCGCCACTGTCAGACGGGAGTGGCGTCGTCGGCCGCGGTCCTGGCGCCGCGCTCACGATCGAGCGCACCCCGGGTTTCCGGGCTGGCCAGGATCGCGATGACGAACACCAGGGTCGCGCCCGCCAAGAAGATCACGAGCCGCGAGGGAACGTCCGACAGAGCCGGGCTGAGCAGGCTCACTACGGTCGGCATCAGCCCGCCCAGCATGAAGCCGAGGTTCCAGCTCACTGCGGTGCCTCTGGCCCGCAATTCGGTCGGGTACCGCTCGTTGAGGAAGATCATCAGCGGCGAGTACGCGGCGTTGGACAGCATCACCATGATCACGCACAGCACCGCGACGACCGCGCCGCGATGGCCTCCGGCGGAGGCGATGCCCCAGGTGAGCAACGGCAACGCGAAGAGGTTGCACAGGCCGAACCCGATCATGGTGCGGCGGCGGCCGAGCCGTTCGCTCAGTTCGCCCGCACCGATCGCCGCCCCGATCACCACGACGCTGCTGATCAGCAGGATGGCGCCGCGCTGACCTGCCGGTACCCCCACCACCTCGCTGAGGAGGGTGGGCAAGTACCCGGACGTCAGATAGTACTGCGCGCCGCCGCCGGCGGCCACCGCGATGTTGAGCGCGAGGATCTTCTTTCCGCGGCCCCGAACCAGTTCCCGGAACGGCACCGGAGCCCGCTGTTTCCCTTCGAACTCCGGAGATTCCTCGACCTTGCGCAGCACGAACAAGCTCAGCAGCGCGCTGAGCAGTCCGCAGAAGAACAGCACCCGCCAGCCCCACTGGTCGAATGCCGGGCCGGTGAAGATCGCCGAGACCACGATGTAGGCCAAGCTGGCCAGCGCGGCGCCGAGGCCCGCTCCGCCGGCCCCGATCAGCCCGCTCATCAGGCCGCGCCAGCGCGCGCCGATGCTCTCCGTGCCGAGCGTGTGGGTGGTCGCGGTGACGCCGCCGACGAACAATCCTTGCGCGATCCGCAGCGCCAGGAACAAGATCGGGGCGAGCACGCCCACCGCGGCGTGCGGCGGGACCAGGCCCATCGCGGCGGTGGTGATGCCGACGCCGCCCATGACCAGCACCATGGTGGCCTTGCGTCCCTTGCGGTCGGCCAGCTCGCCGAAGATCGCGGCACCCGCCGGGCGCATCACGACGGTGACCGCGAACGAGCCGAACACCGCGGCGATACCCAGGGTCGGACTGGTGCTCGGGAAGATGTTCTTGCTGATCGGGCCGGCCACGTAGAGCAGCAGGAACAGGTCGAACAAGTCGAAGGACCAGCCGGCGACGGATGCGAATACCGCGGCACGAGGCGACTTTGACCGTGGTGCGATATCGGGTGTCAAGGTTTTCCCCTCACGGGAGACGAGACAGGACAGCGAGAACCAGGACAGGAATCCGAAACGTGAACTCCTGCCCGCGAATCCGGATCAGCGGGACTTCCGGCGCGGGCGACGCAAAGCTGTCCGGATCCGGTCGAACAGCGGAGCGAACAAGAGTTTCAGCGCGCTCGGCGCTTTGACCGGACCGCTGGGCGCCTGCCCGGAGGTCGCGGCTTCGGCCAGGGCGTCCGCGAACTGCTCGAACATGCGTCGGCTCACGTCCCCGGCCAGCGCGCGGCCGAACTGCGCGATGCGCCCGGTGAGATAGACCTTGGCTTCGGCCCGCATCGCGGTGCCGGCGGCGGTGGCCTCGGTGCGCAGCACGATGTCGGCCTGGGTCTGCGCTCCGCCGGTGTCCTGCCCCTGCGCGAGCACGCGCAACCGCTGACTGGCGCGGTCGTGCTCGACGACGTGCGCCACCCCTTTGAACGCGAGCTTGATCGGGCCCACCGAAACGCGCGCGCGGCCGGCATAGTGGTCTTCGCCCAGGTCCTCGGTGAGCTCTGCTCCTGGCAGGCACCGGGCGAGCAGCGACACATCGTCGAACACGCGCCACACCGCGTCCACCGGCACGCCGATCTCGGTCTCGATGTCGACCGCGATCGTCGGATCGCCGTCCGGCAGCACGATGTCGACCCGGCGGGTCTCGGCGGCGTTGCTGTCCTCGTCGGCTTCGCGGCCGTCGGTGCTGCCCGCTTGACCGCTGGCCCGGCCCACGAGCGCCCGGCGCGCGCAGTTGCCCGGGGCGGGAATGCCGTCCGGGTGCGCCGCCCGGGTTTCCTCGACCGCGGCAAGGATGTTGCGATACCCGGTGCAGCGGCAGATGACCCCGGACAGCTCCTCGGGCAGTTCGTCCTCGGTCACTTCGGGCTTGTTGCTGAGCAGGTCGTACGAGCTCATCAAGAAGCCGGGGGTGCAGAAACCGCACTGCAGCGCGTGGTTGCGGCCGAATGCCTCTTGCAGCGGGTGCAGGTCGTCCGGCCGGCCCAGGCCCTCCACGGTGACGATGTCCGCCCCGTCGAGCTGGACCGCGAACAGCAGGCAGGCCCGGGCTGCTTCCCCGTCCACGAGCACCGTGCACATCCCGCACACGCCGTGCTCGCAACCCACGTGCGTGCCGGTGAGCCCGAGGTGGTCCCGCAGCGCGTCGGCGAGCGTCACTCGCGCGGGCACGCTGAGCACGGCAGGCGTTCCGTTCACCGTCATCCTGACCTCGACGAGAGCGTCCGCGGCCGCCTTGACCGCACGCGGTTTTCCTTTTTGCGCCAAGGGTTCGGTCGTTTCCGGAACAGTCTTCACGAGGTCACCTCACCGGCGCTCCTGCGAGCGCGCTCGTATGCCTTGCACAGTTCCCGGCTCGCCAACGTGCGGAAAAGCCGGCGACGGTAGTCGCGGGACGCGTGGGCGTCGCCGTCGGTGTCGACCAGTTCGTCGGCCACCGCCGCGAGCGGGTCGGACAGAGCGCTCGCCAGGCGGCGCACGTCGCCGCCGCACTCACCGAGCGCGGTGGCGAGCTCGGCGCGGACGGAGCGGGTGACCGGCCGATCGGACACGCCGAACCCGGTCAGCTCCGCCTCGGTCTCCGCACCGCGCACCCGGACCCGGACCGCGACCCCGGCGAGCGCGAAATCGCCGTGCCTGCGCGCGATCTCGGCGAACCCGAAGCCTTCCCGATCGCCGCCTGCCGGGAAGCGCACCGCGGTCAGGATGTCGTCCGGTCCGAGCGCGGTGATCATCGCGCCGGAGAAGAACTCCCGGGCCGGCACCTGACGGGAACCCTCGGTGCCGGTCACGGTCAGCTCGGCGTTCAGGCAGCACGCGACGGCCGGCAGCTCGGCGGCGGGATCGGCGTGCGCGAGGCTCCCGCACACGGTGCCCCGGCTGCGCAGTTCCCGGTGCCCGACCCACGGCAACGCCATGCCCAGCAGGGGAACCGTGGCAGCCGCCGGGTCCCGTTCGACCCGGCGCTGGCGCACCGTGGCGCCGATTTCCAGGTACCCGCCCGCCGTGTCGACCCGGTCCAGCTCCGGGACGGAATTGATGTCCACCAAGGTTTCGGGGCGGGCGAGCCGCATGGCCAGCACAGGGACCAGTGACTGCCCGCCCGCGATGACCTTGCCGCCGCCGCCCGTGCTCGCGAGTTCGGCGATCGCGTCGGACAGACTCGACGGCCGGACGTAGGCGAATGGTGCGGCCTTCATGGTGTCAGCTCACCGGCCCTGGAACTTCGGTGCGCGCTTCTCGGTGAACGCGGCGACGCCCTCAGCGAAGTCGTTGCTGGAGCGCAGCATCGAGTACGCCTTGCGCTCCAGCTCGATGCCGGAGTACAGCGGCGCGTCCACGCCCTTGTCGAGCACCTCCTTGGCGGTGCGCGCGGCGAGCGGGGAGAACCCGAGCAGCACGCCCACGATCCGCTCCACCTCGGCGTCCAGCGCGGCCCGGTCCTCGACCACGTTCGCCACCAGGCCCCAGTCCCCGGCTTGCTGCGCGTTGATCCGGGACGCGGTCATCACGTGGTACTTCGCTCGGGACAGCCCGATCAGCCGGGCGAGGCGCTGGGTGCCGCCGGAGCCGGGGATCATGCCCAGCCGCATTTCCGGCAGCGCGAATTCGGCGCGCCGGGTAGCCACCCGGATGTCGGTGGACAGCGCGAGTTCGAGCCCGACGCCGAAGCAGTAGCCGTCGACCGCGGTGATCACCGGCTTGGGGCTGCGTGCCGGGGCGGTGACGTTCTGCCCCAGGTCGGTGAAGTCGATCGGGTCGACCTCCATGAACCCGGCGATGTCGCCGCCGGAGGAGAAGTGCTCCCCCGCGCCTTGGACGACCACGACCTTGATCTCGTCGTCGGCGTCGATCTCCGCGAACCGGTCGGCCATCACCTGACGGGTCTCCCAGGTGATGATGTTGTACTTGCCGTGATCGAGGGTCAGGTAGGCGACCCGGCCTTCGTGGCCGCGGTCGAGCCTGATCTCGCCTCCGGTGAGTGCCATCGTCAGTGGTTCCTTTCGTTCTGCGAGGTGCTGCCGGTCAGCAGCTCGTGGAGCACGTTTCCGTGCAGGGGCAGGCTGGTGACGTCCACTCCGGCCGGAGCGAGCGCGTCCGCGACCGCGTTGGCGATCGCGACCGGCAGGCTCATGCAACTGCCTTCGCCGCAGCCTTTCGCCCCGAGCCGGGTCAGCGGGGACGGTGTTTCCAGGTGGTCGCTGTTGAGCTCGAAGGTCGTTTCCGCGGTGGTCGGGCACAGGTAGTCCATGAAGGTGGCGGTGGGCTGCCCGGCGTCGGTGTAGCGCATCTCCTCGAACAGCGCGCCGCCCAGTGCGTGTGCGAGCGCGCCGTGCACCTGGCCTTCGAGCAGGGTGGGGTTGAGGATCGTGCCGGCGTCGTGCACGGTGACTACCTGCTCGAGCTTCACCTCGCGGGTGTCCGGGTCGATCCGGACGACGGCCAGTTCCGCGACGAAGCCGTAGCACAGGCTGGAATTGATCTGGTCTGTGCGGCTCGCCGCCTTCGACTGCGGCGGGGTGAACGCTGCTTCCTCGTACAACCGCGCGGACGTGCCTTCCGGCAGCGCGCCGGGATCCCAGTGCACCAACCCGGCCGCGTGCTTGAACGGGACCGCCCGGCCCGTTTCGCCGCGCTGCCGGACGTGTCCCTCGGCGAGCTCCACGTCCTCGGCCGCGACACCGAGGAGGGTGGCTCCGGCGATCTTGACTGTCTCGGCGAGCTTCTCCGCGGCCTCGACCAGCGCGCTGGTCAGCAGCGGTGCGAAGCGTGAGGAGTAGCTGCCCGAACTGATGGTCCACGGGGTGGTGGCGGTGTCCATTTCGACGATCGGGCGCACCTGGTCCAGGGGCAGGCCGAGCTGCTCGGCAACCACCTGCTGCGCGACGGTGGCGTGGCCCTGGCCCTGCGGCACGGTGCCCAGCAGCACCGACACCAGCCCGTTGGGGTCCACGCTGATCCGGACGTGCTCGGTGGAGCCTGACTTGCCGCGCCCGGACGCCCGCTGCTCGGCCGGGGTGGCCAGGCCGACGTAGCCGATGTTGGTCGCGGACGGGTCGACGATGGTGGCCACGCCGAGGCCGAAGTACTCGCCCCTCGCCCGCGCTTCCCGTTGCTTTTCCCGCAGCGCCTGATAGTTCGCGTTCTTCACGACCATGTCCAGTGCGCGGTCGTAGTCGCCGGAGTCGTAGATGCCGCCGGTCGGCGTGGCGTACGGGAAGTCCTCGTGCCGCACGAAGTTCCGCTTGCGCAGCTCGACCGGGTCCAGGCGGCAGGTCTCGGCGACCTTGTCCATCAGCCGTTCCAGGCCGAAGTACAGCTGCTGGCCGCCGAAGCCGCGGTTGAGTCCGGTGGGCGTCTTGTTCGTCACCACCGCACGCGAGCGGATCTCGACAGCGTCGATCTTGTAGGCGCCGGTGATGTTGCCGAAGCAGCGGTACAGCGTGCTGGGCTCCGGCGGCCGCAAGTAGGCACCCACGTTGTCCACCAGGTCGGCCCGCAGCCCCTGCACGATGCCGTCGGCCGACACGGCGGCCTCGAACCGCATTGCACGGTCAGACCCGGCGGAACTGGCCAGCAGGTGCTCGATGCGATCCTCGGTCCAGCGCACCGGCCGGCCCGCGTGCTTGCTGGCCAGCGCCATCAGCGCGACATAGGGATAGATTCCCGCCTTGATGCCGAAGCTGCCGCCGTTGTCGGCCGGGATCATCAGCCGGATCCGCGACGCGGGCAGGCCGAAGGCACCGGCCAGCACCGCCACCATGGAGAACGGGCCGTGGAAGTTCGCCCACGCCTGGATGGCCGGACCGTCCACTTCGTCCTGCCACTCGGCGACGACCGAGTAGCACTCCATCGGGGTGGAGGAGTAGCGCGGGAAGTGGTACTTGCCCTTCACCACGTGATCCGCGTTGGCGAACACCTCGTCCACCTCGCCGAAGGCGAAGGTCCGGTCGGTCGCGACGTTGCCGTCCGCGTCCTCGTGCAGCCGCGGCGCGTCCGGCAGGAGCGCCTTCTCGACGTCGACCACCGGCGGCAGCGGCTCGTAGTCGATTTCGACGAGTTCCGCCGCGTCCTCGGCCAGGTACCGGTCGCCTGCGACGACGACCGCGACCGGTTCTCCGACGAAGCGCACCTTGTCCGTCCCTGTCGGGTAGTACGGCATCGGTGTCTTGAGCGCCAGCGGGAACGGCCGGAGGGTCGCCTTGACCTCCTCGGGACCGATCACCGCGGCGACCCCGGGGTGCCGGCGGGCCCGCTCGAGGTCGACGCCGCGGATCCGGGCGTGCGGGTGCGGGCTGCGCACGATCGCCGCGGTCAGCGTGCCCGGCAACGGGTCCATGTCGTCGAGGAACCTGCCGCGGCCGGTGAGCAGCGCGGGGTCCTCGACTCGCGCCGTCCTCCTGGCCGGTTTGTCGGAGACTGCGTTCATTCGGCTCACCTGCCTGCTTCTGCGGCGCTGTCGGACAGCGCGCGGTAGTTGCCGGAGCTCAGTTCGCGGCGCAGGATCTTGCCCACCCCGGATTTGGGAATGGTCTCGACGGCGACGAACCGCTTGGGGCGTTTCAACGACGGCAGCCCGGACTGCTCGCGAACGAAGGTCTCCAGCACTTCGGTCGCGTGTTCGGGGGTCATGCCGTCGCCCGGGATGAAGAACGCGGTGGCGGCCTGGCCCCACCGGTCGTCCGCGATGCCGACGACGACCAGCTCGCGCACCGCCGCGCAGCGGATCAGCGCGTCCTCGATCTCCTCCGGGTAGATGTTCTCGCCGCCGGAGTTGATCATGTCGTCGACCCGGCCGGCGACCCAGAGGTCCCCGTCCTCGTCGGCGATCGCCAGGTCGCCGGGGAAATACCAGCCGCCGCGAATGGAGCTGGCGTCGGCGTCGGGACGGCGCCAGTACCCGGCGAACGCCTCGGGACTGGACATCGAGACGGCGATCTGCCCCTGCTCCCCCGGCTTCACTTCGGCGTCCGGCGGCGCCGCGGGATCCGGGTCCACCAGCCGGACCCGGGAGAAGAGGCCGGCGCGGCCCGCCGACCCCGGCTTCGCGACAACGTCCGGGCCGATCGTGAAGGTGTAGATCTCGGTGCTGCCGAAGTGGTTGACGAACGACTCCGGTTCCAGCGCGCCAGCGAGTTGCTCGGCCAACGCCGGCGTCATCGACGAGCCGGCGTAGGCCAGCCTGCGCACGGTTCGCGCCTCGGCGAGCCGGCCGGTGCGCACCAGCGACCAGTAGATCGTCGGCACCAGGTACAGCGAACCGATCCGCTCCGCGGTGATCAATTCGAGCGTCTCGTCCGCGTCGAACTTCACCTGCGGCACCCAGGTTCCCGCGCCGACCAGAGTGGCCAGCAGAGTGCGCAGCCCCATCGTGTGGAACAGCGGCATGACGCCCAGCGTGGCGTCGAAGCGAGACTGTCCACTCTGGATCAAATGCGCGATCGCCGCGTGGTGCTCGGCGGAGTGCGTGCGCGGCACGCCCTTCGGCTTCCCGGTGGTGCCCGAGGTGTAGAGCATCACGCTGATGTCCTGATCAGACACTCGGATGCCCAGGCAGCCGCTCGGCTGAGCCAGCGCCCGGCGCTCGACGGTGTCCTCGCCCGGTGACCCGGAGGCGATCCGGGCCACCGGGGGCAGCCCAACCAGCGCCTCGTCCGCGAGAGCCGCGGTCGAGGCGTCGGTGATCACCAGGGCGGGCGCGGCGTCGGCGACGCAGTAGGCAAGTTCGGGCGGCGCGAACCGGAAGGACAGGGGCACCGAGACCGCACCGAGCTTCTGCACGGCCAGGTGCAGGCTGGCCAGCGGTTCGCCACCGGCGAGCGAAAGCACCACCCGTTCGCCGGGCCGGACGCCGAGCTCGGCCAGCGCCCGTGCCAGCCGGTCGGTGTGCGCATCCCACTCCGCATAGGTCATGGGGCTTCTGCCGCCCACCGCGCGACGCCGGGGATAACGCTCCGCCGTCCAGCGCAGAACCGTGCCCAGATCCATGACCGTCCCTCCATCGCGACAGCGGTCGTGCCGATCGGAACTACCGTACGTAACACACGGTACGATTCTGACCGTCTGTTTCGGATGGTTGCGAACCTACGATATGGTTCGGAGCATGTCAACGGTTCGGTTGTCGACGACGTCGTACGTGGTGCTCGGCATGATCGCGCTGCGCGGTCCTTCCACGTCCTACGACCTCAAACGCGCGATCGGCCGCTCAGTGGGCTACTTCTGGAACTTCCCGCACGCGCAGCTGTACTCGGAACCCAAACGGCTCGAGGAAGCCGGCCTGCTGGAACTCGACGAGGAAGATTCGGGGCGCCGGCGCAAAACGTTCTCGATCACCGAAGCCGGCCGGAAGGCGCTGCGCGGCTGGATGGCCGAGCCTGTCGACGAGCATTTCGAGCTGCGCGACGTAGCGGAGATCAAGCTGTTCTTCAGCGAGCTGGCCGGACCGGACGACGTGGCACAGCTCGCAAAGGGTCAGGTCGAGCAGCACGAGCGCCGGATCGCCGAATACGAGGAAATGCAGCGCCGCTTCGGCCACATCGAGGAAGTAGCCGGCCGGATGATCACCCTGGAACTCGGGCTCGGCATGGAATACGCCGCCCTCGAGTTCTGGCGCGGCGTACGCGAGCGCGCCGACCGCGGCGAGTTCGAGGCCGGAAAGCAGTCGCCTCGGGACTAGCGTCCCCGCGCCGGCGGCCGCCGCCCGGAACGCGGCTCTCTGCCTCGTCCACCCAGTTACCTCGCGCCGACAACGCGCCGCGGGAACCGTTGGGCCTGGTGTGCACCCTTGGGCTCCAAGACCTCGGAAACCACCCAGAGCGATGAGGCGAAGTTCAGCCTTTGATCCGCAGCCGGCCGGCCGTAGCCAGCTGCTGCCGGACAGACGACCCCCGCACGGACGGAGACCGCACGGTCACCTCTTCCGGCGCAGCATGCCGCCCCCTTCGACCGACGTTGCCAGTCGTGTACTTGTTGCGTCGACCGAGAGAAATGGTGATCGCCTTCAACGACGGAGCGAACGGCGACGTCAGCTGGACGAGGACATTGAGCAGCTCCCTTTAGCGCAAAGAGAGTTCCTGCTCGTCGAGACGGTGAAGACGCACCGTTTCCACGTATTCAAGAAGCCTCTCGCGCGCAGCCACGCGCATGCGGATGGGATCGCCTACGACAGCGACGTCTTCATCCCCAGAAATCGGGCCGCGACGCGGGGCGGAAAGGCCGGATCTCGGCCTCCGTCGACTCTCCTGGCTGATCTCGAGGAGGAACGATGACGAAGCTGCGCCAGAACCGCGAACCGGAACAGTCCGTCCTCCGGAACTGGGCGCTCGCGGCCGGGCTAGGCGTTGGCTCGGCGGAGGCGTTCGGCTGCCTGCGCGCGAACCGCGTCGCCAGCCCCCGCAGAGGCGCCGTGCAAAGCTTCCCATCGGACGTCGTGCACCGCGGGCCAGAGACTGGCCGCCCACGCGATCTCCTGCTCTTCCGCGGTGAACGGCCGCCACCGGAAGTCCTGATATGCCGCCAAGAACGCCTCGGAGCTTTCGATCGGCGGCAGCGTCGCCGGCCCGGTCTTGGGAAACGCTCCGCTCGCCGCTCCCGCCAGCGCCGCATCCGGCTGCCACGCCAGGCTGTCCCAGTCATGCACAGCCCACCCGCGGTCGTCGCGCCAGCGGATGTTCTGCGCCTCGAAGTCAGCGTGGCCCAGCACGCACGGCAGGTCGGCGGCCAGCATCCGCGCGCGGACCCGCGCGGCCGCGTCGACGGCGGAGGCGGGCACGACGCTCTGATCCCGTTCGTCAAGGAACCCGATGGCCGGCCACAACCCGGAACCCCCGTGGTCCCAATGCACCCAGCGCGGATTCGGCAGCGGAGGAGGCACGACGTTCACCTCGGCCAGTTCCCCCCTCAGCCCAGCGAACACCGCCACGTCCGGCGGATCGTCCTCCAGCAGGTCGCCGCCGGGCCGGAACTCCTCAGCGTGCACGGCCGGCGCACCGACGCCGACTGCAGGCGTGAGCGGCCGGACACACCGAAACCCCCGCTCCGCCAACCGGCCCTGCACGGCAACACACGACGCGGCCCGGCCGTCGTCCTCCCGCGCCTTCACCGCGACGTCGCGCCCACCCGCCAACCGCAACCCGAACACCGCCGACATCGACCGCACCTCGAGAACACAGCCCACGCCAACGACCGACCACTCCCCCGCTGACCCCGCCACAACTCCGCCGTCGCCAACGTGAGCAAGCCGTCCACGATCAACGGCCAGATCGCCGCGGTAGTCCCCTCCGCACCGAACCGCGACGCGAACACCCGACCATGCCGGTACGACGCATACGCCGCACCCAACCCCACCAAACCCTTCGCACCACGCTGCACCCGCAACGACCACGAGCGCCGCGCCTGAGCCCCTACTCCGTTCCTGAAGCAAACAGCACTCTCGTGCATCAACTCCGTCGTCACGCCGACTCACCTCGACGCACCCGGCGGCAGCTCACAATCCCCACCACCGCAGAAACCCACAGCTCAAAAGCCATATTTCCCGATGTAGATGTCGCCCGAACCGCACCCTGGGTTCCGTCGCGCACCAGGTCGCAGCCTGCGCGAAGACTGGTTGGCGCGGCCGATGCCTCGGCATCCTCCTCAAATGCACCCCGCGGCGCAGGGCGGCCTTGCCGCCCAGCGCCGCAATTACGGCCATATAGCCGACCGGCCTGTAGCCCAGCACGGTCCGGCGACGTCCCGCCGGGCAGGCCAGGACCTTCGATGCGGTTTTGCCCAGGCGAATCAGCCCGCGGGCTTTGAACCGCGGCTCAGCTCGCCCTGTCGGCGCAGCGTGCCGTCGAACCGGCTTTCGCTGGGCTGCCGTCCTGACATGCATCAGCGCGCAGCCGGGCTTGCTCACCAAGAAACAGGCGCGATGCTCAGAGACGTCCGGGATCGGGCTCGCTATGTGCCTCGCCGGAACGACCCCCTGCACGACTGGTGGGAAAACCGCATCCAGTGCTGACAGCTTGAATATCTGTGCGGCGGAAGGACACGCGGTCAGCGGCGGTCGGGCACGCGAATTCGACCATCCCGAACACCGGAAGGAGGACCCACAACACCCACCGGTTACGGCCTCAAGCCGAGCCGTCACCCACGCGAAAGATCCGGGCTAACGTCCCTCCGATGCGGGCGCAAACCGGCAGTTCCGGATCGTGGGAGCACTCTGCCACGCACGAAATGGCCATTTTTTTGTCCACTGCGTGAGTGTTGATCGCTGCAGTCCCCTTGGCCAACAGAGCCCTTCACGCCACTGTAGTCGTCCACTGTCGCCCGGGCTCAAGGAAATCATCATGAACTGGCGTAACCCGGTTAGGCGAAACGAGTGACGATCACCGAATACGATGTACCGATGACTGCACAACAGGTAGAGAAGTCGAAATGGATGATGACGAGCTGCTCGAGGAATGGGAGTCAGCCGGGGCGAAGATCCTCGTGCTTGCCGAAGCCGGCGTGCTGCCTGGCCGGATGCCAGTCGTCAAGTACCTCGGGTCGAAAGCGGCACCGTTCTACCGGGCCGTGCTCGACGTCCTGGTCAACGAAGAGTCGCGGCTCGGCCTTCAGCTCCCGACCGCGGCCATCGCCCAGCGTGCGACCGAGCTGCTCGAACAAGCCGCCGACGGTCCTGTCGACTGTCCTCCCGTCGCGAAACTGCTGGAGCAGCTGTGTGAGTGGGGCAACGTCGACCGGATCCACAACACCCACCGCAAGGGCAGCCCCCAAGAGTACCTTCGGCATGACTACCTCTATCAGATGACACCGGCCGGCACGGTCGTCCACCGCGAGCTCACCAAGATCGACCAAGAGCTCGGGATGACCGGCGCGCTCCAGGCATCGATGCTACCCGAGGTGCGCCGGGCGCTGCTGGAGCTGGTCGCTGCGCTCGGCGAGCCCAGCGCAGCGGACCGCAACCAGCGAGCCTACATCGCCTTCACCCGTGTCGTGAATGGGTTCACGCAGCTGTCGGAGAACGCCAAGCTGTTCGTCCAGGGCTTGAACCGGTCGCTGCATCTCGACTCCGCCGAGAAGGCCGAGAGGTTCTTGGCCTACAAGCGGCTCGTGGTCGATTACCTGCAGACCTTCTCGATCGGCATCGCGAAGTTCGCGGCGGGTATCGCCGAAGGGATCGAGGCCGCCGAGCAGCGCGGCATTCTGGCCGCCCTTCCCGGTATCGCCGCAGTCGAGGCCGCACCCACGCTGGATGTGTCGACGGAAGAAGCAGCCGTCCGCGACGCAGAGGTGATGCGCGCCCAATGGCTCGGGTTGCGGCGGTGGTTTTTCCCAGACGGCGACCGGCAACCGGTGGTGATCACGCTGGCCGACCGTTCCATCGAGGCCGTCAGCCGGATCATGACCACAGTGCGTCAGCTGAACGACGAGCGGTTCCGGCGGGTGAATCGCAAGGCGGACCTGGTGGCGATGGCGCGGTGGTTCTCCTCGGCCGGCACTGATGTGACCGCCCTGTGGCACGCTGGTTTCGGGCTCTACTCCGCACGTCATCTGGGCGCGCCGCACCCGGCGGAGGCCCAAATCGACATCCGGCCGGGTATCGGATGGTGGGAGGGCGTCGCCCCTCCGATCTCGCCGCGCCTGCGCACGCAAGGCCCCCGGGCGAGCGGAGGGGTCGCTTCGCGCCTGCCGAACCAGCGCACGGCGAAGAAGCTGCTCCGGATGCAGCAGGAAGCGGAGGATGCCGCGGTGGAGGCGGCCGCCAGGTCTCTCGCCGGTCGTAGTCCGTGCTTGTTGTCCAGTCTCACCCATCTCCCGGCCGCGGAGTTCGACCTACTGCTGCGATGCCTCGACGTCGCGCTCGCCAGCGCTGAGCACAACGGAATCCGGTACGCGGAGACCAGCGATGGGTTGATCAGAGTGACGCTGCGGCAACCCGAGTCCGACGACGTCGCCACGATCACCACGCCGCGTGGCACGATGGGCATGGCCGACTTCCACATCACGCTGGAGGACATGGGGAGCGCATCGTGATCCTGGAGGAAACCACGAGGGAGGAGCTTCGCCAGGCCGCCCGGTTTCTCGTGCTGAATCCCTTGCTGCACCCCGGTGGACGTCACGCCAAGATGGCAACGCTGGTGCACAGCCACGCCAAGCCGCTCAAGGCCTGGTTCGACGAGTACCTCGGCTGGCCGCTGGTGATCGAACGTGACGTCATCCGGTTGGTCAAGGTGCCCGAGCCGCAGACCGTGACACACAAGGACGACGCTCACAGCGCCCGGTGCTGCACCCTGTTCTGCCTCGTGCTGGCCACGCTCGAAGATGCGGGTACGCAGACCGTCATCACCGAACTCGCCGATGAGGTCACCACCATCATCGCGGCCACCGAGGGAATCCCCGCCTACGACTCGACTGAGTACGCCGAACGCAAGGCGTTCGTCCAGGCGATCCGGCTGCTGACGACCTACGGCGCGCTGGTTCCCGTGCAGGACAGCGCCTCGACCTGTGAGGACGAGAACCGGTATGTCGAGTCCGAGGGAGACGCGCTCTACGACGTCGACCACCGCACAGCTGCGTTGCTCCTCGCTTACCCCACTCCCCCTACGCGAGCTGCGGTCCACCAGCACCTCACCCGGCAGTCCTATCCGGACACGGTGGAAGGCGCCAACAGGCGACGGCGCCACGCCGTCATGCGGCGGCTCGTCGACCATCCGGTGATGTACTTCGACGAGCTGACCGATGACCAGCTCGATTACTTCCGCAGCCAGCGCCCCCTCTTCGTCCGCCAGTTGCGGGAAATGCTGGACACCCGCCTCGAAGTGCGCGCCGAGGGCGCCGCCGTCATCGACGACGAGCTGACCGACCTCGCCTTTCCCAAGGACACCAAGGACCAGTTCGCCGCGCTGCTCTTCGCGCACGCTCTCGCCGACGAACCGAACGCCACGGAGGCGGGGAATCAGGTTGTGGACGAAGTCCTGCACCGAATCGCGGACCAGGTAGCACCACAGCTTGCGGCCCGCGCGATCAGAGCGAGCAGTCCGAGGGAGGTTCGGCAGGCGGCGCTCACGATGCTCACCAAGCTCCGGCTGGTCGAGCCTCTCGACGAAGGTGGTGTCCGTACCCTGCCCGCGCTCGGCCGCTACCGCAATGTCCGAGAACCCATCGCACCACAGCAAGAACCGGCAGCGGCGCTGTTCGCACTGGCCGGCGACGAGGAAACCGATGTCACCCAGTCCTGATTCCCCGCACTTACGCGACGTCCAGCTCTCAGCGTTGCTCTCCGGTACTCCCCCGACTCCGACCAGCTCGCGATTCAAGCCGTTGCGTATGGGCCTGATGGGAATCTGGCAGTACGCCAACGAGGAGTTCCACTTCCACGACGGACGGCTGATCCTGCGCGGCCGTAACGGCAGCGGCAAGACCAAGGTGCTGGAGGTGACCAGCCCGTTCCTCATCGACGCGAACCTCTCAGCGCGACGGCTCGACCCGTTCGGCAACAACGCGCGGTCCATGCGCGAGAATCTCCTGTACGAGGGACGCACCCACCAGATCGGTTACGTCTGGTGCGAATACGGGCGCGTCACCGAAGACGGCAGCGCCGAGTACCGGACGATCGGTGCGGGCATGCGTGCACGAGAGACCAAGTCCGGTAGCCCGGAGTCCTGGTACTTCATCACGCCATTGCGCGTCGGCGTCGATTTCAGCGTCTGTGACAACGCGAAGCGACCGCTCGACGGCGGCGACCTCGCCAAGCGACTCGGGGACTCGGACGACACCGTGTTCACGAAGGCCGAGGACTACCTGGCCAAGCTCGCGCGTGAGCTGTTCGGGCTGAGCCCCCGGCGCCTGCACAGCCTCGTGGAGCTGCTGATCATCTTGCGCAGACCCAAACTGAGCGAGAACCTGAGCGTCGAACGGCTCAAGGAAATCCTCTCCAACGGCTTGCCGCCCGTCGACGACGACCTCATCACGGGTCTCGCAAAGAACTTCGACGAACTCAAGCAGGACGAGGAAGACCTCAGGAAGTTCGTCAAGGCGCAGGAGGAAGTCGACCTCTTTCTCGCCAGCTACCGTGTCTACGCGCGGCGGATGATCCGGCACCTCACCCACGACGTCATCGACGCCGCAGCGAAACATCAGAAAGTACTCGGCCGCGGCAGCCGCGCGGCACAGAATCTCGCAAAGACCGAGACCGCCGTCGGCGAAGCAGACGCCGAACTGGCGCGTCTCGGCAACCAGCAGAAGATGCTGCACGGCCAGATCCGCGCGCTCGAGACCAGCCCCGAGATGAAGAACCGCGAGGCGCTCGACCGGCTCAAGTCCCAAGTAGCCGATGCGACGAAGGCTGCGGGGCAGGCGGAGCGCCGCACCGTACAAACGGCCGGATTGCTGGCCACCGAGCGACAAGCGCTCGAAGAAGCCGCGGGAAAGCTCGCCGATGCGCGCACGAACGCGGCCGAGGCCGAGGCCGAGGCACGGACCCATGCCTCGGTGGCAGGCATTCTCCCGGCGCTCGAGGCCGAACTGGACGGATTGCACAGCGCCGCGGCGAGCGCACGGAATACCGTCGAAGGCTACATCTCGGCACGCCGCGCGGCTGTGCAGGAGACCCGCCGGTTGTACGACCAACAGCAGGACGCCCAAGTCGTCGTAGAGCGGGTGCAAACCACTCACGACGACCTGTCCGCTCGCCGAACCAGCGCGACGGAGCAAGTGCAGACACTCGAAACGGCCTTCGACGACCAGGTGTCGCTGCTGTCGCAGGCGATCGTCTCCTGGTCCGGGGAATGCGTCGAGTGCCCGCTCACCGACGAACAAGTCACGTGGCTGGTCGCGGTGGCGGAACGGATCGGGGACGACCAAGCTCCCCGGCTGGCTGATTCGATTGCGGAGTACGTCGACCACGCCCGTGCCAGATTGCAAGAACAGCGCAGCACTGCGAGAGCCGAGCGGTTCCGGGTGGCAGCCCAGCATGCAGCCGTTACCCTGCAACGAGAGCAGGCCGATGCCGAGACAGACCCACCTCCGCCGGATCCCCTGGTCACCCGTCGCGACCGGACCGGGATACCGGGGGCACCGCTGTGGCGTCTGGTCGACTTCCACCCCGAGGTCACGGACGACGCGCGGGCGGGCATCGAGGCCGCGCTGCTCGGATCGGGACTGCTCGACGCCTGGGTCGCCCCGGACGGCACCTTGGTGGACCAGGACAGCTGGGACGCGATCCTCGTGCCGGGTCCGGCCCTGCCCGGCGGTGACTCGCTGGCGAGCCTGCTACACGCCGTGCCGCATGAGCATGTCGCGGCGAGTGTGGTCACCGCCGTGCTGGCCGGGATCGCGGTGGGTGATGACGAACAGCCGTCGGTCGCGCCGGACGGCCGGTGGGCGATCGGCCCCGTCCGCGGACGTTCCGGGCAAGAGCACGCGAGCTGTATCGGCCCGGCCGCGCGGGAAGCCGCCCGGCAACGAAAGCTCGCTACTCTCGACGCCCGGCTCGCCGAGCTCGCCGCGCTGATCTCAGGCCTGGACACCGACCTAGAGGTGTTCGACGAGCGGTTGCGCGCACTCGCCGAGGAACAGCGACGGCAACCCACCGACAGCGGCGTCCGCGACGTGCTGAGCGAACTGGCCGCCGCCCGTAAGCAGGAGGACCAACTCGGACGTGAGCTCGAGAAGTCCGCGACACGGCTCGGCATCGTCAAACGCACACTCGGTGAAGCCGCCGAGGCACTTCGCGCCTACGCCCACGCCCACCTCACCCCGACGACACCCGACCAGCTCCGCTCGGTGGACTCCGCCCTGACCGACCTCAACCTTGCGCTGGAACGACTCGTGGCCAGGATTGGCACCGCCCTGCTTCTGGCCGAACAGCACAAGGAAGCCGAGGGCCGCGTCAACCAGCTGGCAGAAGACCTCGGTGAGCGGGAAGAGGAGTCCACGGCCGCGGCGGAACTCGCGACCGAACTCCGAGAGGAGCTGAAGGAAGCGACGCAATCGCTTGGCATGGGCGTCCAGGAGATGCTGCGACGGCTGGAGGGCAAGCGCGAGGAGCTGACCAGGGCCGAAAAGACCAGCGGAAAGCTCACCGACCGGCTACGAGACCTCGGCGAGCAACGCGGCGCGCTCAAGCAGGAAGTCAGCACGGTCGCCGAAGAAGCCGGACGCCTGCTGGAAGTCCGGCAAGCCGCGGTGGCTGAGTTCCGGCGAGCCGGAGACAAGGGCTTCGTGGCACTGGTCGGCGTGCCCGGCGGCGACCAGCGGGACCCCGACGACCTGGCCGAGGCCACCAGGATCCACGCGCTGCTTACCGGCGAGGAGTTCGACGAAAACGCCAGGAACGCTGCCCGCAACGACGTCGACCGCCAGTTCCGCGACCTGCAGCGAGAGATCGAAGGGCCGGACTGGCGGCCCTGGGGTGACAACGAGGGCGATCTCTTCGTGGTCCAGGTGACGTTCAACGGTGCCGACCACTCCGTGCCCGACGTGCGGGAGCTGATCGCAGCCGAGATCGAGACACGCAGCACGTTCGTGCAGGCCAAGGAGCGCAAGCTGTACGCCGAGGTCCTGCTCGGCAAGGTGGGTGAGCACCTGCGCCAGCGCCGCCTTGACGCGAGCAGGCTCGTGCGGGAGATGGACGAACAGCTCAAACGCCACCCGACCGCATCCAAGATGCGAATGAGCATCCACTGGAAGCCCGCGGCGAACGCCGGTAAAGAGGTGCACAACGCGATCAGGCTGCTCGACCGTGGATCCACGAACTTCCTCGCCGAGGAAGCCCGCGACACGCTCATTGAGTTCCTCGGCGAGCAGGTTCGTGAAGCACGTCAGCGAGCTGAGTTCGGTGATTGGAAGACTCACCTCGCTGAGGCTTTGGACTACCGCCGCTGGTCTGAATTCGAGCTCCAGGTCCTGTCCCACGACAATCCCAAGCCGGCAGAGGTGACCGACGAACTGCACAAGAAGAAGTCGGGCGGCGAGAAGGCCGCGATGTTGCAGCTGCCAATGTTCGCGGCGGCCGCCGCCCACTATGCAGGCGCAGCGCCTACCTCCCCCCGGGCCGATCTATCTGGACGAAGCGTTCGCAGGCATCGACGCCGAGATGCGGGCGAGCTGCATGGGGTTGTTGACGGGATTCGATCTCGACTACGTCATGGCCAGCCACGACGAGTGGGGGTTCCATACCACCGTGCCCGGTCTGATGACGTACGTGCTACGCCGCGATCCGGAGATCTCCGGTGTCCTCGCCACCCCGATCGTATGGGACGGAACCCGGCGGCACAGGCTGGAGGACCGGTCGCTCAAAGCCGGGCCGACGCCGTCAATTCTCGACACGGACGAACAGGAGTAGCTGTGCGACGTGCGGTGGACCCCGCTTTGCTCGCCTGGACAAAAACAGCTGGTGGCAAAGAATTCTGCACGAAGGCACGTGAGAAGCTCGTCCGGGGTCGCAAGCTTGACAAGTGGCTCAACTACACCGTGAGCGAGAAGAACCTCGAAGACCTGCAGGCGTTGTTCGGACACGACGAAAGTGTCGTCAAGCCAACAGGCGTTCACCTGCGCAAGGCGGACTTCGCGCTGCGCCGCACCCGGTTTGACATCGGCTTACACCAGCTCCTCATCGCCGTCGACGGACCGGTCATCAGCGCGCGTGCCCGAAGACGCTACGACGACCGCGTGAATCTGTTCCGCGTGGCGGGACAACGAGCCGACCTATGGCAGGTCATGGTCCCCGTACCGCAGCTCGACCGAGAACGCCGGCTGCTGGAAGCGCTCGAGCTGGCGCCAACCTCGCAGGTGCCATCGGAATCAGCGACCGAGACGAAATCATGGCCTACCTACGAGGCCGCGATCAGAGCCGCGGCGTACTGGTACCCGGCGTCACAGACACGAGTGCCGTGGGAGAAAGAGGTGGCATCCAACGCGCTCAACGGCTCCAAGAGATGGACGATGGCCCAACTCGAAGCATTCTCCCGGTTGGTGAATACGGGCCTCAAACAAGCCCTGCAGTGGACCGACGCATTGATCCGCGTCGCCGGCCCGCTGTCGTGGACCAACCGGGCCCCAATCGCCGACGCAAACCTCGCCACACCGTGGATCGACATCCCCGCCCAGGGCTCACTCGAGTCCGGTGAGCTGGTCTGCCCGGCGGACGGGGTACTGCTGGTGGAGAACCAAACGACATTCGAACACCTGCGCCGCAACACCGATCTGACGAAGACATGGCTCTGCGTCTGGCTCGAAGGCAACATCAGCAAGGGACTTATCCCCTTCCTGCGGCACATCGCCCCGCGGCACGTCGCCGCATGGTGCGACCTCGACCCCGACGGCATCGAGATCGTGCAGAGCGTGGAGAACGGACTCAAACGCCGAGTACTCCCGGCGGGAATGACACCCGAGATCTGGGCCAAGGGCAAAAAGCTCGCGGAGAAGAAACCGGAAGATCACACTACCTGGCAGCACGCCGCGGCCAAGCTCGCCGACCACGGCCCCGAGCAACTGCGCCCGCTTGCGACCGCCATCGCGACCAACGGTCACCGCTGCGAGCAAGAGAGCATCCAGTTCGAGACCACACCGATCGTAGTACGGCAGCTCAAGCAACTCATCGCTTCGCCTAGCGGCTTGTGAGCCTACTTGGGATCGCCGTCGGAATAACCGGAGCGTATAGCCAGCGTCGAGGAACGCCTCCGCAGAACACAGGTGACAGTCCAACTCTCTGGCACGATCACCACGACGGTGTGCGGCAGGTACAGGATGCTGCGGGGCTCGAAAAGTCGTCGCTGCAGCTCAGGCGGCGTATCGGTACTCGTTGATGACTCCTGCGAGGACCCGGGTGCGCAAGAGTCTGCGGGTCCCGGAGTCCTGGACGACATCGGGCTGATCCTGGACATCGGGAGGCCGCTGACCTCGGGACCGATGCGGTCGGTGCCTGTTGCAGTGCTCCTGATACTCGGCGAGGACCCGTCCGGCGTGCACCTCGCTCATGACCAGAATGTGGTCGAGGACTTCGTGTGAGCCGTAGCGCTTCCGGAGGCCGCGCACGGCCAGAGTTGTCATCTGTATTCTCCAAACACCGGCTGCGCGTCGTCAGAGACACGGTGTTTTCCGATCGATGCCTGCCTGCACGTCCAATCAGCAGTGGACGGCACCGTCGCCGCCGCGGTTCTCGGCACCGATGTCCACAGAAGCCAGATTGATTGACGTCGGGCGATAAACGGAATCGGAGCCGTCGGAGGCAGAAGCGTGACCGGAATACAGGGTCACGCTCACCTTCCTCGGGTCTGCGGACCATGTCGGGTTCGCGCTCTTGACCGCCGCGGCGAGCGCAGCCGAGTCGTACATGACCTGACGGCACGTCCCCGCCGGCGTTCGCGATTCGCTCGTGTTGACGCCGTCGAAAGCCGCTGGCTGGCCCAGGTCCGTTGGCAAAATCGTTGCCGCCGCTGCGAGCGCCTGTTGCTCAGTGGTCTTACCGGAGAAGTAAATGTCCACGCCGACGACCCGTCCTCCCCACGTCGTGAAGGGTTGATCGTCGTAGCATGCGACGGCACCGTTTCGAAGAAGCCAGGCATGCTCGGTCCCGATGGGTTGCTCACCCTGCGCAAGACACTCGGCTGGGGCGGCAGGCTTGAAATGGCTTTCCCTGGGGTTGACCCGTTTTGACGGACAGGGTCGTTGAGGTGTGGTCAGGCTACTTGACGCGTGGTTGTTTCGTAGGTGTTGGGGCTGAGGTAGCCGAGGCTGGAGTGCAGTCGGCGGGTGTTGTACCAGCCTTCGATGTAGTTGAAGATCGCTTTGTGCGCGCTGGCGCGGGTAGGCCAGCTGCGCCGGTCGATCAGTTCTGCTTTGATGGTGGCGAAAAACGATTCGGCGACGGCGTTGTCCCAGCACTGTCCCTTGCGCCCCACCGACAAACGCACGCCGTGCTCGTCGGCGAGAGCGCTGAACTGGGCAGACGTGTATTGGCATCCGCGATCGGAGTGGAAGATCACCCCGGGTTCCGGTCGACGCTGGGCGACGGCGTTGTTGAGCGCGTCGGCGATGAGGCCGGTGCGCAGGTGATCGGCGGTGGCCCAGCCGACGACTCGGCGGGAGCCGAGGTCGATCACCGTGGCCAGATACAGCCAGCCCTCCCAGGTGTGGATATAAGTGATGTCGCCGCACCAGCGAGTGTTGATATCGCTTGTGCTGCAAGAGAAGTCCCGTTTGATCAGATCTGCCGGGGTGCTCGCGGCCGGGTCGGAGACGGTGGTGGTGCGCCACCGTTTCGGCGTTCGTCCGGCGCGGCCGGCGGCGCGCAGGAGCCGGGCGACGCGCTTGCGGGAGTGCCGGTGCCCGCGGTTGCGCAGTTCGGCTTGCACTCGCGGTGTTCCGTAGGTGCCGTTCGACTCGTCGTGGATCGCGGCGATCTCCTCGGTCAGTTCCGTGTCCTGCCGTGCACGGGCGGACGGTCCGGCGGCGCGGTGGGCGTAGTAGGCGGCTCGGGAGATCTTCAACAGGGTGCACGCGCGTTTGACGTTGCCGCCCTCGGCAGCGTTCTCCGCCTCGATGAACGGGTAGACGTTCACCGGATCTCCTTCGCGAAGAAAGCTGTCGCTCGTTTGAGGATCTCCACGTCCTCGGACAAACGGCGGTTCTCCCGCCGCAACCGGGCCAGCTCGTCCCGTTCGTCGCTGGTCAGCCCGTCGGTGCGGGTTCCCGCGTCCAGCTCGGCCTGGGTCACCCACTGCCGGACGGCGGTCTCGGTCAGGTCGAAGTCCTTCGCGACCTGACCGACCGAACGGTCGCCGCGCTGGCACAGTTCGACGATCTCGGCCTTGAACTCCCGCGTGAACGAACGACGAGGTCGAGGCTTCTTCTTGCCCATGGTGTCCATGATGAGGGACATCCTTCCGGGGGCACATGCCCCCTCATCTCAGGTGTCCGTCAAAACGGGGCATCCCCACCCACCATGCCTCCGAGTCGAGCAAACCTCTGGTCGGCGCAGCAGCGATCTGCGCAACCGACGCCGACGCCGCGGCGCGCGGCGGCGTTACGGCCGACCCAGCGGGCGGGACGCTCCGAGTCGTCGATCCAGCCGGCCGACCTGCGGGCGCGTCAGCTTTCGTCGACGACGGCGGCGATGGATCGACCATCGATCCGACCAGACCGACAATGAGGAGAACCACGAACGCCCCAGCCGCCCACAGCACAACCTTCTTCCACCTGGGCATTCGACGTCGTCCGGCCCCGGGTTCCGCCGGAACGTCGGTAATCGGCCGTTCACGAGGTTGCTGCACGCCCATCGACACTCCGCCCTGACTCCGTACAGCACAACATCGACGAGCAACGACGCGACGTTACGAGATCGCGCTGTGACCCATGAACGGCACATCGGCGACAGTTGGACCGACGACCCGCCACCGACGCCCCCGCTCATCCCTACGGCTCCGGATCGCAAAGGCTTCGCACGTCTGCTCCGAGCACGCAGCGGCGCGCGAGGCACGCTCTTTGATCGCCCTTGGTTGGCGCGCGACGCTGGCATCCGCGGGCCGATTGCGATCAGCTCCCAATGTTCACGAGCCTCATGGCCGTTTTCAGACGGGCCGAGATCATTCGCGTAACAGCCGGGTACCAGTCGGCGACATCGAAGGACAACTCGCGGATCTGCTGAACCTTTCGACACAAACCGTCCCCATGCCCAGACGATCGCGGAGGCCGCAGAAGCGATGATGCACCGAAAGCGACAGATCCAGCGCACATTTCTCCTAGTTTTCTGCGCCGGCACCATCGCCGCCTGCGCCGCACCCCGCCTTCAGACAGCGAGCTCGCCGACAACGGCAGCCTCCTCAGCACCGGTGCCGAGCACTTCCTCGACCGACAGCCCCCAGCCCCCGACTACGTCCCCGCCACAGTCCACCGGCAAATCCGAAACCCCGCCAACGAACTTCCCGTCGGCGGCGCTGCCCGAGGGCTACCCGAAGGTCGTCAAGGTCGCTTCGCTGCCCGACCAAGTGCGCAATTGGTTCCAGATGCAAGGCACAATCCAGGCTGTACAACTCGCCCCCGGCGTCTGGACCGCGTTGCAAGACGGCGCTGCCGTCGAAGACGCCGTCAACGCCGGCGTACTCGACGGCTTCTGCAGTTCAATCAAGGCATTCGAACGCCGATACCGCAGCGGACGCACCTACCCTGGCGCATGCTGGTGACAACAATGCGATCAACGAGTTCGATCACTCGGTCACCCTCGCTGATCGCCACAGCCGCCTCACTCCGAACGACCAGCCCAGAACGCTGCAGCACCAAGGCGAGCTGCAGATGATGCCTGCAACGACTGACTGCGACGCCTTCGCCCTAGGGGGCCTTCCAGCACCTCGCTGCTCGAGCCAGCCCGCAATCGGCCGACGGCCGACACGAGCTCGGCCCCCGGTTCCGGTCCCGTACCGGACAAGGCATCAGCGCCCGCCAGCCGACCCGATCGCCGCCACCGACGAATAACCCGACGACCGTAGTTGTGCGTTCCCGCCACCCGATCCAATTCCGCCCCACTCGGCGAACGCCCCACAGCAACCTGCTCCACGTAGTAGATCCACATCTGCTCCTCCGCCGTCACCCCTCCATCCCCGGCGAGACCGTCCGAGACCACCGGCTGAACCGCCGCTCCAGTCTCGGTCTCGCGACCACCCGCGATCGCCTCGACCTCGTCTCGCCCGGACACGGTCTCGGAGCAACTCTCGACGGCCCGCTGCTTCAACGCCCGGTTCAACAACTCCACCGCGAACAACAACGCCACCGGCGGACACGCCGCCACCACCACCTGCAACGAACTCAGCACTGGAGCCGACCCAATGTTTGCCAGCAACGACAACCCGATCCCGAACACGAACGCCGACCACGCCACCCACCGACCATGCTCCCGCCCGGCCCGCCGCCGCTTCCACAACTCCACCGTCGCGATCGTCAACAACCCGTCCACCAGCAACGGCCAGACCGACGCCGTCGACATATCGGCACCGAACCGGAGAGCGAACTCCCGGCCGTGGCGATACGACGCATACGCCGCCCCGACCGCAACCAGGCCGGTGCACCCGCACTGCACCCACAGGACAAGGTTCGGAGCAACCCGGTCCCGCTGCGCGCCCATCACGACACCGCACCTGCCACACGACCGAACGCCGGCAAAAACCGCCGAGCAGAGCGTGCCGGACCAGACGGCAGAGCCCGGCACCTGCGAGCCCGAGGGGAGCCCGAGCGCGCAGAAACCCGACGACAAACGACGACACCACCCGACACCAGCGACACCCCCGCACCGAGGAAAATGACCCTGCCCGACATCACGCGACACCACCCGAACCATGATCAAAACGACTCTTAACCAGCGGGTTCGGGGTTCGAGTCCCTGATGGCGCACCCTCAATCCCCAGGTTGTCGGAAACGACAACCTGGGGTTTTGTGTTATGCGGACGTTGTTCTTCCGGTTGTGGACTGTCCATTGTGGTCTCCTGCGAGCCCGAGGGGAGCCCAAGAGCGCGGGCCGGGTGCAGAACAGCCCGTCGGGGGATGGCTCCGGCGAGGCGGCGGGCGGCGTCGGCGGCGAGTTCCTGGGCGACGTTCGTGTAAAGGTCCATCGTGACCTTGATCGACGAATACCTCGGGATGTGCTGGATCACCTTCATCTCCACCCCCGCCGCCAGCATCAGGGTCGCGGCGCCGTGGCGGAGCCCGTGCAGTGTGATCGGGGGCAAGCCCGTCGCCTCGATCAGCCGGGCGAACTCGTCGGCGACGTCGGCGGGCTGCCGTCGGGGCGCGTGAAGAGCAAGTCGTGTTCCCGCCAGGAACTGCCCAGACGCGCCTTGGCTTCGTCCTGACGTGCCAGATGCGCGGCGAGGACGAGCACCGTGTCGGGATCCAGCGGCACGATCCCTCCGACGAGGGGGTCTTGGGTTTGGACTGACCGTTTCCCACCCGTACTGCACGATCTGGTTCGCCACTTCGAGACAACCAGCGTCGAGGAACGTGTCCGACCGGCGCTGCCCGCACGCCTCGCCCCACCGCAACGCCGCGGCTTCGGCCGCTCCGCCCGGGGCAACTCCACCAGCACCGCCACATTCACGATCAACAGGCCCTCCCGCCCCCGCCGGTTCAGCAATGCACGCAGGGTTTCCCGGATCCGGTGCAGCGACAACGGGCCGACCGGGCGCTGCCACTTCACCGCCGCGGCCTTCCTCGGGTCGCCGCTCTCCCGGTCCTGCTCGATCAGATCATTGTTCTCCACGATCGCCTCGAACATCGCGTCCAGATGCGCCACCCGCAGCTTGTCCCGGCGGACCTTCCCCAGATGCGGCCGCAGCAGCCGCACATGCGACTCGTAGGAGCGGTAGGTGTTGCGGCTGACCGTGCGCTTCTTCACCGCGAGGAACTCGTCGAACTCCTTGTCCATCAACGGATGCTCCAACGCCGCCGCCCGCACCAGCCGCCGGACCGTCTCGACCTCAGGCAACGGGTCCTTCTTCGCGATCACCGTGACGAGCAGGTCGCTGATCTTGCGCAACGTCTCCTCATCGCCCTCCCCGGCGATCCCGAGCAAGTCTCGGACCCGCCCGAGACCCGTCTCGGCCTCCGTCGCGCTCGCATACCCGCCGCGCCGCCGGGGCCGGCGATTGCCCGCCGCATCCGGCGGCAGCTCGGTCCGGAAGAACGACTGACCGTGTCGCTTGTTCGTCAGCTTCGGGCAGTCATCGCCCAGCGGCTTCTTGTTGCCGTCCCGGCACGAACACCGCGACCAGTGCGGAGACGTACGCCTCGACCGTCGGTTCCGCGCCAAGCTGGCCGGCGACCCGGTAGTCGCGCAGGCCCCAGTACGGCGGCGATGTCACCGCGCAATCGCCCGAGCCGGCTGGAAGGAGCCGCGACTGGTCAGCGGCGTCGCCTCGGTAGAGGACCACTTGACCGTCGTCGTAAGACAGAACCATCGCTGCCCCTCCGTGTCCGGTGAACGTTCCGAGACACGGAGGAAACGACATAATCCGATACGACATCGGCAGCCGATCTGCACACGAAAGCCTTGGAAACCTGTTCTGACGCAAGCGCACCGGTGTTTTGGCAGCACGGCCGGACTATCGACGCAGCGCCGTGACCACCTTGCGAGCGACGGGTCGAAGGCGGCCGTCGGCAGCAGGTCGTAGCGGACACGAGAGCGGAGGTGGCGGGAACGGATGTGTCGGTGGAGGACAAAGACCTCGATCACGCTCGCTGCCACCGCCGCGGTCACCAACCACAGCGCGGCACTCGTGAGTGCCTGATCCATATCGAGCGCCTGCAGCGCGCTGTTCCCCTGCATGACCTGACGGTCATGCGCTTGCGGGAACAAGTCGGCATTACGAGCAACCCAGGGCCACCCACAACGCACAGATGCGTCCCCTTCTCTCGAGGACGTTCGAGGCAGGGCCGCGAGAGTCCCGACTTGATGTGCCGGCGGGTCGGTGTCAGGGCCGGGTTCCCAGCGGGGTGGCGTCGGCGAGGAAGCGCAGCAGGAGGGTGCGGCTGATCGTGGCGCCGATGCTGTGGAAGTCCGCATCGAAGGCGTGGT
Organism: Amycolatopsis benzoatilytica AK 16/65; assembly: GCF_000383915.1. NCBI lineage: Bacteria > Bacillati > Actinomycetota > Actinomycetes > Pseudonocardiales > Pseudonocardiaceae > Amycolatopsis > Amycolatopsis benzoatilytica. The sequence goes on from NZ_KB912942.1 coordinate 4,655,575, forward strand.
CGCTGTACGGGACGGCGTGGTAGGTGACCAGGTTGCCGGCGGTGGTGAGCTGTCCCGCCAGGGCGCGGACGGTGGGTTCGGGGATGAGGTGGTCATTCATTCCGGTGACCAGCAGGGTCGGCATGAGACCAGGACGGACCTTGCTCGAGGCCGAGGCGTAGGCGTAGCGGTCGGGGTACTGGGCGGGGGTGCCTCCGGTGTAGGTCAGGGCAGCGCTCCGGCCGTATCCGAAGAGCCCGTTGCTGGTGTAGATGGCGGCGATGTCACTGGGCGGGAAGAACGCCGCGACCGCGACGGGCCGCTGCGCCGGGGTGCCGCCGCAACTGCTGGCGACCGAGTGGGCAGCGAGACCGTAGGAGGCGTTGAGGGCGAGACTGCCCCCGGCCGATCCGCCGGACAGGACAATCTGACCGGGGTCGATGTCGTAATCGGCGGCGTGGGTCTCGATCCAGGACAAGGCACAGACGATGTCGCCGGTGGCACCCTGCCACAGCGGCTGCGGAGCGAGCCGGTAGTCCACGGAGATGACGGGGTACCCCTGATCGGCGAGATAGCGGTAGAGCCGGTCCTGTTCGGTGAAGCTGCCCGCGGTGAACCCGCCGCCGTGGATCCACATCACCGCCGGCCGTGGGCCGCCTGTGGCATGACGCGGCAGCCACACCCCGGCTCGCAGTTCCTGTCCGCCGATGCGGGCGTAGGTCAGGGTCTGGTCTGGCGGGGCGGCCGGGCCACGGGTGTCGAACAGATCGGCGGCATCGAGTGCTACGTGCTCGCTGGCGGCGAATGCGAGCTGCCCGGCCAGCGCGGTCCCCGATCCGCCCAGCGCGGCAATCGCGCTGACCGTGATCCAGACTGCGGCCGTTCGGGCTCTGCGCCGCAGGAGGACAGCCCCCACCAGCAACACGGCGCCGGAGAGCACGAACCACAGCGCCCGGGGGTCGACGACCAACGATCCCACGGTGCCCAGGCCGGGGACGGCCGGGAACACCGCGCCCAGTACCAGCAGCGCCACCGCGACCGCGCCGGCCACCACGAGGATCAGAGCGGCGCGGCGCGCGGCGCGCGACGAGCGGTGAAACCGGCTTGTGGTGGGCGGTGCCGAGCTGAGAGACATGACCAAACCTCGCTAGTACGCTACCGTTCCGATGGAACACTGTCGTTCCATCGGAACGTTAACGTACATTTGCGGTGTGCGAAACGTGAGGGAGGGCACGGATGGAGGACCATGAGGACCACAGTGGCTCGCGCAAGCTGGTAGGCGCGGCCCTGCCGAGCCAGAAAGTGAGCCGGGCGATCCGCGATGCGTGCGTGGCCGAGCTGACAGAACGCGGGTACCGCGCGATGACGATGGAAGCCGTGGCGCGACGCGCGGGCGTGGGCAAGGCTGCGCTGTACCGCCGTTTTCCGGGCAAGCAGGAGCTCACGCTGGCAACCATCCGCGAAGTCACCGACGTACTCGGCCCGGACTCCGTGGACGGACAGGACCGCGCCGTGCCCAGCGCCGGCTCACTACGCGACGACGTGCGTGCCCTGGTGGGCTCCACGGAGCGGTGGCTGCACGATCCGCGGATCTTCAGCGACCTGATCGCCGAGGGACAGCGCGATCCCGAATTCCTCAGCCTGCTGCGCACCACCATCGCCCGGGTAAGGGAACGACCCGCGGCTCGTATCGCAGCCCGCGCTCGCGAACGCGGCGAACCGGTATCGACCGACGCGCTCGACCTCGCTGCCGACCTCGCCGTGGCAGGAGTGTTCTGGCGCATCGCAGTAAGCGAGGCACCGATGACCGAAACCTACCTCGACGAGGTAACCGACCTCATATGCGCAGCCCTCACCGCAACATCCACAAGCCGAACCGGCGCGTGACAGCGGATCAGCCGCGACAGTGCGCGACGACGGCGATCGCAAGCTCGTCGGCCGGGTCCACCAGCCGCGGCAGATCGCTGTTCCCGCGCGGCAGGACCAGCGGGAGTTCCGTGCACGCCAACACCACGGCGTCAACGGAATCGCGGGCCATCCGCCGAACAGCCTCGACGGCGAATTCCCTGGCCGCGCCGAGGTCGCCGCGTTTGGTCGCCGAAATCGCCGCGTCCACGCTGCCTTGCGTGTCCGCGTCCGGTTCGACCGGGCGGATGCCGGCCGCGGACAACCGGTCCTGATAGAGCCGGCTGTGCAGCACACCTCGCGTGCCGAGCAGGCCGGCCGTGCGTGGCGCGCCGCCGGCGGTGACCACTGAGGCGACGGTCGCTTCGATCATGTCCACGAAACGCAACCCGGTCTCGGCGACCAGGCGCGGCAGGAAGACATGCGCTGTGTTGCACGGCATCGCGGCGATCGTGACACCGAGGTCGCGCAATCGGGATGCGCCGTCCAGCAGAGCCGGATATGGCTCCGCGGTGCCGTTCAGCACCGCGTGGACCCGGTCCGGCACGGTCGGATCGGCCCAGACAGCGACCCGGAGGTGGTCTTGATCCCGGCGGGCGGGGGTATGCCTGATCAGCCGTGCGTAGAAGTCGGCTGTCGCAGCGGGCCCCATGCCACCGAGAATGCCGACCAGGTGCGCGGTTTTCGGCGTCATGACGCCGAAAACGTGGAGCGGTAGCCGAACAATGCCGCGCTGCCACCAGTGTGCACGAACACGACGTTCTCCTCCGGCGCGAAACGCCCCTCGGCGATGTTTCCCAGGAGACCGGCGAAGCCCTTGCCGGAGTACACCGGGTCGAGCAGGATTCCTTCGGTGGTCGCCAGCAGTTTCAGCGCGTCCACCATCGCGTCGGTCGGCACGCCGTAGCCGCCGCCGACCCAGCGGTCGTCGACCAGCACGGCTTCCTCGAGGATCTGTGATTCCGCACCGAACAGCGCGGCGGTGCGCCGGGCCAACCGGTACACCGCGGCGCGTTGTGGCTCTTCCTTCTGCCGGACGCTGATGCCCAGCACCTGAGCGTCGTGGTTCATCATCCGCAATCCGGCGACCAGCCCGGCCTGGGTGCCGGTGCTTCCTGTGGCGTGCACGACCCAATCGATCGGGATCGGCGCGGCATCGAGCTCCGAGGCGCAGGCCACGTAGCCGAGTGCGCCGGTCGGGTTGGATCCGCCTCCCGGGATGACGTACGGCTTGCGGCCTTCGCCGCGGAGGCGGTCCGCCAGGTCTTCCATCACGGCCTGCATGTCCGTGCCGGCTGCCGGCCTCCCGACGATGCGAGCGCCGAGGATCTCGTCGAGCAGCACATTGCCCGAGTGCTCGTACTCCTCGTCGCGTTCTTGCCGGCGCTCGAGGAAGAGCATGCAGTCCATCCCCGCGACGGCAGCCGCGGCCGCCGTCTGCCGAGCATGGTTGGACTGGGTGGCGCCTTGGGTGATCAGCGTGTCCGCGCCCTGCTGGATCGCCTCGCCGACAAGGAATTCCAGCTTGCGCGTCTTGTTGCCGCCGGTGGCAAGACCGGTGCAATCGTCCCGCTTGATCCACAACGCGGGAACGCGAGGATGAAGGTCGCGCAGCCGCTCGGTCAAGCGGACCAACGGCTCGAGCGGGGTCGGGAAGTTCCCCAGCGGGTGACGTGGGTATCGAGCAAGTGCGACCATCGTGAGCCCTCTCGTCAACGGAGTCGGATCTGCCAGCGGCACCCACTCCACAGGATCCGGGCGCCCCCGTCCAATGCCAAGTGCGCCGAGGCTATGCGTCTTCCACATCTTCACGGCCTCGTCAACGACCGGCGTTTTCGGTCGGCCAACACTTCGCGTTCGATACCGAATCGCCATCGCGACCACCTCACGTTCCCGGCGCCTGCGCTGCGGGCGCTGTAACCTCGGTTGCCGTCGAGCCGGAGCTCGAGAGATGGACGGATGCGATGACGCGGACGCGCTGGCTGCTGCTGAGCGCAGTCCTCCTGGCCGCAGTGCTGGCGATCGTGCTGGTCACGCGCGGCAGCGACCGGCCCCCGTCCGCGGCGCCGCTGCCGCTGCGGGCAGCCGGGCAGGTGACGCTGCCCGGCGGCAACTCCCGATTGGACTACGCGAGCCTCGACGCCGAGCGGGGATTGCTGTTCGTCGCGCACCTGGGCGCGAGCGAAGTCACCGAGGTCGACGTGCGCGCGCACCGGGTGGTGCGCACGATCCGCGACCTGGCGCAAGTGCACGGCGTGCTGGCGGTTCCGGCGCTGCACCGGGTGTTCGCGACCGCGACCGGGGCGAACCGGATGGTCGCCCTGGACGAGGACACCGGCGCGGTCCTCACGCAGGCGGCGACGGGCGAATACCCGGACGGGCTGGCCTTCGACCCGCGCCGCGGCGCGGTGTGGACGACCAACGAAAGCGGCGGTTCGGAGACCGTCGTCGACGCGGCGAGCGGGGCCGTGCGCGGCACGATCCCGCTCGGCGGCGAAGCCGGCAACGTCGTCTACGACCCGGCCGGGGACCGGATGCTGGTCGCCGCGCAAGGCACCGGCGACCTCGCCGTGATCGACCCGGCCACGTTCGCAGTGACGCGGCGGCTGCCGCTGCCCGGCTGCGACCACGACCACGGACTCGCCCTCGACACCACGAGCCAGTTGGCTTTCGTGGCCTGTGACGGCAACGCCACGCTGCTCACCGTGGACCTGAACACCGGGCAGGTGACCGGGACCAACCCGGTCGGGCAGGACCCCGACGTACTGGCCTACGACCCCGGCGCGCACCGGCTGTACGTTGCGGCGGAAAGCGGCACGGTCACCGTGCTGGACCTGCACGGCCGGGCGCTCGGCGTGACCGGGGCGGGGCACCTGGCCGACGGCGCGCACGTCGTCGCGGTCGACCCGGGCAGCCACCACAGCTTCTACCCAGTGCCCGCCGACACGGACGGCCGCCCCGCGCTGCTGGAGGAGCAACCCGCCCCCTGAGCGCGGGACGCCCGCACCTGGACGGCAGCCGACGCGCTGGGCATTGGTCGCGTGCGAGATCAGGTAGTCGAGGTCGCCGGCCATCGCGTCGCCGAGAGCGGAGAGATCGGCCGGGACGACTTGGGCGGGCCGCCGATGAGTGAGTCGGTCGTACGGAAGCCGACACCGTCTGTTCCGACAGCCGCCGCCACCGGCGGCGATCCAGTCCATCTCCAGCCTGTCACGATTCTCAGCGTGCCAGAATCGTCGGCGTCGGAATTCGCGACGACCTGAGACACTAAGACGTCCATCGGCTGGAACAATTCTTGCGGATCGCCCTCAGGTCCGCTTCTGGTCTGGGCGCAGTCTCACTGTTTTCTGATCAAGCGTGCGGAGCAGTGGAGGCGCGGACGATGAGATCGGGCCGCAGGAGAACGGACTGCCCCGGCCCCGACGTCTCGCCTTCGACGCGCTGCCGAAGCTGGCTGAACGCGGCCGCCGCGAGCTGCGGAAGAGGTTGGCGGACAGTGGTCAGGGGAGGTGCGACGAGGTCGGCGAGCATGATGTCGTCGAACCCGGTAACCGAGATGTCCGTGCCGACCGTCAGGCCGGCGTCGCGGACGCCAGCGCAGACTCCGAGGGCACAGAGGTCGTTGATCGCGACGATCGCCGTCGGCGGCCGAGGCCGCGCCAGCAGCTCGGCCACCGCGGCACGCCCGAGCCCCGCCAGGTCGACGTCGCCGTATGCCTCGGCTTCCGGGGCAGGCCAGACCACGAAGTCCGACAAGGACAGTCCGGCGGCCTCGATCGCACCTCGGAACCCGCGGAACCGCTCCGCGCGGTTGACACTGCGCAGCGAACCGGAGACGAACGCGAACCGGCGGTGGCCCAGCTCGAGCAAATGCCGGGTCGCCAGCGCCATCCCCAGCGCGTTGTCCACCGCGACGTCGGTCAGGCCCGGCGGGTCGTCGGGCTGCGCGATCCGGTCGAACGCCACCAGGTGCATGCCCCGCTCGACCACCGCCGTCGCGTGGGCCAGAGACGGGAGCGCGGAACAGAGAACCACGCCCCGGACCCCGTCGTCCCACAGCTCCTCCAGGTAGCTGCGCTCCCTCTCGGGATCGCGCTCGCTGTTGCACAACAGGACGCGATAGCCCTCAGCCAGCGCAGCGCCCTCGAGATGCCGGGCGAAGGAGCCCCAGAACGGGTTGGCCACCGACGGCACGACCAGTCCGATCACCCGGGTCCGGCCGGTGCGCAGCTGGCGGGCGGCCTGGTTCGGCCGGTAACCCAGCCGGGTGATCGCCTGCTCGATCCGGGTCCGCGTACCTGCCTGCATCCGCCCCACGCGGCCGTTCAGGTAGTTGGAAACGGTGCTCGGCGACACTCCGGCCGCCTCTGCCACCTGATAGATCGTCACCACGGCACCAGTGTATCGGTGCACCGCACGATTCCTTTCTGTTGACGTCTGAAGATCTCCGACATAGCCTCATCGGCGACCATTTGGTAAATCGATGCACCAGCTTGGGGGCGCCATGAACATCCGAGCCGCCCTGATCGGGCTGGGCTTGACCACCACGTGCGTGCCCGCGGTCGCTGCGGCACCGGCCGCCGCCGCGGACTGCCAGTACCCCGCCCAGGTCCTCGACCTGACGAACTGGAAGGAAACGCTCCCGCTCGGTTCGGCCGGCAAGCCCACCGAAATCCGGCAACCGGAGCTGGCCACCTACACGCGCTCGCCCTGGTTCACCGCCACTCCGAGCTGTGCCGGAGTGCAATTCCGAGCCGCGGTCAACGGAGCGACGACCAGCGGGTCGAAGAACCCGCGCTCCGAACTGCGCGAAATGACCGACAACGGCCAGGAGAACGCCTCCTGGTCGTCCACCTCCGGCACGCACACGATGACCATCTCCGAGGCGGTCACGAACCTCCCCGCCCAGCGCCCCTACGTGGTTGCCGGGCAGATCCACGACGCCGATGACGACATAGCAGTGTTCCGCCTCGAAGGCAGCAAGCTGTATGTCACCAACGGCGACGACAGTCACTTCAAGCTCGTCACCTCTGACTACGCCCTCGGCACGACCTTCGAGGCGAAGTTCGTCGTCCACGGCGGCCAGGTCAACGCCTACTACAACGGCGTCCTCCAGACCACCATCTCCACGGAGTTCTCCGACGCCTACTTCAAAGCGGGCGCCTACACCCAGGCCAACTGCGACAACTCATCCCCCTGCGACGACGGCAACTTCGGCCAGGTGGTGATCCACCAGCTCACCGTCACACACAGCTGACGCAACGCCGCCAGGCCGGTCAGTGACCTCGGCCGACAATCCACCATCGCTTCGCACCGACAGGCGACCCCGCAGGAAACGACCACCGATCCCGCTGGCAAGGGCGGCCCGACAGTCGAACGGCTTTGCGGACCAGGTCAGGCCACCCGAGCCTTGCGGCGGCGCGGCGGACGAGGCCCGGGCCGACGGCTGAGACCGACTGTCATCAACGCGATGTCGACGTAGCGCTCCGCGAGCTCGTCTGGCGTCAACGGGCCGTCGGGCCGGTACCACCGCACGATCGCCTGGCACATGCCGAGCAACGCCCGAGCCGTTTCCGCCGGCTCTTTAGGGGTGAAGATCCCTTCTCGGGCACCGGTCTCGACGATGCCGCTCAGCACATTCTCGACTTCTTTGCGGCGCTCGGCATAGTGCTGGCGATTCTCCGGCGAAAGGTGCCGGAGTTCGTTGTCCAGTGTCGCGAGCTGCCGCCGGTGGGCCATGTGCAGCACGATGGCCTGAATGACGTTGACGAACTGCAGGTCCACTCGGCCGGGCGCCGCGTCGGCGGCGGCCCGCACGCGCCACGCGGCTTCCCCGGTGCCGAGATCCAGCAGAGCCGCGAAGATGCCTTCCTTGCTTTCGTGGTGGTAGTACAACGACGGCACCGTCAGGCCGACGCGACGCGAGATGTCGCGCACGGTCGCGCCGTGGAAGCCGTTCTCCTGGAACACTTCGAGCGCAGCGGCCAGGATCGGCGTCAGCTCGAGCGGTTCGAAGACGCGCCAGTCGCTTCCCGGTTCACCGGCCGGACTCGTCGGCTCGTTCCGCCGATCCATCGTTTACCCCGCTGTCCTGGCTGTACCGCCAGCATCGACTCTGCCTAGCGAGCGCTAGTCTATGCAGCGGAGGTCAGCGAGGGCTCATCCGGATCGCTCCGTCGAGCCGGATGGTCTCACCGTTCAGCATCGGGTTCTCCACGATGTGCTTGGCCAGTGCGGCGTACTCGGCCGGATCGCCGAGCCGCGACGGATGCGGCACCTGGGCGCCCAGCGCCGTTATGGTCTCCTCCGGCAGAGAAGCGAACAACGGCGTGCGGAAGAGCCCGGGCGCGATGGTGACGACCCGGATCCGCAGGCTCGCCAGATCGCGGGCGATCGGCAGGGTCATCCCGACGATCCCGCCCTTCGACGCCGAGTAGGCAGCCTGGCCGATCTGCCCGTCGAACGCCGCGACCGAGGCGGTGTTCACGATGACGCCGCGCTCCTCGCCTGCCGCGGCGGCCCGCGACATCCGTTCCGCGGCCAGCCTGATCACGTTGAACGTGCCGATCAGATTCACGGTGACGATCTTCGAGAAATCGGGCAGCGGGAACGGCCCCTGCTTGCCGACTGTCTTGATCGCGTTGCCGATTCCCGCGCAATTGACCGCGACCCGCAGCGGCCCCAGCGCAGCGGCCGCGTCGAGCGCCGAAGAGACCTCGGCCTCGCTAGTCACGTCCGCCGCGGCGAACAGCACCCCCTCGCCCAGCTCTTCGGCCACCGCCTCCCCGTCCGACGACGGCAGGTCCACGACGACGACCTTGGCGCCCGCGCCGTGCAGGGCGCGCACCGTTGCCAGCCCGAGTCCGGATGCTCCACCGGTCACCAAGGCGACCGAACCTGCGATATCCATCTCTTCTCCTCTCAGTTCAGCAGGCCGGCCAGCCGGCCCGCGATGAGTTCACGCGCCTCGACGACGATCCGGCCGATCAGCTCCGCGACCGTCGGTACGTCGTGGATGACGCCCTGCACGAGACCGGCGGTCCAGACGCCCAGGTCGAGATCACCGGTTTCGAACACCTTGCGGCCGCGCGCGCCCGCCACCAGCTCGCGCACGTCCTCGAACTGTCCGCCCTGGCCCAGAATGGACACGACCTCGCCGCTCACCGCGTTGCGCGCGACCCGAGCGGTGTTGCGCAGCGGCCGGAAGATCAGCTCGGTGTCCCGTTCGGTGGCCTCCACCAAGCGCTGCTTGACCGCATCGTGCACCGGCGCTTCGACAGTCGCCAGGAAGCGGGTGCCCATGTTGATCCCGTCCGCTCCGAGCGCCAGCGCCGCGACCAGACCGCGGGCGTCCCCGAAACCGCCCGACGCGACCATCGGGATCGTGATCTTCTCCGCCGCGGCGGGGATGAGCACGAGTCCCGGGATGTCGTCCTCCCCGGGGTGGCCGGCGCATTCGAACCCGTCGATGGAAATGCCGTCGACGCCGAGTTCCTGCGCCTTGACCGCGTGCCGGACGCTAGTGCACTTGTGCAGCACCTTCACTCCGCCGGCGCGGAACGCCGGAAGGTGCTCCGCCGGATTGAACCCGGCCGTCTCCACGACCGGCACTCCGGTTTCCACGATCACGTCGCGGTACTCCGCATACGGCGGCGGATTGATCGAAGGAAGGATCGTCAGGTTCACCCCGAACGGCTTGTCCGTCATTTCCCGGCACCGCGCGATCTCCTTGGCGAGGTCCTCCGGCGTCGGCTGTGTCAACGCCGTGAGGAAACCCAGACCGCCGGCGTTCGCCACGGCGGCCACCAGTCCCGCACGGCCGACCCACTGCATGCCGCCTTGCACGATCGGATGCTCGACTCCGAACACGTCGCAGAACCTCGTACGCACCATTTGCTCACGGCCCTCTCGCATCGGCAGTGGCGATCACGCTACTTAACGATCGCTAGATAGCGGAGTGACTCACGTCTCGGTCCGCACTGTCTTGACATGCCCTCCTCTACTTAGCGATCGTTAGATCAATCAAGGAGGTCTGTCATGACCAGTGCCGTCATCGTCGACGCGATCCGCACCCCGTCGGGCAAGGGCAAGCCAGGCGGGCAGCTTTCCGAAGTGCATCCGGCCGACCTGCTCAGCCGTGTCCTGCGCGCCTTGACCGAGCGGACCGGACTGGACCCGGCCCTGGTCGACGACGTGCTCGGCGGCTGCGTGTCCCAGGCCGGCGAGCAGGCCCTGAACATCACCCGGAACGCCGTTCTCGGGGCCGGATTCCCGGATGCCGTGCCCGCGACCACCATCGACCGCCAGTGCGGGTCGAGCCAGCAGGCGGCGCATTTCGCCGCGCAGGGCGTGCTTGCCGGTGCCTACGACGTCGTGATCGCGTGCGGAGTCGAGTCGATGAGCCGGGTTCCGATGGGCACGCCGAGCCTCGGCAAGGACGCGGCCGGGCCGGCGGTGGCGGCGCGCTATCCCGAAGGCTTGGTCAACCAGGGCGTGTCTGCCGAACTGATCGCGGCCCGATGGAAGTTCGGCCGGTCCGAATTGGACGAATTCTCGGCGCAGTCGCACGCACGGGCCGCCACGACCGCGGCATCGGGCGGATTCGCCGCCGAAATCCTGCCGGTCCGGGTCGGCGGCACGACGCTGACCGCGGACGAAACCGTCCGAGGCGGCACGACGGCCGAAAAACTCGCCGGCCTCTCCCCCTCGTTCCGCAACGACCAGGCGGCCCAACGATTCCCGGAAATCGACTGGAAGATCACGCCGGGCAACTCCTCGCCACTGACCGACGGCGCGTCCGCGGTGCTGATCATGAACGAGCAGAAGGCAAAGGCACTCGGCCTCCGCCCGAAGGCCCGCTTCCACAGCTTCGCGGTGACCGGCAGCGACCCCCTGCTCATGCTGACCGGCGTCATCCCCGCCACGGAGAAGCTCCTCGCCCGAGCCGGTCTGTCTATTCAGGACATTGATGCCTACGAGGTCAACGAGGCGTTCGCTCCCGTCCCGCTCGTGTGGCAGCGGGAGCTGGGCGCCGACCCCGACCGGCTCAACCCGCGCGGCGGCGCGATCGCACTGGGCCATCCGCTCGGCGCCTCCGGCACCCGACTGCTCACCACGCTGGTCCACCACCTCGAAGCGACCGGCGGCCGCTACGGGCTGCAGACCATGTGCGAAGGCGGCGGCATGGCCAACGCCACCCTGATCGAACTTCTCTAGGAGCCCTCCATGGACCGAAACCTGTTCACCGCCGACCATGACCGGTACCGGGAAGTCGTACGCGAGTTCGTGATCCGCGAGGTGGCGCCCAACCTCGAGCGCTGGGACCGCGACCGGCTCATCGACCGGCCAGTCTGGCTGGCGGCCGGCAAGCAAGGCCTGATCGGACTGAGCATTCCCGAGGCCGACGGCGGCGGCGGGCAGCCGGACTACCGGTACCAGGTCGTGCTGATCGAGGAGCTCGCCCGCGCCGGCGCGGCGTCACTGATATCCAGCTTTTCCCTGCAGGACAACATTGTCGCGCCGTACGTCCAAGAGCTGGGCACCGCGGAGCAGAAACGGCGCTGGCTGCCGGGCATGGCAGCGGGCGAACTCATCGGCGCGATCGCGATGTCCGAGCCCGGCGCGGGCAGCGACCTGCAGGGAGTCCGCACCACTGCCCGGCGCGACGGCGAACATTGGGTCGTCAACGGGCAGAAGACGTTCATCACCAGCGGCGTGAACGCCGACTTCGTCATCGTCGTCGCCCGCACCGACCCCGACGCGGGCTCGCGAGGATTCAGCCTGATCGTGGTCGAGACCGGGACACCCGGGTTCACCCGCGGGCGCAAGCTCGACAAGATCGGACTGCACGCTCAAGACACCGCCGAGCTGTTCTTCGACAACGTGCGCGTCCCGGCGGCGAACCTGCTCGGCGAGGAGGGCCGCGGATTCGTGCAGCTGATGGAGCGGCTCCCGCTCGAACGGCTTTCCATCGCCACCGCGGCGCTCGCCGGCGCGGAGGCCGTGTTCGCCGAGACCCGCCGCTACTGCTTCGAGCGCACTGCCTTCGGCAAGCCGATCGGCGACTTCCAGAACACCCGGTTCCAGCTCGCCGAGATGTCGACCGAACTGGACGTCACCCGCGCTTACCACGATCAGGCGGTCCGAGCGCTGAACGACGGCACGCTGAGCGCCGTCGACGCCGCGAAGGCCAAGTGGTGGGCCACCGAACTGCAGAAACGCGTGATCGACCGGTGCCTGCAGCTGCACGGCGGCTACGGCTACATGCTCGAGTACCCCGTCGCCAAGGCTTTCCTCGACTCGCGCATCCAGACCATCTACGGCGGTACGACGGAGATCATGAAAGAGATCATCGGCCGCGACCTCGCCCGGACGGCGGGCTGACGTGGGCGGCCCGCTCACTGGCCTGCGGGTCGTCGAGCTGGCCGGCATCGGCCCCGGCCCGCATGCCGCGATGATCCTCGCCGACCTCGGCGCGGACGTGGTGCGGGTGGACCGCCCGGGCACCAGGGAACGCAACGCGCTGCTGCGCGGGCGCCGCTCGGTCTTCGCCGACCTCAAGACGCCCGCGGGCCGCGACCTGGTGCGGCGTCTCGCCGCGGTCGCGGACGTGCTCGTCGAGGGATTCCGGCCGGGCGTCGCGGAACGGCTCGGCGTCGGGCCGGCCGACTGCCTGGCCGTCAATCCCCGTCTGGTCTACGGGCGAATGACCGGCTGGGGGCAGGACGGCCCCCTGGCGTCGCGCGCGGGCCACGACATCAACTACCTCAGCCTCACCGGCGCCCTGCACGCCATCGGCCGCGCGGGGCAGCCTCCGGTGCCGCCGCTGAACCTCGTCGGCGACTTCGGCGGAGGATCGATGTTCCTGCTCACCGGTGTGCTCGCCGCGCTGTGGGAACGGGAGCGCTCGGGCCGCGGGCAGGTCGTGGACGCCGCGATGGTCGACGGCGCCAGCGTGCTGTCGCAGATGATCTGGGCGTTCCGCGGCGAAGGTGCCTGGACCGACGAGCGCGGAACCAACCTCCTCGACGGCGGCGCCCCGTTCTATGACACCTACGAATGCGCCGACGGCCGGCACGTCGCGGTCGGAGCGATCGAACCGCAGTTCTACGCCAAACTGCTGGACGGACTCGGCCTGGACGCCGCCGGCCCTCCCGACCAGCTTGACCGCGAGGGCTGGCCCGCCTTGCGCGCCCGGTTCTCCGAGATCTTCCGCGCACATCCGCGACAGCACTGGGAGAAGGTGTTCGCGGACACCGACGCCTGCGTGACCCCGGTACTGACCTTCGCCGAGGCAGAACACCATCCTCACCTCGCGGCGCGCGGCACGATCACCGAACTGGACGGCGTGGTCCAGCCCGCGCCCGCACCCCGTTTCTCCCGGACCACGACCGATGTTCCCAGCGCTGCGCCCGAGCCCGGCACGGACACCGCCGCCGTGCTGTCGGACTGGAAAGCCTGAGACGGCCCGACCACCGCGTGCCTCACCGGCGGCCAAGCGCAGATTTCACGCAAGCAAGGAGACACCGTGCCAGTCGACTTCGCCCTCGCCCCCCAGGTGGCCGACCTCGTGCAGCGAACCGAGGCCTTGGTCCGCGACGTCGTTTTGCCCGTCGAAACGGCGCATGGCGGTTCAGCGCACGACGCGCCGGAGGACCTGCGACGCGGCCTTCAGGACGCCGCGCGCGCGGCCGGGCTGCTGAGTCCGCATGTCAGCCGGGCTTTCGGCGGTCTGGGACTCGGCCTGCGCGACCGCGCGCCCGTGTTCGAGGCCGCGGGCTACAGCCTGTTCGGCCCGCTCGCACTGAACTGCGCCGCACCCGACGAGGGGAACATGCACCTGCTGGAGCGGGTCGCGACCGCCGGACAGCAGGAGCGGTACCTGCGGCCCCTCGCCGCCGGCGAGATCCGCTCCTGCTTCGCCATGACCGAACCCGCGCCCGGTGCCGGGTCCGATCCGAGTGCTCTCGCGACGACAGCGCGGCGCACCGAAGCCGGCTGGGTTCTCAACGGCCGCAAATGGTTCATCACCGGCGCCCGCGGCGCGGACTTCGCCATAGTCATGGCGCGCACCAGCGGCGAACCCGGCTCTCGCGGCGGGGCGACGATGTTCCTGGTCGACGCCGAGACGCCCGGCCTGACGCGGACCCGGGACGTCGACACCCTCGACGAGAGCTTCTTCGGCGGCCACGGCGAGCTGGTTTTCGACAATGTGGAGGTATCCGCCGACGCCGTGCTCGGCGAGGTAGACAGGGGTTTCGAATACGCCCAGGTCCGGCTCGGCCCCGCGCGCACGACCCATTGCATGCGCTGGCTCGGGACCGCGCGCCGCGCGGCTGACGTCGCGCTCGACCACGCGGCCGCCCGTCGCGCATTCGGCGCGCGCCTCGGCGACCTCGGCATGGTGCAGCAACACCTCGCCGACAACGAGATCGACATCGAGGCCAGCCGCGCCCTCATCCTCCAAGCCTGTTGGACGATCGACACCGGAGCGCCGTCCGGGCACCTCACGTCCATCACGAAGACGTTCGTCGCGGAGGCGGTCAACCGCGTAGTGGACCGGGCGCTGCAAGTGTGCGGGGCACTCGGTATTTCCGGCGACGCGCCGCTGTCGCGCCTGTATCGCGAGGTGCGCCCGTTCCGAATCTACGACGGCCCGTCGGAAACGCACCGCTGGTCCATCGCCAAGCGAGCGGTCCGCGAGGCCGCGAAACGAGCGGAGGCCGGACGATGACCAGGTCCTGCCAGGTGCCGCCCGGCATCGATCTCCCAGCGGTGCGACGCTATTTCGCCGACCACGTCCCAGGATCGACCGGCAACCCGAGCATCGAACTCATCGCGGGCGGAAAGTCCAACCTCACCTACCGGGTCGACGAAGGCGAACACCAATGGGTCCTGCGGCGGCCGCCTCTCGGCCCGCTGACGCCGACGGCACACGACATGGCCCGGGAATTCCGCGTCGTCGCGGCTCTCCGCGACAGCGCCGTGCCGGTCGCTCAAGCTGTCGCGCTCTGCGAAGACACCACCGTGCTCGGCGTTCCGTTCGCCGTCGTGTCCTATGTAGACGGATGGACGCTCCGGGGTGCGGCCGACGCGGCCGCCCTGCCGGCCGAAGACGCGCGTCGCTGCGCCGAGGCGCTGGCCGACTCGCTCGCCGCTCTGCACGCAATCCGCCCGGCTGAGGTCGGACTCGATGACTTCGGCCGCCCAGACGGGTATCTGGAACGGCAGGTGCGGCGCTGGCGCGGACAGTGGGCCCGAGTGGCCACCAGGCAACTGCCCCAGCTGGACGCCCTCGGCACGCGCCTCTCCGAGGCGATTCCGCCGCAGAGCACTCCCGGCGTCGTGCACGGCGACTACCGCCTCGACAACACGATCCTCGCCCACGACGACCCCGGCCGCATCCTCGCGGTCGTCGACTGGGAAATGGCCGCCCTCGGCGACCCGCTCGCCGACCTCGGGCTGCTGCTGACCTACTGGGACCCGGTCTCCGAACCCGTGCTCGGCGTCCGCCACGCCCCCAGTGCCAACCCGGGGTTCCCCGACGCGCGCGAACTCGCGGAGCGGTACGCGAAGTCCAGCGGCCGCGACCTGACCGAACTGAACTTCTACCACGCACTCGGCTGCTTCAAACTCGCCGTCATCGCCGAAGGAATCCACCAGCGTTACCTCGCCGGCCAAACCGTCGGAGAAGGCTTCGACACCGTTGGCGCGGCCGTTCCCGCCCTGCTCGACGCCGGACTGCGAACCCTAGGAGCACGCTCATGAAAACGGCTCTGGTCACCGGCGCTTCACGCGGCATCGGGCTGGAGATCACCCGCCGGCTCGCGGCCGAAGGCTATGCGCTGACGATCGCCGCACGGCGCGAACCCGGCCTGCTCGAAGTCGCAGCCTCGTTGCGCGAAACCGGCGCGGAGATCCACGCGGTCGTCGCCAACCTCGCCCGCGAAGAGGACATCACCCGGCTCGCCGCCGAGCATGCCGAGAAGTACGGCGCGCTGGACTTGCTCGTGCTCAATGGCGGCGTCGGCGCCGAGGGCCGCGTCGCCGAACTGCCGCTCAAAACCTACGACCTGGTGCTGAACGTCAACCTCCGCGCACAGTTCCAGCTGATCCAGGAGACCCTCCCGCTGCTGCGGAAATCAGCCGGCACGGCTCCCGCGCGCGGCGCGAAGATCGTCGCACTGGCCTCCATCACCGGCGTCGCAGGCGAGCCCGGTTTGGCCGCCTACGGCGCGAGCAAGGCGGGCTTGATCTCCCTCTGCGAGACGGTCACGCTCGAGGAATCCCGCAACGGCATCACGGCGACCGCGCTGTGCCCCGGCTACGTGGACACGGACATGGCTGCCCAGAAGCGCGACACCATCGGGCTCGAAACGATGCTCACCACCGGTGACGTCGCCGAGCTCGTGCTTGCGGTGTCAAGACTGTCGGCACACGCCGCCGTGCCAACGATCGTGCTGAGCCGGGCTGGAGAGCAGATCTGGCGGGCGTGAAACCGGCCGGAAGGGTCACCGGAGCACACCGGACTTCTCCAGCCGGTCGATCCGCTCGGAGTCGTAGCCGAGCAGGTCCGCCAGCACCTGGTGGTTGTGCTGACCGAATGCCGGAGCCGGGGCCGTCACCGCGCCCGGGGTCTCCGACAGCAGATACCGCGGGCCTTCGACCACCGTGCGACCGAATCGGGGATGCGGAAGCGATATCAGATGGCCGCGGTGGAGCAGCTGCGCGTCCAGGCAGAAGTCCTTGCTGGACGCGGAAACGTGTGCGGGCACGCCGACCTGTTGCAGCGCCGTTTCGACCTCCTCGGCGGTGCGCCGCAGGGTCCACTCCGCGACCGCGCCGTCAAGTTCTCGCGCGCACGCCCGCCGCCCTGAGGCAGTTGCGAGATCCGCACGGTCGAACAGGTCGTGCCGTCCCATCGCGCGCGCCAACGAGCGCCACTCCGAGTCCGAGGTGACCGCGACAGCGACGAACCGGCTCCGCACCGCAGTCGGGTACACGCCGTGCGGGGCGAATTCGCGGTCGGCGTTGCCCAAGCGCTCCACTACGGTGCCGTTGTCGGCGTTGTCGGCGATCTCCGGTGCCTGGAACCAGACCCCCGCCTCCACCTGGGCGACATCGAGGTAGCAGCCGGCACCGGTCCGGGTGCGGTACTCCACCGCGGCGAGCAGCGCGCACAAGGAGAATCGCGGTGCCACATAATCGGTGTACGGGCCGAAGGGCCCGAACATCGGGCGATCCGGCCACCCCGCGATCGCCTGGAATCCCGACAGTGCCGCACCGATGTTGCCGAAGCCGGCAAGTTTCGCGAGCGGACCGGTCTGCCCGTTGAGCGACGTGCTGAGCATGATCAAGTCCGGACGGTCGCGCGCGAGCGTGGCGTAGTCCAATCCCCACCGCGCCATCTGCCCGGGCGAGAACGATTCGACGACGGTGTCGGCCCAGCCGGCCAGGTCGTGCGCCACCGCGCGTCCTTCGCCAGTCTGGAGATCCAGCGTGACCCCGAGTTTCCCGGCGTTCCAGGTCCCGTACAGCGCGGAGCCCTCCCGCGACGGCACGCCGTTGACGAACGGCTGCATGTAGCGCGCTGTCTCGACTTTGGTCGAGGACTCGACTCGCACGACGGTGGCACCGAAGTCCGCCAGTGCTCGCCCGACCATCGGTCCGGCGACCACCCAGCTGAAGTCCAGCACCTTCAGGCCCGCGAGCGGCTGCCTGGCCGGTCGCACGGTGTTCGTGCGCACCGGACCCGCCGGTCGCCACTCGGCGAGTACCTCGCCGGTGTGCTCGCCTTGGCGCGGAGCCGGTCTGCGCAGCGCGAGCCCGGGGGCACCGGTGACCCGGGCAAAGGGGCCGGGCAGGATGCGGCGCCGGTCTCCGTGTCCGGTTTGGACGAAGAAGTTCCGGTCGGCCAGCTGCTTGCTTTCCTGGATGTCGGTGGTGGTGAAGATCGGAACGCACAACAGCTTGTGGCCTACAGCGGCGTCGAGGATCTCGTCCTTGGTCCGGCCGGCGAAGAAGCCCGCGATGAGGGAGCGCAGCTCGCGCGTGTCCTCGTGGGTGAACTCGCCCGCCTCGATCGCTTTGGGGAGCTTGCGGAAATCGAGTGCGGCGAACCGGCCAAGGACTGCGCCTTCGCCCGCCATCCAACGCAGGAGGTTGTTGGTGAAAGCGCCCGCGGCCGCTCCGATGCCCAGGTGGAATTCGACGATCCCGTCCGAGCAGCGCCACTTCTTCAAAGCCGGGTCGGTCGCCGCGCCACTGCCGGACTGGTCGATCCGTCCGGCCGGGAGCGTCGCCCCGGCGTCGGGATCGCGCGGCTGGTCGCCGACCGCGTGCGCCAGCACGTGCCCGAGCGTGGCAGCGCCGAGGCTGGCCTGCACGGACACGTCGACAAGCTGACCACGGCCGGACGAGCCGCGGGCAAGCAGCGCCAGTTGAGCTCCGGCGGCAGCGTCGGCGGCGGCGTGCAACCATGCCTGCGGCAGCGAAATGCGCACCGGCGGACGGTCTCCGTCGCGGTGTTCGTCGAGCGGCCCTCCGGCGGCCCAGAGCGTGAGGTCCGCGGCCGCGTACCCGGATTTGGGTCCGCTGCGACCGAACGGGGTGATCGAGACGTAGACCAGCCGCGGGTTGATCCGCCGCAGGTCGTCGGCGTCCAGGCCGCGCGGCCGCTGGACGGCCGGCCCTTCGTTTTCGACGAGCACGTCGGCCGCGGCCGCGAGCGCGCGGACGAGCTGCTGCCCTGCCGGCGTTTCCGGATCCGCGACCACTCCTCGCTTGTTCGCCGCGTATGCCTCCCACACGTACGAGGTGCTGCCGTCTCCCTCAGGCCGGGGAAGGCGCCCGCGTGCGGTGCTTCCGCTCGGCGGTTCGACCTGGACCACGTCTGCTCCGAGATCCGCGAGGATCCGGCCGGCGAGGAGACCGCGTTCATCGGTCAAGTCCAGGACGCGGACACGGTCGAGGAACATCGTCTTCCTCCAGCAGGGCGAACTCCGACAGCGGGGGCACGGACCGGAGTGTGCGGATCGGTCCGTGTCCCCGTCTTTCCGGCGACTCCGGATACC
Source organism: Amycolatopsis benzoatilytica AK 16/65 (assembly GCF_000383915.1). NCBI lineage: Bacteria > Bacillati > Actinomycetota > Actinomycetes > Pseudonocardiales > Pseudonocardiaceae > Amycolatopsis > Amycolatopsis benzoatilytica. Next base: position 4,674,531 of record NZ_KB912942.1, read on the forward strand.
GGTCGCCGGGCCCGCGGCCGACTTCCGCACACACTACGGACTCGACGGCCGCGGAAACCTCTCATCCCTTGGCGCTGACCAGCGCCGCTTCTTCGTGCTCACCGCTCGGGTGGCAACGCGTGCACGGGCTGAAGCCTTCCTCGACAGCTTCGTCCGCGGTCAGCTCCTCGACGGCGGTCTCGCGCACCGATTCGCATTCCGGGACGTGGTATCGACGCCGCCCCGGCACGACGACCACCAACGCGGGCGTGCGCTCGGCTTCGCCAACGTCCTCAACGTCCTCAACGTCCTCGGAGCCCTCCGCCTCGGCGACGTCTGCCTCGTCTTCATCCGGCTCGGCGGCGTTCTTCCGCTTCGCCCGGCGCCGCCGAATCGCGGTGGCGGCCAGGATCGCGGCGCCGAGCACGCTCAGGCCGAAGGACACTTCGACCAGCACCATCCGGTCCGTCAGGTAGCCCGTCACCAGGCTCGCGAGGGACAGGACGGCCAGTACCAGGACGATCATCTGCTTCTCCTTCCGACTTCGGTTCGCGGCGCCGACGGGACCTCGCGGGGGCCCGCAACGTGTCGAAGCGCTGGGGTTTCGGGCTGACGAACACCAGTACGTCGATCACGACGCTGGGGATCAGGATCACCAGCATCACGGTGAGCACCACCGCCGTCGGCCAGTCGCTTCCGGTTCCGGTAGCGACGATCGCGACCGCCACGACCAGCAGGCTCACCGATCCCCTCACAGCATCCGGACGATCGCGCCGACCACGAAGAGCGCGGCGATGGCGTAGCACGTGTGGCAGCCGCGTCTCAGCACGTCGCGGCGGTGGAAGTGTTCGCCCTGGCTGCTCAGGACGTCGAGGTTGACCGAACCCACGGCACCCACCGCGGCGAGGACAACGGCTCCGACCAGCAGCAGCACGACGGTCATGGCCGCACCGCCGCGTCCGGGGTGTCCGGGTTCGCCGGCAGGTACTTGTCCGCGTATGCGATCTTGTCCGCTTTCATCTGGCCGCCGAGCCAGTCGTTCCAGACCTTGAGCCGGCGTTCGTCCAGCAGCGTGGTTTTCAGCTGGTCCTTGGCTTCGGCCAGGGAAAGCTGTTTTTGCGGCTGGATACCCAGCACCTGGCCGACGTTCCACCCGTTCTCGGTCTGGACCGGGCCGAACACGCTGCCGGAGGGAGCGGCGAACGCGGCTTTCGCATAAGCCTGCTGGAGCTGGTTCGCGGACAACGTGCCGAGGTCCCCGCCTGCCGACTTCGTCTTGCCGTCCAGGGAGACGGCACCCGCGAGCTGAGCGAAGTCCTTCCCGGACTTCAGCTGCTGGGCGGCGTCCACCGCCTCCGCCTCGGTCGCCACGACGATGTTGCGCAGGTGCCGCGCCTCCGGTCGGACCAGCTGGGCCTTGCGCGCGGTGTACGCCTGGGCGACCTCGACATCGGTCGGCGCGGCGACACGGTCGGTCACCTGTTCATACAGCTGCTGGTTGGCCAGCTGGCGTTTCACCTCGGCGAGGACGTCCGGCTCGGAGACCCCGTTTTGTCCCAGCTTCTGGACAAAAGCGTCCCGGCCGAGCGGGAAGTCCTCTTGGATGATCTTCGTCAGCTGGTCGCTCGCCGTCTTGTCCGCGATGACGATGCCTTTCTGCGCCGCCGCGTTGTCCAGCGTCATCGACACCGCCACAGCCTTGGCGCTGGCGCGGGCGAATTCGTCGGCCTTGCTGCCGTCCGGGGGCGCCTGCACCCCGTAGAGCGCCGAAAGCAGATGGACCCGTTGCTGGTACTCCTGCTGCGAGACCACCTTGCCGGCCACCCGCAGCACGGCCCCGTCAGGCAAAGCGGTAATCCGGTCGACGACTAGCTGAGCCGCCGAGCAGGCCAGCGCGACCGCCACCAGCGCCGCGCTGAACACCTGGGCCTTCGGATGCGCGGGCACCAGACTGGGCCGGATCTTCAACCGGGGGAACGGGATCTTCATGCGGTCACCTCCGCGGGTTCGCGCGGTCGGGGGCTGGGACGGACCCGCGGGTGCGGGCTCGGAGCGGAAAGTTCGCGCGGTTTCGGCGGGACAGCGGTCACCACTGCGACCGCGGCCAGCAACGAGAACGCGGTCGTCGTCGCCAGCAGCAACCCGAACTGCCGCAGCAGGGCGATCTGGGATGCGAGCAGCACCAGATAGCCGAGTGCCGCGAGCAAAGCCGTGATGCCGACCGCACGCCGGAGCCACGGACGCCGCTCGCGCCACGCGTCCGCGAGGACCACAGTGAATTCGCAGGCTGTGACCGTGGCGAGGGAGCCCAGCGCCACCGTCAGCGGATTGAGCGCGCCGCCGGCCATCCACAACGCGGCCAGGCCCCAGCCGGTCGACAGCACCGCAGCGAGGGCCGCGCGGCCGGCGTCGGCTCGGCGGCGCAAGCCGATGAGCAGGATCAGGCCGGTCGCGACGACCCCGGCGAGGTTCGCGAGGTAGCGGTCGGCGGACACCAGCTCGTAGCCGCGCACCGCGGCCAGCGGCAGCCCGGCGGGCTCGATGCGCAGCCCCGGCGGCGCCGGAGGCAGGTCTGTCTTGAGCGCATCGACGAGCTTTGCTTGCTGGGCGACGTCGTCGAGCTTCGAACCGAAGATCAGCACGGATTCCTGTCCGTCCGGCCGGATCACCGCGGAGGTCAGGTACTGCGGGAGGATCTGCAGCGCGGCCTTGATCTGGTCGGCGGTCGGCTGCTTTCCGAGGAAAGCCAGCAGGTCCGGCAGCGTCAGCACCGGGCGGACCTGGTCGCCGTGCGCGGTGATCAGCTTCCGCTGGACCTGGCCGAGCCAGGCCAGTCCGGCGGGCGTGCGCACGTCGCCGTGCACGACGAACCCGATCTCGCTCGACGAGCCGAGCAGGGCCTCCACGTGTTGCGCGTCGTCAATCGCCGGCAGGCCCTGCGCGAGTTTCTCCGGCTGCGCCTCGACCGTCATGCTCGGCAGCGCCACCAGCCCGAGACCCGCCACGGCGGCCCCGGCGACGAGGGCGGCGACGCGGTACCGGCGCGGCATCGACGGCGGGCGCCACCGTGACGGCGGCTGCACGACGCTCAGTTTCGGGTGCATCGCCAATGCGAGCAGCAGGGTCAGGACGATTCCGGCGGACAGCGCGATGCCGAGCTGTGACACGAACGGCAGCGGGGACAACGACAGAGCCGCGGCCGCCGCGGCGCTGGACAGCCCGGTGACGACGATCCGGCGGCGGTCCGCGGGCCGCTGGGCCAGGTACAGCGGGTAGCCGCAGCCGAGACCGAGCAGAATCGGAAGGAACGCCAGCACGCCGAGGGACATCGGCCGGTCCAGCCAGCCGAAGGCGGAGAGCACGGCCGCGGTGCCGGTCAGCGCCACCGCCAGCGGCCACAGGCGCTTCAGCCGTCCGCCGAGCCAGCGCACCCAGCCAAGGCACAACGCGCAGACGGCGATCGCGAGCCCGGCCAGCAGCGGCAGCTCCCCTCGGACGCCCTCGGCGAGGCTCGCGGTCAGCACCGGCGCGCCGGTGATGGTTTGTTTCCGGCTGTCCAGCCCCGCTGCGTCGACTGCGCCGCGTACGGCCGAAACGAGCCGCTGGGTGCCCTCCTGGTCGAGTCCTTCGCGCGGCCGGACCAACACGGCGACCGCGGAGGAGTTCGGAACGACGAACTGCCACTGCGGCCGCGGATTCTGCTGGTCGTCGAACACGACGTTGTTGACGAACTGCGGATTGCGCAGCGTCGGCAGGCCCGCAGGCAGCCCTTGCACCAGCAGGGTGCCGTAGCGAAGGTCGAAGTCGCGCACCGCGGACTGGCCCGCCTCGGTCACCGCGCTGTCGCTCTTGCCAGCCGCTTTCGCGTTCTGCTCCGCCTCGTTGCGGAGCGCGTCGCGGCGACCGGCGATCTGGGCGAGGAGGTTCTGTGCCGAGGCCGCGATCTGGTTCAGCACCGACGCGGGTCCATACACCGACGCGACATCGGGCAGCTTCGCCAGTTTTCCTTCCAGTTCCAGCAGCTTGGGCAGCTGAGCCGGGTCGGTGAGCAGCTTGGTGGGCAGCTTCGACTCGACCACGGCGACGATCGGATCGCCGCCGAACGCCCGCGCCTTGTCCTGGATCGCCGTGACCGCCGGGTCGTCGGCGGGCAGGAACGATTCGGTGCTGGTGTCGAGCCGCACGCGCAGCAGGCCGGCGGCCACCGCTGCCACGGCGACGGCGATGAGGGCGGACGCGCCGAGCTGCCGGCGGCTGGGGAGTCGCGTCATTGCGGATCCCTTTCGACGTGGGGGTACGGCCCCGCGTAGATCGTCGGGTTGCCGGACATCCCGGGCAGCGGGTACGGGTTGCTCTTGATCAGCGGGCCGACGTCGGCGGGCAATGGCAGCCCGGTCTTGAGGATCTGACTGGTGATGTTCACCGCGGCCAGCCGCAACACGGTCAAGCCGTCCTCGGCCTTGTACGCCCAGACCGAGTTGAAGCCCGCGAAGAACGCGGCGATGTCCTTTCCGAACGGCTGGAGGTAGCGCAGCATCGGGTTGACGTCACGCAGCGTCTCTCCCAGCGTCGGCGCCAGCGTCCGCAGGTCCTGGCCCGCCACGGGGATCCGCTGCAGCGTCGCCGGGGAACGGTCCAGCGTCGTGCCCAGCGACGGCAGCAGCGTCCGAAGGTCCTTTGTGGACTGCGGAAGCTGGTCCAGCGCCGTGTTCAGCGCGGGCGCGGCCGACTTCAGATCCGCGGCGACCGGGGCGAGCGAGCCAGACAGCGCGGTGAATTTGTCGGCCGCGGTCTTGGTGCTGCCGACCACGCCCGGCAGCTGCCGCAGCGCTGCCTCGACCGCCTGCCGCTGGCCGGCGGTCGCGGTCGTGAGCCGGTTGGCTGCGGAGACGAGGTCGGCGATCTGCCCCTGGCCGGTGTCCAGCGCGTTGAGCAGCGTCGTCGATTGCGCCATCAGGGCCTGCAGGTCGGCCGACTGGGCCGATAGCGCGTCCAGTGCCGTGTGGCCGTCGCGGCCGAGCTTGGCCAGGCCGGTCATGGCGCGGCCGACGTCCTCGGCGCTGCCGTTCGTGGCCTGGCCCAGCGACCGCAGGGTCGAGCCCAGTGCGTCGCGCGTCGGCTGGTCGAGACTGGCGAGGACGTCGTGCAGTTGCACGCTCGGCTTCACTGCGGAGTCGGGCAGCGCGGTGCCGCTGGGCAAAGCCGGCCCGGAGCCGTCGACCAGCTTCACGTACGACTGCCCGGCCAGGGATTTTTCGCTGACCTGCACGGTGACGCCCTGATGCAGCGGCACCGCGCCCGCGTCCAGGTCGAGATCGAGCCGGATCTTGCCCGCTTCGCGGTCGAGCCCTGCGACTTTGCCGCAGTTCAGACCCGCGAGCTGCACGTCGGAAAAGGACACCAGGTTGTCCACGTCGGCGACCCGGACGGACACCCGGTAGGCGGCGGACTTGCCCAGCAACGGGACGTTCGCTCCCGCTTGGGCGAGGAGAAAACCGAGGAACACGACGCAGGCCAGGACGAACGCGAGCACCAGGCTCAGCCGCAGCACTGCGGGGCGGGACCGGAGGTTCATCAGTTGCCCCCTCGCTCGGGCCGGTTCTTCGCCCAGTCCGGCACCTGGTCCGGCACGTAGCCGGTGCCGAGGGTGTCCACCTGCACGCCGAAGTTGCCGCGCGGGAACGTACCGCTCTTGTCACGGACGGAGAACACGGAGTTGGTGTTGTAGACGAAGCCTTGGATGCCGCCGTCGAGCGCGGCGACGATCTTGCGGGTCATGTCGTCGAGCCGGGCGGTCGTCGGCTTCAGCGCGTCCATGGCGCCGTTCAGGTCCGCGGCCAACGGCCGCAGGTCCGCGACGACAGGCCGTGCCTGGTTGACGATCGGCCGTGCGGCCTGGACGGTCTGGCCGAGCTGGTCGACAGTGTCCGAGACGCGTTGCAGGGCGGGCGGGAGGTCGCCGGAGGCGGCCGAGAGGTTGTCCAGTGTCGGGTTCAGCTGGGTGGTCAGGGTGGCGACCCCGTTCATCGCCGCCTTCAGGTCGCCGGCGAACCCGGGCAGCTCGGCCAGGGACTTGCTGAGGTCGTCCTGTCGTCCGGACAAGGCGGTCAGCGTCTGCTGCGTCGAGTCGACGAGCTGGGCCAGCCGCGTGTCGTTGCCGCCGACCGAGGTGGCGATCCGGCTGAAGGCGGTGACCAGCTGCTTGATCGTGTCCTGGCGAGTGCGCAGCGCGTCGACCACCGGCTTGAGCTTCAGCAGCGTCCCGTCGGTCGCGCGCAGTCCTCCGGGCAACGTCTGCGGTGCGTTCGCCAGCGCGACGTCCGACTCCGACAGCAGCGTCGTCAGCGCGTTGCGGCTGCGGTCGTCGAGATGGTCGAACACCTCGTCCGGCTGCACCGGCCGCTTGGTCTGCGCGAGCGGGACGACCCCGTCCGCGGGCAGCGGCTTGCCCGGCGGACCGCCGGGGTTCACCTCGACGTACATCTCGTTCAGCGGGTTCTTGGGCCGCAGGACGAGCTGGGCGTTGTCGTAGACGACGTGTCCGGGGTCGATGGCCATCCGGACCCGGGCGTGCCCGTCAGCGGTCACGTCGGCGCCGGTGATCTCCCCGACCCGGACGCCGGCGATCCGGACCTCCTGGTTGTTGCCGGGGCTGATCGCCGGGGCCTGGTCGAAGTCGGCGGCGAACGTGTAGCGGTCCGCCCACGGCGCGTGGATGTTCAAGTGGGACAGGATGATCGCGCCGGACACGATGCCGAGTGCGATGACGAGAGTCGTCGCGAGGACGTCTCGGCCGAGGCCGGGGACAGTGCGGATCCGCTGCCAAGTCTTGCGGGGGTTCACTTCGGCGCACCTCCCAGCTCGCCGAGAGCTGCCGCCAGGTCGTCGAGGCCGCCGGGCAGACCCCATACCGAACCGGGCCCGAAGCCGGCCTGGATGCCGAGCGTGGTGCCGTTCGCGTTGGTGCGCATACCGTCCATGTCGAGGTTGGTGATCATGTGCGCGACCTCCTGGCCGAGCGTGTATCCGTCGTTGCCGCCGCCGCGGTAGGGGCCGGTGCCGACCCACTTTTCGTTGAGCTTGTCGACGACCGGCCCCTTGAGCCGCTGCAGCGGGGCGCCGCTGACGTCGTCGAGCACGGCCGTCGTCTGCCGGCTGGTCGGCACGAGCTGGTCGACGAGCGGCCGGGCGTCGTGCAGCAGCGGGCGAAGGTCGGCCAGCAGGGGGCGGGCTTGGGCGAGGACCGGATCGAGCTTGGCGAGCAACGGCCCCGCTTCGCGGATCGCGGGGCGCAGTTTCGGTGCCGTCGCGGTGAGCCGGTCGAGACTGCCTCCGAGAGCGGTAAGGCCGGACCGCACGGAGGCGAGGGTCGACGGCAGATCGTGGATGGTGCGGGCGAGCGGGTCGCTCTGTTTGGCCAGCACTGCCGCCGTGGTGTCCGCCCCGTCCACAATGGACGCCAACTGGCCGTCGTTGCGCGTGAGGTCGTTCGCGACGGTGTCGACGTCGCCGACGAGGTTGGCCAGATCGGTGTTGGGGCGGGTGCCGAGCGCCGCGGTGAGCACGTCTCCGGCCGGGGCCAGCGTGCCTGGCGCGTCCCGGACCAGGTCCCGGATCGCGTCCTTGCCGCCGGCGGCAAGGGTCTGGTCGAGTTCTCCGACGCTGCCGCGGATGCCCTGCTGCGCGCGGGGCTGGACGGCCGACAGGACTTCGTCCAGCTCGACCGGGGTCGAGGTGCGCTGGACCGGGATGCTCCCGCCGGAAAACGTGCCGTGCGCACCGCCGGGGATGAGCTCCACGAAGTAGCGACCGCCGAGGATCGTGGTCGGCCGCACGGCCGCGCTCGGCTCGGTGCCGAGCTTGTCCAGCGTGCCTGAGTCGACCTTGACGGTGACGGTGACCGAGCCGGGTGCCGACCGGTCGATGCCGGAGACCGTGCCGACCGGCACGCCCGCGACCTTGACTTCGCTGTCGTCGGCCTTGAGCTTGTAATCGCGGCTGAACTGGACGGCGATCTCGTCGCCGGGCCGCAGTGCGGTGACGATCGACTGCTTGCCGAAGAGCAGCGCGACGGCGAGCACGAGCAGGACGACGAAGGCGAACCCTTGCCAGACGAGCGGGACCTTCTTCAGCCGGTGCATAGTCAGTTCCTCCCGCCGAGCAAACCCGGGCCCTGCGCCCGATCCTGCGTGTCCTGTCCGGGGGCCGGGTACGGGTTGCGCGCCACCGGCGTCATTGCGTTGAGCGGCGTGACCCCAGCAGTCGCGCCGGCGAGCCCGGGGAGCACCAGTTCAACGCGCATGTAGTGGCGGTCGCCCGCGTGCCCGGCGAAGACCAGCCCGCCGTGGTAGGCGAAGTCACCGATTTCCGGGGCGTAGGGCGCGAGCGTCTGCAGCAGAGAAGTCAGCGCGGGCAGGCCGTCGCCCAGCCGCGCTGCGAGCGGGCGGAGGTCCGCGAAGGTCTGGGTGAGGCTGTCGACCGCCGGGGTGGCCTGGTTCGCGAAGCCTGGGATCTTCTGCAGCTGGGCTGGCGCTTCCTGGAGCACGCCTCGCAGATCGGGGGTCGCGTCGCCGAGAGACTTCGCACCGGTCCGCAGGTCGGTGACGGCAGCGCGCGCGTCGGCCAGCGGCTGCGTGAGCGCGGCGGCCGCGGCGGTGCCGTGCCGCAGCAGGTCGGGCGCAGCCTTCAGCGTGTCGGCCAGCGGCTTGCCGTCGTCGACGTGGACTGCCTGCAGCGTCTGGTCGAGCTGCACGACGAGCGACTCGAGGTCCTTCTGTCGGCCTTCGAAACGTCCGGCCAGCCGGTCCGTGCTGGCCAGCAGCGCGGGCAAGTCGGCTTCGCGGGAGGCGATCGCCGACGCCACGGCGCCCGTGTCGCCGAGGATGCCGGGCAAGGAGCCGAGCAGGTCGTGCAGGTCCTGGCTGTGCCCGGCCATGCCGGTGCCGAGTTGCCGCACCGCGCTCGTGGCGGCATCGCGAGTGGGCTGGTCGAGCACGTCGAACAGCCGCGCGATGTCGGCCGAGCCCTCGGTCGCCGCCGCGGGGATGACGCCGTCGCCCAGCGGCGGCGCGGTCGCGTCGCCGGGCAGGAGCTCGACGAATTTCTGGCTCAGCGCCGACTGGTCCCAGATGGCCGCGCGGGCGTTGCGGTACACCGGCTGGTGGCCGTCGAGCTCCATGGTCACCTGAGGCCGGCCGCCGACCAGGTCGACTGAAGCGACCCGGCCGATCCGCACCGAGTTGCGGCGCACGTCCGCGCCCGCGGTGAGGCTGCCGACGTCATCGAACGCCGCTTTCACCTCGGTCCGGGCGGAGCCGGGCAGTCCTTGGTCCGCGGTCAGCGACACGTAGGTCACGACGCCGGCCAGAACGAGGATGACGAGGCCGAGGTAGAACGACCGGCCTTGGGCGCGGGAGACGCGAGCCACGGTCATCGCCCCCCGCCGAGCAGCTGTCCGATCAACGACTTCTCCTGGTCGGCGGTGAGCCCGGTGGCGTTGCCCGGGTCGGGCACCGCCGGAACCGGATTGGCTTGCGGTTTCGGGGCGCTCTTGCCGCTGCCGGGCGAGCCGAGCACCTCCGCCTGCACGGTCTGCAGCAACGGCTTCGGAGTGGCGACGAGCATGCCGCGGAAGTAGTGCGCCACCGAGTCGTAGCCAGTGCAGGCAAGACCCCAACCGGTGATCGTCGCGAGCAGCCCGTCCATGTTGTCCGCGAGCTCGCGGCCGAGCGGGATCGAGGCGACCGACGCGGTACGCAGGTCAGCCAGCTGCGGACGGAGTGCCTTCACCAGCGGCGCGGCCTGGTCCAACAGCGCTTTTGCGTGGTCGAGGACCGGGCGCGCTGCGGCCAGCGCGGGATCGGCGGTGTCGGCGAAGGTTTTCAGCTCTTGGCTGATCTTCGCCAGGTTGTCCGTGGTCGGGCGCACGTCCGCGAGCATCGGGGTCGCCTGCTGGGCGACGCCGGCCAGCTGCTGGACGGCTCGGCGGGCGTTGGCCAGGAACCCGGGCAGCTCGGTCAGCGTGTTCTGGAGCGCTTCGCGATTGGAGGAGATCGTGGCGAGGGTGCGGCTGAACGACTCCACGAGCTGGTCGAGGTTGTTCCCGCTGTTCGCGGCGAGCGCCCCGGCCACCGGCTGCACCCGGTCGAGCAGTTCGGTGAGGACTCCGTTCTGCTCCTGGAGGATCCTGCTCAGCTCGCCGGTCTGCGTCATCGCGGGTTCGAGCGCCTTCAGCGCCGCGGCGACATCGCCGGAGCGGCCAGCGGAGCCTTCGCCGAGTGTGGTGACCAAGGCCGCGAGCGCGGTCGACGTCGGATCGTCGAGAGAGTTGAGGATCTGGTCCAGGTCCACCGACGCGCTGGTGTGGTCGACGGCGATCGGTTGCCCCGCAGGCAATTCCGGTGCCGCCGCGGTGCCCGGGTCGAGCTCGACGTAGCGTTCGCCCAGCAGGCTGACCGGCCGTACCGTCGCGTGCGCGTCCTGGTGCAGCGGCAGCACGCCCCGGTCCACCGACATCTCGACGCGGGCCTGCCCGTGGTCGAGGCCGATGCCGGTGATGGTGCCGATCCGCATCCCGCGGAGGTTCACCGTGTTGCCGGGGATCAGCGGCGAGGCGTCGGCGAACATCGCGACCACGGTCGCCTTGCCGTCGTCCTTTTTCGCCTGCCAGACCACAGTTCCGGCGACTGCCACGGCGGCCACGACGACGGTCGTGACGGCGATGCGCAGCTTCTTCATCGCATGCCCTCCCCGTTCGCGTCGGACCACGGCTGTCCGCCCGCTTCCCCGGGCACCGGGGCGATCTGCCGGGTGAACCCGGGCAGGCTGTGCACCGGAAGCCCGTTCACGCTCGTCGGCGACGCGACCACCAGCCCGTTGATGTAGTGGCCGGTGGAGTCGTAGTCCGCGAACACCGAGCCCCAGTTGGCGAGGAAGCCGGCCAGCTCCGGTGTGTAGGGCCGCAGGTAGCGCAGGGTCGGCGCGAGGCCCTGCACCGCGGTGTTGAGCCCGGGTGCGGTGTTGTGCACGCTGTCCAGCAGACCTGGGGTGTAGTTCAGCAGAGTGCTGGCCGCGTCGAGCGTCGGGCGCAGATCGGCGATCGTGGGTCGCAGGTCCTGCAGCAGCGGGCCGAGATTCCCGGCGACCGACGGCAGCTTGTCCGCTGCCGGGCGCAGATCGTCGAGGAGCGGTTTCGCCGCGTCCGCGGCCCCGGGCATCTTGTCCAGGCCCGCCTTGGCGTCCTGCAGGGTGGCCGGCAACGCGCTGAGCGCGTTCGCGAGATCCTCCTGCTGACCCGCGGCCCGGCCGGCGAGGACGGCGAGATTGCCGACCGTGTTGCGGAGCTTGTCCTGCCGCTGCGCGAGCACCTTGGTCAGGTCGCTGAGCTTCCCGACGAGTTCGTGGATCGCCGGGCCGTCGTGGCCGATCGCGCCGAGCACCTGGCCGAGCGCCTGCACGGTCGGACCGGCGGTCTTGATCGTCGCGTTCAGGTCGGGTTCCCGGCCCTTCAGCGTCTGGTCCAGCTGCTTCACCACACTGTCCACGTGGGACCTGGTCTGCGGGTCGAGGACCTCCAGCACGTCCTCGACGTTGACCTGCGGCCGGGCTTCGACCAGGCCTCCGTCCGGCACCGCCGGATTGGCGGCAGGACCTGGCTTCACCTCGATGTTGCGCTCCCCCAGCACCGACCGGGTCTCGACCCAGGCGGTGGTTCCGGTGTGCAGCGGGGCGTGTGCCGCGTCGATCGACACCGTGATGACGGCCTGGTTGTCCTTGGCCTCGATCGACTGGATCTGGCCGACGTCAGTCCCGTTGGCCCGCACCGGCGCGCCGCCGACCAGACCCGCGGCGGACGGCATGACGAGCCGCACGCGGTAGCCGCCGGTGTCGCGCGACCACCACGAGTACGCGGTCAGCGCCGCGGCCGCGATGACCACCACCGCGCCCAGCACGAACAGTCTCCTGCGCAGCATCGTCAGTCCATCCCCAACGGCCCGGCCGAGTCCCCGGCGAGGAACTGGCGCACGAACGGATCGTCGGAGGCGAACGCCTCTTCGGTCGGCCCGTAGTGGATCAGCCGGCCCTTCCAGATCAACCCGACGTAGTCGCTGACCTTGCGCGCCGTGCGGATGTCGTGAGTGACCAGCACGTAGGTGCCGCCGTGCTCGGCGTGCATCTGCAGGATGAGGTCGTTGAGCAGGCTGGTGCGCACCGGGTCAAGGCCGGAGTCGGGCTCGTCGAACAAGACGACCTCGGGATTCATCACCAGCGCCCGCGCGAACCCGGCGCGCTTGCGCATGCCCCCGGAGACCGAACCGGGTTCCTTGTTCTTCGCCGCCTCGAGCCCGACTTCCCGCAGCCGGCTCATGACGATCTCGGTGATCTCCGCTTCGGACAGATCCGTGTGCTTGCGCAAGGGGAAAGCGACGTTGTCGAAAACGTCCATCGATCCGAAAAGCGCACCGTCCTGGAACAGGACGCCGAACCGCTTGCGCAGCTCGTAGCGATGATCCTCGCCCGCCTTCCAGATGTCGTCCCCGAAGACCCGCACTTCACCGGAATCCGGCTCCAGCAGCCCGACGATGTGTTTGAGCAGAACGCTTTTCCCGGTGCCGGACGGGCCGAGCACCGTGGTGATCGCATTGTCGGCGAAGCTGAGGTTCAACCCGCGCAGGATGTCGAACGAGCCGAACGACTTGTACACGTTGCGGATCTCGACGGTCGCGGCGCCGGCCGGGGCGGCCGTGCGCGGCGGCTGAGTGAGCGCGGCATCGTTGACGGGGGCGGGCATGGGACCTCCGGAGCGGGCGGACATCGGACAGCAACCTCAGTTTCCGATGGGGGCGTTGGGAAATCCGCCCCAGAACAATTGCTGGCAGAACATCCCGACCACGCTGATCAGGACCATGTTGACGAGCATCGACTTCGCGGTGTTCATGCCGACCCCGACCGGGCCGCCGCGGGCGTTGAACCCGTAGTAGCAGGCCACCAGTACGATCAGCGTTCCCGCGACCATGGTCCACAGCAACGAGAAGAGGATGTCGAGCGGACTCTGGAAAGCCCAGAGGACCGCGGAAAAACCGCCTTCGGACACGGTGCCGAGGACTGGGACGAGCATCAGGTAGGAAGCAACGTACATCAGCCCGAGGCCGACCAGATAGAGAAACGGCATGGCGATCCAAGCGGCGAGCACCCGGGTCCCGACCAGGTACGGCTTCGGCCGGATGCCCATGACCTGCAGGGCGTCGATCTCCTCGGTGATCCGCATCGAGCCCAGTTCGGCCACGATTCCGCAGCCGACCTTGGCAGCGAGGATCCAGCCCCACATCTCGGGCGCGCAGGTGCGCAGCCCGCCGAGCGCGGGGAACACCGCCACCAGGCCCTGCGCGCCGAACTGACGGCTGATGTAGTGGCCTTCGACGGCGAACACGCCGCCGATGACGAACTCCATCCCCCAGATCACCAGGCCGCTGGACAGCACGAGAATTCCGGCCTGGCGCAACACTTCCGAGGCGTAAAGCCGGGTTTTGCCGACGCTGCGGACCGCTCCGGCGGAGAAACGGACCACGTCCGCGGTGTTCTCCAGGAACTGGCCGACCCGGCCGAGCGGTGCGCGACGGTTCGCCACACTGGTCATCGGACGCCCTTTCTCAGCGGACCGTTTGCATTTCGGGGTTCAGGCCGAGCATGATCGAACTGAACGCGAAGTCGATCAGCCAGATGACGACGAACGAGATCACAACGGCCTGGTTCACCGCCCGCCCGACGCCGATCGCGCCGCCTTGGGCGGTGAAACCCTTGTAGGAACAGACCACTCCGATGACGAGACCGAAGACAGCGCTCTTGGCGAAAGAGCCCCAGACCTCGATCGGCGTCAGGTTCGCATACAGCGTCGAGAAATACTCTCCGCCGGAGACCCCGCCGAACACGATGATTCCGAACAGCCCGGAGAGAACCGCGATCATGATCGCCACCAGGTTCAGCAGCGCGGTCATGAAGACAGCCGAGACGACGCGCGGCAGCACGAGTTCCCGTACCGGGTCCATGCCCAGGACGCGCAACGCGTCCAGTTCTTCGCGGACCCGGCGGGCGCCGAGATCCGCGGCCAGCGCGGCGCCGATGATGCCGGCCACCACCATGGAATTGATCCACGGCGAGAACTCGCGGACGCTGGCGATGAAGAAATACTGGCCGTAGCGGTTGTTCGCACCGATCAGCGTGGTGAAGTTGATCCCGAGAATCGCGACCATCACGCCGAAGGTGAACACCGCGAGGATCATCGGGAACCAACACAGCTTGAGCAGCGTGTACATCTCGTCGCGCACCGCGCGCCAGTAGCCGACCGGGTGCCGCACCGCGCTCCACACGACTTTGCCCAGCAACTGGGCCATCGCGCCCGCTTGCTCCAGAGGACCGAAGACCGGGGCGGGCAGTTTCGCCGCCACCGGCGGCTTTTCGAAGGTCGGCGGCGGGCCGGAAGGCAGGTCCGCGAGCACCGCCGCCGATCCCAGACCGCTGATCGCGTGGTCTCCGGCACCGGGCACTCGGCCGTCGGAGTTCGCCATTGTCGTCTCCTGGTTTTCGCCGGCAGCGTCGCCGGCTTGTCGCGTCATTGCGGACCAGTTACCTATTGTCGTTAGTTTAAACATGGCATCGCACCCGGCGTCAACCCGAACGGTCGCCGAGCACTCGGCCGATCAGCCTTCGCCCGCGGCGACCAGCTGGCGCACGGCGCGATAGTTCAACTGCCGGATCGCCGCCTCGGAGCGGCTCATCATGGACGCCGTCTCCGTCACCGAATATCCGTGCACTCGCCGCAACAGCAGGCATTGCCGCTGCTCCGCGGAGAGCGCGGTGAGCCGGGTCGAGACCTCGTCGAGATCGAGCGCGGCCAGCACGCGCCGTTCAGGTCCATCGACCGCGCGTTCCAGGTCGACGTCCTCCGACACTGCGATCTCGCGCCGGTATCGGCTCGACTTCCAGTAGTCGAACGCGAGATTGCGCGCGATCGTGAGCAGCCAGGACCCGACGTCCTTGCCCTGATAGCGCACGTCGCGAATCGCCCGCAAGGCACGGACAAAGGTCTCGCTCGTCAAGTCTTCTGCGGTCGCGAGATCGAACGGGCGGCCGAGAAAGTACGCGATCAGCACTTTCGAGTAATGCCGGTAGATCAGCTCGAAACCCGCACTGTCGCCGTCCTGCGCGGCATGCACCCAGGACCAGGTTTCTTCCGGTTTCCACTCCCAGCGACGTTGCTGCATGACCCGACGCCTCCTCGCGATCCGGGTGCACGGTCCCGAGTGGACCAATTTATCTAATGGTAGTAGATAACTCGTCCGGCAATACTCACCCGTGCGGGTGAAACGTGACAGAATCCGGACCGAAGCTGCCGTCAAGAAACCTTGCAGCAGGAGACGGCGTCGCCGGATACCACCGTCCGACACGACCCCAGTGAGTCCACTGTGGAAGATGAACGGACCAGGAAAGTCCGCATCGGACACGACCGTTCAGCTCTGCCCGTCGTTCAGGACGATGAAAAGGCCCCGGCGAACCATACGCGCACCGTCAAGTCCTCGCCGACCGGCGCGACCGAGCGGAAGTTCACGGTCAGAGACGCCGTACGCGCGGGTCAGCGGCCGAAATGCCGGAAAGCCGCCCGGGTACCTCGTCGAACAGCAGCGCGATCGCTCCCCCGTAGACGGCGCCTTGCCGCCCAGGAAAAACCGGCCGAACCGCACACGGGCCATCTCCGGAACCGCCGGGCAAGCCGGCAGCGTCGCCGTATCCACCGGCGGCGAACGACTCCGGAACCCGATCCGGGCGTCCCACGGTTCGGCTTCGCGCATCGCCGACCTGAACACCCCGCACGGCTTGGGAGACCGGCGGGCTCGCACCGCGGCTCCGGCCATAAACCTTCCGAGGTTTGGTTAACAGTTTCCCGGGAAGGAGGAGAACCGGTGCTCCGTCGTCGTGCGACAATCAGGAGGAAGACGGGAATAGGCGACATGAGGAGGACGGGTGCCGCGTCCGAGCACACCACTGATCAGCCGCGAGGCCACGATCGAGGCGGCACTGTCGATCATCGACGAAGACGGCCCGGAGGCGCTGAGCCTGCCGCGCCTCGCGCGCGAGCTGCACGTCAAAGCCCCGTCGCTGTACTACCACTTCGCGGACAAGAACGAGATCCTCACCGCGGTCGCCCAGGCCATCGTCGCCAAGACCGTCTTCCCGCGCAAGCCGGTGTCCGGGGACTGGGCGGAGTGGTTCACCCAGCTCAGTCTGAACTTCCGCGCCGCGGTGCTGCGACACCGCCGGGCCGCGCCGATCCTGCTGCAGTTCCTGCCGCGCGACATGCTGATCGACCTGTACGAAAGCGCAGCACAGTACCTGCAGGAATGCGGCGTGCCGGTCGAGCTCCACGTCCAGATCCTCGACGGGCTCGAGAAGCTCTCGCTCGGCGCGACGATCGCGGAGGCGATGCGGCCGGCGTCGCGGAGCCGGGTGCAGTTCCCCCACGCAGATCCCGAGCGCCACCCGGTCCTGTCCGCCGCCGACCGGGCCAATCGACTGAACGCACGGCAGATCTTCGAGCACACCGTACGCAGCTACCTGCTGGGGATCGCGCACTTCGGCAGCGTCGAGACCACTGCGTCCGGCCAGCTCGACGTCACCGCCTGATCAGCGGCGGTAGATCGACTTCGCCACCAGGTACGGCGCAATGCCCTCCGGTCCCAGCTCCCGGCCGAGACCGCTCGCCTTCACACCGCCGAAGGGCGCATTGATGTGCAGCTCGTAGTGGTTCACGCCGACCGTGCCGGTCCGAATCCGGCGCGCCAGCGCCAGACCGTGCTCGGCGTCGTCGCTCCACACCACACCGCCCAGGCCGTACTCGCTGTCGTTGGCCAGCGCGATCGCCTCGTCCTCGCCGCGGTACGGGATCACGCAGAGGACCGGTCCGAAGATCTCCTCCTGTGCGATCGACGAGCTGTTGTCGACGTCGGCGAAGACGGTGGGCTCGACGAACCAGCCGGGCCGGTCCGGGGCGCCGCCGCCGGCCGTCAGCTTGGCGTAGTCAGTGCCGCGGGCGATGTGGGAGAGGACCCGCTCGCGCTGGACGGCGGAGACCAATGGGCCCACTTGCGTCGCCCGGTCGAGCGGGTCGCCGACGGTCAGGCCGGCGACCGTTTCGGTCACGACGTCGACGACCTCGCGGTATCTGCTCGCCGGAGCCAGAATCCGGGTCGCCGCGTGGCAAGTCTGGCCGTTGTTGGGCAGCGAGACGTCCAAGAGCTTCGATGCGAACAGTTCGAGATCCGCGTCCTCGGCCACCAGCGACACCGATTTGCCGCCCAGCTCGAGGGTGACCGGCCGGAGGAGCCGGCCGGCGACCTCCCCGATCGCCCGGCCGGCAGCCGTCGAGCCGGTGAACGCCACCTTGTCGACGTCCGGGTGTTCGACCAGGCGAGCACCCGCTTCTCGGCCGCCTGGAACCACGTTGAGCACCCCCGCGGGCAGCCCCGCGGCGGCAGCCGCGTCCGCCAGGACGAAGGCGTCGAGGGCGGTCTCGGGCGGCGGCTTGAGGACTACGGTGCAGCCCGCCGCGAGCGCCGGCGCGATCTTCATGATCGCCAGCGATTGAGGGTAGTCCCACGGGGTCACCGCAGCCACGACGCCGACCGGTTCCCGCCTGACTACTGTGTCGCCGCCGGTCGGGCTCGGCCGGGTCTCCTCATCGAGGGATTCAGCCAGGCCCGCGTAGTACTGCGCGATGAACGCGGGCGCGCTGCCGTTGACGAGCCGCGACAGCGCGAGGGGCATGCCGTTCTCGCGGCTCACCAAAGCAGCCGTCTCCTTGCGCCGAGCGTTCAGCTCGGCGGCGAACGCCGTCAGCAGCCGGGCGCGCTCGGCCGGGGTCAGCGATGCCCACGGACCGTTCAGCGCGCGGCTCGCGGCCGCGACCGCCCGGTCGATGTCGTCGGCGTTCGCCAGCGCGGCCGTAGCGAGCGTCTCGCCGGTCGCCGCCTCGATCACCTCGTGCGCGGTGCCGTCGGCGGGCGCGGCCCATTCGCCGTCGATGTACAGGTCCGGCCGGTCGAGTTCCGGTGCCGTCATGATTCCTCCTAGAGAGTCCGGTCGCTGCCGAAGAGCACGGAGCTGACCAGGGGAGCCATCGGCCCGCCGATGAACAAGGACGTGTCGGCGGCGCCGGCTTGATTGCGCGAGGTACCGCGCACCTGGCGGACGGCCTCGACTGCCAGGCCCATGCCGTTGACGAACGAGTCCGCGATGTTGCCGCCGGAGGTGTTCACCGGCAGCGCGCCGCCGGGGGCGGTCAGGTTCTCGACCGTCATGAATTCGCCTGCCGCCGGCCCCTGCGGGCACAGACCGTGGTCGATGAGAGAAGCGACCGCCGGTCCGCTGAAGTTCTCGTAAACCTGGACGACATCGACCTCGCCGGGCTTGACGCCGGCTCGGTCGAACAACCGCGAAGCCACGCCCGCTCCGGAGTCGCCCGCCGCGAAGCCCGCCGACGTGTAGTGCCGGTCGTTCTCGGTGAGAGCCGAGTACCCGCCGGGCGCGCCTTGCGCGGCCGCCAGGAGATAAGCCGGCGGCTGGGCCAGTTCCGCTGCCCGCTCGGCCGCCGTGATCACCAGAGCCACCGCGCCGTCGTTTTCCCGGGAGCAGTCGAAGAGGTGGAACGGCTCGACGATGAGCGGTGACGCGTCGTACTTCGCTTCGTCAAGCGGCTTGCCGTAACCGGCCGCGTCCGGGTTCTGCTGAGCATGGCGGTAGGCTGCCAGGACGAGATTCCGCATCGCGCTGCGTGGCACGCCGTCGTGTTCGAGCATCCGCTGGGTCCGCAACGCGCACACATGCGCCGGCGTCGCCACACCGTGCGGGAGATAGTTGTTGTCGAAGTAGTACTTCGCGTAGCCGAGGCGTCCGGTATCGCGCTGGGCCATGCCGCGGAAAGCCACGACGCATTCCGCCTGCCCGGAAACCACCGCCGCCGCGGCCGCACCGATCGCCGCCGCGACACCCCCTCCGCCCCCGCCCCACACCATGCTCGACCAGCGAAGCTCGCGGATTCCGAGGTCGGCGGCAAGTACCGGACCGCTGTTGTCTCCGCCTGCATACGAGGCGAATCCATCGACGTCGCGAGGGGAAATCCCCGCGTCGCGACAGGCGGCGAGGATCGCCTCCAGGACCAGCGCGCGCTCCCCCGCCGGAGCGCCGCCGCGCGGGTAGTGCAACTCGGACACGCCCGCCACGGCGGTGGCACCGCGGAACGTCATGCGAGACCTCCTGTCTTCCAGCGCAGCACCGGCCATTCGGCATTCGCGGGCTGCTCGATGACGCCCTGTACGCGATCGCCGATCGCCGGGTCGCCGGAGGCGTCGACGAGAATGCCCAGCAATCGCACGGGCGCGCCCGTCAACTCGACCAGCACGGTGACGTACGGGGTTTCGACGTCGAGTTCGCTCATGAACGCGCGGTGGCTGCGGATCCAGGTGTAGACCGTGCCTTCGGGCTCGACCTCTTCCCAAGCGAGGTCGAACGACCAGCATTCGGCGCAGACCGGCCGGCCAAGCGCCCGCCATGTTCCGCAGTCGGCGCACCGTGGGAGCTTGAGCCGGCCGGCGCGCAGGCCTTCCCAGAAGGCGAGGTCGGCGCCGTCTGGAGCCGGACCGGCGGGAAGGGTTTCAGCGCTGGTCACTCGTCGCCCGCCGGGAAGTTTTCCAGCCCGTCGGCCTTCCATTCTCCGTCGACGAGCCCCCATCCGGACCTCAGCCCGATCGGACCGTCCGGAGTCCGGTAGACCGCCTCGCCGGTCGCGCGGTCGCCTTCGACCCGCACGGCCACTACCTCGGCGGAGCCGACCTTGTCCTGCGGCACGTTCACTCCGCGAAAGACCGAGGGGACCGAGCCCGGTGCCATGTCGTTCAAGATGCCCTTGCGGTCGCCTTCGACCACCATGGCCACGTGCCGCCGGTACGTCGTCTCGAAATCAACCGTCATCGGGAACTCCTCATCTCGGCGTGAAAGTGCCGTCTTCGCGTACGTCGGCCTTGATGCCGGCGTCCTCTTCGTGCACCAACTGGCGGACTGTGCCGGGGTCGTCGCAGCGCGCGAGAGTCCGTGCGCCTGACGCCGTGCGCAGGGCCGCCATGGCGGTGTCAGCCTCCCCGTCCCGGGTGAACGCGACTGTCCACGCTTCCAGCTCGGCCGGACCGGTGTAGTCAGCGGCGACCGCGGTCGGCGGCACCCGGTCCGCTTCGGCTTGAGCCGACTGGCGACGGAATCCCTCGCCCGGCCACGGCGAATAGACGCCGATCGAGTGTCTGGTGAGGTAGCCGCTGTTCGCGGTGATCAGCCCCGGACGCTGGGTGCGCCGGACTTCGGCGATCATCGTGGCTATCGCGTGCGTGCTGTAGTTGTTCCACGGCCCCCCGGCGAAGGTGAGCCCGCCGGTGATCGTGAGCGGGCGCGCCGGATCGTCGACCGGCAGCCCGAGTTCCGCGGCCGCGACCTGCACCGCGGAGGGGAAACACGAATACAGGTCGATCGGGCCCAGTTCCGCGACTCCGACGCCAGCCAGCTCCAGCGCTGCCCGACCAGCAGCGCCGATCGCCGGGGAACCGGCGAGCCGGGGCCGTGCAGCGACGGCCGCGGTGTCCGAAGCCTCGGCACCGGCGCGCGGAAAGACCCAGCGGTCCTCAGGCACGCCGAACCGCCGCGCAGCCGCCGCCGAGCAGACCAGGACCGCTGCCGCCTGTTCGACGTTGTTGTTGGAATTCATCAGTTTCGGGTAGGGCCAGGAGATCATCCGGTTCTTCGGCCCGGGCGTCGCGATCTCCGCCGGAGTGTGCGCGCGGGGGGTCCACGCGGCCGGGTTCCCGGCCGCGACCTCGCTGAATCGCGACCAGAGCGACGCTATCCGCGCGTGGTGCTCCTCGATGCCGCGCCCGGCATCGAGGCGGAGCGCCTGCTCGAACAGCGGATAAACGAAGGCGGGGCGGTCCAGTCCCGCCCGCACTTCCAAGGGATCGCGCATCGGCACGTCCGGACGACGCTCCGGCTCGCGGACGTCGTCGCTCTGTACCGTCCACTCCGGACGCCGGCCGTCGGCTTTCAACGTCATTCGCGTCCGCCACGCTTCGGCGCCGACCACGAGCACGACGTCGCACCGGCCCGCGGCGATGTCCTCCGCGGCGTCGTTGACCAGGGATTGGGGATGGCTGCCGCCGTTTCCCGTGTAGACGGTGTGCCGGACCGGCGCGCCGAGCCGCTCCCCGACCAGCCGCCCTGGGTCGCGGTAACGCCAGGACAGCAGACCGACAACCCGGACTGACTCGACGGCCTCGGCGAGTCCGGGGGCGCCGGCGTCGGCTGCCGCACGGCGGGCGGCTTCGACCATCATGTCGACCGGCTCGCGGGGGCGATCGCGCTGGTTGAGCTGGCCGCCGCCGGCCAGGACCGGGATCCGGGGATCCATGTGCCTCCTTCGGGTCAGCCGTCTTGGCGGGCTACGGCGAGCATTTCGGCGACGTCCACCAGCTTCACTCGCGGCCGCCGCTGCCGGCGCCCCGCGTCCACTTCGTGGTCGTTGATCCGCCGCCACCCGCCGAGATCGATGTGCCGCGGCAGCACGTCAGCGATGTCCCCGGCTTCGGCCGGGGCTGGGAGCCTTCCTTCGCGGAAGTCGTCGAGGAGGGCCCCGACAGTGTCCCGCGCACACTTGCGGTTGGTGCCGATCACACCGGACGGACCGCGCTTGATCCATCCCGTCGCGTAGACGCCGGGCACCGCCACCCGGCCGGCGTCGTTGGGGATGACGCCCCGCCGGTCGTCGAACGGCAAGCCGGGCAAGGGCGAACCGCGGTAGCCGACCGAACGGAACACGAGCCCGCAGGCCAGTTCCTCGAAGTCGTCGGTCGGGATCGCGCGCACCACGCCGTTGTCCGCGACGAGCCGGGTGCGGCACAACCGGACACCCTCCACCCAGCCGTCGCCGGTGATCTCAGTCGGCGCGGCCAGGAACCGCAGGGCGACCCGACGGTCCGCGCTCGGCCGGCGACCGGCCAGCTCGGCCAAAAGGTCTATTTTGGACTCGCCGTCCGGCTCCGGCAGTTCCTCCGGCCGTACCACGAGGTCCGCCCCGGGTGTCCGCGCCAAGCCGAGCAGTTCCTTCGTCGTGAACGCGGCTTGCACGGGCCCGCGCCGCCCGACCACGACGACTTCGCGGACCGAACTCGACCGCAGCTGCGCCAGGGCCGGGTCGGCGATGTCGGTCTTCGCCAGGCGCTCCGGGTCGGCAGTCAGAATCCGGGCGACGTCCAGCGCCACGTTCCCGTTGCCGATCACCACCGCCCGCTCCCCCGACAGGTCGAAGGTGCGATGGGCGAAGTCGGGATGGCCGTTGTACCAGCCGACGAACTCCGTCGCCGAATGACTGCCCGGCAGGTCCTCGCCCGGAATCCCGAGCGGCCGGTCGGTGAGCGCCCCGACCGCGACCACCACCGCGTGGTACCGCTCGCGCAGCTCGTCGATCCTCAGATCGGAGCCGATCTCCGTGTTGAGGAACAGGCGGAAACCCTTGCGCCGCATGGTGTTCGCGAAGGCC
The DNA here is from genome assembly GCF_000383915.1 of Amycolatopsis benzoatilytica AK 16/65. Taxonomy (NCBI): domain Bacteria; kingdom Bacillati; phylum Actinomycetota; class Actinomycetes; order Pseudonocardiales; family Pseudonocardiaceae; genus Amycolatopsis; species Amycolatopsis benzoatilytica. The sequence continues at coordinate 4,697,134 of NZ_KB912942.1, forward strand.
CGAGTCGCGTCCTTGGTGTCCTGGTGGTCCGGCGCGACGCCGAAGCGCACCAGACCACCAGGTGTCGGCAGCCGCTCGAACATGTCGACGCGGACGTCCAAGCCGCGTTGGGCCAGCAGTTCCTCGGCTGCATAGCAGGCCGCTGGGCCCGAACCGACCACGGCCACCCGCAAGTCGCCACCCGCCCACTCGCGGACCCGCGCGACCTGTTGCTCCTGCGGGTAATCGCGACGGCCCGGGCCGTCGAACCACCGCGCGTTGAGCTCTTCGAACGGGATCTGCTCGTCGGTGAGGTCGTAGTCGGCGCTGATCGCGCCGACCGGGCAGACCTCGACGCACGCCCCGCAGTCGACGCAACCGGCCGGGTCGATGTAGAGCATTTCGGCCGTGCCGTAGTCCGGCTCGTCCGGCGTGGGGTGGATGCAATTCACCGGGCACACCGCGACGCACGAAGCGTCGTTGCAGCACGCGCGGGTGACGACGTGGGTCATCGCTGGCGTCCTCAGAAGTCGATGACGCCGCGAAGGTTGATGCCCGCGTGCATGTCGCGATAGCCCTGGTTGATCTCCTCCAGGGAATAGCGGCGGGTGATCAGCTCGTCCAGCATCAGGTGCCCCTCTTGGTAGAGGCGCAGCAGGTCCTCGACCGCCCGGGTGGGCTGCATCATGCCGAACAGCGAGCCCTGGATCCGTTTCTGGTACATAGCCAGCTCGAACAGGCTCACCGGGATGCCGTACTCGACGACGTTGCCCATGCTGGTCAGCACGACCGTGCCGGCCTTGCGGATCGAAGCGAACGCCTCCGCCACGTGCTCGCCGGTGACGACGCCGACGGTCACGATCGCCGAGTCCGCGCCCTGCCCGTTGGTCAGGGCTTGGGCGAGGTCCGTCGCCTGCTGCATGTTCTCGAAGGCGTCCGTCGCGCCCAGCTTGAGCGCCGCCTCCCGGTGGAACGGAGCCGGGTCGACCGCGATGATCCGTGACGCGCCGGCGAACTTGGCGCCTTGCACGGCGTTGATGCCGATCCCGCCGACGCCCATGACGATCACGACCTGGCCGGGCTGGACCGCGGCGGCGTTGACCGCCGAGCCCCAGCCGGTCGGCACTCCGCAGCCGACCAGCGACGCGACCGAGAGCGGGATCTCCGGGTCGATCTTCAGGGCTCCCCATTCCGGCAGCACCGAGTACTCCGAGAACGTCGACACCAGCGAGCACTGGCCGACGTCCTTCCCGTCCTCGGTGTGCAGCCGGAAAGTGCCGTCCAGTTGGGTGCCCAGCATCATGTAGGCCCCGTTGTCGCACAGGTTCTGCATGCCGCGAGCGCACCACGTGCACCGGCCGCAGCCCGGGATGAACGCCGCGACGACGTGGTCGCCGACCTTCAGGTCGCGCACTCCGGGACCGACCTTTTCGACGACGCCCGCTCCTTCGTGCCCGCCGCAGAACGGGTAGGCCATCGCCGGGACGTCGCCCTTCGCGTAATGGTCGTCGGAGTGGCAGAGGCCGGCATGCTCGAAGCGCACCAGGACCTCGAACTCCTTCGGGTCGTCGACCTCCACCTCGACGATTTCCCATTCGCCGGGCGCCTCGAACAGGACTGCCGCGCGCGACTTCATTCGAACTCCACCTTCCCCATCGTCTGCTGGATGTACATGAAGGCAGGCATGTTCTTCAGCATCTGCGCCATCTTCCCGCGCACCCGCAGCTTGCCCCGGGTCATCGCGACGGTCGGATTGATGCTGCCGTCGAAGCATCCGCGCCAGGTGTCGCTGCTGCCGCTGATGAGGAAGTCTGCCTTGTCGAGGTCTTCCTGGGACGCGACGCGCACCTCGGTGACCCGGCCCTTGTCGAAGCTGACGAAGAACTGGCCCTCGACCGGGGCCTCGTACTTGTAGGCCATGTCGAAGTCGATGTTCTTTCCCTTTTCGGCCCATTCCGGGTCGTTGTTGAGGGCGTCGGCCATCGCCTCGTAGAACTCGACGCTTCCGAGTTTCACGGTCATCTCTACACTCCTTTGTGCGGGGGTTATCAGAGGGATTCGCCGAGGACCAACGGCAGTTTCAGCACGCCCTTGACCTGGCTGAGGTGCCGGACCGGCGGGTCGGCGGGGTCCAGCCGGTAGTCGGGGATCCGGCGGTGCAGCTCTTCGAACGCGACGCGCAGCTCCAGCCGGGCCAGGTGGGAGCCGACGCAGCGGTGGTTGCCGGCGCCGAACGCCAGGTGCGGATTGGGATCACGGGCGAGGTCGACGTCGTCCGGGTCGGCGAACTTGGCAGCGTCGTGGTTGGCCGAGGCGAACGGGATGAGGATCTTGTCCCCCGCCCGCAACTGGACGCCGTCGAGCACATGGTCTTCCTTCACCACGCGCGCCGGGCAGACCGCAGACTCCCAGCGCAGCATCTCCTCCACCGCGGTCGGCACCAGGCCGAGGTCGTCGACGAGCTGCTTGCGCACCTCCGGGTGCTCGGCGAAGTAGATCACCGTGTGCGCGAGCTGCCCCTGCACGGTGTGCAGGCCGCCGATGAGGAAAAGGAACAGGATGTTGAGGACCTCGAACTGGGTCAGCGCGCGGTCCTCGAACGTGCCGTTGATGAGGATCTGCGTGATGTCCTCGCCGTCCCCGGAGTCGGCGCGCTCGTCGATCATTTCCGCGAAGTAGGCGTAGACCTCCATCGCTGCGCCCATCCGGACCTCGGTGGTGCGTTCCTCGCTGGCCCCCGGTTCGCCGAGCACGATCGTGTCGGCCCAGCCGTTGAACTTGTCGGCGTCTTCGGCGTTCCAGCCCATCAGGGCGAGAAAAACCCTGCTGGGCAGAGCTTTCGCGAAGGCATCGACGAAATCGACCTTGTCGTGCTTGAGCATCTCGTCGATCAGCTCGCCGGCGATCTCGCGGATGCGGGGTTCCAGATCGGCCATCCGCTTCGGCGAGAACAGCGGGTTGATCAACTTGCGGTAGATGCCGTGGTCCGGCGGGTCCACCTCGATCGGGATCATCGGGCCGTCCTGGCCGATGGTGTTCGGCACGTTGACCGATTCGCTCGAGAACACCCCGGGGTTGCGCAGGATCTCCTGAATCGTGTCGTACTCGGTCGCGATCCAGTGGCCGCCGTAGCGCGGGCTGTGCGCCACCGGGCATTTCTGCCGCATCTGCGCGTACACGTCGTAGACGGTGTCGGCGAGATCGGGCGAGTGGATGTCGAAGTCGTACTGAACGTCGGCGCTCGCCGCGTCCTTCAGTTCGGTCATCGGGCGTCCTTTCCGTGGTAGGCGGCGGTGATCGCCTGCTCTGGGCAATTGCTCGCGGCCCGGTCCAGCTCGGCGATCTGCTCTGCGGTCGTGGCCTCGTCGGCGACGATCGCGAAACCTTCGTCGTCGCAGTCGAACAGTTCGGGAGCGGTGAGATAGCAGCGTCCGTGTCCCTTGCACAGCACGCGATCCACCGTCGCGACCTTGCTCATCCCCACTCCCCTCCGACGACTCCGTAGGCGCGGACGTCGAGGTCGGTGTCGAGGGCGGTGTAGAGACTGCGCGTCTTGGTATAGGCGAAGAGCCCTTCGACGCCGTTCTCCGAGCCGACTCCGCTCATTCCCCGCCCGGCCAGCGGGGTGCGCGCGACGTCGGCCTGCGCGACGTCGTTGATCCAGGTCAGTCCACCGCGCAGGCGCAGCGCGACTTCGCGGGCCTGCACCAGATTCGTGCCCCACACCGCCGCGGCCAGCCCGTAGCGGGTGTCGTTGGCGATGCGGATCCCGTCCTCGACGCCGCGGTACCTGATGACCGACAGCACCGGACCGAAGATCTCCTCGTGCGCGGCCGGATTGTTGTTGTCCAGGTCGACCAGCACGGTCGGGCTGACGTAGTGGCCGCCCTCCGGCACCCCGGATGGCTGATCGCCGCCGACGAGCGCCCTCGCCCCGTGTTCGATCCCGGCCGCGACGAACTTCTCGACCTTCATCCGGGCGGCCGCGGAAATGACCGGCCCGACGTCGGTGGCGAAGTCGGCGGCCGGGCCGAGCCGCAGCACCGACGCACGTTCCTGGAGCAGCTCGGCGAACTCGTCGTAACGCTCGTCCGGCACGAGCATGCGGGTCGTGGCCACGCACGCCTGTCCGGCGTGCATCAGGCTGCTGAACAACGTCCCGCGCACGGCGAGTTCGGCATCGGCGTCGGGGAGGACTAGTGCGGGCGACTTCCCGCCCAGTTCGAGGATGACCTCCTTCGCGGTGGCGGCGGCCGCGGCCATGACCCTGGTGCCGACGGCAGTGCTGCCGGTGAAGCTGATCAGGTCGACGCCTGGATGCGCGACCAGAGCCTCCCCGGCGGTCCGGTCGCCATGCACGATGTTGAGCACGCCAGGCGGCAAGCCGGCCTCGATCGCGGCGGCGGCGAGCGCGTCCGGCCCGACCGGGGTGAGCGGTGACGGCTTGAGCACCACGGTGTTGCCGGCCAGCAGGGCGGGCGCGATCTTCCACACGCACATGAACAGCGGGAAGTTGTACGGCGTGAAGGCACCGACCACCCCGACCGGCTCGCGGTGCAGTTCCCACTGGCCGAGGGAAGGACTCGCCTGGATCGGGAAACTCTCCGGGCGCTCCAGCAAAGGCGCCATGTCGGCGAAGTCGCGCAGGTGCGCCATCGGAGCCCCGACCTGCAGCATCGGGCAGAACCGCGCGGTGGCGCCGGTGTCGGCGATCAACTCGTCGACCAGGACGTCGAATCGGCTCTCCAGCGCCGTGGCCAGCCGCCGCAGCACCCCTGCCCGGTCGCCGGGGGACATCCGCGCCCAGGGTCCGTCGTCGAACGCCGCCCGGGCGGCTCGCACTGCCTCGTCGACCGTTTCGGCGGGCGAATCGGGCACCTTGGCGAAGACCTCGCCGGTCGACGGGTCGTCCACCGGCAGAACGCCTTCGGCGTCGGCCCAGCGGCCGCCGATGAAATTGCGGAAAGAACGCATCGTCGCAGTCCTCCGTGTGATGCTGTTGACGTCGTTGTCGGTGGTTCAGTTGTCGGTGAGCGGGCGGACGTAGCAGAAGTCCGAGTGGTCATGCTCGAAAGCCAGCTCGCGTGAAGCGCTGACGAAGTCCGCCCGCAGGGCATCGACGTACAGCACCGCCCGGCGTGCGCCTGCCTCCTGCACGTCGAGCAATGCCTGGCTCAGCAGACCCTGCAGAAGCTCACGGCCGGCATCCGGGGTCTCCACGGCCACGCAGGCCGGGTGGCCTGCCGGGTCTTCGGCGTCGACGCCGACCAGCAGACTGCCGTTTCCGTCCACATCGGACAGCCGAGTCATCGCGTGCCCGAACGGCGCCCGCTCGTCCGGAGCCATCGCCGTCCGGTGCCCGGCAACCACTTCCGGCGGCGGTTCCGCAGCCGGTGATCGCCGCACGTCAGCCGAAGGCCCGCGGTACGGGCGGGAGCCGCCGAGGAGCCGCAGCGTTTTGAAGACGCCGTGTTCGACGATCGCCCCGAACCGGCGGGCCGTCCGTTCGGCTGCCGGGTGATTGCCGTGCGCCCACACGTGCAAGCGGCGCAGGCCCGGCACCCGTGCCCAGCCGTCCGGCCGCTCGTCGAGCAGCTCGGCGAGCAGGGTGGCGACCCCGTGCGACCGGAATTCCGGGCGCACGACGAACTGGACGTCGCCGTCCCCGTCGGACAGCTCCAGCCGAAGGTAGGCCACGATGTCCGCCTCGGGCAGCCGGTCGAGTTCGGCGTTCCCGCGTTCTCCCTTGGGCGCTATCGTGACCACGATGTGGCGGGTCGCGCCCGTGCTTCGCTTCGCCGGCAGCGCTGTGGGGAATCCCGCTTCGGCGTCGAAAGCAGCCGCCGCGGTCAGCAGTTCGTCGACCTGGCGGGTTTCCTCGTCGTCGAGCGACTCCCGCCACCGGTAGCCGATCACGCGTCCGCCGTTTCCGCCAGCAGCCGCTTGAGCAGTCGCCGAAAAACCTGGTTGGCGACCTCGTTGCGGCCCAGCAGCATCGAGCCGGCGTCACGGCTGGCCATCCCGGCCTGCGAATCGCGCAGCACCGGGAAATCCTCCGCGTGCAGCACCGAAAGCAGGATCTGCCAGTTCTTCTCCCAGAGCTGTTCCCACCGCTCCGGCGGGAGACCCGCTTCCTCGGGCGAGGGCACGATCAGCCGCATCTCCATGACCGAATGCGTCGGCGACTCCGGGTGCGGACGGAAGGTCAGCAGCTGGAAGTGGTCCGGTTGCTTGAGCAGCGTGCTGTTCGGGCCGAGGAAGTGCGTCTCGGTGACGTCTTCGACGAGGCTGCGGTCGCCGGGGTCCTCCTCGAGCCAGCGGTCGATGCTCTTGCGCGGAGCGATGAACCTGCAGTGCCGGCCGAAATCCTCGAACACCATCACGTTGGTGTGGATGTACTTCGCGGCTGTGTTCGGATGGGCGTACTGAACGTGGTAGCCGTCGAGGAAGGCGTCCTGCATGATTTTCCAGTTGGTCGGCTCCTCGAAGCCTTCCTGCCGGACGCAGGCGAGCCGGTCCAGTCGGTAGCCCGCGAGGATGGCGTCCATCTCGGGCCCGAGCCAGCCCGCGACGTCGATCTCCGCGCCCGCCCGGTCGATCACCCAGACGAACCCGTGGCGCTCCTCGCACGGCAGCTCGACCAGCCCGGCTTCGGCGCGGTCGAGCTCGCCGAAGGTGTTGTCCCGGGTGACCGTGCGCAGCTTGCCGTCGATGTCGTAGGACCAGCGGTGATACGGGCAGGAGAACAGCCGGCGGCGTCCGCTTGCCTCGCATTCCAGCAGCGCGCCGCGGTGCCGGCACAGGTTGACCAGAGCCTTCACCCCGCCGTCGCGCTGACGCGCGATGATCACGTTGTTGCGCGGCATCCGCACCGTCTTGAAGTCGAACGCGTTCGGGATCTCCGACCCGTGCGCAACGATCGTCGGGACCCGGCCGAACACGAGATCGCGCTCGCGCGCGGCGAGTTCCGGATCTGTGAACTCGCTCGCCTCGAAGGGCTCCACCTTGTCGAACTGATCGGTCGTGTCGTTCTTCAGGTGCTGCAGCGCCTGCCTGATCCGCGCTTCGCGGTCGGTCCCCGTTTCGTCCACCGTGACCACCTCACTAAATCTAACGACATAAGATAAACGGAAGCATGGATGTCCGCAACCGAGAACGGAGTTCCGGTTCTCAGGTGCCGATCAGCCCGGCGCCCGGCTGGGCCGGCTTGCCGAGCATCGCCTGCCAGGAGGTGCGTTTCCGCACCGCGGCGCGCAGCTTCATCAGCGGCCCGGTGCGGTCGAAAGCGAACGCGCCGGCCAGGTCGCCGTCGTAGCGGTACTGCGCGAGGAACGGGTCGCTCGCTCCCCCGGCGTCGCCGAGCAGCTCGACCTCGTCGGCCGGTTCGCCGAGCAGCTGGAGCTTGTGCCCATACCACTCAGACCAGAAATACGGCACGATCCCGCACGGGCTCCGGTCGTCGGTCAGCGCGTTGCGCACCACCGCCACGGCCTGTTCGCCGGTGGACGTCCAGTGCTCCAGCCGGCTCGACCGGCCGTTCCACTGGTTGACCCAGCGCGCGACGTCCCCGACCGCGTATACGCCGGGCACGGTGCTTTCCAGATAGGGAGAGCACGCGACGCCGTCGCTGACCGCGACACCCGAGCCGCGCAGCCACCCGGTCGTCGGATCCACCCCGATCCCCACCACGACGAGATCGGCCGGGACGACGCTGCCGTCATTGAGCCGGACCTTCTCGACCGCGCCGTTCCCGGTGATCTCCCGGACCTTGGTGCGAGTCCGGAGGTCGACGCCGTACTGGCGGTGCAGGTAAGCCAGTCGTTCGGCCACCAGCGGGCCGACCGCGTTCGCCAGCGGCAGCGGGAGTGCTTCCACCACCGTGACGTCCGCGCCGCGGGCCCGCGCACTGGACGCGATCTCGCAGCCGACGAAACCGGCCCCGACGACCACGACGCGCGCGCCGGGTTCGAGCGCCGCCCGGACGGTCCGCGCCTGCTCGACGGACCGCAGAGTGGTGACCCCGGGCAGGTCTCCGCCCGGCACCTCGAGCGGCCGCGGCTGCCCGCCGGTCGCGATCACCAGCGCGTCGTAGCCGACTTCGCCGCGCTCGGTGCGAACCAGCCGGTTGCGCGTGTCCAGCGACAGCGCGGCCGTCCCGGTCATCAGCGTGACGGCGAGCGCCTCCGGGTCCGGCAGGTGCGCGACCAGCTCCGGCTCCGTTTCCGCCGTCAGGAACTCCTTGGTGAGCGGCGGGCGGTCGTAGGGCACGTGGTGTTCCCGGCCGATCACGACGATCGACCCGGCGAATCCGATCCGGCGCGCTTCTTCGACGACCCGCGCCGCACCCAGCGACCCGCCTACGACGACCAGTCGGTCGATCCCGCCCACGTCAGCGCCCCGTCCACTGCGGAGCGCGTTTCTCGGCGAAGGCCCGGGTGCCTTCGGCGAAGTCCGCGGACCGCAGCACCCGGCCCATCGCGCGGTCGTTGACCTCCCACGGGGCCTCGTCCCAGTCGGAACCGAGCGCGGCGGTCCGGTGCATCGTCTTTTTCGTCTCCCGCACCGACAGCGGCGCGTTCGCCGCGATCCGCTCGGCGAGCTCGACCGCGGTCTCGAGCGCCTTCCCCGACGGCGCGGCGCGGTTGGCCAGCCCCCAGCGGACGGCGGTCTCGGCATCGACCGGGTCGCCGGTGAGCGCGAGTTCCATCGCGAGTTTCAGCGGGATCTGCCGTTGCGTGCGGATCACCCCGCCGGCCGCGGCGAGCAGGCCGCGTTTCACTTCTGGCAAACCGAGCGCGGCGCCCTCGTCGAGCACCGCGAGATCGGAGGCGAGGACGATCTCGGTCCCGCCGCCGAGCGCGAACCCGTTGACCGCGGCGATCGTCGGGACGGACACAAAGTGCCTCGTGTAGCCCGCGAATCCCCACTCGGGATGCCCTGGGGCCGAGATGTCCTCGCGGCGGGCCAGCGCTTTGAGGTCCGCTCCGGCGCAGAACGCCGCACCGGTGCCCGTGATCACGAGTGCACGGACGCTGTCGTCCGCGTCGGCCTCGGCGAGGGCCTCGCCGATCCCGCCGGCGACTGCGGCGTTCACCGCGTTCATCGCCTCCGGACGGCGGATGGTCACCACCCCGACGTGACCATGCCGTTCCAATGTCACCGTTGCCGGCATTTTTCGGCTCCCTGTGCGATCGTCAGCGGACTTTGGCGTACTGCTCGGTCAGGCCCGCATACTGCTCCCGAACCGCGGTCCGGCTGATCTTCCCGCTGGGCAGTCGCGGCAGCGGTTCCTCGCGCAGCACCACGTAGCGCGGCACTTTGAAGTCTGCGAGCACTTCCGAGCACGCGGCGACAACGTCCGCTTCGGACACGCCGGGCGCTGCGTGGGCGATCACCGCGGGTGTCTCCCCGAACTTCGGATCAGGCACCGCGATGACAACGGACTCCGCGATTCCGTCGATCGCGTCGACGACTTGCTCCAGTTCGACCGGCGAGACGTTGATGCCGCCGGTGATGATGAGGTCTTTGAGGCGGTCGACGAACCGGATCCGGCCGTCTTCATCGGTCACGCCGAGATCGCCGCTGTGCAGCCAGCCGTCGCGGAAGACCTCGGCGTTGACCTCGGGCGAGTCCCAGTAGCCCGGGGTGACGCCCGGACCGCGGATGACCAGTTCGCCGGGCTGCCCGGCCGGCGCCGGGGTCCCGTCGTCGGCCACCACCATGACCTCGGTGAAGATGTGCCCGCGGCCGCAGGTGTCCGGGTGCTCGCGGAACTCGTGCACCGGCGTCGAAGTCGCGATCCCGCCAGCCTCGGTCATGCCGTAGATCTGGCGCAGCGCGACGTTCTTCGCGGCCCACGCCTGCAGGAGCGCGACGGGCACCGCTGCCCCGCCGACCACTGCACTGCGCAGCGACTCGAGGTCGGCCCCGGCGAACTCCGGAGCGGACGCGAGCGCCTGGTACACGAGCGGAACGCCGAAGATCGCTTCGATGCGGTGTTGCTCGATCAACCGGACCGCGCGGGAGGGGGACAGTTCTTTTTCGATCACGAGTTTGCCGCCGAGCACAGTGGTCATGAGCAGACCCCAGACCAGTCCGGGCGTGAAGGCGAGCGGCAGCACCAGCAGGGTGCTGGACCCACGGTGGAAACCCGCTTCGACCAGGGTCGCCTCGAACACGATGCTGAGCAGGGTGCGGTTGGTGAGCACCACGCCCTTGGAACGCCCGGTCGAGCCGCTGGTGAAGATGATCGCGATCGGCTCGTCTTCGGCGCGGTCGACGCGAAATGACGTTTCGGGGCCGGCCCGCAGGACGTCGACGGCGCTGAACGGCACCACCGTCACGGGGCCGCCGCGCGTACTAGCCTCGTCGACCACCCCCTTCAGCGCATCGTCGGCGATGACGACATCCGCCCCTGCGTCGGCCAGCACCTTGCGCAGCTCCGCGGCTTTGAACCGGCTGTTGAGCGGCACCAGGACGGCACCGGCCTTGACCACGCCGAGCGCTGCCACCGGCCAGGGGACGCTGTTCGGGGCGAACAGCCCGACGCGGTCGCCTTCGCGGACCCCTTCGGCGCGCAGGTGCTGCGCGATCCGGCTGGACCACGCTTCCGCCGTCGCGTAGTCCAACGTCTCTTCTTCGAAGACGAACGCGGCGGCTTCGGGCGTATTCGCGGCCCACCACGCCAGGGCGGCACCGACGGTGGCGCTCATAGGCTGTATCTCCTTACAGGTCCAGGACCAGCGGGCCGCGCACGCATCGGCCGACGCAGATCATCATGCAGTCGTTTCCGGCCTGTTCTTCGGCCGTGAGCACGGAATCGCGATGCTCGGGAACCCCGTCGAGAACACCCGTCTCACAGGTTCCGCAGGTCCCTTCTCGACAGGAAAAATCAACGGAGACACCGACCTCGCCGAGCGCGTCGATGATGCTCTGTCCCTCGTGGACGGTCACTCGCTGCCCGGTCGAGGCAACCTCCACCTCGAAGGCCGTGCCGGAGGTGTCGACCGGCTCCTTCGGGGAGAAGCGTTCGACGTGCAGCGATTCGCCCGGTCGCTCGGACATCGCGCGTTCGACCGCGGCCAGGAGGCCCTCAGGTCCGCAACAGTAGACGCGGCGGCCAGGAGCGGGCTCGCCGAGCAGCTCGCCGAGGTCGAGTATCCCGGTCTCGTCCTGAGGCAGGATCGTGACGCGGTCGCGGTAGGTCGCCAGTTCCGGCAGGAACGCCATAGTGGACAGGCTGCGCCCGCCGTAGGAAAGCCGCCAGTCGGCACCCGCCATCTCGGCGGCACGGATCATCGGCAGGATCGGCGTGATGCCGATCCCCCCGGCGATGAACTGGTACGACTCAGCCGGTTCGAGCTCGAATCGATTGCGCGGACCGCGCACCTTCAGTTCGTCGCCTGCTTCGAGCTTGTCGTGAATCCAGGCAGAGCCGCCGCGGCCGTCTTCGACCCGCAGGACCGCGACGTCCCAGCGGTCGGCGTTCGCCGGATCGCCGCACAGGCTGTACTGCCGGACGAGGCCGCCTTCGGGTTCGAGGTCCACGTGCGCGCCGGGGCGCCATGCCGGAAGCACCGCCTGATCCGGCGACGCCAGGACGAGTCCGACGACGCCGTCAGCCAGCGGGCGCCGGTCGACGACGGTCATCCGCAGCGTCGTTTCGCGGTCCATCGCCCACCTCCAGCTCCATTGCCGTTCGTCGGTACTCATCCAACTTTAACTAATCACGTTAGTTTTGTGAACCCCTTGCCCGCACCTCGGACGGTCGAACTCCCGACGGTTCGGCCGACGCGGACGCGTCAAGCACCCCCGGGGCCGCCCCGCGCCGCAATCACCGCACACGGATGTCCGGCCACCGCGGACCGTAGTCCGGATAGTCGCGCGGCACGCGCAACGGAAAGTCCGGCGATCTCTTGTCCAGAAAAGCTCGCACGCCCTCGGCGACGTCGGCCTGCGCCGGCAGGTGGTGCACTCCGCGCGATTCGACGGCGTGCGCGTCCCACGGCGAAGCCGCGCCGAGCATGCTCCACAACAGCTGCCGCGACAGGGAAACGGCCACCGTGGACGTGTTGGCCACGATTTCGCGAGCAATGCCGTAGGCAGCATCGAGCAACTGGCCGTCTGGCACGACCCGGCTCGCCAGACCGGACGCGACAAGCTCGGCGGCGTCGAGCAATCGACCGGTGAGCACCCACTCGCTCGCTCGAGCCATGCCGACCAGTCGCGGCAGAAACCAGCTCGACGCCGACTCGGTGAGCATGCCGCGGCGCGGGAATACGAATCCGAGGCGCGAGGACTCGCCGACCACCCGAATGTCGGCCGGCAGCACCATGGAAGCCCCGCCGCCCACCGCCGCGCCGTTCACCGCGACGATCAGCGGCTTCAGCATCCCGGCCAGTCGGAGCGTGACCACCCCGCCGGCGTCGCGCGGCACTCCCCCGATTTCGCCGAAGCGCTCCGCGAACGCGGTGAACTGCGGGCTCGGCTCGCGGTCGCCGTGATGGAAACCCTCATCGAGATCGGCGCCGACACAGAAGTTGCGGCCAGCGCCAGTGAGCACCACGGCGGCGACCTCGTCGTCGGCCTCCGCCCGGTCGATCGCGTCGACTAGTTGCTCGCACAAGTCCAGCGTCATCGCGTTGCCACGGTCCGGGCGGTCGAGCAGGACCGTCGCGACCCGGCTGTCGACCCGGTAAGTGATCACAGTGGACATCGAACCTCCAGGGATTGGCAAATAAACCGAACGACGTTAGATTAACAGCAGCCGATCGAGGAGGATCCGCGATGACTGCGGGGAAGCTGCCGCTGCACGACGTGCGCGTCGTCGATCTCGGCGACGCCGTCGGGGAAGCGGCCGCCCGGCTGCTGGCCGACTTGGGCGCCGACACCGTGAAGGTCGAGCCGCCGGGCGGATCCCCGTTGCGGCACCAGACCCCCGCAGTCGGCGGTGTATCGATTCCTTTTGCTGTCCGTAATGCGAACAAGCGTGCAATCGCCGCGGATCTGGACGTCCCGGACGACCGTTCCCGCGTCCGGCAGCTGCTCGCCGGCGCGGACATCGCGTTCGTGACGCCTCGCGCACTGGATCAGCTCGGCATCGACGGGCTCGACCACCTAACCGTCGTAATCAGCTCGCCCTTCGGCCGCACCGGTCCGCGCAGCGGGTGGCAGGCGACCGCACGAACCTTGCTGGCGCTCAACGGTTCCCTGTCGCGATCGGGACGCCCAGGCGGAGAACCCCTGCTCCCGCCCGAAAGCATCGCCGAGGCAACCGCCGCCGCCCAAGCGGCGTGGACCGCACTCGTCGGCCACGTCCTGCGCCGCCGAACCGGCCGTGGGCAAGTCATCGATCTTTCCCACCAAGAGGCCCTGGTCACCGGCCTCGACCCCGCGTTCGGCGCCCAGGGTTCCGCCGCGGCCGGCCGGTCCGGCAAAGTCCGTCGCGGCCGCCCGCCGGCGGACGTCTACCCGGTGTACCGCTGCGCCGACGGCTTCGTCCGGCTGTGCCTGCTCAGCGAACGCCAATGGCGCGGCATGTTCTCCTGGCTCGGGGAGCCCGAGGAGTTCGCCGACCCCTCCTACCGCTCCATCGCGGGACGCGTGGCTGCGGCCGACCGCCTGGAACCGTTGATCAGTGCATTGTTCGCTCCTCGGGTCGCGGCAGACCTGGTCGAGGACGCGGCCCGCCGGGGAGTGCCGCTCGCGCAGGTGCTCACGCTCGGCGACGCGGTGGCGAGCGACCACTTTATTGCGTGCGGAACGGTGGCCAACCGGGAAATTGCGCCCGGCCTCGAACTGGCACTGCCCGTCGGGTTCGCCGACGTCGACGGCCGTCGGCTCGGAATCCGGTCGCCGAGTCCAGCTGTTCCCTCCACAGAGGACAGCCGGTGGCGGCCACGGGAACCGCTGCCTGGCTTCGGTTCCGGTGCGGCCCCGTTCTCCGGCATTCGCGTCCTCGACCTGGGCGTGATCGTGTTCGGCGCGGAAGCCGGCCGGGCTTTCGCCGACCTGGGCGCGGACGTGATCAAGATCGAAAACACCGCGTTCCCGGACGGGCTCCGCCAGACCCGCCGTGGCGAGGCGATGAACGCGTCGTTCGCGTGGGGCAATCGCGGCAAACGCAGCCTCGGACTGGACCTCCGCAGCGCCGAAGGCCGTCGGCTGTTCGAAGACCTGGCCAGCCGCAGCGACGTGGTGCTGGCGAACTTCAAGCCGGGCACCTTAGATTCGCTCGGCATCGGCTACGACCGGCTGTCGGCGGTCAACCCCAGGATCGTCGTGCTGGAAAGCTCCGCGTTCAGCCGGAACGGACCGTGGGCGAACCGCCTCGGGTACGGCCCGTTGGTCCGCGCCGCGTGCGGAGTCACGAGCCTGTGGAAGTACGCACCGGAAGACGTTGAGTCATGGGACGGCGTCACCGTGTTCCCCGACCACGTAGCGGCGAAGCTGGGTGCGCTGACGGTGGCAGCAGCACTGCTGGCCCGAGAGCGAACCGGTCGCGGCGCACATCTGGAGATCGCCCAGTCCGACGTGGTCCTTCACCAGTTCGCCGCACTGGCCGCCTTGGCGGGCCTGCGATCAGGCTCGGCCGCCGCGGGCAACGCGGACACGGTGTTCGCCTGCGCGGGCGACGACGAGTGGTGCGTGATCGACACCCGAGCTGCCGAGGCACTCCGCGAAGTCTGCGGAGCACCCCCGGACGGCGACCTGGCCGAGTACGTCGCCAAGTGGACCGCCGGCCGCGCGCCAGCCGAGGCCGCAGAAATACTGCAGGAGCAGGGAATCGCGGCAGCACCGATGGTTCGGCAACCCGAACTGCTCGACGACCCGCAACTGCGCGCCCGCAACACCTTCACGACCATGCGGCACCCGCTCCTCGACGGCGCCCTGCCGATGGAAAACGTCGCAGCCCCCTTCGAGCGCCTGACCGTACCTCCGTCCAGACCAGCCCCGCTCAGCGGTGAGAACACGGTAGAAATCTGCGAAGACGTACTCGGGTTGCCGCCTGAAGAAACACGTGCCCTCCTCAGCCGGCAGGTGGTCCACCGATCGGTCGCCGACAGCGCGTAGCGCACTGGCACAGCGCTGTCCGAAGGGGGCTATCGGCTTCGCGACCGAGGAATCCGAAGAGACGAGCGACACCTCGGTATGAGCACGTCAAGCATTTCGCGACCACGCGGAATACGTCGCTGCCAGTTCAGTGCCGGGCGCTAAAAGCACGGTTTCAGCTAGCGGGCGGGTGCTCCGTGCGACGCCGGCCTTGACTTCCGATAGGTGCGACGTCTCGTCTCAGGTTGTGGGTGGTGCGGCTCGGGGGCTGCGTCGCCCCGTACTCCAGGATACGCCCCAGTCCGTTCCGATGATGTCTCAACTTGAGACACCATCGGCATCGCGCTGTCCGTACCCTGAGCTTCAGGACACCCGATGTGTTCCTTCCGCCGTGTGTTGCGGGTGCAGGAGGGGGATCTGGCGTTGGACGAGCTCCCCCAATCGAACAGTTCGGCGGCCGCGGTGGTCGCCGACGACGAAAACCTGGCGCAGATCCGGATCCGCACCGCCGCGGCATTCGAGACCAAGCAGGTGCCCAAGCCGATTCTTTCGGACTGGTGCCGTTCGCACGATTTCCAGGTGCCTGCCGACCGCATCGAGCCGCCCTACCTCGACGACCCGGATCTCGAGATCCCCTTGGTCCGCGGTGCCGAACCCGCCCTGGCCCGGCTCGGCGACCAGCTGATCAGCATCATCGCGACAGGTCCCTCCGGGATCGTGCTGAGTCGGCGCACCGGGAACCGGGACCTGCACCTGGAAGGGGCGGAACTGCTTCCTGGGTTCAGCTACGGCGAGCAGTTCTTCGGCGCGGTCAGCTCACCTGTGCGAACTGCCGCCGGAGTTCCACACCGTCACGCGCAAGCACCTCAATCGCATCGAGGCGACCGAATGCGACGCGATCTTCCGCGGCCTCGAAGAAGCGGCCGGCAACAAAGTCGACGCAGCCCGCTTGCTTGGCGTCTCGCGCGCAACGATGTACCGCAAGATCCACGAGTACGGCATTGTCACCCCGCTCGCTAGAGAGGTCCCACCATGACGAACACCTCGGCCCCGCCCGCTGCTATCCGGCAGCTCACCACGCCGGATGCGCAGGCGTTGACCGGCCTAGTGTCGGCCTTCGACGACCTGCAGACTGTGCTGAGCTGTTGCGAGCGACTGGTCGCGGCACTAGCCCCCGAAGGCGAACGGGATGATCTGACGGTGGAATCGCTCTGGACGACCGCGTTGCTGTCCTATGCGCGGTGCTTCGCCAGCGGCCAGCTCAGCGAGGAGGACGTCACCTCGATCAAGCTGCGCGGCGAAGTCCTGGCGTGGCACAAGGTCTTGCGGCAGCTCCGCAAGCACTACGCCGACCCCGTCCACAACCCGCGGGAACAGGTCGCGGTCGGTGCCGCGCAGGACTCCCAGGGACACGCCGCCGGCATCGCCGTCACCTCCGCCCCGCGCGCCTCGTTGGACGACGCCACTGTCCGCCAGACGGGCGCGCTGGCCTACGAACTCAGCAGGATCGTGGAACGCCGCATCACCGAGCATCAGGAACGCCTGCGCAGCGCCGCAGGCGCCATGTCCGTTGCGGAGCTGGAGAAACTGCCGCTGATCGAAGTGTCCCCGGAGCAGCTCTGACCGCCAGCTGAAACCGGAACTCTCGGTGGCGCGGTGAAACGCACGCGGGCAAGGATGTGCACGTCGTGCTGGACAACCTCTCGACTCACCCGACGCCGGAGATCATCTCGTCGCCCGGCGGCAGACTCCGCCCGCGACAAGCGATTCGCACCTGCCCGCAGAGAAAACGGGAGCCGGTTCCCGCTGACCGCACGCTCTGCCGCGCAGATGCGCTTTCGGCTGCGATGGGGCATTACTTCCATCGCAGCCGATGCCGTTTACGCTGCGGCGTCCCAGAGGTGCAGGAACGACGCTCCACTCCGAACCCACCAGTACGACCGCGATGATCGGCCACGAGCTGGGCGAGCACGTCGCCCGGAATCCAAGATGCCTTCCGTGATCACGTGCAGGTCCGCGTCGAGCGCGTACCGGGCCACGGTCGCCAGCAGCCCGACGTTCACGCCGCCCGGCACGTCCGCCCCTCTGCTGGCAATGACGCTCCGCGAGCCTGCTCCCCTGCCCCGAGTGTGGCAGTATGCTTAGCGTGGCTATCGATCTTCCTGGTGGGCACCAAAGCGCGACCGGGCCTCCCGAAGCCGCTGACACGCCGGTGTTCGCCGAACACGCGGCCCGGGTCTCGCGGCTTCGGTCACAGCTGGCCAGGATCGCCCCGCACGACCGGGTTCGGCTGGCGAAACGGACGTCGAATCTCTTCCGGTCCCGGGCCGCTACGAAGACGCCGGGGCTGGACGTTTCGGATTTCACCCACGTGCTGCGGGTCGACCCGCTGACCCGGACCGCCGAGGTCGAAGGCATGGTGACTTACGAGCACCTGGTCGACGCGACCCTGCCCTACGGCCTGATGCCGCTCGTCGTGCCGCAGCTGAAGACGATCACCCTCGGCGGCGCGGTCACCGGGCTGGGCATCGAATCCTCGTCGTTCCGCAACGGCATGCCGCACGAGTCGGTGCTGGAGATGGAGCTGCTCACCGGGGACGGCCGGGTCGTCGTGGCCCGGCCGGACAACGAGCACCGCGAACTCTTCCACGGCTTCCCCAACTCCTACGGCACCCTCGGCTACGCGCTCCGGCTGCGGATCCAGCTGGAACCGGTCAAACCGTACGTTCGGCTCCGGCACCTCCGGTACCGAGACGCACGCGCGTATTTCGCCGGCCTCGCCGCCGTCTGCGAAACCCGAACCCACGACGGGGAGCTGGTGGACTTCGTCGACGGCACGGTGTTCGGCCCGGACGAGCTCTACCTGACCGTGGGCACCTTCACCGACACTGCGCCGGCGACGAGCGACTACACGTGGCTCCAGATTTATTACCAGTCGATCCGGCGCCGGTCGACCGACTACCTCTCCGTTCGCGACTACCTGTGGCGTTGGGACACCGACTGGTTCTGGTGTTCCCGGGCGTTCGGGGTGCAGCACCGGCTGCCGCGGTTGCTGCTCGGCCGTCGGCTGCTGCGTTCGTCGGTCTACTGGAAGATCGTCGCGTTCGAGCGTCGGTTCCAGATCGCCGCCCGGCTGTTGCGGCTGCGGGGCTTGCCGCCCGAAGAGACGATCGTGCAAGACATCGAGGTGCCGCTCGCGCGGGCGGCCGAGTTCCTCGACTTCTTCGAGCGCGAGATCCGGATCAGCCCGGTGTGGGTCTGCCCGATCCGGCCACGGCCCGGCGGAGCGCGCTGGCCGTTGTACGAGCTCGATTCCGGAACGCTCTATGTCAACTTCGGGTTCTGGTCTGCCGTGCCGCTCGCGCCCGGCGAGGATGACAGTGTGCACAACCGCATGATCGAAGCCGAGGTGACGAAGCTCGGCGGGCGCAAGTCGCTGTATTCCGACAGCTTCTACCCGGAAGACGAGTTCTGGCGGCTGTACAACGGCACCGCCTTCCGGAAGCTCAAGGGCGACTACGACCCGGAGGGACGGCTGCTCGACCTGTACGAGAAATGCGTCCGCCGTCGGTGACTGTTCGGCCGCGTGAAGAGAGACGAGCATGAGCAAGGCAACGAAATCTGTCGGCGAAGTGTTCGAGCGAGTGCTCGGGCCGACCGCAGCGGTGTCGATCACCGCCTATGACGGCAGCAGTGCCGGACCGGCCGACGCGCCGGTGGCGATCCGGGTGTGCTCGCCGCTCGCGCTGGACTACCTCATGTCCTCGCCCGGCGACCTCGGTCTGGCGCGCGCCTACGTCTCCGGCGCCCTGGAGGTCACCGGCGACTTGTATGCCGCGCTGCGCACCCTTGCCGCCCACGTCGACCAGCTCCGCCCAGCGGACCGGCTTTGGCTGCTGCGCGCCCTCGGGCCCCGGCACCTGCGCCGGGTCCGGCCGCCGGCCGAGGAACTGCCCGGGCGGGCGCAGCGGACCCTGTCGGGACTCCGGCATTCCCGGGCCCGCGACAGCGAGGCGATCTCCCGGCACTACGACGTCTCCAATCGGTTCTACGAGCTGATCCTCGGCCCATCGATGGCCTACACCTGCGCCGTCTACCCGGCCGCCGGCAGTTCGCTGGAGGAGGCACAGGCGCACAAGTTCGACCTCGTGTGCCGCAAACTGGGCCTTGAACCGGGCATGCGGCTGCTCGACGTCGGGTGCGGCTGGGGCGGAATGGTCAAGCACGCGGTCCGGCACTACGGCGTGCAGGCCCTCGGCGTCACGCTGTCCCAGGAACAGGCGCGCTGGGCGCAGAAGGACATCGTGGCCAACGGTCTGGCGGATCGGGCCGAGATCCGATATCTGGACTACCGGGACGTCGCCGAGTCCGGGTTCGACGCGATCTCGTCGATCGGCCTCACCGAGCATATCGGCGCCCGCAACGTGCCGGCGTACTTCCGCTTCCTGGCGAGCCGGCTCAAGCCGCGCGGCCGGTTGCTCAACCACTGCATCACCAACCCGGACACGGGCGTGCCCCACCGCTCCGGCGGCTTCATCGACCGGTACGTCTTCCCGGACGGCGAACTGGAGGCGCCCGGCGAGATCATCACGGCCATGCACGACAGCGGACTGGAGGTCCGGCACTCGGAAAATCTGCGCGAGCACTATGCCGCCACCCTGGCCGGCTGGTGCGCGAACCTGGAAACGCACCGGGACGCAGCCGTCGCGGAGGCCGGCGCGGGCCGCACCCGCGTGTGGGCCCTGTACCTGGCGGCCTGCCGGCTGGCCTTCGAACGCCGCGAGATCGAGCTGCACCAGGTATTAGGCGTCAAGACCGGCGAGGACGGCGCGGCGGGGATGCCGCTGCGCCCGGACTGGGGAGTGTGAGCCCCGGCGGCAGCGAGGCCTCCGCCGCGCGCCCTCCCGGGATACCGGGCACGACTTCGACCCGGGGCGAACTCCCGGCCACGCCTATACGACGCGTGCGCGCCCATGATCGCATCCGCTCGACGACCGTCTGATCAGGGCGCGCTGGAAGCGTCGGGCTCGGGCCGGGATTCGACCGATGAGGGAACCGACAGGGACTCCCGGTTGTTCAATCGGTCGATTTCTGACCCGGTGGTGAGCTTGTAATCGTCGGCGATTCCTTCAAGCTCCTGCCGGGTCATGACGTCGAGAATGTCGTTGAATCCGTCGGGTGCTCGCTCCTCCACGAGGTCCTGACAGCGGTGCGGGCCCGCCTTCCGGTTCGACTGTGCGATCGCGGCCGTCGCGGGGCGGCGTTGGCTGTCGTAGGCGGAGAGAGCCGACTCGATCGTTTGCCGCGACGCGAGTTCGCGGGCCAGCACGCGCGCATCGAGGATCGCCTGGGATGCGCCGTTGCCACCAACCGGATGCATCGGGTGCGCGGCATCGCCGAGGAGAGTTGTGCGTCCGAAGTTCCAGGAGGGAAGAGGGTCCTTGTCCACCATCGGGTACTGGTAGATCACGTCGGCATCGCGAATGAGCTGGACGACGTCAAGAAAGTCGAAGGTGAAGTCGGCGAAAGTCTCGACGACTCGCTCTCGCTCCGCGAGATTTGTCCAGTCCTGCGGCGGCATCCCGGAGGTCGACACCTGGCAGGTCGCGACCCAGTTGATCAATGATCCGTTCCGTTGGTCCGGCACAAGAGAGATCGGGTAGACCACGGTGCGCCGTTTGCTCGAGCCGATGTTCACCATCGAGCGGCCGGACAGAAACGGCGCCGCCTGGCTCACGCCTCGCCACATGAGCACGCCGTTCCAGCGAAGCGGATCGCCTTTCGGGTAGAGGGCGTTTCGAACCGTGGAATGGATACCGTCGCAACCCACCAGAAGGTCGGCCTCAGCTCGCGCGGCAACTCCCGCGGCGTCCCGCCCGATGAACTCGGCCCAGATGCCACCGTCATCGCGGTTGCCGAAACGGGAGAGCTGGTGGTTCGTGTGGATTCGGCCGGGGCCAAGCCGCTTGAGCACGGCCCGGTGCAGCACGCCGAGCAGTTCGCCTCGATGGATCGAAAGCTGTGGCCACCGGTAACCGGCGGCGATCCCCAGCGGCTCGCGCCAAATCTGCTGACCGTGTCTCGAGTAGTAGGTGTAGTCCGCGGTCGGCACACCGATTCGCGAGAGTTCGTCCTGGAGACCGAGCTCCGCGAGCTCCCTGACCGCGTGGGGCAGGACGTTGATCCCTACGCCCAGCTCGCGAACAGCCGGAGCCGACTCGTAGACGTCGATGTCCGCCAGGCCGGCCGCGCACAGCGAGAGGGCCAGGCTCATGCCGCCGATGCCGCCCCCGACGATCACGACCTTCACGATGTGTCCTTCCTGCCTGCCGCGCGTGCGGCCTGCTGCGAGCAGACACCTTGCCTTGAGGTCGCCCCGACCGAGGCACGCGTTACGCCTCCCGGGTCGGCAACGAGACGCCGGGGTACTACGTGCCCAGGTTCCGCTGAATCTCCAGCCAGCGATCGGTCGCCAGCGCGCTGGGCTTTCCCCTGCGAGCGAACCGGAAGCTCTGCCAGGCGCGTGGCGGTGCGTCCACGACGACGCCGTCGTGGTTGGTGTGGGTGCGGAGCTGTTCGAGTGCATCGACGAAACGCTGGTCGGCTCGGGCGCGCCGGTAGTGGGACAGCACGTAGACGTAGTAGAAGAGGTTGTAGCGCCAGAAAGGGTACTCGACCTTCGCGAAGCGACTGCCGATGCCGAACGCGCACGGCCCCAGCGGAATCCGCGTCTCCCAGTGGCGCAGCAGAGAGTCGACTCCCTTGCCGAGAACCTCCTCGTCCTCGGCCGTGTTGCGACGGAAGCGAAACGCGTCGAGAACGAAAAGAGTGGCACCGGGATTGCTCGCGTCGGTCTCGGGCGAGTTGCCCAGCCGGACCGTCGGGCAACGCCAGCCGCCGTCGTTGCACCGGCCGTCGAGCAGCCACCGGTACCCGGCTTCCGCGCGCGCGTCGCCGGCGAGCCCGAGTCGCGCTAGTCCGGCGAGCGCCTGCCCGGTGATACAGGCGAGCTTGCCGCTGGTCGGCGAGTACCGGAAAGCGCCGTCCTCGGCCTGGTTCTGGAACAGCAGGTCAACGGCCCCGGCGAGCACCGGGTCGCTCTCGGCAGTGCCGCCGAGCTCGCCGAGGACGTTCAGCACGAGCAACATCGAGAACCCGGCCGGAGCGTGCAGGTTCCCGTCCGCACGGGACCAGAACGGCCCGCCGTTCACGTGCTCCTGGTCGATGATCGACCGGATCTCTTCCGTCCACGACACCGGGTCCGTCACCACCTCGTGCTCCCGCCGGCTTGGGGCGAGTATGCCAGTGAGGCCCTTGCCGAGCACCGCATCGATCGTCGTATCGCTCAAGCGGCCGCTGGATTCCATCCGGCCGTGCTGAGGCGACGCATGCGCGCCAACCACACTTTGCCGACATTGCGCACCTTCCAGGCAAGCACCTGGCCGACGCGGAAGACCGAAGACGAGAAGTTTTCATCTTCAATTCACCATGGCGGCAAGGCCTGCGGCGCATGATCGTTCGTGGCTTGATCGGGTGATCAAGCCACGGCAGCGCACCTCTCGGAGCGTTGGCGTTTCGTCGATATCGCGCGGGAAGGGTTAGCACCGTCATGAGGAAGCGCATCGCCGCCCTGCTCTTGCCGGCCGTCGTCGGCCTCGGCCTGGCCATGGGCACCGCCCCGGCTCAAGCCAGCACGTACGGCTCCTGCACCATTTCGGGCTGCTCCGACGCCTACACCGCCGAGCAGACCTGGAACTCGCTGGGCGATCCGACCAGTCGCGGCTGGTACGACCTGCCCGACGGCAGCTGTTCCTTTGCCGGCGGCCAGTACTACAACAACGACGGTCAACTGCCATCCGGAGACACCTACTACGAGTACGACGTCTACGAACGTTCCTGCGGTGCGCATCGCGACGCCTACCGCATCATTCACGACATTTCCGCCGACACGTGGTACTACTCGCCGGACCACTACTCCGACTTCTACCTGATGTAGCTTCCGCGCCCGCACGCGGTGCCCGTCCCAACACGTCACGGGCGGGCACCGCCGACAAATGCGCGCGATGGCGACGCGCATCGGAGCCGACCACATCGCCCACCGTCCGCTTCGGACAGTGCCCGCCACGCTGCTGTTCTCAATGCCCGCGTGCGATCCCTTCCGACAGGCGCGGCACCTCGTCGCCGATCGTCGTGGCGAGCGGCCGCAGGATGAGGGGCGCATCAGTGGCGAGCTGAACGTCCTCGGCCGTTACCCCAGGAGCGGTCTCGATCAGCCGGAGCCCGTCCGGCGCGACGTCGATGACGGCCAGGTCCGTGATGATGCGATCGACAACGCCGCGCCCGGTGAGGGGCAGCGTGTTCTCCCGCAGGATCTTCGGTGATCCGTCGCGAGCCCGGTGCTCCATCAACACGATCACCCGGCCAGCGCCGTGGACCAGGTCCATGGCGCCGCCCATGCCCTTGATCAGCTTGCCCGGAACGACCCAGTTGCTCAGGTCGCCGCGTTCGCTGACCTGCATGCCGCCGAGGATCGCGACGGCGATCTTGCCGCTGCGGATCATGCCGAAGCTCAAGGCGGAGTCGAAGAAGCTCGCGCCAGGCAGGGTGGTGACCGTCTCCTTGCCGGCATTGATGAGGTCGGGATCCTCTTCGCCCTCAACGGGATAGTCCCCGAATCCGAGGATGCCGTTCTCGGACTGGAGCACGATCTGCACACCGTCCGGAACGTGCGCCGGGACGAGGGTCGGCAGGCCGATGCCCAGGTTGACGTAATCGCCGTCGCGCAGTTCCCGCGCGGCCCGTGCGGCGAGTTCGTCGCGAGTCCATGCCATTTCAAACCCCTGCCTGCGGCTGAACACGCACGGTGCGCCGCTCGATTCCCTTGCGCGCCGCCTCGGCCGCGGACAGCGGCAGGACGTGCTGCACGAACGCGCCGGGCAGGTGAATCTCGTCGGGCTCCAGCCCGCCGGCCTCGACGAGGTGCTCGACCTCGGCGATCGTCACCTTCGCTGCCATCGCGCACAATGGATTGAAGTTGCGCGCGGCCCGGCGGAACACCAGGTTGCCGTGCCGGTCGCCTTTGTACGCGCGCACAAACGCCACGTCGGGGCGCAGCGCCTCTTCCCGGACGAACTCGCGTTCGTTCCCGTCCCAGGCGAACGTCTCAGTCGGCTTGGCGGCCGAGGCCAGCGCGACGGCGCCATCGGCCGAGTAGCGGATCGGCAGGCCGCCGGTGGCGACCTGGGTGCCGACTCCGCTGCGCGTGTAGAACGCCGCGATGCCGGTGCCGCCGGCCCGCAGCCGCTCCGCGAGCGTGCCCTGCGGGTTCAGCTCGATCTCGACCTCGCCGGCCAGGTACTGGCGTTCGAGTTCCTTGTTCTCGCCCACGTAAGACGCGATCAGGCGGCGAATCTGGCGATTCTCCAGCAAAAGCGAATTGCCGACGCCGACAGTTCCGCAGTTGTTCGAGACAACGGTGAGATCGCGGCTGCCGCGTTCGGCGAGCGCCTGCAACAGGACGGCTGGGATGCCGCAGATGCCGAACCCGCCGCTGGCAAGCATCATCGAATCCTGGACCGCGCGTACGGCCTCGGCCGCGGTGTCCACGGTCTTGTCCATCGGGTCGCCTCCTCAGTCGATCCGGCCGAGCTGTTCGAGCACCCGCTCGGGTGTCGCGTCGCGCGGGATCGTGGCCAGCAGTACATCTCCGTCGGGCAAGGCCCCGCCGTCGGTCCAGTACTCGCTGGGCACGACGCCGAACACCGTCTCCCCCCGCGTCTCGACGCCGTCCGTCGTCCACAGCGCGACGGTCCAGCCAAGATGGTCGGCGACGTTCGTGATCGAGGTGTAGGCGGCAAGCGACTCGGGCGCGATCGCCGCGCCGCCGGCCCCGCCGCGGGCGTCGAAGACGACCAACGCCACCGGCAACGCGCCGAGCTTGCCCAGCCACTGGGCGATGTACATCGACGCGGTGTCCGCGGCGTCGGGGTCCACCTCGGCCACCGGCTTGGCCGCCAGGTGCTGGGCAAGGGCAAGCCAGCGCCCCGGCGACGGGCACGCCAGCACCAGCGGGCGGCGCGTGGCGCTGCCGACCGTCTCGCCCGCGCGCACTAGCTGCTCGATGCCGTCCGGGTCGCCGAGCAGTGTCCGGAGCGCGTAGCCGGTGCGAGAACGTGCGCCCATCGCCTGGCCGAGATCCGGGTTCGCGGCCAGCCGATCCGCGTAGAACGCACCGCCGTCGATCCAGGTCGCGTCCGGCGACAGCAACGCGTTGACCTGGCCGACGAACCCGGTGAACGCCGCGAGTTCGCCCCACGGGATGGGACTCCCCTGCCGAACGACCGCGGTCGCGTAGTCATCGGAATCGAGCAGCAGCGCACGCTGGCGTCCGCTCGGTGGTGCCGCGACGAGGTTGTCTAGCCGCACGGCCATGAGCGTCTCTCCTTATCTGGTCAATCGCGGGTGGCTGGCCGGGCGGGGCGGCAGCGTCTGGAGCCGCCGCCCCACCGCGGGAAGCCGGGTCAGGCAAGGCGGTGTACCTCCTCGCCGTGCTTGTCCTCGAGTTCGAGCACGCGTGCCTCGAGCCGGGCGATTTTCAGTTCGCGCCGATCGGGGATGTTGATCAGCGGCAGCTGCTTGAGCGGTGCCACGACGCGCTCCGCGCCGTCGATGGTGAAGACGGTCGCCGTGATGTCCTCGGTGTCGCCCCACGAGCCGTAGTAGAGGAGGTCCTTCGGCGGCTCGGGCTTGACGAACTCCTTGATGAACTCGGCGTACGGTTTGCCGCGCTGCAAGCGGGCCTGCCGGGCCTCGGCACGGGCCTGTTCGGTGGCCGCGGCGTCGGTTCGGAAGGTCTCCGGGTCGTAGCGGACGCCGAAGATCTCCTCGGCGACCTTCTGGCTGATCCGGCCGAGCTCGGCGTCCTTGACGACCGATTCGGCGAGACGCTCAAGCGGATCGCCATACCCGCCGCCGGCGCCCTGCGAGATCATGTACAGCTCGCCGTCCCGGGCGAGTTCGAACTGCAGCCCCATGTGGTAGGTCGAGTAGCGGCCTTCCTCGAAAGGACGTTCGTTCATGACCTTCTCGATGGACAGGTCGAACTTCGACGGGTCGTTGCGCAGGTGCTCGTAGACGTTGGTGCCCTTGACCATCGCGAGCGGATACGTGCCGCAGCCGTAGCCGCCGTACATGCCGTAGATGGAGGAGAACTTCGCCCCGGACGTCACCGTCATGAAGCCCCAGGCAGGGGTCCCTTCGGCGGCGACGATCATTTCGTAGCCCATGCCGCCGGTGAACTTGCCGAAGCCCATGTTGTCGCGGACCAGGCGCTTGGAGACGAGCTGCATGAACGGCACCTCCTCTTCCATCACCTCCTGCTCGGCGGTGTCGGCCATGGCGCAGAACAACGGGGACACGGCGTCTTCGCCGTCGCGGAACGGCTTCGCGCCGCCCGGCATGCCGTTGAGGTCGGCGCAGAGGTTGCCCACCATGTCCCCGTGCTGGGTGACGCCGCCCCACAGGAAGGTGTTGATCTGGTTGAACCAGTTCGCGACCACGTTGCTGTACTTGTTCGGCGTCGAGAACGAGATCCGGCTGTAGAGCGCCTGCAAGGCCGAGAAACCGCGGAACGATGCCTGCAACGACTGCCCCATCGGCGCGTCGTAGGAGGCGTCGGCCCAGGTGCCCTCTTCGGAGATGATCTCGATGCAGCTCATCGCCGAGGTGCAGCGAGGCAGGTCGGGCCACCAGAAGGCGAGGATTGCCTGCATGAACATCGACTTGACCGAGCAGAGCGGGGAGTTGATCGCCCGGTTCAGGATCTCCGGACCGGTACCGCGCAGGTCGACGGTCATGTGTTCGCCCTTGATCGTGATCTCGCAGGCGAACTTGTGCAGGATGTTCTCTTTCAGGGTGCTGTCGTTGAACTGGTCGAGACGGTAGGTGCCGTCCGGCAGCTCGCCGATGCGGCGCCGCACCTCCATGTCGACGTCCTCGACCGTGGTCCGCAGGGCCGCGACGAAGGTGTCGACGCCGACTTCCTCGATCACCTTGTCGATGCGCTCGATGATCTTGTTGACCGCGGTGATCTTCACCTTCAGGTCGGCCAGTTGGAGCTTGGGGTCGCGGACCGAATGCTGCAGGAAGGTGAGCAGATCCCGGCGCAGTTCGCCCTGCTCGACGATCTTGAACGGGCTCATCCGCAGACCGTCGTCGAACGGGGTTTCCGAGCCCGAGGGCATGCCGCCCGGCTCGCACGCGCCGTTCTCGCCCTCGTGGATGGTGGCCGCGACCCACGCGATGATCTGCTCGTCGCGGATGATCGGCATGATCATCGACTGGTCGGTGTTGTGGATGTTCCCGAACCGGGCGTCGTTGTGGATGAAGCCGTCGCCCGCCTTGATGCCCACGGTGGGCTCGTCCTTCCAGTACTTCATGATGTACCGGATCGGATGGTGCAGGATCGCGCTGAACGCGATCACCCCGTGGCAGGACAGGTAGGAGACGTCACCGGACGCGGTGTAGATCGCGGTCGTGAGGTCGCCCCACTTGGCGCCCGGCGCGGCGCCCTGCGCCTCGCACATTTCGTAGCCCTCGTCGAGGGCGCCGGCGATGCGCTTGCGGATCCGCTCCGCCTGCAGCCGGTCCACGCCCGCGCTGATCGCCAGCTCCTCGTGGTCGGTGCGGGCGGAGATGCTGTGATCACGCATGATCGCCGGGTCCGGGCCGAGGAACAGCGTGGTCTCGTCCATGAACTCGTCGACCCACTCCTGCTCCTGCGCGGAGAGGGCGTTGTCGGGCTTGCCGTGCACTGCGGTCATTTCGATAACTCCTTCAAATCTCGCTCGGGTCAGTCCTGCAGGAACCAGACCGCGCCCTGTCCGGTCGGCTCCAACCGCCAGCCGGGCTCGACCAGGAACGTGGTGTTCTCCGTCGTCACGATCGCCGGGCCGGGGATGACGCTGTCCGCGGTGAGCACGCTCTGGTCGAAGACCGGGGTCTCCAGCGGAGCCTCGTGGCCGATGAAGTGGACCGGGCGGTGGCTCACCGGCACCGGCGCGGTACGGGTTCCGCCGCTGTCGAGGGACTCGAAGTTGACGACATCGCCGTCGACATAGGAGGCCACCCGGATCGTGTTGCAGCGAATCCCGGCTTCCGGCGCGGCCGAGGACGCACCGAAACGGTGGCTGTAGACGTCGCCGAAGACGCGGATCATCGCGAGCACGTCGCCGACGCCGTTCATTCGGGTCAAGTCGTTGAGCGCGACCGCCTGAGTCAGCAATTGGTTGCCGTACCGCATGTCCAGCTCAAGGCGGTGCTTGACGTCCGCGGCCGGGAAGCCCTGCCGGACGAGGTCCTCGCGGCCGCGGGCTTCCAGTTCCGCGACGATCGAGTTGAACTCCTCGTAGTCCTCGTACAGCGCCCGGCTGGTGGCGTTGTACATCGTGACGTGCACGCCGCGCTCGTGGAAGTGCAGCTGCTTCATGTTGCCGGCGCCGCAGGCGGAGAACACCGACGAGAACGGCGGGGCGAGCACCCGCTTGATGCCGGCGTGCCGGGCGATACCGCACGCGTGCAGCGGCCCGTTGCCGCCGTAGGCGAGCATCGTGAAGTCTTCGGGCAGGTATCCCCGGACCCGGAGCTCCTTTCCGATGCCGATCGCCATCTGCTCGTCGACGCTGTCCTTGATGATCCGGCACACTTCGACGACGTCCAGGTCCAGCGGGTCGCACAGCGTCTCCTCGATCGCGAACTCGGCCCGCTTCGGGTTCAGCTTGATGTAGCCGTTGGCGTAGTTGTCCGGATCCAGATAGCCGAGCAGCAGGTCGGCGTCGGTGACCGTCGGGCGCACGCCGCCCCGGTCGTAGCAGGCCGGGCCGGGGTTCGAGCCGGCCGACTCCGGGCCGACCTTGATCGCGTTGTAGATCCGGTCGTACGAGGCGACGGATCCGCCGCCGGCGCCGAGGGTGTCGAGGTGGACCATCGGCACCGACACCAGCCACCGGTCGATGGTCGGCAGGAAGTCGTAGTGCTTGACGCCGCCCTCGGGCACCAGGCCGATGTCGAACGAGGTACCGCCCATGTCGGTGGAGATGACATGGCCGAGGCCGGTCTCGGTCGACAGGTGCTCCGCCGCGCCGACGCCGGCGATCGGGCCGGAATGGATCGTCTGCAGCGCGTCGGTCGAGTTCATCTGGGCCATGCCGCCGGAGTTGTGGATCACCAGCATCGGCTTGTCGTAGCCGAACTCGCGCAGGTTGTTCGACAGCTGCGTGAGCGCGTGGAACATGATCTCGTGCAGGAATCCGTCGATGATGGTCGAGGTCGAGCGGACGTACTCGCCCTTGCGGCCGGAGACCTGGTGCCCCAGCAGGACCGGGATCGCCCCGAGCTCGTGCGCCGGGAATTCGTCGAGGATGATCTCCTGCACCGCGAGTTCGTGCGACGGGTTCTCGGTCGCGTTCACCAGGGAAACGACGATCGCCTCGGCGCCCGCGTTGACGAGGTCGCGGACGGTCTTGCGGACGTCCTCTGGATCAAGCGGAACGACGACCTTGCCGGCGGAGTTCACGCGCTCCTTGATGCTGCGGATCATCGACCGGGGAACCAGTGGCTCGGGACGCTCGGCCGCCGGCAGGTTCTGCTGCATCGAGTCGTCCAGGCCCTCGCCGTATCCGCGACCGCGAGACAGCGGGATGGTGTCCTCGAAGCCGTGCGTGACGATCGCCGCGACCTTCGGGCCCTTGCGCTCGATGAGCGCGTTGGTGCCCAGTGTGGTGGCGTAGCGCACCGAGTCGACCTCGGACAGCACGGTGGCGCGGTCCAGCCCGGCTCGCTGGCAGGCCAGGTCGAGGGCCTCGTTGAAGCCGAGGGCGAGGTTGTGGTGAGTGGTCAGTGCCTTGGCGTCGATGTAGTGGTCGTCCCAGACGAAGAAGCAGTCCGTGAACGTACCGCCGATGTCGACGGAAATGCGCCGCATGCGTGACTCCTTGGGTCAGTGGTCGGTCCGGATCAGCGGACGTGGCCGATTTCTTTGAGGGCGGCCGTGTACTTCTGGGCGTCGTCGCCAGGGCCGTAGTTGTGGACTTCCTCGGCGTCGACGCCGCGCGCCTCCCACTGCGCACGCAGGGCGGCGACGTCGATGACCAGGTCGACGGTCGGCGGGTGGCCCGGCGGCAGGTACTCCGCTTCGATCTGGGTGCCGCAGCCGGGGCAGTAGTACTCCAGGATCCGGCAGTACGCCGGGTCCGGGCTGAAGGTGTACTCGTACCGGTTCGGGTCGATGATCGGCTGGTGGATCTCGCGCGGGTCGCGGTCGTACACGAGCGTTCCGGCCTTGTAGTTGCCGTGGGCCGAGCCGATGTCCTGCGAGCAGACGCGGCAGACCCATCGTTCGGTGTCCAGGTCGATCACCAGGTACTCGGTCATCGGGACGCGCATGGGAATGCTCCTTTCGGAATGGGGATCAGAGGGTGTCTTCGAGGAGGAGGTCGCCGGCCGCGGTGACCCGGAACGTCCAGCCGGGCAGGACGCGCGCGGTGAAGAACGGGCCTTCCACAATCGCCGGACCGGCACCGGCGGCGCCCGCCGGCAGGTCGTCGAGAACGTGCACCGGAATTGCTTCGACCCGGTCGGGCGCACTGCGCACTTCACGCGTTCGCGCGACGGCCGCGGGCGATTCGGCCACCGGGGTGTCTTTCGACAGCTCGGGATGCCCGAGCGGAGCCGTGACCGTCAGTCGCAGCGACAGGCTTCGACCGGGCTCGTCGACGGGATCACCTGCGTTGTATCCCGATGTCGCGACGTGGGTGCCGTCGCTTTCCTCGATGACCAGATCCCACGCGGTCTCGCAGACCTCGAGGTCGTAGCCCTCCTGGAACATGTCGCGCTCGGCTCGCACCAGCAGGTTCGCGTGGGTGGCTGCCGCGGCCTCGGTGGTCGCCTCCGGAACCTGCACCTCGTACGTCTTCCCGACATCGGAGAACGAGATGCCGACCGCGGAGAAAACCGCCGCCGTCCGAGGAATGAGCACTCGCCGGACTCCGGCCGGCCGAGCCGCACCGGCCGCGCTCATCGGACCGGCGCCGCCGAAGGCGGCCAGTGTGGTGTCCGGTGTCACCAGGGCGGCAAAAGACTCCGAAACGGCTTCGAAGTACGCCTGCTCCATCCGGATCAGTGCTTCCTCCAGGCTGATGCCCAGCGGCCGCGCGACCGTCTCGCTGATCGCCGCCCGGGATCGGTCCGCGTCCAAGGTGAAGGTGCCGTCGAGATAGGTGTCGGCGTCGAGTACGCCGAGCAGCAGGTTGACGTCGGTGATGGTGGCTTCCTTGCCGCCGAAACCGAAGCAAGCCGGGCCCGGGGCGGCGCCGACCGACCGCGGGCCGACTGCGATCGCGCCGTCGCGCACGCTGATCACCGACGAACCGCCGACTCCCGCGGAGTGGATGTCGCTCATCGGGTAGGAGATCGGCACGCCGCGGATCTCGCCTCGCAGCGAAACCGCGACCTGGTCGCCGTCGACGACGCCGACGTCGGTGGTGGTGCCGCCGATGTCCATCATCAACGTGTGCTTCAGTCCGTAGACCCTGGCCAGCGCAGCGGTGCCTTCGAGTCCGCCGCGGGGGCCGGACGAGTAGGACTTCAGCGCGATGGACTTCGCCACTCGCGAGGAAGCGCCGTCATTGCGGTAGACCAGCAGCGGATTGGTGACCCGGTACTCCTTGAGCCGCCGTTCGGCGCCGTACAGGAATCGCTCCATGGTCGGGTGCAGGAAAGCGTTGAGGACGCAGGACCACACCCGCCGAGCGTGGTCGCGGTCCCCGGCGAGATCCCAGCTGTAAATGATCGGGATCGAGCCCAGCAAGTGCCGGGGGAACTTGCGCAGCAGCACCTCGCGAAGCCGGTGCTCCTCCGCCGGGTTCGCACAGGCGACCACGACGCGCGCCGCACCCGCGGTCGTCAGCCGGTTGACGAGCTGCACGACCTCGAATTCGATCGTCTCGGCGCTACCTTCGAAATCGATCCGCGCGAGCCGGTCGCCGACCAGACCGTCGAAGAGATCCTGTGCCGGTCCGGTGGCCCGCAGCAGCCCGTCCAGGCCGGGGATCGACGTGAGCACGCCGATCATCGGGCCGCGCCGCTCGACCAGTGCGTTGGTGCCCTGGGTGGTCGAGTAGCGGATGTGCTTGGCCTGGTGCAGCAGCTTCTCGGTGTCCGCCTCGCCGAAATGCGCCGCGGAAACCTTTTCGATGCCCTCGAACAGGCAAGCGGAAAGGTCGTGCGGCGTCGTCAGCGTTTTGGCGAAGGTGAAGCGGTCGCCGTCCCAGAGGCAGACGTCGGTGAGCGTGCCACCGTTGTCGATGTTGATGAGCGCGTTCATCCTGGTCCTTTCGCTCGTCGGAGTCGCGGGGTGCCGTTCTGCACCGGCCACGTCGGGCAAGTAATTCCTGTCACAGCCTGGAGCTGTCCCAGCCGGCTCCGGTGTCCCAAAAGCGGACAGGCCGATTGCTTGCGCATCACCCCCGCCGTCTGGAGCATGGGTGTGGTAAGGGGCCCAGCGGGGTGCCACTGACAGACCGGATCCCAGTTATGCCGACCACCGAGAACCGCCTGCTGCGAGTGGCCGCGGCCCGAGCCGACTTCCTGGACAGCGGACGAGACGGCGCCGCGGGCATGCCCGACGTCCTCGCGGCTTCCTGGGAGCGAAGCCAGGCCGCCGGTGTCCGTACCGAGAGCGCACGGACGGACTACGACGCCGAGTTCGATTCCGGGTCGCTTCTCGTGCGGTGCGCGCGGCCGGTGCTCCAGCGGATCGGCGTGGACGCGGCCGACATCCCGTTGGTGATCGCGGTGACCGACCAGAAAGCCCGCGTCGTCCAGCGCATCGACTCCTCCTCGAGCGTCGGGCGCCTGCTGGATCGCGTCGAGTTCGCCCCTGGCTTCAATTACTCCGAATCGGCAGTGGGCACCAACGGAGTCGGCACCGTCCTGGAGGCAGGGCAGGCGATCAGCATCGTGGGACCGGAGCACTTCACGGACGCACTTCAGCCGTTCGCCTGTTCCGGCGCGCCGATCATCGACCCGGTCTCCGGCCGGGTCGAAGGGGTCGTGGACATCTCCTGTCTGACCCAGACCTGGTCACCGTTGATGCATACCCTGGTCAAGAGTGCCGCGGCGGACATCAGCCGCAACTTGCTGCTGGACCGGAGCCAGTCGCAGCAGGCGATCTTCGACACCTACCTGCAGGCGACCTCGCGCGCACCCCGCCAGGCGGTCTTCGCGTTCGGCGAAGCGATCTTCGTGGCGAACAACCCCGCCCAAGCCATGTTCGACGCGCAGGAACAGCAAACCATTCGCAACCACGCGAGTTTCCTGATGCGGCGGCACGCCAAGGCCACCGACTCCTTCGTACTGCCGAGCGGCCGGGTGGTGCGCATCCGCGGCACCCGAATCGTCTCGGGCGGAGAACTGGCCGGCATGGTCGTGCTCGCCGAGGTGGTCACCAGCCAGCGACCGGAAACTGCCGAAATCTTCTCCGAGCATGTGCTTCCGGAGATCGCGGTCGCGACCCAGCGCACCTCGAAGATCGCGGGCGGGCTGTCCCGCGCGCCGGAGACCATCGCCGACGGACGTTCCCCGGCGTGGGTACGCGCGTGCGACGAGCTTCGCGAGGCGCTGGGGGACGGCCAGTCCGCGTTGGTGATGGGCGAGACGGGCACCGGCAAGTTCACTCTGGCCGCCGAGATCTTTCACTTGCTCTTCCCCGGCGGCCGCAGCGTGTCGGTCGACGCCGGTCAGCTCAACACCTGGCCCGAACTGGACGACCTGGACTCGCTGCTCGCGGGCCAAGCCGAGTCGACCCTGGTGATCGTCCGCAACCTCGACCAGGCAGACACCGAGGGAACGGAGAACCTCGATTCCCTGCTGTCGGCCGCTCGGCGGGCGGACGTCGGAGCGCGGGTCGTGGCGACGGTGTCGGACGCCTCACTGGACTCCGACCTGCCGTTCCGTTCACTGCTGAGCCACTTCGAGGTGGCGGTCGCCGTCCCGCCGTTGCGATTGCGCAGCGAGGACATCCCGGCCATCACCTCGATGGTGCTGCGCGAACTCGAGGCGGCCCGCACCGTGCGGCTGAGCCCCGGAGCCGAACGGCTGATCGCCCGCTACTCCTGGCCACGCAACGTCACCCAGCTGCGCGAGGCGCTGAAGCACGCCCTGCGCAAGCGGCCCGTCGGCGAGATCCAGGAGCAAGACCTGCCGGCCTACTGCCACACGACGTCGCGACGCTCGCTCACCCCGCTGGAAAGCGCCGAGCGGGACGCGATCATCGCCGCGCTGGCCGAGCAGTCCGGCAACCGGGTCGCCGCGGCGGCGCATCTCGGCATGTCCCGGTCGACGCTGTATCGCAAGATCAGCACCTACGGGATCACCGCGTGAACACCTTCGAAGCGCTTTGGCGGGAGTCGGTCCGCGATCACGGCGAGCACGCGTTCCTGCTGTTCCGGGGGGCCGACGGTGCGCGGACGAGCTGGAGTTACGGCCAATTCGACGAGACGGTGGATGCGGTCGCCGCACGGCTGCGCCGCGCCGGGGTCGGGCACGGCAGTGCGGTCCACCTCGTCTTGCGCAACTGCCCGGCGTTCGTCGCCCTCTGGCTCGCGGCGAGCCGTCTCGGCGCCTGGATCGTGCCGGTCGACCCCGAATCCACGGCCCGCGATATCGCGCGCCAGGCCGGCCGGATCGATCCGGTCGTGACCATCTGCGCGGCAGCTCGCCTCGAGGTCGTACAAGACGCCGCGCTGCCGGAAGCGGTCGAGGTCATCGCGCTGCACGAGGATGCCCGCGACCTCCGCGCCGGCAGCCCGCTGCTGGATGCATCCGCCGCTGGCGCCGAGACCGGCGGAGAGCGACGGGCCGCGAACCCGATGGATCGGCTCGCCGTCATGTTCACCTCGGGGACGACCTCCGAACCGAAAGGCGTCGAACTCACTCAGGCCAACTACGCCTACGCCAGGACGACCATGGCGCAGCTGGCCGGGCTGACGCGGTCCGACCGGTGGTACGTGTGCCTTCCCCTGTTCCATGCCAACGCGCAGTACTACTGCTTCGCGTCGGCGATCGCGGTCGGCGCCTCGGTGGCGCTCACCGCCAGGTTCACCGCGAGCCGATGGCCGCACGAGGTCGCCGAACTCGGCGCCACCCATGCGAGCCTGTTCGCCGCACCGATCCGGATGATCCTGGCGCGGCTGCGCGACGACGCTCCGCGGCTCCGCCTCCGCCACGTCTGGTTCGCCCAGAACCTGGCCGAAGGACAATGGCGCCGATTCGCCGAACTGTGCGGGACCGCACCGCGCCAGATCTACGGCATGACCGAGACGCTCGCCGTCGTCACCGCGAACCCGGCCGAGGCCCCGGACCCCGCGCGCATCGGTACCGCAGTGGCCGGGCGTGCGGTGCGCCTGATCGATCCGGCGACCGGCGCCCCGGTGCCCGACGGCGAACCCGGGGTCATCACCGTCGCCGGTCGTCGCGGCGTCGAACTGTTCGCGGGCTACCTCGAGAATCCCCAGGCGAACGCGCGCGCGTTCCCCCCGTTGCCGATCGCGCCGCCGAGCGCCGGCCAGGCGTGGCTGAGCACCGGCGACCTGGCCCGGCGCTGCCCGGACGGCCAGCTCGCCTTCGTCGGACGATCGGACGACGTGATCAAGGTAGCCGGCGAGAACGTGTCGCTGACCGAGGTGGAAGCCGCGCTCGCGGAAGCGCCCGGCGTGCTCGAGGCCGCGGTCGTGGCCGTCGCCGACCCGATCCGCGACCACGTGCCCGCCGCCTTCATAGTTCCTGCGGACCCGGCCGCCGCGCCGACCGCCGAAACGCTCGAAACCTGGGCCGACAGCAATCTGACGCCCGCCGCCCGCCCACGCACGTGGACGTTCGTCGACCAGCTGCCGCGGACCTCCGTCGGCAAGATCCGCCGCTTCCAACTCACCCCCGAAGGAACCTCATGAGGGCCGCCTCCTTGCCCATGGACATCGGCATCATCGGTGCTGCGCACACTCCGTTCGGCAGGCTCGCCGACGACACCGTCTCGTCGCTCGTCGAGACAGTCACCCGGGCCGCGCTCAAGGACGCCGGCATCGGGGCCGACGAGGTCGACGAAGTCTTCGTCTCGCAGTTCAACAGCGGCCTGACGCCGTTCGCCTTCCCCTCGTCGCTGCCGATCCGGGGAGACGAGGGACTCTGGGGCAAGCCCGCCACCCGCGTCGAAAACGCTTGCGCTTCCGGATCCGCTGCGGTGCACCAAAGCATCCGGGCGATCCTGTCCGGACTCGCGGACACGGTGCTCGTCGTCGGGGTGGAGAAGATGACGCACGCCAGCGGTCAGCAAGTTGCCGCCGCGCTGCTGGGCGCCGACCCCGAACTCGCCGGAACCGACTCTCCGACCGGCTTCGCCGGTGTCTTCGCCAACGTTGCCGACGCGTACGCCGAACGGCACGGTGCGGACGCCTGGCTCGACGACGCCCTCGGCGCCATCGCCACGAAGAACCACCGCAACGGCTGCGCCAATCCGTGGGCACATCTGCGCAAGGACTTCGGTGTCGAGTTCTGCTCCACGGTGTCGGAGAAGAACCCGATCGTGGCCGGCCGGCTCCGCCGCACCGACTGCTCGCTCGTCAGCGATGGCGCTGCGGCGCTGGTGCTGCGGCGATCGCCCGCCACCGCTCTGGCCACCATCCGGGGATTCGGCCACGCGAACGACTTTCTCGACCCCGCCCGGCGCGACATCACCGACTTCGCCGGCGGCCGCGAAGCCGTCGCGGCGGCGCTGGCGATGGCTGACGTCGGCGTCGGCGACCTGTCCTTCGCCGAAGTGCACGATTGCTTCACCATCGCAGAACTCATCACCTACGAAATGCTCGGACTCACCCCTGCCGGAGAAGGACGACGCGCCATCGACGAGGGCTGGGTCCACCCCGACGGCCGGCTGCCGATCAACGTCTCCGGCGGCCTCAAGGCGAAGGGACACCCAGTCGGCGCGACCGGCGTCTCCCAGCACGTCCTCGCCGCACTGCAGCTGTCCGGCCGCGCGGGCTCGATGCAACTGCCTGGCCCCAGCGTCGGCTTGGTGCACAACATGGGCGGCCTCGCGGTCGCCAACTACGCGACCGTACTGTCTGCCGCCGAGTAGCGATGTGCCCGGCAAGTTCCTCGCATCGCTTGCCACCGGGTGCCGCTCCTCCGAATCGTGATCACTGATCTGATCGTCTTCGAGGTGGCGTCACGTTCCCGGCAGTATCGAATCGTGACGCAACCCGGGGCAGTGGTGGAACGTCTGAGGGGTCGTGAGAGTGATCCGTAGTGCCGGCCTCGGCTTGGCGGCCTTCCTGCTGGCTGCCTGCAGTGGACAGAACGACCTGGTGGGGGCTGCGCGAGCAGCCGGAGCGACCGGAACCACGACAGCACCCGCGGTACCGGCGGCGACGGTGGCGTTCGCGCCCGCGGACCAGTTGAGCCCGAAGGACCCGATCGTCGTCAAGGCGTCGGGCGGCACGTTGCAGGCGGTCACGGTCGTGAACCCGCAGACCGGCAACCGTGTCGCGGGCGATCTCTCGCCGGACAAGACGACCTGGACCAGCAACGACCGCCTTCGCTACGGGGCGACCTATCAGGTGGTCGCCACTGCGGTGAACCAGGCGGGCGCGGCGACCGAGCAGCGCGGGGAAGTGCACACCGTCAAGCCGGCCGGGGTGGCCACGCCGTCTCTCTTTCAGCCGGTTTCGGGCGATTTCGGCGTCGGTCTGGTCATCGGCCTGAAGTTCGACCACGACATCACCGACAAGGCCACCGTGGAGAAGTCCTTCAAGGTGACCTCCTCGCCCGCCCAGGACGGCGGCTGGTACTGGGTCAGCAAGCGCGAAGTGCACTTCCGGCCCAAGGAGTACTGGAAAGCGGGCTCGACGGTGAAGCTCGAGACCACCACCTTCGGCCTGCCGATCGGGGGCGGCGTGTACGGCGGCCAGGACGTCTCGGCCACCTATAAGGTGCACGACTCCTGGATCGCCAAGGCCGACGGCAAGACGCACCAGATCACCGCGTTCCATAACGGGCAGCTGGTGAAAACCGCGCCGATCAGCATGGGCAAGACCGTCGACACCCCGCCCCGGGGCCCGACACCGACGTTCAACGGCACGCACACCGTGCTGGCCAAGGTCGACCACACGATCATGGACTCCTGCACCTACGGCGTGTGCGAGGGCGACCCCGGCTACTACAAGGCACCGGAGAACTGGGACGTCCGGATCTCCAACGACGGCGAATTCCTGCACGAGAACCTCAAAACGGTCGGCGTGCAGGGCAGCGACAACGTCTCCAACGGCTGCCTCAACATGAACACCGAGAACGCCAAGTGGTTCTTCG
Organism: Amycolatopsis benzoatilytica AK 16/65; assembly: GCF_000383915.1. Lineage (NCBI taxonomy): Bacteria > Bacillati > Actinomycetota > Actinomycetes > Pseudonocardiales > Pseudonocardiaceae > Amycolatopsis > Amycolatopsis benzoatilytica. The sequence goes on from NZ_KB912942.1 coordinate 4,735,579, forward strand.
ACAACTTCAACGTCGGCGACGTCGTCGAGATCACCAACTCGGGCGGCCCGCAGCTGGCCATCGACAACGGGCACGGCGACTGGGCCATCAGCTGGAACGCCTGGCAGGCCGGCAGCGCACTGCACAGCTGAAACCCAGCACGCGAACCACCGGGCGTTCAGAGCGCCCCGCGACGGCGGTGTTGTCCTTCATCACAACCCCGCCGGCCGGACAGCGGGCCGCCCGGTTCGCCCGTGATGTCCACCGTGACGTACTAAGCCGCCCAGCGGGTTTGCCGCCGGTCCGGCCCACAATCGCCGCGGCGGCACCCGGGCCGCTTGCTCGTGCGGCTCGTTGACTGCCTGCCGCGAGCCGAGCAGGCCCGCGGCCGCACTTTCCCTCGTCGAACGCTCCTCCTTCCTCGCGACCAGCAGAACACTCCCGAGGCTCGCGACGCCGTGTTTCCGACGTCGCACAAGGGGTAAACGACGCGCATGCGGATCGTGATCACGGGGGCGAGCGGCAATGTCGGCACAGCGCTGCTGCGGTGCCTGGAGGACGTCCACGAGGTCGTCGGCGTCGCGCGCCGGGTCCCGGATCACGCCGTCGGGCCGTATTCGCGCGCCGACTGGCATTCGGTGGACATCGGCGAGCCGGGCGCGGACCGGGTGTTAGCGGATCTTTTCGCCGGCGCGGACGCGGTCGTCCACCTGGCCTGGGGAGTCTCGCCAGCGCGGGAGGACCCGCCGATGTCGCGCACCAACGCCGACGGCACCGCCAACGTCCTCGAAGCAGTTCAGAACGCTGGCGTCGGGCATCTGGTTTGCGCGTCCTCGGTCGCCGCATACTCGCCGGCTCCCCGCGACGACAAGGTCGGCGAGGAATGGCCGTGCCACGGGATCGCGGCCAGCGCGTACAGCCGGGGCAAGGCGGAGCTGGAGACTGAGCTGGACCAGTTCGTGTCCGCGCACCCGCAGATCCGCGTCGCGCGGATGCGCCCATGCGCTGTGCTGCAGCGGCAGGCAGCCGGAGAATTCGCCCGGTGGTCGCTCGGCCCGGCGCTGCCGCCCCGGTTGATCGGCAGCCGGTTCCTGCCGATACCGGCTTGGGCCGGGTTGCGGGTGCAGGCCGTCCACGCGGACGACCTCGCCGAGGCGTTGCGGCTGGTGCTCGACCAGCGGGCAGTAGGCCCGTTCAATATCGCCGCCGACGACGTGCTCGACTCGACCGCGCTCGCGCACGTGCTGGGTGGAACCAGGCTGCCGGTGACGAACCCGGTCGCGCGGACAGCGACGCGCGCGGCGTGGCTGGCCGGATTGCTGCCGTTGCACCCGGGTTGGCTCGAGCTGGCCGATCAGGCCCCGCTCGTCGACGCCACGCGGGCACGCCTCGTGCTCGGCTGGATCCCGCGGCACAGCTCGGCGGACGCGGTCCGGGACCTGGTCGAAGGTCTGCGCCGCGGCGACGGCGCGGCCTCCGCCCCGCTAGCCGTCTCCCGGCCCGGTCTGCTCGGCCGGGTGAAGGCTATGGGCACGGGCCGCCCGACCCGTCAATCGCAGGCTTGAAACCGTGCACACCGCCGACGCGATAGTCATCGGATCCGGGCACAACGGCCTCGTCGCCGCGAACCTTCTCGCCGATGCCGGCTGGGATGTCGTCGTGCTGGAAGAACAGCCCCGTCCAGGCGGGGCGCTGCGCACCGAGGAGATCACCGCACCAGGCTTCCGCTCGGACCTCTGTGCCGCGTTCTTCCCGCTCGGCATGGCTTCGCCGGTGTTGCAGGGGCTCGGCCTGGGTGAGCACGGTCTGCGCTGGTGCCACGCTCCCGACGCTCTCGCGCACGTTTTCCCCGACAACCGTTGCGCGATCCTCTCGCGCGATCTCGACCGCACTGCCGCTTCGGTCGCCCAGTTCGCGCCCCGAGACGGAGATTCCTGGGGTTCCCTCTTCACGCAGTGGCGCGGGATGCGCGACGAGTTGCTGGATGCGTTGTTCAGCCCATTCCCCCCGGTGCGCGCCGGTGCGCGGTTCCTGCGTCGCACCGGGCCAGCCGAAGCATTGCGGCTCGCGAGAATGATGACGCTTCCCGCACGCCGCTTCACGCACGAGCGTTTCGACGGCGAGGGCGCCCGGCTGCTGCTGGCCGGCAACGCCGCGCACAGCGACCTGTCGGTCGACAACGCCGGCAGCGCGGTGTTCGGATGGCTGCTGGGAATGCTCGCCCAGGACGTCGGGTTTCCGGTGCCCGAAGGCGGCGCGAGCGAACTGGCGGCTGCGTTGGCGCGCAGGCTGGAATCCGCTGGCGGGTCTGTCCATTGCGGAATGCCGGTGAGCGAGGTGCTGGTCGCGCGCGGCACGGCGGTCGGAGTGCGCTGCGTCGACGGGGAGCCGATCCGGGCGCGCAAAGCGATCCTGGCCGACGTCACCGCGGAAACGCTGTACGGGGACCTGGTCTCGCCGGAGTGGCTGCCCGCACGGCTCCTCGCGGACCTGCGGGCGTTCGAGTGGGACAGCGCGACGGTCAAGGTCGACTGGGCGCTGTCCGAGCCGATCCCGTGGACCGCACCCGACGTTCGCGGCGCGGGCACTGTCCATCTGGGCTGCGACGAGGACGGGCTGTCAGCGTTCGGCGCGGCGTTGACCCAAGGTCAGGTGCCCGCACAGCCGTTCGTGCTGCTGGGCCAGATGACCACTGCGGATCCGACCAGGTCTCCATCCGGCACGGAGGCCGTCTGGGCCTACACCCACCTTCCCCGCGGTGCCGACCGCGCCACGGTGCAACGGCAAGCAGAACGCGTCGAGGCGGCGGTGGAGCACAACGCACCCGGGTTCCGGGACTTGGTGCTCGCCCGGAGTGTGCAAGGCCCGGCCGAGCTGGCCGCGCACGACGCCAACCTCGTCGGCGGCGCCATCAACGGCGGCACGACAGCGATCCACCAGCAGCTGCTCTTCCGTCCCGTGCCGGGCCTCGGCCGCGCCGACACGCCCGTGGACCGGCTGTACCTGGCCGGTGCCGCAGCCCATCCCGGCGGCGCGGTCCACGGCGGGCCAGGAGCCAATGCCGCGCGCGCGGCGTTGGCCCGCAACGGTCTCCTGGGCGCGGGCTACGCCGCAGCGATCCGTGCGGCAAACCGGGCGGCCTACGGGTGAGGCCACGAGCCCTGCGGGGGGGGGGGGGGGGAACTCGCTGCAGCCCAACAACTGCGCACGACGTCCTGGCTAGGAGCTTGTCTCCGGCAGTGCGCGCCAAGCGGCCTGCCGGTCTGTCCGTGAAGGGCCCCTTCCGGGACTTAGATTCCCTCAAGGGGCCCTTCACGGACAGGCCGGAATGGGCGGTAGCTGCCCTCGCATCACGACAGCACTGGCTGACACACGCTCTAGGTGGCCGGGCCGGTGCCAGCGCGCCGATGCCGTCCCACGGCCAAGGCCTCCAGCCGCGCAAGCGACTCCTTGTTGCGAGGCGCGAGCACGAGCGCCTGTACCGTCTTTGGAAGCAGACCGCCCGCGCCGCCGGTCACCGACTCGGCCAGTCGGACCACCGTCTCGTCGCTGCCCTGCGGGACCAACGTGAGCACGATCTTCGCGGTGCCGAGCGCGCCGCCGCGGGCCTCCAGCTCCAACGACACCCCCGGCTCGACCGCGCGCACCACCGTCGTGTCCTTCAACTGCAGCGGCCACGCCCCGATGCTGTGATGAATGTGCGAACCGACCGCGGGCCAGCTCTCGTCGACATCCCGGATGTGGCAGCTGCCCACCACCCAGCCCGCGAACGACCAGCCGTCCGCCACAACGTCGAAAACAGCTCCCGGTGGCACCGGCACGGTCCGGCTCACTTCGATCATCCGTCGCCTCCTGATCTCCCGCGCCGGTTTCCCCCTTACCGCACAGACAAACGCCGACCGCGTCACCGGTGGGCAGGGTGGGCGAAACAGCCTTCTCACCGGCGATGGCATTTCCACCGTGCCAGCTGGACCGAAGCGGATCAGCACGACCGCGGCCCAGTTCCCGCATGCGCAGCTCAGTAGCGAGCCGGTCGGCAGCCGAGGCGACGCAGGTGCGACAGCCTTCTGGGCACACCTTTTCGGCACTACGGAGAGGCACGTCCCGGCATCTCACGCACGGTCGTGCTCGTCGGTGTCACCGGGCCACTGGCCGGTGAGCTTGTCGTAGCCGGCCGCGCCGCCCCGGTCGACGGCCGCCTTGACCAGGCCGAAGATCGCTCCCTGGACGGACGCTGCCAGGAGCACCTCGCCCCAGCCCCGGTTTTTCTGGGTCGGGGTGGGCGCCTTCTCGGTGCCGGAGATCATCTTCCACACTCGCTCGAACACCGCATTGGCGGCCAGACCGCCAAGCACGCCGAACAGCATGCCCAGCGGCCGGTACAGCAGCTTGTTCATGTTCGTCTTCCCTTCCGCACGAACTTCCACAGCGGTAGCGCTACGGTCGCCGCGCCGAGCGCGACCGGGCACCGCCGTCGCTGCCCTTCGGCCCGTGCGGCGGCCTGCTTCACCGCGCCCGCTCTGCCCCTTGAGCCGTCCGGACACGTTCGCCTTGTGGGCCAACACTTCCACGCTGCCGCCCGGTTGCCCCGGGGCTTTGCTCGGTCTCCGGTGCACGGTTCCTGATCGGCACCTCGGTCTCGGTAGCGGCGCGGGTCACGGCCGCCTCCCCTCGATCAAGCATTACCCGCAACTGCGACGGTGTATGCGCGGTCTTCGGTGGAAACCGGCTCATCGCGCGCCGCCTACGGGTGGCCCGGCAGCTGCGGCGCACAACGCCGAACGATCCCCGCTCCCGGAAGTACAGGCCGATCCGCTTCTCCCTGGATCGCCCGGTGGTGCCGTTTCGGCACCGCCGGGCGAGTTCCACGTCGCTGGGCTGTCAGGGGCCACGCTGGGGGTTGCTGCCCACTTTTGCTCATCCGCCGACCGCGCCGCTCAAGACGAACAGGCAGCCGAGGCGGTCCTTCCCCCGTCGTATCCGGGAGCCAGGCGATCAGGCGGGCGTTCCGGTGAACGAGCGGTCGCCGCTCTCGCAGACGAACTGTCCGCTTCCGCTGGCACCGCCGGCGTAACCGCAGTTCCAGCCGTCCACTTCGAGGAAGTGCCCGCTGCCTTGCGCCTTGGTCGGTTCCTGCGCCAGGTAGTGGGACATCACGCGGACCGACTCGTCGCAGCCGGGCGCACCGGCCGCCGTCTCCTTGGCCGTCACCTCGACCTTCCCGCCCGGGCTGTCGACAGCACCGCAGTCGTGGCTCTCGTCGGAGTCGCTGCTGCCAGACAACCCGCCCGCTTTGGCCTTGCCCGGCGCGGCAGCAGGCTTCGGCGCAGCCGGCTTGTGCTTCGCGGCCGGTGCCTCATCGGGCACCGAGGCCGGGGCGCTGGGCAGCGCGGACGAAGCCGAAGCCGCCGGCGCAGTTGCCAGCGAAGGTGCCGGCGACGCGGCTTGCGAGCCCTCGTTGCATGCGGCCACCCCTAGAACGACCGCGAGCATCGAACCCGAAACCAGCGTGCGAGCCACCATTGTGCGCATTGTTCTGTCCCCTTCACGTACTGCCTCGTTCCCAACACCCAGAAAGACGTGCGGCCAACGCGGCAGTTCACCGGCCGGGACCGGCACTGCCCGTTCGGGCAGAAACCTGCGTCCGGACGCAACCGTGCACGAAGACGGTGCTGCTCCTCGGCCGTTGCGAGATCACCCCGGTGCTCACCGCCTACCAGGGCCGTGATCGAGCGCTGCAGCAAACGTCGTCGGTGCCAAGCGTGGTGCTGCCTTGATCGCCCTCACCGGCCCGGCGTTATCGACACCCCGACCTTGACCGCGGTGAGCCCGCAGACCGAGCATCGCCGGATCATTCGCGCAGACAACGGAAGACCTGCCGTGCGATTCAGGCCGTTGCGGGATGCCCAGCCCCAGCTCTGATGCGGCGGCTGCCGGAGCCGGTCCGGATCGGCCAGGATGAGCAGGCACCGAGACAGCGCGTAACCCGAACGCCAGCCGAGTCAGCGGGTCAGTCCTCAGCCAGAACCGGCATCGCGCGGCTTTGCGTTCGCAGGGCAGTCAGTCCAAGATCCCGATTCTGCTACGCATGACTGGTCGCAAGGGGAAGATGCAGCACCTGCGGACCGGCTGCCCCCGGCCGGGGCGCCGGTCGCTTCGGACGTGGCGTTCCTCGCCTCCGAGGAGGCCCGCATGATCCACGGGATCACGCTGTAGGTCGACGGCGGAATCACCACGACCCGGTTGCCCTAACCAGCGGGTTCGAGTCCCCGATGACGCGCACCCCGGGTTGCCCGAAAGCGGCGGCCCGGGGCTTTCTTGCCCGGTATGACTTTTTCTGTCGCCGACTGTCCATTATGGTCTTCTGCGAACCCGGGCACGCGCGGAGACGGGCCGGGATCGTTCACCCGGCCATCCGGTAGCCGATGCCGCGGACGGTGTGGATCAGCACCGGATCGCGCAGCTTGCGCCTCAGACGAGCGATCACCACCTCCAGCACGTTCGACGCCGGGTCCGCGGCTTCGTCCCAGGCGTACCCCAGCAGCGCGGTGCGGGACACCGGGCGTCCGGCGGCGGTCATCAGCCGTTCCAGGACCAGGTATTCCTTGCGGGTCAACGTGAGCAGCACGCCCGCCCGGGTGACCTGGTGCCTGCCGTTGTCCAGTTCGACGTCCGCGCAGCGCAGCACGTCCGGCGGGCTGGTCAGGTCGCGGCGGCACAGCCGGCGCACCCGGGCCACCAGCTCCGGCATGGCGAACGGCTTGACCAGGTAGTCGTCGCCGAAGCGCAGGCCGTCGATCCGGTCGGCGACGCTGTCGCGCGCGGTCAGGAACAGCACTGGCATCGGCCAGTCGTTGCGGCGGCGTCCGCTCACGTACCGCAGCGCGTCGCCGGACGGCAGCATCCGGTCGAACACCGCGCAGTCGTACGGGGTCACGAACAACGCCTCGTCGGCGGCCGGCAGGTCGGACACGGTGTCGACCGCGAACCCGGCGGCGCGGAGGGCGGCGCCCAGCGCCAAACGCAGATTCTCGTCGTCCTCAGTCACCAGCACGCGCATTCCCCGCACGTTAGCGTGCGGCGGCCGCCACCACGTCGTCGGCGACCAGCTTGCGCAGTTCTCCCACGTCCGGGATCCGGCCGAGCTGCCGCAACCGCCGGGACTGCGCCTTGCGCATGCCTTCGAACAACCGTCGCGCGTCCCTGGCGTTGCCGAAGTTCCGTTCGCCGGCGGCGCGCGCGAAGAACTCGATCAGCACCGGATCGGCGGCCCGGTCCAGTTCGTACTCCCCCGCCGACGCCATCCGGCCGATGATGTCCAGCAGCTCGTCGGGCGTGTAGTTCGCGAACTCGATCGTCTTGCCGTAGCGGGAAGCGAGTCCGGGGTTGGCCGACATGAACTCGGTCATCTCGTCCGTGTAGCCGGCCACGATCACCGCCACCTCGCCCCGATGGTCTTCCATCAGCTTGACGAGCATGTCGATGGCTTCCTGGCCGAAATCTCCGCCCGCCGACCCCGAGCGCGACAGCATGTACGCCTCGTCGATGAACAGCACTCCGCCCAGTGACTCCTCGAAGACGAGCGCGGTCTTTTCCGCGGTGTGCCCGATGTATTGGCCGACCAGGTCCCGGCGCGACACCTCGCGGAACTGCCCGCGCGGCAGCACACCCAGCGCCTTCAGCAGCTTCCCGTAGATCCGCGCGACCGTCGTCTTGCCGGTGCCCGGCGCGCCGGCGAAAACCAGATGGTGCCCGGTCTCGCCGACCGGCAGCCCGGCCCGCCGTCGCCACTCGTTGACCTGCAGCTCGTCGACCAGGGAACGCACCTCGGCCTTGACCCCCGGCAGGCCGACCATTTCGTCCAGCTCGGCCAGCAGATCGTCCAGCTCCTGGCTCCCGAGTCCGCCGGGAGCGGCCGGGTCGCCGGTCTCGACGACAGTCGTGGCCGCCCCCTCCGCCACCACGATGCCCGGTTCTGCGGTGTTCTCCACCTGGCACCCGGCGACACGGCCACCGCAGCCGGACGCGAACGCGATCCCGGATCCCCGCGCGTCCCGAACCGTGCAGCCGGACAGCTCGGGCGCGCCGTGGTAAGCGACCGCGATGCCTTCCTGGCCGGTCCGGGTGATCTCGCAGCGTTCGAGCACCGGGCGGGCGTACTGGTAGACGTACACCCCGCGCAGCCCGCACCCGGTCACCGCGCAGTTGCGGAGCACCGGGTCGGCGCCCATCGCGACGATGACGCCGTCCCCGGTGACGTCCTTGATCGTGGTGTCGGCGAGGGTGCCGGAGCCGCCTTCGATCACGATGCCCTGTTCTCCGCCGGTGACCGCGCATCCGGTCACCTCGAAACCGGCGGTCCCGCGGACCCGGATCGCCGGACCCCGCCCGCCGGTGAAAACACACCGCCGCGCGGTGAGCGCGACGCCGTCGGCGGAGATCGCGGCCGCGTCGCCGGCGCGGACCTCGATCCCGCTCAGCGAAAGGGATCCGCCGTGGACGGCGAAGACCGGCCGGTCCGATCCGCTGCCGTCCACGACGACCTCGGTGCCCTCCGCGGCCACCAGCGTGACGTGGCGTCCGGCCAGTTCGAAGACCTCGTAGTAAGTGCCGGCGGCAACAGTGATCACGGCGTCGTCGCCGTCGGCGTCGGCCAGCGCGTCGCCGATAGTCGCGTACGCGCCGGGACGTGCCGCGACCTCCAGGGTGCGGCCGGTCATCAGCCCGCCTCGGCGAGCAGCCAGCCGCGGTCGACCGCTTTGGCCCCGGCCTGGAAACGGCTGCGCGCGCCGAGGCGGTTCATGATGTCGGCGACCATCCGCCCGACCGTCCGGACCGAGATGCCCAGCTGCACTGCCGCCGACTCGTCGGTGGTGCCGGAGCAGAGCAGCACCAGCAGGTCCCGCTCGCGCGCGGTCAGCATCTGATCGTCGGCGCGCTCGGGCAGGTCCGATGTCCCGAGCGGCACCGCGGAGCGCCAGGCCCGCTCGAACAACCCGGCTGTCGCGGTGACCATCCCGGGCAGCCGGAACGCCGCGATGCTGTGACTTCCGGGGCTTCGCCCCGCGCCGGGGGCTCCGCCGCCGGGGGCCTCCGAACCGATGCCGGTGCCGGGACGCTCGGCCGGCAGGACGACGGATCGGCGGTCGAGCACGAGCGCGTCCATCGGCACCTCGGTGTCGGTGCGTACCTGTGCCCCGGCGAGCGCCAGCGCCCGCACGGTGCCCGACAGCCGCGCGGAGTCCGGGAACAGCGCCCGGCAGGGAACTCCCGCACGCAGGTTCGCATGGGCGATCCGGCGGAACTCGCCGACCGAAGCGGCGCTAGTGTCGGCACTCATGATCAGGACCTCGCTGGCCGCCGTGTCCGGCAGCGTCTCCGGTCCGGTCCCCTCGACGAGACTGAGCCTGCTTCCCTGGTTCATCGCGCCATCCCCTCTTTTCCCACCGCCCGCCGCGGCCGGTTCATGCCAGATCTCGCGTATCCGCTGGTCTCCGCTCGCCGACGCGTTACCGTCCTCGAGCATGTGGCCACTCTCCCCCGGGCACCTGAGGTTTTGATGACAAGCGTGCTGGTCGTCGAAGACGACGAAAATCTGCGGGTCGCGGTGGCCGCGCGGCTCGGCGCGGCGGGCCTGGACGTCGAGGTCGCGGGCGATCTCGCGAGCGCGGACCAGGCCCTGCGGGCCGGCCGGCACCGTTGCGTCGTGTTCGACCGGATGCTGCCCGACGGGGACGCGATCAGGTACGTGCACGCCCGCCGGGTCGAGGGCTGGCGCACCCCGGTGCTGTTCCTGACCGCCCGAGACTCGCTCGCCGACCGGGTCGCCGGCTTCGAGCACGGCGGCGACGACTACCTGGTCAAACCGTTCGCGGTGGCCGAGCTGACCGAACGGGTGCTGAACCTCTGCCGCCACGCGGCGCTCGACCGGCCGGCCGTGCTGCAGCACGACGACCTGGTGCTGGACTGCGCCCGCCGCGAAGTGCGCCGGGCCGGGGTCCTGCTCACCTTGACGAACAAGGAGTACGCGGTGCTGGAATACCTGATGGTGCGCGGCGGCGATCCGGTGGAGCGGATCGAGCTGCTGGAGCACTGCTGGGACAGCACGACCGACCCGATGTCCAACGTCGTAGACGTGACGGTGCGGCGGCTGCGGCGGAAACTGCGGGAACCGGAATTGATCCACACCGTGCGCGGCCTCGGCTACCGGCTCGGCGACCAGTGAACGGGGTGTTCTCGAAGGTCTCGGGCGGCGACGCGGCGCGCTCGGGACGGAACGGCTCGTCGGCTGATCGGCTGCGCCGGCTCCGCTGGGCGCTGACGGCGCTGTTCACCGCGATCAACGCGATCGGCCTGGTCGCGTTCGCCTGGTTCATGATCAGCGAAGACTCCGACCAGGGCACCGAACGGATCAACGCCGACCTGCTGCGAGTCACGTCGTCGGTGAGCAGACTGGTCGGCTACGACGACGCGATCGACCTCTCGCTGGTCAACACCGACGTGCTGAACGAGCAATGCCCGCAGTTCGCGATCCTGCCGGGCGGCGCTCCGGCGTTCCAGCCGTACCTGTCCCGGCACGCGTGCGTGCCAGTCGATGTCCGGGTCCTCAACGGGCTGGCCACCGAAGCGGTGCGCAGCGGCACGGTCGTCATGGGCTACCAGCGCGGCACGGGCGGCGAACTGGTCCAGGTGCGGGCGGAGACGCTGCTCAGCCGCACAGGCAAGCCGTTCGCCGCGGTAGTCGCCGTCGAAGACACCGCGGCGGTATCCGCGGCGCACACCCGGTTCGTGCTCCTGGTGGTCGGCGGCTGCGCGTTGCTGGTGACGGCGCTCGGGTTCGCCGGCCACGTGCTGTCCGGCCGGATGATCCGGCCGGCGGCTTCGGCGTTGCAGCAGCAGGAAGTCCTGCTCGCCGAGACCGCGCACGACCTGCGCACGCCGGTGGCGGCGCTGCGCGCACTGGCCGAGACCGCGATGCTCGACCCGGCCCAGCGCACCGATCTGCTGCCCCGGACGGTCCGGCTGGCGGCCCGGATGGGCGGCATCATCGACGACCTGCTGGTCCGCGCCCGGCTCGCGGCGGGCGTCGAACAGCTGAGCATCCAGCCGGTGTGGCTCGACCAGCTCGTCGCGGGCGTCGTCGAGGACACCGAACCGGACGGCGCCCAGGTCACCGTCACGACGGCGCCGACGAAAGTGAACGCCGACCCGGCGCTGGTGCAGCGAGCGGTCGGCAACCTGCTCAACAACGCGCTGCGCTACGGCCGTCAGCCCGGCGCGATGGCGATCGTCCACGTGATGGTGGCCGGCGGCACCGTGACAGTCGCCGACCACGGACCGGGCATCGACACGACGCTGACCGAGGACGCCTTCGACCGCTTCTCCAGCACCGGCGGGTCATCGGGACTGGGGTTGTCGATCGTCCGCTGGGTAGCGGAGTCGCACGGCGGGACGCTGTCGGTGTACAACGCGGACGAGGGCGGGGCGATCTTCGAGCTGCGTTTCCCGGTCAGCGCGGGCTGATCGGTCTTCGCGCTCCGGGCGGCGCGGGCACCTTCGTCAGTCCGTGGCCAAGCGCTGCCGAAGCCAATCCGGCGTGTTCTCGCGCGGGTACTTCTCGGCTTCCGTGGAGAAACACTCCCGTGGCGGGACGTGATCCCAGTCCGGCTCGCCGTCCCAGTCGTATTCGGCCTCGTAGCGACCCGGGTGCACCAGGTGATATCGCAGCGACGTCCACGCACCCTCGCCCGGCCTCGCCATGTCGTCCCTGAGCTCGGCGAAAAACTCGGCGACCCCCGGCGGCGGTGTCCAGTCGATGCCGCCGCCGAGCACGGTGATGATCGAGGCGCGCAGCTCGACGTACTCGCCGACCGACCGGAAGGCGAGGAACAACTGGTCCCAATCGGCCGGCACTGAATGAATCATCCAGGTCGTGAAGTCCTTGAGCAGTTCGTGGGCCTGCGCCGCGGTGAGCGGCATCCGGGGCATGGGCACTACTTCTGCTCCTCGCTGATCGCAGCTGACAGCTTTTCGCGCAGCCAGCCCGGAATGTGCTCCGGTTCACGGGGAAACGCCTTCAAATCCTCGGCGTAATCTCCGGCCGTCATCGGCGGAGTAAGCCGGGGCTCGTAGTCGTAGTTGTAGTTGTAGAAGATCGCTCCCGGCGGATCCATCGAGACCCGCGCCGAGAACCAGGCGCCGCGCCCGGGCCGGTAGGTCAGCGTGCGCAGTTTGGCGAGGACGACGTTCAGCTCGTGCGGGGGCCGGATCTCCGGCCGCGACCCGTCCTCCATGATCACGGTCAGGCCGAGGTCCTGCACCGGCACGGTCATCGAACTGACCAGGTCGATCCGCCGCCAGCCCTGCTCGGGCACCAGGTCCAGCAGCGCGATCCCGAGTTGCTGGACGAGATCCTCGTGGCTCTCACCGCCGGAAGTCGCGGGGCCAGAGTGGGGTGTTGTGGTCACCGGGGAAACTCCTGACGTTGACGGTGATTCGGCCTTGCTCGTCCAGTCCGTAAGAACGGTAGTGGCGGGTGTGCGGATCGTCGGCGCCCGGGTCCCGCGCAGGCATGACATCCTCGTGCGCCACCTGGTCGAGGTGTTCGTCCCGGTGGCGTTCCATCTGATACCAGCTGTCGTCGGCGTCGTAGGTCGCTTCGACGTCTTTGCTGCCTGCGTTGCTGTTGTCGATCCGCCCCTCCGTCGACATGTTGATCGACTCGCCGCCCTTGCCGGCCGAGGTGCTGCCGTGGTGGCCGCCGTCGTCGATGTTGCGATTGGCCAGGTCCTTGCCGCCCAGCGCACCCACCTCCGACTGCGCCGTGGTGTCGCGTCGGATCTGACTGGCGCCAGCGGCGTCCGGCGGGCCCGAAGTCGCCACCGTGTTGCCGCGCGAATCCGTGCGGTGCACGTCGCCTTCGGTGATCCGGGTGCTGCCGTCGGGGTTGCGCACTTCCAGTCCGTGGTCCACCCGCACCGTCGCGCCCGGAGGCGGATAGTTCAGGTCGGCGTTGGTCGGCTGGAAAGTGTGGACATGGGTGACCGTGCCGTCCGGTCCGGTCTGCACGGTCGAGTACGGGTGCCCCTTCTGATCCACTACGTGGATCCGCGTATTGGGCGGCAGGTCACCGCGGCTGGTCAGCGGCGAACCCCGTTCGCCGCTGAACGGGTCGGTCACCGCCTTCACTTGCGCGTCGCTCCAGCCGTCCGGACTCCCGGAGGTGAAGCCGCCGCCCTTCTTCTCATGGGAGAAAACGACTTCCCGGTCAGGCGCGGGCCACGAATCCTGGACGGCCTTGGCCTTGGCTGTGCCGTAGAAGCCGTCTTGAGTGACCTTCGCGCCTTCCGGAGCGTGGGCGATCTCCGGATTGGTCCGCGCGCGCTGCCCGGTCGTCGTGTCGACATGCGTGATCCTGCCGTCCGCGTCGGTGTGGAACGAACCGCGGAACTGGCCGTGATCGTCGGTCACCCGGTGCTCGCGCTCCCCTGCCAGGGTCGAGTTGCCCTCCGCGTCCACGTGGCTCTGCCGGTTGAATGCCTCGCTCTGCCGGAGATTTCCATTGTGCACTACCGCCGCACCCGAGTGCGGCGGCTGCCGCCAGGTGGCCGCATGCTCAGGCCGGCCGTCCGCCCCCACGTGGAATTCCTGGTAGTTCGGCCCACGATCGACCCGGTAATTGCCGTTCGCCACTCGGTGCTCGCAGTCCGGGTTGGGCAGGCCGTCCGAGCTCGCATGGGTATCGATCCACTTGACGTTGCCGTCGCTGTCGGTCTGAAAGCTGCCTCGCGGATTCCCGTCCCTGTCCGTGACGTGGTAGCGGGTGTCCGGTTCGAGATCCCGCCGCGCGCTGAACGGCTGGTCCGCTCGCGGCGCCCGCGGGTCGTGCGGACCGACTTCGGTGTGCCGGGCCGGTTCGGGCGGGGTTTCGACGTGGTCGATGCGTGTGATGTCCCGCTTCCCGTGCACGGTCTTGACGTCGTTGTGCGTAACCGTCCGGACGGTTCCATCCGGCCCCGTCGGGTAGATGTCGTGCCGGCGCCCGACCTGCACCCGGTAGTCGGCGCCCGGAGCCGGACGGGCGACCTCCGGGTTGGCCCCGTGCAGAGTGTTCGGCGCTTGCGCGTCCACATGGGACACTTTGCCGTTTTGATCGGTGTAAACCCGGGTGCGGACGTTGCCGTCGTGGTCCAGGATGTTGTAGCGCGTGTCGGGCCGCAGCTCGTGGGATTTGTCGAAGAAGTTCTCGTCCGCGCCGAGCCGCACATCCTCGCCCGGTGGGGTGAAGTTCTCCGGTTCCCGCCAGCCTTCCTCGATCTGATGTTGCGGGTTGAGGTCGTCGCCGTCGCCGCGGTGCACGGCGCTGTCGCCGTCGATGTCGTGCGGGTCGCCGTGGTGGGAGCCGGGAGCGAAGCCGTCGTCGCCCGCCCGATGGACGGTGCCGTCGGGGCGATGGGTATTCCACTCGCCGTCCGGCGGGATGCGGGGGCGGAGCTTGCCGTCCGGGCCGATTTCGAAGTCGGAGGAGAAGACGCGGCCCTTGCGGTCGGTCCAGGCGGCCTTGGTCGGCGCGGTGACTTCGGTATCGAGTTCGCGCGCCAGAGCGTGCGCGAACTGGTTCGAGCCCGCGTCGCAGCCGATCAGGCGGATGGGCTGGCCGTGGTAGTCGTCGTTGCGGCGCAGGATGTCGGCGAATTGCTTCGGCGAGTACTGGCGGTCGCCGATGCGGGCGTGCCCGTCCGGGGTGACGTGCACGTCGACGGTGTAGCGGCCGTCCGGATCGGGCTCGACTCGGTGCGGGAGGTCGGCCAGTTCGGGGTCGCCGGCGTGGTACGAGCTGCCGGACGGGGTGCTTTCGGCGTGCCGGGCGTTGACCTCGTCCGGGGTCAGCGGCTCGGGACCGGGGGGCGGGGCGGGGTCGTTCGGGTCGTGGTTTGGGTCGTGGTTTGGGTCGTCGTGGCCGGGATTGTGATGCGGGTCAGGGTCCGGGTCGTGGTGGCCAGGATCGTTTTCGTGCGGAGGGTTTTCGTGCGGAGCGGGGTCGGCTGGGGCGTGGTGCGGGTTCTCGGCTGGATCGTGGCCGTGCGGCGGCTTCGGGTCCGGGTTGATCGCCTTGTCGATATCGACGGCTGGGTGGTGCGGTTCCAAGGGGTCGGCGGCCGGGCCGGGCTCGTGTTCGCCGGGTACCTGGTGGGCGCGGGCAGGTTCGCTCGGGCCGGACTCGGCGGGCGGCGGTTCGTGGCCCGGATCGTGGTGCGGGGCCGGTGGGTCGGCGGGCTCTCGGGGGGTGGGCGGCTCGGCTGGCGCGGGCGGCTGTTCGGTCGGTTTGGGCGCCGATTCCGGGGTGCGGGGTTCCGGCTGCGCGGGGCGGGGTTCTCGCGGCTTCGGCACGCGAGGTTCGGGATGTTGCTCCGGAACACGGGGTTCGGGGCGGTGATCCGGGGTGCGGGGGCCGGAAGGCGGCTCCGGGGTGCGAGGTTCCGGGTGCGCGTCGGGTTTCGGTGGTGCGACAGCGGCTGCGGACTGGCCGGGTGGTGCTGGTTCCGGGTGCGGTTCGGCGGGTTTCGGCGGAACCGGCTCGGAGTGCGGTTCCGCCGGCGCGGACGGCGCGGGTTCGGAGTGCGGCTCTGTCGGGCGCGATTCGGCCGGGTGTGGTTCGGACAGGTGCTCGGGCGGGTCGATGTGGTCGACCTTCATGGTTTCGAAGTCCACGTGCGCGACCGCCAGTTCGCCGAACTTCGGCGGCAGTCCGGGGTCCCTGGGCGGTTCGGCAGCGGCGGGTTCGTCCGGCCCGGCCGAATCGGCTTTGCGGTGCCTGCTGCTCAGCGTGGGCGGCGGGTCGGACACCTTGGCGCTCATCGGGGGGTGGTCGAGGCCCGATCCGGTGAGCATGTTGATCAAGGAGTGCACCAGTCCGGTGCCTACGACCGTGCCGTAGATCATCTTCTGCGGCAAGGTTTTCAGGTCCGGCAGGAGCGGTCCGGCGATTTTCTCCTGTTCCAGCCAGTTCGGGGATTCCTTGTCCACCACGGCCGAGGTCCGCGGTTCCGAAGGAGTTTCGGCCGACGGAGCCGGTCGGTTTTCCCCGGTCTCCTGATGCGCGGCGGATTCCGCGGAGCCGGGCGTCTGGGCTGCCGGCTGTTCCTGGTGGTGCTCAACAGCGCGTTGGCCCGGCGCGTGGGCGGGTGTCTGGTGTTCGCCGGCCTGTTCCTGATGTGCTGGCGAGGCCGCGTGGCCGGGCGTCGTTTCGGCACCGGGGTGGTGCGGGTCGGCGGCCAGGGACTCGCCCACGGACCCGTGCTCTGGCGGGGGTTCCGACGCGTGTTCGGAAGGTTTCTCGGATACCTGCTCGGACGGCGAGCGTTCCGACGGAGAATGCTCCGAAGGAGACGACTCGGCGGACGGGTGCTCGGCAGGCGGGTGCTCGACAGGCGGATCCTCAGCAGGTGGGTGCTCAGCAGGCGAATGCTCACCGGGAGAGCGCTCAGCAGGTGGCCGCTCGGCGGGCGGACTGTCTGCCGAGGGCTTGCGAGGGGTCCGCTCCGGGGGCGGAGGGTCGTCGGGCGGCTTTCGACCGCCCTCGGACGGCTGCTGTGACGGCTCTCGCGGCGGAGGCGGCTCCTCGGTGTGCGGCTTGCCCGGCCCGTGTCCCAGGCCGACCTTGCTGAGCACGTTCTCGACGCCGGGAATCTTCCGGACGACTTTGCCGGCCACCTCGGTGGCGGTCGGGATCTTGGTGATCGCGTTGCCGACGGTTTCCAGTGCCCGGCCCGCTGTCGCCACCGCGCCGACCTTGCTGCCGATTTTGCTCGCCGCCAAAGCCGCGCCGCCGCCCCGGATCGCGGCGCCCGCGCCTTTGGTGCCCAGCACGGAGCTGACGATGTTGAACGTCGCTTTGCCGCCGGCGCGCGCGGGGTCCTCGCTCCATTCGTCCCAGGCGACCAGGGACTTGCCGGCGTCCACGAGGGTGCGGCCCATCTCGCCGCGTTCGAAGAACGGCAGGCCGTGGGTCTGGTCCAGGTACGTCAGGAGCGGGTTGCCGTAGGTGGCGGCGGCGAGCGCGAACTTGCCCATCCCGCCCCACGCCTGCCCGAGCGTCGACCACGACCAGCTGCCGTCCGCGCCGCGGCCGATCAGGGCCGCGAATCCTTCCAGCCCTTCCTTGGCGCCGTCGTAGATGCCGCCGAAGAACGAGCCGACGTTCCCCCAGAATCCGTGCGGTTTCTTGGGTTTCGGCGGTTCCGGAGGCTTGCCGAACTTGTCGGCCAGATCCGTCACGATCTTCGCGACCTGCTGCCCCACGCTGATCGCGAACACCGTCCGTGCGGCCCAGCTGGTGCAGTGCGCGAACAGGTCTTCGTTCTCCGCGACGTACAAGCGGATCAGGAACTTGGCGCTGCTGACCTTGTTCGAGTAGTCCTGGCACAGCGTCGCGAGGCCGGTCATCGCGGTGACGAGGTCGGCGATGCCCGCTTCCCCGTTGCCGCCGTGGTTGAGCGAGTGAATCGCGTAGTACTGCTCGAAACCCGCGGCATCCGTCCACACCGCACGCAGATCCGCCGCGGCCTGGTCGGAATTCTGGACGCCCTCGCCCACGGCTGTCGCCGCATTGGTCCACGCCTGGGCGAGGTTGTGCGCGTCGGTTTCGCTGTCAGGCGGCCACAACGTGTCCTGCGGCTGGCCGCTGTTCGCGACTACCCACCGCCAGAGCGAGCCGTCCGGTTCGAGGAGATCTGCCATCGCCGGGGCGGCTCATCGAGGGAATTCGGCGGCAGCCGCCGCGTCCGCGGCGACGTAGCCCTGCACGTACTGGTCGCCGTTGTCGGCCAGCGTCTGGTAGGCGCCGGCCAGCGAACCCATCACCTCGGTGATCGACTGCTTCGGCTGGTCGTAGACCGCGGTGAACGCCTTGCCGAGCGGGCCGCCGCCCAGCCGTCCGGGTGCGTCGATCGCGGCTTTGGGCGCCTGCCAGGCCGCGTCCATCGTCACGCCGGCGGCGCGAAGACGGCCGAAGCAGGCGGTCGTCTCGTCCGGCTCCATGTCGATCTTGCCGTCGCCGTCATGGTCGATCCCGCTCATCGCACGGCTCCTCGCGCCCGGCGGTCGAGTTCGTGCAGCAGCGGGTCGAAGCGCAGGTCGGTGTTTTCCGGGGTGGCGTCCGAGGGCAGCAGGCTCGCGACGATCTCGATGCACTCCTGCTCGGCGCGTTCGACGGCGCGATGGATGGTGCCGGCGATGTCCTTGGCCAGCGCGGCGGAATCGGTCTTGCGGTAGATGCGCGGGTCCAGCCGGAGGTCGAGCAGTTCGCCGGCGCCGCCGACGGTCGCGCTGATCAGCCCGTCGTCGGACTCGGCGTCGGCGCGGATCTCGGCCATCCGCCGCTGGGTGGACCTGATGTCGCCGGCCAGCCGCTGGTGCTCGGCCCGCAGGTCGAACCGGAACGGGGATTCCACTGCCACCTCCGACGAATCGTGTGTCCCGGCAGTCTTCCGCCGCGCGACCGGCTGAGGAGCGAGCTGGCGGGTTCCGGCCACGAGCCCGTCGGCTGGCGCCGCGGGACCGGACGATGGACCGGTCCGCACCGAAAGGAAGCCCCTCCGATGACCTTTGACGTGGTCGCCCTGTGCCCCGCCGAACCCGGTCCCAAAGCCCTCGTCGCGGCGATCCTGACCGCCGGTGCCGGGTATTTCGCCGAGTCCGACGAGGAACGGCGGCTGATCCGCGTCCGGCACGCCGACGGCCGCGCGTTGCTGACGATCGAGGGGTCCCGGCTGGTACAGGTGCCGGGCGAGGCGGAGCGGCTGCTGGACATCGCCGCGGCTGTCCCTCAGTGGTGGGTCGAAGGCCGCGCACCGGACGACGATGCCGAGGCCGAGTCCGTCGCTCGGACGTTCGCCGAGGCACTGGCCATCGCGACCGGAGGCCGGACGTGGACGAGCCGGTGACGCCCGCCGCCGACCGGGTCACCGCGGAAGCCGTCGTGGTCGAGCAGCACCGCGCCGTGGTGCCCGCGACGACCTGGCTGGTCGACGCGGCGCGGGCAGCCGTGCGCGACGGAAAAGTGCTGCAGGTGCGCACTCCCGCGCGCAGCCGGCTCACCGTCCCGCTGGAGCTGCTGCTGCGGGACGCGCTCGCGGACTGGGTGGTGCGCGACGACACCGGTGCCCACCACGACGGTTTCCGCGGCTTTCCGTTGGCGTGGAACGGGATCCGGTTCGTCCGCGACACCGAAGCCCCGCCGCGGACTTCGCCGGCGCCAGTTCCCGGTTCGGGCGATCTGGAGGTACGGATCATCACCGTCGGGGAGGCGCCGCGGCTCGGCGCGAGCACCGAAGCCGCGATGCAGGCGCTTGGCGGCGGTCCGCCGGGCGGCTGGGGCGTGGCCGAGCCGGTCACGCAACCGTGGTCTGCGGGCGACCTCGCGGCGCATTGCCGGCAGCGGGCAGCGCGGCCGGTGAATGTGCTGGTCACCGGGCCCGGCACGGTCGGGCGGGTGCGCGTGTCGCAGGTGGACGGCGAGCTCGTCGAAGAGGTCGAGCTGAGCGGCCCCCGGGCCGGGACCGTGGCCAGGGACGACATCGAAGCACTGGTCGAGCGGGTCGCCGCCGAAGCGCAAATGATGACCGTCGGAGCGCATCCCGGCCGGCGGCGCGGTCTGCGCGCGCCAGGGGCGCCGCCGGTCCTTCCCTACGGAGTCCTTTTCGGACCCGAGTTCGTCGCGGCCTGCGGCGTCGCCCACGCTCACCGGGCTCCGGCCGCGCGAGTGCGGCTGGTCGGCACTGGCCGGCGGACCGCGGCCTGGTGCCGGTTCGACGGCGGCCGGACCCCGGCATACGAGCAGTTCGCCGATCTGCTGCAGCACTTCGGCCAGTAGGGACTTGGCTGGTTGTCGCCATCCGGCCGCACCGTGGCCGGCCCGGACGGACGATGGCGGATGTGAACCGACACCACCGAATCCGGGCCGCTGCCGTCGTGGTGGCCGCGGTCGCGCTGAACGTCTTCGGCGGAGCGCCGGCGGCGCGCGCGGCCCCGCCGGCCGGAGCCTGTCACGACCCGGAACCGGCGCGCCCAGCCATCCCCGCCCAGCCTTGGGCCCAGCAGACCCTCGACCCGGAACGAGCCTGGCCGCACAGCCGCGGCGCGGGCGTGCTGGTCGCGGTCGTCGACTCCGGGGTCGACGCCGATCACCCGCAGCTGAGCCGTCCCGGGAAAGTCTTGCCGGGCCGGGACTTCTACCTGGCCGGCGCGCTGCCCGGATCGTTCGACTGCGTGTCGCACGGCACCGGCGTGGCCGGCATCATCGGCGCGGATCCGGTGCCCGGCATCGGATTCCACGGCGTGGCACCGGACGCGACCATCCTGCCGGTGCGGATCAGCGACCGGGACATCGGCGACCAGGGCGAGTCGCTGCGCATCGACCCGCAGGTCGTCGCGAACGGCATCCGGTACGCCGCGGACCAAGGCGCGAAAGTGATCAACCTGTCCATGGCCGGCCACGACGACTTCCCGGTGATCCGGGACGCGGTCGCGTACGCGGTCGCACGGGACGCGCTCGTCGTGGCTGCGGCGGGCAACGCGCAGAAGGACGCCAGCGGCGAGCTGCCGTCCTACCCGGCCGCATATGACGGTGTGCTCGGCGTCGGCGCCGTCGATATCGACGGGGCCCGGATGTCCGGCTCGCAGATCGGACCGTACGTCGACCTCGTCGCCCCCGGTGCGAAGGTGCTGACGACGACCCGGGCGGGCGGGCACGCCTATGTGGACGGCACGAGTTTCGCCGCGCCGTTCGTCTCCGGGACCGCGGCGCTGGTGCGTTCCGCGTGGCCGCAGCTCAGCGCGGCCCAAGTGGCGCAGCGGCTGACAGCGACCGCGGATCCCGCGCGCGGCGGCCGCGACAGCCACTCGTTCGGAGCCGGCCTGGTCGACCCGTACCGCGCGGTGACCGATGGACTGGATCCGGCGAAACCCGCTCTGCTGCCCGCTTTTGTGCCCCAGCCACCCGATCAGGCCAAGCTGGCGCGGGAAACCGCGGCGCACGAAACGGCCGCCACCGCGAAAGTGCTGACGCTCGCGGCGGCCGGCGTTCTTGTCCTCGCCGGGCTGACCGCTCTCGCGGTGACGCGAGGGCGACGGCGTCGATGGCAGCCCGGCTGGGCCGCGCCGGTGCCCGACGAGCACCCGTCGGCCGAACCGCCGGAGCAGGTCTTCCTCGTCTCCGAACCCTGACGGTTTAGTACTGAGGTTTTCTCAGTAGCGGGTGCGTCGTCAGTGCCCGGGGGGGTTCTTCCCCCTGGCGGGTTGGGCTTGGTGCGCGGTTCGTCTGTCCGTGAAGGGCCCCTTGGGGGAATCTAAGTCCGGTAAGGGGCCCTTCACGGACAGGCAGCTGCGGGAGCGGGGCTGCGCGCTACTGAGAAAATCTCAGTACTGTGCCGATCGTTACCAATCCGACCACAGTCACGGCCTAATGGCTTCGTAGCAACGGTTACGTGCCAGGTGGCGTCGGCCTGCCTTTGGCCGGATTAGCAAATGCGCCCGGCCCCGGGAGAGTTTCCCCGGGGCCGGGCGCTTTCGCCGTCGGTCAGATGCTGCGGATCGCTTGTTCGGCGGCGCGCACCGCGCTCATCAGGTAGTCGTCGGCCCGGACGAGGCCCTGGCTCTGCGTGTGCTGCTGCTCCCAAGCTTCATTGGCCTTCGCCTGGACGTTGCCCACGACCTCGTAGTAGCTCGAGCCGAACCCGTCGGTGAGTTCGTTCTCGTAGAGGAATCCCGCGCCGTGGTGGTGGTCGTCGGTGTGCTCGCGGCTCTGCTGCGCACCCTGTGCCACGGTCTGCGCCGTGCTCTGGATCGAGTCGCTGTTGCCGGTGATCCGGGAAGTCATTGCCGATTCTCCGTTCGTCAGAGTCAGTGTCGGAGTCAGTGTCAGATCTGTGCCGAGATGCCGAACCCGCCGGCCTGGTAGGTCACGCTGTGGGCTTCCCGGTTGGCCGCGTCGTCCGCGTCCTGGTAGCCGCCCGCGCTGCGGTGCATCGCGTCGGACGCCGCCACGTACTTCGGGGCGAGGTCGTGGTTGACGACGGTCTGCCGGCTCTGGTCGGCGGTGGCGAACCCGTCCGCCCACCGGCCGTTGCTCGCCGATCGCAGATCGACTCCGGCGCTCGTCACGTGCTGAGAGCTGTCCTGCAGATTGGTGGCGGTTTCCGTCGACTTCTTCGCCTGCTGCAGCATGGCGACGACGTCACCGTCGATTCCCCCTGAACCCATCGTCACGATATCCTCCGGATTTATTGCCGCATAACGTTTCCTGCCTGACTCAGCCAGGCTATGGCGCGGCGGCGCCGGAAACCGGCGCGCGTCTGGTTCCGGTCATCGCCCCCACCAGGCCGCTCCGGGCGGGGACGCTCGTGGGGTGGCGACAATCGTGGTTAAGCGGCCGGCGCGCCGGCCTTCGCCGGAGCTGCCCTCCGGCGAGCTGATCCTGCAGGCGCCGCCGGAGATCCCGGCGCCGCCGGCGCGGCAGTGGGCACAGCTGCTCATGGTCCTGCCGATGGCCGGCACGACCGGGGCGATGATGCTGATGTTCTCCGGCTCGGCCGGCGGGTCGATCCGCTACGCGGTCTACGGACTGATGGGCGTCGGCATGCTCGGCATGGTCGTGATGGGACTGCTGCAGGGCGGCGGCCCGAGCCGCCGGGAGATGGGGCACGCGCGTCGCAAGTACCTGCGGCACCTGGCCCAGCACCGGCTGCGGCTGCGCCGTTCGGTGCGCCGCCAGCGCGAAGCGATGGAGTACCTGCACCCGGACCCCGCGTCGCTGTGGTCGCTGGCCGCGAGCTACCGGTTGTGGGAGCGGCGCAAGGACGACCCGGACTTCGGCGTCGCACGGATCGGCCGCGGCGCGCAAGGCCCGGCGACCACGCTGGTCGCGCCGGACACCAAGCCGCTCGAGGAGCTCGAACCGCTGTCCGCGCTCGCGTTGCGCCGCTTCATCACCGCCTACAGCACCGTCGACCGGCTGCCGCTGGCCGTCGCGGTCAACGGGTTCAGCCGGATCCACCTGCGCGCCGACCGGGCGGCCGCGCTCGGCCTGCTGCGCGCGATGCTGGCCCAGCTGGCCACCTTGCAGTCGCCGGACGACCTGCGGATCGCGGTGTGCCTGTCCGACGACCGGCGCGGCGACTGGGACTGGGTCAAGTGGCTCCCGCACGCGCTGCACCCGGAACGCTCCGACGCGCTCGGCCCGCTTCGCCTGGTGGCGCCCACGATTCCGGCGCTGGAGTCGGTCCTGGAAGAGGAGCTGGCCAAGCGGCCCCGGTTCGACCCGGACTCCGACGGCCGGGTCCCCGGCCCGCATCTGGTGGTGATCCTCGACGGCGGTTCGGTCGCCGGTTCCGATCACCTGATGACCGGCGGCGGGGTCGAGGGCGTCACCGTCGTGGACCTGACCACCATGCCGCCGCGTGCGCTCGACCGGACCACCGTCGTGCTCGCGGTGGACGCGGACGGCGACCTGATCAGCGAAACGATCGACGGCGAGGCCCCGCTCGGCCGCGCCGACGCGCTGGGTCCCCGCGCGGCGGAAGGGCTGGCGCGGCAGCTCGCCCCGTTGCGGTTGACGGTCGGCCGGGGCGGCGAGGCGCCGATGACCGCCGAGCTGGGCCTGGCCGAACTGCTGGAGCTCGGCGATCCGTACGCGTTCGACCCGGCCGACCACTGGGTGCCCCGGCCGAACCGCGACCGGCTGCGCGTCAAGTTCGGCATCCAAGCCGACGGGACCCCGATCGAGATCGACCTCAAGGAGTCCGCGCAGGACGGCATGGGCCCGCACGGACTGCTGATCGGGGCGACCGGGTCCGGCAAGTCGGAGCTGCTGCGCACCCTGGTGCTGGCGCTGGCGGTCACCCACCCGCCGAACTCGCTGAACTTCGCGCTGGTCGACTTCAAGGGCGGGGCCACCTTCGCCCGGCTCGACGCGCTGCCGCACACCAGCGCCGTGATCACGAACCTGGCCGACGAACTGCACCTCGTCGACCGGATGACCGACGCGATCAACGGCGAGCTGATCCGCCGGCAGGAGCTGCTGCGCGCGGCCGGGAACTTCTCTTCCCTGCGGGACTACGAAAAGGCGCGGGTCGCCGGCGCCCCGCTGCCCGAGGTGCCGACGCTGCTGGTGATCTGCGACGAGTTCTCCGAGCTGCTGTCGGCCAAGCCCGACTTCATCGACATGTTCGTCCAGATAGGACGCGTCGGCCGCTCGCTCGGCGTGCACCTGCTGCTCGCCTCGCAACGGCTCGAAGAGGGCCGGCTGCGCGGGCTGGAAAGCCACCTGTCCTACCGGGTCGGGCTGCGCACCTTCTCCGAGATGGAAAGCCGGGCGGTGCTCGGGCATCCGGAGGCGTTCCGGCTGCCGCGCGCGCCCGGGCACGGGTTCCTGAAGGTCGGCACCGACCAGCTCGACCGGTTCCGCTCGGCTTACGTCTCCGGCGTCTACCAGCAGGCCGCCACCGGCGCCGGGATCGCGGCCGCCCCTGCGAACCAGCTGGTACTGCAGGAATACACGACCGGTTATGTGGCCGCCGAGCTGGAAACCGGCGACGCCGAGCCCGAACCCGCCGACAGCCCGGCCACCGGCGAAACCCTGCTGGACATCCTGGTCGACCGGCTGGAGAACCAAGGCTCCCCGGCCCACCAGGTGTGGCTGCCTCCGCTCGCGGACTCGCCGACGCTGGACGAACTCGTCGCGCCACTGAGCGCGGATCCCGTGCGCGGGCTGTCCGCCGGCGCGCTCCGGCCGGTGCTGGGCATCGTGGACCGGCCGTTCGAACAGCGCCGCGACCCGCTGGTGCTCGACCTGTCCGGCGCCGCCGGGCACGTGCTGGTGCTCGGCGCGCCGCAGAGCGGCAAGAGCACCGCGTTGCGCACGCTCATCACGAGTCTCGCGCTCAGTCACACGCCGCGCGAAGTGCAGTTCTACTGCCTGGACTTCGGCGGCGGCACGCTCGCCTCGATCGGCGGGCTGCCGCACGTCGGCGGAGTTTCCGGCCGGCTGGACACCGGTGCCGTGCGCCGCACCGTCGCCGAGGTGGCGACTCTGCTGGCGCGGCGGGAACGGCTGTTCGCCGAACACCGGATCGACGGCATCGCCACCTACCGCAAGCTGCGGGCCGAAGGCCAGTTCGCCGACCAGCCGTACGGCGACGTGTTCCTGGTCGTCGACGGGTGGCAGACGCTGCGCAACGACTTCGCCGAACTGGAGGAGACGATCAGCGACATCACCGCGCGCGGCCTCTCCTACGGCGTGCACGTCGTGGCCAGTGGCGCCCGCTCGTTCGAGCTGCGGATGAACATCCGGGACTTGTTCGGCAGCAAGCTGGAGCTCAAGCTGGGCGATCCGATCGACTCGATGATCGACCGGCGGGCCGCGATGAGCGTGCCCGCCGCCGCGCCCGGCCGCGGGATTTCCCCGAGCGGGCACCAGATGCTGATGGCACTGCCGCGCATCGACGGGGTCCCGGCGGGCGACCGCCTCGCCGAGGGGCTCGGCGCGCTCGTCGAAAGCGTCGCGGCGGCCTGGCCCGGCCAGCCGGCGCCGTCCGTCCGGCTGCTGCCCGCGCTGCTCGGATACGACGAACTTCCCGCCGCCGACGCCCGGACCGGCGACGACGCCGGGCTCGCGGTCGGCATCCACGAGCACGACCTTTCGCCGCTGCGCCTGGATTTCGCCGCCGATCCGCACTTCCTGCTGCTGGCCGACGCGCAGAGCGGCAAGACCGCGTTCCTGCGGACGCTCGCCAAGCGGATCCAGCATGCCTACTCGCCCGCCGAAGCCCGCATCCTGGTGATCGACCACCGCCGCGGCCTGCTCGGCGAAGTCGCCGACGAGTACCTGCTCGGCTACGGCGTCAACGACGAGCACAGCGGCGGCATGATCGCCGAAACCGCCGAAGCGCTGACCAAACGGCTTCCCGGCCCGGACGTCACGCCCGAGCAGCTGCGAGCGCGGAACTGGTGGCAGGGACCGGAAATCTTCGTCCTGGTGGACGACTACGACATGGTCGCCACGCACAAGGCGCACCCGCTGATGGCGTTGCTGCCGCTCGCCGCGCAAGCCGGCGACATCGGCCTGCACGTCGTGCTGGCCCGGCGCACCGGCGGTGCCGGGCGCGGGCTGTTCGAACCGTTCCTCGGCCGGCTCCGCGAAGTCGGCACCCCCGGCCTGATGATGTCCGGCGACCGCGACGAAGGCCCGCTGCTCGGCGGCATGCGCGCCCAGGTGCTGCCTCCCGGCCGCGGCTGGCTGATCGACCGCCGCGGCGGCAAGGGCCTGGTCCAGATCGCCTGGCATTCCCCCGCTGCCTGAACATCGCTGCCAGAGAAAGGAGACGAACCATGAGCGACATCGACGGCGACACCGACGCGATGCGGGAATTCTCGAAGGCGCTGCTGGGCAGCCTGGACCTGAATCCGGTCCTCCCCTCGATCCACCGCGACCGCACGACCCCGTGCCAGGGCGGTCTCGGCACGCCCTGGTGCGACGACCTCACGGCGGCGGACAACGCCAGCATGGAGGCCCTGCACCTGTTCCTCACGCAGGTGGAGGAGGGCTTCAAGCTCTACAGCTCGTTCGTGCATCAAACCGCGAGGGCCTACACGGCCGCCGACGAACTGGCGCGCAACGAATTTCTCGCAAGACTCGATTCCGCGCACGGCGACGACTCCGTCATCGACCCCAAATTCGGCCGTTAGGAGACGGAAGTGGGCAGTCCCTTCGAACCCTGCACTGTCGAGTCCGTCATCGACGACATCTGGAAACAACTCACCGTGGAACGGGACGTCCACATCCCGAAGCTGGCCGCGTCGGCTCAAATGTGGCGCGCCGCGCGAAGCTGGATCTCGTCGCAGGCGTCGCGCCTTGTCACCGAGGCGGAGAAGCTGACTGCGGCCGACCGCTGGCCGGATGCGGCCGGACAGGCTTTCCTGCAACGAGCCACGCGCGACACCGTCGCCATGTACTCGTGGGTCGACCGGTCCGGAATCACCGGCGCCATGCTGTCCCACGGGGTGCCGGTCGCATCGGGCCCGTCGTCGGCACAGATCTTCGACAGCCTCGACGTGCTGTCCAGGGGGATCTTCGACGCCCAGGCCAAAGTAGAGAAATTGCGCGACGACTACCGCAAGATGTCCGATGAGGACAAGACGAAGCATCTCGGCGAAACCTACAGCCAGATCGTCAGCCAGCTGGATGCTCTGCAGCCGAAGTACGAAGCCGCGGCTGCCGCGTTGAAAGGCGCCCAGGGCCAGCCGTGGAAAGGGCCGCGCGGCGTGTCTCCGGAGCAGGCGGGTCCGTCGGCGGGTCCCGGCCCGGCGACCGCGCCGGGACCCGCTACGCCGACGTCCGCGCAGCCCGCCCCCGGTCCGGCCGCCCCGGTGTCACCGTCCACTCCGGACAGTCCGAACGCGACCGACCCGTGGAAGGCGGCGCTGGAAGAGGCACCGAACGCGCTGGACGCCGCGAGCCAGGCACTCGCCGGGCTGCAGCAGCTGACCGGCGGCGGAGCCGACGCACCGAGCCCGACCAGCCCGCCCAGCCTGAGCGATCTGGGATCCCTTACCCCGCACCAGGTCGCGGACCGGCTCAGCGCTCTCGGCGACTCCGGCCTGCCGAGCCTCGCCAGCGCGGGCGGGCCGGTCGGCGGCGGGCTCTCCTCTGCGGCACCGGTTCCGACTCCGCTTTCGATGTCGGTGCCCGCTACCGCCGACCTCGGGACCACAGCGACGACGGCGGCGGCCCTGACCGCCGGAGCCGGGCTCAGCTCCTCCGGTGCCGCGGCTGCCGCTTCGAGCCCGGGGATGATGCCGCAGACGCCGGCGAACGGCACCCGCGCGGGGAAAGCCGCGAGCGAGATCAAGCCCGGCGACGCCGAGTACCCGGTCAGCCGGTCCCGGAGCGGCAAAACCGCTGGTACGCCTGGCGTTCCGTTGATGGGACGCGCCGGACGGCGCAGCACCAAACCGAACTCGCCGGCGCCTCGGCGCTGGGAACCCGGGCCCGACACCGTGCAGCTGCTGGACGAGGAGCTGTGGCAGCCGGGAAAGCAGGAGAGCGCGCCGAAGCACCGCGCCGGACACTAAGGAGGGGCAATGTCCACATCGAACATCGACGGCGACACCGAAGCGATGAGCGCCTACGCCGGTCAGCTCACCGCGCCCGCGATGCCACCGTCGCTGGCCCGGCTCGGCACACCGCCGGACCTGACCGGGCTGTTCGAGGGCATCGCGATGTCGGTGCTCGACAAGGCGGCGACCGCGACGATGAGCGCGCTGCTGGCCAAGCTCACCGAAGACATGGTCACCGACACCGCGACCGTCAAGGCGGCCGCGGCCGGGTACACCGCCGCCGACGTCGCGAGTGCGCTCACGCTGGCGACCTCGGCCACGAAGGTCATCAAGCAGGGCGTCGACCTGCTCAAGAAGACGACGAGTTCGATGTCGGGCTCGGGCTCAGGCTCGGCGTCGGGCTCGGTGTCGACGTCCGGTTCGACGCCGCCCGTCCATTCCGCCGGGACCGCCGTGCCCATCACCGGGGGCGCCGCGAGCGTTCTCCCGAAGAGCGTCTGAGGAGAGAACCATGGTCGTGCCCTACAACCTGTTTCCCATCGAGATGCACCGCGACATGGTCCAGGCCGAGGTCAAGAAGATCCCGGTGCTCATGGACGCGGCGAAAATGTGGACCGAATGCCGGGCCTGGATCGACGCGGCGAGCGCGGAGCTGAACACCCGCGTCGGGCAGCTGAGCCCGGAGTGGCGAGACAGCGCCGGGCGCAGCCACGAGGAGAAGGCGCAGCGGTCGCTGGCCGAGCTGAAAATGTGGGGAGAGCGGATCGACGCGGCGCAGCCGGCCCAGACGCTGACCACGCTCGCCGGGTCGATCTCGGCCGCGTGTGCGGAAGTGCTTTCCTCCTACGCGATCTATCAGGCGGCGGACTTGTTCCCGCCGACCGCGGCCGCGGTCAAACTCGGCGCGTGGCAGGCTTCGGCGACCTCGATGAACATCCTCGCCGGGCACTTCGACGTGTCGATGCTGAAGGTCGTCGCCGCGTCGGGCATGCAGAACCCCGGCGACCTGCTGCCCTCGGCGAAGGAAACCGCGGAGGGCAACTCCCCGGCGGACTTCGTCAAGGCCGCCGAGGCCGGGATGAACGCGCTCACCGAAGTGCAGGGCCTCGCCGAGTCAGCGGGCCTCGGCAGCGGCGGGAGCAGCGGCGCTTCCTACGCCGGTCCGTCCGGTCTCGACACTTCCGCCTTGGGCAACTCGCCGGGCCTCACCCTGGCCGGGCTGTCCCCGGCGGCGGCGCTCCCGATGGCCGGTGCCGCGCTCGGCGGTCTCGGCGGCGGCGCGGGCACTGCACCGGTGGCTTCCGGGCTGCCGGGCTTCCTCGGCGCGGCAAGCGGCCTGGCCGGGATTCCGACGCTGGCCAAGCCGGTGACCGGAAAACGCGCGCCCAGCCTGGCGTCCGAGATCCGGGCCGGGACCGCCACCCCGGCCGTCGCGAAGTCCGCGGGCAGCTCGGTGCCGCCGATGATGCCGCCGCAGACCGGCAAGGGCGCGTCGGCCGGCACGCTGCGGCCGAGCTCGTCCGCCCAGCCGACCGGCCGGTCCGGCGGCAGCCGCCGCCCGGCCGAAGCCGCCGACGGCGTTCCGGCGAAGCTGCGCGGCCGATCGGCCAACGCCAACGCGGACGCGGGTTTCACCCTGCCCGCCCGCCGCCGCGCCGGCGAAGCCGAGTCCGACTCGGTGCAGCTCCTCGACGAGGAACTCTGGCAGTCCGGGCGCTGACCGAGAGTCGGTCCGCGAACCGGCCCTCCCGGCTTCCGCCGGGAGGGCCACTTGGGCGACTGCGGACGCTGCACCAACGCACGACGAGAGCTGGTCCGTGAAGGGCCCCTTGAGGGAATCCAAGTCCCTCAAGGGGCCCTTCACGGACCAACGACCAGCGGGCCAGTGGCAGCGGGTCAGCGGCAGCGGCCGGGTCAGCGCTCCGTCTGGTTGCGGGCAGCCGCCGGGTCCAGGCCCGGGCCTTCCGGCAGCCGGGCCACCAGGCCTGCTGGCAGCCGCACGACGTGGTCCGTGGAGTAGCCCAGCATCTTCAGCACGTCCGGCGCCGACAGCGAGTACCGCCGCCCCAGGTCCGTCACCAGCGTCAGGGTGCCTGACGGAGACTGCGCCGACGGCATCGCCTCGACGATCGCGGCGCTGCCCGGCGGCACGTAGACGCGGTCCGCCAGCGGGGTTCCGGTCGACGAGCGGCGGCTGGTGGCTGCCATCGGGTCGGCTGGGGGCAGCGACGGGTCAACAGTGAGACGGGGCGCGGACGCTCCGGGCGCGAAGGTCGCGCAGACGGTGGCTTCCCGGTCGCGGGGCCGTGCGATCTGCGGACGGCTGGCCGGGGCCGCGCCCGCGGTGTCGTCGGCTGGGTCGAGGCGGTGGGAGGTCGTCGCGAGGGACGGGGGCAGAGCGATCGGCGTCGGGTCGCTGCCGGCATACGCGGCGGTCGTCTGGGCCGCTGCTCGCTGGATGTCGTATTGCAGCGGGGAAATCGGGCGCAGCGCGGTTTCCTCCGCCAAGTAGTACTGCCGCCCGCCGCCTGAAGGTTCCACGACCAGCAGCATTCCGGCGCGCAGGTCGGAGCGGCCGGGCACCGCGGTGGACGGTGCGCCCGGCTGGGCTACGGGGATCGGCCCGATCGGCGCGCCCTCGGGCAGGACGTCCAGCCAAGCCCGGCCGACTCGGGCCCACGGCTCGGCGGTCAGTGCGAGTCCGGTGCCGACCGCGCTGTAGTCGTCGATCCGGTGCCGGCGCCCGTGCCAGATGAGGTACCGGTCGCCGTTCGTGACCAGTTCGGCCAGCAGCGCCTGGTCCCCCGTTTCCGCGCCGCCGGCCGGGTTGGCGCCGGCGAGCAGCACCGATTCCTCGATCCGGCTGCCCGCGACGTCGCTGGCCGGCGACGAACACAGCGACCACGAACCGGACAGCAGGTGATCGGCGCCGGGCAGAGCGTCCGGCGCGTCCGGGATGCCGATCCGCGGCCCGCGCGGGACTCCGGCGAGGGACTCCCGCGATACCTGTTCAGTGGCTTTGTGATCGCCGAGCAGCAGGAGCGCGGAGGTGTAGTTCGCGACCGGGTGCAGCCGTCCGTCGAGGTAGACGTAGCGGGTGCCGGTCTCCTTCTCCACGATCACCGCGGAATCCTGCTTCCACGACGTCTTCCCTCCCGGCACGATCATCCCGTACACCCCGACCGCCGCGAGCGACACGATGCCGAGGGCGACCCCGGCGAACGTCGCGCTGCCGGTACGGCGGAACGGCGGCTGCTCCGGATCGGTCTCGCGGGTGACGAGCGCGGATGTCGCCCGCTGCACGAGGAACTGGTACGCCTGCAGCTGATCCCGTTTCGACGCCATCGCTCAGCCCCCCAGCCCGCGCACCACGGCGTACAGGTCGAGCACCCAGCACACCATCGGCACGATCGCGACCATCAGCAGGATTTCGAAGTACTCCGCGAACCGGCCGAGGTAGGGATTCGCGCGCCGGGTGCTGAGCAGGACGCCGGCGGCGATCGCGCCCGCCGCCGCCGCGAACGCCAGCGGTCCGGCGGGCAGCAACGCGCCGTCCGTGGCCAGCGGTCCCAGCGCGAGACAGCCGAGCCCGAACATTCCCCCCAGCAGCAAGGAAACCCGTTGCCGCAAGATCGGGTACAACCGGGCGCGCAGCAGAAAACCCAGTGCCAGCACGGAAACCAGCATCACCGGGGCGGTGCCGCCGGCTCGGATCAGCACCGCCTGGCAGTACCCGGTCACCACCGCCGTCCCGGCCAGCAGACCGGTGAGCAGCCCGTCCGCTCGCGCCACCGCGCTGTGCACAAGCGGCAGCGGCGGCTGCGGCTCGTCCCGGACCAGGTCCGCCGTGCTGCGCGGCAGCACCGGCATCGGCACCCGCGCGAGCCGAAGAGCGAGCGGCGCGAAAGCGCCGGACAGCGCCAGCAAGCCGCCGCCGACGACCGCTGCGGCGCGGTATCCGGCGAGGTCGTCGAACGTAGCCAGCCAGCCACCGAGGACGGCGAGCAGCCCGACCGTGGCCGCGGCGGTGAACAACGCCGGTGCGGCGGCCACGCCGAGCCGGCCCGCGAGCGCGGCGGTCAGCAGCGCCGCACCCGCCAGCACGAGGTGTCCAGCAGACAGGTCGGTGATCGGGGCTTGCCCGGCCAGGACCAGCCCACCGCCGACGAACGCATAAGGCAGGGCGGACGCGGCGAGCACCGCGCCCGCGGCGGCGTCCCGCATCGCGCGCGCCAGCACCGCTCCGGCGATCAGCAACAGAACCGCGGCAGTCAGCGCCCACCACGCCGGGCCGGGCCACGGCGGCCCGGCCCGGAGCACCACGACCAGCCCGAGCAGCAGTGCGGCGGCACCGGCGGACAGCCCGGCCACCCGGGTGTGCCGCGGGCCCCAGGCCCGGCCGGTGTGGCCGGAACCGGTGGCGATGGCGTCGACCAAGTCGTCGTATTCCAGCTCGGGCCAGTCCGTCCGGCGCGGGGTCAAGTGCAGGATCTCGCCGTCGCGCACCCGGTGCGCGCCGAGAGTCCGGTCGAGGTCGAAGGCCGTCCCGTCAGCCCGGCGCAACGACCAGCCGCCGCCGGGGACGCCGTCGTCGGCCAGCCCTTCGCCCGCGCGGGCTAGCAGCCCGGGCAGGATTTCGGCGACGGCGGCGTGTTCTGGCAGCGCGATGTCGATGCGCCGGTGCGGGGTGGCGACGGTGAGTCTGACAAGGCCGGCGGTCTGCATGGCAGCAGCCTCGGCCACCAGCCGCGCCGATGGACGGCGACGGCAGGAACCGGCCGCGCGAAACCGCCCTTCGCCCGGCCTTCGTGCGAGACAATGACGGCATGAGGATCGAGACCGCCGCTGTCGACCTGCTCGCCCACGGCCCGATCGCCACTCTCTACGCGATCCGGGCAGCCGGCGAGGCGGTCAAGGTGTTCCCGGGCCCGTTCGACCGCGACACCTCCGCGGGCGTCGAACGCGAACGCAAGGCGCTCGCCTCCGCCGGACCGGTGCCCTCGATCCTGCCCGCCTTGGGCGTGGTGGAGTGCCCTGACGGGCGCGCGGGCCTCCGGATGGAACTGTGCGCGGGTTCGCTGGGCGGGTTGCTCGCGTCCGGTGCCCGGTTGCCCGGAGAGGTCGTGCTGACACTGGGCACCGCGGTCGCTTCCGCGCTGGCCGGCGCCCACCGAGCGGGGGTCCTGCACGGCGGGGTGACTCCGGAGAACGTGCTCTACCGCGCGTCCGGCGATTTCGTCCTCGCCGATTTCGGACAGACCCTGCGCCGCCGGTTCCCGCGCGACCCGATGCGCTCGGTGGAGTACACCGCCCCGGAAACCCTGCGCGACGACACGATTTCCGCCGCGTCCGACCTCTACGGACTGGGCGCGGTGCTCTACACCGCGCTGACCGGGGCACCGCCGTTCCCGCGCCGGACCGGGCAGCAGCCCGGCGAGCGGATCCTGCAGGTTTTGCGCGAACCGGTCGCCCCGATCCGCGGCGCGGACGTGCCGGCCGGGCTGTCCGATGTGGTCACCCGGCTGCTGGCCAAGGATCCGGACGACCGGCCGGCGGACGCGGCGGCCGTCGTGGCGCTGCTGGAAAACCTGCGCCGGGGTGTGGTTCCCGCGAGTGCCGCCGCCGAACCCGTCGCGCCGGAGCCGGCGCCCGTTGACGAGCCGGAACCGGAAGCAGCCGACGTCGAGTTCGACGATTTCGCCGAGATCCCGCCCGCGACGCCGCCGTCCGTGGCGGCCCCGGCCCCGGCCGCCGGAGTGGAAACGCCGCCGAACCCGAGCGGGCGCACGCTGATCCGCACGTTCGGCGGTCCGGCCGAATCCGCCCAGCGCACGGGTTCGCCGGCGCGGCGCCGCGCCGCGCTTTCGGCGGGGGCCGGTCTCGTCGTCGCGGGCTTGGCCGTGCTGCCCTTCTTCACCAGGCCGGACGAGGTCGTCGGCCATCCGTTCCCGGTAGCGCTGGCCGCGCCGCCGGCGGACACCGCGGCCGGCCCGGTCCCGGACGTCCATCTGGCCCTGGCCCAGCCCGCCGACCTCGGCAACCGCGTCCGGCTGACCTGGCAGGCCGACGGCGACCTCGACTTCGCCGTGGTGGTGGCGGGCGAGCGGATCGACACCATGGTGCTCGTCGCGCACCGGCAGCACGCGATGGAGGTGCCGATCGATCCGGCCCGCCGCTACTGCTTCCAGATCCGGGCCACCGACGGCAAGCACATCTACAGCAGCACGCCGGTACCGATCCGCGGCGGTCACTGCACCCTGTAACGCCCCGCCTGCCGGACCTGCGACGGTTTTCGGCTTGCCCGAACCGGCTCTGGTGGTCCGTGAAGGGCCCCATGAGGGAATCCAAGTCCGGCAAGGGGCCCCTCACGGACCTCCATAGAAGCGACAGCTCAGCTCCGGCGCCGTGCGGGCGGCAGGAGCGTGCGCGGGTCCAGGGCCGCGCGCAACCGGGCCGGCCACGGCCGCGTCGCCAGGCTGCGGCGCAACTCCCCCACCTCATGCCAGGCCCGCCGCACGGCGCCGTCGGTCACCGGCACGCCGGACCACAGTGCCATGTCGACTACCTTGCCCAGCCGGGTGATCGGTTCCCGCTCCCCTTCGCCGGCCAGCTCGGCGAGGTCGCGCGGGGTCATGCCGACCCGGTAGCCGACGCCGTCCGAACGGAGCCGGTCCCGGGCCTCCGCCCACGCGCCGATGACGCCGTCGGCACCGGCCGACCGGCGACGGCGGCGCGCGCGGATTCGTTTCGCCAGCGGCACTCCGCACAGCCAGCCGGCCAGCAGCAGCCCCACGACGATCGCCGCGGCCAGGCTCCAGCGGACCGGACTGCCGGAGGCAGCGGAAGCGCCGTCGGCCTCCTGGTGTCCCGGCGGCAGCTGCGGCGGCTGCAACTGCTGTTGCGGCGGGAGCTGCTGCCGCGCCTGCGCGGTCGCCTTCGCGAGGCCGGTCTGCTGTCCGGTCTTCACCGCGGCGGCGGTCGGGTCCAGCGGCACCCATCCGACGCCGGCGACGGCCACCTCGGGCCAGGCCAGCACGTCCCGGTTCCGCACCACCCGGTAGCCGCCGTCCACTTCGGACGAACCGGCGAAGCCGACCGCCAGCCGGGCCGGGATGCCGGTCAGCCGGGCAAGCGCCACGTAGGCCGCGGCGAACTGCTCGCTCGTCCCCCAGCGGGTGTCGAGCAGGAACCGCTGCAGCTGGGGCCAGCCGTGCCCGGTCGGCAGGTCGGTGCCGACGGCGACCTGGTAATTCGTGCTGAGGAACCGCTCCAGCTGCAACGCCGACTGGAACGTCGGGCGCAGGCCGCGCACCGCTTCCTGGGCCAGCTGCTCGACGGCCGGCGGCACCTCGCCGAGCTCGCCGAGACCGCCGGCCGCCTTCGCGTCGACTGACGCGCCTTCGAGCCGGGCCGCGTCGATGTCGGGCGACGACCAGGTGAGCCGGTACCGCGGGCTCCGGCCGGGCGGGTCGAGCAGCAACACGCCCGCGGTCTGGTCGATGAGCGGGTCGACGCCGGTCACGCCGGTCGGCACCGGCTGGCTCGGCAGCCACGGGCCGGACAGCCCGGTCACTTGCACGTCTGCGGCGTGCGCGGTGCCGCCGGACGCACCGTCGAGGCGCTGCCCGAGCCGGCGCAGCCGCAAGTCGGTGGACCAGTTGGCACCGTCGAAGCCGTCCAGGACGGCGAGTCGCCAGCGGTCGACCGGAGCGTCGCCGCGGTAGCGGAAGACTTCCGAACCGGGCTGCGAGAGCCGGGTGCCGATCTGGTCCAAAGGGTTGCTGATCGCGCGCTGCGAGAGCGGCGCGACCTGGCGGTCGGCGAGCTGGACCGGGTCGCGTCCGGCCGGATCGAGCGTTCCGAACACCGCTGCCCCGGCGAGCAGGGCGACGACGGTGGAGGCCACGAGCCAAGTGCCCGCCGCCGACGGCTGCCGCGACAGTTTCGGTCCGTTCCGCTGCCGGCGGGGACGATTCCACAACGCCAGCGCGGCCACCGCCGCGTAGAGCACCGCCGCGCCTGCCCCGGCCAGCCCGGACCAGGCTTGGTACGCCTGAGAAAGCGCGGCGACGAGCAGGCCCGGCAGCAGCGCGAGGAACGGCTTTCGCAGCCGCAGCAGCACTTCCAGCCCGACCGTCGAAGCGAGCAGCACGGCGAGCGGGACGAACAGCAGCTGGTCTGGAACCGGCCGGGCCGGCCAGGTGGACTGCAGGGTGAGCAGCCAGCCCTCGGTCGCGCCGCGAGCGAGGACGGCCAAGGTCTCCCCGGTGGGCAAGCCGGCGAGCGTGGTCGGAAACGCCACCGCTTCGATCAGGCCGAGAATTCCCGCTGCCAGTACCAAAAGCGGCCGGTACGGCACCGCCTTCGGCCACCGCGCGCACAGCTCGGCGCAGGCGTAGGCGAGCGCTCCGACGAGCAGGACCGGGACCAGCAGCGCGAGAAGACCGAACACCGGGGCGAACAACAGTCCCGCGACGGCGGTCGAGCCGAGCACGCCGGCCACGGCGAGCCGGTCTAGCCCGTTTCGTTCGCCCTTGCGCCGGTCGGCCGCGAGCCCCGCGGTCCTGCCGCGCCGGTCGGCCGCGAGCCCCGCGGTCATGCCGCACCTGTCATCAGGGAGTTCCACCGGGCCGCGGCGTCGGCTGCGTCGACGGCGCTGATCTGCCCGGCTCCGGCGGCCGGAGCGGACTGCCGCGCGCCCAGCCGGAACACGGTGTCCGGACGCCAGCGCCGGGTTGTGCCGAGATCGGCGTCCGGACCGGTGACCACGACGACCACGCCGCCCGGGCGGCGGCTCGCGGCCAGCGCGGCGGGCAGCAGCGGCGCGTCGGCCGCCGCGTCCTGGCTGACCAGGCAGAGCTCGTCGAGCACCACCCGGGCCACCCGCAGGCCGCTGCCCACCGGGGTATCGGTGCCGGTCGTGGTGATCAGCCGGCAGTGCTGCCCCGCCGTCGCCGATGCGAACAGCAGCGACGCCACGACCTCGACGGCCTCCTCGAACGCGGCCGGGCTCAGCGCGGCGGGCCGGGTGTCGAGCAGGACGGTGCACCGCAACTGCGCCGGATCGGCGTACTCGCGCACCATCAGCTGCCCGGTACGGGCGGACGCTTTCCAGTGCAGGTGCCGGACTTCGTCGCCGAGCGCGTACGGCCGGACCGCGCGCAGGTCCGCCGAGCCGCGCAACGGCGGGTCAGTGATCGGCCCGTCGTAGTGGTGCCGCGGGTACCCGGCCCGCGCCGGGCGCACCGCGTGCCGCCGCGGATGCACCCACAGGCTCGCGGTGCCGCCGACCGCCCGCTCGCCGCGGGCGAGCGCGAACAGGTCGGGCCGGTCGAGCACGAGCGGGCCCACCTCGATCCGGCCGCGCCGGCTGGTGGGCAGTTCGTAGTGGTAGGTCGCCGCCGCGCCGGGCGCGAGCGGGCGCACGCGCACGCCGTGCGTCTCCTCGCCCATGCGGTCGCCGGCCGAGACCCCGCCGTGCCGGCGGGTGCCGGTGTTGCGGACGGTCAGCGAAGCCAGCGCGGGCTCGCCGCGTTCGATCCGGTCCGGCAGCACCGTCCGGTCGACTTCGACCTCCGGCCGGAACCGGACCACCGCCACCGCGACGAGCACCGCGCCCGCCGCGATCCCGCCCAGCGCGCGGAAAAAGCCGTACCCGGCGGCCTCGCCCGCGACGTAGAGCACGATCGCCGAAACGAGCACGAAGACACCGCGGCGGGTGAGCCGCATCGCTACCGCCCCGCCGCGGCCGCCGGTGCCGGCGTCTCGGCCAGCAGTTCGTCCACGACGTCCGCGGCGCGGCGCTGGTTCAGCTCCGCGTCCGCGGTCAGCACGAGCCGGTGCCCGAGCACCGGGTGCGCGACGTCCTTGACGTCGTCCGGCGTGACGAAGTCGCGGCCGTAGGTCGCGGCGAGCGCCTGTGCCGCCCGGATCAGCGCGATGCTGCCGCGCGGGCTGGCCCCGTACCGGACCGCCGGATGAGTCCGGCTCGCCGCGGCCAGCCGGACCGCGTAGGACACGATCTCCGGGGCCAGGTGGGACTTTCGCACCTCGGCGATCAGCGCCTGCACGGCACTGACGTCGAGCACCGGCCGCAGCTCGTCCGGCGTCACGCCCGCGCAGTCCGCCATCACGACCCGCATTTCGGACTCGTGATCGGGGTAGCCGACCGAAAGCCGCATCAGGAACCGGTCGAGCTGCGCTTCCGGAAGCCGGTAGGTGCCCTCCATCTCGATCGGGTTCTGCGTGGCCACCACGAAAAACGGCCGCGGCACGTCCTGGCCGACCGCGTCGACCGTCACCCGCCGCTCGGCCATCACTTCCAGCAGCGCCGCCTGCGTCTTCGGCGTGCCGCGGTTGATCTCGTCGGCCAGCACGACGTTGGCGAAGATCGCGCCGGGGTGGAACTCGAACCGCTCGGTGTTCTGGTGGTAGACCGTCACGCCGGTGATGTCGCCGGGCAGCAGGTCCGGCGTGAACTGGATGCGGTTCCAGCTCGCGCCGAGACTGCGGGCGAGGCAGCGCGCGAGGGTCGTCTTGCCCAGGCCCGGCACGTCCTCGACGAGCAGGTGGCCTTCGGCGAAGAGCGCGGCGACCGCGAGCCGGACGACCTCGGGCTTGCCGCGCACCACTGCCTGGACGTTGTCCGCGATCAGCTCGTATGCGGCCTTCGGAGTCGGGATCACTTTTCCTTCTTCGCCTTGGTTTTTCCGGAATTCTTGAGGCCGCGACGGGCGCCGAGCAGCGCCAGCGGCCCGAGCACGACCACGAACGCGGGCTGGCCCTGGTAGTGGTCCGAGCCGGTGCCCTCCGAGGACGTGATGGTGACGTCGATCCCGATCTGGCCGGCCCAGTAGACGTTCGAAATGGTGATGTTCGTCGTGCCGCTGCACGGTACCGGGGACGTGGTCGAGCCGAACACGGTCGCCGTGCACTTGGCGGGCGCGCCGTTGGCGTTGGCGATCACGGTCACGATCAACTGCTGGTACGGCGCGCCCCGCCCCTGGACGTGGGTGATCTTCACGGTCGGCGGTCCCGAAGGCACCTGCACGGTCTTCCGGCCGGCGCTGCCGGTGAGCGCGGAGCCCGAGCTGTACCGGGTCACCGCGCGGACGGTGACCGTGACCGACCCGGAAAGCCCGGAGAACTCGGCGGAGGTGCCGGAAACCTGGCGGTCCCCGGCGCCGGTCGCGCTCACCAGGTAGTGCACCAGGTCCGCGCCGTGCAGGTCCGGTTCGGACCAGCTGGCGGAGACCTTCCCGCCTTGCCCGGCGGTCAGCGTGACCGACGGCGCGTCGGCCGCCTGCCCCGGCGTCGCCGCCTGCGCGCTGGCGCCGGGCCCACGGCCGGCCGAGTTCTCGGCGACCACAGTGACCACATAGGACGTGCCGTTGTCCAGGCCGCTCAGCGTCGCGCGCCGGGCCGAGCCGGAGACCGTCGTCGATCCGCCGGACCAGGACAGGTGGTATGCGGTGATCCGCGCGCCGTTGTCCGCTGCCGCCGACCAGGTCACCTTGACCGCGCCGTCGGCGGCGGAGGCCCGGACGTTGCGCGGCGCGCCCGGCGGCGTCGCGTCCGCGACCGGAGGCGGCGCGGGAGGTGCCGACGGCCTCGGCGGCGCCGAACCGGTGTCGGACGGCTGCGGCGGGGCCGGCGGCGGAGACTCGTTCTGGTGCCGCGCCTGCTCGTCGACGGCCACGTCGGCCACCGAACCGTTGTCGCCGTCGACGACGAGCACGTGCGAACCGTCCGAGCTGTCGACGTAAAGGCGGTCGTCCTGGCCGTGCGACAGCCGCGGCCGCCCAGTGCCGCCAGGGACCTTCTTGGTGTTCTTGAGGCCGCCGTGGCTGTCGTAGGTCCGGACTTCGTTGCGGGTCTCGTCGACCAGCGCGACGACGTGCGAGGTGGCGACCGGGCCGCTGAACCGGCCGTCCTTGGGCAAGTCGACCGAAACCGGGCGGGCGGCCGGGCGGTCCTTGCCCAGTTCGGTGGTGTCGATCAGGTGCAGCTGGTTGCGGTCCGGGTCGGCGACCGCCAGCCGTCCGTCCACCGCGTTGTTGGCCACCTGCGCGGTGGCGGGCAGTTTGACGCCGATCGCGACCGGGTCGCCGAGCCCGTCCTTGCTCACCGGGCTCAGCGTGTCCGCGGTGACGTCCAGCAGCACCGGGCGGTCGTCGGCGAGGGCGAGCAGCCCGCTGTGCCCGGCGGGCAGCTGCGCCGGGCAGGTCGGGGTGGTGGCGCCGCGCGGCAGCTCGCACACCGCGCCGGTGTCGATCCGGTGCACCCACAGGGTTCCGTCGCTGGTCGCGACGGGAGTGGTCAACGGGCCGCCGGCGGAAACGGTGGCCACCGGGTCGCCGAGCCGGACGATCCGGCCCGCGTTGCGGTACACCAGGTACGGGCCGCCCGAGACCTCCAGCGCCACGGGCGTTTCGGCGGCGGGCGGCGTGATCGCGTTCTCGACGCCCAGTGTCGACTTGTCGAAGATGGTGATCCGCGACCGGTCGACGACGTAGCCGGACCGGCCGCCTTGCACGACTTGGCTGCCCGGCCCGGCGGGCAAGCTCGCCTGCGCGTCGACCTGGCCCGCGCCGCCGTCGACGTGCAGCG
This sequence comes from Amycolatopsis benzoatilytica AK 16/65, assembly GCF_000383915.1. Taxonomy (NCBI): domain Bacteria; kingdom Bacillati; phylum Actinomycetota; class Actinomycetes; order Pseudonocardiales; family Pseudonocardiaceae; genus Amycolatopsis; species Amycolatopsis benzoatilytica. Next base: position 4,776,280 of record NZ_KB912942.1, read on the forward strand.
CCGACTGGAGCGAATCGCTGTACACCCAATGGCCGGCCTGGACGTATTCCAGGTCCGACGGCATCGGCGCACGGCCGGCGACAGCCACCCCGATCAGCGTGAGGCATCCGGCCGCCAGGAAGGCGATCACCAGCCGGGCCCGCACGGCGGCGCCCAGCCCGCGACGGTGCTTCTCGGTGCCCTCTTCGGTCACGTCGAACGGCCGCACGAGAGCGCGATCAAGGCATACATGGCCGCGACGTTAGGGCCCGATCATGAAATTTCGATGAAACGGACCGATGTCATCGAAACCTCAGGTCCGCCCGCGAAGCTGGCCCGCGACGGCAGGAGGAGGAGACGATGACGGATCTCGGCGCGGCCCGGGCGAACGCGCACCGCGCTGCGCCCGCGCCACCGTCCGTGCAGCGAACCGCCGTGCAGACGGCCGGGTTCGGCGCGCTGCCCGGTGCGGACGCGGCGGCCCGCGCGGCGGCCCGCGAAGTCGCTCTCGCCGCGTTGTCCGCGGCGCGGCAACCATCGTTCGAGGTCCCGGCCCCGGCGTCCGCGCCTGCGCCAGCCCCGCCGCGGACTCCCCCGCCGCCGGTGCGCCGCCGTGCCGCCGGAAAGCAGCGCACCATCGGCACCGGGCGAATCGTCTGCTGGCAGCTCGTCCTGGTCGCGCTCGCGCTCGCCGCGACCCGGTCGTGGCCGATGCTCGCCGCCGTCGCCGTGCCGGCCGCCGTGGTGGTGGCCCTGACCGCGGTCCGGGTACACGGCCGGTGGCTGTCCGAATGGCTCGTGGTCGGCGCGGACTACCTGTCGCGGAACCGGGCCGGCGACCTGCGCGGACCGGCCGAAGCGGGCCGCGGGCTCTTGCGCCTGCTCTCGCCCGGTGCGACCGGGACGGACTGCGACACCGGCTTCCTGCTCAGCCGTGCGGCCGGGATCACCGTGGTGCTGCAACCGAAATCGGCCGAGCGGGACCTGACGAAGGCCATGCCCGCTCCGGAAGCCCTGCTCCCTCCCCCGCACGAACAGACCGAGGCGGTCGCGGCACAGGTCGTCCACCACGCCGGCATCGCGAGGGACCGCCCGCCTCGGGTATGGCTCGCACTGCAAGCGCTGCGCACCGTCGAGGTCCAGCACGACGCCGACGTCCAGCGGGCGCTGGGCAACGCGGTCCGGCGGGTGCTGCGCCGGCTCCGCCGCGACGGGCTGCCCGCACGCGGCCTGACCGAAGCCGAGCTGCTGGGCGCGCTGGCTTCGCTGGCCCACGTCAACGCGGGACGCGGCCAGGTGCGGGAAGACTGGCGGTACTGGCACAGCGGACCGATCGCGCAGGCGACGTTCCGGCTCGACGGGTGGGCAGAGCTGTCGCCAGCGGTCGCCCCTCAGCTCCTGCGCTGGCTGCTCGCCAGCGTCCCCCGCGCGGCGGTCACGGTCGCGGTCACCGCTCACCGCCCGACCGCGACCGCGCCCATCAGCACCGTCGCGACCGTCCGGCTCGCGGCAGCCGGCCCTGCCGCGCTCGAGCACGCGGCCCGCGAGCTGACCCGCCTGGCCGGCGACTGGGGGCTGGCGGTGGACCGCCTCGACGGCCGGCACGCCGAGGGCGTCGCGGCAACGCTGCCTATCGGCCTCGCCGCTCCCTGAACGAGAATGCGGCCCGCGCTCGCGGGCGTGGCCGACGTAACCCCGGCCAGTTCCGGCCAGGCGAGCGGCGTCGCTGCCGTTGTCCCGCGTGCTCAGCAAGTCAGGGTCAGGCCTCGGTGTGGCCGAGCGACGGCTCGGGAACGAATTTCGCCTCCGGCCGCAGCAGTGTGTCCAGCTCCAGCACGACCAGCTCGTTGCGGCCCGCCCGGACCACCGGACCGGGAACGTAGAGCGTCCGTTGCGGCCCCCGTCGCCAATACCGGCCGAGCAGGAAACCGTTGACCCAGGCCATTCCCTTGCCCCAGTCGCCGGTGTCAAGGAAAAGGTCCGCCGGCTCTTCCGCTTCGAACTCGGCGCGTACCGCGACCGGCCCCGCCAGCGGACCGTCCGCCGGTATGCCGCCGGGTTCGCCGAACAGCCCGGGAACGCCGTCGAGGTCGATCGGCAGCACCTCCCAGCCGGACAACGGACGACCGTCGAACTCGGCGCCGCCGATGATGCCCTTCGGTTCGCCGATGCGGGGGCCGTAGTTGACCCGGCCCAGGTCCTCGACGAGCACCAGCAGCTCTCCGCCGCCGGGCAGCGGGACCGCACGGTCGTGGTGTTCCCGCAGCAGAGTGCCGACGAGGACGCCGTCCAGGAACACCGTGGCGCGGTCGCGTACTTCGCCGAAGGCCAGGATTCCCGGCTCGGTTCCCGGGATCTGGCCGCGCAGCAGCGCCAGCCGCGGGGCCGGGGTGAGCTCGTCGAAGGTCGGCAGCCGGTCGTGTGCTCGCCAGATTCCCCAGCGAGCCGGCTCTTCGAGCAGCCAGACCGGGTCGCGCAGCGGTGCCCGCAGGGCCGGCGCGGGCACCGCCGGCGCGGGTACCGCGTCGGGGACCTTGCAGTGCCGGGAAATGACGTCGCGGAACGCGTAGTACTTCTCGGTGGCGTGACCGGCTTCGTCGAGCGGAGCGTCGTAGTCGTAGGAGGTGACGAGCGGCTGGTAGACACCCTTGTCGTTGGCGCCGTTGGTGAGACCGAAGTTGGTGCCGCCGTGGAACATGTAGAGGTTCACCGACGCGCCCGCGGCCAGCAGCGCGTCGAGGTCTGCGGCGGCCTGCTCGACCGGAGTGGTGTGGTGGTGCGCGCCCCAGTGGTCGAACCAGCCGTTCCAGAACTCGCTGCACATGAGCGGCCCGGTGGGCTGGTGCGCGCGCAGCGTCTCCAGCCGTTCGGCCGAGTTCGAGCCGAAAGAGGCGGTGCGGTGCACGCCGTCGAGACCGCCGTTCTCGAGCATTTCCGGCGTCGGCTGGTCCACTGTGGTCAGCGGTACGGTGATACCCGCGGCACGCGTGTGCCGAACCAGTTCAGCGAGGTATTCCTTGTCTTTTCCGTAAGCACCGTATTCGTTTTCCACCTGGACCAGGATCACCGGTCCGCCGCGGCCGATCTGATGCGGCGCCACGATCCGGTAGACGTTGTCGAGGTACTCGCGCACGGCGGCGAGATAGCGGGGTTCTCGTTGCCGCACCCGCAGTTCGGGGTCGCGCAGCAGCCAGGCGGGCAGGCCGCCGTTGTCCCATTCGGCGCAGATGTACGGTCCGGGCCGGACGATCGCGTGCATCCCGGCGTCGGCGATCTGGCGGAGAAACCGGTCCAGGTCCAGTCCGCCGGTGCAGTCGAACCGGCCCGGCTCGGGAGAATGGGCGTTCCACGGAACGTAGGTTTCGATGGTGTTGAGACCCATCAAGCGAGCCTTCTCGATCCGGTCGGCCCACTGCGCGGGATGCACCCGGAAGTAGTGCAACGCACCGGAAAGAATGCGGAACGGCTTGCCGTCCAAGAGGAAGTCGGTGTCCCCGATCGCGAATTCAGGCATCGCGGCCGCCGGCCGGATCGAAGGCGAGCGCGGTCCAGGACAGCGGCGGGAGGGTGGCCGTCACGGTCGTTCCTTCCGGGTCGTGGTTCGTCGTGAAGCGCGGCAGCGGCACTGGCCGGACCGGTTCCGCGTCCGCGGAGTTCGCGGTGTGCCGGTCCTGTCCCGCCCCCGGGGCGATGGTCGAGGATTCCCGCGGCACCAGCCGGGCGCCGCGGATCCGGACCTGGAGATCAGTGGCCGAAGCCAGCGAGCGGTTCGCGAGGAAGAGCGCGCACCGGCCGCCGTCGTCGACGGTGGCCGCGGCGTCGACGACGTCCACCCGGCCGTACTGGGCGGTGTCGACGGTGTCACCGGTGACGGCCAGGCGCAGGCTCGCGCCACGGGCGAGACCGGCGACGAGGCGGAACGGGTGGAACGTCGTCTGCCGCCAAGCCGGGCCGCCCGGTTCGGTGCGGATCGGCGCGATGGCGTTCACCAGCTGGGCCAGGTTCGCGACGCTGACCCGATCGACGTTGCGCAGCAGGGAACTCAGCAACGAGCCGACGACAACGGCATCGGTGACAGTGTAGGTGTCCTCGATGAGCCGCGGATGCCGCTGCCAGGGCCCGGCGAGCAGCCGGGGTTGGTCGGTCTCGTTCCAGAGGCGCTGGTCCCAGACGTTCCACTCGTCGATGCTGATGCCGATCTTCTTGTCCAGGCCGCGTTCCGCGAGCACCTCGTCGATGATTCCCGCGGTGGTGCGGACGTAGCCGTCCAGGCCGGACGCGCTGGCGAGGTAGCTGTCGACGTCCCCGTCCTGCTCCTGGTAGTACGCGTGCAGCGAGATGTGGTCCACCAGGTCCGCCGTGTGGTGCAAGACGGTGCGTTCCCAGGAACCGAACGTCGGCATCTCCGGATTGGAGCTGCCCGCGACGACGAGTTCGACGCCGGGGTCGATCATCCGCATCAGCCGCGCCGTCTCGGCGGCGAGACGGCCGTACTCCTCGGCCGTCTTGTGCCCGGGCTGCCACGGCCCGTCCATCTCGTTGCCGAGGCACCACAAGCGGATGCCGAACGGCTGGTCGGCTCCGTTGGCCCGGCGCCGCTCGCTCAGCGCCGTCCCGCCGGGATGGTTGCAGTACTCCAGCAGGTCGGCGGCCTCCTGGATTCCGCGAGTGCCGAGGTTGAGCGCGTACATGATTTCCGCCCCGGCGGCCTGCGCCCACTCGGCGAACTCGTGCAGCCCGAACTGGTTGGTCTCCACGCTGTGCCAGGCGGGGTCGAGCCGGACCGGGCGCTCGCCGACCGGCCCCACCCCGTCCTCCCACCGGTAGGTCGACACGAAGTTCCCGCCGGGATAGCGGAGCACCGTCGGGCCGAGCTCGCGCACCAGCTCCAGTACGTCTCCCCGGAACCCGCGACTGTCCGAAGTGGAGTGTCCCGGTTCGTGGATGCCGGTGTACACGACCCGGCCCAGATGCTCGGCGAAGGAACCGAACAGCCGCCGCGGGACCTGGCCGATCGTCTCGGTGACGTCGGCTTCGATCTTGCTGCGCACCCGTTCACCCCGCGTTGACAGTGAAGCCCTGCTGGTTGCCGTAGTCCACCAGCGCCTTCTGCCAGCCGGCCAGTCCGGAATCGAGCCCGCCGCCGCTGAGGTAGACCTTGCCGACGGTGTCGTTGAAGATGCTGTTGGCGTAAGTCTGGTAGGGCAGGTAGCTCCAGCCCTTCGCGACGTGCTTGGACGCCTCCGTCAGCACCTGGTTGATCTTCTGCCCGCCGAAGTACTGCACGGACTGGCCGAGGAAGGCCGGCGAGTTCAAGTCGGCCGTGGTAGCCGGGAATCCGCCGCTCGCGAGGAACGGCTTGACCCCGTTGCCGTGGTTGAGCCAGCGCAGGAACCCCGCGGCGAGCGCCGGGTTCTTGCTCCCCTTCAGCACCGCCTCGGCGCTGCCGCCGTTCTCCGAGGTCAGCGGCTGCCCGTCGTAGGTCGGGATCGGCGCCACCGCCCACTTCCCGGCGCCGCCGGGAACCGAACTCTCGAAGTTCCCGGCCATCCACGCGCCGCTCACCAGGGAGGCGATGGTGCCGTCGCCGAGCGCGCGGAACCAGTCGTCGGACCATTCCTTGATCGAGGCCAGCTGCTTGCCCTCGACCAGCTGGTTCCAGACCGCGGTCCACTTCCGGCTGCCCGCGTCGGCCAGGTTGATCTTCACGTTCCGGCCGTCGGTGCTGAACGGGCGCCCGCCGGCCTGCCAGATCATGCTGGTGGTGAACCCGGGGTCACCGGTGTCGGAGGTCAGGAATTTGGCGGGGTCGGCGGCGTGCAGTTTCTTGGCCGCGGCCACGTACTCGTCCCAGGTCTTCGGCACCGAGATGCCGTACTTTTCGAAGACCTCTTTGTTGTAGAACAACGCCATCGGCCCGGAATCCTGCGGGAGCGCGTACAGCCCGCCGCCGATGCGCACACCGGACCAGGTCGAGGGCGTGTAGTCCTTCTCGAACCCGCCGAAGCCGTACTGGTCGAGATTCACGAGCGAATCGGTCAGCGCGAACTGCGGCAGGGCGTAGTACTCGATCTGCGCGACGTCCGGGCCGCCGGAACCGGCCTTGATCGCGTTCTGCAGCTTCGTGTACTCGTCCTTGTTCGTGCCCGCGTTGACGTAGTTGACCTTGACGTTCGGATATTCCTTCTCGAACGCGGCGACCTGCTGCGGCGCCGAGGGCGTCCAGCTCCAGTAGGTGATCGTGCCGCCCGCCTTCAGCGCGGCGTCGACCCCGTCCTGGTTTCCGGCGACCTGCGCGGACCCGGAGCCGGACGAACACCCGACCGCCAGCACCGCGGCGAGCGCGACGACGGCAGCGACCTTGCTGCGCCTGAGGAAACGTGACATCGAATGTCCTTTCACGACGGTGGCGGTCATTGTTTGACGCTGCCCGCGCTCAGCCCGGATTGCCAGAACCGTTGCATCAGCAGGAAAGCGAGGACCAGCGGAATAATGGTGAGCAGAGATCCGGTGAGCACCAGGTGGAAGATCGGCTGCGCACCGGCCCCGTTCGCCTGTGCGCTCCACTGGTTGAGCCCGACCGTCAACGGGTACCACTTCGGTTCGCTGAGCATGATCAGCGGAAGGAAGTAGTTGTTCCAGGTGGACACCATCGTGAACAGCGCGACGGTGACGATCCCGGGAACGAGCTGGCGCAGGGTCACGGTGAAGAAGATGCGCAGCTCGCCGGCGCCGTCGATCCGGGCCGCTTCCAGCAGTTCGTCGGGTATCGCGTCGGCGGCGTAGACCCAGATCAGGTAGAGCCCGAACGGGCTGATCAGCGACGGGATGATGACCGCCAGCGGAGTGTTGGTCAGCCCGAGCTTGCTGAACAGCAGGAAGGTCGGCACCGCGAGCGCGGTGCCGGGGACCGCGACCGCGCCGAGGACGACGGCGAACACCGCGCGCCGGCCGGGAAAGCGGTACTTGGCCAGGCCGTAGCCCGCCGCGGTGGCGAGGATCGTCGCGCCGCCCGCGCCGACGACAACGTACAGCAGCGTGTTTCCCAGCCAGCGCAGGAAAATCCCGTTGTCGTAGGTAAACGTCTGGCCGATGTTGTCGAACAGCGAGAACGGCCCGCCGAACGACAGCCCCGAGGTGGTGAACAACGCGCTCTGGGTTTTGGTCGCGTTGATCACGAGCCAGGCCAGCGGAATCAGGGTGTAGAGCAAGAACAAGGCCATGACCGCGGTGAGCGTCCGCGACTTTCGCGGACGGAGGAAGGAAACCGGGGCGCCCACTTCACATCCCCTTTCGGCTGCCGCGCAACTGCACGACATAGGCGATCACCGCGGTGATCACGCCCATCACGATCGCCACGGTGGCGGAGTAGTTGTACTGCTGGCCGCCGAAGGAAAGGTTGTAGGCATACATGTTCGGCGTGTAGTAAGTGCCGATCACGTTCGGCGCGAGGTTGCGCATGATGTTCGGCTCGTTGAACAGCTGGAAGCTGCCGATGATCGAGAAGATGGCGGCGATCACGAGCGCCCCGCGCAGCGCGGGCAGTTTCACGCTCAGGATGGTGCGGAACGCCCCGGCGCCGTCGATCGCCGCGGCCTCGTACAGCTCGGCCGGGACGACCTTCAGCGCGGAGTAGAAGATCAGCATGTTGTACCCGGTGAACTCCCAGGTGACGACGTTCCCGATGGACGCGAGCATCCAGTTGCCCGACAACGGTTTCACCACGTCGCCGCCCAGCAGGTGGTTGAGGTCGGCGGCGAGGCCGAAATGGTCGCCGTACATGAAGCCCCACATCAGCGTGGCCACGACGGCAGGGACCGCGTACGGCAGGAAGATCACGATCCGGAAGAAACCCGCCGCGTGCAGCCGCGCGCTGTCGATCGCCAGCGCCGCGACGAGCGCGAGCAGCAGCATCACCGGCACCTGCACGGCGAGGAACACCAGCACGCGGCGGAAGGACTCCCAGAACTTGGGGTCCGTCAGGACTTCGGCGTAGTTGCCGGCCCCGACGAACGTCGTCCCGCCGAAGAACGCCTGGTCGCGAAAGAGACTGAGGCCGACCGCGTAGCCGATCGGAGCCAGGAACACCAGGGCGAACACCAGCAGGAAGGGGCCCACGAACAACCACCCGCGCCATCGCGCGCCGGACCGGGCCCGCGGTGCCGGGCGCGGGGCCGCGGCGGCGACAGGAACGGCTGCGGACATCGTTGCCCTCCGGAGAAATTCTTGATCGAATCGGCGACCCGGTGCCGATGTTCACGTCAACATCGTGCGGCGAAGGGTAACGTGTTGACGTAAACATGTCCAGCAGCCGAGGGAGCGCAACCGTGGTCCGGCAGTCCCCCGCCCCGCCGCCCGCCGAACCCGCCCGTCGCGGCGGAGGACGCGGTCCGTCGATGGCCGACGTGGCCGAGGCCGCTGGAGTGTCCGGCCAGACGGTGTCCCGGGTGGCCAACGGGAAGACCAACGTCGACGACGCCACCAGGGAGCGAGTGCTCGAGGCGATGCGCCGCGTCGGCTACCGGCCCAACAGCGCCGCCCGGGCGCTGCGCAACGGCCGGTTCCGCAGCATCGGCGTGATCATCTCCGACCTGCTGGCCGTCGGCAACAACCGCACCCTCGACGCCGTCGCGTCCGCGGTCAGCGCCGAGGGATTCTCGATCGTGCTGATGCCGGTCGCGCAGCCCAGCCAGCACGAGGTCTCCGGCGCTTTCAGCCGCCTCGACGAGCAAGCGGTCGACGGCATCATCATCCTCATCGAACGCCACGAGCTCGACGAAAGCGATCTCGAACTCCCGCACGGACTCCCGGTCGTGGTCATCGGTTCCAGCGGCCGCCGGGACTATCCGCTGGTGGACGCCGACCAGGAAGCGGGAGCCGCCGCCGCGACCCGCCATCTGCTCGGCCTCGGCCACCGGACGGTCCACCACCTGACCGGCCCGCCCGAGTCCTACGCCGCCGAACGCCGCCGGAAGGCGTGGCGGACAACGCTCGAAGCCGCCGGCTCTCCGGTCCCCCCGGTGCTGGCCGGCGACTGGTCGTCGCGCTCGGGCTACGAACACGGCTTGGCGCTGGCCGCCGACCCCGCGGTCACCGCGGTGTTCGCGGCGAACGACCAGATGGCGCTCGGGCTGCTGCGCGCGCTCCACGAAAAGGGCCGGTCCGTCCCCGGCGACGTCAGCGTGGTCGGGTACGACGACACGAGCGAGTCGGCCTACTTCTGGCCGCCGCTCACCACGGTCCGCCAGTCCTTCGAGGAGATCGGCCGCCGCGCGGTCGCCGGCTTGCTCGCCGAAATCACCGGCGCCGACCCGCTGGCCACGACCTCGCTCGCCGTCCCGAGCGAACTCGTCGTTCGCGCCAGCACCGCACCCCCCGCGGCGGATCGTCCGGCCGGGACGCCGAAAGGCACCGCAGGAGGGACCGCCAAAAAGCCGCGAACGTCGCGTTGAAACCGACCGGGGCAGCGATCCCGCCAGCCTGCGGCGCGAACGGCGGAGGCGGCTGGATGTCCCCATTGTCCGGCACCGCCAGGGTCTGTCCCGACGGCAGAGCCTAAGGTCCCTTCCTGGCCTCCGAACGGGGGTCCTCCGGCCCTGGCCGACGCCCGCCTCACCGCCGTACCACGGGAGCATGGCAACTTTCACTCCCGCCGACATCCGGATCGCGGTCGACGAGCGCGTGCTGCCGGGCACGTCCGAGTACGCCCAGGACAAGATCGGGAACCTGCTTCGCCTGGCGCATCGCCCGGTGCTGTCCGCGCGGGTCAGAGTGACCCGGCACGGCGACCCGGCGGTGCCTCGCCCGGTGGTCGCCCAGGCGAACATCGACGTCAACGGGCGGCTGGTGCGCGCTCAAGCCGAAGGCGAGAACGCACGGGAGGCCGTCGACCGGCTCGAGGAACGGCTGCGGCACCGCCTGGAACGGATCGCCCAGCACTGGGAGGCCCGGCGCGGCGGGCAGCCCTCGGCGGAACCGCACGAGTGGCGGCACGAATCCGAGCCTGCCCACCGGCCGCACTGGTATCCGCGGCTGGAAGGCGAACGAGAGATCGTGCGGCACAAGTCCTACACCCCGGTGCATTGCACGATCGACGACGCCGCCCGCGACATGGGGCTGCTGGACTACGACTTCCACCTGTTCACCGAGTCCGGCACCGGCCGGGACAGCGTGCTCTACCGCGCCGGCGACACCGGCTACCGGCTCGCGCAACTGACCCCGCCCGGAGCGCACGAACTTGCCCCGTTCCAGCTTCCCGTCACCATCAGCGAACAGCCGGCCCCGCTGCTGTCGACCGACGAAGCGGTCACCCGGCTCGGCCTGCTGGACCTGCCGTTCCTGTTCTTCCTCGACTCGGACCGGGGTCGCGGAGCGGTGCTCTATCACCGTTACGACGGGCATTACGGGCTCATCACGCCGGGTCCCGAAGAACCGTGACCGACGGCCGTCGCACCGCGCGCCGGCCCGCGGATCGCGGGCCGGGCACGAAAAAGGGCCCACCCGAGGGCGGATTCCCCGTCTTGCGACGATGGGTCAATCCAGGCTCGAGAGCCTCGGCAACCAATCCAGTACCTCGGGCGGGTCACCGGGTTTCCCCGGCGATATCAGCGTCGCGCGAACCGCGCGCGCTGTCAGGGGTCGAAAGTCCTCGATTCCTGCCCGCGGGCGCCGGACAGCCCGGCGTCCTCGCCGAGCAGGACCAACGTCCGTCCGCTGCTTGCTTGCTCCTGGCAACGCGGGACTTTCGCCTCTGTCGGCACCGGCCGGCAGGCGCGGACGGTTCGGGAGTCCGCACCACCAACGCACGCGAAGGGAGCCGACATGGACTCGTTCTCCCAGCAGGACCTTGACACGCTGCTCCAGCAGCAGGGATCACCGTCGGTATCGCTGTACCTGCCCACTCACCGGACCGATCCGGAGACACAGCAGGACTCCCTCGAGCTGAGCAACGCGATCCGCCGCGCCCAGGCCGAGCTGTTGCGAGCGGGGGTGCGGCGGCCGGCGGCACAGGACATCCTCCAGCCCGCGCACGTTCTCGTCGAGGACGAGCGCTTCTGGCGGGACCGTCGCGACGGGCTCGCTGTGTTTCTCCGTGCCGGCTGGTGGCGTGCGTACCGGGTGCGGCTGTCCTTCCCCGGGCTGGTCGTGGTCGCCGACCGGTTCCACGTGTATCCGCTGCTCCCTCTGCTCAGCGGGGACGCCAGCTTCTTCGTGCTCGCCCTGAGCGAGAACGAAGCACATCTCTATCGGGGCTGCCGGTCCGGCATGGACGAGGTCGAGGTGCCCGGCCTGCCGGAAGGCGTCGCGGACGCGCTGCGTTACGACGACACGGTGCAGCAGCGAGGTCAGCACCTGGGCGGCAAGGTCGGGGCCAAAGCGGGCGCGGTGATGCACGGGAAAGGAATCGGCGGCGAACTTCAGAAGGAACGGCTCGACCGGTACCTGCAGGCGGTGAGCCACGCCGTCGACGCGGTCCTGGCACAGCAGAACTGCCCGCTCGTGCTGGCCGGGGTCGGGCACATCCGCGCGGCGTACCGCGAGATCACCCGCTATTCGCACGTTCTGGAGGCCGGGATCGCCGGCAGTCCGGACCGCGTGCCGCCGGCGCAGTTGCACCCGCACGCGTGGACGCTGGCCGAGCCGGTCGCCAACCGCGGCCGGGACGACGCCGCCGCTCGCTACGCGAAACTCGCCGGTACCGGCCTGGCATCCGATGACGTCCGCGATGTCGTCGCAGCCGCCGAAGCCGGCCGCGTCGAAGCCCTGTTCGTGCCCGACACGCCGCCCGGTCCCGACGGCGACGGGCTCGAATCCGCCGCGGTCCGCACCCTCCGGACCGACGGAACCGTCTACGCGGTCCCCTCCGCGGACATCCCCGGCCACGGACCGGTCGCCGCGGTGTTCCGCTACTGAGCGGGCGCATTGCCGCCCCGCCCTCGGCCCGGCGTTCCACAAAGGTGTGTCACACACTAGTTGTGTTACACAATAATTGTGTGACACACTAATGCTGGCTGAGCTGACCACGGCAACGTCGAGGGAGGGGAACCGATGGGGCGTACCACCCGCCGCGAGGCGGAGGCCCGGGTACTGGCCGCGCTGCCGAGCTGGGTCAACGCCATCTCGCAGCTCAACCGGCTGGTCGCCGAGCGGATCGGGGTCGCCGCCAGCGACCTGGACTGCCTGCACGCGTTGAACCGGGGCGGTCCCGCCACCGCGGCCGAACTGGTCGGGCAGATCGGCCTGACGCCGGGGTCGGTGTCCCGGATGATCGATCGGCTCGACGCCGCCGGCTGCATCAAGCGGACCGCCGATCCGCGGGACCGGCGGCGGGTGCTGATCGAACCGACCGCCGACGGACTGGCCCGCATCGCGGCCTACTACGACGGGCTCACCGCCCGCACCCGCGACGACCTCACGATCTTCCGCTTGGACGAACTGGAGTCACTGCTGCGATTCATCGAACGCTCCCAGCGCAGCGCGGGCGACGAGCTCGCCCGGCTGCGCCACGACCACGACAGTTCCGGTTCGCCCAGGACAGGCACATGACGGCGCACGACTCCGCGCGGCAGACCGGGCAAGCCGGTCTCGCCTGGAACTCGGCGAAACTGGCCAGCGCACGGACACTGACACTGAACAGTCCGGACTTCGCCGGCGAGGGCGCGATCCCGGCCGTGCACGCCTCGGTGCGAGCCGGCGGCCGGAACCTGTCCCCCGCGTTGACTTGGTCCCCGGCACCAGCGGACACCGCACAGCTGCTGCTGGTCATCGAAGACCCGGACGCGCCCATGCCCACGCCGTTCGTGCACTGCGTGGCTTTGCTCGACGCCGCGGTGACCGGTCTGGCGGCGGGAGCGCTCGACGCCGACAACCCCGCTGGGGGCGTGCACATCCTGCGTTCCAGCCGCGGCCGTGGCTATTTCGGACCCGAGCCGCCGAAGAGCCACGGCCCGCATCGGTACGTGTTCCAGCTCTTCGCCCTGGCGACACCGGTCGCCTTGGGACAGAGCGCCGCCGCACTGGACGCCGCCAAGCCGCGCGACGTGCTGGCCGCCGCGGGCAACGTCCTGGCTCGCGGTCGGATCGACGGTTTCTACCAGCGCGGCTGACTCCCGCTTCCGCGCCAAGGCCGTGAAGGGAACATTGAGGGACTCTGAGTCCCTCAATGTTCCCTTCACAGACGCCGAGTGCCGCGAGCGGCCCCTCACGGACTTCCGCATCGCGTAGCCGCTACGTCCGCGCACCCGCTTCGTCCGGTTTCCCCCGTCGCGACGGCCTTCGCCCGAGCAAGATCCGCTGGTCCGCGGAGGAAGGACCGCCTGTTCACTTGCTTGGAACAGTTGTGCAACGAAGGGTTGACCTGGCCGATGTTATCGCTAACATAGCCGTACTCCCCACCCCGGAACACCGCGAGGAGGCACCTGGATGCCCACCGATGCAGCCTCGGGCAAACGTCAGCCCGGACTGGCCGAAGTCGCCGCGCTGGCCGGTGTTTCGCACATGACGGTCTCCCGCGTCGTGAACGGCGCCGGCGCCGTCCGCGCCGAAACGCGGGCTCGCGTGCTGGCCGCGGTGGACCAGTTGGGATATCAGCCGAACTCCGCCGCGCGGACGCTGGCGACCGGACGGTCGAACACGCTCGGCGTCGTCGCCCTCGAATCCAATTTGTACGGTCCGGCGAGCACCCTGTACGGGATCGAGCACGCCGCCCGTGAAGAGGGCTACGGCATCACGATCTCCAGCGTCAGCCGGCCGCGCCGGTCGTCGATCGCGGAGGCGGTGGACAACCTGCGCCGCCAGGCGGTCGGCGGGATCGTCGTGATCGCGCCGCATGTCAGCGCGGGCGCGGCGCTGCGGCAGGCGCCCGCGGACGTGCCGATGGTGGCGGTCGGCGGCGGAAAGTCGTCGCCGGTGCCGGTGATCTCGGTCGACCAGCACGACGGGGCCCGCCGGGTCACCGAGCACCTGCTGTCGCTCGGCCACGAGACGGTGTGGCACGTCGCCGGACCGGAAGACTGGCTGGAATCGCTGGAGCGGGAACGCGGCTGGCGGGAAACCCTCGAACGGCGCGGCGCGCGGGTACCGCCGCCGCTGCGCGGGGACTGGAGTCCGCGCTCGGGTTACGAGGCGGGGCGGCGGCTGGTCGAGGAAGCGGACCTGGACGCGGTGTTCGTCGCGAACGACCAGATGGCGCTGGGCGTGCTGCGCGCGTTCGCCGAAGCCGGGATCTCCGTGCCCGGCCAGGTGCGCGTCGCCGGTTTCGACGACGTGCCCGAGGCGGCCTACTTCAGCCCGCCGCTCACCACTGTCCGGCAGGACTTCATCGAGGTGGGCAGGCGGACCTTCCGCCTGCTCGTCGAACGCATGGAGGGCGGAGCCCCGGACATCCGCCATTTCGTAGCCCCCGACCTGATCGTCCGGGACAGCACCGGGCCCCGGTAAACCCGGCCTCGCGACCGTTCCCTCGGCATCCGCCAGCTATCGATTGTTAGCGCTAACAGAAGCAGGAAGGCACGACCTCCAGTGGCAGCAGATCCTCTTGTCGTCGGTGTCGACTTCGGCACCCTGTCCGGCCGCGCGGTGGTGGTCCGCGTCCGCGACGGGGCCGAACTGGGCACCGCGGTCTCGGAATACCGGCACGGCGTCGTGGACGACCGGCTGCCCGGGACCGCCGCGGAACTGCCGCCGGGCTGGGCGCTGCAGGTTCCGTCGGACTACCTGGACGTCCTGCGCACCGCGGTCCCGGCCGCGCTGGCCGAAGCGGGCGCGGATCCGCGCGACGTGATCGGGATCGGCACGGATTTCACTGCCTGCACGATGATCCCGGCCACCGCGGACGGCACGCCGTTGTGCGAACTGCCGGAGTTCGCCGGCGATCCGCACGCATACGTGAAGCTGTGGCGCCACCACGCCGCGCAGCCGCAAGCCGACCGGATCAACGAGCTGGCCCGCGAGCGCAGCGAGCCGTGGCTGGCCCGGTACGGCGGGCTGATCTCGTCCGAATGGGAGTTCGCCAAGGCACTGCAGGTGTTCGAGGAGGCACCCCAGGTTTACCGCGCGATGCGGCACTGGGTCGAAGCCGCGGACTGGATCGTCTGGCAGCTCACCGGAACCTACGTGCGCAACGCCTGCACAGCCGGCTACAAGGGGATTTATCAGGACGGCCGCTACCCGGACCGCGATTTCCTCGGCCGGCTGGCCCCCGGATTTGAGTTCTTTGTGGACGAAAAGCTGGAGCACGAGATCGGGCAGCTGGGCGCGCTCGCCGGGAAACTCAGCCCGGAAGCGGCGGCGCTGACCGGGCTCCCCGCCGGGATCGCGGTCGCGGTCGGCAATGTCGACGCGCACGTCACCGCGCCCGCGGCGCAGGCGGTCGAGCCGGGCCAGATGGTCGCGATCATGGGCACTTCCACCTGTCACGTGATGAACGGCGCCGAGCTGCGCGAAGTGCCCGGCATGTGCGGAGTGGTCGACGGCGGCATCGTTCCCGGGCTCTGGGGCTACGAAGCGGGCCAGAGCGGCGTCGGCGACATCTTCGGCTGGTTCGTCGATCAGTGCGTCCCGGCTTCCTACGCCGCCGAATCCGGCCAGAGCATGCACGACCACCTCACCGAACTGGCGTCCCGGCAGGAAATCGGCGAGCACGGGCTGATCGCGCTCGACTGGCACAGCGGCAACCGCTCGACCCTGGTCGACCACGAGCTGTCCGGGCTGATCGTCGGGCAGACCCTGGGCACCCGGCCCGAGCACACCTACCGCGCGCTGCTGGAAGCCACCGCGTTCGGCACCCGGAAGATCATCGAGACCTTCCGTGCCGCCGGAGTGCCGGTCACCGAGCTGATCATCGCCGGCGGGCTGGCGAAGAACCCGCTGCTGATGCAGATCTATGCCGATGTGACCGGGCTTCCGCTGTCCGTGATCGGTTCCGCGCAGGGCCCCGCGCTCGGCTCCGCGATCCACGCCGCGGTCGCCGCCGGGGCTTATCCGGACGTGCGCGCGGCCGCCGCCGCGATGGGTTCGGTCCAGCGCGCGGTGCACCAGCCGGTGCCCGCCAACGCGGCCGCCTACGACGAGCTCTACGCCGAGTACACGACCTTGCACGACTACTTCGGCCGCGGCGGCAACGACGTGATGCACCGCCTCGCCGCGCGCCGCCGCGAACTCGCGAAAGGACAGGACCGATGACCCTGACCGCCCAGGCGCGCGGGACGATCGCCGAACTGCGGGAGACCGTCGCCCTGCTGCACCGCGAGCTGACCCGCAACGAGCTGGTCATCTGGACCGCGGGCAACGTGTCGGCCCGGGTGCCCGGCGAGGACCTGATGGTGATCAAGCCGTCCGGCGTCTCCTACGACGACCTGACCGCGGACACGATGGTCGTGACCGACCTGCACGGAAACCTGGTGCACGGCGAACTCGCGCCGTCCTCGGACACCGCCGCGCACGCCTACGTCTACCGGCACCTGCCCGAGGTGGGCGGAGTCGTGCACACGCATTCGACCTACGCCACCGCCTGGGCCGCCCGCGGCGAGCCCATCCCGTGCGTGCTGACGATGATCGCGGACGAGTTCGGCGGGGAGATCCCGGTCGGCCCGTTCGCGCTGATCGGCGACGACTCGATCGGCCGCGGCATCGTGGATACCCTGCGCGCCACCCGCTCCCCCGCCGTGCTGATGCGCAACCACGGCCCGTTCACCGTCGGCCGCACCGCACGGGACGCGGTGAAAGCCGCGGTGATGGTCGAGGACGTCGCGCGCACTGTCCACATCGCACACCAGCTCGGCACGCCGGCCCCGCTGTCGGACGACGACGTCGACCGGCTGCACGCGCGCTACCAGAACGTCTACGGACAGCACTGAACTCGTGACACTGCAAGGAGAACAGATGACCAAGCCGCAGGTGTGGTTCCTCACCGGCAGCCAGGCGCTCTACGGCGAGGAGACCCTGGACCAGGTCGCCGGGCAGTCGCTGCGGATCCAGCAGCTGCTCGCCGGCTCCGGCGAGCTGCCCTGCGAGCTGGTCGGGAAGCCGGTGCTGACCGAGTCCGCCGGGATCCGCCGGGTCCTGCGGGAGGCCGACGCGGACCCCGGGTGTGTCGGCGTGATCGCCTGGATGCACACCTTCAGCCCGGCCAAGATGTGGATCACCGGCCTGGACGCGCTGCGCAAACCGTTGCTGCACTTGCACACCCAGCTCGACAGCGCACTGCCGTGGGCCAGTCTCGACATGGACTACATGAACCTGAACCAGGCCGCGCACGGCGACCGGGAGTTCGGCTTCATCCAGACCCGGCTCGGCGTCCCGCGCAAGACCGTCGCCGGACACGCGGCCGACCCGGCGGTGGTCGCGCGCATCGACGCGTGGGCGCGGGCCGCGATCGGCGCGGCGCATCTGCGCACGACGAAACTGGCCCGGTTCGGCGACAACATGCGCGACGTCGCGGTCACCGAAGGCGACAAGGTCGAAGCGGAACTCCAGTTCGGCGTTTCGGTGAACACCTACGGCGTCACCGAACTCGTGGAGCGCGTCGACGCCGCGTCTCCCGCGGACGTGGACATGCTGGTCGCGCAGTACGCCGACGAATACCGGCTCGACCCGGCGCTGGCTCGCGACGGGGAACGGCACGCGTCGCTGCGCTACGCCGCGCAGATCGAACTCGGTTTGCGGTCCTTCCTGACCGAAGGCGGCTTCGGCGCGTTCACCACGAACTTCGAGGACCTCGGCGGGCTGCGCCAGCTGCCCGGACTGGCCGTGCAGCGGCTGATGGCCGACGGCTACGGCTTCGGCGGCGAGGGCGACTGGAAGACCTCGGCGCTGCTCGCCGCGGTCAAGGCGATGGGCCGGGGCTCGGACCGCGGAACGTCCTTCATGGAGGACTACACCTACCATTTCGGGCCGGGCGAACCGAAAATCCTCGGCGCGCACATGCTGGAAGTGTGCCCGAGCATCGCGGCCGGGACACCGTCCTGCGAGATCCACCCGCTCGGCATCGGCGGCCGCGAGGACCCGGTCCGGCTCGTCTTCGACGCCAAGCCCGGTCCCGGCGCGGTGCTCGGGCTCGCCGACCTCGGCGACCGGTTCCGGCTGGTGGCCAACGAGATCGAGGTCGTCCCGCCGGACGAGCCGCTGCCGAACCTGCCGGTCGCGCGCGCGGTCTGGAAGCCCCAACCGTCGCTCACCGCGTCCGCCGAAGCGTGGATCACCGCGGGCGGACCGCACCACACCGTGCTGACCCAGGCGGTCGGCACCGAAACCGTCCGGGACTTCGCCCGGATGCTCGGCGTCGAGCTCCTGGTCGTCGACAACTCGACCACCGCCGCGGACTTCGCGGACCGCATTCGCTGGAACCAGGCCTACTACCGGCTCGCCCAGGGCTTCTAGGAAAAGGAGAACGAACAATGAGGTTCATTCGCAGCATTCGCACCGTCGCCGCGGCGACCGGCGTGGCCGTGCTCGGGTTCGGAATGGCCGCCTGCGGGTCGAGCGCGAAAAGCGCCGACCAGCAGTCGGGCAGTGCCGCCGGCGCGCTGATCGGCGTCACCATGCCCACCAAATCGTCCGAACGCTGGATCCACGACGGCGACAACATCAAGTCGGCGCTGGAAAAGCTCGGCTACAAGGTGGACCTGCAATACGCCGAGAACGACATCCCCACCCAGGTCAACCAGATCGAGAACCAGCTGACCAAGGGCGCCAAGCTGCTGATCGTCGCGTCCATCGACGGCACCGCGCTGACCACCCAGCTGCAGGAAGCGGCCGACCGCAAGGTCCCGGTGATCGCCTACGACCGGCTGATCCGCAACTCGCCCGACGTCGACTACTACGCGACCTTCGACAACTTCAAGGTCGGCGTGGAACAGGCGAACTCGCTGCTCAAGGGGCTCGGCAACGGGCCGGGGCCGTTCAACATCGAGCTGTTCGGCGGTTCGCCCGACGACAACAACGCGACCTTCTTCTTCAACGGCGCGATGTCGGTGCTCAAGCCGTTGATCGACAGCAAGAAGCTGATCGTCAAGAGCGGCCAGACCGACTTCGCCCCCACCGCGATCCTGCGCTGGGACCCGGCCACCGCGCAGCGCCGGATGGAGGACCTGCTCACCAAGACCTACACCGGCGGCACGAAGGTCCAGGGCGTGCTGTCCCCGTATGACGGCTTGTCGATCGGCATCCTGTCCGCGCTCAAGAGCAACGGCTACGGCACCGCCGGCCAGCCCTACCCGGTCGTCACCGGCCAGGACGCCGAGGTCGCCTCGGTCAAGTCGATCATCGCCGGCGAGCAGTACTCCACGGTCTTCAAGGACACCCGCAAGCTCGCCGACGTCACGGTGAAGATGGCCGACGCCGTCCTCAAGGGACAGAAGCCCGCGGTGAACAACACCAGCGACTACAACAACGGCAAGAAGGTCGTTCCCGCCCAGCTGCTGCAGCCGGTCGTGGTCGACAAGTCCAACTACCAGAAGGAACTGCTCGACTCCGGCTACTACACCGCGGGTCAGCTGAAATGACCGAACTGCTCGGGATGCGCGGGATCACCAAGACCTTCCCCGGCGTCACCGCGCTGTCCGACGTCACGCTTTCCGTGCGGCGCGGCGAGATCCATGCCGTCTGCGGGGAGAACGGGGCCGGGAAGTCCACGCTGATGAAGGTCCTGTCCGGGGTGCATCCGCACGGCTCCTACGACGGCGAGATCGTCTTCGACGGCGAGCAGTGCGCGTTCGGGTCCGTCCGGGACAGCGAGCGGCGCGGCATCGTGATCATCCACCAAGAGCTGGCGCTGTGCCCGCAGCTTTCGATCGCCGAGAACATCTTTCTCGGCAACGAGCGGGCCCGGCGCGGCTGGGTGGACTGGAACCGGACCAATTCCGAGGCGGCCGACCTGCTGCGCCGGGTCGGCCTGCGGGAGAACCCGGTGACGCCGGTCAGTGATCTCGGCGTGGGCAAGCAGCAGCTGGTCGAGATCGCCAAAGCCCTGTCCAAGCGTGTCGAACTGCTCATCCTCGACGAGCCGACCGCCGCGCTCAACGACGACGATTCGGCACACCTGCTCGCCTTGCTGCGCGAATTGCGCAACGAAGGCGTGACCTGCGTGATCATCTCGCACAAGCTGGGCGAGGTCACCGCGATCGCGGACACGGTCACGATCCTGCGCGACGGGAAGACCATCGAGACGCTCGACGCGGCCGGGCTGAGCGAGGAACGCATCATCACCGGCATGGTCGGGCGCGACCTCGAACACCGGTTCCCGCCGCGGGAACCGCAGATCGGCGAGGAGGTGCTCCGGATCGAGGACTGGACCGTGCACAGTTCCAGTCAGCCCGGCCGGGTCGTCGTCCAGGGGGCGAACCTGACGCTGCGCCGCGGCGAGATCGTCGGGCTCGCCGGGCTGATGGGCGCCGGCCGCACCGAGCTCGCGATGAGCGTCTTCGGCCGTTCCTACGGCACGAACATCTCGGGACGGCTGGTCAAGGACGGCCGGGAGATCTCCGTCCGGTCCGTGCGCGACGCCATCCGGAACGGCCTCGCCTACGCCACTGAGGACCGGAAACTGTACGGGCTCAACCTGATCGACGACATCCAGCGCAACACGTCGGCGGCCGGGCTGCCCTCGCTCTCCCGCCGCGGCTGGGTGAACGAGCACGCCGAACACGATGTCGCCACCCGGTTCCGCCGTGACCTGCGGATCAAGGCGCCGTCGGTGCGCAGCGTCACCGGGAAGCTCTCCGGCGGCAACCAGCAGAAGGTCGTCCTGGCGAAGTGGATCTTCACCGACCCGGACGTGCTGATCCTCGACGAGCCCACCCGGGGCATCGACGTCGGGGCGAAATACGAGATCTACACGGTGATCAACGAGATGGCCGCGCAGGGCAAGGCGGTCCTGGTCATCTCCTCCGAACTGCCGGAGCTGCTCGGCCTCTGCGACCGGATCTACACGCTGTCCGCCGGCCGGATCACCGGCGAGCTCGACCGCGCCGAGGCCACTCAGGAAGTGCTCATGCGACACATGACGAAGGAACGGCCATGACCACCACCAAACCCGCGCGGGCGGAGGCGGCCGTCCCGCCCGCCGGCCGGAGTCCCCGCCGGGTCTCGATCAACCTCCGGCAAAGCGGCATCTACGTGGCGTTCGCGCTGATCGTGGTGCTGTTCGAGGTGATCACCGGCGGCGCGCTGCTCGAACCGCAGAACATCTCGAACATCATCGTGCAGAACTCCTACGTGCTGATCCTGGCGATCGGCATGATCCTGGTGATCATCGCCGGGCACATCGACCTCTCGGCGGGCTCGGTGGTGGCGATGACCGGCGCGGTCGCCGCCGTGCTGATGGTCAACCTCGGCCTGCCCTGGCCGCTCGCCGCGCTGATCACCCTCGTCGTCGGCGCGGTGATCGGGGCTTGGCAGGGATACTGGGTGGCCTACTTCGGCATCCCCGCCTTCATCGTCACGCTGGCCGGGATGCTCGCTTTCCGGGCGCTGACCCTGACCGTGCTCGGCAACCAGGGCATCGGCCCGTTCCCGGACGCGATCCGCACCCTGTCCAACGGCTTCACCGGCGGCTACCTCGGGAACATCGGCCTCGGCCCGCTCGGCGGCGCCGACCTGGTCAGCCTGCTCGCCGGGGTGGCCGTGGTCGCCGGGATCGTGGTGTCGCGGTGGCGCAACCGGGCCGGACGGCTGAGCTACGGCCAGGAAGTCGACCCGTTCCCGCTGTTCGTCCTCAAGATCGCCGCGGCCGCGGTACTGGTGCTCGCTGTCGTCGTCCAGCTCGCCCGGTTCCGCAACCTGCCGTGGGTGCTGGTCCTGCTCGCCGTGCTCGTGCTCGGCTACTCGCTGGTGGCGGGCAAATCCGTATTCGGCAGGCACATCTACGCGATCGGCGGGAACCGGCAGGCCGCGACGCTGTCCGGGGTGAAGGTCAAGTCCGTCACCTTCTGGGTCTTCGTGAACATGGGCGTGCTCGCCGCGCTCGCCGGGATCATTTTCGCCGGCCGGCTCAACCAGGCCGGGCCGACCGCGGGCGTCAACTTCGAACTGGACGCGATCGCCGCGGCGTTCATCGGCGGCGCCGCGGTGCAGGGCGGTGTCGGCAAGGTCGTCGGCGCGATCACCGGCGGCTTGATCATGGCGGTCATCAACAACGGGATGTCGCTGATCGGCGCCCCCAGCGAGCGCGTCATGCTGGTCAAGGGCGCGGTCTTGCTCGCCGCGGTCGCCTACGACATCTGGACCAAGCGCCGCGCCGGGGCCGCCGCCCACTGACCACCGCCGGTTGCCCTGGCCCCGATCACCCCAATGCCACATTGGGTGCGTCAGATGCACCCAATGTGGCATTCGGTGCGTCAGATGCACCCAATGCCACATTGGGGTGGTCGGGGGCCGGGGGGTGATAACCGGTGGCTTCCGCGCTCGCCGATCGATGCTCACGTTCTTCAGCGGGGCGCGACAGCCACAGTGAAAAGGGCTCGCGGTTCAGCGTTCCTCGTCGGAGTTGAGCAGGTTGCTGACCGCCGTCGCACTGATCTGGGCATACGCACCGATACCGCGCGTCGTCAGCGGCCTCCGCGTAACGACCTTCCCGTGATTACGAAAGACCCCCGCCACCGCCTCGGAACTAAAGCACCGGAGAACCTGAGTAGAACCACGCTGTCCGGCTGCCCCTCCTCCGGCGAGGATTGCTGCGACCGAAGGAGTCCCGATGTCCGATGCCGGCGACCCGGCCCGATCCGCCGCCCGGTTCTCCGTCGGCGGCCGGGCAGCGATGATGGCCGCTGGCGCGGCGCTGTCCGAAGCCCTGTTCTTCGCCTGTGTAGCAGGGTTTCTGCACGGCCGCTCCCTCTGGGAGTTCGGCGTGCCAGGCACTTTGGCGCCTGCGCTCCCGGTGGCGGGAGCGTTGGCCGGACTGGTTGCCGCCGCACGCAGGCCCGCCAAGGAGAAGATGCTCACGATCGCTCGCGGGGCTTTCCTGGCGGGACTGGTGCTACTGACCGGAGGCGTGCTGGCGTTGTTGCTGGACCGTGGCATGTCGGGCTGACCATCGCGAGCCCGCGAACCAGGTCAGTCGAGGACGACGTCCAGCCGATCCGGAGGTGGCGGGGCGAGCAGCAGCTTGCCGGACGTGCGCCGGGATTCGATGTCGCGGTGGGCCTGTTCCGCGTCGCTCAGCGGGTAGCGGCGGCTCACCTCGATGCGCAGCTGCCCGTCGCGGATCTTCCCGAACAGGTCGGCGGTGTGGCGCAGCAAGTCCTCCCGCGTCGCGATGTGGTCGGAGTAGACCGGGTAGACGAGCTTGATGCTCTTGGGCAGGTCCAGCATCCGCACGGTCGGGATGTCTCCGTTCAGCGGGCCGAAGTAAGCCATCGTCCCGGACCGGCGCAGGACTTCGAGCGACGCGCGGAACGTGGCCGAGCCGCCGCCGTCGAAGACCGCGTGCACGCCTTCGCCGCCGGTCAGGTCGAGGACGCGCTGGACGAAGTCGCCGTCCGACGACACGAGCACGTCGTCCGCACCCGCGTCCTTGGCCGCCGCGACCTTTTCCTCCCGCGACACCAGGCCGATCACCCGCGCCCCGCGCAGCTTCAGCAGCTGCGCCAAGGTGCGCCCGACCCCTCCGGCGGCCGAATGCACCAGCGCGATCTCGCCCTCGGCGAGCGGCGCGGATTCGGTCACGAAGTGGTGCGCGGTGATGCCCTGCATCATCGTCGCAGCCGCGATGTCGCTCGGGATGTCGTCCGGCACCGGCACCGCCTGCACCGCGGGGACGGCCAGCCGCTCGGCGTAGCTGCCGTAGACGCCGACCCAGGCGACCCGGTCGCCGACCGCGAAATCTGTCACCCCTTCGCCTAGTGCGACAACGCGTCCGGCGCCTTCCACGCCGGGGATGACCGGCGGTTGCCCGGCCAGCCCGAAACCGACCCGGGAGCCGGTGTCCATGAAATTGATCCCGGCGAACTCGACGTCCACCAGCAGGTCGCCGGCGGCCGGTTCCGGATCGGGCCATTCCCGGTACTTCAGTACTTCCGGACCACCGTATTCTTCCACTACTACCGCACGCATTATCTTGTCCTTAACGGGTCGGGTCAGGCTTGCAGGAGGGTCGCGGCGTAGGCCGCGTCGGTGTAGTCGCGCCACGCGGCGATCCGGCCGCCGGCGATCTCGTAGACGGCCATGTTCCGGATCGGCGCGAGTTTCCCGCCGGGCAGCGACAGGCCATGGACCTGCTCGGCGAGCACGACGTCGCCGTCGACGGCCTGGTGGAGTGTCTCGAACTCGACCCGCTCGAAGTTGCCGAACACCCCGGCCCACACCGCGACGACCGCGTCGCGTCCGCGCACCGGCTGCTCGCCGTAATTGACGAAGACGACGTCCTCGGCAAAGAACGGCGCGAGCGCGGCGGCGTCTTTCTTCGCGAAGGTGCCGACGAATTCACGGATCAGCTTGTCGTTGTCGGCCGAAGCCATGGAGAACATCCCCTGTCGATTCCTGGCAGTTTCGTTGCCGGTCGTTTTCGATCGGCTGTGCCAGCGAGGATAGGAACCTGATTTTGGACCCGCAAGTCCAGAAACCGGGGGCGGGGGCCGGAAACGGCACGGAATGGACGACGGCCTCGGCCAAGCTAGCCGAACCAGGCTGGGAAGGCCGGCCGCGTGGTCCGACCGGCTCCCCCACGCCGATGCGGCGGACTCGCGGGCGAGGTTGTCCTTCAGCTCAGCGCAGGTCGACGACTCCGTCGGTCGCTCCGGTTCAGATCGATCCGCCACGACTCGGCATACGCCATCGTCAACGGCGCGGCGTCGGCGCGCTTGACCGGACCGAGCTGGTCGCGGCTCATCGGGACTCCCGCGCGGAAGATCTCGTGCGACGGCAGGGAATCCGTCCCCGCCGCCGCGTGCGTGCTCGCCGCCGGGAAGAAACCGAACCGCGTCACCGCAGCTCAGCGCACTGCATCCAGCGGACGTACACGAGATGTAGGCAGCCCCGTCCTAGCGTCGGACGCGTGCACTCGCCCCCCACGCGTCCCATCCGGACCGCGGGCGGGCATCGCCCCGAGAACCTGAGGAAACCATGAAACGCTGGGCAAGAATCGTGCCGTTCGCGGCACTGGTCCCACTGCTGGTGGGCACTGCCGGGGCGCTCAGCCCCACCGCCGCTGCCGCACCGGCTCCGACGTGCGCCGCGACGGCCGTCACCGCTCCGCCCGGAGCGCAAATCGAAACCACGCACGCCGAACGGCATCCCGGCGGCACCGTCACCTTCCCCGCTACCCCGTTCACGCCGGCCCAGACCGTCCCCGACGTCCCGGCGTACTGCCAGATCGAGGTCACCCTGACGCACCCCGGCGCGAACGACCACGTCAAGGTCGCGGTAACGCTGCCGGAGTCCCACTGGTCCGGCCGGCTGCAGGCCGCGGGCGGCAGCGCGTACAACGCGGGCGACTTCACCGCACCGCTGGTCCAGGCGGTCAAGGACGGCTACGCGGGCGTCACCACCGACGCCGGGCTGCCGCTGACCTTCATCGACACCTCCTGGGGCCTGCGCGCCGACGGGACCGTCAACCAGCCGCTGCTGACCAACTTCGCCAGCCGCTCCGCCCATGAGGAAGCGTTGCTGGGCAAGGACATCGCGCTGAGGTACTACGGCAAGGCGGTGTCCTACTCGTACTGGAACGGCTGCTCGACCGGCGGCCGGCAGGGCTATTCCGAAGCGCAGAACTACCCCGGCGACTTCAACGGCATCCTGGCCGACGCGCCCGCCGTGCAGTGGAGCCAGTTCGCGGTGGCCACACTGTGGCCGCAGACCGTGATGAACAACGAGCACGACTTCCCCAGCAACTGTGTCCTGGCGAGGTTCCAGCAGGCCGCGATCCAGGCGTGCGACGCGAAGGACGGCGTACGAGACGGGATCGTTGATATCCCGGACGAGTGCGGCTACGACCCGCGGAGCCTGATCGGCACCAAGGTGCTGTGCGAGGGCAAGGAAATCACCGTCACCGCCGCGGACGCCCGCGTGGTCGGCAAGATCTGGGACGGCCCGGCTGACGAGCGAGGCCGCAAGCTGTGGCCCGGGCTGCCCAAGGGTGCGTCTTTCGCCGGCGTCGCCGCGACCCGCCCGGCCGCCGACGGCACGCTGACCTCCGACGGCTTCGTCGTGGCGACCGCCTGGGTCAAGGCGTTCGTGAAGAAGGACCTCGGCTTCGACACCGCGAATCTCAGCTACCGCCAATACGCCGACGTGTTCCGCCAGTCCGTGCGCGAGTACGACCGGACCATCGGCACATCGAACGCCGACCTGTCCGCGTTCCGGCGCGCCGGCGGGAAGCTGATCAGCTACGTCGGCACAGCGGACCAGCTGATCCCGCCGGACGGCACGCTCCTCTACCGCGAGCGTGTCCAGCGCGAAATGGGCGGCGCGCGGCGGGTGAACGACTTCTACCGGCTGTTCCTCGCGCCGGGCACCCCGCACTGCCAGTCCGGACCGGGCGCGGCGTACCCGGTGAACCCGCTCGGCGCGCTGGTCGACTGGGTCGAGCACGGGACCGCCCCGGCGACCCTGCCGGCGAAGTCGGACACCGGGCGCACCCGCGACCTGTGTCCGTACCCGCAGATCTCGCGGTACTCCGGCCACGGCGATCCGGCCGTCGCGGCCAGCTACCGCTGCCGCTGACGGACTTCCAGTCCGTGAAGGGCCCCTTGCCGGACTTGGATTCCGGCAAGGGGCCCCTCCCGGACGTGCGGCAGCCATCCCCCGCACCGGCCATCCACCCACCGGCCATCCCAGCAAAGGAAACCGCGACCATGCCGGTCATCAAGTTCCATCTCGTGTCCTCGCTCAGCGTCGCCGAAC
This sequence comes from Amycolatopsis benzoatilytica AK 16/65, assembly GCF_000383915.1. NCBI lineage: Bacteria > Bacillati > Actinomycetota > Actinomycetes > Pseudonocardiales > Pseudonocardiaceae > Amycolatopsis > Amycolatopsis benzoatilytica. Next base: position 4,803,094 of record NZ_KB912942.1, read on the forward strand.
TGGTCGGCGTGCTGACCGACTTCACGCCGAACCGCCCGCTCGTCTGGCCGACCATCGACGAGAAGCACTTCGTCGTGCACCAGCTCGGCGAAGACTGGGCGGAGGTGACCGAAGGCACCGAGTCGGCATGGGAACGAGCGCGCTACGAGTGGTACCCGTCGCAGGGCCGGGTCGTGGTCACCACGCTCGATTCGAAGGTCTTCGGCCCGGGCGGCGGCTGGGTCTTCGAGTGCACGGCCACCGACGGCGGCACTCGGGTCGACGTCGAACTGACCCGCCGGCCGGAGGGCCTCGGCCGCAGACTGCTCGCGGCTCTGCTGCCGCTGATCGCGCCGAAGAGCCTGAAGAAGGCGTTCGCCGGTCCACTCAAGGCGAAGTGAGCCGGCCCGGCTCGGTCCGTTGAGGACCGAGCCGGGCGTACGCCCGCTGAAGTCCCTCGCCCGGGTTCAGCCCTAGTTCCGCGTCGAGCAGGAGCGAGATCCGGTGGTAGGCCGACGCCGCTTGCTCGGCTTGGCCATTGCGCGCCAATGCGTCGATCAGCAGCTCCCAGCGCCGTTCCTGGAACGGCTCGGCGGCGGTGGCCGCGGTCAGCGCCGTGATTACTTCGACGAGCCGGCCGCGTTCGAGGTCGAGCTCCCACTGTTCTTCCAGGGCGCTCTCCCGCAGCTGCTCCAGCCACCGGCGACGGCCGGCGAAGAACGCGCCGTCCAGGCCGGCCAGCGCCGTGTCGCGCCACAACGCGCAGCCGAGCCGGAGCTCTCGCGCCGCTTCCTCCGGGTCGCCGGTGGCGCGCGCGGTCGCGACGTGCTGCCGGAACGCCGTCACGTCCACCTCGGCCGGGTCCGCCTCCAGCCGGTAGCCGCCGCCTTCGGTGTGGATCTCCTGCCGGTCCTCCCCCAGCAGCCGGCGCAGCCGGGACACGTAAGTGCGGACGGTCTGCACCGCGCGCGCCGGCGCATGCGCGCCCCACACCGCGAGGATGATCTCCTCAGTCGGCACCTGCCGCCCCTTGCCGAGCAGCAGCGCCGCGAGCACGCCGCGCTGCTGCGGCGAACCGATGTTCACCGGCGCCCCGTCTTCCCAGGCGACGACGGGACCAAGGATTCCGAATCTCACTTCCGCGATTATGGAGCCAGCCCCGCTGCCACCGAGGCGACGTACAGCGACTACGCCATCCGACGGTCGCCGCCGCGGCCCCGGCTCGGCTTGGCTGGCAGCTATGAAGCTCCTCCGGAACGCGCGGCTGACCATTCTCGGGCCGCCAGTGCTGACCTGCGCCGGCGCCCGGGTGGATCTGGGCACCCCGCAGCAGCAGGCGGTGGCGACCGTCTTGCTGGCGAACGCCGGCAGCTACGTCCCGCTGGCCCGGCTGGTGGACGACCTGTGGGGGCCGTCCGCGCCGTCCGGGCCGGGCTCGGTGGTCCGCACCTACGTGTCCCGGCTGCGCCGGGTGCTCGCCCCGTTCGGGCTGGACCAGGCGATCAAGTCCCGGCCCGGGTGCTACCTGCTGGACCCGGTCCCGTTCGCGGTCGACGCGGAAGAGTTCGACTCGCTGAGCACAGCGGCCCGCCGCGAACCGGGAGTGAGGGCGGCGAAGCGGCTGCTCGACGACGCGCTCGCGCTGTGGAGCGGCACGGCGCTCGCCGGAGTGCCCGGGGAAACGGCGGAACGCGAGCGATCCCGGCTGTCGCGGCTGCGGCTGGACGCGGTCGAGGACTGGCTGTGGCTGCGAATCGAACTGGGCGAACACCGGGAGGTGGCGGCCGGGGCGCGGCTGCTCATCGACGAGAACCGGTGGGAGGAGCCGTTGTACGAGATCTACCTGACGGCCCTGCACCGAAGCGGGCGGCGAGCCGAGGCGCTGGCGGCGTACCGGTCGACGCGCGAGCTGTTCAGCCGCGAACTCGAAGTGGTGCCGGGGCCGAGGCTGCAGGCAGTGCACGAGGAGATCCTGGCCGGGGTGAGCCGGCGCGCGTCCTGAACGCGCTACTTCTCCCCGGCCAACACCGGACTCGTCGTCCGCTCCGCCCTGTCTGGCCTGCGCAGCACGGTGATCAGGCCGGCCGCCCCGATCACTCCTGCCGCGACCAATGCCGTCGATGCCCAGCCGAGGCCCTCCGCGGCCGTCGCGCCGAACGCGGTGCCGAGGCTTCCGCCTGCGAAGTAGACCACCAGGTACGCGCTGTTGAACCGGGCCGGCGCGTCCGGTTCGATCGCCAGCACGGTGCTCTGATTCGCCACCTGCGCCGCGAAAAGCCCGGCGTCGAACAACGCCAGGCAGCCCAGTGTCCCGATCGTGCTGGGCAGTGCCGCCACGAGCGCGACACTGGCGATCCCAGCGAGCGCCAGTCCCCACCGGACTACCCGCCGCGCCCCCACCCGGTCCGTCCACACCCCAGCGATCCGGGTGGCCAGGATGCCGAGAATCCCGGCGAAGGCGTACTGGCCGATGCGCTCCGCCGAGTACCCGTAGGGTGCTTCCGACAACGCCACTGCAAGCCCCGACCACACCGCGCAGAACGCGAAGAACCACAACGTCCCCCGCATCGCCGCGAACCGCAGCGCCGAATATCGTCGGTACAGCCCCGGAATCGACCGCAGGGTGGCCAGGTAGCCGCGCTCGTTCGCGCCGGAATCCTTGGGCAGCAAGAAGAACATCGCGACGGCGACCGCCGCGCAGGCGGCGGCGAACACCCCCAGCATCGCCCGCCAGCCGATCAGCTCGGCCAGCCCTCCCCCGACGATCCGGCCGGCGAGAATGCCCGCCGAAATCCCGGCGGTGACGATTCCGAGTGCGGTCGCCCGCCGCTGCGGGCTCGCCGTCCGGGCGACCACCGAACTCAGTCCCGCACCGGCCGAGGAGCAGCCGCCGATCACCCCGAGCACCAGCCCGAGCTGCCACACCTGGCCGACGATCGCGTTCACCGCCAGCGCCGCCGCGAGCGCGCCGAACTGCACGGACAGCACGGAACGCGGCCGGAACTTGTCGACGAGCGGTACCAGCAGAGCCAGCCCGCACAGGTAGCCGATCGGACCGCAGGCGAGCGCGATCCCGACCGAGGCCAGCGACGCACCGAGTTCGCCGCCGACCTCGGCGATAGCGGGCTGCAGCGGGTAGACCGCCGCCGTTCCCAGTGCTGCTGCCAAAGAAATGAACCCGATGACGGGACCGCGAGTCGTGTGCACCCGGCCGAGGCTAGGAACGGACCCGGCCTCAGCGCTGGCGAGAAAACGCCATCACCCACCGGACCCGGAGCGGCCGCAGCGAGCGCGAGCACGGCAGCGAGCCACCCCGGTCTCGACGCCCGGCCGGATTTTCTGGGATGCTCAGGTTCCATGACCTACTGCCTGCCGTTGCCGTCCCGCGCGTCATGAGTGGCCCTCAGCAGTTCGATCTCGCCCGGCTGCCCGCCGAATTCGGCAGACTGGTCGACGCGCTGGCGCCGGGCGAAGAACTGGTCCTGACCCGGGCCGGGGAGCCGGTCGCGACGATTTCCGGCCGCGCGGCCGAACCGCCGCCGGTCGAGGACTGCGCTGAACTGACCGTGGTCGCCGCCGCGATGAAGCTGTCCGCTTCGGCCCGGCAGTCGCTGGCCGCCGAGCTGGGCCCGGACTATCTGGTGCTGGACCTGCATTCCGCGCCCGCCACCGCCGACGTGGTGCTGGTGCCGCCGGTCAGCCCGCAGCTGATCGGCAGCCTGCGCGGGAAATTCCCGAAGGCCCGTGTGGTGATCGCCGAAATCGAGGACGCTGAGCTGGGCGTCAGCTACGAAGGCCCCGTCCGCCGTCTGCTCGACGCCGGCGCGGAGACCTACCTGACCCCGGCGACCGTGCCGCATCTCGCGCGGCAGCTGGACTACGCCGTCACGCGGCTTCAGCTCGGCGGCGGATCCGCCGCGCGGCCCGAGATCAGCCCAGCACCTCCACCCCCAGCGCCTTGACCTGCTCGACGATCGCGTTGTCGGCGTCGGTGACCAGCCCGCTGATTTTCGCCCACGGCAGCACCCGAAACCGCGATGCCGCACCGATTTTCTCCGACGAGGCAAGGATGTAGGTCTCCGCCGCGCGCCCGGCGAGAGCCCGCTTCATCGCGGCTTCCTCCGCGTCGGCCGTCGTCAGTCCCGCTTCGGGATGCACGCCGGTGACGCCCAGCAGGCACAGATCCGCCGATACGTTCTGCGCGGCTTCGACCGCCGCCGCCCCGCACGTCACCGCCGAGTGCTTGAAAACCCGCCCGCCAAGCAGGAAAAGCTCCGCGCGCGGGTGGTCGAGCAATGCCGCCGCGACCGTCGGGCTGTGCGTGATCACTGTGCAGTCGAGGTCCGGCGGAAGTGCCCGCGCGACCGCGAGCGCGGTCGTTCCGCCGTCGAGGAGCACCGCCCCGCCAGGCCGCACCAGCCCGGCCGCCACCGCCGCGACCCGCCGCTTGCCGTCCGGTGCCACGGTCTGCCGGGTCGCGTAGTCCGCGACCGCCGGGGACACCGGCAGCGCGCCGCCGTAGACCCGCTGGCACAACCCCTCGGCCGCGAGATCACGCAGGTCGCGCCGCACGCTGTCCTCGGAAATCCCCAGCTCGGCGGCCACGTCCTTGGCGACGATCTTGCCCTCGCGGGCGAGCAGGCCGAGCAGGTGCTCGCGGCGTTCGGCAGCCAGCATTCGCGTTCTCTCCTGTTCTTGCACGATCTTGCCGAGTATCGTAGCGCGGCATGACACCGATCTCGCCGGACGGCGGCCGCGTGACCGGCGGCCGCCCCGGCATCGAACTGCCCGACCACCGCGGCCGCACCGGCCTGAACCGGGCCGGGCGCGACCTGGACCGCAACCCCGGCGTCGTGGTCCGGGACGTCGAACTGACCTCCCAGGGCTGGCATGTCCTGCGGCGCACCACGTTCGACTACCGCCGCCGCGACGGACGCTGGGAAACCCAGCAGCGCGAGACGTACGACCGCGGCAACGGCGCGGTGCTCCTCCCGTACGACCTGAACCGCGGCCAGGTGCTGCTCACCCGGCAATTCCGCTACCCGGCCTACGTCAACGACCATCCGGACGGGATGCTGGTCGAAGCCGCCGCCGGACTCCTCGACGGCGACGACCCGCTCGCCGCCGTCCGCCGGGAAGCGGCCGAGGAACTGGGCGTCGCGCTCGGCCTGGTCGACCACGTCCTGGACGCGTATCTCAGCCCGGGATCGGTCACCGAACGGCTGCATTTCTTCGCCGCGCCCTACACTCCCGCCGACCGCACCGGCCGGGGCGGCGGACTCGCCGAAGAAGGCGAGGACATCGAAGTGCTGGAGATCCCGTTCGCGGAAACCCTCGCGATGATCCGCGACGGCCGGATCGTGGACGGCAAGACGATCCTGCTGCTGCACTGGGCGGCGCTGGAAGGACCGTTCGGCCCGGCGGGCTGAGACGGCCGCCGGTTAAGCTGGCGGCCGGGTCGAATGACCGCTGGCCAGGCACGCGAGTCCGCGGCGCCGGCCACGCTGCACGAAACGAGTAGGGAAATGACGACAACCGGCAATGTGATCAGCTTCGACGAGTCCAAGGGCTACGGTTTCGTGGCCCCGGACTCGGGCGGCGAAGACGTCTTCATCCATGTCAACGACCTCCAGTTCGACAAGCACCTGATGGAGGTCGGCAAGCGGGTGGAATTCGTCATCGACGACGGCGCCCGCGGACCGAAGGCGTCGAGGGTGACCCTGGCGGGCCCGGCCGCCCGAGGGGCGAAGCGCCCGCACGAGGACGAGCTCGAGGAGACCGAATACCTGCAGGACGTGACCGAAGCCCTCATCACCGGCTGCCCGTCGCTGACCGGCGAACAGATCCTGGCGGTCCGCAAGCAGATGGTGCAGCTCGCGATGGAGTACGGCTGGATCGAATCCTGACCGGACCGGGACGATTTCCGGTGGCTGGCGCGGATCCGGGCGGGCGCTGAGTTTCGCCCGGCCGGGCGGCCGGTCTCGTGGCCAGGGAACACCCGGCGGCGCATCGAGCCGCTCCGCTCGCCGGCCCTGCGCGGAACCGCGGCGCTGTCACATCCCGGCGCCCGCCGGTGTCTTGGAGGGCATGTCTGAGACCTCCACCATCACAGTCCTCGGCGGCGGTTACGCCGGAACCCTCGCCGCGAACCGGCTGCGCAAGCATCCCGGCGCCAAGATCACGCTGGTCAACCCGCGTCCGGAGTTCGTAGAGCGGATCCGCCTGCACCAGCTCGTCGCGCACACCGGTGACGCGACCATCGAGTACCAGACGCTCCTGGGCGACGGCATCGAACTCGTCGTCGACCAGGCCGTCCGGATCGACGCCGCCGCCCGGACCGTGCAGCTGGCGTCCGGCCGCGCCCTGGAGTACGACTACCTCGTGTACGCAGTGGGAAGCACCGGCGCGAAGCCGGCTGTTCCGGGCGGTGCCGAGTTCGCGTTCTCCATCGCGGACCTGGAATCCGCGCACCGTCTGCGGTCCACTTTGGACGACCTGCCGCGGCTCGCACCGGTCACCGTCGTCGGCGGCGGGCTGACCGGCATCGAAACGGCCGCCGAGCTTGCCGAACAGGGCCGCGCCGTGACGCTCGTGTGCGGTGGCGCCCTCGCCCCGACGTTGAGCGCCCCCGCCCGCCGGAATATCGCGAACTGGCTGGAAAAGCATGGCGTCGACGTGCTCGCCACCGCCCGGGTGACCGAGGTTCGGCCGGACGAGGTCGCCCTGGACGACGGCACGGCAAGGCCGAGTGCGGTGACCGTGTGGACCGCCGGCTTCGGCGTGCCCGGACTGGCCGCCGCCAGCGGCCTGAGCACCGACGACCTCGGCCGCCTGATCACCGACGAAACCCTCACCAGCGTGGACGACGACCGCATCGTCGCGGCGGGCGACGCGTGCGCGGTCACCGGTCATCCGGCGCGGATGAGCACCTACGCCGCGAGCCCGCTCGGCGCGCATGCCGCCGATACCGTCGTGCACCGCCTCGAAGGCACCGCGCCGGAGCCATTCGCGCTGGCGTTCTCCGGGTCGTGCGTCAGCCTCGGCCGCCGCGCCGGGGTCCGGCAGGTCGCGCGCCGGGACGATACCGCGGTGAACGTCTACGTCAGCGGACGGTTAGGCGCCGCGATCAAGGAACTGGCCTGTCGGTTCGTGGTGGGACAGCGGATCCGGCTCGAAGCCCGCAAGCCCGGCGCGATGAACTGGCCGAAGAGCGGCCTGCGCGTCGCCGAACCGGCCGCGTCCCGATGACGACCGACGAGCACGCCGAACGATTCACGCTGCTGCGGCCGCTGCTCTTCACGATCGCGTACGAGATCCTCGGCTCGGCCACCGAATCCGACGATGTGCTGCAGGACAGCTACCTGCGCTGGGCGAGCGTGGACCTCGCGCGGGTGCGCGACACCAAGTCCTACCTCGCCCGGCTGGTGACCCGGCACGCGCTCAACACGCTGCGGGCGCGCGGCCGGCGCCGAGAGGACTACGTCGGGCCGTGGCTGCCGGAGCCGCTGTTGCTGGACGACCACGACGCGTCCGCGGACCTGGTGCTCGCGGAATCGGTGTCGATGGCGATGCTCGTGCTGCTCGAAACACTCAGCCCCGACGAACGCGCGGTGTTCGTGCTGCGCGAGGTGTTCGGCTTCAATCACCACGAGATCGCCGCCGCGGTAGGGAAAACCGAGTCGGCGGTGCGGCAGGTCGCGCACCGCGCCCGGTCGCACGTGCGGGCGCGACGCAAACGGTTCGAGCCCGCTGACGCGGAGACGACCGAGCGGATCACCGAGCAGTTCCTGACCGCGGCCGCCACCGGCGACCTGGACGGGCTCCTCGCGCTGCTCTCCCCCGACGTCGTCTGGACCGCCGACAGCGGCGGCAAGGCGACCGCGGCGCGCCGGCCGATCGTCGGCGCGGAGCGGGTCTCGCGGGTCATGGTGGAACTGTTCCACCGCCAACCGCCGAACGTGCGGATCGAGACCGCGAATTGCAACAGCGCGCCCGCACTGCTCGCCTATCGCGACGAACGGCTGGAGGGCGTGTTCCTCATCGAGTTCGCGGACGGGCGGATCACCGGCTTGTACGCCGTGCGCAACCCGGACAAGCTCGTCTCGCTCGCTGTCCCGCGCCAGGTCAGCCGAAACTGAAGGGACGCGGGCCGTTGATGTCACGACGCCCGCCGACGTGTCGTGAAGGGAACATCGAGGGACTCTGATTCCCTCAATGTTCCCTTCACGACACCGGAGACATCCCGACGCGGCCCGCGTCAGCCGACCGGCGCCGAAACCCGCTCCCGGGCCTTCGGCCGGACCGTGAAGCCACTCGGCTTGAGGGTCAGGGATTCGGCGATCTTCAGCCGGTAACCCGGATCCGCTTCGAAGTCGTAGCGCTGCAGCATCATTCCCAGTGCCAGCACCGCCTCGTGCAACGCGAACTGCCGGCCGATGCAGGCCCGCTCGCCGGTGCCGAACGGCTTGTACGCCTGCGCGGGGCGCTTGCGCACCTCGGCCGGTTCGAAGCGGTCCGGGTCGAACTTCTCCGGATCCGCCCACACCTCGGGGTCCCGGTGCAGCAGCGGCAGCGGCACGACGATCCAGTCGCCCTTGCGCATCTGGTACTTCCCGCCCAGCAGCACGTCCTCGCGGGCGACCCGGGCGTACCCGGGCGCGGTCGGCCACAGCCGCATCGCCTCGTCCAGCACCCGGCGGACGTAGCGCAGCTTCGCGACGTCGCCGAACTCCGGCTCGCGCTCGCCCCACACCGTGTCGACCTCGGCGCGCGCCTTCGCCAGCAGGTCCGGGTTCTGCGTCAAGTAGTACAGCGCGAACGACAGCGCGCCGGAGGTCGTCTCGTGACCGGCGATGACGAAGGTGATGGCCTGGTTGCGGATGTTCACCGGGTCCAGCTGTTCGCCGGTCTCCGGATGACCCTCGGACAGCATCAGGCCGAGCAGGTCGCGGACCTCGCCGCCGTCGCGCCGGCGCGCCTCGATGACCTCGTCCACCAGGTTCGTCATGTACTCGATGTCGCGTTCGTTCTGCGCCGGGGTGCCGGCGAAAGAGCGCTGTACCAACGGGATCTTGACGTTCTGCAGCTGCGCGAACTTCAGCGCCCGGATCATCGCGGTGACGAACGGGTGCGGTTCGGCGCGCTCGAACGACCCGAACCGGTAGCCGAACCCGGCACGGCCGATCGTCTCCAGCGTCAGCCGCGTCATGTCGGCGGACACGTCGACCGGCCCGGTCGCGCGGTCCCAGGCCGCGGTCAGCTCGTGCGCGACCTCCAGCATCACCGGGTGGTAGCGGCGCATCGCCTCGGCGGAGAAGGCCGGCTGCAGGATGTCGTGCGCCAGCCGCCAGTTCGGCTCGTGCGTGTGCGCGGTGAACAGTCCGTCGCCGACCAGCGGGCGCAGGTTCTCGATGCCGAGGCCGACGTGCTTGCCGAACCGGGTCTCGTCGTGCAGCTCGGTGACCAGGTCGACGCCGCCGACGAACACGATCTCGAAGTCGAACATCTTGCGGGTGAAGATCGGCCCGACCCGCTGGCCGATGCGCAGGGTGTCCTGGACCGGGCTGCGCGGGTCGCTGCCGAGGATGTCGCCGATCACCGGCAGGCGGCCGGGACGGTGCGGGATGGCCGTGGTGTCCATGAAGACCCCCTTATTGAACACTCATCCAATAGGGCCACCTTCCCGCGCTACTGAACGCGTGTCAAGTAGGCTGCGGGCATGCGGACCCGGCTTTCGACCGAACAGCGGCGCGAGCAGTTGCTGGCGATCGGCGCCGGACTGTTCGCGGCCCGGCCGCACGACGAGGTGCGCATCGAGGAGGTCGCGGAGATCGCGCAGGTGTCCCGCGGGCTGCTGTACCACTACTTCCCGACGAAGAAAGAGTTCTTCGCGGAGATCCTCCGTACGCATCGGGACCGGCTGCTGGCGATGAGCGAGCCGGATCCGTCGCTTCCGGTCGCCGAGCAGCTGCGGCTCGGGCTGGACGTCTACCTCGAGTTCGCGCGGACGCATCCGGACGGGTACCGGATCGTGCACCGGAGCGCGGACGACGCGGATCGGGAGATCCGGGAGATCTGCGCGGAAGGGGTCTACGCGAACGCGGAGCGGATCCTGGCCGTGGTGGGCCGGGTCCGGGAAGTGACGCCGGTGACCCGGCTGGCGGTGCGGGGGTGGCTGGCCTTCGTGGCGGCGTTGATCCTGGACTGGCTCGACGAGCCGAAGATCTCTCAGGACGAGTTGCGGGATCTTTGCGTGCGAACACTGTTCGCCGCGGTCGACGTTGCCCCGTCCGCGGTCTCCGGCGAAGTCCGCGAAGGGCCCCATACCGGAATCTAAGTCTCGCAAGGGGCCCTTCACGGACGGCACCGGTGTCGCGCTCCGGGTACCGTGCCGGAAGGGACCTCGGGAGGACGTCGTGACCGACCACTGGCACCAGCCGCTGCGCCACATCCGCGGCGCCGACCTGACCGGCGACACCCAGCAGACTTCCGGGATGAACCGGCTCGAGGCGATCTCCGGCACAACGGTCGGCTCCAGCAAGGTGTGGATGGGCGAAACGCACGTCACTCCGCACACGAACTCCGGCGACCACCACCACGGCGAGGCGGAGACCGCGATCTACGTCAAGTCGGGCCATCCGGTGTTCGTCTTCGCCGAGGGCGACGAGGAGGTCCGGATCGAGGCCGGGCCGGGCGACTACATCTTCGTTCCGCCCTACGTCCCGCACCGGGAGGAGAACCCGACCGGCGAACCTGCGGTGGTGATCATCGCGCGCAGCAGCCAGGAGGGCATCGTGGTGAACCTGCCGAGCCTGTGGGCAGAGGTCGAAGTCCCGGAGAGCTGACCACGGCGACCGCGCGGCCGCCTGTGAGGGTGGTCACCGAAGGCACCGGGCATTCCTTCGGCCTGTCGGAAGAACCCGAGGAAGACCGTCGATCCCGAAGAGTTTTCCGGTTCGCCGGCCGTCCCGGCCAGGTCAACGTCCGATAACGATTCCGTGGAGATCTGTGCGTTCCGGGCGAGGATTTGCGGGTGCCCGCCCCTGCCGACCAGGTTCGCTTCGCCTTCGAGCCGCTGTACAGCCTTTACAGCGGCTCCGCGGTGGCCATCGAGGCAATCGGGCATCCCGCCGGCGGGTGGGTGCCGGACCTGCTCGAAGCAGGCGGCCAGGCGCGGCTCGCGGACACCGAACTGGACTTCGCGGCCCGGGCCGCGTTCGCCGCGCCCCCGCCGATGCCAGGTGTGTCGCTGCACTTCAACCTGACCGCGAGCACGGCCGGCGTGCCGGCGGAGCGGTTCATCCCGCTCCTGCAAGCGCTGGAACGCACGGGGCGCCGTCCCGCCGACGTCGTCTTGGAGGTCACCGCGCCGCTCGCGGTGCCGGAGCCGGACCGATTGCTCCAGGGCCTGAACCGGCTGCGCGACCTCGGCTTCCGGCTCGCGTTCGACCGGCTCGGCGCGGCCGGGCTGCCGATCAACCTGCTCGCCGAGGCGCCCATCGAAATGGTCAAGCTGGACCGCGCCACGCTGCGCCGGCTGCCGTCGAACGCCACGGCCGTCGCGCTGGTCGAGGCGCTGGTCCAGTTCGCCACCCAGACCGACCTCCGTCTGGTCGCGACCGGGATCGAGAACGACGCCGAACTGCAGGTCGCGCAGCGGGCCGGAATCCGGCTGGTGCAAGGGAATCTGTTCGCCACCGGCGCGCCCGCGCGGGTCACCCCCGACCGCGGCGACCAGCCGGGCACGACGGCCGTCTCCCCCGCCGCCGGGCTGCGCATCCCCGAGTTCCTCCGCCAGGCCAAGACCCTGCCCGACGACGCGACCTGCGACGACGTGCACGCGATCCTGTCCGCCGAGCACGCGCCGAAGGCCATCGTCGGGCTCGACCGGCAGGCACGTCCACAGTGGACGATCGATCGGATGCGCTTCCTGCTGGCCGTCACCGGGCGGTACGGGCACGCGCTGTACGCGGGCAAGCCCGCGGCGAAGCTGGCCGGGCCGCCGCGGCTGGTCGACATCGGCACCGGCACCCGCGAGCTGCTCGAAACGATCGCCGACGGCGGGGCCGAGAACAGCGGCGACGACCTGGTCGTCATCGATGCCTCCGGCCGTTACCAGGGCGTGGTGCGGCCCAACGAGGTGATGCGCCGGATGGCGGCGGTGAAGGTCGAGGCCGCGGTCGCGCTCAACCCGCTCACCCGGCTGCCCGGCAGCGACGCGATCGCACACGCCGTCAGCCGCCGCGCCGGAGCCGGCCGGCCGTTCGTCGTCGCCTGGCTGGACATCGACCACTTCAAACGGCTCAACGACACCGCCGGGTTCGCGGCGGGCGACGACCTGATCCGTGCTCTCGGCCGCGCACTGACCGACCACGCGAAACGCCTCCGCGACGCCACCGTCGGCCACGTCGGCGGCGACGATTTCCTGATCGTCTGCGGCGTCGAGGACATCACGACGCTCGCCGACGCGGTCCTCGGCCACGACTGGTCCGTCGACGGCCACCCAGTCACGCTCTCCCTAGCAAGCCTCGTGTGGACCGGCACGGCAGCGAGTTCGTACCGCGAAAGCGCGCGGCTGCTGGCGCCGTTGAAGAAGCAGGCCAAGGACATCGTCGGGACCAGCTGGATCAACAGCTGGCCGGGCGCGGGACGGGCGCAGGTGCTTCGCGGCGACGACCGGTCGCGCGCGCTGGCGTCCCACCGGTGATTCAGCCCGGCGGCAATTCCTCCGCGGACAGCAACCCGTGCACCCGCCCGACCCGTTCGCGCAGCTCCGGGTCCAGCTGATCGACCAGCACCGCGCAGCCGGCCAGCTCCGCACCCGCCTCGCTCACCAGCTCGCGCACCACCAGGGCCTGACTGCCGGTCTCGATCCAATCGTCCACCAGCAGCACCCAGTCGCCTGGCGCCAGCGCCGACCGCTGCACCCGCAGGACCTGGCGCAGGCCCCGGTAGTCCGGTGCGGTCTCCCGGGCCAGTTTCTCGCCGGGGAACAGCCCAGCCGCCTTGCGCACCGCGACGAACCCGACGCCCAGCTCCACCGCGACCGCCCCGCCCAGCAGGAACCCGCGGGACTCGATCCCGCACACCGCGGTCACCCCGGCGTCCCGGAACGGCTCGGCGAGCGCCCGGACCACCGCGGCCAGCGACTTCCCGTCCCGGAAGACCGACCACACGTCGGCATGGCCGTCGACCCACCGAAACCGGTCCAGCAGCGCGCTTGTCATCCGCCGATCCTGGCGCACCGGCCGTCCGGCGAGCGACCGATTACCGCGCGAGCCGCGCCTTCGCCGCCTCGGTCACCGGCGCGAACAGATTGACCAGATTGCCGTCCGGATCGCGGAACAGCAGCGACCGATTGCCCCACGGCATCGTGGTCGGGTGCTGCACCACCTCGTCGAGCAGCGGCCGCAACCGGTCGTGCTCCGCGTCCACGTCGGCGACCTGGAATTCCACGATGACCGTCCGGTTCGATTCCGGAACGGCCGCGCCCGGACCGAACAGCGTCATCGTCTCCGCGCTGCCGATCGCCAGCGTCGCCGATCCGGCCGGACCGGCGAACTCGGCGAACTGAGGCGCGGGCCGGCGCGCGGCCAGGCCGGTCACCCGCTCGTAGAACGCGACCAGCCGGTCGACGTCCGCGGTGATGATCCGAAGGGAAGCCAGGTGCACGGGAAGGTCCTTTCACTCGTTGACAAGCACCCACGCTAGGAGCAATACCGGGCAGGTTCCGCCCGGTATTCTGAACTCATGACCCGTCCGATCGCCCGCGTGCTCGCCCTGCTGGAAATCCTGCAGCGCGGCGGCACGCGGACGGTCGCCGACCTGGCCGAGCGGCTTGGCGTGGACGAGCGCACCGTCCGCCGATACGCGGAGCACTTGCTGGACCTCGACATCCCGGTCCGCTCGGTCCGCGGCCGCTACGGCGGCTACCGGCTGGCCCCCGGGTACCGGATGCCGCCGTTGATGCTGACCGACGAGGAAGCGCTCGCGGTCCTGCTCGGCCTGGTCGCCGGCCGGCGCGCGGGCCTGGTCACCACGTCGGTCGCCGCCGCGGAAAGCGCGGTCGCGAAGGTGCGCCGCGTACTTCCCGAGGCGCTCGGCCGCCGGCTGGACGCGTTGCTGGAGGTCGCCGACTTCACCTCGCCGGCGCGCGCACCTTTGACGGCGGAGGCCGAAGTGCTTCTCGCGGTCGCCGAAGCGGCGCGAGACCGCAGACCGGTCAAGCTCGCCTACACCGCCGCGCACGGACGGCGCAGCGAGCGGGTCGTCGAACCGTACGGCGTCGTGGCGCATTCCGGCCGCTGGTACCTGACCGGCTTCGACACGGCCGCCGGACAGGTGCGCACGTTCCGCGTCGATCGCGTCGCCAGCGCTGTTCCACAGGAAGGAACCTTCGCCGCGCCAACGGGTTTCGATCCGGCGGAGCGAGTCTTGGCCAGCATCGCCGAAGCACCGCACCGGCACGTCGTGTCCGTCCGGATCGAAGCGACAGCGGACGAAATCCGCGCGGTCTTCCCGCCGTCCATCGCCGTCCTGGAGCACGACGATCCCTGGGTGCGCGCCCGGATCCAGGCCGAACGGCTCGACTGGATCCCGGCCCGGCTGGCCGCACTCGACCGGCCCTTCGTCATCGAACAGCCCGCCGAACTCCGCGCCCTGACCCGCGCGATGGCCGGACGGCTTTCCGGCTACGCCTCGTCCGGCCCGAGCGCGACGTCCAGCAACTCCCCCAGCTGATTGAGCTGAGCCGCGGAAAGCGCGCTGAACGACGACTTCACCACCGCGTCCACCCGCTCCTGCCCGGCCGCGCGCAGTTGCGCGCCCTTCTCGGTCAGCCGGTGCCGCACCGCTCGCCCTGGGCCGGGGACGCGTTCGATCAGGCCGCGTTCGGCCATCCGGACCGCGAGGGTGCCGAACGACTGGTCGGTCTGGAAGGTCAGCACGGCGAGGTCGTGCAGCGACGCGTCCGGATGGTTGTGCAAGTGGCGCAACGTGTCCCACTGCACGAGCGAAAGCCCTAGCGGCGCCAGCTCCTGGCTCAGCGCGCGATGGTGGCGGTGCTGCAGGCGTTTGACGGCCAGTGCGACGTCGGCGTGGCGGTACCTCATGCGCGAGCAGCCTACCTGTCGCGAACCCAGGTTGCTTAACTAAGGATATTTATCTAAGGTTCCTGATATGACGACTTCGAAGATCCTCCAGTTCCCCGCCGCCGGCCCCGTCGAGATCGCCGTCCAGGACGACGACCGCACCCGGACTTTCCTGCTGCTGCACGGCGGCGGCGGGATCGCGACCATGACCGGCTTCGCCGCCCTGCTGGCCGGGCGCACGCATTCCCGGGTGCTGCTGCCCACCCACCCCGGCTTCGGCGGCACCCCGAAAGCCGCCGGACTCACCGACACCGTGGCGTTGGCCGAGGCGTACGTCGCGATGCTCGACCACCTGGACGTCTCGAACGTGACAGTGGTCGGCAACTCCTTCGGCGGCTGGCTGGCCGCCGAGATCGCACTGCTGAACAGCCCTCGGGTCAGCAGCGCGGTGATCGTGGACGGGGTCGGCATCGAGGTGCCCGGCCATCCGATGGCCGACGTCCGCGGCAAATCGATCGCCGAGATCCAGCAGTTCTCCTACCACGATCCGGCGAAGGCCCCGCAGGCCGGAGGCGGCCCCGGCCCGAGCCCGGACGTGCTGGCCCTGATCGGCTACGCGGGCCCGGCGATGACCGACCCGACACTGGCCGAGCGACTGGGCAAAATGGACATTCCGGTGCACGTGCTGTGGGGCGAAAGCGACCGCATCGCCGACCCGGGATATGGCGCGGCGTACGCGGCCGCGATCCCCGGCGCGACCTTCGCCGTGCTGCCCCGGACCGGCCACCTGCCCCAGCTGGAGACCCCGGAGGAGCTGCTGGCCGCACTGCTCGCGCTCCCCGGCGCGTGATCACCGCACCACAGGGAAGCGAGCCGCTAACACCAGATGACGAATAAAAAATAGCAACAACTCTTGCTGATATCTTAACTCAGACCTACTGTGATCCCAGTCGCTCGCTGAACGAAGGAGATCGCAGTGCCCCGCAGTCACGATCCTCGACCGGCCGGCTGGCGGGTCGGCGCCGACATTGGCGGCACGTTCACCGATGTCATCGCGCTGGGCCCGGCCGGAGAAGTCGTCCCGATGAAGGTGCCGTCGACGCCGCCCGACTACGGCGCGGGCGTGGTCGCGGCCACCACCGCGGTGCTCGCCGCCGCGGAGGCGAGGCCGGAGTCCGTGGTCGCGATGCTGCACGGCACGACGGTGGCCACCAACGCGATCCTGTCGATGAGCGGTGTCCGCACCGCGGTGGTCACCACCCGGGGCTTCCGGGACGTGCTGGAAATCGGCCGGCTGCGCCGCCCGGCGCTGTACGACCTGTCCTGGGCGAAGCCGGAACCGCTGGCCCGCCGGAGGAACCGCTACGAACTCGACCAGCGGATCACGGCCGACGGGCAGCTCGCCCCGGCCGCCGACGCGGCGGAAGTCCGCACCTTGGCCGCGCGGCTGCGCTCGGACGGCATCGAGGCAGTGGCGGTGTGCCTGCTCAATTCGTACCTCCGCCCGGACGAGGAACGGCGGGTCGCCGACTTGCTTCGTGCCGAACTGCCCGAGGTCTACGTCACCGCGTCGGTCGACGTTTCCCCGCAACCGCACGAATTCGAACGAACCAGCACGGCGACGGTCAACGCCTACGTCGGCCCCGCTGTGCACGGGTACCTCACCCGGCTGGAAGCGGGGCTGCGCGCCGAGAACGTGCGCGCACCGCTGATGGTCATGCAATCCAGCGGCGGTTTGCTCGACGCCGCTTCGGTCGCACAACGTCCGGTGCAGATCATCGAGTCCGGTCCCGCCGCGGGCGTCGCCGCGGCGCAGAAGCTCGCGCAGCTGGTCGGGCTGTCCACAGTTGTCGCTTTCGACATGGGCGGGACCACCGCGAAGGCGTCCTTGATCGAGCACGGCGAACCTTTCGTTTCGGCGGACTACGAGGTCGGCGGCGGAATGAACGTGGCGCGCGGACTCAGCTCCGGTGCCGGCTACCCGGTGCGCGCCCCGTCGATCGACATCGCCGAGGTGGGTTCCGGCGGCGGCAGCATCATCTCGGTCGACGCCGCCGGCGCGCTCCACGTCGGGCCCGCGAGCGCCGGGTCGCGGCCCGGCCCCGCGTGTTACGGGCAGGGCGGCGTACTGCCGACACTGACCGACGCCAACGTGACGCTCGGCTACCTGAGCCCCGAGTCACTCGCTGGCGGCCGCGTCGCGATCCACCCGGACCTCGCCGAGAAGGCACTGTCCACAGTGGCCGAAAAGATCGGCGACGACGTGCCGGGAGCCGCGCGCGGCGCGTATCAGGTCGCCGTGTCGAGCATGACCACCGCGGTCAAAGCGGTCACCAGCGAACGCGGCAGAGACCCGCGCGAAGCGACCATGGTCGCGTTCGGCGGCGCGGGCCCGCTTTACGCGGCCGCGCTGGCGCGAGAACTCGGCATCGACACCGTGCTCGTGCCGGTGCACCCGGGCCTCTTCAGCAGCATCGGGCTCCTCGTGGCCGACACCGAACGGCATGAGCTGACTCCGTATCGATCCGAGTTCGCCGACGTGCGCGCGCTCGCCGACGAGTTCGCACGCCTGTCCGCGAAGGTGCGCGAGGAACTCGGCGAAGCGGCCACGGTGGACCGGTTGCTGGACATGCGTTACCGCGGCCAGCGCTTCGAACTTCGGATCCGGGTCCCGGACGGCGACCTCACCGAGGAGCTGCTCGCCGAGACGCGCGGCCGGTTCCACGCCGAGCACAAGCGGACCTACGGCCGGGCCGGGACCGACGAACTGGTCGAGCCGGTCAACCTCCGGGTACGCGGCAAGCTGCCGACTCCAGTGTCCATTTCGGACGTTCTGGACCTTCGCACGGCGGACGCGGGCCTGCCTTCGGCTCGCGAATGCCGTTTCGAAGAAACAGTTTCCGCGCCGGTCATCGCCCGGTCCGCACTCAGCGCCCAGCCGGCCGACGGGCCGATGGTGATCGAGGACATGGACGCCACCACCCTTGTCCCGCCCGGCGCGCGGGCGCACCGCGACCGGTTCAACAACATCGTGATCACCTGGAGTGCCGCATGATCCGCGACGCCGTGACGTTCGAGGTCTTTCGCAACGCCGTCACCGGGCTCGCCGACGAAATGGCGATCACCATCCTGCGCACCGCGCACTCTCAGCTCGTCGCGTCCAGCATGGACTTCTCCGCCGCGCTCTGCGACGCCCGCGGCCGGGTGATCGCGCAGGCCAACACACTGCCGGTACACCTCGGGTCCATTCCGGACGCGATGGAAGCGGTCTTCGCCGAGTTCGGCGACAGCATCCGGCCGGGCGATCTGTTCCTGCTCAACGACCCGTCGCTGGGCGGCATGCACCTGCCGGACATCTTCGCGATCGCCCCGGTGTTCGCCGGGGAAACGCTGCTGGGCTTCGCGGTGACCGTGGTGAACCACACCGACGTGGGGGGCTGGGCGGCCGGGTCGATGGCAGTGCAGTCGACCAGTATCTTCGCCGAAGGAATTCAGATCCCGCCGTGCCGGTTGATCGACGCGGGCACCACCAACGAAACTTTCCTGCGGGTGCTGCTGCGCAACGTTCGCGAGCCCGAATTGCTGCGCGGCGACCTGGAATCCCAGCTTGCCGCCTGCCACACCGGAGCCGAGGGGCTGCGCGCGCTCGCCGCCCGGCACGGCGTGGAAGGGCTGGCCGGGCTGGTCGACGAACTGCTCGACTACTCCGAAACCCTGCTGCGCGCCGCACTCGCCGAAGCAGTGCCCGGCACCTACGAGTTCACCGACCACATCGACGACGACGGCCTCGGCTCCGGCCCCATCCCGATCCAGGTCAAGGCCACGCTGTCGGCAGCCGGGATCGAACTCAACTTCACCGGTTCCTCGCCCCAGGTCGGCTCCGCTCTCAACGCGACCTCGTCGTTCACCCGCTCCGCCGCTTACGCCGCGCTGCAGGGCGTGCTCTCGTCGGACATCCCGGCGAACAGCGGCTTCTACCGGCCGTTCAGCTTCGTCATCCCGGACGCCTCGATCCTCAACGGTCAGCGGCCGGCCGCCCGGGGCGCACGCGGGCTGGTCGGCTTCCGGATCATCGACGCGGTGCTCGGCGCGCTCGCGCCGGTGTTCCCCGGCCGGGTGCCAGCGGCGGGAGAAGGCGGGCCGGACGGGATCGCGATCGGCCTGGCCGGTCCGGACGGCGCGTCGACGGTGCTGTGGGATCCGCTGGCCGGAGCGTGGGGCGCCCGACCGGACCAGGACGGGGTCGACGGGATCAGCTCCCTCGGCGCGAACCTCACCAACACACCGGTCGAGGAGTTGGAGCGTTCCGGGCACGTGCGCATCGACGGCTACGGCTACCTGCCCGACAGCGGCGGGGCCGGCCGGTGGCGGGGCGGACTCGCGACCTTCCGCGACATGACCCTGCTAGCCGCCGAGGCCAGCGTGCAGATCCGATCCGACCGGCGGAAGTTCCTGCCCTACGGGCTGTCCGGCGGCGCACCGGGGACCCCGTCGCTCAACGTGCTCGAACCGGGCGGGCCGGACGAGCGAGTGCTGGAGTCGAAACCGCACTTCACGATGACCGCCGGGTCCCGGCACCGGCACGTGACCGCAGGCGGGGGCGGCCACGGACACCCGTTCGACCGCGAGCCGGAACGGGTTCTCGAAGACGTCCTGGACGGCAAGGTCACCCGTGAAGGGGCCGAACGGGATTACGGCGTCGTCATCGACGCCGGGGGGATCGACCATGCCGCCACCGCCGCTGCCCGCGGCGTGGCGCGCTGAACGCAGGCACCGCCCTCCCAGTTCCCTGACAGATCGGACTTCGCCATGAGTTCCCGTGTCGCCGCCATCGCCGGCACTGTCTCGCCGCACACCTGGCGGAAAGCAGGAATCCGGATCATCCCGCTCGTCGGCCTCGCATACGTGGCCAGCTACATCGACCGCGCCAACGTCGGCTATCTCGCCGCGCCTATGTCGCGCGACCTGCACCTCAGCACCGGCCAGATCGGGCTCGCCGCCGGGCTGTTCTTCATCGGCTACATCCTCGTCGAGGTGCCGAGCAACCTGATGCTTCGCCGGTTCGGCGCGCGGAAGTGGATCGCGCGCATCATGATCACCTGGGGTCTTGTCACTGCCGCCACCGCACTGGTGAACTCCGCCGCGGCGCTGTACCTCGCGCGACTGCTGCTCGGATTCGCCGAGGCCGGACTGGCCGCCGGCATTCTGCTCTACCTGACACTGTGGTTCCCCCGCCGCCAGCGAGCCTGGGCACTGTCGGCGTTCTTCCTGATGACCCCGGTGTCCTCGATGATCGGTTCGCCGCTGGCCGCCGCGCTGCTCGAGTGGGGCCGGCAACTGTTCGGCATCGCCGGCTGGCGGGCGCTCTTCCTCGTGGAGGGCGGGCTGACGGTCCTGGTCAGCGTCCTGATCTTCGCCTTCCTTCCGGACCGGCCGGGCACCGCGCGCTGGCTCGACGACGAGGAGAGGGCCGCGATCGAGGCCACGCTGGCCGCGGAAGCCGAAGAACACCGGGCACACGGGGCGCTCTCCGGGCTCCGCGAGGCGCTGACCAGCCGACGGGTCTGGATCATGGCCGTGACGTGGTTCGCGATCGCGTTCGGGCTTTACCCGCTGCAGTTCTTCCTGCCGACCATGCTCCGCTCGATCACGCACAACATCGGCGGCGCCGGAGATGTCAGCAGCGTCCTGCTGTCCGCGATCCCGTACGCGGTGGCATTGCTCGCACTGCTGCTGTGGGCGCGTTTCGCAGCCCGGCGTTCGGCAGTCACCGCCACTGCCATCCCCATGGCCGTCGGCATCGTCGGCCTGCTGCTGGCGACGCTCACCAGCAGCGGCCCGCTGTTCGTCGTCGCCGTTTGCCTGAGCGTCGCCGGGATCCTCACCGCGATGCCGCAGTTCTGGCGGATCCCGGCGATCGGGCTGACCGGTGCCGCGGCCGCCTCCGGCATCGCGCTGATCAACTCGGTCAGCAATCTGAGCGGATTCATCGGCCCGTACTTCACCGGCGCGATCGCATCCGCTACCGGCAGCTTCACCTACGCGTTGCTGGCGATCGCGGTCGTCATGACAGCCGGAATGACCGCACTGCTCACCACCGGGCGGCGCATGGAACGACTGGACGGAACCCTCGGATGAACACCACCGCCCTGATCGTCGGCGACGTCCAGCGGGGCATCACGAACGGCTACCCGTTCGCCCGCCAGGTCGTTCCGCCGCTCACGGATCTGCTGCCGCGGACCCGCGAAACTGGCGCACTCGTCGTGCTGGTGCACTTCGCTTTGCGGGACAACGGAGCTGACCTTCCCGCGGACGATCCGCTGTACCGCTCGTTCTTCGACGCCGGAGACGCTTTTCACGAAGGAGCCGAAGGAACCGAACTCGCCTTGCCCACTGCCGAAAGCGATGTCGTCGTGGTCAAACGCCGCGCCAGCGCCTTCGCCGGCACGGACCTCGACCTCGTGCTGCGGTCCCGCGGCATCCGCTCGCTCGCGGTCGCCGGAGTCGCGACGAGCGCGATGGTCACCGCGACCTGCTACGACGCCGCGGATCGCGGCTACCAGGTGACGGTCCTGCGCGACGGATGCGCCGACGCGAGCGCCGAGGTCAACGATTTCTTGCTGGAGAAGGTCTTCCCCAGCCGAGGGTTCGAGATCGTGTCCTGCGCCGACTGGGCAGGAGGCACTGCGTGAACGCGGCATTGCTGGACCGCCTTAGCGCCGAACTCGACAGCCGCCGTCCCCGGCACGACCTCGTGGTCACCGGGGCGCAGGGGCCAACGCTGGAAGTGGACGGCGAAGCACTAGTGAACTTCGCATCCAACGACTATCTCGGGCTCGCCGCGGACCCCGAGGTCCTGGACGCGGCCCGGAAGGCGATGGATGACCAGGGGCTCGGCGTAGCGGCCGGTCGGGTGCTCTGCGGTACCCGCAGCGTCCACCACGAACTGGAATCCGCTATCGCCGACCTGACCGGCGCTGAGGACGCGGTGCTGTACGGCTCGTGCTTCGACGCGAACCTCGGGGTGTTCGCCGCGCTGCTCGGGCCGGACGACGTGATCTTCAGCGACGCGCTCAACCATGCCAGCCTGATCGACGGCATCCGGTTGTCGCCGTCCCGGCGCCAGGTCTTCGCGCACTCCGATCTCAACCAGCTCGAGCGATATCTCACCGAGAGCGAGGGCGCACGCCACCGATTGATCGTCACTGACGGCGTGTTCAGCATGGACGGCGATCTCGCGCCGCTGCCCCGGCTGGCCGAGCTGGCTCGGCGGCACGACGCGGTGCTGATGGTCGACGACTCGCACGCCACCGGAGTGCTGGCCGGGGGCACCGCGGGGCATCTCGGTCTGGACACCGGGGTCGACATCCTGACCGGGACGCTCGGCAAGGCGCTGGGCGGCGCAGCCGGGGGTTTCGTCGCCGGGTCGCGCGCGATCACGGAAACCCTGCGGCTGGTTTCGCGTCCGTACCTGTTCACGAATGCGATGGCGCCACCGCTGGCAGCGGCGGCGCTGACCGCGATCCGGATCGCCGCCCGCCGCCCAGAGCTGCGGGACCGGCTGGCGGCCAACACTGCCCGCCTTCGCGGCGCCCTGACCGGACTCGGTTACGAGGTGCTGCCGGGCGAACATCCGATCATCCCGGTGATGCTGCGCGGCGGAACGCTGGCAGCCGACACCGCGGCCGAGTTGCGCCGCGAAGGCGTTCTCGTCTTCGCGCTCTCGCACCCGATCGTCCCGGCTGGTGAGGAGCGCATCCGAGTCCAGGTTTCGGCTTCGCACCGGCCAGAGCAGCTCGACCGCGCGGAGGCGGCCTTCGCTCGAGTGCGCGCGAAGGCGGGAGCGGCATGAGCGTCACAGCAGGTCTCCGCGCACCGACGAGCGCCGACAGCACGGAGCTGGCCGGCCGGGTCGCGGTCGTGACCGGCGGCGCAAGCGGCATGGGCCTGGCGGCAGTGCACGCACTCGCCGCCCGCGGCGCGACAGTCGCGGTGTTCGATCTGGCGGCACCGGACGCCGAGGAGATCGCGACCGCGCTTGTGGTTCCGGCGGAACGGATCCGGTCGATCGCGGTGGACGTCACCGACGGCGGGCGGGTAGGCCGCGCTTTCGACGCGGTGCTGGCCGAGCGGGCCCGGCTCGACATCCTGGTCAACGCCGCCGGGATCGCTCCGCCGACCGCTTTCGAGGACATCACCGAAACCGAATGGCATCGCGTGCTCGCGGTGAGCGTGCATGGAACTTTCCTGTGCTGCCAGCGCGCCTTGCCCGCGATGCGGGTGGGCGGATGGGGCCGGATCGTCAATTTTTCTTCCACCGCAGGCAAAACGATCAGCACCGCAGGCGGGGCGCACTACACGACCGCCAAACACGGCGTCCTCGGCCTCACCCGGCATCTCGCGAAGGCCTACGGACCCGGCGGAATCACCGTGAACGCCGTCTGCCCGGGCCTGATCGACACGCCGATGGCCCGCGGCCTGCTGCCGCCGCCGGTGCTCGAAGAGGCCGTCCGGTCGTTCCCGGTGCCGCGTGTCGGGCTGCCGTGGGAGGTGGCCGAACTCGTCGCGTTCCTCGCGTCCGACCGGGCCGCCTACATCACCGGCGCCGCCGTCGACATCAACGGCGGCGACCTCATCGTCTGACCGAATTGCTCCGTTCCCGTCCCGAAAAGAAGGCGAGTTCTTCCGTGCACCCGATCATCCGACACCGCATCGGCGGCCGCCCCGCCGCCGGGCAGTCGACCCGGACCGCACCAGTCTGGGATCCCGCGACCGGCGAACGCCGGGCCGACGTGCTGCTGGCCGAGCCCGCCGACGTCGATGCCGCGGTGCGAGCCGCCCGCGGCGCGCTGGCGGACTGGGCCGACACTTCGGTCATGCGCCGCGCGCGATTGCTGTTCGCGTTCCGCGGCCTGGTCGAAAAGCACCTCGACGAGCTGGCCCGGCTCGTGTCCGCTGAGCACGGCAAGGTCCTCGAGGACGCCAAGGGCGAGCTGGTCCGCGGCCTGGAAGTGGTCGATTTCGCCTGCGGCATACCGCAGCTGCTCAAGGGCGACTACTCAGACCAGGTGTCGACCGGGGTCGACCTCTTTTCGTTCCGGCAGCCGCTCGGCGTGTGCGCGGGCATCACGCCGTTCAACTTCCCCGCGATGGTCCCGATGTGGATGCACCCGATCGCCATCGCGACCGGCAACACGTTCGTGCTCAAACCGTCCGAACGGGACCCGTCGGCCTCGGATTTCGTCGCCGAGCTCTACACCGAGGCCGGCCTGCCCGACGGCGTGTTCAACGTCGTGCACGGCGACAAGGCCGCGGTGGACGCCCTGCTGGACCATCCGGACGTCGCGGCGGTGTCGTTCGTCGGTTCGACGCCGGTCGCGCGGTACGTACACGAACGCGCGACCGCGAACGGCAAGCGCGTGCAAGCGCTTGGCGGCGCCAAAAACCACGCTGTCGTGCTGCCCGACGCCGACCTCGAAAACGCCGCCGAGCATCTGGTTTCGGCCGCCTACGGTTCCGCGGGCCAGCGTTGCATGGCGATCTCGGTCGCGGTCGCCGTCGGCGAAGCGGCCGACCCGCTCGTCAAGCTGCTCCGGGACAGGGCGCGAGCGGTGAAGGTCGGGCCGGGGCTGGCGGCGGGATCCGAGATGGGGCCGCTGGTGTCCCCGGAAGCGCTTTCCCGCGTCCGCGGCTACCTCGAGGCAGGCGTCGCGGCGGGCGCGGAACTTGTAGTCGACGGCCGTGATATCTCAGTGGAGGGCGACGGCTTCTTCCTCGGGCCGACGCTGTTCGACCAGGTGACACCGGAAATGGACGTGTACCGCGACGAGATCTTCGGCCCGGTGCTAGTCGTGGTGCGCGTCGATTCGCTGGCCGAGGCGATCGATCTGGTCAACGCGAACAGCTTCGCCAACGGCGCCGCCGTCTTCACCGGCAGCGGGAGGGCGGCGCGGTTGTTCCAGCGGTCGGTGCAGGCCGGGATGATCGGCGTGAACGTCCCGGTCCCGGTGCCGATGGCGTTCCACTCGTTCGGCGGCTGGAAGCAGTCGCTGTTCGGCTCGCACCACATGCACGGGCCGGAAGGCGTGGCCTTCTACACGCGGGCGAAAGCCGTGACGAGCCGATGGCCGGAGGCGGCGGGCGAGGCGAGTTTCCATTTCCCGACCGCGGTCTGAGTCCGGTCCGGTCCGGGGAGGCCCGCACTCCCCGGACCGGACCGGCTAGCGCAGGGGCATTTCGATATTGGCCCGGCTGACCGACGCGCTTTTCGTCAAGACCTCGAGCACGTCGTGGCGCACTCGCTCGCACCTCGCCTTCATAGCGTTGCGCGCCAAGTCCGCGTCGCGCTCGCACAGCCGCCGCAAGACAAGGTCCAGTTCGCCCGGCGGGCTAGCGACATCCGGAGCGATCAGCAGCACCATGCGCAGCACCCGCTCCAATTCGTCGATTACGTCGACGAGCGCCTTGGTGAGCCGACTGTTGCCGCTGAAGTGCGCCATGATGCCTTCGAACTCGATGCCGACCGGCAGCCAGTCGTCGAGGCCGGTTTCGCCCGGCACGTAGGCGAACGACATTTCCGACAGCTCTTCGAGCCGTTTGAGCGCCGCCGCCGGGATGCCGTTGCGCGCCGCCGCCGCGGCCGCCTCGCCGGACAGCAACGACCGCAGACCGCACAGCTCGTCGGTGTCCTGCAACGTGATCGGGCTGACCACATATCCCGCGCGCGGGAGCGCGGTGACCAGTCCGTCGCGCCGCAGCCGCGCCAGCGCCTCTCGCACCGGCGTCTTGCTGATCTGCCATTGCTGCGCGAGCGACGTCTCGGTGAAACTGCTGCCGGGCGGCAGCGTCAGATCGATGATCTGCCGCCGGATCGCGCGGTATGCCTGACTCGTCCGGTCCAAGCCGGATTCGTCCTGGCCGACCAGCAGCAGCGCGGGGATGTTCGAGGATCCGGGAAGCAAGTCGTGAATATCGGGCACTCCGTCAGAATACCAGCTTTTGCCGGTTGATATGGCAGCGAAACAATCCAGTCTTCACTATAAGATACTTACTCTTGTTGTTGATATCTTAACGTGGCATGCTGCTACCCATGTCGCACTCCGCAACCAGTCCCTCCGCCCTCCACGACGTCCCCGCACTCGGCGCGATGACCGCCCGCGACCGCGCTCGCCGAACCGGCGGCCGGATTCTCCCGCTCATGGGCGCCCCGGTCCTCCCGATGCCCGAGCACGTGCGGGAGGCGGTCCGGCAGGCGATGGACCAACCGGACCCGCGCGACAGCCGCGGCCTTCCCGAGCTCCGTGCCGCGATCGCGGCCGAGCTCAGTCCCGGCGTCGATCCCGAACGCCGCCTGCTGGTCACCAACGGAGCGATGCACGGTCTTTCGCTCGCCCTGCGCACCTTGCTCGCACCTGGAGACGAGGTGATCGTGCCGACCCCGGCGTACTTCTTCGACGGCGCCATCCGCGAGTCCGGCGCGACGCCGAAGTACGTCCCGTCCCACAGCGGATGGACGTTCGATCTCGACGGCATGGCGGCCGCGGTGACCTCCCGCAGCCGTGCCGTGCTGCTCTGCAATCCGGTCAATCCGACTGGATACCTGCCCGACGCCGAGACCGTCGCCGCGGTAGTCGGTCTCGCCGCCCGGCACGGGCTGTTCGTCGTTTCCGACGATTCATGGCAGCATTTCGTTTTCGACGGCCGCCGGCACCATCCGGTGGAAGCGCTCGCGGAAACCTGGCCGCACCTGATCACCGTCACCAGCCTCAGCAAGTACTACGCACTCGCGACCTGGCGGCTGGGCTACGTGCTCGCGCCGCCCGCGGTCGTAGACGCGATGGAACGCCGCTTGCAGTGGGAAGCAGTGTGCTGCGGCGCGATTCCGCAGCATGCTGCCGCGGCCGCGCTCACCGGTCCGCGCGAGTGGCTCGACCGCGCTTTGTCGACCTACCAGCGAAAGCGCGATCTAGTCTGCGCCGGGGTCGAGGCCAGCGGGCTCCCCGCCCCGGTGCGCCCCGGCGGCGGCGCGTTCCTACTCGCCGACTGCGCCCGCCTCGGCGACACCCCGGACGCCATCGACCGGGCATTGCTGCGCAACGGGATCGCGACCATCCGCGGAACCGACCTGCACGCCCCGGAAAGCCATGTCCGAATCACCTTCGGCGCAGCCGAACCGGTGCTGGAGGAGCTGGTCGGCGCGCTCAGCCAGGCATGCCGGGAGTCCTAGCGGTACCGGTTTCGCGGCGTCGCCGAAGTCCGCTACTCTCGGTGCGGCATTTATCACAGTGTCAGCACGCTGGAGGTCTGCGTCGATGTCCGACCCACTCAACGCACCGCCCGGAGTCGACCCGACCAAGTCGAGTGTCGCGCGTCTCTACGACTATCTCCTCGGCGGGAAAGACAACTACGAGATCGACCGGCAGGTCGCCCGCGAGATGGCGGCGGCGGTGCCGGAGATCGCGCAGACCGCGTTGGAGAACCGGAACTTCCTGATCCGCGCCTGCCGCTTCCTCGCCTTCAGCGCGGGCGTCCGGCAGTACATCGACTGCGGGTCCGGGCTGCCGACGACGGAAAACGTGCACCAGGTCGTGCAGCGCGCGGACCCGACGGCGAAGGTCGTCTACGTGGACTACGACCCGGTGGTGGCCAGCCACGGCCGGGCGCTGCTGGACGAGAACGACTTCACCGAGTACATCCAGGCCGACATCTTCGACCCGATGAGCATCCTCGACAACCCGACGGTGCAGAACCACCTCGACTGGAACGAGCCGATCGCGGTCCTGTTCATCGCGGCGCTGCACCACCACAAGGGCGACCGCGGCGCACCGGCCGCGGTGACCAAGAAGTTCGTCGACCGGCTTCCCTCCGGCTCCTTCCTGGCGATCACCCACCTGATCGACGCGGCCGACAGCTCGCCGGACGACCAGGCGGTGCAGGACCTGGTCGAGGCGATCCACAAGGGCTCGATGAAGGACGTCACCGCGCGCACCCGCGAGGAGATCACCCAGCTGTTCCACGACCTGGAGATGATCCCGACCGGACCCGGCCGGCCCGCCGAGATCGTCGCGATTTCCGACTGGTGGCCGGACGGCCCGCGGCTGGGCGGGCAGACCGTCGCACAGCGGATCATGGCCGGCGGGGTGGCCCGGAAGCCCTGAGCGGGCGCTGAGTTTCGACGCGAGGGCCGGTGCTCCGGCCGGACAGCTTCGGCTGTTCCGGCGGAGCACCGGCCCTTTTCGGGTGCCCGGCCGTCTCGATCCGGTGCCGTCCCCGCGACCAGGTCACCGCCGCCAGCGGACCGGACGGCAACCCGGCACCCGCGCTGGCTCACTGCGCGACCAATTCCGGTTCCGCGGCCGGTTCCGGAGCAGTCGAACGCCGCAAAGCCACCATCCCGACGACTGCGAACACCACCACGACAGCGGCGCCGATCCCGGCCACCGTGTGCAGCCCCGACGAGAACGCGTCCCGCGCGGCAGCCAGCAACTGCTCCCCGACGCGCCCCGGCAGCGTCGCCGACGCCTCGATCGCCCCGGCGATGCTGTCGGTCGCCTGCGCGGCCGCCGGTGCCGGAACCCCGGCCGGGACGACGATCCCGCCGCGGTACACCGCCGTCGCGACGCTGCCGAACACCGCGATCCCCATCGCTATCCCGAATTCCGCGCTGGTCTCGGACATCGCCGAGGCCGCCCCCGCCCGCCGCGGCGAGACCGAGCCGACCACCATTTCGGTGCACAGCACGCCCTGCGGTCCCATGCCGAAGCTGGCGATCGCCATGCCCAGCACCACGAACGGCACGCCGCCGGTCCCGCCGGCGAGCGTGAACAGCACGATCCCGCCCGCCGCCACGAGCATTCCGAAGCCCAGCACGAACTCCGGCCGGTACCGGCGCGCCAGCCGCGGCGCGATCATCGAGCCGACGACCACCGCGAGCGCCTGCGGAACCAGCAGCAGGCCCGCGTCCACGGTGTTCAGTCCGGCGACCATCTGCAGGTACTGGCTGACCAGCATGAACACCCCGCCCATGGTGACCGCGCCGACCAGCATGATCGCCACCGCCGCGCTGAACGCGCGCACCCGGAACAAGCCGAGGTCGAGCAGCGGGTGTTCCAGCCGCTGCTGCCGCCGGACGAAAACGGCGCCGATCGCGAGACCGGCCGCGAGCACGAACAGTTCGAACAGAGACAAACCGTTCTTGGCGATTTCCTTGAGCGCGTAGATCACCGGCAGGATCGCGCCGAGCGACAGCGCGACGCTGGCGAGGTCAAGGCGTCCGGCGGCGGGATCGCGGTACTCCGGCAGCAGCTTCGGCGCGGTGGTGAGCAGCAGGATCATCACCGGCACGCCGAGCAGGAACACCGAGCCCCAGCGGAAATGCTCCAGCAGGAAGCCGCCGGCCACCGGACCGGCCACCATGCCGCCCATGAAGCAGCTCATCCAGACCGCGATCGCGGCGCTGCGCTCCTTGGGGTCCGGGAACATGTTGCTGATCAGCGCGAGCGTCGACGGCATCAGCGTCGCGCCGGCGACCCCGAGCACCGCGCGCGCCGCGATGAGCATCTCCGGACTGGTCGAGAACGCCGCCGCGACCGACGCGAGCCCGAACGCCGCACTGCCCGCCATCAGCAGCTTCCGCCGCCCGATCCGGTCGCCGAGGGTGCCCATCGTGACGAGGAACCCGGCGATCATGAAGCCGTAGATGTCGATGATCCAGAGCAGCTGCGTGCTGGACGGCCGCAGGTCCGCGGCGAGGTGCGGAACCGCGAGGTGCAGCACGCTCATGTCCAGCGACAGCAGCACGGTCGGCAGGGCCAGCACCGCCAGGCCCAGCCATTCTCGTCGTCCTGCGCTCATTGCCCGTCTCCCGTCGATCAGTGGTCTCACGGAAGCGACGATCGGAGCCAGGGCGGATCGACATCGGCGGCGAAAAAGATTTCGGTGCGGTTCGACGGACGGTGTTTCCGCAGGTCGACCGCCTGCCGAGGGCACCGCGCGCTGCCCTGCTGGTTGTCCGTCTCGGTTGACCTTCAAGCCGCTTGAACCCTGATGATGGGCAGGTGCCCAACCTGCTCACTATCGGTGCGTTCGCCCGCCGTTGCGGCCTCACCGCCAGCGCGCTGCGCTTCTACGCGGATTCCGGCCTTGTCCGGCCGGTCCGGGTGGACGGCGAATCCGGCTACCGCTACTACTCGCCAAGCCAAGTGGGCGAGGCACTGCTCGTCCGGCAGCTGCGCGAAATCGGCCTGCCGCTGGAACGCGTGGCGGCGGTTCTCGCCGCGGACCGAGGCGAAGCCGCGCGGATCGTCGACAACCACGTCGCCAGCCTGACCTCGCAGGCACGGGCGGCGCGCGCCACGGCCGCCGAACTGAAAGCCGCACTGGGCGGGTCAGCGGCTCCCGCTTCCTCCGTCGTGGTCACCGGCCCGGTCTTCACCGCCGCCGTCGAACAGGTCCTCACCGCCGCGACGCAGGAGTTGCCGGAGCTCAACAGCCTGCGCCTGGAAGTCTCCGCCGGAACGATCGTGCTCACCGCGACCGACCGGTACCGGCTCGCCACCCGCACTCTGGCCACCGCCGAACCGGACCCAGCCGAGTGGACCGCCACCATCGACGCCGACGACCTGCGGCTCGTCCTGCCCTGGACCCGTGGCCACCACCGACTGCGGCTGAGCGCCCGAGCAGGCAGCGTCGGTTTCGACGGCGGCGACGGAGCGGTCCGCACCTGCCGGACGCTCAGCGACCCCTTCCCCGACTACCGCCTGATGCTCGATTCCCTGCCCTCAGCGCGCACGCGGACCGTCGTGTCACGCGCCGCTTTGCTGTCCAGTGTGGAGCGACAGTACTCGCCACGGATCCGGCTCTCCTTCGAGGAAGCGAAAGTAACCGTTGCGGCCGAGGTAATTCCGGCTGTCCACACTGGACCACCGAGCTCGCTGGAGTTCGCGGCGAACACGCTGTACCCGGCTCTTCGCACCGCCGTCGGACCGGACGTGATGCTGGACATCGCCGCGCCGCACCTTCCCGTCGTCGTGCGCTCCGCCGACGACGGCGACTTGACGACCCTCGCGATGCCGCTGGAAGGGAAGAACTGATGTCGGACCCGATGCTCGCCGAGATCACCGCCGCCGTGACCGTGGGCCGGACTGGCGACGCAGACGCGGCGCGCGCCCGGCTGCGAGACCTCTGGGACGAAATCGGTCCCGGCGGCGATCCTTTCCACCGGTGCGTTCTCGCGCACTACCAGGCGGACCTGTTCGCCGATCCGGCCGAAGCACTGGTCTGGGACGTGCGGGCCCTGGACGCGGCCGCGACCGTCACCGATGAGCAGGTCCAGGCGCATTCCGCCGGGACGCAGGTAGCCGGGTTCTACCCGTCTCTGCACCTGAACCTCGCGGACAACTTCCGCCGCCTCGGCTCGTTTCCCGCCGCCGAACACCACATCGCCGAAGCCCGCCGCCGGCAGGACGCCCTCGGCGACGACGCCTACGGAGCCCTGCTCCGCCAGGCGATCAGCGAGGTAGCCGAGGCCATCGCCCACCGGTCCACGGAGAGGCGGGCCACCGCGCCAGGGGTGGGATAGGTCAACGTCCGTGAAGGGCGCCCTGGGGGAATCTGATTCCCTCAAGGGGCCCTTCACGGACTGCTGGAGCACGCGGCGGTCGGTCCGGCGTGCCGCTTCGCCAGCGCGGGCCCCGGCTCGGACCGGCAACCCTCAAGTAGCTCGATCGAGTGAACCTTCGCGCCAATCCCGCGCAACCGGACAATCCCCCCGTATTCCAGGCCGTGAAGGACCCCTTGAGGGAATCTGATTCCGGCGCGGGGCCCTTCACGGACAGTTAGCCCGGCACCTTCAGTGCCCGCATCCGCGCGTACAGCGTCGTCCGCGAGATCCCCAGCGCGCCGGCCGCCTTGACCTTGTTCCCGCCGGCCGACCGCAGGGCCGCCACGATCGCGTTCCGCTCGGCCCGTTCGATCGGAGCCAGCTCGTGCCCGGAGGCGTCCGCCAGCAGCGTCGGCGGCAGGTCGGCCGGGCCGATCGCGCCTGCCGATCGCTTGCGGATCGCCTGCCCGAGCACCCCGCGCAGCTCGGGCAGGTTTCCCGGCCAGTCGTACGAGCCGAGGATCCGCATCGCGCCGGGCGTGATGTTGTGCGTTCGCCCAGCCCCGAGTTCCGCCAGCATCCGCATCGCGACCTCGGGGAAGTCCGAGCGATGCGCCAGCGGCAGCAGCTCGACGCTCTCCGCGCACGACGCGACCAGCGCCCGCTCCGGCCCGCTCAGCCCCTCGCGCGGTCCGGTGGTCAGGACCAGATTCGGCCCCGCTCCGGTGGCGGCGTGCCGGGCCACCAGGTCGACCAGCTCAGCGGGCAGCAGATCCGCGCCGTCGACGCAGATGGTTCCGCTCCCTGCCTCGACCGCGGTCTGAAACTGCGCCGCCCACACCGCGGATCCGCCCAGCACCGCCTGCGCACCGGTCAGCAGCGTGCACGCGGGTGCGCGCAGCTGGGCTTCCGTCGTGCGGCCGGCCCCCGGCGGGCCGGAGATGTGCACATGCCCGATCGCGGCGGGCGAAACCTGCCGGACGCGGCCGCGCCGGCGGGTCTCGCCCGTGCCCAGCGGACGGATCTCGACCAGCACCCCGCCGCGAGCGCCGGAAACCGGTTCGGCGCGGACCCGGACGCGCTGCCCGGACCGCAGCTCGGTCTCCATTTCGGACGGTCCGGCGACCTCGCCGGCGAGGTTCCACAGCTGCGCGACATCCGAACCGTCCAGCAGGTCCGCGGCGGCCTGATTGCACAGCAGCAGGTCCGGGCCGATCGCGACCACCGGCCGGGTGCGCCGCGACGCCGCCTGGAACGCGGCCAGCAACGACCGTTCGGACACTTTGCTGCCCTCGAGAAGCTGTCGCTCGATCTCCTCCACGGCCTTCGCGACCAGCGGTGCGAGCAGCGGGTTCGCCTCGGCGGCCAGCAGGGTGATGTCCAGCGCGCCCTCCAGCCTGCGGGTCACCGGATGGAAAATCGGGTGCCCGTAACAGCTGAAGCCGCGCAGCGCCTCGGCGTAGTGCTCTTCGCCGTGCACCACGATGCTCGACCGAGTCTCCAGCGCGGTGCCCGGACCGTTGGTGCCGACCACGTCTTCCAGCAGGCAGGAGCCTATTTCCAGGCCCAGCTCCTCGAAGCAGTCCTCGGCCGCGCGATCGGCGCTCCACCGGTGCACCATCCGGCCCTCGTGGTCGACGAGCACAGTGGACATCGCGGTACCGGCGAGCCGCTCGTCCAGGTCTTCCAGCACCGGGGCGGCGGCGGACAGCAAGTGGCTGGCCGGGTCGACCTCCGCGGTCCGCAGATCGAGCAGCGCGGTGGCGGGCGCCAGACCGGCGAGCGAGGCACGGTGCCAGGACTGGGCGATCGGTTCCCGCAGCGCCACGCTGCGCGAGGACGTCATCGAGCTCACGCGGATCTCCACCTTCGTTGGTGACGCGCAGCAGGATAACCGTCGCTCTCCGCTGACGCTGTCCAGAACTTGAACACTTGGCCCCCGAATCACCCGGCAAGGTGGTGCCCCACCACCACCCGCGTGTCCGTGATGCGATCCGACGCGCGGTCCTTACCTCGAAAGGGGAAGCAGCGTGACTCTCAGTCACTCCGAGCCGGACACCGGGAACGAGCGTCCGGGCGTTTCCCGGCGCGGGTTCCTCGGCTACGTCGTCGCGGCCGGGACCCTGGTCGTGGCCGCCGACGTCGGGCTCACCACCTCCGCGGCGGCGAACGGACTCGCTCCGGCCGCGGTGCCGTCGCTTCCGCAGCCGCCCGAGCTGTACGACCTCAACGACGCGCTCACCGACGCCGCCCTGCCGACGTCGCAGCTGATCACCGTCACGATCAACAAGGACGGCAGCGCGTCGTTCGCGATCCCCCGTGCCGAAGTCGGCCAGGGCATCACCACCTCCTCGGCGATGATCATCGCCGAGGAGCTCGACCTGCCGGTCGAGAAGGTGCATGTCACGCTCGCCCCGGCCCGCCCGGAACTGCTGTTCAACCAGCTGACCGGCGGCTCGAACACCACGGTGTCGACCTACACGCCGATCCGGGTGGCCGCCGCGATCGCCAAGCAGCAGCTGCTCCAGGCAGCCGTGCTCCTGCTGGGCGGCACCGCCGACCGGTACCTCGTCAAGGGCGGGGTGATCACCGCGCCGAGCGGAAAGTCGCTCACCTACGGCGAATTGGCGACGAAGGCCGCGTCCAGCACCACCAAGCAGGTCACGCTCGACCCGAGCAAGCTCAAGAACGCCAGCCAGTTCAAGGTGCTCGGCAAGCCGCAGAACCGGCTCGACGCGCTCGACATCGTCACCGGCAAGAAGCAGTTCGCGATGGACCTGGACGTCCCGGGCGCGCTGCCGACCATGATCTGCCGGCCGCCGACGCTCAACGGCACACCGAAAGCCGTCCGCAACAAGGCGGACGTGCTGAAGCTGCCCGGCGTCACCGACGTCGCGATGATCCCGACCGGAGTCGCGGTCCGCGCGGAAACCTTCGGCCAGTGCATCGACGGCGTGCGCGCGCTCCAGGTCGACTGGGGCAAGGGCAGCGTCGAGGGCGAGAACGACGAAACGGTGCTGGCGAACCTGCGCCGAGCCGAGCTTCCCCTTGCCGTGCCGAAGGTTCCGGTCCTGGCGCAGACGGTCGAGGCGGACTTCGAGTTCATGTTCCGCTCCAGCGCGGCGCTCGAGCCCTACTGCGCGGTCGCCGACGTCCGGGACGGCAGCGCGGAAATCTGGGCCGGCCTGAAGTCGCCGATCGTCTCGCAGGGCGAGGTAGCGCAAGCGATCGGATTGCCGCAGGGCAAGGTGAAGGTGCACGTCATCACCGGCGGCGGTTCCTTCGGGCACAAGCTGTTCGGCAACCACGCCATCGAAGCGGCACAGGCATCGAAGGCGTTCGGCAAGCCGGTGCGGCTGATGTGGCACCGCGCCGACGAGCCGCGCCAGGGCCGGCTGCACCCGATGGCGACGTCGCGGATGCGAGCCACCGTGCTCGCCGGCAATGTGCTCACCTTCGAGCAGCGGCACACGTCGGTGGAGACCTCGTTCCGGCACGGTCTCGGCGAAGTGCTGACCTCGGTCGCCACGAAACTGCCGACCGGGCTGGGCAACCTCGGCGTGGCCGAAGCAGTTTTCGTGCTGAGCCAGGAAATGCCGTACAACTTCGGCGTCGTCGACCAGACGCTCACCGAGACCGACCAGCGGTTCAACACCGGGTCGATGCGCAACGTCTACTCGCCGGACGTGGGCTGCGCCAACGAGCTGATGGTGGACATCCTCGCCAAGGCGATGGGCAAGGACCCGCTGGCGTTCCGGCTCGAATTCCTGAAGAACGACAAGGTGAAGAGCGTGTTGCGCAAGGTCGCCGAGGTCGGCGGCTGGGGCAAGAAGATGGCCCCGGGCACCGCGCAGGGCATCGCGATCCACAAGGAGTACAAGGGCGCGAGCGCCTGCCTGGTGGAGATCGACTGCCGTCCGGAGACGGTGAACCGCAAGATCCGCGACGGCGTCGGCGGTCCGCGCGTGACGAAGGCGGTCATCGCCATCGACACTGGGCTGGTGATCAACCCGCGCGGTCTGGAAGCCCAGATGATGGGCTGCTTCTCCGACGGGCTGGCGCTGGCGCTGACCAGCAGTGTCCACCTGAAGGACGGGCATTTCCTGGAAGCCAGCTGGGACAACTACTTCTACACCCGGCAGTGGAACATCCCGCACGACTTCACCGCGATCGCGATGCCGTCCAACGGGGAGCAGCCGGGCGGCGGCGGCGAAGCGGGCGTGGCCTGTTCCGTCGCGGCGGTCGCGTGCGCGTACGCCCGCGCCACCGGCAAGGTCCCGAAGCGGTTCCCGATCAACCACGACGACCCGATCGGCTTCGAAGTCAAGACGTTCATCCCGCCCGTTCCCGAATCCCCGACCGACGGCCTGCGCCACACCTACTGAGGAGCCACCCGACGATGAGCAAGCACACCTTCATCCTCAACGGGAAGCCGGTGTCCGTCGACGTCGACGACGACGTGCGGCTGCTGTGGGTCCTGCGCGACGTGCTCGGCGTGCGCGGGCCGAAGTACGGCTGCGGCATCAACGTGTGCAAGGCGTGCACGTCGCACTTCAACGGCAAGGCGTTCAACCCGTGCTCGGTGCGGGTCGCGGACATCAAGGCCAGCGACGAGATCACCACGATCGAGGGCCTGCCGGACACCGTCAAGGCCGATCTGCACCCGATGCAGGAAGCCTGGCTGGAGAACGACGTCGCGCAGTGCGGCTACTGCCAGCCCGGCCAGATCATGGCCGCGGTGGCCAAGGTGAAGCAGGTCAAGGCCGAGGGCCGGGAGATCACCGACGCGGACCTGGACGAGATCCGCAACGTCTGCCGATGCGGGACCTACTCCCGCATCCGCGAGGCGATCAAGGCCGGCGCCGCGAAGATGTGAGCCGCGTTCGCTGCCCCGCACCCGCTTCCCGGTGCGGGGCAGCGTCGTGTCCGGGACTTGCCTGGACCAGCGCGCCGCCGAGGAGCAGCACGCCGACGCCGATCAGCTGCGCCGCGGTCAGCGCCTGGCCCAGCAGCAGCCAAGCAAGCAGGAGGGCGACCAGCGGTTCGGCCAGTGCCAGCACTCCGGCCGCCGCGACCGGCAGTCCGCGCAGGGCAGCCAGCCCGGCCAAGTACGGCACGACGGTGCCCGCCGCGGCCAGCACCAGCAGGGCCGGCCAGACCGGGAAGCTCGCCCCGCCGAGCCGGATCGGGCCGGCGGCGGCTTGCAATGTCCACAATGGACTCATTGCCAGCACCGCGGCCGCGCCGATCGCCAGCCCGGCCGCGGTCAGCCCGACCGGATCATGGTGCCGTACACCGCGTTCTCCGAGCAGGAAGTATCCGGCCGAGCAGACCGCCGAAGCGAGTCCCGCGACGACGCCGAGCACGTCCAGCTTCGTGCCCAGCCCGACGCCCGAGAGCAGCACCAGCCCGCCGATCGCGAGCGCGATGCCCAGCCAGGCCGGCGAAGAGAGCACGGACCGGCGGACGAAGCGCACCCACAGCGCGACCAGCACTGGCGACAGGTTGACGAGGACCATCGCGACCCCGACCGGAATCCGTTCTACCGCGGCGAAAAAGAAGAGCTGCACGCCCGCGACGCCGAGCAGACCGTCACCGAGCGGCAGCCACCGTTCGCCGCGCCGGAACCGCAGCGCCCGCGGCCGGGCGAGCGCGACGGCGGGCAGCAGCAGGACCGCGGCCAGCCCGATCCGTGCCGCGGTGGCCGCCGCCGGGCTCCAGCCCGAGTCCATCACCGCTTTGGCGAGCGGACCGGAGCTCGCGAACAGCGTCCAGGAGAGCAGGCTCAACCCGGTCGAGGTGCTCCGCTGCGGTGCCATCCGCGCATTGTGCGGGCGCGCACGGGACGGCGGCCACTGGTTTTCCGGGTGCGACGCGGGCCACATTCCCGGTTGTCACAACTTCCAGGCGCGCGGCATCTCATGGGCATCCGCTGCACGACACTGGAGGAAACGATGAACGCACGCATCGACATGATGGGCAACGACACCGCCAAGGCGCTCGGCAAGCGGTTCGCCGGGCTGAGCATGGTGTTGCACAACTCGTCGCTGCCGCAGCCGACACAGGAGCTGGTTTCGTTGCGCGCCAGCCAGATCAACGGCTGCGGTTTCTGCACCGACATGCACACCAAGGACGCCACCGCGGCCGGGGAGACCGTCGAACGGCTGTTCCTGGTCGCTGCCTGGCGCGAAGCGACGGTGTTCACCGACGCCGAGCGGGCCGCGCTCGCGCTGACCGAAGAAGGCACCCGCGTCGCCGACGGCGGGAGCGTGTCGGACGAGACGTGGGCGGAGGTGCAGAAACACTACGACGAGGACCAGCAGGTCGCGTTGATCTTCCTGGTCGGGTTGATCAACGCGGCGAACCGGATGAACGTCATCGCCCGCACGCCGGCCGGGTTCTACCAGCCGGCGATGCGCGCCGCGTTCGCGGACTGAGCGGCACACGTGCCGCCGCCGAGCAGCGGTGGAGCTCGGCGGCGGCCCGTGCCCTTCCTTCCCCCGGGCGGAAAACCCGTGCGCCTAGTCGATCCGGGCGATGGCCGACCCCTGTTTCACCACTTCGCCCTCCGCCACCAGCAGCCGGAGCACGCCGGCTGCCGGTGCGGGGACTTCCGCGTCGACCTTGTCGACCGCGACCTCGGCGATCAGGTCGCCTTCGGCCACCGTCGCGCCGTCCGCGGCGAACCAGGTGGCCAGTACTCCCTCGGCCTCCGGATCGTTCTCGGACAGCGCCGGGAACACGATGTCGGTCATGCGCCCACCAGGTCGAGCACGGCACGGCGGATCCGGGCCGGCGTCGGCAGGACCGCGTACTCCAGCGGCCGCGCGTACGGGATCGGCACGTCCGGCACCGCGACCCGGGCGGCGGGCGCGCGCAGCAGGCCGGGATCCCGTTCCGCGACGCGGGCGATCACCTCGCCGGACAGGCCGAACGACAGGTAGTCCTCGTCGACCACCAGCAGCCGCCCGGTCTTGCCCA
This sequence comes from Amycolatopsis benzoatilytica AK 16/65, assembly GCF_000383915.1. Classification (NCBI taxonomy): domain Bacteria; kingdom Bacillati; phylum Actinomycetota; class Actinomycetes; order Pseudonocardiales; family Pseudonocardiaceae; genus Amycolatopsis; species Amycolatopsis benzoatilytica. Next base: position 4,841,743 of record NZ_KB912942.1, read on the forward strand.
CCGAGGCGAGGATCGTGTCGGTGTCCAGCGGGACCAGGCTGCGCAGGTCCACGACCTCGCAGTCGACGCCCTGCCCGGCGAGCTCGTCGGCGACGTCCAGCGCGTGGTGGACCGAGAGCGACAGCGTGACGATCGTGACGTCGCCGCCGGTGCGCACCACGTTCGCCTTGCCGATCGGGACCTCGTAGTCGCCTTCCGGCACCGCGTCGACCGAGCGGCGGTTCTTCGCCATCCACGGCAGCCCCATGACTCCCTTGTGGAACAGGTACACCACCGGGTTGTCGTCCCGGATCGCCGCGGTCATCAAGCCCTTGGCGTCGGCCGGGCAGCTCGGCACGACGACCTTCATCCCGGGCAGGTGCGCGAACGTCCCCCACAGGCACTGGGAATGCTGCGCGCCGTCGGAATAGCCGCCGCCGACCGCGGCGGTCAGCACCATCGGCACCGCCACGTTGCCGCCGGACTCGAAGTGGATCTTGGCCATGTGGTTGTAGATCTGATCCATGCAGACGCCGAAGAAGTCGACGAACATCAGCTCGACGATCGGCCGCAGGCCCTCGACCGCCGCGCCGATCGCGGTGCCGATGAACGCGGACTCCGAAATCGGTGTGTCGAGCACCCGGCGCGGGCCGAATTTGTCGAGCAACCCGGTGGTGGAGCTGAAGATCCCGCCGTAGGCTCCGACGTCCTCGCCGAGCACGAACACCCGGTCGTCGCGCTCCATTTCCTGGGAGATCGCCTCCACCATGGCTTTCGCGGTGCTGAGCTTCCGCCCGGCGGGCGCGGAGGGTTCGGTGAGCGTCATTGCTTCTCTCCTCGCTGGTCAGGCTTGCGCGAACACGAAGTCCAGGGCAGCGGCCGGGTCGGGCTCGGGACTGTCCTTGGCGAACGCGATGGCCGCTTCGACCCGCTTGCTCGCGTCTCCGGCGATGCCGGCGGCCGCGGAATCGTCGAGCACGCCGTCGGCGCGCAGCTGCCGTTCGTAACCGGGCAGCGGATCCCGGCCGGGCACCCCCTCCAGATCGGACCGGTAGCCCTGCGCGTCACCCTCGAAGTGGCCCCACAGCCGAAGCGTGTGCACCTCGATCAAGCTGGGCCCGTCCCCGGCGCGGGCCCGCGCGACCGCCCGGCCCGCCGCCTCGTGCACCGCCTCGACCGAGTTGTCCTCGACGCGTTCGCCCGGAATCCCGTACCCGGCAGCACGTTCCGCGTTCGACGGAACACAGGTGGACGCGGAGCGCGGCACCGAAATGCCCCAGTCGTTGTCCTCCACTACGAACACGACCGGCAGGTGCCACAACGCGGCGAGATTGAGCGATTCGTGGAACGCGCCCTGGTTCGCCGCCCCCTCGCCGGTGACCGCGACCGCGACCCGGTCGGTTCCGCGGCGCTGGAACGCGAACGCCTGCCCGAGCGCCGGCGGATACCCCTCGGCGATGATGCCGGAGCAGGAGAAGTGCACGGTCGGGTCGAACAGGTGCATGTGCCCGCCGCGTCCCTTGCCGAGACCGGTCGAGCGGCCGAAGATCTCCGCGGTCATCTTGTCCAGGTCGACGCCGTGCGCGATGGCGAAATGATGCGGCCGGTGCGTGGCGGTGACCGCGTCGTCGGCGGTGAGGTGCGCACAAACCCCCGCAGCGACCGGTTCCTGCCCGGCGGACAGGTGCATCTCGCCCGGCACCAGCCCGGCCCCGATGTCGAAGACCGGTTTCTTGTCGGCGTGGTACTCGCGGAGGATCGCCTCCTCGTACGTGCGGATCAGGACCATCGTGCGGTACAGGTCCAGCCTGACCTTTGCTTCCATCGGGACCTCCGATTCGCTCTGGAGGCCAGAATCGCGCTGGTCCGGTCGCCGGACAACGGGCTGGATTTCAGATGGTGATAACGCTCAGCGCGCGAGACACCCGCTGCGCGGCCCGGCGCAACGACTGCGGCTGCGCGGTGCCCAGCCTCCGCGACGGGAGCGAAATCGCGACCGCCCCCAGCAACCCGTGCGCACGGACGGTGGCGGCCACGCACGACGTGCCCAGAAGGTATTCCTCGCGGTCGTTGAAGACGTCGTCGCTCTGCGAAAGCCGCTGCTCGAGGACGCGGGTGTCGGTGATGGTGTGCGGCGTGAGATCGGCGAGCCGGTGGCGGGAGAGGTAGTCGCGCCGCCCGTCGGCGTCGAGAGCGGACAGGATGCACTTGCCGAACGCCGTCGCGTGCGCCGATTCGTGCACGCCGACCCACAAGTCGGCCGACGGCGCGGTCGGGCCGTCGGCGATGTCGACAAGCTTGATGTCGCCGTCGGAATAGAGCGAGAGGTACGCGGCGCCGTGGACCTCGTCGCGGAGCGCGCGCAGGACTGGACGGATGCGCGGCAGCAGAGCGTGGAGCGAGTTGCGCCGGCGGAGTTCGCCGACCTGGCTGCCGAGCGTGTAGCCGTCGTCGAGTTTGCTGAGATAGCCCTCGTGGACGAGGGTGCGGAGCAGGTGATACGCCGTCGGCAGCGGCAGGCCGACAGTGCGCGCGAGCACCTTCGCCGGGACCGGGCGTTCGCTCGCGCCGACCGCGTCGAGCAGGTGGAGGGCGCGTTGGACAGACCCGATCAGAGTCGGTTCAGCCGCCATGCTGGTCACCTCCGCTGGTAACGCCCGCGAGATCCAGCATGAGGGATCGCTCTGACCTGGGCAAGGGCGGTTCAGCCGGACGGTTTACCGGGGTGTGGTCCGGGGAAGAGCCCGTTCACCCCACGCCGCGCCACTCCCCGCAAGGCGCGACACACGAGGATCGGAATCGCCCGCCAGCCGGGCCAGCGCGGCGGCCAGCCGCTCGCGATCGTGTTCAGCACATCCAGTGCGCCGAGCCGGACCGGCCCGGTACCGCGACTGCGCTGTCCAGCCGCCAGCACGCGTGACGGGGCCGCGTCCTCGGTCGCGACGAGCGGGGATGGCAGACCGATGCAGCCGCCGTCGGCCCGCCGTCCCGGAACGGCCCGCACCGGCTGTCCGAGGACTGCCCGGACCGCCCGAACCGCTCGCACTGAGCAGCGCAAACACCCGTCGTTCGCCAGTTGTGCGGGAATCTACTCGCTGGTAGGTTACCGGCCAGTCGTGATCCACTTCACGGTTCAAAGGGGAGCCATGATCCGGAAACCCGTCCGCGCGCTGATCGCCGCCGCCGCTCTCGCGATCTCGTCCGCCGTCGCGCTGCCCGGCGTGGCCTCGGCCGATTCCTTCTACCAGTACGACGGCAGCGCGCCGCTCTCGTCCTACGCCCCGGGCACCGTCCTCAAGACGCGGACGCTGAGCTACCACGTCTTCGGCATTCCCACTCCGGTGCAAGCCACCCAGCTGCTCTACCGGACCTCCGACGCGCAGGGCCGGGCCACCGCCAACGTCACCTCGGTCGTGCGGAACCCGGTGAACCCCAACGGAAAAGCCATCTCCTACCAGTCCGCGTACGATTCGCTGAACCCGGCCGACTCGCCGTCTCGCGCGATCGCCGGGGACGTGCGGCTCGGCGGCGTGCTGCCGAACGCCGAGTCGCTGCTCATCGCGCCGGCGCTCGCGCTCGGCTACAGCGTCGTCATCCCGGACACCGAAGGCCCGACCGCCGATTTCGCCGCCGGCCCGGAGTACGGACAGACCACCCTGGACTCCCTCCGCGCCGCGACACACGCGCCCGGCACCGGAATGAACGGGACCACCAAGGTCGGTTTGCTCGGCTACTCCGGCGGGGCGATCGCGACCGGCTGGGCGTCCGCGCTCGCCGCGAGCTACGCGCCGGACGTGGCGAAGAACCTCGTCGGCTTCGCCGAGGGCGGCGTGCTGGTCGACCCGGCGCACAACCTCCAGTACGTCGGCGGCAGCCCGGTCTGGTCCGGGGTCATCCCGATGGCGCTGATCGGCGTTTCGCGCAGCTACGGCATTGACTTGAAGCCGTACGCCAGCGAGTACGGGCTGAAGGTGCTCGCCGAGACCGAAAACGCCTCGATCGTCGACGCGCTCGGCCACTACCCAGGGCTGACCTGGCAGAAGCTGGTCAAACCGGAGTACGCCGACCCGGATTCGGTGCCGCCGTTCGTGGACGCGGTGAACAAGGTGAACATCGGCTCCGCACCGACCCCGTCGGTCCCCGGGTTCATCGCGCAGGCCAACAACGGCGCGCTGGAAGGGACCGTCAGCAACGTGGCGGGCATCGGCTCCGGCGACGGCGTGATGGTCGCCGGGGACGTCCGCGCGCTGGCGAAGCAGTACTGCGCCACCGGGAACACCTCGATCCAGTACACGCAGTACGACCTGCTCAGCCACTCGAGCGCGGTCCCGGCATGGGCGCCGGCAGCGCTGGCCTGGCTGAACGACCGGTTCGCTGGGAAGGCCGCGCCGTCGAGCTGCGGGCAGATCGCGCCGGGCAACTCGCTGGCGCCGGAGCAGCACACCGGCGCGTAAGGCGTCGCCGGACAACCGAATGACCAGGGGAGCCGGACCGCCGCGGTCCGGCTCCCCGCGTTTCCGGCCCGGCGCGCGATCAGCGGCCGCCGAGGCTCTCCGCCAGCCGGTCCAGCTGCCGCGCCCGGTCCAACTGCCGCGCCCGGTCCAGCTGCCGCAGCCGGTCCGTCGTCGGCGCCGGGTTAGTCCGTGAAGGGCCCCTTCACGGAATCTAAGTCCGTGAGGGGCCCCTTCACGGAATCTAAGTCCGCGAGGGGCCCCTTCACGGAATCTAAGTCCGCGAGGGGCCCCTCACGGAACCCACGTCCCTGAAGGGGCCCTTCACGGACGTGGGCCGGAACCGCTGCCACGAGGGAGGCCCCCGTCCCGAAGGACGAGGGCCTCCCGGTGCCCGCTCAGGAAATCAGCCGTCCGATTCGGCCGACGGGAGGTACGCCCCCGGGACCTGGTCCGGGGCGAAGATCTTGTCCTCGCCCGGGTACGGCTGGGTCCACCCGTGCACCTGGTACCACGTGAAGTGGTCCATCTGCGCCGGGTTGGCGTAGTCCGCGGTGGCGTTCGGGCCGCTCAGCTTCTGCTGGGACTGCCACTGCTCCCACTGCTTCGCCACCTGCTGCTGGCTCGCGGGCACCGCCGCCGACGCCGCGGCCGTGGACGCGGTCGGGACCACGTCCGGACCGCACGACGGCAGGGTCTTGAGGCCCGCGGTCAGCGACGTCTGGTTCGGCACCGCGGTGAACGGTGCGTAGTCCGGCTTCGCGGTGAAGGCGGTCGACATCGGGGTGGCCGCGCTGTCCTTCTGGTTCATCGGGTGGATCCCGAGGATCTGCTCGATGGTGCGGATCATGGTGATCTGCGAGTAGTACCGGCTGTCGGTCTTGCCGCGCTGCGCGTACGGGCTGATGACCTGGATCGGCGCCCGGTGGCCGTCGACGTGGTCGAGTCCGGCCTGGGAGTCGTCCTCGACCACGAAGACGGCCGAGTCCTTCCAGTACGGGCTGTGCGAGATCGTGTCGACGATCTTGCCCACCGCGAGGTCGTTGTCGGCGACCTGCGCGGCCGGGCTCGGCGGCCCGCCGGTGTGGTCGCTCGACAGCCACAGCATGTTCAGGTTGGCCGGGCCGTTCTTCTCGAAGTCCTTCTTCCAGATCTCGTACCGGTACTGGTCCGGGACCGCGGTGTCGAACTTCGGGTAGCCAGGCACCGAAACGCTGTTCAGCGACGGGATCGGCGACGAGGAGACCATCGGGTAGGCGCTCGGCTCGCCGGTGGCGGCCATGTTCTTCGCGTCGCAGTAGGTGTTCTGCCAGCTGGCCGCGGCCGGCTTGTCCAGGAACTGGTGGAACTCCCCGAAGTCGCGGACCGACTTGCCGGCCGCCTGTGCCCCGCTCCAGATGAAGCCGCTGCGCTGGTGGCCCAGCGCGTCGTCCTCGGTGTCGTAGCTGCGGGTGTACTCGCCCGCCGACGATTCGGTGTACTCCGGGTTGTCCGACTGCATGAGCCAGTTGTGGCCCTCGGCGGAGTTCGTGCCGATGTCGTAGGTGTTGTCGTACAGGCCGAACTGCTGCGCCAGCGCGTGCTGGTTCGGCGTGACGGCCTGGCCGAACTGGGCCAGCGCGGCGTTGCCGTTGCCGGTCTTGATGTCCCCGTAGAGCTGGTCGTACGTCCGGTTCTCCTTGACCAGCAGGAACACGTGCTTGATCGTCGACGGGTCGCCGAGCCGCTGCGGGACCGGGACCGGCGCCACCGGGCGATTGCCCTTCGCCTGCTGCACCGAACCCGGGGTCCAGCCGTTCTGCCTGAACACCTGCGACGTGGCGGACCAGGTCTGCCAGTCGCTGGGCAAAGGGAAGCGCTGCAGGCTGGAGGTGGTGTCGTGCGTCCCGTGCCCGGCCGCGGTGGTCGGGCGGCGGGCGTCGATGCCGCGGGTGTTCGCGACCAGGATGTTGTTGCCCTTGGCCGAGATGCCGGACGGGAAGTAGTCCGTCGGCAGCAGCCCGATGAAGGCGGCCGGGGCCTGCGGGAACCAGTAGCGGTAGACCGCGACCGCGTTCGCCCGGCCGAGCGTCACCAGCAGGTGGCCGTCGTCGGTGAGCGCGATGTCGGTCGGCTCGTAGCCGACGGTGGCCTCCGGCCACGGCTGCGTCGCGATGGTCTGGACTACGGCGTCGCGCTTGGCGTCGATCACCGAAACGCTGTCGCTGCCGGTGTTCGCCACGAAGAGGGTGTCGTTCTTGGCACGCAGCGCGGTCGGGTGCAGGCCGACGTCGATGCTCTTGACCGCGGCGGCCGGGTTCGCCAGGTCGATCACGCTGACCGTGCCGGTGGTGGCGGCGCCGGTCTTCGGGTTCGCGACGATGTCAGTCCCGTAGGAGTTGATCGTCGTCTCGCCCGGCTTGGCGGCGCGGCCGCCCTCGTTGCCGACGTAGATCCGGTTGCCGATGCGCACCAGGGCGCGCGGCGCGTTGCCGACCGTCCAGCTCTGCTTGATCTGGCCGCTGGCCGCATCGATCGCGACGACCCGGTTCTGGCCGTTCACCGCGGAGTACACAGTGGACCCGTCGGCGGAGAAGACCGCGCCGGAGGCGAGCGCGTGCTTGCTGCCGTCGGCCGGGATGGCGACCCAGGTCGGGTTCGCGACGCTGCCGTCGGGCTGCACGTCGAACTTGCGGTAGCCGTCGGTCTGGCCGAGCCACAGCGTCTTGCCGTCCGGCGAGTACGACGGGCCTTCCTGTCCGACGTCGTTGCCCGGGATCTGCAGGTCGGCCAGCTTGTTCTTGCCGACCAGCTGCTGCACCTTCCAGCTCTTCAGGTCGACGATGGTCAGCGCGATGCCCCCGTCGGTGGTCAGCGCGGCCAGGTGGCTGCCGTCCGGGCTGACTTCCGAAGCCATGATCTTGCCGTTCGGGACGACCAGGCGGTCGCCGATCGGCTTGAGGTACTGGTCGCTGGAGATCGTCAGGCCGTACTTGCCGTCCGAACCGACCTGGTCGTTGCCGAACTGCTGGGTGGAGGCGAGGCCGATGCCCGAACCGGCGGCCACGAGAGCGACCGCGGTCGCCCCCGCGGTGCCATAACGCAGCCGGCGGGACCTGAGGAGCCCCTTGGACTCCCCTGCCCGCCTGCGTCGGCGCGTTACTTGCATTGACTCATCCCTTCGGGGTCGAGGAGAGCAGTTCGACGTTGCCGTCGAACTGCCAAAGCGGGTTGGGTTGGTCCCCTTCCGGGGTCCGCACCTGGAAGTAGCCGTTCACTTCCTTCGGCCCGTCGCCGTCGGCGACGAACCGCCCGTCTGCGGTGACATCGAGCTGGTAGATCGCCTGTCCGGCGGCAGCGATGCCAGGGAGATGCCAGGTGACGACACAGCGCCAGTCGTTGCCGGCGCCCTCGGCTTCGACCCGGCCGCCGCCCTTGGCGCATTCCGTGGTGGCGGCGAGCTGGTCCTCGGTGACGTCGGGACGGTTCAGCTGCGCAGCCTGGATCCGGTAGAGGTGCGCGAACTCGACCGACAGCGACTGCTGCAGCTTCGCCTGGTCGATGCCCGATCCGGACGCGGGCGTGGCGGCCGCGACGACCGCCGTCGTCACGCCGATCAGCGCCACCAGCGGGACCAGGCCCGAGGTGACCACGCGACGGCCGGCGCCGTCGTAGCTGAGGTCGGTGAAGTCGCGCCGCAGGAACAGCAGATACGCCAGGCTGGTCGCGCCGGCCGCCCACACCAGGCTCACCGCGACGCTGATCAGCAGGGGTCCGAGCTGTGCCGGGTCGGTGAAGAGCCCGTTCCAGGAGATGAACGCATACGTCGGCAGCGCGAGCCGCACCACCACCGGCAGCGGCAGCAGCTGCGCCACCGCCATCACCAGCGCCACCACCGCGGGCAGCAGCAGGCCCATCGGCGACCGTCCTAACGCGACAGAGCCGAGGAGGCCGATGCCGGCCAGCGCGAGGGTCGGGGCGAGCACCGAGATCCAAGCGAGCGCGACTTTCAGCGCGGCGTCGCCGGAGGACAGCAGGTGTCCGTCGAGGCCGATCAGCGGCTGGTCACCGACTCCGAGCAGGCCGCCGGCTGTGCTGGACACGGCGAGCCCGGCCACCAGCAGCACGATCACGGTGAGGCTGGCGAACGCCTTCGCCGCGAAGATCCGCTGGTACGAGCGCATCGCGACGAGAAGGTGCCGCCAGGTGCCGAGCCGGTCTTCGGCGGCGAAGACGTCGCCGGCGACCAGCGAGGTCAGCAGCGGGAGCGCGTAGCTGCCGGCGAAACCGAGCAGCACCAGCGGACCGGCCCAGCCGGTCTGGCTCATCAGCCGGCCGAACACGGTGTCCACCGGCAGGTCGCTCTGCTGGCTCACCGCGGCGACGAACACCGCCGGGGCGATCCAGCAGGCCAGCAGCAGCAACCGGATCCGCCACTGGGACAGCAGCTTCCGCAGTTCGAACCGGTACCCGCGGCCCAGCCCGACCGGGCGGACCGGCGCGGGTGCCGGGGCGGCCTCGGCGACGGTCATCGCTTGCCCTCCTGCTCGGTCAGCTCCAGGAACGCCGCCTCCAGCGGCGAAACCACCGGAGCCAGTTCCCGGATGCCGATGCCCTCGCCGACGAGCCGCGCGACGAGGGCGTCCAGCGCGGGCGTCAGCCCGCTGATCACCAGCACGTCCGCCTGGCCGCGCGGGGTCTGCTTGTCGTCGATGCGCAGCTTCGGCACGTCCCCGGCGATCCGGCGGGCGGCTGCCTGGTCCGAGGTCGCCAGCCGGTAGGCCAGGCGGCGGTCCTCGGACTGGAGTTTCGTCACCGGGCCGGTGAAAACGACCTGGCCGGCGGACAGGATGGTGACCTCCGAGCAGAGCGCTTCCAGGTCGTCCATCCGGTGGCTGGAGAGCACGACCGCGGTGCCCTCGTCGGCGAGCCGGCCGAGCACGCCGTGCACGTGTTTCTTGCCGGCCGGGTCGAGGCCGTTCGACGGTTCGTCCAGCACCAGCAGCTTCGGTTTGGCCAGCAGCGCGGCGGCGAGCCCGAGCCGCTGGCGCATCCCGAGCGAGAAGCCGCGCACCCGGTCGTCGGCCACGTCGGCGAGCCCGACCTGGGCGAGGATGTCATCGATGTCGACCCGCTCGCCGCGCAACGAGGCCAGCGCGGCCAGGTTCTGCCGGGCGGTGAGCGACGGGTAGAGCCCCGGCCCGTCGACGAAGCCGGCGATGCCGTCGGGGGTCGCCAGCGCCCGGCCGACCGGGCGGCCGAGGATCTCCAGTTCGCCCTCGTCCGCGACGGCCAGGCCGAGCAGCAATCCGAGCAGTGTCGTCTTGCCCGCTCCGTTCGGGCCGACCAAACCGTGGATCTCGCCGTAGGCGACATCCAGGTCGACGCCGTCGAGTGCGACCACGTCGCCGAAACACTTGGTGATCGCGCGGGCTCGCACCGCGTCGCTTGCGTTCATGGTCCCCACTTTCCGAAGCCGTGAGGAACTTAGGCACGACAAGTGACGCGCGGACCGGTGCGCGGTTGAACGTTGGGGAAACCCCGGAGAGCGGATTCCGGCATCTCCGAACTAATCGGGCTTATCCGACGCGCGAGGTATCCTGGATCAAGGCATCGGACCGCGTGCGCTCGGCGTGGTCGTGCACCGGCGTGGTGATCATCAGCTCGTCGGGATCAGCGGCGGTGGCGACTGTCCGCAACGATTTCCGTAGGGTCGCCGGGCATCCGATGTGGACTGGCCGTCGTCGGCCGACGAGCCGGGAGCTGCGTCTTCCGGGCGGGGCAAGCGGATCCGCTTCCCGCGCGATCGGCTGAGCGTCTTAGCCCGAATGGAGCGCGCGAGTCAGCCGGGCCGTCGGTGTCCGCCGCGATCGCCGCGACGCTGACCACAATGGACGGTTCGGGCAGCGGGCCGGGGCGGAAGGTCTCCCGGCAGATCCGGGTCGCGTCCGGGTTGAGGTGGCAGGCGAAGGCGCAGTCCGGCGGCGCGATGCGAAGCCCTGCCGGCCGTCAGCTATTCCGTTGGGCAGGATCCTGCTCGGCCTGAATCCCGTGCTGGCGCGCGTACACGATGGCCTGCGGGCGGTCACGGCTGCCGGTCTTGGCGAAGATCTGGTTGATGTGGGTCTTCACCGTGGAGCGGCTCAGGTACAGCCGGGCGGCGATCTCCGCGTTGGACAGTCCCTCCGCGATCAGGCCGAGCACTTGGCCCTCGCGTTCGGTCAGGCCGCCGGGGAGGGCGGCGTCCCTCCCGGGGCGGCCGGGATCGTCGCGGCGGCTTGCCTGGATCAGCCGGGCCGCCGCGAGCGGATCGAGCATGGCGTGGCCGGAGGCGGCGGCTTCGATGGCGCGCTGGATGTCCGCGGCCGAGGCGTTCTTGGTCAGGTAGCCGATGGCACCGGCCTCGAGTGCGGCGAGGACCGAGTCGTCGTCGGTGTAGGTGGTGAGGACCACGACGGCGGTGGCCGGGCGTTCGGTCCGCAGCCGGCGGGTGGCCTCGACGCCGTCCGTGCCGGGCATGTGCAGGTCCATCAAGACCACGTCGGCCTCCTGCTCTACCGCCAGAGCGACGGCCTGCGCGCCGTCCGCGGCCGTACCGGCGACGTGCACCCCCTCGACGGCGCCGAGGATAGTGGCCAGGCCCGCGCGCACGACCTGGTGGTCGTCGGCGATGATCACGGAGATCGGGGTGGGGCTCATCGGTTGCTCCCGTCGCTGCGATCACCCAGATTGCCTGGTCGGCAAGGGATGCGTGCGGTGACTCGCCATCCGCCGTCAGGTGCGGGGCCGGCCTGGAGAGCGCCGCCGGCCTGCTCGACGCGTTCCCGCATGCCCTGGAGCCCGAATCCGCCGCCGCTCGCGCGCGATGCCGGTGATGTGTCCGGGCTTTCGGCAGGTCTGGTGTTGGCGACCTGCACGGTCACGTCGTTCGGCCCGAAGCAGACCCGCACGCTCACGCTCGAGGCCGGGGCATGTTTAGCGGCGTTGGTCAGGGCTTCCTGCACGAGCCGGTAGAGCGTGAGCGTGACGTCGGCATCGAGCGCTTGCCAGCCGCCCTCCAGCGCGAGATCTGCCTGATGGAGTTCGCAGAGCCGTTCGAGCTGCGCGGCCAGCGGCGCGCTCCCTCCGCGCAGCGCGCGGACGGCTTGGCGTGCCTCGTCCAAGCCGGTGCTGACCAGCTCGTGGCCCAGCTCGATCTGCTCGACAAGTTTCTCGCGCGGCGCGTCGGTGCGGGCGAGGGTGTCGATCGCGGTGAGCTGGATCGAAAGGGCGCCGAGGGTGTGCGCGAGCACGTCGTGCAGCTCGCGGCCGAGACGGTTGCGCTCCCCGGCCAGGTCCGCCTCGGCCTGGGCGACCTCGGCACGCTGCCGCTCGGTCGCGACCAGTGTACGGTGCCGGGCACGCTGGTCGATCTCGCGCCGGCTGGCACCAGCCACCAGCCCGGCAAGGGTCACCGCGGCGGTGGCCAGCAGGCGGCCGGGAAAAGGCCCGTGCGGGATCGTTGCGAGGCAGTAGGCGACGGGACCGGCCATCGCCAGCACGAGAGCGGCGGCCGGATCGAACGCGACGGCGGCGATGCTCGCCGCGACGCCGGTGAAGATCAGCCCATTGGCTTCGGTGGCAGCGAGCACCGCCCCGGCCGCGCACATCACCGCGACCGCCGCGGCCACCCGCGCACCCCGGGTGACGACGATCAGAACGAGCCAGGCCAGCGCGGCGACGGCGAGTGCGACGGGTGCCACGATCCCCGCGCCGGCGGGGAGCGTGACGACGTTGATCCAGATGGACACTCCCAGACCCGCCAGCATGGCCGCGACCCGCGCCCGCGGGTCGCGGATCATCCCGCTCAGCCCGATCCCGGGATGATCCTCGGCCGGCCTGAACCTGCTGGTGATACTCATCGCCCCGGATTATCCCTGCCCACCGCGCCCGCCGGGCGCACCCGAAGCGCGCGGGCGAGCCGGACGAAGCCGGCGACCATCGGCATCACCGCGTACCGGCCGGCGCGCGGACGGAGCCCGTTGCCGATCCCTGCGCCGCGACCGTGCCGGCCTGGGCCAGGCAGGCCCGGCCACGCGTCCACAGCCCAAGACTGCGGAAGAGGCTCATACTCACCGACAGGAAGATGAAGGCGTTCGTCAAAGCGGCCTCGCTCAGGTGATGGGCAGCCAGGAAAACGCCGAGTTCCGCCGGAAAGAGGTGCTGGGCGCCATAGGCGAAGCCGAGCCGGGCAGCGGTCACGGCGATCCAGACCGCCGCGTAACCGGCCCCCGAGCGGCTGACCGCGGCGGGCCTGCCCTGCCCGGGCGAGGTGCGCGGCCAGCGGCGCCGCCAATCCGGCTGGTAGCGGACCGACACCAGCAGCGGGCAGACCGAGAACAGCCCGAGCGCCGCCCCGACCAGCGCGCTGGCGCCCTGCAGCAGCAGGTCGTCGCGGCCGGTGGGCAGTGAGGTGAAGAAGAACGGCACGATCAGGGCGACGCCGACGAGCGGCCGTCCCACCCGGACCCAGCCGATCTTGCGGCGGCCGAGATCGGACTCGAGCACCACCGCCAGGATCGCCAGTTGCATGATCACGATGTTCGCTGTCATGCACTCACCCTCGCCGCGACGCCCCGTTCTGCCATCGGCCTCCGGGCTGGTCACCGGGTGGAGATGCGAGGACGGGGGGTGGAGAACCGGGTCCACCCCCTCCCCCCGGCTGCTGCTGCCGGAACCGGCCTCCCGGCCCGGACGCGGGCGGCTCGGCGGAAGCCTCAGCCGCAACCCTTGCCCCGACCCAGCCAGATCGTATATCTTTTGAGATATCTTCCCCGCCGACGACGACAACGACTCCCGGGCAGGTCACCGCTATGCACCCCTCGTCCAGCCGCACCCCGCCGGAACGCCCGGGCAAGGTCATCGCGCTTCATCTCAACTACCCCTCCCGCGCCGAACAACGTGGCCGCACCCCCGCAAAACCCTCGTACTTCCTCAAACCGGCCACCTCGATCAGCTCGTCCGGCACCCCGATCGAGCGTCCGGCCGGCACCGAACTGCTCGCCTTCGAAGGCGAGATCGCCCTGATCATCGGCAAGCGGGCACGGCGCGTCACCCCGGGCGACGGCTGGTCCCACGTCTCCGGCGTCACCGCTGCCAACGACTTCGGCGTATATGATCTGCGGTACGCCGACGGCGGCTCGAACCTCCGTTCCAAGGGCGGCGACGGCTTCACTCCGCTCGGCCCGGACGTTCTCCCCGCCGCCGGCATCGACCCGAAGAACCTCCGGCTCCGCACCTGGGTCAACGGCGAGCTCGCCCAGGACGACACGACGAAGGACCTCATCTTCGACTTCGGCACCCTGGTCGCCGACCTCTCCCAGCTCATCACCCTCGAACCGGGCGATGTCATCCTCACCGGCACCCCGGCCGGCTCCACCGTCGTGCAGCCCGGCGACGTCGTCGAAGTCGAAGTCGGCCACGACGACCAGACGACCGGCCGGCTGGTCACCCCGGTCGCCGAGGGCGCCACGCCGCTGCCGGAATACACCGCCCAGCCGAAAACCGACGACAACCAACGCGAACAGGCTTACGGCACCAGGGAATCCGCTGGTCTCCCGCCGGCTTTCGCCCTCACCGACGAGCTCAAAGCCAAGCTCGCCAGCGTAGGCACCGCCACCCTCTCCGCCCAGCTCCGCAAGAGGGGCTACAACGCCGTCTCCATCGACGGCCTGCGCTCCACTCGCCCGGACGCCAAACTCATCGGCCGCGCGAGGACGCTCCGCTACGTCCCCTTCCGCGAAGACCTCTTCAAGTCCCACGGCGGCGGCTACAACGCCCAGAAACGCGCGATCGACTCCCTCCACCCCGGCGACGTCCTCGTGATGGAAGCCCGAGGAGAAAAGGGAACCGGCACGGTCGGCGACATCCTCGCGCTGCGCGCCCAGGTCCGCGGTGCGGCCGGGATCGTCACCGACGGCGGCGTCCGCGACCTCAATGCCGTGGCGGCGCTGGACATTCCGACCTACCACGCCGGCCCGCACCCGGCCGTCCTCGGCCGCCGCCACGTTCCCTGGGACACCGACGTCACTGTCGCTTGCGGCGGCGCGACCGTCCAGCCGGGAGACGTGATCGTCGGTGATGCCGACGGCGTCCTGGTCATTCCGCCGCACCTGGTCGAGACCATCGCCGACGCGGCCGTCGAGCAGGAACGCCAGGAAACGTTCATCGCCGAGCAGGTCGCGGCAGGGGAAAGCGTCGACGGCTTGTACCCGATGAACGACCACTGGAAAGCCAGGTACGCGCAGTGGCACCGGTAACCGGAGAGAGCAAGTCGCAACGGGCGTACCGGTGGCTGAAAGAACGCATCGCCAACCGGACGTTCGGCCCCGGCTACCGGCTGGTGCTCGGCCAGATCGCCAAGGAACTGGACGTCAGCGTAGTGCCGGTGCGCGAAGCGATCCGCTTGCTGGAAGCCGAAGGACTCGTCACGTTCGAGCGCAACGTCGGCGCTCAGGTGGTCATGGTCGACGAGACCGCCTACGAGCACACCATGCAAACCCTGGCGCTGGTAGAGGGTTTCGCCACGTCCCTCTCTGCGCCCAGACTGTCCTCTTCGGACATCGAACGGGCGCGCACGATCAACGAGCAGATGCGCCAGTCGCTGGAGAGCTTCGAACCGCACCGGTTCACCGAACTGAACCAGGAATTCCACTCGGTCCTCTTCGAACCGTGCCCCAACCCGCACGTGCTCGACCTGGTCCACCGCGGCTGGCACCGGCTCGCCGCGCTCCGCGATTCCACCTTCAGCTTCGTCCCGGGCCGCGCGCACGAATCGGTCAAGGAACACGAACAGCTCCTCGTCCTGATCGAGCAGCACGCCGATCCGCTCGAACTCGAAATCGCCGCCCGCCGGCACCGCACCGCCACCCTCGACGCCTACCTCGACCGCCGGGCCGCCGCGTCCAGCGCGACCGCGCGCGAAACAACCTTGCCCGAAGCCACCCGGAAGGACCGCACCGCATGAGGTTCCGCAGCACCCCGAGCGCCATCACCGGCTCGATCGCCCCGCTGATGACCCCGTTCCTCAGCACCGGGGAGCTCGATCACGAAAGCCTGGCGAACCTGGTGAACTGGCAGATCGCGTCCGGTTCGCACGGCGTCTCGATCGGCGGCTCCACCGGCGAGCCCGGCGCGATGACCGTCGCCGAACGCGCCGAGTCGATCCGCACCGTGGCCAAAGCGGTCGACGACCGGGTGCCGTTCATGCCCGGCACTGGTTCCGCGAAGCTGGACGAGACGCTGGAACTCACCTCCGCCGCGCGCGACGCCGGCGTCGACGCCGCGCTGATCATCACCCCGTACTACGCGCGGCCCACCCAAGAAGCGCTTTACGCCTGGTACGCCACGGTCGCGAAGGAATTCCCGGACCTGCCGATCGTCGCCTACAACGTGCCGAGCCGGACGTCGGTCGACCTGGCCCCGGAAACCGTCGCGCGGCTGTTCCGCGATTTCGACAACTTCGTCGGGATCAAGGAGACCACCAAGGACTTCGAGCACTTCTCCCGCGTCCTGCACCTGTGCGGCAAGGAACTTCTCGTCTGGTCCGGCATCGAGCTGCTCTGCCTGCCGCTGCTCGCGCTCGGCGGCGCCGGATTCGTCAGCGCCACCGCCAACATCGCGCCGGCCGCCAGCGCCGAGATGTACCAGGCGTGGACCGAAGGCGATTTCGACCGGGCCCGCGAAATCCACTACGGCCTGCATCCGCTGGTCGACCTGCTCTTCGTCGAGACCAACCCGGCCCCCGGCAAGTGGGTGCTCGAGCAGCGCGGCCTCATCCGGTCCGGCTACGTGCGCCCGCCGCTGATCACCCCGACCGAACCCGGGCTGGCCCGGATCGCCGACCTGATGCGCCAAGGCGAGCAGTACCTCTCGCCCGTCGACGGCTTCACCGCGGAAGGAAACTGACCATGACCGCGCACCACGTTCCGGACGACCTGCCAGAACACCTCCGCCACTACATCGGCGGCGCCCCCGCCGACAGCGTCTCAGGCGACACCTTCGAGGTGCTCGACCCAGTCACGAACCAGCCGTACCTGACGGCTTCGGCGGGCAAGGCCGAGGACATCGCGCTCGCGGTCGCCGCCGCGAAGGAAGCCTTCGACCACGGTCCGTGGCCGAGGATGGCGCCGCGCCAGCGCGCCCGGGTGCTCAACAAGATCGCCGATCTGGTGGAGAGCCGCGACAAGCGGCTGGCCGAGCTGGAAACCTTCGACACCGGCCTGCCGATCACCCAGGCGCTCGGCCAGGCGCAGCGCGCGGCGGAGAACTTCCGGTTCTTCGCCGACCTGATCGTCGCGCAGGCCGACGACGCCTACCAGGTGCCCGGCAAGCAGATCAATTACGTCAACCGCAAGCCGGTGGGCGTCGCC
Organism: Amycolatopsis benzoatilytica AK 16/65; assembly: GCF_000383915.1. NCBI lineage: Bacteria > Bacillati > Actinomycetota > Actinomycetes > Pseudonocardiales > Pseudonocardiaceae > Amycolatopsis > Amycolatopsis benzoatilytica. The sequence continues at coordinate 4,858,562 of NZ_KB912942.1, forward strand.
GGGCTGATCACGCCGTGGAACACGCCGTTCATGCTGGAGAGCTGGAAGCTCGCGCCAGCGCTGGCGTCCGGCTGCACGGTGGTGCTCAAGCCAGCCGAGTTCACGCCGCTTTCGGCGAGCCTGTGGGCGGACATCTTCCGCGAGGCGGGCGTTCCGGACGGAGTGTTCAACCTGGTCAACGGGCTCGGCGAGGAAGCAGGCGACGCGCTGGTCAAGCATCCGGACGTCCGGCTGATCTCGTTCACCGGCGAAACCACCACCGGCGAAACGATTTTCCGCAACTGCGCGCTCGGCCTCAAGGGCATGTCGATGGAGCTGGGCGGCAAGTCCCCCGCCGTCGTGTTCGCCGACGCGGACTTCGAAGCGGCACTGGACTCGACGCTGTTCGGCGTCTTCTCGCTCAACGGCGAACGCTGCACCGCGGGCAGCCGGATCCTCGTGGAACGCCCGATCTACGACGAGTTCTGCGCCCGTTACGCCGAGCGCGCCCGCGACATCGTCGTCGGCGACCCGCACGACCCGGCCACCGAAGTCGGCGCACTGGTGCACCCGGAGCACTTCGAGAAGGTGATGAGCTACGTCGAAATCGGGAAGAGCGAAGGAAAACTGCTGGCCGGCGGCGGTCGCCCGGCGGGCTTGGACACCGGGAACTACGTCGCCCCGACGGTCTTCGCCGACGTAAAGCCGGATGCTCGGATCTTCCAGGAAGAGATTTTCGGCCCGGTCGTGGCGATCACGCCGTTCGACACCGACGAAGAGGCGCTCGCGATGGCCAACGACGTCAAATACGGCCTGGCCGCGTATGTCTGGACGGCCGACCTGACGCGTGCGCACACCTTCGCACAGGGCATCGAGGCCGGAATGGTCTGGTTGAACTCGCACAACGTGCGCGACCTGCGCACGCCGTTCGGCGGGGTCAAGGCGTCCGGCCTCGGCCACGAGGGCGGCTACCGCTCGATCGACTTCTACACCGAGCAGCAGGCCGTGCACATCACGCTCGGCGACGTGCACACCGCGCGCTTCGGAGCCGGGAAGGACAAGGCATGAACACCACGCCACCTGATGTCATCCGCTGCGCCTACGCCGAACTGATCGTCAGCGACCTGGCCAAGTCGCGCGAGTTCTATGTGGACGTGCTCGGCCTCGTCGTGACCTACGAGGACGACGACGCGATATATCTGCGCGCGTTCGAGGAATACCTGCACCACTCGCTGATTCTGCGCAAGGGCGCGGAGCCGGCGCTGGCCGTGCTCGCGTACCGGGTGCGCGGCGAGGCCGAACTTGACGTCGCCGAGGCGTACTACCGGGAACTCGGCGTCGAGGTGCGCCGCGTCGCGGCCGGGACGACTCGCGGAATCGGCGAAGCGGTGCGTATTCTCGACCCGCTCGGCTTCCCGGTCGAATTCTTCTACGAGGCCGAGCACGTCGAGCGTTTCACCCAGCGCTACGACGTGCACGGCGCGGGCGCGCTCTCGCGACTGGACCACTTCAACGTGAACACCCCGGACGTGCCTGCCGCGCGGAAGTACTACGAGGGCCTCGGTTTCCGGGTGTCGGAAGACATCGTGGACGACGAGGGCACGGTGTACGCGGCGTGGATGTTCCGCAAGCCGACCGTGCACGACGTCGCGCTCACCGGCGGCGCGGGCCCGCGGCTGCACCACCTCGCGTTCGCGACCCACGAGCGGCACCAGATCCTGCACATCTGCGACCACCTCGGCGCGGTCCGGGAATCGGACCGGATCGAGCGGGGCCCGGGACGGCACGGCGTGTCGAACGCGTTCTATCTCTACGTGCGGGACCCGGACGGCCACCGGATCGAGATCTACACCCACGACTACTACACCGGCGACCCGGACAACCCGGTGATCAGCTGGGACGTGCACGACAACCAGCGGCGCGACTGGTGGGGCAACCCGGTGGTGCCGAGCTGGTACACCGAAGCGTCCCGGGTGCTCGACCTGGACGGGAAGCTCCAGCCGGTGATCGAGCGCACGGCGACGAAGGAAATGGACGTGACGATCGGCGCGGACGGGTTCTCCTACACCCGCGCCGACGAGCAGGGTTTCAAGCTGGGCGAACAGGTCTGAGGTCCGGCCCTCTCCGTGAAGGGCCCCTTCCGGGACTTAGATTCTCTCAAGGGGCCCTTCACGGACAACTGCGGCGGCACTTCGATGGAGCGGTGCGGCTACGCCGACTCGAACCTCGCTCGGCCAGATCCCGGCCCGGCACAGATCGCGGGCGCGACGTGAAGCCGAGGCGTGGGAGTTCCGCGGCGGGCCGTCCGTTTCAGGCCGGCCGGTCGATCCGGCCCGGCATCGGGTCGCCTTCGGCCGAACCCGCCGGGAACGGCGGCGTCAGCCCGGCGACGCTGTTCTCGCCGGGGTCTCGACAGTCCTTTCCGGACTGCCGAGACCCCGCCGCGTCACCCGGCGCGCTTCGTGGCCCGTCCGGAGTGGACATACGCCGCCCGCCCGGAACCGTCGTCGCCCAGGAACACGAACGGCAGGTAGAAGCCGCTGTGCGCCTCTTTGAGGATCAGCGAGTCCTCGGCCCATCCGACCAGCTCCACCTTCGACCCGGAGCCGAATTCCGCCGCCTTGCCCTTCGGCCGATCCTCACTCCAGATCCGGCCTTCGTCGTCCTGCGAGATCACCACATCCCCTACCTCGCTGGCGTACGTGCCGAGATACCGGTCGGCCGAGAACGACACCGGCTCGGCCGGCGGCCGCGGCAGCGACGGCAGCTCCACCCCGGTGAGTTCCTTGACCAGCACCGGAACGACGTCGGCGTACAGCGGCACCGTGTTGCCGCCGTTGGTCAGCAGCACCACGGCGACGTTGTGTTCCGGCACGAGACGCAGGAACGCGGCCTGGCCGATCGTGTTGCCGTCATGGCCGTGCACCTGCCCGCTCGGCGTGTCGAACAGTTCCCAGCCGAGCCCCCATTTGTCGCCCAGAATCCCCAGCCGGGGCAACGTGACCTGCGGCCGCAGCATCGCCGCCGCGCTGTCGGCGCTGAGCACCTCGCCGCCGCCCGCGAGATGCATCCGCCCGAACGCCAGCAGATCCTCGGCGGTCATCGCCAGCATCGACCCGGCCGGGCCGTTGGACCGCAACATCGACCAGAACGGCGCCGGCACGAGATCCGCGCCGGGCTCCGGTTCGAGGTGCCCGATCGCGGCACGGAACCGGATCGCGTCGTTCGCCGAAGGCGAGAAATGCGTCAGGCCGAGCGGTTGTGCGAGATGGTCGCGAAGGCAGTCGTCGTAAGGCTTTTCGCGCAGCACCTCGACCAGCCGGCCGAGCACCACGTACCCCGCGTTGTTGTAGGAGAACAGCTCGCCCGGAGGGAAGAGCTGCGCGACCCCGTCGAGCGTCGCGACGAACTTCTCCACCGCGTCGTCGCCAGGCCCGGTGTCGGTGAACAGATCGCCCTCGAATCCGGCGGTATGACTGAGCAGCTGCCGCACGGTGATCGCCGCCGCGGCCTTTTCGTCGCCCAGCTTCAGACCGGGAAGGTACCGCCGGACCGGCGCGTCCAGATCGACGAGGCCCTCGTCCACGAGCTGCAGGACGAGCGTCGCCGTCCACACCTTGGTGATCGAGCCGATCTGGAAGACCGAATCGGTCGTGGCGGCGACGCCGGTGCCGAGGTTGAGCACCCCGGCGGCGGCGACCGCCGTCTCGTCGCCGACCGCCACCGCGACTGCCGCCGCCGGGACTCCGTGCTGTTCCAGCAGGGCGGGCAGCTGCTGCTCCAGCCTGCGAAATGCGTCGAGCTTGTCCATAGCCCGCAACGTAGCCCGCGAAAACGCGGAAAAGTTCGTCCTCCGGAACGAACTAACGCCCGCCCCCTGAACACCGGGACGAACCGCCGCGCGAACAGGCGTCAGCCAAGCCTGCCCGCCAACTGCGGTGAAGGGAACTGGGGGTCCGATGTTCCGCTCACGGCCTCGAACCCGAACCGCCCCAGCCCTCAGACCAGCACTTCCCCGCCACGGGCGACAATCCGCCCGCCGGAAACCACCAACGACCGGACCGGCACCCGCATCAACGCGTCCGGCACGTTCTCCGCGTCGATCAGCACCAGATCGGCTCGGCCCCCGACCACGAGATCATGCTTCTCCCGCCCCACGAACGCCCCGCCGCGACGAGTGGCCAGCTCCACCGCGGCCGTCAGGTCCGTGTCGGTCCGCAGCCCGTGCAACCGCGCGAACCCCTGCGCGACTCGCAGCACGTCCCCGTCTCCATAAGGCGACCACAAATCGCGGATGCCATCGGTCCCCAGCCCGACCGGCACCCCGCGTGCCGCCAGCTCGCCCCACGGCAAAGGCGCGGTCCGCACCGGCGCCACCGTCGCCAGCGAGATCCCGGCCGCCGCGATCTGGTCGGCCAAGGCGGACTGCCGAGCCGCCGGCAGCTCCCCGAGGGCGAACCCGTGCGACACCGTGACCTTGCCCCGCAGCCCGGTCCGCAGTGTCCGGTCCGCGATCAGTTCGTACTGGAACGCGCCCAGTTCGCCGCCGTCGTGCAGGTGGATGTCGAGGCCGACGCCCCGTCGCTCGGCGATGTCGAACAGCCCGTCCAGCTGCCCCACCGGATCCCGGTCGATGCCCGCCGGGTCCAGCCCGCCGATCCACCCGGCACCGGCCGCCGCTGCCTGGTCCAGCAGCTTCAGCACGCCCGGCCGGCGCAGCACCCCGTCCTGCGGGAAGGCGACGATCTCCATCGCCACCGCGCCGTCCAGCCGCGCCGCCGCTTCGCGGGCGATCTCGATGCCGCGCAGGCCCAGGCCCAGGTCGACGTCGATGTGCGTGCGGGTGGCCGTGGTGCCGTGCCGCAGGAATTCGCGCAGCACCGCCTCGGTCCCGTCGAGGCCGGGGATGCCCAGCTTGTCCCGCTCGGCCCGTTCGTGCGCGATCCGGCCTTCGGTGCTAGCGACGCCGCCGTAGGACACCCACGGTTGGCCCCACCAGCTCTTGTCGACGTGCGCGTGCGCGTTGACGAACCCGGGCAGCGCGAGGTGCCCGCCGCCGTCGACCGCCTCGCCCTCGACCGGGGCCGAGCCGGCCGGGCGTATCCCGGAAATCAGGTCGCCGTCGAGGACCAGGTCGGAGAGCTCGCCGCCCCAGGGGCGCACGCCGGTCACAGTGAGAGTAGCCACCAAAATGGTATACCAAATGGGCCGACTTGGCGTCGAACCTGGCCCTGACACTCCCAGGACCGGCGGGGTACTGGCCGCGCTTCCCGGCGGCTAGCACCATGGTCGAGGGCCGCGACGGGAAACCGATCCGCCGCGGCGGGAAAGGACAGGAAATGACCGACAACCGCCTCGGCGGAACATTCTCGATGGCCGGGCAGCCCGTCGCCCGCATGGGATACGGCGCGATGCAGCTGGCCGGCCCCGGCGTGTTCGGGCCGCCGCAGGACCGCGACGAAGCGCTCGCCGTCCTGCGCACCGCCCTCGACCTGGGCGTGAATCACTTCGACACGGCGGACTTCTACGGCCCGTACGTGACCAACGAGCTGCTCCGCGAAGCCCTCGCGCCCTACGACGGCCTGCAGATCGTCACCAAGGTCGGCGCGGTCCGCGACGACAAGGGCGGCTGGGTGCACGAACGCTCGCCCGAGCAGCTGCGCGAACAGGTCGAGTCGAACCTGCGCAACCTCGGTGTCGAGGCACTGGACGTGGTGAACCTGCGCGTCGGCGGCGGCGCGGACGGCCACTCGCCGGTGCCGGGCTCACTGGCCGAGCCGTTCGGCGCGCTCGCCGAGCTGCGCCAGGCGGGCAAGATCAAGGAACTCGGCGTAAGCGTCGTGGACGCCGAACAGGTCGCCGAAGCGCAGTCGATCGCGCCGGTGGTCACCGTGCAGAACTGGTACAACGTCGCACACCGCGGCGACGAAAAGCTCATCGAATCCCTAGCCGGGCAAGAAATCTCCTACGTTCCGTTCTGGCCGCTCGGCGGATTCGACCCGGTGCAGTCGTCCACTTTGGACCGGGTCGCCGCGCGCCTGGAAGCCAGCCCGAAGGCGGTCGCGCTGGCCTGGCTGTTGCACCAGTCGCCGAACATCCTGCTGATCCCGGGCACGTCTTCGGTCGCGCACCTGCGCGAAAACGTCGCCGCGGCCAGCCTGGAACTGCCCGCCGACGCGCTCGCCGAACTGGACCGCGTCGCGGAGTGACGGTTCCGTGGGTGGCAGAGCCCGGCTCTGCCACCCACGGCGGCTCCGGCGGTTGCCGAGGAACGACCGCGGCTGTCCTGCCCGCGTCTCGCACCTTGCCGGTACACCGCCCGCCGGACCGGTCCCGAGCCGCTGCCTCCGAGGAAGGAATCGAGCGACTGTTCTGGATCATGAATCCGGCGAAACTCACCGCGTACGCCGGCTGAAGGTGGGTACCCGCCGGGTATGAAGCGACCCGGCCCGGTGCGCTGGCTGCACTACGTCTACGGCGGCAGACTCCCCGACGTCTACCGCGAGTGGGTCCTGTACGACGCCACCGCGAAGACCTGGGTGCTCCGGTTCGCGTTCCGGGTCTTCGTCGAGGCGCTGCCGTGGCTGATCGCGGGCTACGTGGTGTTGCGGCTCGTGACGCCGATGCCGACGCTGATGATCGTCGCCGCCTTGCTGATCAGCCTGTTGCTGAGCCTTTTCCTGACCGTCACCAGCGCCGACGAACTGGCCGAGGTCCGGCTGGCGAAGCACGGATTCCCGCCTGGAACGGGGAAAGCGGTGCGGAAGCAACGCGGCGGCGCGTCGACTTGGCCGTAGCGGTCCGGCTCCGCCAGGCGAGCGGCGGGCGTCCGGGCTCGCTCGCCGATCCGGCGGTAGATTCCGGACAATCTCCCCCAGTGCCACGAACACCCCGAAGAAGGAGAGCCTCGGCGCGGATCCGGACGGGTGGCGGCCATATGGAGTACACTGATGTACCTGTAACTTTGAGTAGTCCCGCGTGACGAAGTGTGGGCCAGCCCGGTGGGAGGCGCACGATGAACGGAATCTCGGGCAGCACCCTGGCGAACCAGGTGCCCGCGCCCGACCGGCACGACGACGCGCGCACCGACGCCGAATTGCTCGCCGCCGTCCGAGCTGGTGATTGCCAAGCCGGCGGCGAACTGTTCCGGCGGCATGTGTCGCTCATGCGCGGGATCGCGAGCGGATGGGTGCGCCAGCCCGCCGAACGGGAGGATTTGGTCGCCGAAGCGTTCGCGCGGGTGCTGAGCACGGTCGCGGCGGGCGGCGGGCCGGAATCGAACGCGCCGGCGTACCTGGTGGCCACCATGCGAAATCTGTTCGCACGCTGGAGTCGCTACGAAAACCGGATCGATCTCTACGCGACGGTTCCGGAACACGCATCGGCGGACCTGGGTGCCGACGAACTCGCGGTGACCCGCTCCGAAGACCGCCTGGTCTGGTCGGCCTACCGGACCCTTCCCGGCCGCTGGCGAACGGTGCTGTGGCGGCAGGCCGCCGAAGGCGACACCGCGGCCGAGCTCGCCCCGCTGCTCGGCGTTTCGCCGAACGGAGTGGCGGTGCTGGCCCGCCGGGCCCGGGAAGGGCTGCGGCAGGCGTACCTGCAAGTCCAGGTGCCGGACGCGGATTTGCCGCAGTGCCAGGAAGTCCGCCGCCGGATGGGGGCGTGGCTGCGCGGCACTCTGCCCGCGCGACGAGCCGGCCTGCTGTCCGGGCATCTGACCGGATGCGCGCCGTGCCATTCGGTGGCCGCCGAACTGGCGGAGATCAATCGCGAGCTGCCGGCGATGACCGGATGCTGCGAGCCGGTGGTCCCCAAGCCTCGCTGACGAGGACTCGACCGACGGCTCCTGCCCGGACACCGAATGTCCGCGCGCCGTGCCGATGCGCTGCGAGACACGCCGATGCTGGTCAACGCAGGCGATCCGGGAGGAGACCGCGACGCACCCGGAACGGGGCGGCGAAGACGGTGCCCGCGCTGCCCGGGAAGAGCGCGGAAGGAGTCGTCTGGGCAGCGACCGCGCTGCCGGACGGGCCGAGCGGCGGGATGTTCGGGGACGGTCGCGAACGCACTGCGGGCCCAGACCGAAAATTCGGCCCGGGCCCGCAGATTTCCCCCCTCAACACACCATGAGGTCAGTGACCCAGGTGCATGTCCCCGAGGTGCAGCGCGCCGGCGTGCGACTCGAGCCCGTTGGCCAGGTCGTGCACGTGGTTCTGAACCTCGTTGAGCACGTTCGCGCCGTGCGTGGCGTCCGGCAGCTCGCCGGTGGCGACGTGCTGCGCGCCGGTCTCGACCGCGTCGTGCACCGCGCCCGCGGCGTGGTGCGCGGCAGCGCCGACGGCCGGCGCGTGCGAGGTCGCGCCCTCGATCGCGTGGGTCAGCGAGCCCGCGTTCGGCGCGGCCGGGACCGCGGCCGGCAGGTGCGGCAGTTCGCCCGCACCCGGGACCTGCGGCAGCGCACCGACGCCCGGAACCTGCGGCAGCGCACCGACACCCGGCACCGCCGGAAGAGCCGGCACGGCCGGAAGGCCCGGCACCGCCGGAAGGCCCGGCACCGCCGGGACGCCCGGCACGGCCGGCAGCGCCGGGGCGCCCGGGATCGCGCCGGCGGCGTGGTCCAGGGTCCCCGCCAGGTCACCGGCCGAAGTCAGGTCGCCCGCGGCGTGGGTCAGGTCGGCACGGACGTCGCCGTGCTCGCCGACCGGGGTGGAGCCGATCGCTTCGTTCACGGTGCCGAGCAGGTGCGAGCCGCCCACGCGGACGTCCTCGACCAGGCCGCTGACCGGGCCGCCGACGCCCGGGATCTTCGCGGTCTCGGCCACGACGGCCTTCCAGGTCAGCGCGTCGCCGAGGTGGTTGGTGGTGGCGTCCACGGCGGAGCCGACCAGCTTGCCGTCGAAGACGTGGTCGCCCACGGCGCGCACGGTGTTCTGGGTGTCGATCGCGGCCGCGTCGAGGATCGGGCCGACCAGCGGGGCCGGGTGGGTCGCGGCGGCGACGTGGTCCAGCACGCCCGAGACCGCGCCCAGCGCGCCGTGCGTGACGGTGTTCAGGCCGGTCTCGTCCGCGACGTTGCTGACGCCCTCGAAGACCGGGCTGAGGTTCGGCAGGTTGCCGAGGAGGCCGCCGAGTCCGGCGCCCGCCTCGTGCGCCACCGGCTCGGCAGCGGTGTTCGCCTTGTCCAGCGCGCCGGACACGGAGGCCGGGGCGGCCGGAACCGCGGGCACGCCGGCCGGGACCGCGGCGGGCAGCGGGGCGCTGTCCATCACCAGCGGCATGATGTCCTGCACGTCGGACGGGCTGAGCTCGCCGAGGCCGGCGCCGTTGAGCACGCCCTGCGGGTCAGCCTTGTAGTCCGCCAGGGACTGCGGGTCGTTCAGCAGGTTCATCGCGAAATCGTGCAGCGTCTGCACCGGGCCCATAGTTCGTATTCTCCTGTAATGACCAACGGATCGGGGTGGGGTGTCCGAAGAAAACACGGACGCGCCGCCCGTTGCGGCGGCGCTTTTTCCGAAGATAGGACTAAGCCGAATACCCGCCATCGGGGGGTCACCCGGGTCCGCGGCGGCCACCACTAGGGAGTTCACCCCTCCCCCGATTAGGGGCGTTAGGGGATTTGCGGCGTCATGCCAGGTCAACGGCCTATCGCGGGGACCACTCCGAAGAGCGCCGGTCACCCGCCGATCGGGGGACGGGCGGGCGTCGCCAGCCAATACTCCCCGGGACCACCCAATGGTGTGACACCCGAAGGAATTTCGCCCTGCCCGGAACGGACGAAACGGCGGGGAGGCCGGGCGAACCCGCTCTCCCCGCCGTTTCGCGGGCCAGCCGGAAACGAGAACGCGGAATCCGCAGTGCTCCCGTGACCGGCCTAGCCGATCCTAAGTCAGGCCCGGGCGACCTCCACGGAATCCGGCGTCGCAAGCTCCTTGAGCAGCTCTTCCTGCCGCTTCCGGTAGGCCGCGACGTTGGCGAGCTTGATCTCCTCGTATCCGCGCACCGCGTCCGGCAGCCCGGCCAGCTCGACCAGCCGCGCGTCGTCCGGACCGGCGACGTCCAGCGCCCGCTCGATCGTCTGCCGGTACTCGCCGACCAGCGCCCGCTCGACCTTGCGGACCTCGGCCCTGCCGAACGGGTCGAACCGGGTGCCGCGCAGCTTGCGCATGGCCCGCAGAGCCGCGAACGCAGGCCGGAAGCCGCGGCTGCCGAGGCTGATCTTGCGGTTCATGCCCAGCGCGCGCAGCACCGGCGGGTGCAACCGGTGCGCGAACCGGGTGCCGACGCCGAACTGGGCTTCGATCTCCGCGGTCAGCCGCGGATCCAGCGACAGCCGGGCGACCTCGTACTCGTCCTTGTAGGCCATCAGCTTGAACAGGTTCCGCGCGACCGCCTCGGCGACCGGCGCGCTGGCGCGGACGCGGATCCGCTCGACGAACTCCGCGTACTGCCGGGCGTACCGCTCGTCCTGGTAGGCGATCAGGTCCGGGACGCGGATGTCGAGCAGCCGGGCGAGTTCGCCGTCCGCCCGCACCAGCGAACGCACCCGGGCGACCGCCGCCGCGTCCACCGGGGCCGGTGCGGACGCGGCTTCCGGGGCGAGTTCGGCTTGCAGCGCCTCCGGGTCCGCGACCAGCTGACGGCCGCGGCGGAACGCCTGGACGTTCGTCTCCACCGCGGTGCCGTTGATCTCGATGGCGCGTTCCAGGCTCTCCGCGGTCACCGACAGCATGCCGGTCTGGTACGCCGCGCCGAGCTGGAGAATGTTCGCGAACTGGTCGTCGCCGAAGATTTGCTCGGCAAGGCCCCGCGCGTCCAGGTAGTGCCCGGACTCGGTGGCGTCGCCGAGCGCGGCGCGGATGCTCGTCTGGTCCGGGTAGGAGACTTCCTTGTCCACGACCATCCGCCCGGTCGGCACCTCCGAGGTGGAGACCACCGCGACGGTGCGGGCGGGATCGGTCACGCTCAAATACGCCGGGTCGGCCGCGACCAGCGCGTCGCACGCCAGGTAGAGATCGCATTCGCCGTTGGCGAGCTTCGGGGCCTGCTCGACCGCGCCAGCAGTGATCTTGACGTCCGAGACGACCGCGCCGCCCTTCTGCGCGAGGCCGATCTGGTCCAGAGTGCGGACCTCCTTGCCGTCGAGAACGCCTGCCACGCCGAGGATCTGCGCGACGGTGACCACGCCGGTGCCGCCGATGCCGGTGATCCGCACCGCGACGTCGCGCGGGGTCCGCACCGGTTCCGGCAGCGCGTCGGCGGCCAGCGGGGCGAGGTGGCGCCGCCGGACCTCGCCGGTCGGCACCACGGTCAGGAACGACGGGCAGTCGCCGTCGAGGCACGAGTAGTCGACGTTGCAGGACGCTTGGTGGATCTGGGTTTTCCGGCCGAACTCGGTGTCGACCGGCTGCACCGAAAGACAATTCGACTTCACGCCGCAGTCGCCGCAGCCCTCGCAGACGCGCTCGTTCACGAACACCTTGCGCGCTGGGGTTTCCTGCTTGCCCCGACGCCGCTTGCGCCGCTTCTCCGCCGCGCACTCCTGCTCGTGGATCAGCACCGTCACCCCGCGGTGGGCAGCCAATTCCTCCTGCGTACGAAGAAGTTCCGACCGGTCCCGCACCTCGACGCCGCGCGGCAGCGCGCGCTTGCGCAACCGGCGCGGCGCGTCCGAGGTGATGACGACCTTCGCCGCGCCTTCGGTCAGCAGCAACGCCGCGACCTTCTCCACCGACAGCCCGCCGACCGCGTCCTGCCCGCCGGTCATCGCGACCGCGGAGTTGTAGAGCAGCTTGTACGTGATGTCGACGCCCGCCGCGACCGCCGCGCGCACGGCGAGGCTGCCGGAGTGCATGAACGTTCCGTCGCCGATGTTCTGCATCAGATGCGGGGTCTCGACGAAGGGCGCCATGCCGATCCACTGCGCGCCTTCCCCGCCCATCTGGGTCAGCCCGACGACCTCGCCGACCTGCTCCGGTTCCATGAACAGAGCCATGGTGTGGCAACCGATTCCGGCGCCGACCAAGGTGCCTTCCGGGACCTTCGTGGACGAGTTGTGCGGACAGCCGGAGCAGAAATACGGCGTACGGGCCAGCAACGGCACCGAAATCCGCTCACGCCGGCGACGCTGCCGCCAAGCCGCGACGGGTTCGGCGCCGGACAGGCGCTTGGCCAGCCCGCCGGCGATCCGGTCCGGGTCGAGCTCGCCGAGTTCGGTGAACAGCACCTGCCCGTCCGGCCCGGACTTGCCGTGCACTCGCGGCGCGTTGGCGCGGCCGTACAGGATTTCCTTGATCGCCGGTTCCACCAGCGCACGCTTCTCTTCGACGACCAGGATTTCGTCGAGCCCCTCGGCGAACTCCTTGACGATCGTCGGCTCCACCGGGTAGATCACGCCGAGCTTCAGCAGCCGGATCCCGTAGCGGGACAACGCGGACTCGTCCAGGCCGAGCAACCGCAGCGCCTGCCGGAGGTCCAAATAGGACTTGCCGGCGGTGACGATGCCGATCCGGTCGCCGGGCGCGGACCGCACGATCCGGTTGACGCCGCTGGCCCGCACGTACTCCATCGCGAGCGGCAGCCGGACGCGGTGCAGGCTGTGCTCCAGCGTGACCAGCTCCGGGCCGAGCAGGCGGCTGTTCGGCTGGTGCCGGTAGGCGCCTTCGGGCAGCTCCGGCGCCCGCCATGGCGAACCGACCACCGCGGTGCCGCCGGCGTCGGCGACGTTCGCGACGATCTTCATCGACGACCACAGCCCGCTCGCCCGGGACAGCTCGACCGCGTGCCGGCCGTGGTCGAGCACATCCTGCGAATCGGCCGGGAAGAACACCGGCATCGCCAGGTCGGCCAGCGCGTGCTCGGACGCGCACGGAATGGTGGAGGACTTCGCGTTCGGGTCGTCGCCGACCAGCGCGACCGCCCCGCCGCGCGGGTCGGTGCCGGCCAGGTTCGCGTGCCGCAGCGCGTCGGTGGCGCGGTCCAGCCCGGGTGCCTTGCCGTACCACATGCCGACCACGCCGTCCGGGCGCATGGTGCCCGCCCGGGCGGCCAGCTGGCTGCCCATCACCGCGGTCGCGCCGAGTTCCTCGTTCACCCCCGGCTGGTGCACGATCCCGTGCTCGGCCAGCAGTTTCGCCCGGCGCGCCAGCTCCAGGTCGAACCCGCCGAGCGGCGACCCCTGGTATCCGGAGACGAACGCCGCCGGGTCCGCACCTGCGGCCCGGTCCAGCCGGATCCGGTCCAGCAGCACGCGCACCAGCGCCTGCACCCCGGTCAGGTAGACCGTGCCCGCTTCGCGAACGTACCGGTCTTCCAACGTGAAGGCGCTCATCCGCACTTCCCTTCCGCATGCCATTTCGCCCACGGACACCCCGCCGTTGGGACGTGAGCCACCTCACCGCAACGCTGACCCTGGCGCAACGCGCCCGGCCACCCTAGTGGCAAGGACGCAACGGATGTCACCGGACAGGGCCTTTTCGGCACATCCGTTGCGTACGATGCCCGTCATGGCCGAAGAACTGCTGGACGCGACGGACTACGAGATCATCGCGCTGCTGCGCGAGGACGCGCGCCGCACGTTCTCGGACATCGCCACGCAGGTGTCGCTGTCCACCGCGGCGGTGAAGCGGCGAGTGGACCGGCTCCGCGAGAAGGGCGTGATCACCGGCTTCACGGTGCAGATCGACCACGCGAAACTCGGCTGGGGCATCGAGGCGTTCGCGCAGCTGCGGTTCTTCGGCAGCACCAACGTCGCGGAGATCGTGGAGACCACCACCCGGATCCCGGAGGCGCAGGCGGTGTTCACCATCGCCGGCGACCCGGACGCGGTGGTGTGGCTGCGCAGCCGCGACATGGCGCATTTGCAGCGGACCATCGACGAGCTGCGGCGCAGCCACCGGATCACCAGCACACGCACGCTGATCGTGCTCGACTCGTGGGTGCGCGGGGAGGACCGGCCCGCGCCGGAATGACGAGAAGGGGCGAGCCGGCCGGCTCGCCCCTTCGAGGAGTGGTTCAGGCCTTGCGAATCGGCCCGATTGGCAGCAGAGTGCGGCCCGCGGTGGTGTTCGTGACCACGGCGAACGAGCCATACCAGGCGAGTACGGCGGTGACGAGCCCCAGCCAGCCGCCGACCTTGCCCATGCTCGCCGCTCCGCCCAGTTCGGCGATGGTGAGGAACAGGAAGGTCAGGAACAGCAGCACGAACACCCCGACCAGCACCGCGTTCGTGCGCAGCGCCGCGATCGTCATGTAGCCGGTGAAGATCGTGAAGACCAGCAGGAACATGCCGGTCGCGGTCGCCGCGTCGGCGGCCGGGATCTTGGGCGCGAACTGCCAGACGTAGAAGGCGAACGCCAGCCAGAACGCTCCGTAGGTGCCGAACGCGGTGGCGCCGAAAGTGTTGTTCTTGCGGAATTCCCACATCCCGGCGAGCAGCTGGGCGAGCCCGCCGTAGAACAGCGCTAGCGGCAGCACCACTGGTTCGATGGACTTCGGCACCAGACCGGCGTTGACGGTGCTGAGCACGAACGTGGTGGCGGCGAATCCGGCCAGCCCGAGTGGGCCGGGATCCGCGATCCCCGGGGCGGTTGAGGTCGGATGGGCGGCCGGTTCAGTCATCGGTTCCCTCGTTTCTTCCGGTGCTGCTTACTCCTCCTTGCCGGCATTGAGTCCGGCGGAGATGAGGTCCATGACCGAGGAGTCGGCGAGCGTGGTGACGTCGCCGATCTGGCGGTTTTCCGCGACGTCGCGCAGCAGGCGGCGCATGATCTTGCCGGATCGGGTCTTGGGCAGCTCGGCCACGACCATGATCTGCCGCGGTTTCGCGATCGGCCCGATCTCCTTCGCGACGTGGTTGCGCAGCTCCTGCACCGCCCCGTCACCTCCATCCACAGCGTTGCCGCGCAGGATCACGAACGCGACGATGCCCTGCCCGGTCGTCGGGTCCGTCGCGCCCACCACAGCGGCCTCGGCGACCGTCGGGTGCGACACCAGCGCGGACTCGACCTCGGTGGTGGAGATCCGGTGCCCGGACACGTTCATCACGTCGTCGACCCGGCCCAGCAGCCAGATGTCGCCGTCCGCGTCGTACTTCGCGCCGTCCCCGGCGAAGTAGTAGCCCTGCTCGGCGAACCGGGACCAGTAGGTGTCGCGGAACCGCTCGTCGTCGCCCCACACCCCGCGCAGCATCGAGGGCCACGGCTTGTCCAGCACCAGGTACCCGCCGCCGCCGTGCGGGACCTCCGTGCCGGTGTCGTCCACGACCTTCGCCGAAATCCCCGGCAGCGCCCGCTGCGCCGAACCCGGCTTCGCGGCGGTGACCCCGGGCAGCGGCGAGATCATGATCGCCCCGGTCTCGGTCTGCCACCACGTGTCCACCACCGGCGTCGTGTTCGCGCCGATCTTCTCCCGGTACCAGATCCACGCCTCCGGGTTGATCGGCTCGCCCACCGACCCGAGCACCCGCAGGCTCGACAGGTCGTACTTCGCCGGGATGTCCTCGCCCCACTTCATGAACGTCCGGATCAACGTCGGCGCGGTGTAGTAGATCGACACCTTGTACTTCTGGATGATCTCCCAGTGCCGGCCCTCGTGCGGCGTGTTCGGCGTCCCCTCGTACACCACCTGCGTCACCCGGTTCGCCAACGGCCCGTACACGATGTACGAGTGGCCGGTGATCCAGCCGATGTCGGCGGTGCACCAGTAGACGTCTTCGCCCGGCTTGTGGTCGAACACGACGTTGTGGGTGTACGCGGTCTGGGTCAGGTAGCCGCCGGAGGTGTGCAGAATGCCCTTCGGCTTACCGGTGGTGCCCGAGGTGTACAGGATGAACAGCGGGTGTTCGGAATCGAACGCTTCCGGCTGGTGCTCCGCGGACTGCCCGTCGACCAGCTCGTGCCACCACAGGTCGCGGCCCTCGGTCCACGGCGCCTCGCCTTCGAGGTCGCTGCCGGTGCGCTTGACCACGATGACCTTCTGGACGGTTTCCGCGCCCTGCAACGCTTCGTCGACGTTCGCCTTCATCGGCGCGGCCTTGCCGCGACGGTACTGCCCGTCCGAGGTAATCACGATCTTCGCCGCCGCGTCGTCCACCCGCGCCCGCAACGCCGTCGGCGAAAACCCGCCGAACACCACGCTGTGCAACGCCCCGATCCGCGCGCACGCCAGCATCGCGAAAATCGCCTCCGGCACCATCTGCAGCTGGATCGCCACCACGTCGCCCGCGCCCACCCCCAGCGACGACAGCGCGTTCGCCGCCCGCGACACCTCGTCCTTCAACTCCGCGTACGTGATGTCGCGAGTGTCGCCCGGCTCGCCGACCCAATGGATCGCCACCTGCTCCCCGTGCCCCGACTCCACATGCCGGTCCACGCAGTTGTACGCGACGTTCAGCTTCCCGCCCACGAACCACTTCGCGAACGGCGCATTGGTCCAGTCCAAAACCTGCGACCACTTCGTGTCCCACGACAGCCGCTCCGCCTGCGCCGCCCAGAACGCCTCCCGATCAGCGTCCGCGGCCGCATACAAATCCGCCTTCGCGTTCGCCTGACCAGCGAACTGCTCACTCGGCGGAAACGTACGGCTCTCCGTGAGCAGGTTGTCCAATGCTGGGGACTGCTCGGACATGGTGCAAAGCCTCCGTCGCCCTCGGCAGCAGGATCTCCACATCTGACACCTGCCGCAACAGACTTGTCCACTGTCCCCAGTGTCCCTCTTTCGAGTGGCCATCGGTAGTCTTCACCCGATTTGCGCACACAGTTTCGGAATATACTTCCCATTCCAGGACAAATGCTCCTCGCGGATACATTAAGAACGTCGCGGAATAAACCGGGAATACCGCGCCGGCGACTGGCACGGGAGCCCCCGCCGCCCCAGTGAGGTTCCGGCCCCGCCGACCGGACCGGAGCGAGTAGTGTCACCGGGTGCCAGAAGGCCCACCGGAGGGGAACAGCATGTCAGCCGAACCGGCCGGGGAGCCGCGTCCCCGCCGCGGCCGCCCGCGCGGGACCAGCGCGCGCCAGCTGGAGGAGATCGCGCTGCGCCTGTTCACCGAACAGGGTTTCCACGAGACGACCGTCGACCAGATCGCGGCCTCGGCCGGCGTCAGCCGGCGCACCTTCTTCCGTTACTACGACGCCAAGTCGGACGTGCTCTGGAACGAGTTCGACTCCGAAGTGGACACCATTCGCGAGCTGCTGGCGGACACCCCGGACGGCCTGCCGGTGCTGGAAGCCGTCCGGCGCGCGGTGCTGGCCGCCAACCACTACCGCGCCGAAGACGTGCCTGAGCTGCGGATGCGGATGAACCTGCTGAGCACCGTCGCCGAGCTGGCCGCGAGCGCGACCCGGCACTACGACGACTGGGAACGCGCGGTGATCAGCTTCGTGGCCCACCGCACCGGCCAGCCCGAAGACTCGCTGTATCCGCTGGCGGTCGGCCGCGCGGTCCTGGCCACCTGCCGGGCGGCGTACGAACGCTGGTCCGCCCGCGCGGACGCCGACCTCACCCTCTACCTGGACGCCGGCCTGCGCGCCCTCGCCGCCGGCTTCTCCGACGAAGTCCTGACCGCCGAGCCCGAGGCGCCATGACCAAGCCGTTCCGTGAAGGGCCCCATGAGGGACATAGATTCCCTCAAGGGGCCCTTCACGGACCAACGCCCGGCGGAACCTCAACTACCGGTGGTCGAGCAGAGCGGCGAGAGCGGCCGGCGCGGCCGCGGCGCCGCTGAGCGGATACCAGCGCGCACCGGATTCGCGTGCGAACCGTTCGGCTTCCTCGCAGTCCTCCGCCGGAGCCAGAATCAGCAATTCCTCGCACGCGCGCGCGGCCGGCAACGGATCCTGATCATCGGTCGCCCGGCAATCCGACAACAGAATGATCGTCTTCCGCGCCGCCCGCGAAGACGACAATTGCTCATTCGCTTTTCGCAACGCCGCCGCGAGCGCCGTCACGCCATGCCCCCGCAAGGACAACACCGATTCCACCACCGCGGCTTTCGACCGCGACGACCGCAGCGGCCGGATGACCTCGGCCTGCCGCGCGAACGACACCACTGCGTGTTCCTCCGGTGCCCGCCACGCACAGGCCGCCGCCGTGAGCGCGGCGGCCGCCAGCCGGGCACCCGTCATCGACCCGCTGGTGTCGATCACCATGCACAGCGCCAGTTCCGGCCGAGCCCAGCGGCGGGCCACCAGGTCGTCCAACGCCGGCACCCCGCCGATCGCCGCGGCGTCCACCAGCGCGGGCAGCGACCGGTCCAGGTCCAGTTCCCCGCCGCGATCGGCGCGATCGCGGCGCAGTTTTCCCACGCCTCGCCCGCGCGCGACGCCTCGCCGGGCAACGTCGATCATCAACCGCCGCGCCAGCCCGCGAGCCGCGGCACGCAACGACTCGTCGGTCGCCTTGCTCATCTCGACCAGGAGCGCCATCGCCTCGTCCGCGTCGTCGCGGAACACCGCGCTGAACGCTTCCTCGTCGAGAACGCCGACTTCCGGCGAGATCTCCGCGAACCGGCTGTTGCGGGACAGTTCCGAGCGCGGCGTGGTGCTGCTGCGCGCGGAACCCGGCCGCGGCGGTCGTTGCTGGTGTTGCTCAGTGCCCGCCGGCGGCGGGCTCAGGCTTCCCCCGGCGGTTCACCGCCTTCCGGTTCCTTCGGCGCGGATTCCTCGCCGAACACCGCCACGTACAGCTCGTCGATCACCGATTCCGCGGTGCGCCCGCTGGATTCGTGCATCCCGATCCGGCCGGACAGCGCCGCCATCGCGGCATCGTGGCCGACCCGCCACTCCGTCGCCTCCGCACCGCGGATCCGGGCCAGCGAAACCGAAAGCCGCACCACGTCGATCGCGCCGCGCACCGAAGAACCGACGCGCACGTCCGCGTGCTCCCGGGTACGCCGGACCAGGTCCACCACGCGGTCGCGCCACGGCGCCGGCACCGGCGGGCACCGGCGCGCGACGATGTCGTTTTCCTCGTCGTGGCTCTGGTAGCCCATGACGATCCGGCACACCCGGTCGTAGATCGCCGACGAGATCCGCGCCGTCCCCACCGCGTCGAACGGGTTCATCGCGGCCACCAGCCGGAACCCCTCGGCCGCGCGCACCCGGCCCAGCCGCGGCACGTGCAGCTCCGCTTCGGACATCACGGTGATCAGGACGTTGAGCGTCTCCTCCGGAATCCGGTTGACCTCCTCGACGTAGAGCAGCCCGCCGGTCCGCAGCGCCTCGATCAGCGGACCGTCCACAAAGGTCTCCGGGACGTAGCCTTCGGCCAGCACCCGCGACGGATCGAACTGCCCGACCAGCCGGGCCGGCGTCAGCTCCGCGTTCCCTTCCACGAACACGAACGACGAGCCGCCCGCTTCCGCGACCGCACGCAGCAGCGTGGTCTTCCCGGTGCCGGGCGGGCCTTCGAGCACGACGTGCGCGCCGCAGTCGAGACCGGCCAGCAGCAGTTCGATCTCGCGCTGCCGGCCGACCACCTCGTCGGAGAGGAACGGTACCGCCGCCCGGGGGCCGGAAACCGGCCCCCGGGCAGCGTGCAATGCCGTCACGGCGCGTCGTGGACCAGCACGCCGCGCACGTTCCGGCCCTCCAGCAGATCGTCGTACCCCTGGTTGATCTCTTCCAGGGTGTACGTCCGGGTGATGATTTCGTCCAGCTTCAGGTCCCCGCTCTGGTACAGCCCGAGGATCTTCGGGATGTCCGTGGTCGGGTTGCAGTCGCCGAACAAGCTGCCCTTCACGGTCTTCTTGAACAGCGTGAGGATCGAGCCGGGCAGGTTGACGTTGTTCACCGACAGCTTGTTCAGCCCGGTCAGCACGATCGTGCCGCCCTTGCCGGTGGCGTTGAACGCGCCGGTGACGATCTCCTCGGTGACGATGCCCGCGGTGACGATGGTCTTGTCCGCTCCGTTGCCGTTGGTGAACGACTGGGCCAGCTCAGCCGCTTCCTCCGGCGTCGCGACCGCGTGCGTCGCGCCGAGCTCCATCGCCTTCTCCCGCTTGTTCTCCAACGGGTCCAGCGCGATCACGTTCTTCGCACCGGCGTACCGCGCGCCCTGCACCGCATTGATGCCGATGCCGCCGACGCCGGACACGATCACCGTCTCGCCGGGCCGGACGTCGGCCGCGTTGACCGCCGAACCCCAGCCGGTCGGGACGCCGCAGCCGACCAGCACCGCCTTGTCCAGCGGCAGGTCGTCGTCGACCTTGACCACCGAGTTCTGGTGGATCGTGGAGTACTGGCTGAACGTGCCCAGCATGCACATCGCGCCGTATTCCTTGACCGGGCCGGGGCCGCTGAACGGGAACCGCTCGCCCGGCAGGTAGCCCTCCAGGATGGTGGCGCCCATGTCGCAGATCGCCTGCTGCCCGGTGGCGCACCAGCGGCACACGCCGCAGTTGGGGATGAACGAGCACACCACATGGTCGCCGGGCTTGACGCGGGTGACGCCGACGCCGACTTCCTCGATGATGCCCGCGCCTTCGTGGCCGAGCACCATCGGCAGCCGGGCCTCCAGGTCGCCGTGCGCGATGTGCACGTCGGAGTGGCACAGCCCGGCATGCGTGTACCGGATCAGCACCTCGCCCTCGCCCGGGCCTTCGAGATCCAGCTCCACTACCTCGATCGGCTTGCCGATTTCGTAGACCACCGCGGCCTTAGTCTTCATCGGGAACTCCTTTGTTCGATTGGGCGGATCACAACGCGACGTTGACGGACTTGGTCTGGGTGTAGAGGTCGAGCGCGGCGGCGCCGAGTTCCCGGCCCCAGCCGGACTGTTTGAAGCCGCCGAACGGCATCGCGGTGTCGAAGCCGTTGTACTGGTTGACCCAGACCGAACCGGCCTTCAGTTCCTTGGCGGTCCGGTGCGCCTTCGAGATGTCCCGGGTCCAGATGCCGGCGGCGAGGCCGTACTCGCTGTCGTTGGCCGCCGCGGCCACGCCTTGTTCGGCGTTGAACGGCAAGGCCGCCACGACCGGGCCGAAGATCTCCTCGCGGACGATGCTGAATTCCGGCTGCACGTCGACGAAAACGGTCGGCTCGATGAAGTATCCGGTGTCGCCCCAGCGTTTCCCGCCGGTGAGCGCGCGGGCCCCGTCGGCGATGCCCTCGCCGAGGTAGCGAGAGACCCGCTCGAACTGTTCCTGCGAAACCATCGGGCCGAGCTGGGTCGACGGGTCGAGGCCGGGGCCGATCTTCACCTGGCTCGCGGCGTCCGCGACCGCCTGGGTGAATTCCTCGAAGATGGTGTCCTCTACGTACAGCCGGGTGCCGGCGACGCAGCACTGGCCGTGGTTGAACATCCACGCGTTGACCGAACCGGGCACCGCGAGGTCGAAGTCGGCGTCCGCGAACACCACGTTCGGGCTCTTGCCGCCCAGTTCGAGGGAGACCTTCTTGAGGTTGCCGCTGGCCGCCTGGACGATCTTCTTGCCGACCTCGGTCGAGCCGGTGAAGGCGACCTTGTCGACGCCGTCGTGCGCGGCGAGCGCGGCGCCGGCGTCGCCGAACCCGGTGACGACGTTGACCACCCCGGGCGGGAACCCGGCTTCCTCGAACAGCTTGCCCAGCAGCAGCGCGGTCAGCGGCGTCTGCTCGGCGGGCTTGAGCACCACGGTGTTGCCCGCGGCGAGCGCCGGCGCGATCTTCCAGGCGGCCATCAGCAGCGGGAAGTTCCACGGGATGATCTGGGCGCACACGCCGACCGGCTCGCGCAGGGTGTAGGCGTGGAACTGGGCGTCCGGTGCGAACGGCATCGACACGTTCACCGTGCTGCCTTCGATCTTGGTCGCCCAGCCGGCGTAGTAGCGGAACACGTCGGCCGCCCAGCCGGTGTCCACCGCGGTGGCGATCGCCGCGGACTTGCCGTTGTCGAGGGCTTCGAGCTGCCCGAAGATCTCCGCCCGCTCGGACAGCAGGTCGCCGATGCGCCAGATCAGCCGTTCCCGCTGGTTCGGCTTCATCGCCGGCCACGGGCCTTCGTCGAACGCCTTGCGCGCGGCCGCCACCGCCCGGTTGACGTCCTCCGCTTCGGCGTGCGCGACCTCGGCGATCTTCTCGCCGGTGGCCGGGTCGTAGGTCGGGAACGTGCGGCCGGACGCGGCCGGCACCCACTGTCCGCCGATGAGCAGTTCGAGCGGCCCGGACACGAACTCCCGGACCCCGGTGTGCAGGGGGTACTCAACCGTTGCGGTCACCTGGCGCCTCCTCACTTCGTTGTGACGGAGGTCATCGTCACCCGGCGGACCGGGCGCGAAGTGTTACAGAAGTGGACAGTCCTCGGTGATGCCCAGCGCCTGCATGCGGCGGTAGAGCGTGGTGCGGCTGATGCCCAGCTCGCGCGCGGCGCGCAGCTTGTTGCCTTCGCTGGCGCGCAACGCCGTGACGATCGCGTTCCGTTCGGCGAGCTCGCGGCCGCCGAGCTGCCGGGTCCTCGAGCTGCCGCGGCAAGCCGGCGGCAGCTGAGCGAGGTCGATCACCCCCGTGTACGGAAGACGGGAGACTTCGCGCATCGCGGCGCGGAGTTCGTGCAGGTTGCCGGACCACGGGTGGGTGCGCAACGCGGCCAGTGCGGTGCCGGTGAACCGTGGTTTCCGGTCCGGGTGCTCGTCGCGGAGCATCGCTTCGGCGATGGCGGGCAGCTCGTCCAGCCGCTCGCGCAGCGGCGCGAGCGAGACGGTCTGGACGCACCTCGTCGCCACCGCCGCGACGGCGGGCGGCATGGCCTTCGGCGGGACGCTGGTGAGCAGCAGTGCCTTGCCGTCGTCGAGTGCTTCGCCGACCAGCGGCAGCAGGCTCTCCGGGAGCAGGTGGACGTCGTCCAGGATGACCGTGGTCCCCGGCTGGCCGACCAGGTCTGCGAAGCGGGCGGCCCAGGCGCGCGGTTCCTCCCGCAACGCGGCGGCCGCATGCAGCACGACCGGGTCGTCCACGCCGGCCCGGGTGCGCGCTTCGGTGGTGCGGCCGGTGCCGGGCTCGCCCGTGACGAGGACGGAGCGGGCGGTTTTCGCCGCCGCCGGCGCATACTTCCGCCGCTCGGTTTTCGAGATCCGGAATACCGCGCCGTCGGTTGACCCCGCGACGCGTTCGGCGGCCACCGAGAGAGTGATGCCGTCCCCCACCTCGAGGCAGGTGTCGAACACTCCGCGTTCCGGCACTTGCGGAAGCAGGGTGCGCAGCAGCGTCGGATCGGCGGGCCGGAGCTGGTCGATACAGGTTTCGTTGGCGAAGACGAGGTCGCCGCCGAGCACCGCGACCGGCACGCTGCGGTGATGCGTGGCCTGCTGGAAAGCGAGGAACAGCCGGCGTTCGCTGGCGCGCGCGGTTTCCAGGATGACCTGCTCGATGTCGCCGACCACGCGTTTCACCAGCGGCCCGAAAAGCGGGTTGCCGCTGGTGCTTTCACCGGTGATGTCGAGGACGCCTTCGATGCGCCCGGTCAGCGGATGCCGGATCGGATGGCCGTAGCAGCTGAACCGCTTCAACGCGTCGGCGTAGTGCTCCTGGCCGTGGATCTCGACGGCCTGCCGGGACTCGTGCGGCGTGCCCAGCGCGTTCGTGCCGACCCGGCCCTCGCTGAGCTGGGAGCCGTGCAGGACGCCGATCTCTTCGAGCTGGTGCTGCAGGCCGCGGTCGCCGAACCAGCGGAACACCAGGCGGCAGTCCTTGTCGGTGAGGAGGATGGAGAATTTCGTGCCGGCGAGCTGCTCGGCCAGCTGGTCGAGGACCGGCCGGGCGGCCTTCATCAGCCTGCTGGCCGGGTCGACGTCGGCGATCGAGATCGCCGAGGCGTTCAGCCCTGGTTCCACCCCGAACAGGCGAGACCGGCGCCAGGAGTCAGCGATGGGCGGGCGCAGCACAGCACCCCCCTGCGGCGGAATCCCTCCGAGCGACACTGCTCCTCCCGACTACCGGACGGCGACGTAGCGGTTCGTTCGACAGTACCTTCGCGGATCGTCAAGTTCCAGACGTGCACCCCAACCGACCTGCGAAGTCCTTTGTGGACAGTGCGTGGTCCCCGGGGCGGCCGGCGACGTCTCGCGACCATTTCGTCCCTCCTGTTCGACCGGGCCGACGGGGAACACCGGCGTTCACCGCGCCGCGGCCTGGGACCACGGGGACCGGCGAGGCGGTGGTGGAACTGCCGCCGCGGAAGCCGGCGCAATCGCATTGGTCAAGGATTTTCCCCATCCCGGCGGGCGAGGGTTCTTTTTTCCGGAGTCGAAGAGGGAAGACGCTCTGCTCCGACAGCGGGCCAGGCTGCCTCGCCTCACTCAGCGGCGTCCCGGACCACCTGCTCTAGCCTCTTCCCATGTCCGCCCCTTCCGCCGAGGATGTAGCAGCCGCGCTGTTCAGCGCGGTCGGCCTGATCTCCCGCCGGCTCCGCCAGAACCCCGTCGCCGCCGAGCTGTCCCTGCCGGAGCGCTCGGCGCTGTCCCACTTGAACCGCTACGGCCCGGCCACCACCGCAGCACTGGCCCGGACCGAACAGATCACCCCGCAGGCGATGAGCACCACCATCAGCGGACTGGCCGGTCGCGGCTTCGTGCGGCGCAGCCCAGACCCGGCGGACGGACGGCAGATGATCGTCTCCCTGACCGACGAGGGGACCGAAGTCCTGCGCGCCCGCCGCGACGCCCGGATCCGCCAGATCGCCGCTTCGCTCACCACGAGCTTCACCGCGGAGGAGCTGGCCGTGCTGGCCGAAGCGGCACCATTGCTGGACCGGCTGGGCGAGACGTTCTGATCGCGCGGCGGGCGTCGTCCGGATCGGCCGGAAGATCGCATCGCCGGCAGCAGCGGAGGGACCGGTCTGCGGCCGGAGCGCCAGCCAGCGGGGACGCGTGCGGCTCAACGAGTACGCGGCGTCTGCCGTCAAGTCTCGTCGGCCGACGAGCCGGGGCTCGCCGCCGTCCGGCCCGGAACTCAGCTGCGGGGCTCAAGATCCCTTGGTATCCTTGATCGCGGCCAGCAGCACCGATCCAGAGGATTCCTATCGTGGCAGGTGAAGACGACATCTCCGGGTGAGCCCGGGGCACGGGCCTTCCCGAGGACCAGCCGCGCAGGCGGTCCCGGGAGCACGGCACCGGCCCCTCGCTGAGCCCCGGCACGGCCGTTGCTGCCGTGCACGGAGATTCCCCCGGTATCGCGGCAGGTCAGGCGCACCGCGCCGACGCCGCGAAGTTCGAGGGCTGCGAGGTATTCGACCCCCAGCAGGCGAAGCGCGCTACTCGGGTGCGGCTGCGCACCGAGGCAGCGTGCCGCACCCGCGATGCGGCTCACGCCACCGGATGCGGCACCGCGACCGCGATGAGGCCAACCCAGCCGAGTGCGACGCACTTCGGCCGGACGCGGCACCGCCGCCAGGCGCAGCGCACTGGAACGGTGCAGCACCGCCGGCAGGGTGCGGCACCACCGGCGGCGGCCGCAAGCCCGCCAGGTGCGCCGCCCAGCACAGGGTCGAGAGAACGCCATTTCCCGCCGCGCGCGCCAGCGCCGCCGCGGGACCGGCAAGGCCAACGGTGCGACCGAAGCCCGCCAGGTCGTCCGCCCAATCCCAGCAGGCGCCACCGCCTGCCGATCCACCGTGAGGCACGCACCGCCATGTCCGATCTCCGCATCGTCCTTTCCGGACTCTCCTTCTCCTGGCCGGACGACACGCCGGTCTTCGACCAGCTCTCCGCCACCTTCCCGGCCGGACGCACCGGGCTCGTCGCGCCCAACGGGGCAGGCAAGTCCACCCTGCTCAAGCTCATCGCGGGGCAGCTCAAGCCCGCCGCGGGCAGCGTCACGGTCGACGGCGTCCTCGGGTACCTGCCGCAGGATCTCCCGCTTACCGCCGAGCGCACGGTCGCCGAGGTGCTCGGCGTCGACGCGATCCTCAAGGCCATCACGGCGGTCGAAGGGGGCGACGCGGCCGAGGAGCACTTCACGACCATCGGCGCCGACTGGGACGTCGAGGACCGTACGCGGGCCCAGCTCGACCGGCTCGGGCTCGGGGACGTCGCGCTCGACCGGCTGCTCGGCACGCTCAGCGGCGGCCAGGTCGTGTCGCTCGGGCTCGCCGCGCAATTGCTGCGCGACCCGGACGTCCTGCTTCTCGACGAACCCACCAACAACCTCGACCAGACCGCCCGGCACCAGCTTCGCGCGGTGCTCGACGACTGGTCCGGCTGCCTGCTCGTGGTCAGCCACGACCGCGCGCTGCTCGACCGGATGGACCGGATCGCCGAGCTCGGCCCGGACGAAATCCGGTTCTACGGCGGCAATTTCACTGAATACGAGCAGGCCGTGCAGGCGGAGCGCGAGGTCGCCGAGAAGAACATCCGCAACGCCGAACAAGAGGTCAAGCGCGAGAAGCGCGAGATGCAGCAAGCTCGCGAGCGCGCGGCCAAACGGGCCAGCAACGCACAGCGGAACCTGTCCAGTGCCGGACTGCCGAAGATCTTCGCGGGCACCATGAAGCGCAACGCGCAGGAATCCGCGGCGAAGGCGGACGGAGCGCACGCCTCCCGGGTCAGCGCGGCGAAAGCCAAGCTCGACCAGGCTGAGCGGTCGCTGCGCGAGGAACAGAAGATCAGTCTCGAACTGCCGAAAACTGCGGTGCCGCAGGGGCGGACGTTGTTCGACGGCAAGCACCTGAAGGTCCGGGACTTGTTCGCGGGCGAAGGCGCGGACCTGTCGATTCGCGGTCCGGAACGGATCGCGCTCACCGGCCCGAACGGCGTCGGCAAGTCGACATTGCTGCGGCTGGTGCACGGCACGCTCGCGCCGGACGCGGGCGAGATCAGCCGGGCGGACAGCCGGATCGCGTACCTTTCGCAGCGGCTCGACCTGCTCGACCTCGACCGGACGGTGGCGGAAAACCTCGCCGGCGCGGCACCGGAAATGCTGCCCGCGGACCGGATGAACCTGTTGGCGCGCTTCCTGTTCCGCGGTGCGCGGGCGCATCTGCCGGTCGGCGGGCTGTCCGGTGGGGAACGGCTGCGCGCGACGCTCGCGTGCGTGCTGTTCGCCGAGCCCGCTCCGCAGCTGCTGCTGCTCGACGAGCCGACGAACAACCTCGACCTGGTCAGCGCCGGTCAGCTGGAAAGCGCGCTGAACGCCTACCAGGGCGCGTTCGTCGTGGTCAGCCATGACGAACGGTTCCTCGCCGAGATCGGCGTCGACCGCTGGCTGCGGCTGGAGAACGGGCAGCTCCGGGAAACGGCCGGGATCGACGCGTGAGCGCGCTGCGCGCGCACGAGATCGTGCGGGTGCTCGGGGGACGGCGCGTGCTCGACGGGCTGTCGGTCACCGCGCCCCCCGGCCGCCGGATCGGCGTGATCGGGGAGAACGGCGCCGGGAAGTCGACCTTGCTGCGGGTGCTCGCGGGGGTGGACGCGCCCGACCGCGGCGAGGTCGAACGGCCGCCGGATCTCGGTTTCCTGCACCAGGAAATGCCGTACCACCCGGCCGCGACCATCGCGGACGTCGTCGGTCGCGCGCTCGCCGCGGCCCGCCGGGTGCTGGCCGAGCTCGAGCGGGTAGCCGCACTGCTCTCCGACGACGATCCGGCTCGGCTCGCCGAGTACTCCGGACTGCTCGACCAGGCACAGCGGCACGAAGTGTGGGATGCGGACCGCCGCGCGGAGGTCGTCCTGACCGGCCTCGGGCTCGGCGCGGTGCCGCGCGACCGCGCGCTCGGGTCGCTCTCCGGCGGCCAGCGCGGCCGCCTCGCGCTGGCCGAGCTGCTGATCCGCCGTCCGTCTGCGGTGCTGCTCGACGAACCGACCAACCATCTCGACGCCGAAGCGGTCACGTTCCTAGAACAGCAGCTGCGCGAACTGCCTGGCAGCGTGGTGTTCGCGAGTCACGACCGAGCATTCCTCGACGCCGTCTGCACCGACCTTCTCGACCTCGATCCGTCGCCGGAAGGCCCGGTGCGCCACGGCGGCGGCTACACCGATTACCTCGGCTGGAAACGCGCCGAACGAGAACGCTGGGAACGCCAGTACCTCGAAGAACAGGAAGAGCTGGAGCAGCTGCGCGACGCGCTCGGCAGCACCGCGCATCGGATCGCACCCGGACGGATCGCGCGGGACAACGAGAAAATGGGGTTCGGCCACACGTCCGGCCGGGTGCAGAACC
The DNA here is from genome assembly GCF_000383915.1 of Amycolatopsis benzoatilytica AK 16/65. Classification (NCBI taxonomy): domain Bacteria; kingdom Bacillati; phylum Actinomycetota; class Actinomycetes; order Pseudonocardiales; family Pseudonocardiaceae; genus Amycolatopsis; species Amycolatopsis benzoatilytica. The sequence continues at coordinate 4,886,671 of NZ_KB912942.1, forward strand.
AGATCTCGCGGCGCGTCCGCTCCGCCGCGAAACGGCTCGAAGAGAAGGAACGCACTCAGCTGCCCGCCCCGCCGCCGCGGCTCCGGTTCCGCCCGCGCGCCCTGTCCGCCGGCCTGTCCGGCGAAAAGCTGGTCACGCTGGAAAACGTGCACCTGCCGGACCGGCTGTCCGTCGCCGGGCTGGAGATCCGGCCGGACACCCGGCTCCTGGTCACCGGCCCGAACGGCGCGGGAAAGTCCACCCTGCTCCAGGTCCTGGCCGGACGGGCGGCCGTCGACGGCGTGACCCGGCAGCCCGGCCTGCGGATCGGATTCCTCGGCCAGGACACCGCATTCGACCGGCCGAACCGGACGGCGCGCGCCACCTACGCCGCGGTCCTCGGCCCCGAACGCGCCGCCGAGGTACCGCTTTCGTCGTTGGGGCTGCTGGGAAAGCCCGAGTCCGCCCGCCCGGTCGGCGAGCTGTCCGCCGGTCAGCGGCGCCGGCTCGCGCTGGCGCTGCTCATCGCCGACCCGCCGCAGCTGCTCCTGCTCGACGAGCCGACCAACCACCTCTCCCCCACCCTGTGCGACGAGCTGGAGGAGGCGCTGCGCACCAATCCCGGCGCGATCGTGGCCGCCACGCACGACCGGCGGCTGCGCGAACACTGGACCGGGGATCTCCTGGCGATCGGACCGGACCACCGCGCCACGCCGGGAAGGTGACCGCCGCGGAAGAGATCGACGATGTTCACGAGATCCCGCTCCGCGCCCGGTCGGCTACCTCGACCCCGCGGACCTGCCGATCACCGTCCGGGGCCTCTCGCCTTCCGCTGCGGCTACGGCCGGCCGCCGGACTTCCCGCTGCCTCGGACCCAGGAACTGCTCACGGTGCGGACCGACGGCCGCGAAGTCCGGCGGCGCCCGGAACCGGACGAATGACTCGCCCCGCTCGCCGGCAGCCCGCCGCCTGCCGGCGGACCGGACGGAGGCACCCCGCAGAGGGCGGATTTCCGGCTGGCCGGGGCGCGGTGAAATGCCCCGCGACCAGGCGGATCACCATGCCCTGCCGCCGTTTCGTCCCTGCTGCCGCACTCCGCGCCGGACACGTCCGTGCCAGAGTCATCGCGCGCGAACCGTGCCCTGTACTGTGACTCCGGGCCGGCAGTGTGCCTCAGGCGAGGCGACGACGACGGGGGGTTGACGTGGGCATCTTCGACAAGATCCGCGGCGAATTCATCGACATCATCGAGTGGACCGACGACAGCCGGGACACTCTCGTGTGGCGCTTCCCGCGCTACGAGAACGAGATCAAGATGAACGCCAAGCTGACCGTGCGCGAGTCGCAGGCCGCGGTGTTCGTGAACGAAGGCCAGGTCGCCGACGCCTACCCGCCCGGCATGTACACCCTGCAGACGCAGAACATGCCGATCATGTCCACCCTCAAGGGCTGGAAGTACGGCTTCAACTCGCCGTTCAAGGCCGAGGTGTACTTCGTCAACACCCGGCAGTTCACCGACCTCAAGTGGGGCACGCAGAACCCGATCATCCTGCGCGATCCGGAGTTCGGCATGGTCCGGCTGCGCGCGTTCGGCGGCTACGCGGTCCGGGTGGTCGAGCCGGTCGCGCTGCTGAAGGAGCTGGCCGGCACCGACCCGCAGTTCCGCACCGAAGAGGTGTCGGAGTACCTGCGCAGCATGGTCATCAGCAAGCTCGGGCCGTCGATCGCGGCGGCCAAGGTGCCGATGCTCGACCTGGTCACCCAGCAGGACCAGATCGCGGGCAAGATCGCCAACGCGCTGAACCTCGAACTGCGCGAGGTCGGCGTCGAGATCTCGAAGTTCATGATCGAGAACATCTCGGTGCCGCCCGAGGTCGAGGCCGCGATGGACAAGCGGACCCAGATGGGCGTGGTCGGCGACCTCGACCAGTACACGAAGTTCCAGTCCGCGAACGCGATCGAGGCCGCCGCCAACAACCAGGGCGGCGCGGGCGAGGGGCTCGGCATCGGACTGGGCATGGCTCTCGGCCAGCGCGCGGCCGGCCCGCAGCAGCCGCAGTACCAGCAGGCCGCCCCGCAGCAGTACCAGCAACCGCAGCAGTACCAGCAGGCGCCCCCGCCGCAGCAGCCTCCGATGCCGCCGCCGCTGCCGCAGGGCGAGCAGTGGTTCATCGGCGCGAACGGCCAGCAGCTCGGCCCGTTCGACCGCAACGGCCTCGGCCAGCAGATCTCCGCCGGCGCGCTCGTCCAGGACACGCTCGTGTGGAAGGCCGGCATGGCGCAGTGGACGCCGGCGTCGCAGGTGCCGGAGGTGTCCGCGCTGTTCGGCGCGGCCCCGCCGCCGCTCCCGCCGCAGTCCTGAGCCGAACCGACCGTTCCGGGGGAGACCCATGACCGATCCAGGCTTCCAGCAGAGCGGCGTGGCCAACACGACCTATCCGTGCGGCGGCTGCGGGGCGCGGCTGGAGTTCGCGCCCGGCTCGACGTCCCTGCAGTGCCCGTACTGCGGGTACCGGCAGGAGATCGCGCAGGGCGACCGGCAGATCAACGAGATCCCGTTCGCCCAGCTGGCCAGCCTCGCCCGCAAGCCGGTGGGTTCCATCGGCAAGTACGTGTTCGTCTGCCAGCGGTGCGGGGCGAGAACGGAGACGAACGAGACCGCGAGCGTATGCCAGTTCTGCGGCGCGCCGCTGGTCATCGACGGCAACGCGTCCGGGCAGCTGGTTCCCGAGGGTGTGCTGCCGTTCGCGTTCGACCGCGGCGCGGTGAGCACGCACCTGAAGAAGTGGACGGGTTCGCGCTGGTTCGCGCCGAACGCGCTGAAGAAGGTCACCACCGCCGAGTCCACCAAGAGCACCTACATCCCGCACTGGACCTACGACTCGCAGACGGTGTCGGTCTACACCGGCTCGCGCGGCGAGTACTACTACGTGACCGAGACCTATTACGAGAACGGCGAGCGCAAGACCCGCCAGGTCCGCCACACCCGCTGGTACCCGGCGCGCGGCCGGGTCGCCCGGAACTTCGACGACGTGCTGGTGCCGGCGAGCATGCAGCTGCCGCTGCCGGAACTGGACAAGCTCGCGCCGTGGCCGCTGCTCGAATCGGCGCCGTATCAGCCCCAGTTCCTGTCCGGGCACTACGCGCTGCGCTACGACGTGGAACCGGAGAACGGCTTCGAAGAGGCCAAGAACCGGATGGCCCCGGTCATCGCCGACGACTGCAGGCACGACATCGGCGGCGACGAGCAGCGGCTGGACTCGGTCGACACCCAGCACAACAACGTGACGTTCAAGCTGCTGCTGCTCCCGGTGTGGGTGGCGAGCTACGTGTACGCGGGCAAGACCTGGCAGATCCTGGTCAACGGCCGCACCGGCGAGATCCACGGCGAGCGTCCGTGGAGCAAGGTCAAGATCACCATCGCGGTGATCCTGGCCCTGATCGCGATCGCGGTGATCGTGTACTTCGTGGCCACCGGCAAGCATTCCGGGTCGACACACACGTCGTCCACCCACACGAGCCACACCCGGCACTGATCTTTCCGAGGCCGTGAAGGGCCCCTTGCCGGAATCTGATTCCGGCAAGGGGGCCTTCACGGACAAGCCGACCGGCACGATCGGCACAATCCGGGTCTTCCCTCCCCTATCCTCGCTAGGGAAACCGGGGGGCCGATGCATGCCGAAACCAGCCTTCGCAGTGCCACGCAAAGATCTGGTCCGCACCATTCTCCGCGGCAGCCCCGCAGAGCCCCCGGACCCCGCCGGCGACCTCTCCGCGGTCGGCGACGCCACCCTGGCCCGGGCCGCCCGCTACTGGGTGGTCGTCCCGGCCGCCTACCGCATCGCCGCCTTTCTCAAGGTCTTCATCGGCTACGCCTCGGCCAACGGTGCTCTCGGCCTGCCCCAAGTCCTTTCGGCGACCGCCTTCGGGATGACCGCGAACGCGGGATTCCTCTGGTGGCTGATCCGGTCCCGCGGACTTCCCGCCCGCCGCACCCGCCCCGTCCTGATCGCCGATCTGACTGTCGGACTCCTCCTCAACGTGGTCGTCGCCGCGACCGCGCCGTCGGCGGTCCAGCCCTTCGCCGTCGACGTGGCCTGGACCTGGATGATCGGCGCGGTCGCCATGTGGGCCGGCACCCGGGGCCTCCCCGCCGCGCTGGGCCTGCTGGCCGCGGCGATCCCGGTCCGCGCCGCGCTGACCCTGGCCGGCGGTCTCCCGCTGACCGACCCGCTGGCGGTCAGCCGCTCGGTCGGCTGCCTGATCGCGCTGGCGGTGGCGATCATCGTCGCCTGCGGCATCCTCGTCCTGCTCGGCGTCGGCACCCGGTTCGCCCTCGACATCGGCTTGCGCCGCGGCCAGGAAGCCGAACGCCGCCGCACCCGGCGCCTCCTCCACGACAGCGTCCTGCAGACCCTGGAAGCGTTCGCGATCACTCCGCCCGGCGACGACGATCACGCCGCGGAACGGCTCGCCCAGCTCCGCGCCGTCGCGCACGCCGAAGCGGCCGAACTCCGCCGCAGCATCACCGAACCCGTCGACCAGCGTTCCCGGCGCACTTTCCTGGTCGAACTGGCCGACGTCGCCGCCGAACTGGCCCGCGAGGGCCTGCGCACCCAACTCGTAGCCGCGGATTTCGCCGACGACGACCGCCTTTCCGCCGACCGCCGCACCGCGTTGTGCGAAGCAGTGCGAGAAGCATTGCGCAACACCGCGAAACACGCCGGAACCCGCCAGGTCGTGCTCCGCGTCGAGGAGCGCGACGGCGGCACCGCGGTAGTCGCGCGCGACCAGGGCCGCGGCTTCGACGTGCGCCAGCGGCGTCCCGGCTTCGGCATCCAGCAGTCCATCGAGGCGCGCTTGGCCGAGGTCGGCGGCACCGGACAGGTCGAATCGACGCCCGGCCACGGCACCCGCGTCACACTGTGGGTCCCGCACTGATTAGCAACCAAGACTGTTCAGTTTGATTTACCCAGTCTAACCTGTCTATGCTGCCGGCAGGCGCGCGATCACCCGCGCCGGACTTCGTCCTCCCCAGCCCGCAGAGAAGGACCCAGACATGCCTGTCAGCACGCTCGATCCCCAACCCGCGCTGGTCGTCGTCGATCTGCAGAACGGACTGGCCGCCCTCCCCGGGGTGCCGGAAGTCATCGCCCGCACGGCGGAACTGGCCGACGCCTTCCGCGCCCGCGAGCATCCGGTCGTCCTGGTCCGCGTCACCTTCGCCGCCGACGGCGCCGACCTGGTCCCCGGCCGCACCGAAGCGCCGCGGTCCAGCTTCGCCCGCCCGGACGGCTGGGACCAGATCACCCCGGAGCTGGCCGGGCACGACCAGGACATCGTGGTGACCAAACGCAACTGGTCCGCCTTCTACGGCACCGATCTCGACCTGCAGCTGCGCCGCCGCGGCGTGACCCAGGTGGTGCTCACCGGGGTGGCGACGAGCATCGGCGTGGAGTCGACCGCCCGTGCCGCGCACGAGCACGGGTACCACGTGGTGCTGGCGACCGACGCGATGGCGGATACGCAGCCGGAAGCCCACGAGAACAGCGTCCAGCGGATCTTCCCGCGGCTCGGCGAGACCGGCACGGTCGCCGAAATCCTCGAGTTGCTGCCCTGACCCGGGCAATCCGCTCGTAGTGCGTCGGCAACTGCAGTCGCACACCGTGCCCGCGTGCCGATTCACCACTTTCGGTGGTTAGCAGACCGCCCCCGCGCGGCCCACAATGCAAGGCCGGACACGGCCGAGGGCAGCCGCGGGGGCGATCGCATGGACACGCCGGAGAACGCACGCACCGACCGCAATCGCCGGATGCTCGAATCCTGGCGGCGCGGCGCGTCGATCACCGAAATCGCCCGGGAACACGGCCTGTCGCTGAGCTGGACCGGACGCCTGCTGCGCCAGGAAGGCGCGGTGCTGCCAGAGATCCGCCGAGGGGTGCGCCGCAAGCTCGACACCGCCCGGATAGTCCGGGAATACGAGGCCGGTGCCCCGATGCAGCACCTGGCCGCACAGCATTCCGCTTCCTACGGCACAATCCGCCGCCTGCTGTTGCGAGAGAACGTGAAAATACGTCCGCACGGCGGACAGAACGCCGGCGGACGGCGCACGCCGGACTCCCCCGATTCGCCCGCCGGATAACGAAAACGGATTCCGGGCCGCCGCCGTGGTTCGAAGTCGCGGCTAAGAGCGTGTCTCGTTTGGTGCGGTTGACAGGGCGGGCGGACTCGTCCGTGAGGGATCTCGGCGCCCTAGTCAACTGAGACGCGCTCTTAAGCACTCTTCCGCAGCCGCAACGCCAGCACCGGGCAAGCCGCCGCCGCGCGCCGGGCCTCGGCCACCAGCGGCTCCGGTACCGAAGCACCGGCGATCACCGGATAGCCCCACTCGTCCAACGACACCAGCTCCGGCAGCACCTCCGCGCACAACCCGTGTGCCCGGCAGGCAATCGGATCCACCGTCAGCCGGTTCACGCCGCACCCGCCGTCACCCGGCACGAGCCGCTTGTCAGATGTGCCTGGACGTCCGCGGCGAACACCCGCAACGCGCTCGCCGCCAGTCGCGCCGCTCCGTCCGGGTGGGCGCACGCGCCGCGGCCGGTCAGGACCGGGAGACGGCGTGCCAGCCGCCCTGTCGAGTCCCGCCCGGCCAGCAGTTCGGCGAAATCTCCAGCGACAGCCGGAAGGCCGAACATGCACGGCCCGCATTGCCGGGCCGACTCCGCCGCCAGCCGGGACAGGATGCGCGCCGTCACCTCCAGTCCGCAGCCCGGGTCCGGCAGCAGGTGCAAGGACGACAACCCGGGCTCCTTCCCCAGCGGCACCGGGTCCGCGAGCGCCCGCGGCAGCCACGTCCCGCCGAACCCGCCGACCAGAACCGCTCGCGAGGCAAGGGATCCGCCCGCCCGGGCGAGGACCGTGGAGATCGGCGTGCCCGCCGGAAATTCCAGCACGCCCGGCCGCGAAACCGCGCCGGTCACGGTGACCAAGTCGGTCCGGCCCGCCTGGTAGCGGTCCGCGCCGAGGCGGCTGATCAGCGCGAACCGGGCCAGCGTCTCGACGTTCTGCACCAAAGTCGGCCGCCCGTACAAGCCACGCTCTGTCGGGCGCGGAAGCTTGCCGGTCGGGCGCGCGTCGCCAGACGCGAGGAAGTGCACGAGTGCGGTCTCCTCGCTCGCGACGTACCGCGGCGGCACAGCGATCAGCTTGACCGGCACCGCGTCGCGGCGTTCCGCCAACGCCTCCAGCACGCTGCGGTTTCCTTCGTGCAGACAGAGAAATGCCTCCGTCGCACCGACCGCGCGAGCCGCGACCTGGATGCCGTCCAGCACGAGGTGCGGCGCGAGGTCGAGCAGCGCACGGTCCTTCGTGCTGAACGGATCGCTCTCGCAGCCGTTGGCGATCACGATCGCCTGACCGGGTGCGACCGAGCGCAGTTTCACCGCGGAGGGAAAGCCCCCTCCGCCGCGGCCCCGCAGGCCGGCGGCGTCGATCTCGCGGATCAGCGCGTCCCGGCTCAGCACGGGAAGTCCACCGTGGACAGTCAGATGTGCGGCCAGGTTGTGCCGGCGCGAGGGAAGCACGGAAGTCACCTCTGAAGGGACGAGAGGCGGCGAGCCTCGGTGTCGGGGTGGGTACTGCTGAACCGCACCGTCGCGGCGGCCAGCACGGCGATCACGCAGGCGATGTCCAGCGAGACCAGCAGCGGACGGGCGCTGTCGGAGGCGACCAGGCCGATGCCGTGCACGAGCGCGACCGGCCAGCACAGGTAGGCGAGCCAGTGCACCGCGCGCCACACCCGCAGCGGGATGCGCGCCCGCAAGAGACTGGTCACCACGATGGCGAGCAGCAGGTCCACCGCGGCCGCACCGAGTCCGACCCAGAACGGCTGGTAGCCCGAGACGAACGGAACCAGCACCGCCAGCCAGCTGAGATTCACGTAGCCGTCCACTACCGCGAACACAATGTGTGCGGCCAAGAACACGAGGCTGGCCAGCGAGAGGTTCCGGTGCAGGTCGGCCAGCGCGGACCGGGGCCACCGGCGCGTCGCCAGCCGGCTGGTGTTCAAGAACCCGAGCACGACGACCGCGGTGAAGAAGACCAATGCGACGATCCCGGTCGCCCGGCTGAAGTACCAGAGCGCGGAGCTCACGACGCACGCACCTTGCGGTCCTGCGGCCAGCCCGCGGTGGTGGCCACCGCACCCCGCGAACTCACCAGCCGGGCCGGCAGGCCCCTCGACGTCAGCCAGTCCGGTGCCGCCGTCCCGAGCACGACCGAAGCCGTGCTCGCGGTGTTGGCGTCCAGGCAGGACTTCGCCGCCACCGACACCGTCCGCCAGCACGGGCCGGCCGGCTTGCCAGTCCGCGGGTCGACGATGTGGTGCACCGTCCGGTCGCCGCGCCGCCAAGTCCTCCTGGCCACCCCCGACGTGGCCAGTCCGCCGCTGGTCAGCGTGATCGTCGGGCCGGACTGATCAGCCGCGTCGGCGTGGTCGTCGCCGATCGCGACCTGCCAGCCGCCCTCCGGAGCCGGGCCGTGGACCGCGAGGTCGCCGCCCAGGTTGACCAGCACGCCGCATCCCGCGCGGCGGGCGATCTCGACGGCGGTCCGGTCCGCGGCGAAAGCTTTCGCGGTCGCGCCCAGGTCGAGAAACACCCCGCGCAGCAGCACGACCGTCCGGGTCGCGGGGTCGAACAGCACCCGGTGCGTTCCGGGTGCGGGGACCGGCGACAGCTCAGGCCCGTCGGCGACCGACGCGAAGTCCCGGTCGTAGCCGAGCGCCGCCATCGACCCGCCGACCGTCGGGTCCACCAGGCCGCCGGTCAGCCAGGACGCCCGCAGTGCCGCCGACAACGCGTCCGCCAGCAGAGGGCTCACCCGCACCTCGCGACCGGCCGAGCGGTGCAGAGCGGAGATTTCCGAATCCGTCCGGAACCGGCTGCACGCCTGGTCGAGTTCGGCGAGCCGGGTGCGCAGCAGCGCGGTCGCCGGGCCGAGCGCGGCCTCCTCGGTGACGAGCACCCGGGCGGTCGTGCCCAGTGCCGGGAACTCCGCCGAGTACGGCCCGGTCACGACGCACCCGACCCGGTGTGCGCGCGGCCGGAACCGTGCCCGGGATTGGCCGCGGGCGCCTGCAGCTGGTCCTGGCCGGAGGTGCTCAAGTTGTTGCCGGTGCCGGTGCTGGAGTCGCCGGTTGCCGAGGTGCTGCCGGCGGGCGAAGCGTGCGCCGCGGTCAGCCCGTATCCGATCCCGCCCGCCGCCGCGATGCCGAGCACCGCCGCGACCGCCGTGGTGAACGCGGTCCGGTGCCGGACGCGCGCCCGTTCCTGTTGCCTGTTCCTGATCACCGGGTCCATGCCGGGTGTCCTCTCCTGCCGGGGAAACCCCAGTCTCAGCCGCGTAGCTATGAACCCGCTGGGAGAAACCTGTCAGTTTCCTGCCGGTCCCCGGCAGGTCCGGAATGAACGGGAGAACGGGCTGGTCGGCACCCGGCCGATGGCCCGGTTCGGCGGTCGAGCCACCGACATCCGGCGGCTCATCCGGTCCAGGCGCTGCCCGGCGAAGCACCGCGCCGCGTTCCAGCCGGGCTTCGGGTGGCGGTCCGGGAGAGCGAGTTCACACCACCCGGGGATGCACGTTCATACATCGTCGTGCATAATCATTCCTATGTCCAAGGTGCTCACTTCCCTTCCCGTCGGCGAGCGGGTCGGCATCGCGTTCTCCGGCGGCCTCGACACGTCCGTGGCAGTGGCCTGGATGCGCGACAAGGGTGCGGTCCCGTGCACCTACACCGCCGACATCGGCCAGTACGACGAACCCGACATCGCGTCCGTCCCGGGCCGCGCGCACGCCTACGGGGCGGAGCTCGCCCGGCTGGTGGACTGCAAGGAAGCCCTCGTCGAAGAGGGGCTTGCGGCGCTGACCTGCGGCGCGTTCCACATCCGCACCGGCGGCCGGGCCTACTTCAACACCACCCCGCTCGGCCGCGCGGTCACCGGCACCCTGCTGGTGCGCGCGATGCTCGAGGACGACGTCCAGATCTGGGGCGACGGCTCCACCTACAAGGGCAACGACATCGAGCGGTTCTACCGCTACGGCCTGCTCGCCAACCCCGGACTGCGGATCTACAAGCCGTGGCTGGACGCGGCGTTCGTCACCGAACTCGGCGGCCGCAAGGAAATGTCCGAGTGGCTGCAGGCTCACGAGCTGCCCTACCGCGACAGCACCGAGAAGGCGTACTCCACCGACGCCAACATCTGGGGCGCGACGCACGAGGCGAAGTCGCTGGAGCACCTCGACACCGGCATCGAGATCGTCGAGCCGATCATGGGCGTGCGGTTCTGGGACCCGTCGGTCGAGATCCCCGCCGAGGACGTCACCATCGGCTTCGAGCAGGGCCGCCCGGTGACGATCAACGGCAAGGAGTTCGACACCGCGGTGGACCTGGTGCTCGAAGCCAACGCCATCGGCGGGCGGCACGGGCTCGGCATGTCCGACCAGATCGAGAACCGGATCATCGAGGCGAAGAGCCGCGGCATCTACGAGGCTCCCGGCATGGCGCTGTTGCACGCGGCCTACGAGCGGCTCGTCAACGCGATCCACAACGAGGACACTCTCGCCAGCTACCACAACGAGGGCCGTCGGCTGGGCCGGCTGATGTACGAGGGCCGCTGGCTCGACCCGCAGGCGATGATGCTGCGCGAGTCGCTGCAGCGCTGGGTGGGCACCGCGGTGACCGGCGAGGTCACCCTGCGGCTGCGGCGCGGCGAGGACTACTCGATCCTCGACACCACCGGCCCGGCGTTCAGCTACCACCCGGACAAGCTGTCGATGGAGCGCACCGCGGACTCCGCGTTCGGCCCGGTCGACCGGATCGGCCAGCTGACCATGCGGAACCTCGACATCGCCGACTCCCGCGCCAAGCTCGAGCAGTACGCGAGCCTCGGCATGGTCGGCGGCACCTCGCACCCGAAGCTGATCGGCGCCGCGCAGGCCGCCGCGACCGGTCTGATCGGCGCGATGCCCGAGGGCGGCGCCGAGGCGATCGCCTCGCGCGGCAAGACGGACGACGTCGAACTGCTCGACCGGGCGGCGATGGAGTCCGGCACCGACTGATCCACCTCCCGCAGAACGCCCGCGCCGCATACCGGCGCGGGCGTTCTCCTCTGCGGAGCGTGGCCCGCTAACGTGTCGGCGTGACCCCGATCTTCCAGCTGTCCGACACCCATGTGACGGCCGAAGCCGAACTCGACCCGGTCTCCGCCACCTACGCGGGCATCGCCGTCGACCCGGCCGCGCTCACCGACCTGACCCCGGACGGTTTCGCCGCCCGCGCCGACCTGAACCGGCGCACGCTCGCCACTCTCGCGACGCTGGCGCCCGAGTCCCGCGCGGACCGGATCGCCGCCGCGCACCTGCGGAACAGCCTCGAAGCCGAGCTGGCCTGGTACGACCTCGACGAGCCGTACCGGACTGTCCAAGCGCATTTCGGCACGCTCAGCTCGCTGGCCGACTCCGTCCGGCTGATGCCGCGCACCGGCGAGGACGCCTGGCGCGCCTTGGCGATCCGGATGGCCGGCGTCGAAACGATGCTGGCCGGCTGGCAGACGACGCTGCGGACCGGCCTCGGCCGCGGGCTGCGCGCCGCCCGCCGGCAGGCGCTGGAAACCGCCGCACAGGCCGACCGGTATGCCGGGGTCCACAATGGACTCGTAGCGGAGTACGGCGACGGACCGCAAGCCGACGACCTGCGCGCCGCCGCTGCCGCCGCGCACCGCGGTTACGCGGCGATCGCCCGCTTCCTGCGCGAGGACTATGCCCCGCACGCCACCGAAACCGAAGGCGTCGGCGCGGAGCGCTACGCCGTCGGCGCCCGGCTGTGCCTCGGCGCGGAGATCGATCTGGCCGAAGCGTACGAGTGGGGCTGGGCCGAGCTTGCCCGGATCGAGTCCGAAATCGCCGCCGAGGCCGCGAAAATCCGGCCGGGCGCGAGCGTAAGGGAAGTTCTCGCGCTGCTGAACGACGAATGCGCGGTGGACGGCGAAGAGTCCTATTTGGACTGGCTACGCGCCGCGCACGACCATGCGCTCGAGGCGGCCGCGGAACACTTCGACATCCCGGAACCGTTGCACGCCTTGGACGTCACCCTCGCGCGCGACTCCGGCGCCGGTTCGCCGTACTACACCGGCCCGGCCGAGGACGGCAGCCGTCCCGGCCGCACCTGGTGGCCGCTGGGCGGGCGGAACCGGTTCGCCACCTGGTCGGAGCTGACCACGGTGTTCCACGAGGGCGTCCCCGGGCATCATCTGCAAATCGGCGTCGCCAGCCTGGCCGGAGACGCGGTGAGCCGCTACGCCCGGATCCATTCGGTCAGCGGGCACGCGGAGGGCTGGGCGCTCTACGCCGAACGCCTCGCCGACGAACTGGGCTGGTACTCCGAGCGCGGCACCCGGCTCGGAATGCTCGCGGGTTCCGCGCTGCGCGCCGCCCGGGTCGTGATCGACCTCGGCGCGCACTTGAACCTGCCGCTGCCGGACGGTTCCCGCTGGGACTTCGAGACCGCTTGCCGGTTCTTGCACGAACGCGGACTGGCCGCGGAACACCGCGTGCACGCCGAGGTCGTCCGCTACTTCGGCTGGCCGGCCCAGGCCATCTCGTACAAGCTCGGCGAACGCGCCTGGCTGCAGGCCCGCGAGGAAGCGGCCGCCAAGCCCGGGTTCACGCTGCGCCAGTGGCACCACGACGCGCTGGCGGTCGGCCCGGTCGGGCTCGCCGCCCTGCGGGACGCGCTGCGCTAAAAGCTTGTCTCAGGTGCTGCTCCCGTGATGCCTGGGCGGCCAGTGTGCCGGTCTGGCCGCGAAGGGCCCCTTCAGGGACTTGGATTCCCTCGACGGGCCCTTCACCGATAGGCCAGCCAACCGTTCGGCGCGCGCCACGTGAGACAAGCTAACCGCGGTTCTCGCACTCCTCGCACATGCCCCACCAGGTGACCTCGGCCTGGTCCACCCGGAATCCCGGTACCGGGCCAGGTTCGAGGCACGGCGCGGCGCCGACCGCGCACGGCACGTCCTGAATGCGTCCGCAACCACGGCACACCAGGTGGTGGTGGTTGTCGTCAAGCTCCACTTCGAACCGGGCCGGCGACCCGGCCGGCTCCAGCGAGCGCAGCAGCCGGGCGCCGACCAGGTCGTCCAGCACGTTGTACAGCCCCTGCCGGGACAACGCGCCGACCGCGCCTTCGGCGGAGAGCGAGGACGCGATCTCGGCGGCGGTGACGTGCGGAGTCCGGGCGACCGCCGCCAGCACCGCGCGCCGCTGCGGCGTGACGCGCAGGCCCTTGTCGCGCAACCGCGCCGCTAACTCGTCCATGGCCGCGAGCGTACCCGCGGAGTTGACCGGATCAATTCTGTCGTGCACCGGCTCACAGTCCCAGAGTTGACCTGATCCTAGGTTTGACTGGATCAACTTTAGGGTTGACAATGGTGCCGTGCTCACGACCCCGGTTCCTTCCGACGCTCCCGTGGACGTCCGGCTCCGGCGCGCCGGACTGCGCGTGACGACCGTGCGGCAAGTCGTGCTCGAAGTACTGGCCGACCACCCGCACGTCACCGTCGCCGAACTGCTGCCGCTGGTCCGCACCCGGTTGCGGATGGCCTCCACCCGCGCGGTGCACGACGTGCTCGCCACCGGCGTCGCCGCCGGCCTGGTGCACAGGTTCGACCACGTCGGAGTCGCCCAGCGCTACGAGATGTCCGGCTTCGACCATTCGCACCTGCTGTGCCGGCAATGCGGCCGGCTGGAGGCGACCGCCCCGACCGACTCCCCCGGCGAAGCGATCTCTGGACTCTGCACGTCCTGCAGGTAGCCGTCGCGCGCCACCCAGCCTTGCGCCGGTGAAGGACCCTTGCTGGACCCAGATTCCCGTCAGGGCCCCTTCACGGACCGAGTCGCATTACCTCAGGCGTAATTTACATACAGACTGAATGTATGTATCTTCCGGTGCATGACCTCACAAGAAGCGCTCGGCGCCCAGCACCTCCTCCCCCTCGCCCAAGGCACCCTCCGCTACTACGACCGGGGCGAACCCGGCGCCCGCCCGGTCGTCTTCGTGCACGGTGTCCTCACCAACGCCCTCCTTTGGCGCAAAGTCGTCCCCACCGTCGCCGACGCCGGATTCCGCTGCCTCGCCCCCGATCTCCCGCTCGGCTCGCACACCACCCCGATGCGGCCGGACGCCGACCTCAGCGCACCCGCCGTAGCCACCCTCCTCGGCGACTTCCTCACCGCACTGGACCTGGAAGACGCGATCCTCGTCGCGAACGACACCGGCGGGGCCATCACCCAGCTCCTGCTCGCCCGTTACCCGGACCGCGTCGGCAAAGTCGTGCTCACCCCGTCGGACAGCTTCGAGTACTTCTTCCCGCCGATCTTCCGCCCGCTGCCGAAGATCGCCCGCATCCCCGGCTCGATGTCCGTCCTCGGCCAGCTGCTGCGGATCAGGGCCCTGTACCGGCTGCCGCTCCTCTTCGGCTGGGTCGCCAAACGCCCGCTGCCGCCCGCCATCGCCGAGGAGTACCTCGGAAAGCTCCGCAAGTCCAAGGGAGTGCGCCGAGACCTGCGCAAGTTCCTCCGCACCGTCCACTCCCGGCACACCCTCGCCGCGGCCGAGAAACTGCGTCAGTTCAACCAGCCAGTCCTGCTCGTCTGGCCGCCGGAGGAAAAGCTGTTCCCGATCAGCCTCGCCCACCGGTTGGCGGCCGTGCTGCCGGACGCTGAACTGGTCGAGGTCCCGGATTCCTACACCTTCGTCTCCGAAGACCAGCCGGACGCACTGGCCGGCCACATCAAACGATTCGCCGCCGCCATGGCAGATTAGGTGCGTGCGACGTACCCAGCAGGAACGCTCCGACGCGACGCGAGCCGCCCTGATCACGGCCGCGCGCGACCTGTTCGGCGCGCGCGGCTACCACGATGTGCCCGCCGAAGAAATCACGCGCACGGCAGGTGTCACCCGAGGCGCGCTGTACCACCACTTCGGCGACAAGAAGGGCCTCTTCCGCGCCGTAGTCGAAGTGCTGGAACGAGAGCTGACCAACGAGGTGGACGCCGTGCTCGGCGATGCGGCAAACCCGCTGTCCGGCCTCGCTACCGCGCTGGGCGTCTTCCTCGACGCGTGCCTGCGCGAGGAAGTCCGGCGGATCTCCCTCACCGATGCGCCCGCCGTGCTGGGCTGGGAGGAATGGCGGCAGATCGAAGCCGCCTACGGCCTGGGTCTCGTCACGGAAAACCTGGCCAAGGCCCGGGACTCCGGCTTGATCGCCGACACTCCGGTGGAGACGCTGGCACAGCTGGTCCTCAGCACCGTGATGGAAGCCGCCCGGATGATCGCCGTCGCGGACGACCCGGACCGAGTGCGCGCCGACGTGCAGCAAGTGTTCGCCGGCTGGCTGTCCGGATTGCTCCGGCCGGCCTGACCGGCCGGGATGCGCCGCCGCCGACAACCGGGCACCATCGCCAAGACCGGAGGTGACCAGCCCATGCCCAACCCGCGAGCGCGTGCCCTCGGCGCGGCCCTGCGAACCGCCCGCTCCGAAGCGAACCTCGACCTCCCGCAGCTGGCCCGGCACCTCGGCGTCTCGCCCGGCCAGCTGTCCGGCTGGGAACAAGGCGAACCTGTCCCGCTGCCGGAGGAGGTCGCCGGAATCCTCGGCGCGCTGGGCGTGGTCGGCGACCGCAAAGCCCGGATTCGTTCGCTGGCCCGAGCCGCCGCCGGTTCCGCCTGGTTCACCCCGGGAACGCAGGCCGACCGCACCCACTACGAGACCCTCGTCTGCTACGAACGAGCAGCCGAACGCCTCTCGGTCTGGGCCCCGATCCTCGTCCCGGATCTGCTGCAGATCCCGGACTACGCCCGCCTCGCCTGCGGCCCGGACCTGCCCCCGGAAGCCGCGCTCGAACCGATCGTCGCCCAGCGCGTCGACCGCGCCCGCATCCTCTCCGGCACCGAAGCGGCGTTCTTCGTCGGCACTGCCGCGCTGGCGAACCACTTCGGCGACGCCGACACCATGCTCCGGCAGGTCCGAAGCCTTCAAGAACTGGCTGCCACCACCGAAATCCGCGTCCTCCCCAGCGAAACCATCGCCGAGGACGCGTTCACTCTGTTCCACGGTCCAGACCCAGCGGTGTACTTCCCGCGGAGCAACACCGGCTTGTTCCTGGTCGACGACCAGGCCGCGCCGTACCCCTCGATCGTCGCCCGGCTGGCCGAAGCCGCGCGGTCGCCCGAGGAATCCCTGCGCACGCTGAGCGAAGTGGCCGGCGAATTCGCCGGTGCGGTTCGCGCCGAACGCCGAGCCGACGACGCCGCCCTCGCCGAGATCCTGAACTCGTGAACGGCGGCGCCGGCGGGAACCGGCGCCGCCCTCGCGAGCAACGGCGTCAGTTCGTCAGATTCCCGAAGCGCCGCAACGTTTCCTCCGCACCGAGCGCCTGCGTGATCGAGTGCAGGTCCGGGCTGCGGGTCGAGCCGGTGATCGCGATCCGGATGATCTGCGACGCCTCGCGGATCGAGCCCGGGTAGGCGTCCGGGTCCTTCTTGAGTTCCTTGGCGTTCTTGGCGAACCCGTGCTTCGCCGCGACGTCGCGGATCTGCTGGAACCATTCCTGGCCGTCGTCGAGCTGCTGGTAGCTCGAGACGAAGTCCGACGCGACCGCGCGCACGACGTCCGCCGGCACGCCCAGCGCGGCGATCCGCTCGTCGTCCGGGCCGGTCGCTTCCTGGTGCAGCTGCGGGAAGAAGAACCCGTAGACGGCGCGGAAATCGCTCCACTTCTTCAGGTCCTTGCGCGGATTCTCGACGCCTTCGCGCTCCACCGCCAGCGCGCGCAGCGCCAGCTCGCGCGAGGACTCCAGCACCGTCTTGAGCTCCGGGTCGAACTGGTCCGCCCACTCCAGCACCGCTTCGAGGATCTCCGTGCCGGACAGCGTCGCGACGTAGTCGGCGGCGAGGTCGTCCAGCTTCACCAGGTCCACCAGCGGGCCGGCGACACCGCACTCGGCCAGGTTGATCGGCGCGTCCAGCGCCTCGGCGAGCGGCATCTCGGCGAGCCGGCCGTTGGCCAGGCCGCGCAGGTAGTACAGCACCGCGGGGACCGGGTAGCCGGCCTCCAGATAGAAGTCGACGGAGGCTTCCGGGTCCTTGCGCTTGGACAGCTTCCGCTTGCTGCCGCCCTCCTGCTTCATCAGCGGCGCGATGTGCGCGTACTGGATCGGCTCGAAGCCCAGCGCATCGAACAGCTGCTGGTGGGTCGGCACCGAAGAGATCCATTCGTCGCCGCGGATCACCAGGTTCACGCGCATCAGGTGATCGTCGACCGCGTGCGCGAAGTGGTAGGTGGGCAGCCGCGGGCTCTGGTCTGAGCTCTTGAGGATCACCACGTCGTTGCGGTTCGCCTCGGCCTCGATGGTGCCGCGGATCGCGTCCGTGAAGCGCACCCGCGCGCCGGTGTCGTCCGGTGCGCGGAAACGGACCACCCACGGCTCGCCCGCGTCGAGCTTCGCCTGCACGTCCTCGGCCGAAGCGTCGCGCCAGATCGCCCACGAGCCGTAGTAACCGGTCGGCAGCTTCGTCGCCTGCTGGCGCGCGGTGATGGACGCCAGCTCGTCCTTCGTCGCGAAATCGATGTACGCACGGCCTTCGCGCAACAGGTGCCGCACGTAGGTCAGGTAGATCTGCTCGCGCTCGGACTGGCGGTACGGGCCGTACTCACCGCCGCGCAGCGTGTCCTCGTCCGCCTGCAGCCCGAAGTGGGCGAAGCCGCGCTCGAACTGCTCCAGCGCACCTTCGACCTCGCGCGACTGGTCGGTGTCCTCGACACGGACCAGGTAGCGGCCTTCGGAGCGGCGCGCGACGTCCTGGTCGATCGTCGCGACGTAGATGCCGCCGATGTGCACGAAGCCGGTCGGCGACGGGCCGAACCGGGTCACCAACGCGGCGTCGGGCAGCTGCCGGGCCGGGTAGCGCTGCTCCCAGTGCTCCGGCTCGGGCAGATCCGCGGGGAACAGGGCGTCGATGACCGCACGGTCCAGCATCGGGGGTCGGGTCTCCCAGGTCGTTCGAGTGTTCTCGCTAGCCCTTCGAGTATCGCCGACCGTCGTCCTCGCCGGTCGCGCAGGTCCCCGCCGCTCTCGGCAAGGTTGCCAATCGACCGGTTCCGATATATCGTGAAAATGTCGCAATCGTTCGCGACAACTCGGCGACTGCCGCTCACCCGGAGCGGGAGCGCCGCAGCGAAAGGAAGCAAGACCATGAACACCCGACGACGACACCCCTTCCCCGGCGGCCATCACGAACACGGCGAGCACGACCAGCGCAGGCGGTCTTCGTTCGGCCCGTGGGGCCGCGACTTCGGAGACTTCGGCTTCGGCCCCGGCGGTCCGCGCGGCCGGCACGGCCACGGTCCGGGCGGACGCCGCGGACCGGGCCCCCGGCGCGGCCGGCGCGGCGACGTGCGAGCGGCGATCCTCACCCTGCTCGCGGAGCAGCCGCGGCACGGATACGAGATCATCCGCGAGATCGGGGAGCGCAGCGGCGGCCTGTGGAAGCCCAGCCCCGGCTCGATCTACCCGACCCTGCAGATGCTGGCCGACGAGGGCCTGGTGGTGAGCCGCGACGAGAGCGGCAAGAAGCTCTTCGAGCTCACCGACGAGGGCCGCGCCACCGCCGAGCAGCAGACCGGCACTCCGCCGTGGGAGCACTTCGCCGACGACGTCGACCCGGTCGAGCACGACCTGCGCAAGGCAGGCGCGACGCTCGCCGCGGCCGTGGTCCAGGTGATGCGCGCGGGCAGCGCTAACCAGCAGTCCCGCGTGGTGGACGTGCTCAACGAAGCACGCCGCTCGATCTACTCGATCCTCGGCGAGGTCGAGGACGAGGACTCCGGCGAGACGGCCGAATGACCGGGCAGGACGAGGCCGGTGGGTTTGACGCGGCAATGCACGCGATAGCCCACCGGCAGCGTCACCTCGCCCGGTCCCGGGTTCAGCCGGCGCACCTCGGCGATCGCACGCTGCGCGACCCGTGCGCTGAACTCGATCTTCAGCACTGATTCCGCCTCGGCGAAGTCCGCGAAGCGCCATCGCGTGCTCACCCGCCGGCAAGTGAACCCTTGCTCGGCGAAGAACCGTTCCACCGCGGGCGGGTCGTAGTGCGGCAAGTCCGCCCGCATCCATCCGCCGTATGGCTCGCTCGCCACGTCGAGGTCGACGATGACCGTCGTGCCTCCGGGCCGCAGCACCCTTTCCGCCTCGCGCAACCCGGGTTCGCAGCCAGGGCCGAAGAAGTACGCGGTGCGCGCGTGCACGATGTCCGCGCTGGCGTCGTCCGCGGGCACCTGCTGGGCTCGTCCGACCCGAACCCGCACGTTGTCCAGATCCCGCACCCGCCGCTCCGCGTCCCGCGCGAGCGGCGGGTGTGGTTCCACGCCGAGCACCGAACGCGCGTCCGCGGCGAAGACCGGCAAGTGGTAGCCGTCGCCGCAACCGAGGTCGAGGACGTCGCGGCCGGTCCAGTCGGCTTCCTCGCGGACGGCGCGCCAAATGTCTCCGTCGACGTCCTGCGCGCGGTTCTCGATGGCGTAAACCTGCTGGTGGTACCAAATGTTGGGGCTGGGGACGACTTCCCCGGACTTGGCCGGGCCGCGGGAGAACCAGCGCACAGGCCCTCCTCTCCCGCACCGGGCCGGCCGCGGGTGCGACCGGGTTTCCCGCTCAAAGCGTAGAACCCCGCTGCGGCGAATAGACTTCTCCCTCTCGGGAGGAGGCCATCATGTCTGTCGGCTGGGCCGGCACCCGCGCGATCCCGGCAGGTCTGCCGTGCTGGATCGAAGTGGCGTGCCGCGACGAAGCGCGAATCCAGGACTTCTATTCCCGCCTGTTCGGCTGGGAATACACGGCACGGAGAGACCCGGCCGCCCCGAACGGCAGATACTGGATCGCTTCCGCCGGCGGCGTCGCGGCCGGAGGCCTGTACCAGGCAGGGGCCCGCAGCGCGCCGGGCTGGACGCTGCAGCTGTCCGTGCCGCACACCGCCAGCGCGGCCGAATGGGTGGAACACCTCGGCGGGCAAGTCGTGCTCGGCCCGGTCGCGATCCCCGAGCGCGGCAGCATCGTGCACACCATCGACGCCTGCGGCGCGCCGGTGGTGTTCTGGGAGGCCCCGCCGGACTGGGAATTCGCCAGCGGCGTACCCAACGCGTTCAGCGGCGCGGACCTCAACACGCACGACGGCGCGGCGGCGGATCACTTCTACACCAAGCTGTTCAGCTATTCGAGCCGTCAGGTCGGCGACGGCGAAACCGTCGACTACGCCGAATACTCGCTGGAGCACACACCGGTGCTGTACCGGTACGTGATGGGCCCGGAGTACGGCCCGGACACTCCCCCGCACTGGCTGGTGTACTTCAAGGCCGAGCCCGCTCGCGGGACCGACGCCACCGCGGGCGAGGCGCTGATGCTGGGAGGTTCGGTGGTGATCGAGCCCTACGACACCGCGTTCGGCCGCACCGCGATCCTCGCCGACCCGGACGGCGCGGTGTTCGCCGTGATCGACCACTCGCGCGTGCTGGAGGACGTCGGCCGGGCCGAGGTCGACGACCCGTACGACGACTGAGTTCTACGCCGGAACGAAAGCTCCGCCCGCTCCGTCCAGGCCGGCTGCTTCCAGTCAGGCCGGAATGAAGGCCGAGAGCAGCAGCCAGGACACGACGGCCGAGGGCAGCAACGAGTCGAGCCGGTCCATGATGCCGCCGTGGCCGGGCAGCAGCGTGCCCATGTCCTTGATGCCGAGGTCGCGTTTGATCAGCGACTCGACCAGGTCGCCGAGCGTCGCGGTGAGCACGATCGCCGCGCCGAAGAGCGCGCCCTGCCAGGCGTGGCCGTTGAGCATCAGGCTGAGGGTGAGGACGCCGGCGGCGATGCCGGCGATCATCGAACCGGCGAAGCCCTCCCAGGACTTCTTCGGGCTGATCGTGGGCGCCATCGGGTGTTTGCCGCCGAGCACGCCGGCGATGTAGCCGCCGGTGTCGGAGGCGACGACGGCGATGAGGAACGCGAGGACCCGCCCGACCCCGTCCGCCGGCGGCACCAGCATCGCCGCGAAGGCGCCGAACAACGGCAGGTACGCGGCGGCGAAAACCGAGGCGCCGACGTCGCGGACGTAGCCGTTGGCCCCGCCGGGCAGCCGCCAGAGCAGGCAGGCGAGCACGGTGAGCACGAACGCGGTGAGCGCGCCTTCGCGGCCGTACGGCCAGGCGAGCCAGATCATCGCCTGCCCGCCGACGAGCACCGGGATCAACGCGACCTTGGTATTCGCGACCCGGCGCAGCACACCGGAGAACTCGACCGTGCCGACCGCGATCGCGGCGGCGATCACCCCGATGAAGAGGAACCGGACGGTGAGCAGGGAAACGATGATCGCGGCACCGAGCAGCAGCCCGACGCCGATCGCGGCGGGCAGGTTGCGCCCGGCACGAGACGTCTTCTTCGCCGGTTCCGCAGCCGATTTCGCAGCTTTTCCGGGCGCTGCACCGGAATCCGTCGACGAATCCGCCGCGGATTCTGCTTTCTCGGGCACCGCTGGGGTTTCCGCCCCGGCGGGGGGCGGAGTGGGCCGCGATTCCCGCGCCGGGCCGGACGTGGGGTCCGGCTCGGCGGCCGGGTCCGGCGCCGGGGTGTCGTGCACCCGCTCGTCGCGTTCCTCGCTCACCTGGCTCATCAGACCTCGAGCAGCTCGGCTTCCTTGTGTTTCACCAGCTCGTCGACCTGGTGGACGTAGGTGTCGGTGAGGTTCTGCAGTTCCTTCTCCGCGCGCGCGACCTCGTCCTCGCCGGCTTCGCCGTCCTTGGCGATGCGGTCGAGCTCTTCCTTGGCCTTGCGGCGGACACTGCGGATGGAGACGCGCGCGTCCTCGCCCTTGCCCTTGGCGACCTTCACCATCTCCTTGCGCCGCTCCTCGGTGAGCTGCGGGATGACGATGCGGATCACGGTGCCGTCGTTGCTCGGGTTGACGCCGAGGTCGGACTCGCGGATCGCCTTCTCGACGGCGACCAGCTGCGTCTGGTCGTAGGGCTTGACCAGCGCCATCCGCGCCTCCGGCACGGACACGCTGGCCAGCTGGTTCAGCGGGGTCGGCGCGCCGTAGTAGTCGACGACGATGCGGGAGAACATCGACGGGGTCGCCCGCCCGGTCCGCACCGAGGCGAGGTCCTCCTTCGCCACGGACACCGCTTTTTCCATCTTCTCCTCGGCGTCGAGGAGGGTCTCGTCGATCACGGCTACTCCCGGTGTTGTGATTGTCGAAGCTGTGCTTGATCCCAGCAGGTCTAGGCGGAAGCCTCGGCAGCGGGGGTGGCGACCAGCGTGCCGATCCTCTCACCACCGACCGCGCGCGCGATGTTGCCCTCGGTCAGCAGGTTGAACACGATCATCGGCATCTTGTTGTCCATGCAGAGGCTGAACGCGGTGGCGTCGGCGACCTTGAGACCGCGCTCGAGCACCTCGCGGTGGCTGATCTCGTTGAACATCTCCGCGTCCGGGTCCGTCTTCGGGTCCGCGGTGTAGACGCCGTCGACGGCCTTCGCCATCAGCACGGCTTCGCAGCCGAGTTCGAGCGCGCGCTGCGCGGCCGCGGTGTCGGTGGAGAAGTAGGGCATCCCGACGCCGGCGCCGAAGATCACGACGCGGCCCTTCTCGAGGTGGCGCTCCGCGCGCCGCGGGATGTAGGGCTCGGCGACCTGGCCCATCGTGATCGCGGTCTGCACGCGTGTGGGCAGGCCCTCCTTTTCCAGGAAGTCCTGCAGCGCCAGGCAGTTCATCACGGTGCCGAGCATCGCCATGTAGTCGGCGCGGTCGCGGTCCATGCCGCGCTGGGAAAGCTCCGCGCCGCGGAAATAGTTGCCGCCGCCGATCACCACCGCGATCTGCACCCCGGTGCGCGCGACGTCGGCGATCTGCTTGGCGACCGAATGCACGACGTCGGGATCGACTCCGACCGCGCCTCCGCCGAACATCTCGCCGCCCAGCTTCAGCAGCACCCGGCGGTATCCGCCCTCGACTCGGACGTCACCCATGTCTGTCGCCTCCTGCCCCTCGTAGACCCGACTGTGCCCCGTCCCCGATTCACGGAGACGGGGCACAGTGCCAGAACCTAGTCCCAGTGCCTCGCTCAGGCCTGGCCGACCTCGAACCGGGCGAACCGGGTCAGGGTCACGCCGGCCTCGTCGAGCAGGGCCTTGACGGTCTTCTTGTTGTCCTTGACCGACGGCTGCTCGAGCAGCACGTTGTCCTTGTAGTACGCGGTGACCTTGCCCTCGATGATCTTCGGCAGCGCCTGCTCCGGCTTGCCTTCCTCGCGGGCGGTCTGCTCGGCGATGCGGCGTTCGTTCTCGATGATCTCGGCCGGCACCTCCTCGCGGGTCAGGTACTTCGCGCGCAGCGCGGCGACCTGCATGGCGGCACCGCGGGCGGCGTTGACGTCGTCGCCGGTGAACTCGACCAGCACGCCGACGGCCGGCGGGAGGTCGGAGCCGCGGCGGTGCAGGTAGGTCGCGGTCTGGCCCTCGAAGGAGACCACGCGGCGCAGCTCGAGCTTCTCGCCGATGCGGGCGGACAGCTCCTGCACGGCCTCGTTGACCGGCTTGCCGCCCAGGTCAGCGGCCTTGAGCGCCTCGACGTCGCTGGTCTTCAGCGCCTTCGCGGCCTCGACGATCTTCGCCGCGAGCTGCTGGAACTCGTCGTTCTTGGCGACGAAGTCGGTTTCCGAGTCGAGCTCGATCAGGATGCCGCCGTCGCCGGCCACCAGGCCCTCGGCGGTGGCGCGCTCGGCGCGCTTGCCGACGTCCTTGGCACCCTTGATGCGCAGGAACTCGACGGCCTTCTCGAAGTCGCCGTCGTTCTCCTCGAGCGCCTTCTTGCAGTCCATCATGCCCGCGCCGGTCATCTCGCGCAGGCGCTTCACGTCAGCGGCGGTGTAGTTCGCCATCGTGTTGAATCCGTCCGTTTCAGGTACGTGTGCGGTGAGCAGTGCCCGGGCGGCCCTGCGCGGACCGCCCGGGCACGATGGATCAGGAGTTGGCCGGAGCCTGCTCGTCGGCGGCAGCCGGAGCGGCCTCGGCCTCGGTCGAGGCAGCGTCGGTCGCAGCGGCGGCGTCGGTCGCGGCAGCGGCCTCAGTCGCGTCCGCGGCGGCGGTCTCCGAGCCCGCGAGGAGCTCCTTTTCCCACTCGGCCAGCGGCTCTTCCGAAGCGCTGGTCTCCGGCTTCGCGTCGGCCGACCCGCCGTTGCGGCCCGAACGGGCCATCAGGCCGGCGGCAGCCGCCTCGGCGACCACCTTGGTGAGCAGCGCGGCGGAGCGGATCGCGTCGTCGTTGCCCGGGATCGGGTAGTCGACCTCGTCCGGGTCGCAGTTCGTGTCCAGGATCGCGACGACCGGGATGTTCAGCTTGCGAGCCTCGCCGACGGCGATGTGCTCCTTCTTGGTGTCGACGATCCACACCGCGGACGGCACCTTGGCCATGTCGCGGATACCGCCGAGGGTCTTCTCGAGCTTGTCCTTCTCACGGGTCAGCGTGAGAATTTCGCGCTTGGTGAGGCCGGCGAAGCCGCCGGTCTGCTCCTGCGCCTCGAGCTCCTTCAGGCGGAGAAGACGCTTGTGCACGGTCTGGAAGTTGGTCAGCATGCCGCCGAGCCAGCGCTGGTTGACGTAGGGCATGCCCACGCGCGCGGCCTCGTTGGCGATCGCTTCCTGAGCCTGCTTCTTGGTGCCGACGAACATGATGGTGCCGCCGTGCGCGACGGTTTCCTTGATGAACTCGTACGCACGGTCGATGTAGGTCAGCGTCTGCTGCAGGTCGATGATGTAGATGCCGTTGCGCTCGGTGAAGATGTAGCGCTTCATCTTCGGGTTCCACCGACGGGTCTGGTGTCCGAAGTGCACGCCGCTGTCGAGCAGCTGCTTCATGGTGACGACGGCCATTGCCGGAATCACACCTTCTCTGTAGTCACGCGCTCCCGCCGCAGGTTTCGTCCTGTGCGGAGACGCTGTTCCGGTTTGTCGCTGGCCACCGGGCGGCTGCCAGCCCTGGTGCAGTAGCCGATGCCCGGACCCGACGGGTTTGCAGTGCGAAACCCCAGGGACCGCCGGACACCGTGCGCCCCTCCGTCCGGGTCCCGCGCGAGGCGGACCGTCCGGGGAACGCGCGCACGTGCACGCGAAGTCAGCCCAGCAAGTGGACTGCGCACATGATTCTACCCCCTGCCACCAGCCCCGTCCCTGCGGGCAGCCTTCGCCCGGCCGAGAGTTGTCCACAACCGCACAAGCCTGTGGACAACTGCCGATGACGGACGGGCTGGCACCAGCTGGTCGGCGAGCATGGAGGCATGACCGCTGATCGAGGTTTTTCCCGCTTTTTCGCTGCTGGTTTCGCCGGTTTCGCTGGCGGTTCTGATGGTGGTTCTGATGGCGATCCTGCTGATGGTGCGACGTGCACCGAGGGGTTGGCGAGGTCTCTTGACGACGCTGCCGGTGCACCCGCGCCGCCGCCTGTTCTGCCCCTGCCTCCGCCACCCGCGCATCCGGTCGTCCAAGCGACCGCAGCACTGCTCTGCTGCTCCCAGGCCACCCGGTTGTCCGGCAGAGCGGACTCACCGCCCGCAGGTCCGGCCGGCGGACTCCGCACCAGCATCGTCCCCAGCACCGACGCGCTCTTCGCCGAGCGCCCGCTCCCCCGAAGCGGCCGTCACCGAAGAACGCCCGCCCGGCCGCCCATCCACCGCGTCGCCGCGTCGAGACTTCGAACGGCGTACTCCGCGACCTTCATGACGACCAGCGCCACTGCCCGATACTCGATCTTCGCCATCCGCCACACCCTCTTCGTCCTCCGCAGATTCGTCGGGCATCCGCCTCGCGCCGCCGAGCCGGGCCGCCTCCCCCGAATCCGCCTGTCCCTCCCCTGCGACTTCAGCTGGGGACACCCGCCGCTCCGGATGGCCAGGCCGACCAGCCAACCCGCCCATCCGGCACTCAGCGCGTCTTCGAACTCCCGCCGAACCACGGCCCGCACCCGGCTCACCGGGTCTGCCGCCCTGCTGTTGTGCGCCGTCCTGCTGTTTTGTGCCGTCCTGGCCGCGACCGGCACGCGCGCCGAAGCCGGACAATTCCCGGCCGCCGCCCCCACCGGATCCCTGACCTCGATCGCATCCACGCCCCCGTCCACACCCGCCGCGCCGCCGGCCCCCGCCTCGTCTCCAGCTCAAGCCACCTCCTCCGCACCACTCACCACCTCCTCCGCACCCGCCACGTCCTCCCCTGCGCCCGCCACGTCCACGCCGCTCGCCGCATCCCCTGCCCCCGCCACACCCACGCCGCCCACCACATCCCCTGCACTCACGACACCTGCGTCACCTGGGTCGTCTGCCGAGCAGCCCGGCCGCCTGTCGTGGCCGCTGACCCCGCTCCCCCACGTCACGCGCACCTTCGAACCACCCGCCACCCCATACGGTCCCGGCCACCGCGGCGTAGACCTCGAAGCCACTGCCGGACAACAGATCCTGGCCGCGGACATGGGCGTCGTCGTGTTCGCCGGCCAGGTCGGCGGCCAGGGCGTCGTAGCGCTGGACCACGACGGCGGCCTCCGCACGACCTACCTCCCCATCACCCCCGCGGTCGCCACCGGCGACCAGGTCTACCGAGGCCAGGTACTCGGAACCGTCATGCCGGGACACCTCGGCTGCCCGTCAGCAGCCTGTCTGCACTGGGGTGCCCGGCGCGGCGCCGAGTACATCGACCCGCTCGCTCTGGTCGGCGCCCCGAGCCGAGTCCGCTTGAAACCGTGGGCGGATGGCCGGTGACGTTGCGGGGTCGCAAAGCTGGCTTCATTTCCCGGCAGCCGTAGACAGCGAATCTCCGTTGCCTGCCGCTGCGACTTCGCAGTTCAAAGGCAATCGCAGTGCCGTCGCCCGTCAACAGCGCTGGTACACGTACGCCCGGCCGCCTGGGGGAACGAGCTGGCGATCCCGCAGAATGGTCGCCTTCGGCGTGCCAGGCCGGCCGCACATCTGGGTGAAATCGCCGTCGAGGTTGTCGGCGTATTCGATGTCGATCACAAGGTCGCCGTACACCTTGGCGTATGAATCGCATTCCTCGAACCGCACGCACTCCTCGGCCACCGCGAAGTCGAACCCGGCCTGTTTGCCCCGGACACCGAACTCGGCGGCGTTCTTCTGCCCGATCACCAGTCCGCTAGCGTGCGCGATCCGCGACAGTTGCGCGGCAAACGCCAGGTTGTCCTCCGGTTTGAGCGCGCCACCGGACCGGCTGAACGAGTCGAGATTGTCGATCTCGGCCGCCTGGAAACCCTTGTGCGCGCACAGCTTTATCGCCTGTCCGACCACCTCGGCCAGCCGTTCCCGCTTGGCCTCGGTGGAGGTATCCAAGATCAGCTCGTCGGGCCAGTTTCCGTCCACGAGCGGTTGGCCGTCAGCACCGCTGAGAACAAGATCGCGCCGCTGCTCCAGCCAGGTGGCCCTGTCGGCTGGCTGGGTCTGGAAACCATTGACGTAGCAGACATTGTAGAGCCCGGCGGCGGGTGAAGCGGTGCTGTCGCGCACGACGACGGCCGTGCCGGAGGGAGGCGGGTAGGCCCCGCCGAGCTGGTAGTCGAACTTCGCGCCGCCAGGCAACGCCGTGAGACCGGCGGTTGATGCTGGTGGGGCTGGTGAGCCGGGGGGCCGCTGCGGCGACGGGGAGCACGCGGCGAGCAGCCCGAGGGCGATCACCGTGCCGGCCATCGTCAGCGAAGTGCGCCTGCTCAAACAACGGTCCTCTCCGGCCACGGCTTCGTAGTGGATCTTACGCGGCCTGCCGGGCTGCTCCGGGCTGCGGTCAGCTCCCCTCCGAAAAATGCAACGACTCTGAGGCTGTTCTTGGTGGCATCACGGTGAGGCAAACAGAGAACCGCTGGTCAGCGAAGATCGACTTGTCATACGCCGCGAGCCCCTGCAGACGTCACCCCTCCCCGAACACGCCTGAAACGCACCCGCCGAGATCGACTGGAGGCAGCACGACGGCACCTTGCCGACCGCGCAGCCCGACCGCACCTCTCCGCTCCCGCAGTTGGCCACGCCGTTGGCCACGGCGCTGACCTGCGATCGATCGCGCGGCCGGTCAGCCGGTCGGCTGCTCCATGAGCTTGGCGCGCAGCCGCATCACCGCGCGAGTGTGCAGCTGGCTCACTCGCGATTCGGTGACGCCGAGCACCTTGCCGATCTCCGCCAGGGTCAGGCTTTCGAAGTAGTAGAGGCTGACCACGATCTTGTCCCGGTCGGTGAGCTGCGCGATCGCCTCGGCCAGCTGCCGCCGGTTGTCCTGGTCGACCAGGACGGCCACCGGGTCTACCGCACCGTCGTCGGGGAGCGTGTCGACCAGCGAACCGGCATCCTTGCCCGCCGCGACGAGATCCTCCAGCGCCACCACGCTGGTGAGACGGAGCTGGCCGTAGAAGTCGCGCAGGTCGTCCAGGCTGACGCCCATTTCCCCGGCGAGTTCGGCGTCCGTCGGGGTGCGGTGCAGGCGCGCGCCCAGGCGTTCCAGCGCGCGAGCGGTTTCCTTGGCCTTGCTGCGCACCGCGCGCGGCACCCAGTCCTGGGAACGCAGGTCGTCCAGGATCGCGCCCCGGATGCGCTGCATCGCATAGGTCTCGAAGCGCAAACCACGTTCCGGGTCGAACTTTTCGATCGCGTCCACCAGACCGAAAATCCCCGACTGCACCAGATCGCCAACGTCTACATGGGTCGGAAGACCGGTGCCGACTCGGCCGGCGACGTATTTGACCAGCGGGGCGTAGTGCAGCACCAGCCGGTCGCGCGACGTCTGGTCCGGTTTGTCGGCGAACTGCCGCCACAGCGCCTGGATCCCCGCGTCGACGTCATGACCAGGACGTCCGTCCCCGCTGACGGCGTCCTGCGCGCCGGGTCGGTCCGCCCCGGCTTTCGTGACCTGCGACGTGGAAGTCATTGCACGGTCGTTCTCGGCGTGCTGCTCAGTGTGGTCTCCGTGCTCGTGCGGATGCGCGTGCGCCGACGGTTCGGCCCGGCCTTCCTGGGCCGAGTCTCCGCCGGCCCCGTCAGGCCCGCGGGTGTGCTCGGTCATGGATCGCCTTCAGCCGATCGACGGTCACGTGAGTGTAGAGCTGGGTCGTGGCCAGCGTAGCGTGACCGAGCAGTTCCTGAACGCTCCTGAGATCGGCACCTCCCTCGAGCAGATGCGTCGCAGCCGAATGCCTTAGACCGTGTGGCCCCATGTCCAGAGCGCCGGGCACCGCGGACACCGCTTCGTGCACCACCCGGCGCGCCGCGCGCGGGTCGAGCCGCTTCCCGCGGACGCCCAGGAAAAGCGCCGCGACCGGCGTTTCCCCTGCCAGGGCGGGCCGTCCGGCCTCCAGCCAGACAGCCAATGCCTCCGCCGCCGGGACGCCGAACGGGACCGTCCGCTCCTTGTCGCCCTTGCCGACCACCGTCACCACCCGGCGGGAAAAATCGACCCGCCCGACGTCCAGTCCGCACAATTCCGACACCCGAATGCCGGTTGCATACAGCAATTCGACCAGCGCTCGATCACGGAGAGCGACCGGATCCCGTTCGGCTGCTCCTTTCGCGGAGGCGGTCATGAGCGCGTCCGCCTGATCGGCTCGCAACACGCCCGGCAACGTCCGATGCGCGCGCGGCGCGGCCAGCCGCCCACCCGGATCTGACTTCAGCAAGCCCGTGCGGTGCGCCCACGCGGTGAAAGTGCGCGCGGAGGCGGCGCGGCGCGCAAGGGTGGTCCGGCCGGCACCACCCGAGCGCTGCCCGGCGAGCCACGCGCGCAACAACGTGACGTCCAAGTCCTCGAAGCGCCGCGCGGGCCGGTCACCCTCCTCCACGGTCACGAACGCCAGCAGCGACACGATGTCGCCGACGTATGCGCGCACGGTGTGCGGCGACAGGCCACGCTCGAGCGCCAGGTGTCGTTCGTAATCCGCCACCACGGCCTGGGCTTGTTCCGGCAACTCGCCGCGAAGAGCACGAAGATCGGGTCGGGGCGGGTGTTTCCGGTGTCCGCCGGGACGCGGGACCGCGCCCTGGTGTGCACTCGCTGACGGCATGGCGATCACGCTGCGCGAACCATCGGCTTTGGTCAAGCATCGCCACGCCGATCATCGGCTGGCCCTTCGGACGATCTGCCGCCAGCCGGTCTCGCCGCGCACCGCGAATCCGTCGATTTCCAATGCCGGCAACAACGCGCGCACTCGCGAAACCGGCACTCCGGCACCCGCTGCGACCTGCTCCGGAGTGCGGCCGGCGCGCGGGAGCAGCGCGTCGTAGATCCGTGCGGCCTCCGGACCGAGGTCGTCGGTAGGGCGGTGACGCGTTTCCCGGACTGGGTTCGCGGCATCGAATCGGCCGACCGTTTCGAGCACCTCGTCGACAGTGGTGACCAGCGTCGCCCGGCAGTCTCGGATCAGGGCATGGCAACCCGCGGAACTTCCGGAGTGGACGGGGCCGGGCAGTGCCATCACGACCTTGCCGAGCGCACCTGCGGTGGTAGCGGTGTTGCGGGCACCGCTGCGAATTCCGGCCTCCACCACCAGGGTGCCGTCGGTG
This sequence comes from Amycolatopsis benzoatilytica AK 16/65, assembly GCF_000383915.1. Classification (NCBI taxonomy): domain Bacteria; kingdom Bacillati; phylum Actinomycetota; class Actinomycetes; order Pseudonocardiales; family Pseudonocardiaceae; genus Amycolatopsis; species Amycolatopsis benzoatilytica. The sequence continues at coordinate 4,917,347 of NZ_KB912942.1, forward strand.
AGGCCCGCGATCAGCCGGTTCCGGACGAGGAAACGGTGACGTGCGGGGGTAGTCCCTGGCCCGTATTCGCTGACGACCGCACCGCCTTCCGCGACGATGCGCTCCAGAAGGTCGATGTTGCCCACGGGATACCCGTGGGCAAGGCCGCAGCCGAGCACCGCCACGGTGGTCCCGCCGCCCGCGAGCGCACCTCGATGCGCCGCCGCGTCAATGCCCAGCGCGGCACCGGAAAACACCGGTATCTGCCGGATTGCCAGCGCATGTGCCATCTCGACGGCATTGTGCAACCCGTAGTCGGTGGCGAGCCGAGCGCCGACGACTGCCACCGCTCGATCCGCCGCTTCAGCCAGGCTGATGGCACCGCGCACCCACAATCCGAGCGGCGCGGCGATGTTCTTCACCCCGTTCCCGGCAGCGACGGCCAACGACAGCAGCGGCCACGCCGGCCATTCGCGGTCTTCGGGAACCACGAGCCGGGCACCGGATTTGGCGGCTTCTTCGAGATCTCGTTCCGCGACCAAGGTTTCCCGCCGCGCGGCGGTTTCGCGCAGCACCTGGCTCGGACAGTCCCCGGCGCGGACGCGCGCGGCGGCTTCGACCGGTCCGCGCTCACCGACGAACTCCAGCACATGCGGTGCCGGCGGCTCCGCGACTCCGAGCAGGTAGGCGCGGGCGAGACGCTCGGACTCAGTCGCCGCGGCCTGGTCTTCGACGGCGGCTGTCACGCCGCACCTCTTCGGCAACCGGGCTGCTCGGGCAGCACGATCGCGAGGTGCCGATCCCGGGACAGCCGCTCGCGAACCCGGACCGGGTCGTGCTCGGGCCGGACCTCGCGTCCCCGGACGGGCCGCAGATGCCGGACGATCTCGCGTTGCGCGGTCCGGGGGCGGCGGTGCCGGGCGCGCGCCGGTACGGCCGGGACAGCTTGACGACGGGACATGGGGTTCCTTTCCTTCACGGTTCCGGGCGGCGGGTGCTCGTCCCGGGAGCTGGGTCAGCGGACCGGGCCGCGCTGGGCCAGGCGGGTTCGACAGGTCAGCGAGGTTTGACGGATCAGCGGCGTCCGACAGGTCAGCGGACTCGATAGGGCAGCCAGGTTTGACGAGGCAGCGGGGCTCGAACATCGGCGGGCTGGGGCTGGGGGGGCTGGCCGCCGGGTCCCGGCGGATCGGGCTGGTCAGTGGTCAGGCGGCCTTCCGCTCCCGGAAGTCCAGCGCCGCGCTGACGTGGTCCGTGTCGGGTTGCGGGAGTCCGGCCAGGTCGGCGAGCGTCCAGGCGATGCGCAGGCACCGATCGGCGCCTCGGGCGGTCAGGAGGCCGCGGTCGAGGGCTCGGTCGAGGACGGCTGTCGCGACTGGCGGGAGGGCGAAGTCGCGGCGCAGCACCGGGCCGGGCACCTCGGTGTTCGCTTGCCAGCCTTGGCCGCGCCAACGATGCCGGGCCCGGTCGCGGGCGGCCAGGACTCGCTCCCGGACCGTCGCGGACGGTTCCGGGGTCGCGGCCTGGTGGGCGGAGATCGCGGTGAGCGGGCGCAGCCGGACGCGGAGATCCACCCGGTCGAGCAAAGGGCCGGACAGCCGGGACAGGTAGCGACGGCGGGTCGTTGCCGAGCAGGTGCAGTCGGTCTCGCGAGGCGGGGCGCACGGGCAGGGGTTCGTCGCCAGGACCAGCTGGAACCTGGCCGGGTAGGTGACGACGCCTTTCGCCCGGGAGATGCGGACCTCGCCTTCCTCCAGAACCGTGCGGAGCGAATCGAGGCGCTGGCTGCCGAATTCGCAGGCTTCGTCCAGGAACAGGACCCCGCGGTGGGCCCGGCTGATCGCGCCGGGGGCGGCCAGGCCGGTGCCGCCGCCGATGAGGGCCGGCGGGCTGATCGAGTGATGCGGGGCGACGAAGGGCGGAACGGTGATCAGCGGCGCGGATTTCGACAGCGAGCCGTCCACCGAATGGATCGCCGTGACCTGGAGCGATTCCTCCGGGGAGAGATCCGGCAGCAAACCGGGCAGCCGTCGGGCCAGCATGCTTTTGCCTACGCCGGGCGGACCGGTCAGCAGGACATGGTGACCGCCGGCGGCCGCTACTTCCAGGGCCCAGCGCGCTTCCGGCTGGCCTACGACGTCGGCCAGGTCCGGGACGGCGGCGGGCACGGCACGGACCGGGGCGGCGGGGTGCTCGAGTTCGCCTTCGTCCTTCAGCCAGGCGAGCAGTTCGGACAGCCGGGAAACGCCGGCGATCTCCAGGCCGTCCACCAGCGCGGCCTCGACGAGGGACTCGATCGGTACGACGGCGCGCTCGTGTCCGGCCGCTTTGGCGGCCAGCAGGCCGGGCAGCACGCCGCGGACCGGCCGGATGCGGCCGTCCAGCGCGAGTTCTCCGAGCAGGATCGTGTTCAGCAGCTTCCGGGCCGGGACGGCGCCGGTGGCGACCAGGACCGCGGCGGCGATGCCCAGGTCGTACCCGGAGCCCATCTTCGGCAAGTTGGCCGGGGACAGCGCGAGGGTGATCTTGCCGTCCGGCCAGGGCTGGCCGGAGTTGCGGACGGCGGAGCGGACTCGGTCTTTCGCCTCGCGCAGACCGGCGTCGGGCAGGCCGACGAGAGTGACCCGGCTGAGGCCACCGCCCAAGTCGGCTTCGATCTCGACTACTCGGCCTTCGATGCCCAGCAGGGCGACGGACCAGGTTTTCGCGTGCGGCATCAGCGGGCTCCCGCAGTGCGCTGGAGGGCGGCGGGCCCGTCCATCCGGCCGCTCGGCACCGGCCAGGCTCCTGTGTTCAGCATCAGAAAGCCCCTCGGATGTGCTGCACGACCGGATCCTCGCCTCGCGGTGCGTAGACCGTCACGACGTCGTAGCGCACCCGGCACCAGCCGACGTGGTGCTCTCGCAGCCATCGCATCGCCGCTCGGTGGACCCGGTCGATCTTCTCCTGCGTCACCGACTCGGCAGGGCTTCCGTACTCCGTGCCGGAGCGGGTCTTCACCTCGCAGAAGACCACTCGCGCGCCTTCCGACAGGACCAGGTCCAGCTCGCCCTCCCGGCAGTGCCAGTTCCGGTCCAGCAGGACCAAGCCCGCGTCCTGCAGGCGCCGGGCGGCGAGGTCCTCGCCCCAGCGGCCGAACGTCTGGCGCCAGAGCGCGCCGTGGTTCGGGGCGTCGTTCATGAGGTCCCCCTCAGGCAGCGTGCGCACCGCGGTCACGGTGCGTGTGCTTCCACGATCGCAACGTGACGGAGCGCGACGCCAGGGGGATTTCCTCCGGGTGTGGATAACTCGAGGGTTGTGGATCGCTGCCCGGCCGCGGAACCCAGCGGCACCGGAAATGTCAGGGTGGTGTGCAGGAACGACGAAGGCCACCCGGCGGTGCCGGGTGGCCTTGTGGCGAAGCGGGAGAACTCAGCCCGAGAACGGGCCGTCTTCCGGGAGTCGCAGGTCGGGCTTGTCGAGTTCCTCGACGTTGACGTCTTTGAAGGTGATGACCCGGACGTGCTTGACGAACCGGGCGGGGCGGTACATGTCCCAGACCCACGCGTCCGACATGCGCACCTCGAAGTACACCTCGCCTCCACCGTCGCGCACCTGCACGTCCACGGCGTTGGCCAGGTAGAACCGCCGCTCGGTCTCCACCACGTACGAGAACTGGCCGACTATGTCGCGGTACTCGCGGTACAGCGAGAGCTCCATCTCGGTCTCGTACTTCTCGAGATCCTCTGCGCTCATGAAATCCGCGCCCCTCCTCGCGTTCGTCCTGCTCCGGCGGCGGAGCGTTCATTCTTACCCACCGGGCGGTCCGGGGCACGGACCGGCCCGCCCGCTTTTTCCAGGGCATTCTCCAGTGCAGCGTAGGTCAGTACTACCGGGTGCGGAGCAGTGAGCCCGTGTGCGAGCGCCGCGGTGGCGACATTCGTGTACGACCAGCGATGCACCCGGCTCGGACCGTACTCGCCCAGAGCGGCGAGATGGTCCGCTGTGCTGTACCCCTTGTGCACGTCGAACCCGTACGCCGGCAGCTCGTCGTGCAGGCCGGTCATGATCCGGTCCCGGGTCACCTTGGCCAGCACGGACGCCGCCGCGATGCTGGCGACGCAGCGGTCTCCCTTGATCACCGCGAGGTTCGCGGCGGGGATGCCGGGGACCGGGAAGCCGTCCGTCAGCACGTAGCCGGGGTGGGTCCGCAAGCCGGCGACGGCGCGGCGCATCCCTTCCAGATTCATCACCCGGATGCCGAGCAGATCGACCTGCTCGGCGGGGATGACGATCACGCAATAGTCGAGGGCTCGCTTCAGCACCCGGTCATAGACCCGGTCGCGGGCCTTCGCGGTGAGCAGCTTCGAGTCGGTGAGCTCCGGCAGCCGGGCAGCGTCGCCGGGGCGCAGCACGCAAGAGGCGACGACCAGCGGGCCGGCGCAAGCACCGGCTCCGGCCTCGTCCACTCCAGCGACCGGGCCGAGGCCGCGTCGCTCGAGCGCGCCCTGTAAACCCCAGAACAGTTCGCCGCGCACGACGGCGCGGGGCGGCCGCACGGGTTCGGCGGGAATGCGGGGAGCCGGGAGCGGGTACGCCGTCCCGGAATCGCCGAGGGAGCGCACTGGCTACCGTCTCCGGCCGGCCGCCTTGCGGAGGCCCGCCTTCAGCCGTCGTCCGCCGTAGAACACCGGCACGGCCGTCGCGACTCCGAGGCCGAGCGGAAGCCCTTGCTGCCAGGCCGGTGCGCCGAGCGCGACCGGCTGGGCGTTCTCCTGCGGATTGTGGTCCGAAATGCCGCCCCAGCGGCCCGGCGGCAGCACGATGATGCGCGCCTTGCCGATGACGTCGTCCACCGGCACCGCACCGTTGGGCCCGCCGCCGCCTTGATAGCGCGAGTCGGCGGAGTTGTTGCGGTTGTCGCCCATCACCCACAGGGCGCCCTGGGGCACCTTGACCGGAGCGAACGACTCCTGCACGGGGTGGTTCGGGTCTTCCCAGTGGATGTAGGGCTCGTCGAGCGCCTTGCCGTCGACGATCACCCGGTTGCGGTCGTCGCAACACTGAACGGTCTGGCCGGCGGTGGCGACGACTCGCTTGACGAAGTCCCGCTCGTCCGGCGGCGCGAAGCCGACCAGCGAGCCAAGGCCGCGCAGCGCGCGCACCACGATGTTGCTCGACTCCTGCGGCGCGATCTCGTTCTCGGTCCACGCGGGCGGGCCCTTGAACACGATCACGTCCCCCGGAGAGGGGTCCTTGAAGTCGTAGGTGACGCGGTCGACCAGGATCCGGTCGCCGGTGCACCCAGGGCAGCCGTGGAGCGTGGCCTCCATCGATCCGGACGGGATCATGTAGACCTTGGCGAGGAACGCCTGGATCAAGATCGTCAGGACCAGCGCGATCCCGATCAGGATCGGCAGTTCCTTCCAGAACGACCGTTTCTTCTCGGATTTGCCCCGCCGGTGCGACCCCCGACGCCCGCCGGACCGTTCCTGGTCCTCCGGGCGTTCGGGGCCGTCCTCGTCAGCGTTCTGGGACACGGGTTCGACCACGTCGCCAGGCTACCGGGTACCGCTGCTCAGGAAGCGGAGGTGGTCTCGCGGTTCTCGCGGCGCTCCTTGATCTTGGCCTTCTTGCCGCGGAGCTCGCGCAGGTAGTACAGCTTCGCCCGGCGGACGTCGCCGCGCTTGAAGACCTCGATCTCGGCCACGTTCGGCGAGTGCACCGGGAAGGTGCGCTCGACGCCGACGCCGAACGAGACCTTGCGGACGGTGAAGGTCTCCCGGACGCCGCCGCCGTGCCGGCGGATCACGACGCCCTGGAAGACCTGGTTGCGCTCGCGGTTGCCCTCGATGACGCGGACGTGCACCTTGAGCGTGTCGCCGGGGCGGAAGGCCGGGATGTCGGAACGCAGTGACTGCGCGTCCAGCGCGTCCAGGGTGTTCATCGGTGGTCCGTCCTCGTATTCGTGTGGCTTACGTACAGCTTGAGCGCGCAGCGATAGGCACTGCGACTAGCCCGGGGCTGATGGCGTTCACAATTGGCGACGCTGTTTGACGATTGCCGGGGCAAACGTCAAGCTGAAAGCGTCACGCCAACCGGTCCATTATGGCAAACCTCGGGCGAACCCTTCACAGGGGGTCTAGCCGGGGTGCTCGCCGAGCTGGTCGAGCACCTCGTGATCGCGCCGGTCCAGGCTGCCCTCCGGCAGCTTGGCCAGCAGATCGGGGCGGCGCCGCGCGGTGCGCTCGAGCGCCCGGTCGCGTCGCCAGCGGTCGATGACCGCGTGGTTGCCCGAGCGCAGCACGTCCGGCACCGCCAGGTCGCGCCACACCTCCGGGCGGGTGTAGCTGGGGCCTTCGAGCAAGCCGTCGGAGAACGAGTCCTCGGCCGCCGACCGCGCGTTGCCGAGCACGCCCGGCAGCAGCCGGACCACCGCCTCGACGATCACCAGCACCGCGGCCTCGCCGCCGACCAGCACGTAGTCGCCGATCGAGACCTCGTCGACCGGCATCCGGCGGGCCGCGTCGTCCACGACCCGCTGGTCGATGCCCTCGTAGCGGCCGCAGGCGAACACCAGGTGCTTTTCCTCGGCGTAGGAATGCGCCAGTTCCTGGGTGAACGGCTTGCCGGCCGGCGTGGGCACCACGAGCCGGGTCTCCTCGCCGCACACGTCGTCCAGCGCGGGACCCCAGATCTGCGGCTTCATGACCATGCCGGGACCGCCGCCGTACGGGGCGTCGTCGACCGCGCGGTGGACGTCGTGGGTCCAGTCGCGCAGGTCGTGCACGCCGACCTCGATGAGGCCGCGGTCGATCGCCCGGCCCAGCAGCGCGGCGCGCAGCGGATCCAGGTACTCGGGGAAAATGGTGACGACGTCGATGCGCAAGCGGTTACCAGTTCCAGTACTCGGTGGCCTGGGCGTGCCAGGGGCTCGGGACGTCCTGGTCGATCGCGAAGGCCATGCCGAGCCCCTTCGCGATCTTGATGCTGCGGTGCAGGGTCTTGCGGATCGGCGACCCGGCGGGCAGCCCGTTGTCGTCCGACCAGGTCTCGGTCTGCGTGACGCAGGTGCGCGCCCCGAAGCGGGCGTTCGAGCACGGAGCGGGCGCACCCCAGGTCTGCAGATGTTCGAAGTGCACGATCTTGCCCGAGCTCTTCTCGGTGATCGTGCCACGCGCGATGAGCCGGTAGTCCGTGGACGGCACGGTCCAGCGCACGTAGTGCTGGCGGCCGCCGTCGGACGGGATCGGCGTGCACGTGGAGCCGTTGCACGCGGACTCCTCGGTGACTCGCTGCGTGTAGTACGTGCCGTTGCCGTCCCAGCCGTCGAGCAGCACCCAGTCGCCCGAGCGGACGAAGTGCTCGGCGGTCGCCGGCGGCCACGTGACCGGGTCGCCCCAGGTGATCTGCGATTCGGTGGCCGACTGCGGCGACCACGCCCACTGGAACGCCTTCTCCCCCGGCGGGGCGTACTGGCCCGCGCTGCGCTGGAACATCAGCGAAAAGTCGCCGTACACCGGCGAAGCGGCCTGCGCGGGCGGCGCGGCGAAAGCGGTGGCCAGAACGGCTGCGAAGACAGCCTTCGTCCAGAACTTCACGAACTCCCCCTCAGTCAGCGTCGAGGAGGCCTTCGGGCGGATCGAGCACGACCCGACCCCCAGCGACATCCACCACCGGAACGATGGCGCGGACGAAAGGTACCAAGACCGAGCGCCCGTCGTGATCGAGTTCGAGCAGTTCCCCGGCCGGCGAGTGGACCACCTCGACGACCTTGCCGACGACCGTCCCGTCGGCCAGCTCGGCGCTCAGGCCGGCCAGCTCGTGGTCGTAGAACTCGTCCGGGTCGCCGGTGGGCGGCAGCGTGTCCGTGTCCGCCAGAAGCAGGGCTCCGCGCAGGGTTTCCGCGACATCGCGGGTGAGCACCTGCTCGAAACGCACCAGCAGCCGCCCGCTGTGTTCGCGGGCGGCTGCGATGGTGAGTTCTCTCGTGCTGCCGTCGCGCAGCTTCGTCGTGACGACCGCACCGACCGCGAACCGCTCCTGCGGAGAATCGGTGCGCACGTCGACCGCGAGCTCGCCGCGGATGCCGTGCGCTTTCGCGATACGGCCGACTACGACGTCCATCCTGACCGTTTCCGTAAGTTCCGGGTCAGCGATCGGTGTCGACGACGTCCACCCGGACGCCGCGGCCGCCGATGCCGCCCATCACGGTGCGCAGAGCGGTCGCCGTGCGACCGCCCCGGCCGATCACCTTGCCGAGGTCGTCGGGGTGCACGTGCACCTCGAGCGTGCGGCCACGACGCGTGGTCAGCAGCTCGACCCGGACCTCGTCCGGGTTGTCGACGATCCCGCGCACGAGGTGCTCGAGGGAGTCGGCGAGGAAGCTCACTCGGACTTCTCGCCCTCAGCAGCTTCGGCCTTCTCCTCGGCCTTCTTCGGGGCCTTCTTCTTCTGCGTGATCGCCTCGGCGGAGGGCTCCTCGCCCGCCGCGGCCAGCGCCGCGTTGAACAGGTCCTGCTTGGACGGCTTCGGCTCGGCCACCTTCAGGGTGCCCTCGGCGCCCGGCAGGCCCTTGAACTTCTGCCAGTCGCCGGTGATCTCGAGGATGCGCTGGACCGGCTCGGTCGGCTGCGCGCCGACGCCCAGCCAGTACTGCGCCCGCTCGGTGTCGACCTCGATGAAGCTCGGCTCTTCCTTCGGGTGGTACTTGCCGATCGTCTCGATGGCCTTGCCGTCCCGGCGGGTGCGCGCGTCGGCGATGATGATGCGGTAGTACGGCGCACGGATCTTGCCGAGGCGCTGCAGCTTGATCTTGACGGCCACGGGTGTGGGTACTCCTCAGTGCTGTGTGGTGCAAGGCGCGCGCCGAACCCGTGGGGACAGGCTTGCGGGCGCCCGGAGGTCAGGAGCTTCCGCGCGGCGAGAGGGTCCGGCGGAAGCGGGCAAGCAAACATTCTGCCAGATGCCCCGTCGTGCCTGCGCAGGGGCCCGCCGTGGTCAGAACGAGGCGATGCCGAGCGCGCCGAGCAGGATCGCGACCGCGGGCAGGAAGTTGTTCACCGCGTGCGCGACGATGCCGCCGGCGAGACGCCCGGTGCTGAGCCGGGCCAGCCCGATCGGAATCGAGATCACCAGCAGCAAGGTGGTGCGCAGCGGTTCCAGATGGCTGACCGCGAACACCGCGGTGGACAGCAGGAACGCGGCCATCCGGCCCCACTTCTCGCTGCGCCACTGCAGCCGCTCCACCGCGCCCCAGAGCAGGCCGCGGTAGATGATCTCCTCGCAGATCGGCCCGACCAGCCACAGGTAGCCGAACATGACGATCGCCGCGGGCACCGACATCTTGCGGTCGTCGACCACCGCGCTGATCGCCGAGGTCGCGTTCGACGAGCCCACCGCCTCGGTCCAGATCCACGCGCTCAGCGAGGTGAGCACCAGGCCGAGCAGTCCGTACTTGAGGCCGACGCGGGCGTCCGCCCACCGCCATTCCAGCCGCAAGTCGAGCTTCGGCCCGTTGCCGCGCACGAGCGTGACCAGCACCGCTGCCCCGGCGGCGATCAGAGTCGGCAGCATGGTGCCGAGCAGGACCGTGCTGATCGGCAGCGGCCGTCCGTGCGCGGGCTGGCCGGCCAGCACGCCGATGAACGCCGCGGACGCCAGCAGGATCGCTTCGACCAGGAGAAAGGCCCCGAATCCCCACCGATGGGACGGGAACGCGGCCGATTCGGCCCCGAATTCCTCCGGGGAGAGAGCGCTGGTTTCGCGGGGCCGTGATGTGGTCACGCCCGCCTCCCCGTGCTCGCTTGGCTCACCGGTCGAGCCTAGCCGCCGAAACGGCTTCGCACAGTACTCGGATGGTCTTGCTCAGTATCCGGTGAACAGCAGCACGGCCGGCGGCAAGTTGTTGGCGACGTGCGCGATGACGCTTGCCGAGGTCCGCCCGGAGTAGTGCCGGGCCAGGCCGAGCACCAGGCCCTGGCCGAACAGCGCGATCGTGCGGGTGGCCTCGCCGTGCAGCAGCGCGAACACCAGGGAGGTGAGCACCAGCACCACCCACGGCGGCACCCGATGGTGTACCAGTGCGTTCCACAGCGCGCCGCGCAGCAGCAGTTCCTCGGTCAGCGGCACAGCGACCACGAGCAGCAGCGCGGCGGCGACCAGCCAGACCGGGCCGCTGCCGGACACGTCCGGCAGATCGGTGAGCGGGCTGTCGGACACCTCGTCGCCGCCGAAGACGGAGATCTCGGCGAGATTCAGCACGAAACCGACGACAAGGGCGAGCGCGCCGCAGGCGAGGCCGATCCGGAGGTCGCGGCCGCGGGGGCGCAGGCCGAAGTCGCGTTCGAGACCGTCGCCGCGGCGCAGCGAGCCGAGCAGCGGGCCGAGGCCGAGGATCAGGTTCGGCAAGAGGGCCAGCAGGAGCAGCGGCCCGACGAATGCCTCGACCGGGTCGTCGTCGCGGACGTGCCGGTTGAAGGCGGCCGCGGTGAGGATGGTGACGAGGTAGTAGCCGGCGACTCCGCCGAAAAAGGCGGCGAATGCCCAATGGGCACCGAGTATTTTTCTGTCCCCAGCGTCGTCGGCCACGGTTTCACGCTAGGCGCCCGGCCCGTGGCGCGTCGCGGCGGGGTGGCGCCGGGCGAGACAGTCCTTCGCCGGGCGAGACAGTCCGCGAAGGGCCCCTTGAGGGAATCTGAGTCCGGTAATGGGACCTTCACGGACCGGCCGGCAGACCGCTCAGTGGAAGACGGTGCCGCCCAGCACGATGTGGCTCGGGTGGTGCAGCGCGGCCAGGTCCTCGCGCGGGTCGTCCGGATAGACGATCAGATCCGCCGGTGCGCCGTGTTCGAGGCCCGGGTGGCCAAGCCACTCACGCGCCGCCCAGGAGGCGCTCGCCAGTGCCTGCGTACGCGACATGCCCGCGCGGTGCAGCGCTTCGACCTCGTCCGCGATCCGGCCGTGCGCGACCATGCCGCCCGCGTCCGTGCCCGCGAAGACGCGTACGCCCGCTTCGACCGCTGAGGAGACCATCTCCGCCACGCCTGCGTGCAGGGCGCGCATGTGCGCCGCGTACGCCGGGTACTTGCCAGCTTTCTCCGCGATGCCCGGGAAGTTCTCGATGTTGATCAAAGTGGGCACCAGCGCGACGTCGCGGCGCGCGAGTTCGGCCAGCTGCTCCGGGGACAGCGCGGTCCCGTGCTCGAGACAATCGATGCCCGCGCCGATCAGGCCCGGCAACGCGGCTTCGCCGAACACGTGCGCGGTGACGCGCGCGCCGAGGTCATGAGCGACCCGGATGGCTTCGGCCAGGACGTCGTCCGGCCACAGCGGGGCGAGATCGCCTTCGGCGCGGTCGATCCAGTCGCCGACCAGTTTGACCCAGCCGTCGCCGCCGCGGGCTTGTTCGGCGACTGCTTCGGGCAGCAGTTCCGGGTCGTCCAGCTCGATCGCGAAGCCGGGGATGTACCGCTTCGGCAGCGCCAGATGCCGGCCGCAGCGGATGATCGTCGGCAGGTCGGCGCGGGATTGCAGAGGGCGCACGTCGAGCGGCAGGCCGCAGTCGCGGATCAGCAGCGTGCCGGCCTCCCGGTCGGTCACCGCCTGCTCCGCCGCCTCCTCCACCGGCACCGCGCCGTGCGGGCCCAGGCCCGGGTGGCAGTGCGCGTCGACGAGGCCGGGAACCACGAATCCGCCGGTCGACAGCGTCTCCGCGCCGGGGACCGGCTCGAAGGACAGCTTTCCGTCGTGGATCCACAGGTCCCGCGGCTCGCCGTCGGGCAGGACAGTGCCGCGCAGGTGCAGCGGGCTCACTTGTTCTTCGGGTCCTTCGGCAGCTTGAACTTGGACGGGTCGAAACCGGGCACGTCGTTCATGCTGCCGAGCTGGGACAGGTCCGGCATTCCGCCGGGCATTCCGCCGCCCATGCCGCCGGGGGGCAGCATCGGCATGCCGCCGGGCATTCCGCCGCGCACCTTGGGCTGCGTGGGGCCGCGCCCCTTGCTGCCCTTCTTCCCCTTCTTGCCCTTGCGGCTCTTGCTGCCGCCGCCTCCGCCGAAGCCGAACCGGCCGGCCATCTGCGCCATCATCTTGCGCGCTTCGAAGAACCGGTTGACCAGGTCGTTGACCTCGCGCACGGTCACCCCGGAGCCGTTCGCGATGCGCAGCCGGCGGGACCCGTTGATCATCTTCGGGTCGGCCCGCTCGGCCGGGGTCATGCCGCGGATGATCGCCTGCAGCCGGTCCAGGTGCTTGTCGTCGACCTGGGCGAGCTGGTCTTTCATCTGGCCCGCGCCGGGCAGCATGCCGAGCAGGTTGCCGATCGGCCCCATCTTCCGCACGGCCAGCATCTGCTCGAGGAAGTCCTCCAGCGTGAGCTGCCCGCTGGTCAGCTTCTGCGCGGCCTGTTCGGCCTGCTCCTGGTCGAAGTGCTGCTCGGCCTGTTCGATCAGGGTCAGCACGTCGCCCATGCCCAGGATGCGCGAGGCCATCCGGTCCGGGTGGAACGTGTCGAAGTCTTCGAGCTTCTCGCCGTTGGACGCGAAGAGGATCGGCTGTCCGGTGACCTCGCGCACGGACAGCGCGGCGCCACCGCGAGCGTCGCCGTCCAGCTTCGTCAGCACCACACCGGTGAAGCCGACGCCGTCCCGGAACGCCTCGGCGGTGGTGACCGCGTCCTGACCGATCATGGCGTCGACCACGAACAGGACCTCATCGGGGCGGATGGCTGCCCTGATATCACTGGCCTGCTTCATCAGCTCTTCGTCGACGCCCAGCCGGCCGGCGGTGTCGACGACGACGATGTCGTGCTGCGCGTGCTTGGCCTCTTCGATGGCGCGGCGGGCGACGTCCACCGGGTCGCCGACGCCGTTGCCCGGCTCGGGCGCGAACACCGTGACTCCGGCGCGCTCGCCGACCACCTGCAGCTGGGTGACCGCGTTCGGCCGCTGGAGGTCGCAGGCGACCAGCATCGGCGCGTGCCCCTGCTTCTTCAGCCACATCGCCAGCTTGCCGGCCAGCGTCGTCTTGCCGGCGCCCTGGAGGCCGGCCAGCATGATCACCGACGGCGGGTTCTTCGCCAGGTTCAGCCGGCGGGTCTCGCCGCCGAGGATGCCGACGAGCTCCTCGTTGACGATCTTGACGACCTGCTGCGCCGGGTTCAGCGCCTGGGAGACCTCGGCGCCCTTCGCGCGATCCTTGATCTTGGCGATGAACGCCTTGACGACCGGGAGCGCGACGTCCGCTTCGAGCAGCGCGATGCGGATCTCACGCGCGGTGGCGTCGATGTCGGCATCGGACAGCCGGCCCTTGCGCGAGAGCGTCTGCAGGGCCGAGGTGAGCCGATCGGAGAGGGTGTCGAACACGGGGGTGCACGCTCCAGCTGGGTCGAGAGTTCGCGTGCCGGGCGGCGCTCGACACCCCCGGCATCCTCCGAGGGTAGCCGCCCCGGCCGTCCGGCCTTCACAGGCACGCGCGAGTTATTACTCGCAGGCGTAGCAGCTTCCGGGACGACATACCCAAGAACGTGGGAAAATCGGTCGACGAGAGCCGGAAAAATAGTAAACATAGGCGTATGACATCAGCTATCGCCCGCCGCCCGACACTCGCCGAGCAGTCCGGGGACGACGACGAAGCGGTCCCGTTCCGGCGCATCGCCGGCCTGTTCCGGCCGCACCGGCGGGCGCTGGCCGGGCTGTGCGCGCTGCTGGTCGCGCAGGCCGGGCTGGGCGTGACGGCTCCGTTCCTGCTTCGGGAGATGCTCGACACCGCGCTGCCGCGCCGGGACGCGCTGCTGGTCAGCCTGCTGGCGATGGGGATGATCGCCGCCGCGCTCGGCTCCGGCGCGCTGAGCGTGGCGACCACCGGGCTGTCCAACACCATCGGCCAGCGAGTGATGAACGAGCTGCGGGTCGCGGTGTACAGCCACCTGCAGCGGATGTCGCTCGGCTTCTACACCCGGACGAAGACCGGCGAAGTGCTGTCCCGGGTGTTCAACGACATCGGCGGCGTCGACAACGTGGTGACCGAGACCGCCGCGGCGATCGTGCAGAACGGCACCACCGCACTGGCCATCGCGGTCGCGATCCTGATCATGGACTGGCAGCTCGCACTGCTTTCGCTGGTGGTCGTGCCGCTGTTCCTGCTGTTCACCCTGCGCCTCGGCGGCAAGCAGCGGAAACTGGCGCGCGGCCGGACCCGGCGGATGGCGCGGCTGACCACGATCGTCGAGGAATCGCTGTCGGTCACCGGCGTACTGCTGGCCAAGACGATGGGCAACGGCAAGCTGATGCGCGACCGGTTCGCCGAGGAATCGCGCGAAGTGGCGGCGCTGGAACGCAGCGCCGCGCTCGCCGGGCGCTGGCAGCGGGCGGCGCGGACGATGAGCCTGACCATCGTCCCGGCGCTGGTCTACTGGGCGGCCGGGCTGGAGCTCGCGGGCGGCGCGGCACCGGTTTCGCTGGGCACCGTGGTCGCGTTCACCAGCATGCTCAACCGGCTGCTCGGGCCGGCGACCGCGATGCAGACGGTGGGCCAGAACGTCGCGTCGGCGAAGGCGTTGTTCGGGCGGATCTTCGAGGTGCTGGACCTGCCGGTGGAGATCGGCGATCGGCCGGGCGCTCGCGAACTCGTCGCATCCGGCGGCGCGGTGTCGATGCGCGGGGTTTCGTTCCGCTACGACGACGAGGGTCCGTGGACGCTGCGCGACATCGACCTCGACGTGCCAGCCGGGACGACGACGGCACTCGTCGGTTCCACCGGTTCTGGAAAAACGACGCTCGCTTACCTGGTCGCACGGTTGTATGAGGCGACGGAGGGGAAGGTGTTCGTGGACGGGACGGACGTGCGGGAGGTGACGCTGGCTTCGCTGGCCGCCGGGGTCGGGCTGGTGTCGCAAGAGACGTATCTCTTCCACGCCTCGGTGCGCGAGAACCTGCGGTTCGCGAAGCCGGACGCGACGGACGAGGAACTGGAGACCGCGGCGAAGGCGGCGCATGTCCACGACATGCTGGCCGCGCTGCCGGAGGGGTACGACACCGTGGTCGGCGAGCGGGGATACCGGTTTTCCGGCGGCGAGAAGCAGCGGATGGCGATCGCGCGGATCCTGTTGCGCAATCCGCCGGTGCTGATCCTCGACGAGGCGACCAGCGCTCTGGACAACCGCACCGAACGTGCCGTGCAGGCAGAGCTGGACCGGCTGGCGGCGGGACGGACGACGCTGACCATCGCGCATCGGCTGTCCACTGTGGAGCACGCGGACCAGATCGCGGTGCTGGACGCCGGGCGGATCGTGGAGCGGGGCACGCACGACTCGCTGCTCGCCGCCGGCGGGAGGTATGCGCGGCTGGTGCGGGGCGAAACCGCCTAATCTGGCGGGTATGCAGACCGAATCCCCCGGCCGGATCGACGAAAACCGTTCCGGCGAGCTGTCGCAGCTGGCGCGGTCGGTGCGAGAGGGCGTCGGGCGGCTGAACTGGCGGATGCGGTCGGAGGTCGGCTCGCGAGTGCCCGGGCCGGCGGTGCTGGCGGTGCTGTCCCGGCTTTACCGCGGAGGGACGCAGACGCCCGGGGAACTGGCCGAGGCGGAGCGGATCCATCCCCAGTCGCTGACGCGCATTCTGGCGGGGCTGGTGGAGCGGGGGCAGGTCACCCGGACGCCGGATCCCGCGGACGGCCGCAGGTCGTTGATCGAGATCACCCCGGAGGGACTGCGGGAGCTGCGGGCTTACTCGGAGGAGCGGGAGCGGTGGCTGGCGGAGGCGGTCGAGCGGGAGTTGAGCGATACCGAGCGGGAGCTGCTGCGGCTGGCGGCCGGGTTGCTGGTCCGGCTGGCGGAGTCTTGACGGCGGAGGCCCCCGCTGGCTCCGCAGAAGTCCGTGAAGGGCCCCATCAGGGAATCTAAGTCCGGCAAGGGGCCCCTCGCGCACACGCCCCGCCGCGAAAAGTCTCGACTGGGCATGGGTGCGCGGGGCCAGGGTGTCACCGGGAGTTCCGGGGCGACCGCTCCCCACGGTCGTCCCCGGAACCTGGCGGAAGGACTCACCTCCCCGGGAGCCTTCCGCCGTCGGCACGCGGAGCGGGTCCCCCTCGACCGTTCTGCGTTGAGGAGAAGTCTGCCGGGTGGGCGGGGGCGCGCGGCAGCGTGAAGTCCCTCAATCCGGACTGCGTAGGACTACTCAGATGGCGACGCCGGGACTGCTCAGATGCAGGTGTCGGGGTCGGCCGTCTCGCTGACGAACTCGATGGTCGGCTCGGCGTCGGCCAGTTCCTCGGCGGAGCAGCTCACCGCGCAGGCCGCGGCTTGCAGGACCTCGACCAGGACGTCCAGCTCCTGGTTCGGCACGGCGGCGAGCACCGGATTGCGCGCGTCCATCCGGCCGGCCAGCCCGGCCAGGGCGTGCGCGAGCGCGTGCTGGCCGGCGACCAGCTGCGTGACGACCTCGGACAGCTCGCCCAGCGTCGCGGCGGGACCGTCGCCTCGCAGGGTGAGCGCCAGCTCGTCCGCGCAGGCACGCAGGTGGCCGGCCACGACGGTCGGAGGCAGTGACAGCCCCGGCAGGTTCTCTTGGCCCCGCACGCGTTCACCCCGCTCTCGCGCCGCCGCTCGGACTCGCCATCCTGCCACCGGAACCCGGCTGCGCACCCCCGACACCCCGAATGGGTGAACTCGGATGGCGCAATCCGGCCGGACGTGCTTGGCCAGGCCGAGGTCAGGAGACCGCGGCCAGCACCTCGTCGGTGACCGTGGCCCGCCACTGCGGAGTGACGCGCCCGGACTTCGGCGACAGCGCGAACGAGTCCACGACCGCGCCGCCGAGCGTGGCCGCCTTCGCCCAGTGGACATCCGCCTCGGCGCGGCGCAGGGCGCTCGCCACCCGGAACAGCAGGCCGATCCGGTCGGCGGCGCGCAGCTCCAGCACGACGGCGTCCGGGCCGCTCGTTTCGTCGTCGAACCACCGGACCACCGGGGCCACGACCACGGGCGACGACGTGGCGTAGTCGCGTTCCTTGGCGGCCAGACGCTGGGTGAGCGGCAGCGTCCCGGCGACGGCGCGGGCGAACTGTTCCCGCAGCAGCGCGGGCTCCGGCGGGGAGCCGAACTTCGGCGACGCGCTGAAGACGCCGGCGCGGCCGGCACCGTGTTCGCGCAGGACCGCCGAGTGGACTTCGAGGGAGTTCAGCGCCAGCACCCCGGCCGCGGGCGCGAGCAGTTCGCGGTTCGGCGGCACGGCCAGCACCACCGTGACGACCTTGCCCTGAGAGGTGATCCGGATCTGGCCGACGCCGGTCCGGGCGGCTTCGGCGACCAGTTCCCGCTGGTCGTCGTCGAGCGGCTCAGGCGGAGTGAAACCCTTGCCGTGCATGGCCTCTTCGCAGCTGCTGACCAGTTCGGCGAGGAGCCGGTCCTTCCAGTCGGTCCAGACGCCGGGCCCGGTCGCCAGCGAATCAGCGCGGGTCAGGGCGTGCAGGAGTTCCAGCAGGACCACGTTGCCGTCCAGGGTCTTCACGACGCGGGAGACGGTCGCCGGGTCGGCGATGTCGCGCCGGGTCGCGGTGTGCGGAAGCAGCAGGTGGTGGCGGACCGCGGCGGAAACGGTCGCCACGTCGGCCGGAGGCAGGCCGAGGCGTTGCGCGACCGAGCTGGCGATCTTCGCGCCCAGTTCGGAGTGGTCGACGTCGCGGCCCTTGCCGATGTCGTGCAGCAAGGTGCTGATCAGCAGCAGGTCCGGCCGCGAGACCGTGGTGGTGAGTTTGGCGGCTTCGACGCAGGCTTGCACGAGGTGCCGGTCGACGGTCCATTGGTGCACCGGCGAACGCGGCGGGAGGTCGCGGACGGCACCCCATTCCGGGAACAGCCGGGCCCACAGGCCGGTGCGGTCGAGCGCCTCGACGGCATCGACCAGGCCTTCCCCCGCGCCGAGCAGCTCTACGAGGGCGTTGCGTGCGTCGTCCGGCCAGGGTTCGCGCAGCTCGGGGGCGGATTCGGCGAGGGTGCGCAGGGTGCCCGGCGAGACCGGTTTCCCGGTGCGCGCGGACGCCGCGGCGACCCGCAGCAGGAGGGCTGGGTCCTTGGCGGGCAGCGCGTCGCGGGCCAGCGCGACTTCGTCCCCGTGCAGGACGACGCCTTCGGCGAGCGGACGGCGGACCGGGCGACGGCCGAAACGCGGCTTGTCCTCAGTGGACCGAAGGGCGACATCGACGGCGTAGGAGATGGCTCGGCCGGCACCGGACAGCTTGCGAGCCAAGGCGAATCGATCGCCGAGACCCAGTTCGGACGCCACCACGTCGGCTTCCGGTGCGCTCAGGATGTCTCGTTCGCGCCGCTGCTCGCGGCGCAGTTCGGTGCGGACGTCCAGCAGAAGTTGCTTGGCGGCCAGCAGTTCTTCGCCCGGCCGGTCGGTGAGCTGACCCGCGGCGAGGGCTTCCAGCACGGCGAAGTCGCGGAGGCCGCCTCGGCCGTGTTTGAGGTCCGGTTCGGCGGACTGGGCGATTTCGCCGCTGCGCCGCCAGCGCGTGTGGACGGACTCCGCCAGCTCGGGCAGGCGTTTGCGAGCGGTGCGCCGCCATTGGTCGCGAGCTGCGGACGCGAGCCGTTCGGTGAGCGCCGGGTCGCCGGCGATGTGCCGGGCGTCGAGCAGACCGAGCGCGGTCCGCAGGTCCTCGGACGCGACCTTCAGCGCTTCGCCGGGGGTGCGGACCGAGTGGTCCAGGCCGACTCGCGCGTCCCACAGCGGGTACCAGAGCGCGTCCGCGATCTCGCCGATCCGGCTGTTTCCGTTGTGCAGCAACACTAGGTCCAGGTCCGAGCACGGCACCAGCTCGCGTCGTCCCAGTCCCCCCACGGCGACCAGCGCGACACCCGAATCCGCGGTGTCGACGCCGGCCGCCGTCGCTCCTTTCCCGAGCCAGAACTCGTACAGGTCGACCAGAGCGGCCCGCAATGCGGGTGCTCCGTGCCGGCCGTCGAGCAGCAGTGCGGTGGCCCGGGCCAGTTCTCCCCCGTCGGTCATCGGCTACAGCGCATCCGTCCCGCGCTCGCCGGTGCGAACCCGGATCACCGTGTCCACTGGCGTGACCCAGACCTTCCCGTCGCCGATCTTTCCGGTGTGCGCGGCGGTGGTGACCGCGTCGAGGACCTTCTCCACGACGGTGTCGTCCACCACCACCTCGATCTTCAGCTTGGACACGAAGTCCACCGAGTACTCGGCGCCGCGGTAGACCTCGGTGTGCCCCTTCTGCCGCCCGTAGCCCTGCACCTCGCTCACCGTCATGCCGAGCACGCCCAGCTGCTCCAGCCCGGAGCGGACGTCGTCGAGCGTGAACGGCTTGACGATCGCGGTGATCAGCTTCATGCCTTCGTCTCCTCGAGTTTCGTGGCCGGCTTGACCGGGAACGTCGCCGAGTGGCCGAGCCCGCCCATCCCGGTGAAGTCGTACGCGCTCTCCGCGTGCTGGCCCTCGTCGATGCCGCCGACCTCGTGTTCCACGCTGACCCGGAACCCGCCGGCCTTCTTGATCGCGAAGCCGATGATCAGGGTAAGCACGAACGAGTAAGCCAGCACGGCCAGCGCGGCGACCGTCTGGATGCCCAACTGCTTGAAGCCGCCGCCGTAGAACAGGCCGTTCGCGCCGGCCGAGTTGACGCTCGTGGTGGCGAAGAAGCCGATCAGGATGGTGCCCACCAGGCCGCCGACCAGGTGCACGCCGACCACGTCGAGCGAGTCGTCGAAGCCGAACCGGAACTTGAGCGACACGGCCAGCGCGCACAGCACCCCGGCGATCACGCCGATCGCGATCGAGCCGAGCGGACTGACGAAACCGCAAGCCGGGGTGATCGCGACCAGGCCGGCGACCGCGCCGGAAGCCGCACCGAGCGTGGTCGGCTTGCCGAACTTGAGCTGTTCCACGAGCAGCCAGCCGAGCACCGCGGCCGCGGTGGCCACCGTGGTGTTGGTGAACGCGACGGCGGCGAGGTCGTTCGCGCCGAGCGACGAGCCGGCGTTGAAGCCGTACCAGCCGAACCACAGCAGCGAAGCGCCGAGCAGCACGAACGGGACGTTGTGCGGACGGCCGGTGTCCTTCGGCCAGCCCTTGCGCTTGCCGAGCACGATGGCCAGCGCGAGGCCCGCGGCGCCGGCGTTGATGTGCACCGCGGTGCCGCCTGCGAAGTCGAGCGCCTTGAGCTGGTTGGCGATCCAGCCGCCGACCGCGTCCTTGCCGGTGAATCCGTCGAACGAGAACACCCAGTGCGCGACCGGGAAATAGACCACGACAACCCAGATCGTGATGAACAGCGACCAGCCCCAGAATTTCGCCCGGTCGGCGATCGCGCCGGAAATGAGCGCCGGAGTGATCACCGCGAACATCAGCTGGAACATGCAGAACGCGAGCAGCGGCAACGCGTCCGGTCCGGGCCAGGGCACCGGCGGCGGGCCTTGGCTCGCCAGGCCGACCAGCTTGCCGAACGCGTCGGACAGCCCGGCGAAGTCGAGATTCCCGACCAGGCCGCCGAAAGCGTCGTTGCCGAAGGCTAGCGAGAACCCGAAGAGCACCCACAGCACACCGACAATGGCCAGTGCGATGAAGTTCATCATCAACATGTTCAAAACGCTCTTCGCGCGGACCATGCCGCCATAGAAGAACGCGAGGCCTGGGGTCATGAGCATGACCAGCGCGGCGCTGATCAGCACCCAGGCGGTATCTCCAGCGTTCAGCACAATCGTCCTCCCGTGCCGTGGGCAACTGTTGAGGAAGTGTTGGGCGCAGGTGTTTCGCCGGGGTCCGGTTCACGTTTCCCGCGCGTGAACTCCGGTGCGGTGGTTGTTACAGCCACGTTTCCGGGAGACCAGGGTGAAGTGTCCGGTTAGGCAACGTCATGGTCGAATAGCGGTCATGTCGTTTCCTGCCCGCGTCGTCGACGCGCTGCGCTGTTCGGTGTGCGCTTCGCCGGTCACGCTGGACGAGCGGACGCTCCGCTGTGCGCAGCGGCACTCGTTCGATTTGGCCCGGCAGGGTTATGTCAACCTGCTGCACGCCCGCATCCCGGCGGGCACCGCGGACACCGCGCCGATGGTGGACGCGCGGGCCGCGTTTCTGGCCTCCGGCGCCTACGCGCCGCTCGCCGCGGCGATCGCGGACGCGGCCGGCGCGACGACCGGGTTGGTCATCGACGCGGGCGCGGGGCCGGGGTACTACCTGTCGCGGGTGCTGGACGGTGCGCCGGAGGCGGTCGGGCTGGCGCTGGACGTGTCGGCGATCGCGTTGCGCCGGGCGGCTCGGGCGCACGCGCGGCTGGGCGCGGCAGTGTGGAACTTGTGGGAGCCGTGGCCGGTGGGCGACGGGGTGGCGTCGGTGGTGCTGGACGTGTTCTCGCCGCGGAACGCGAGCGAGTTTCACCGGGTGCTGACACCGGGCGGGAAGCTGGTGGTGGCGTCGCCGTTGCCGGGACATCTGGCGGAGCTGGGCGATCTGGTGCTCGCCGTGGACTCCCGGAAGGAAGAACGACTTGAAGCTGCGCTGGGCGGGTTCTTCGCGCGCGAGTCGGCGGTGGAGGTCGTGCGGACCGGAGAGTTCAGTGCGGCGCAGGTGCGGGACGTGGTCGCGATGGGGCCGGCCGGGTTCCACCTGGACCGGGACAACCGGCGGGAGCGGCTCGCGGCGGCGGCCGGACGGGCCGTGACGGTGGCGGTTTCGGTGAGCGTCTGGCGGCAGCGGTGAGTGCGGTGCTGCGCGTTGCCGAAACGGCTGACGTCGCGGCTGTCCGCCAGTTCGGCGAGGTGCACATTCGGTCGCATTACACCCCTCTGATCGGTGCCGAGGCGGCCGAGCGACAGGTCCGGCGATGGTGGAACGAAACCGAGCTCGCCGCCGCGGCCGCGGCGGGGCGGGTCGTCGTGGCGGAAGACGGCGGCGAGGTCGCCGGCGTCGGGCAGATCGGCGCTGACTGCGTCGTCGGCGAGCTGTATCTGGAGCCGCTTCACCGCGGCCAGGGGCTCGGGCCGAAGCTGCTCGGCACCCTCGCCGCGCGGGTGCCAGACGGCGGCCTGCGGGTCGAGCACTTCGCCGCCGACCAGCGCGCCGGCGCGTTTTACGAACGGGAAGGGTTCGCCGTCGAGCGGATCGAGGCGGGCCTCGGCGGGGACCCGGCGCTGGCCGTCGTCCGGCGCACCCGCGGGACCGTCCGGTGCCCGCACGGCTGGCGTGTCCGGGAAACCGGACTGGCCTGCCTGGACGATCTCGAAGTCGTGTTCCCCGGCGAACCGCCCGAAGCGGTGGCAGTGCGGTTCGCCGAGCGCCACGCCGCGACTCATCACCTGGACCGGAGACTGTTCTTCGCCGTCCAGGCAACAGCACCGGGACTGAACGCCCGGCTGGAAGGCGTCGGCAACTACGTCGACGGTCGCGGTCTCGCGCAGTTCCTCGACCGGCTCGACTTCCGCGGCTGGGAGGGCGAGCAGCGCTGGACCAGCGCCGACCGCGACGTCAGCGTCGCCGCGACCTACCGCCCGGGCGGCCGGATCGAACTGGCGTGGACGATCCGGCCGTGGCGGCAGTCCGTCTTCGGCGAGTGGGAAGCGACCGTGCTGACCTCGATCGAGGCGGGCGCGGAGAAGGACGAACTCGCCGCCCGGCTGCACCATTTCCTTACTGCCGAAGGGTTTCCAGTCGACTACCGCTGAGCGGTCACGGTCGCCACCAGGAACTCCTCCCCCGACGTCCGCAGGCCGTCCGCGCGTCCGGCCAGGTACCGGCCGATCAGGTCGTCCGCGCTGACGTGCCGGACGTCGCGGAACCCGCATTCCCGCGCGAACGCCAGCATCTCGTCCGGCGCGAAGAAGCTGACGAACGGCGTCCCGGCCGCTTCCGCGCCGCGCATCGCCGCTTCCCGGGCGGCGCGGTCCTGTTCGTCCAGGTACTTGTCCGGCAGCTGGAAGGTCATCGCCACCACGGTCCCCGGAGCGAACCCGGAGAGGGCGCGCAGCGTCGCCGCGTTCGCCTCGCGGGTCAGGTACATGCTGACCCCGGCGGATGCCACGACAGCGGGCTCGGACCGATCGAACCCATTGGCTGCCAACCGGTCCGGCCATTGTTCGCCGGACTCGAAGTCGACCGGCACGAACCGGTGCGGGGCGGGCAGGCCGAGTTCGGCCAGCCGCGCCCGCTTCCACTCCTGGACGCCCGGCCGGTCGATTTCGAAGACCCGCACGTCGAGCCCGGCCTCCCGCTGCGCGAACGTGTCCAGCCCGGCGCCCAGCAGAACGTACTGCGACGCCCCGCTTTCGCGTACCAGATCCTCGGCGAACCGGCTGCGCAGCACGATCCCGACGCGGAACCGCCGGGTGAACTCCAGGTCCATGTCCCCGCGGGAGCGCCAGTCCGGGCCGGGGTCGGCCAGCCGGAGCCCGATTTCGTCGGCCAGCGCGTGCGGCGGCGGATCGGCGAGCACGTGCAGCGCGCGCCACAACGCGACGCGTACCGCGGTGTGGTCCGGCTCGCTCACGACGCGGCCCGCAGCACCCACGTCCGGCCGTCCGGGTCGCGCACCGTCATCTCGCGCGTGCCGTAGTGGGTGTCCTCGAACGGGGTGAGCACGTCCAGCCCGGTGTCGACCGACTCCGACGGAACGGCCACCACCAGCGCCGTCTTGGGTTCCTGGCTCTCTGGCACCTCGACCACGAACACCGGCGGGCCGTCCCCGTTGGAGAGCTGGCCGGAACTGTGGTCGGTCTCGAAATCGAGGCTGAACCCCATGCGCTGCAAGAACTTCGCCGTCTTGCCCCAGTTGTGCGTCTCCATCACGAACATCGTGATGCCCTCGCTCATGTCACTCGTCCTCTCGCTCGTCCGGCGAGGCGCCGAGATAGGCCCGCAAGGCCGCGGTGACCAGTGCGGACAGCGATTGCTCGTTCTCGATCGCCCGGTACTTGACCTGCTTGATCAGCTCGACCGGCAGGTACACGTTGAACTGTTTGACCTCTTCTCCGGCCATACTAGAATGCTAGCAATCTAGTATGGCCCGGGCAAGGTCCCGCGACCAGGCGAGATGCGCCGTGAGAGGGTGGAGACATGGCGAAACCCTCCGGACTGCAGATCAGGAACATCATCGCCGCCGTCCTGATGGCTGCCGCGTTCGTGTTCAACCTGGTCACCGGCGGCCCGTGGTGGGTCACCGCGATCGTCGGCGTGGCGTGCATGCTGTCCTGCTTCTCGGCCTACCTGAACCGGCCGAGCGCACGCGGCTAGCCGCCCGGGCAATCCGGCAGGTGCAGACGGGAAACCCTGCGCCGAGTTCAGGTCTCGTCCTCTCGGGAGTCGCCTGCGGTTCAGGCGCCGCTGATTCACTCAGCGCGCTCATGATCGCAAGAGAGGACCATCGGTGCCCGGAAACGAATTCGCCGTCCATCCGGACGAGCTGGACAAGTTCAGCCAGTATCTGGAACAGACGACGGCACCCGCGGTGAAGCAGGCCGCGGCCGACGTGCACGGCTCCAACGGGTTCGACTACGACGCGTTCGGCGTGTTCCTCGCCCAGGTCCTCGCGGTCCCCGCGCGCATCGCGCTCGCCGTCGTCGGCGACAACCTGAACGGCGTGTCCGACAACGTCGCGCACACCTCCGACCTCACCAAGAAGGCCGCGAAGGCGTACCGGGACCAGGATGCCAGCGCGAAGGAAGGCATCGACAAGTTCCTGCCGGAGCTGGAAAAATGACCGACTTCAAGTGGGTCGACACCAGCAACCCGACCGCCGGCACCGGCGTCGCCGACAGCTGGAACGGCTTCGCCGGCGCGATCGACTCCCTCAAGAACGCGCACGGCGCGGACACCGCCGCGGTCGCCGTCGAAATCGGCGTCACCCTGGTCGGCGCGGTCATCGACACGGTCGCCTTCGTCCTCGACCCGATCGGCAAGCTCGCCGCGGCCGGCGTCGGCTGGCTGATCGAGCACATCGGCCCGCTCAAGGAAGCGCTCGACGCGTTCGCCGGCGACCCGACGGCGATCAAGCAGCTCGCCGACAACCTGCACAAGACCGGCGAGACGCTGCGCCAGGCAGGCCAGGACCTGGAAGCCTCGTACAAAGCCCAGATCACCCAGTGGGCGGGCACCACCGCGGACAAGTTCAAGAACGAGATCGACACCCGGATCACCCAGATCAACGACTCCGGCAAGGCGGTGGACACCGCGGGCTACGTCGTCGAGACGACGATGGCGCTGGTCAGCGTGACCCGCTCGCTGGTCCGCGACATCATCTCGACGGTGCTCGGCGACATCATCGCGGTGGCGCTGGTCGCGCTGGCGGCGGCGGTCTGGACGTTCGGCGCGTCGCTGGTCGCCGGCGTGGCGACGATCGTCGGGAAGGTCGCGGTCACCGTCGCGGACGTGATCGCCAAGATCGCCAAGATCGTCGCCCTCGCCGGCCGGACCCTGGGCCGGCTGAAGGACCTGGGGAAGATGTCCAAGCCGCTGCCGAACAAGCCCGGCAGCGACATCGAGATGCACCCTCCCGGCTCGCACCCGACACCGACACCGACGCCGCCGCCCTCGCCTCGGCCGAGTTCGGAAAGCGGCGGCGCGGGAGTCGGCGGCAGCGGTACGCACGCCCCGCCCGGCGAGCACCCGCCAGTCCCGCCGCCCGCAGAGCGTCCGCCGTCCCCGAACGGCGAGCACCCGCCGGGCAGCCAGACCCCGCACGAGGACGGGCCGAACCCCAACCAGCACCTCGACGACTGGAAGACCTGGGACGAGCACTTCAACCCGCCGCCGAAGGAGCCGACCCCGCCGCCGCGGGAACCAACGCCGCCGCCGCACGAACCGACCCCGCCGCCGAACGACCACACGTCCACGTCGTCGACGCCGGATCCTTCGCGGCCCAACACCCCGGACCCGGCCGCGCAGCGCCCGCCGGGCGGCGAAACCCCTCCGGCCAGTACGCCGCCGGCGAAGGTATCACCGCTGGAGCAGTACAAGATCGAGTGGATGAAGCACGACGACTGGCTCAAGAAGAACTACACGGAGAACCAGGCCAAGGCCAAGTTCATGGAGAACTGGCTCAAGAACGACCCGAAGTACAACGAGTACTTCCCGCTGATCAAGGGCATCTCGGACGCGAAGAGCACGAAGAACTGGGTCGGCTGGGTGACCAAGGACGCGATCACGGTGGACAAGGCGATGACCGACATCCACATGCGCGCGGAAGAGGCATGGAACCAGTCGGCCGAGGACTGGCGGAAGAACCACCCGGACCCGGCCCAGGGCGCCTGATCGCGATGAGCGGCCCGGCTAACCGACCCGCTCGGTGCCCCGGCCCGCGCGGTGACCGACCCGCGCGGCTGACCGCCGCGCGGCTGACCGGCGCGCGGTGAGCGGCGCGCGGTGAGCGGCCGCGGCTGACCAGCGCGCGAGTACCCCGGAAGCCGATGCCGTGAAGGGCCCCTTGACGGAATCTGATTCCCTCAAGGAGCCCTTCACGGAACCCGAGTCCCTCAAGGGGCCCTTCACGGAACCCGAGTCCCTCAACGGGCCTTTCTCGGAACCCGAGTCCCTCAAGGGGCCCTTCACGGCTTACCGGGGCTGGCGTAAAGACCTATCCGGCAGTCTCCGCGTAGCGGGCCGTGACGGCCTCCCGGCCACGCTTGCTCAGCTCTCCGAACAGCCTCAGCCGGGCCAGGCCGCCGTCGGGGTAGATGTCCAGGCGGACTTCGGTGACTTCGGGGCCGTCCTCGGCCAGCGCGAACCGGTGGCGCGTGTCCGGCTGCAGGCGGGTCTTCGGCAGCAGCTCGGCCCACTCCCCCTCGTCCAGCCGTCCGCTCACCGACGCCCATCCGGGCGCGTTGCCCTTCAGGTTGCTGGTGTCCAGTTCCACGAACCGCACCAGGCCGGCGCCCGCCAGCCGGACCGTGGCCCAGTCGTTGCCGTCGTCGCGGCGGCGGGCGGTTTCCCAGCCTTCCGCCTGGTGCGCGGCCAATCCCGGCGACAGCATGTTGTTCGGCGACGAGTAGAACATGTTGCTGCACCCGGTCACGATCGCGCCGTTCTCCAGCGCCGCCAGGTCCAGCGAGCGCGGGTCCAGCAGCGCCGGGTCGGGCACCGGGGCGCCATGGACGCGCAACCGGGCCACGCCGCCGTCGGGGTGCTGGGTCAGGCGGACGTGCGTGTACCGGCGCGGGGACGTGACCTTGTAGAAGTTCTCCGAGTCGCCGGTCGCGGGAGCGCGGTCGACCAGGATGTCCCAGTCGGCGTCCCGCAGTTCCGCCGCGCTCGGGTAACCGGGCGCCGAGGTCGCCGCGACCGAGACGAACGGCGGGTAGTTTCCCTTGAAAAACGCGGTGTCCACTACGACCCCGGAGAAGACTCCGGCCAGGCCGAGGCGGACGAGTGCGTGGTCGTCGCCCGGTTCGCGGTGACGGCGGGTCTCCCAGCCGTCGTACACCTGGCCCTTCGGCCCGAACGTCTCGGCGCGGTGCGCCGGGCGCCACGGGTTGACCAGGTTCTCCTTTTCGGCGAACAACTCGTCGCTCGCCCACATCACGGTGCCGCCGAACAGCCGCGAGGCCAGGTCGGGCTGTGCTGTCCACTCCGGACGGTCGGACACGCGCTCCTCCATCTCTTTAGCAGTTTCCCCGGGTCAGCAAGGTCCCCCTCGGCTCGTCGCCGGTCACCGGCTCGCCGCGCAGCCAGGTGCCGCGCACCACCCCGGCCAGCGGACGCTGGTCGTAGGCGCTCACCGGGTTGCGGTGGGCCAGTTTCGCGACGTCCACGACGAAGGCCTCGTCGGGCGCGAAGACCACGAAGTCGGCGTCGAAGCCGACCTCCAGCTTGCCCTTGCGGGTCATCCCCACTTGCGCGGCCGGGCGTTCGGCCATCCAGCGGACGACATCGGCCAGCCCGAACCCGCGCTGGCGGGCCTGCGTCCAGATCGCCGGCAAACCCAGCTGCAGGCTGGAAATCCCGCCCCACGCCAGGCCGAAGTCGCCGGTGTCAAAGCGCTTCAGCTCCGGAGTGCACGGCGAGTGGTCGCTGACGATCGTGTCGATCACACCGTCCGCCAGCCCCTGCCACAGCAATTCCCGGTTCGCTGCCTCGCGAATCGGCGGACAGCACTTGAATTGCGTTGCCCCGTCCCGGATTTCCTCCGCCACGAAGGACAAGTAATGCGGACAGGTCTCCACCGACAGCGCGACCCCCTCGCGACGCGCGCTGGCGATCAGCGGCAAAGCGTCCGAAGAGGACAGATGCAGCACGTGCGCGCGGGCGCCGGTGCGGCGCGCGGCTTCGATGACGTGGGTGATCGCCAGGTTTTCCGCGCCGCGCGGGCGGGAGCCGAGGAAGTCGCGGTACTTCTCGCCGTGCGGGTCGGGTGCCGCGTCGATCGCCTCGGAATCCTCGGCGTGCACGATCATCAGCGCGTCGAAGGACTTGAGCTCGCGCAGCGCCGACTCCAGCCCGGCCGCGTCCAGCGGCGGGAACTCGTCCACGCCGGAGTGCAGCAGGAAGCACTTGAAGCCGAAGACGCCCTCGTCGTGCAGGCCGCGCAGGTCGCTCTCGTTGCCGGGGATCGCACCGCCCCAGAAGCCGACGTCCACGTGCACCCGGCCGCTCGCGGCCTTGCGCTTGACCTCCAGCGCGGCCACGTCGACAGTCGGCGGCAGGCTGTTGAGCGGCATGTCCACTATCGTCGTGACCCCGCCGGCGGCGGCGGCGCGGGTCGCGGTCGCGAAGCCCTCCCATTCGGCCCGGCCGGGGTCGTTGACGTGCACGTGGGTGTCCACCAGCCCGGGCAGCAGGACCTCGTCCTCGACCAGCTCGATCACCCGGTCCGCGGGCAGGTCGGCCATGCCCGGCTCGACCGCGACGATCCGGCCGTCCTGGACGCCGATCGTCGCCGGTCCGAGGCCGGACGGGGTCACCGCGCGAGCGGCGCGCACCACGAGATCCATCGACGGCTGCCCTCCAATTTCACGGTACGGAAAGAGTCTTTCGCTCTCCGAGATTAGACACGTTCTTCCCGGCTCGTCAACGGCGCGCCCACCAGGTTACGGTCACCAAGTGGAGTTGGAAGCCGAGTTCACCAGCGAACCGTTCCGCGGCGAAGGCGCCCCGCCGGACCACGCCGTCCGCGCCCGCGACGCCGCGGACGCGGCCGGACTCGAAACCGACTTCGGCCCGCTCGGCACACTGGCCCGCGGCCCGGCCGAGGACCTGTTCGCCGCACTGCCGGCGATCGCCCGGGCCGCCCTCGAAGGCGGGGCCACCCGGGTAACGCTGCAACTGCGCCGGACCGACGATTCCGAAGCCGTTCCCGGGGTCGAACTCAACAGCGCGCTGGCCCGATTGATCGCCGACGTGGAACGCGAACTCGGCGCGAAACTGAGCGAACTCGACCGGCCGGCGAAGCAGCGCGCGGTACGCCTGCTGCGCGAGCGAGGGGCCTTCAACCTGCGGAAATCGGTCTCGGCGGTGGCCGAAGAGCTGGGCGTCACCCGGTTCACGGTCTACAACTACCTGAACCGCGAAGCGGACTGAAGATCGATTCAACAAAGTGTTGACGGACGCTCGGGCCGGCCGTACCGTCAGCGGAACACCACCTCCCCGGAGGAGATTCCGTTGCCGCTCGCACTCGCCGAGTTCAACTCCGCGTCCGCCGAAGAAGTCCGGCCCGTTCTCAGCGCCTGCCTGGCCGTTCCGCGCTGGGTCGACGCCCTGCTCGCCGCCCGCCCGTACGCCGATTTCGCCGCGCTGAGCACCACTGCGGACCAGGTGACTCCGTTGCGGCGCAACGAGATTCGCGCCGCGATCGCCGCGCACCCGCGCATCGGCGAACAGCCGGCAAGCAAGGGCAGCGACGCCGACTGGTCGCGTTCCGAGCAATCCGGTGTGGACAATCCGGACGAATTCGCCGCCGCGAACGCCGCTTACGAAGAACGGTTCGGCCACGTGTTCCTGGTGTGCGCCAGCGGGCGCAGCGGCGAGGAACTGCTCGCGAACCTGCGGTCCCGGCTGGGCAACGACCCGGAAACCGAACTCGACGTCGCCGGCGCGGAGCTGGCGAAGATCGCGCGACTGCGCCTGGCGAAAGCGATTACGGCATGAGCCTCGTGACCACCCACGTCCTCGACACCGCGACCGGCAAGCCCGCCGCCGGGATCGCGGTGCGCTTCGAGCGCCAGGACGGGACGCCGGTCGCGCAAGGCGTCACCGACGACGACGGCCGCATCCGCGACCTCGGACCGGACACGCTCGACCCCGGCGGGTACCGGTTGATCTTCGACACCGGGAGCTACCTCGGACCGGAGGCATTCTTCCCGGACGTCACAATCACCTTCCGGATCGCCGACGGCACCTCGCACCACCACGTGCCGGTGCTGCTGAGCCCGTTCGCCTATTCCACCTATCGCGGGAGCTGACATGGGAATCTCCTTGGGCCCCAACCAGTACGGCAAAGCCGAGGTCCGCCTCGTCACGGTCCGCCGGGAGGGAACCGTGCACCACCTGCGCGACCTCACCGTGTCCTCCGCGCTGCGCGGCGACCTGACGGCCACCCACCTGACCGGCGACAACACCGCCGTACTCGCCACCGACACGCAGAAGAACACGATGTACGCGTTCGCCAAGCAGCAGGACGTCGGCGAGATCGAGGACTTCGCGATCCGGCTCGGCCGGCACTTCGTCGACACCCAGGAAAAGATCACCGGCGCGCGCCTGACCATCGAAGAGCAGGGCTGGGACCGGATCGCGGTCGAGGGCACCCCGCACGACCACGCGTTCAGCCGCGCCGGCGGCGCCGAACGCCGCACCACCACCGTCACCGTGCAGGACGGCCGTGCCTGGGTGGTGTCCGGAGTGGACGGCCTGGTCGTGCTCAAGTCCACCGGGTCGGAATTCCACGGTTTTCCGAAGGACGAATACACCACCCTCGCCGAAACCGACGACCGCATTCTCGCCACCGCCGTCACCGCGCGCTGGCGCTACGAAGGATCCACCGGGATCGACTGGGCCAAGAGCCATCGGGAGATCCGGCAGACGCTGCTGCAGACGTTTGCCGCCAAGCACAGCCTCTCGCTGCAGCAAACCCTGTACGCGATGGGCGAAGCCGTGCTGCACTCGCGGCCGGAGGTAGCCGAAATCCGGTTCTCCTTGCCCAACAAGCACCATTTCCTCGTCGATCTAAGCCCCTTCGGCCTCGAGAACGCAGGCGAGGTGTTCTACGCCGCCGACCGCCCGTACGGCCTCATCGAAGGCTCGGTGGTCCGCGACGAAGCCGAAGAGCCCGGCCCGGCCTGGACCGACGCCGTGCTCTAGCCCCGAGTCCCCTCCGGGAGAGCGCATGTCAGCTTCGCAGGAACGACCATCTCGGCACCCCGTGGACGCGGCGCCTCCGCTGCCGCAACTGATCCTCGGAGGAATCCAGCACGTCGCGGCCATGTACGCCGGAGTGGTGGCCCCACCGCTCGTCATCGGCGCGGCTGTCGGCCTGTCCCCCGGCCAGCTCGCGCTGCTGATCAGCGCGGCGTTGTTCACCGCGGGGCTGGCCACCCTGCTGCAGACTCTCGGATGCTGGCGTTTCGGCGCCCGGCTGCCGCTGGTCAACGGCGTGACTTTCGCCGCGGTAGCACCGATTCTGTCCATCGCGGAGCAGCACCGCGGCGCCAATCCGCTCGGCGTGGTGTACGGCGCCACGCTCGCCGGCGGCGTGTTCGTCGTGTTCGCCGCTCCGTTCTTCTCCAAACTGACGCGGTTCTTCCCGCCGGTCGTGACGGGGACGGTCATCACCCTCATCGGGATCTCGCTGCTGCCGGTCGCGGTGCAGTGGATCGCCGCACAGCAGAAGGCCGCCAAGCCCACCGGCCTGGTGCTGGCCGGGATCACGCTGGTCGCGGTCTTGCTCTTCACCCGGTTCCTGACCGGGTTCTGGAGCCGGGTCGCGCTCCTGCTCGGCCTGGTCGCGGGCACCGTCGTCGCCTGGCCGCTCGGGCAGGTCGACACGTCCACCCTGAAACAAGCCCCGGTCTTCGGCATTGTTTCGCCGTTCCACTTCGGCGCGCCGGCCTTCGATATCGCCGCGATCGTCTCGATGCTGATCGTGATGCTCGTGGTGATGGCGGAAAGCACCGCGGACCTGCTCGCGCTCGGCGAGATCGTGGGCCGTCCGACCGACAGCCGCGTGCTGGCCGACGGCCTGCGCGCGGACGGGCTGTCCACCGCGGTAGGCACCGTCTTCGGCGGGTTCGCCTGCACGGCGTTCGCGCAGAACATCGGGCTGGTGTCGCTCACCCGGATGTTCAGCCGGTACGTGGTCGCCGCCAGCGGCGTGGTGCTCGTGCTGCTGGGCGTGTTCCCGGTGACCGGCGGGATCATCGCGCTGGTGCCGCAGCCGGTGCTCGGCGGGGCCGGGCTGGTGCTGTTCGGCAGCGTCGCGGTGAGCGGCGTCCGGACGCTCGCGAAGGCGTCGTTCGAGCATCCGGTCAACGTCGCGATCGTCGCCGCGTCGCTGGGCGTCGGGCTGATCCCGATCGCCATGCCGGGGTTCTACTCCGGGTTCCCGGCGGCGCTGCAGGTCGTGCTGAACTCCGGGATCAGCGCCGGCTGCGTCACCGCGGTGGTGCTGAACCTGGTGCTCCGGCCGCGCTTGATAGAACGCTCTACTGTGCAGGAGTTATCCTCGGTGCCGTGACAGGCACCAAGGACCGCATCCTCGCCGCAGGGGCGGAGTTGTTCCGCCAGGGCGGGTACGCCGGCACCGGCGTGAAGCAGATCGTCGAAAAGGCGGGCGCGCCCTTCGGGTCGCTGTACCACTTCTTCCCCGGCGGCAAAGTCCAGCTGGGCGAAGAAGTGGTACGGACCTCGGGAATGCAGTACGCGCAGCTGTTCGAGGTCTTCATCGCGCCGGCACCGGACCTGCTCACCGGCCTCGAAACGTTCTTCGGGGCCGCGGTCACCACCTTGCTGGAGACGGATTACGTCGAGGGCTGCCCGATCGCGACCGTCGCGCTCGAAGTGGCGACCACGAACGAACCCCTGCGCCAGGCCACCGCGGACGTGTTCACGGCCTGGACCGAGGCGGGCACCCGCGGCTTCGCGCCGTTCGGGCTGCCCGCCGAGCAGGGCCGCACCCTGACACTGGCTCTGGTCACCAGCCTGGAAGGGGCTTTTGTCCTGTCCCGTTCCCTTCGGTCGACCGAACCGATGGCGGTGGCGGGCGCGGCAGTGGTGGACGTCGCGCGGCGATTGCTGAGCGAACTCGGCCACGACGGGAAAAGGCAACCCGCCGGAGGCTAAGCGCTTGCCTCAGGCGGTGCGCGCCGAACGGTCCTCTTGCCTGTCCGTGAAGGGCCCTTGAGGGACTTGGATTCCCGCAAGGGGCCCTTTACGGACGGACCGGCGAACTGGCCGCCGGCCGCCCTGGCATCACGACAGCGCCAGGTGAGACATGCTCTAAGCTGGCGGCACTGACCGCGGCGTTCCCGGAGGAGGTGGGCGGTGTTCGGTCTCAGCATCGACCATATCGTCATCCTGCTGATCGCCGCGTTGTTCATCGTCGGCCCGGAACGACTGCCCGAGACCACCCAGTGGCTCGCGAAGACACTGCGGCAGATCCGCGGGTTCGCCGCGGGCACCCGGGCGCAACTCGAAGCCGAACTCGGCCCCGAGTATCAGCAACTGCGGAAACCGTTGCAGGAGCTGCAATCCCTGCGAATCGGCGACCCGCGGGCCGCGGTGACGAAGTTCCTTCTGGACGACACTCCAGCCGCGCCGGCCGCCTCGGTCGCCGCGCCGGCGGCTGTCGCACCGGTGCCGCTGCGGCCGGACGAGCGGCCGCCGGTCGATCCGGACGCGACCTGATCAGTCCGCGGCGCGCCACGCCCAGGCAGCCAGCACCAGCAATTCCCCGAGTTCCAGCACCGCCATCACGCGTTCCACCAGCCCGGTCGCCACGGTCGGCAGATGGCGGCCGAACAGGACATTCGCCGCGAACGGAATGAGAAACGGCAGAAAGAACGGCACCGCGGCATAAGACAGAATGCGCGACGATCGAGCGAAACCGCGCCACTGCGGCGAATTCCGCTGAGCTCGGCCGAGCAGCCAGCCGGCCAGCGGCAAACTGACGCAACTCACCCCGGTCGCACCGAGGTGCACTTTTCCGACCAGGGTCACCGCATTCCCCTGCGGGTCTTTCGTGAACAACGCGACCGCGGCCAGCCCGGCACACCAGGCGGTCATCGCCACCAGCGCCAGCGGCCCGCGCAGGATCGCGCGCCGGCGCAGCACCGCCAGCACCACGACCGACCCGGCAGAGGTGAGCAGCATCGCCGCCGCCCACATCCACCAGCCGGGACACCAGGCGTAGTCGCTGAGCATCGCGCTGACCGGGTCGATCGGGCCCCATCGCCGGTCGACGTGCAACACCACCAGGAACGCGGTCGCCGCCAGCACCGCGACCACTGCCGCACCGAGCGCGAGCTTCGTCCCTTTCGCCGGCGGGGCTGGCACCCGGACGCTGATCGCCGGGGTCAGTTCTGTCGCCACTGTGAGTTCTCCACTCGGATCCGCTGCCGTCCGGAAAAGCATATCCCGGACTCGGCCGCGCCCCTTTCCCGACAGTCCGGCCGCATTGCCCCGAAAACCGGGAAATCGCCCGATTCCCCTCTCAGCGTCCTGTCAGAAAATCCGGCTACGCTCACCGGAGTTCAGCGGGTGAAAAGACGGGAAATCCATGGGCGCCGCACGCGGCACG
Organism: Amycolatopsis benzoatilytica AK 16/65; assembly: GCF_000383915.1. Lineage (NCBI taxonomy): Bacteria > Bacillati > Actinomycetota > Actinomycetes > Pseudonocardiales > Pseudonocardiaceae > Amycolatopsis > Amycolatopsis benzoatilytica. The sequence continues at coordinate 4,952,033 of NZ_KB912942.1, forward strand.
GAATTGCGGCTGTTGCTGTTCGCGGTGGCGCTCACCTGGTGCGCGCTCCTGCTCGTCGACGCCGACGCGTTGCAGCGCATCGATTCCTCGGTCCTCACCTACGGCGCGTCGTTCACCGCGGTGATGGCGGTGGCGCATTTCGCGGTCCGCCGCTGGGCCCCGCACGCGGACCCGCTGATCCTGCCGAGCACCGCGCTGCTGAACGGGATCGGCCTGGTGATGATCCACCGGATCGATCTGGGCTTGGCCGAACAGGCGGCGGAGAAGGGCAAGCAGTACTCCGCGGTGGCCGGCCAGCAGGTGCTGTGGACCGTGGTCGGCGTCGCGTTGTTCGTCGGCGTGCTGGGGTTCGTGCGCGACCACCGGGTGCTGACCCGCTACGGCCACCTCGCCGGACTGGCCGGGATCGTCGCGATCGTGCTGCCCGCGGTGCTGCCCGCCTCGATGTCCGAGGTCAACGGCGCGAAGGTGTGGATCAAGATCGGCGCAGCGTCGATCCAGCCCGGCGAGTTCGCGAAGCTGATGCTGATCGTGTTCGCTGCGACCTCGCTGGTGGCGAAACGGGACTTGTTCCGGGTCGCCGGGCGGAAAGTGCTCGGCGTCGAGCTGCCGCGAGCGCGCGACCTCGGCCCGATCGTGCTCGCCGCGCTGGGCTGCGTCGCGGTGCTGGCCTTCGAGAAGGAGCTGGGCGCCGCGCTGCTGTTCTTCGGGATCGTCCTGGTGATGATCTACCTGGCGACCGAGCGGGCGATCTGGGTGTTCGCCGGCCTGCTGATCTTCGTCGTCGGCTGCGTGCTGGCGTACTTCCTGTTCAACCACGTGCGCCAACGGGTCGCGAACTGGATGGACCCGCTGGCGACCTACGACCGGCCCGGCGGCGGGTACCAGATCGCGCAGGGACTGTTCGGGCTCGGCACCGGCGGCCTCGGCGGGACCGGTCTCGGCAACGGACGGCCGGACATCGTGCCGGAAGCGAACACCGACTTCATCACCGCGAGCATCGGCGAGGAGCTGGGTTTCCTCGGCCTGGCCGCGGTGCTGATGCTGTACCTGCTGATCGCCCTGCGGGGCATGCGGCACGCGCTCGCCGTCCGCGACAGCTTCGGCAAACTTCTCGGCGGCGGGCTCGCGTTCACCGTGGTGATGCAGATCTTCGTCGTCGTCGGCGGCGTGACGAAGCTGATCCCGGAAACCGGCATCACCGCGCCGTTCCTGTCGAAGGGCGGCTCGTCGTTGCTGGCGAACTACATCCTGGTGGCGTTGCTGCTGCGGATCTCCGACGCGGCAAGAAAACCGGCGACCGAACCGGTGAAGGCGATGCGCGCGCCGCTGGCGGACGCCGGGACGGTGCTCGTGCAGCGACCGCCGGTGCCGCCTCCTCCTCGCTGATACCGCGATGCCGGGCCGTGAAGGGAACATTGAGGGACTCTGAGTCCCTCAATGTTCCCTTCACGGCCGGGCCGGGGTCGTTTGCGAGGCCCCCGTCCGCACCGTCCTGGCAGCCGCGCGCGTCGTGGCCGGTTTCCCGGCGATCAGCGCTCCCGCAGCCGCGCGCTCGCCGTGGCCAGTTCTCCGGCGATCACCGCTTCCTCGCCCGACCGCAGCCGCCCGTCCGCGACCACGGTCCGGCCGCCAACGAACACCCGGCGCAACGGCGGCGTCGCGGCGAGCACCAGCGCCGCGACCGGGTCCTCGATCCCCGCGTAGTTCAGCCCGGTCAGGTCCCACAGGGCCAGATCCGCGAGCTTGCCCACCTCGACCGAGCCGAGCTCGTCCGCCCGGCCAAGGCAGCGGGCGCCGCCCATCGTCCCGAGCCACAGGGCTTCCCGGGTGGTCAACGCGGTCGGCCCGCCCCGCTGCCGGGCTTGCAGCAGCGCCTGGTGCAGCTCCTCGCCGAGCCCGCCGGACTCGCTCGACGCCGCGCCGTCCACGCCGAGGCCGACCGGTGCGCCCGCGTCCAGCAGGTCCCGCACCGGGGCGATCCCGGTGCCCAGCCGGCCGTTCGACGTCGGACAGTGCGCCGAGCCGGTACCGGTTTCGCCGAAGCGGCGGATCGCCGCCGGGGCGAGGTGGACGGTGTGCGCGAGCCAGACGTCCGCCGCGAGCCAGCCGAGCTTTTCCGCGTACTCCGCGGGGGTGCACCCGGTTTCGGCGAGGCATTGCTGTTCCTCGTCGCGAGTCTCGGCCAGGTGCGTGTGCAGCCGGACGCCCCGGCGGCGGGCCAGTTCCGCCGCGCCGGTCATCAGCTGCTCGGTCACCGAGAACGGCGAGCACGGCCCGACCGCGATCTGGAGGACGGCGCCGGGCGAGGCGTCGTGGTAGCGGTCGATCGCGGCCTCGGTGCCCAGCAGAGCGTCCTCTGTGGACTCGACCAACCGGTCCGGCGGGAGGCCGCCGTCCGATTCGCCGCGGTCCATCGAACCGCGGACCAGGTGCAGCCGCAGCCCGATCCGCTCCCGCGCGGCGGCGAGCGCGGCTACCTGGTCTCCGCCGTCGGACGGGAAAACGTAGTGATGGTCGGCGACGGTCGTGCAGCCGGTCAGCGCCAGCCGGGCCAGGCCGGCGGTACCGGCCGCGTGCGTGAGGTCCGCGTCGAGCTTGCCCCACACCGGGTACAGCGCGACGAGCCATTCGAACAAGGTGTGGTCGGCGGCCAAGCCCCGGGTCGCCCACTGGTACAGATGGTGGTGCGTGTTGACCAGGCCGGGAGTGACGAGACAGCCGGACGCGTCCACGCGCTCGTCGACCGGGCCGGGATAGCTGCCGGGACCGACCGCGGCGATGCGGTCGTCCTCGACGACGACGAACCCGGTGCGGTACTCCGGCCCGCTCACCGTCGCGATCGCGGCGTTCTCGACCACTGTCCTCATGCGACACCACACTTTCTCGCTGGACGGTCCAGTACACGCGCCCAGCCACCTGGCCGGCAACGGTGCGGTGCTACGAAAACCGGGGCGAAACCCCGCCGCCGCTTGGTGTGTTCGCACAGCGGCTGCCCCGGCCTGGCCAGGCCGGGGCAGCCAGCCGTCACAGCGCCTTCGCCGCCCGGTCCGCGACCAGGCTGAGGAACCGGCTCGGGTCGCTCAGCTCGCCGCCCTCGGCGAGCAAAGCCATGCCGTGCAGCAGTTCCGCGGTCTCGGCCAGCGAGGTGTCCTCCGGGTGCTCGGCGAACGCCTTGCGCAGCCCGGTCACCAACGCGTGCTCCGGGTTGAGCTCCAGGACGCGCTTCACCGGCGGAAGCTCCTGACCCATCGCGCGGTACATCTTCTCCAGCGTCGGCGTCAGGTCGCCCGCGTCGCCGACGATGCAGGACGGCGACGTGGTCAGCCGCGACGACAGCCGGACCTCCTTGACCGTGTCGGACAGCGTCGCCGACATCCACTTCAGCAGGTCCGCGTACTCGGCCTTCTTTTCGTCGCTGGCCTCGTCGCCGAGGTCGACCTCGCCCTTCGCCACCGACTGGAACGTCTTGCCGTCGAAGCCGCTCACCGCGTCCGACCACATCTCGTCCACCGGGTCGGTGAGGATCAGCACCTCGTACCCCTTGGCACGGAACGCTTCCAGGTGCGGCGAGTTCTCGATGACGGTGCGCGAATCGCCGGTCAGGTAGTAGATGTGCTCCTGCCCGTCCTTCATCCGCGAGACGTAGTCGCGCAGCGAGGTCGGCTTCTGCGCGTGGTGCGTCGAGTCGAACGACGAGATCTCCAGGATCTGCTCCCGGTTCTCCGGATCGTCGATCAGCCCTTCCTTGACCGCGCGGCCGAACTCGGCCCAGAAGGTCGCGTACTTCTCCGGCTCCTCGGTCATCATCGTCTTGACGGTGGAGAGCACCTTCTTCTCCAGCCGCCGCCGGATCGCGCGGATCTGGCGGTCCTGCTGCAGGATCTCGCGCGACACATTCAGCGACAGGTCCTGCGCGTCGACGACCCCCTTCACGAAGCGCAGGTAGTTCGGCATCAGCGCTTCGCAGTCGTCCATGATGAAGACGCGCTTCACGTACAGCTGCACGCCGCGCTTCGCGTCCCGCAGGAACAGGTCCATCGGCGCGCGGGACGGGAGGAACAGCAGCGCCTGGTACTCGAAGGTGCCCTCAGCCTGCATCCGGACCGTCTCGAGCGGATCGGTCCAGTCGTGGCTGATGTGCTTGTAGAACTCGTGGTACTCCTCGTCGGAGACCTCGTCCTTCGAGCGCGCCCAGAGCGCCTTCATCGAGTTGACGGTCTCCAGCGCCCCGTCTTCTTCGCCCAGCTTGACCATCTGCACCGGCCAGGTGATGAAGTCCGAGTAACGCTTGACGATCTCCCGCACCTTCAACGGCGACGTGTAGTCGAAGAGGTGGTCCTCGTCGTCGGCCGGCTTGAGGTGCAGCGTGACCGACGTGCCCTGCGGGGCGTCGGCGACCGTCTCAATCGTGTAGGTGCCCTCGCCTTCCGACTCCCAGCGCACGCCCTCCTCGGCGCCCGCGCGGCGGGTCAGCAGGGTGACCTTGTCGGCGACCATGAAGCTGGAGTAGAACCCGACGCCGAACTGGCCGATCAGGTCCTGCCCGGCGGAGTCCTTCGATTCCTTGAGCTTGCGCAGGAATTCGGCGGTCCCCGACTTCGCGATGGTGCCGATCAGATTGACGACGTCGTCGCGGTTCATCCCGATGCCGTTGTCGCGCACGGTGAGGGTGCGCGCCTCGGCGTCGAGAAGGATCTCGATGTGCAGATTGTCCGTCTCGGCCCGCAGATCCTTGTCGCGGTACGTCTCCAGGCGCAGCTTGTCGAGCGCGTCGGAGGCGTTCGACACCAGCTCGCGCAGGAAGATGTCCTTGTTCGAGTAGATCGAGTGGATCATCAGCTGCAGCAGCTGGCGCGCCTCGGACTGGAACTCCAGCGTCTCGACCTGCGCGGTTTCCTCTGCCATGGCTTTAGCGTTTCCTTTCCCGCCCCTGAAAAGACCGGCGGGAAGTCTACCCGCGCGCAACCAGGCGCCGCGCGGAGACCACTAAGTCCGTGAAGGGCCCCTTGAGGGACTTAGATTCCCTCAAGGGGCCCTTCACGGACCACAGCCGCGCCAACTCGCCAACCGCAGCCGCCGCAACCAGCCAACCCGGGCGTGACCGCCGCGAACGTTCAGGCTTGCCGCCGCGCGTACGCGTCCAGCCGGGCCGCCTCGAACGGCAGCTCCGACTCCGCCAACGCCCCGCAGCGGTAGCCGCCCAGCAGATACCGGGCCAGTGCCTCGGCCGTGGCGGGCTCGTCCAGCACTCCCCCGGCCGTCTTCGACGCGTAGTCCTGCAACCGTTTGGCTGCCGCCGGGGCACCCTCGCGGTAGAAGGTGTAGGTCGCCGCGTACCGGGTCGGCAGCTGGTGCGGGTGCAGGTCCCAGCCCTGGTAGAAGCCGTTCTCCAGCGACCGGCGCACCAGTCGCAGGTGCTCGGCCCACGCGCCGGGCAGGTCGTCGCCGACCGGGAGCCGGTTGGTCGAGCCGTCCGACAGCCGGACTCCGGTGCCTGCCGCCGCGACCTGCATCAGCTGCTTCGCGAAGTCCGCCGCCGGGTGCGCCATGCTCTGGTACGCCGCGCTGATGCCGAGACCCGCGCTGTAGTCGTAGGTCCCGTAATGCAGCCCGGAGCACCGGCCGTCGGCCGCCTGGACGATCTGCGCGACCGCCACCGTGCCGTCGGTCGACAGGATCGACTGCGCGGTTTCGATCTGCACCTCGAACCGCAGCGCCCGGTCCGGCAGTCCGTACGCGGTTTCCAGCCGCCCCAGCACTTCCGCGGCGACCTCGACCTGTTCCACCGCGGTGACCTTCGGCAGCGTCACCACGAATCCGTCCGGCAGCGAGCCCTCGGAAAGCAGCCCGGACAGGAACAGGTCAAGCGTCCGGATGCCCCGGCGCCGCGTCGCGGCTTCGAAGCTCTTGAACCGGATTCCGACGAACGGGGTGCCGCCGGTCGTCGCGAGAGTGCGCCCGGCAGCCGCCGCGGCCGCGTCCTCCGCTTCGTCGCCGGGATGGCCGTAGCCGTCCTCGAAGTCGATGCGGAGGTCCTCGATCGGCTCGGTGAGAAGCTTCTCGCGGACTCGCTCGGCCACCGCCGGGTCGAGATTCAGCAGGTCGCCGTGTTCGACGAAGGCCCGCATCGCCTGCTTGCCCCAATCGGCGACCAAGCGCGTGCGGTACTGCGACGCCGGCACGTACACCGTGTGCACTGGACGACGGCCCGGAGACTCGCCGGGGTAGCGCGCCGCCACCCGCGCGTCGGCCTCGGCCAGACGCGCGTCGGCGGCGGTGTAGACGTCCTCGGCGAGCCGTCCGCCGCCCATTACTGGATGTGCTCGTAGGCCGGCAGCGTCAGGAAGTCCGGGAAGTCGTCGGCAAGCGCGACCTGCTCGAACAGCTCGACAGCCGGCTTCAGCAGGTCGTCCTGGATCTCCGCGGCCAGCTCGCCGCGGACGTCGGCGACGACGCCGCGCACCAGCTCCGCGGTGACCTGGTCGCCGCTGTCCAGCTGCGTGCCGTTCTTGACCCACTGCCACACCTGCGACCGCGAGATCTCCGCCGTCGCCGCGTCTTCCATCAGGTTGTGGATCGCCGCCGCGCCATTGCCGCCCAGCCACGAGGCCAGGTAGCGGATGCCGACGTCGACCGCCGCGCGCAGACCGGCCGCGGTGGCGCTGCCCGGCGTCGACGCGACGTCCAGCAGCTGGTCGGCCGTCACGCTGACCTCGTCGCGGGTGCGCTCCAGCTGGTTCGGCTTGTCGCCGAGGACCTTGTCGAACTCTTCCTTGCAGAGTGCGACCATGCCCGGGTGCGCGACCCACGAACCGTCGAAGCCGTCCCCGGCCTCCCGCGACTTGTCGGCGTGCACCTTGTCGAAGGCGCCCTGGTTGACTTCCGGGTCCTTGCTCGGGATGAACGCGGCCATGCCGCCGATCGCGAACGCGCCGCGCTTGTGGCAGGTGCGCACCAGCAGCTCGGTGTAGGCGCGCATGAACGGCGCGGTCATGGTGACCGAGTTGCGGTCCGGCAGCACGAACTTCTCGCCCGCGTCGCGGAAGTACTTGATGACGCTGAACAGGTAGTCCCAGCGGCCCGCGTTGAGACCGGAGGCGTGCTCGCGCAGTTCGTAGAGGATCTCTTCCATCTCGAACGCGGCCGGGATGGTCTCGATCAGCACGGTGGCGCGGACGGTGCCGTGCGGGATGCCGAGTGCCTTCTCCGCGTGCGTGAACACGTCGTTCCACAGCCGCGCTTCGAGGTGGCTTTCCATCTTCGGCAGGTAGAAGTACGGGCCCTTGCCGGAGTCCAGCAGCGCCTGCGCGTTGTGGAAGAAGAACAGGCCGAAGTCGACCAGCGCGCCGACGCCCCTGCGGCCGCCGAAGGTCAGGTTGCGCTCGTCGAGGTGCCAGCCGCGCGGGCGGACCACGATGGTGGCGTGCTCGACGTCCGGCTTCAGCTCGTAGTGCTTGCCGTTCTGGTCCAACGTGATGGTGCCGCGGATCGCGTCGGACAGGTTGACCTGGCCGCCCACCACGTTCGCCCAGTGCGGCGTGTTGGCGTCCTCGAAGTCGGCGAGCCACACCTTGGCGCCGGAATTGAGGGCGTTGATCGTCATCTTGCGGTCGGTGGGACCGGTGATCTCCACGCGGCGGTCGCGCAGCGCGGCCGGAGCCCCGGCCACCTGCCAGTCGCCGTCGCGGATCTCCTTGGTCTCCGGGAGGAAGTCGAGGCGTCCGGTGGTCCGGGCCTCCTCCCTCCGCTTGCCGCGGGCGACGAGCAGCTCGTCGCGCCGCGCGGCGAACTCGTCGTGCAAGCCCGCCACGAAGGCAAGAGCTTCCTGCGTCAGAATCTCGTCTCCACGCTCGACCGTACCGCCGAGAACCTGGACCTCAGACATGCGCAACACCCCGGGTAGTACTTCGGATAACGTCCCTACGGTTTTCTACCTGACGGACTATAGTTTCTGCATAGCGGAACAGCAATCGGGTCAGTTCAGCTCTGTGAGGAGGACCACTGGTGGCGGCTGAGAAGACCGGACGGGACGGCGGCGTCCAGTCCCTGCAAAGGGCATTCGACCTGCTGGAGCACCTGGCGGACACCGGCGGCGAGGCCAGCCTTTCGGAGCTGGCGACGCTGTCCGGGCTGCCGATGCCGACCATCCACCGGCTGATCCGGACACTGGTCGCGCTCGGCTACGTCCGGCAGAACACCAACCGGCACTACGCGCTCGGCGCGCGGCTGATCCGGCTCGGCGAGAACGCGAGCATGCAGTTCGGCGCGTGGGCGCGGCCGCTGCTGGTGGAGCTGGTCGAGGAGGTCGGCGAAACGGCGAATCTGGCGGTGCTCGAACGCGACGAGGTGGTGTACGTCGCCCAGGTGCCGTCGAAGCACTCGATGCGGATGTTCACCGAGGTCGGCCGGCGGCTGCTGCCGCACGGAACCGGCGTGGGCAAGGCGATGCTGGCCGAACTGCCCGCGGACGAGGTCTCGGCGCTGCTGGAGCGGACCGGGATGCCCGCCTACACCGAGCACACGTTCACCGACCCGGACGCGCTCGCGGTCGAACTGAAGAAGATCGCCGGCCAGGGCTACGCACTGGACGAGGCGGAACAGGAACTGGGCGTGCGCTGCATCGCCGTCGCCGTCCCGGGCGCGCCGGTGCCGGCCGCGGTGTCGGTCTCCGGCCCGTCCGGACGGCTGACGGCGGACGCGGTCAGCCACATCGCGCCGGTCGTGCAGAAGATCGCGGACCGGCTCTCCCAGCAGTTGCCGGCTACCTGAGCTCGCCTTCGAGGAGGTCCAGCAGCATCCCGTCGTGCAAGGTGCCGTCGGGTGCCCGCTCGTAGCTCCGGAGCACCCCGACCCGGCGAAAGCCGAGCTTCTCGTACACGTGGATCGCGCGGGCGTTGTCCGCCGCCGGGTCGATGGTCAGCCGGTGGTGGCCCTGGTCGAACAGGCGCTGAGCCAGGACCCGGATCGCCTGCGCGCCGAGGCCGCGGCCGTAGTAGTCCGGGTGCACGGCGAGGTCGATGCCGGCGTGCCGGTACCGGCGGTCGAGTTCTTCCCAGGCTTGGATCACACCGGCCATGCGGCCTTCGTGCTCGATCGCGTACGCCTGGTGGCCTTCCTCGACCACGAGCAGGTCGTCGGTTTCCTCGTCCGGATCGCCCCACCACCGTGCGACCTCCGGCGCGGCGAGGATCTCCCGGATCCGTGGCCGGTCGGCTTCGGTCAGCGGCCGGAGGGCGATCATGACATCGGCTTGTCGTCCACCTTGACATGATATTTCGCGGTGGTCCCGTCGACCTCGGTGATCGTCGCGGTGACCCCGATCCGCAGCTTGTCGGAGGTCAGCTCGCACCGGGCCGACTTGCCCACCTCCGCCGGGATCGGCCCAGGGCAGGTGACCGAGTCCGGATGCTGCCCGATCGAGTCCAGTGCGCGGGTGATCGCGCGCTCGACGTCGGTTTTGGACGCCTCCGGCCCGACCGACACCGACACCGAACAGGCGGTCAGCGCAAGCCCGCAGGCGGCAAGCAGGACAGGGCGAATCGAGTGACGCACGGCAGGTCTCCTACTTGGCCCAGACGGACGGGGAAATGCGGTCGAGTACATCGCACCGCTGGTCGAGCGCGGCCAGCAGCTTCTCCGGATCCCGGTGCTCGTTCAGCCAGTCTTGAACCGTCAAGCGCCCGTTGATGAGCGTATATCCCTGGAAGTTGCGCAGACCGGTCTTGAGATACGCGGTGACGACCGGATTGAGCACGGCCCGGGCAAAGTCCGGATCGCCGGACCGCACCTGGTACGCGTCGTCGAATTCCGGATCGCCGACTGTGATGTCGCCTTGGCCGATCGCGGCGTTGATCCGGCTCTCCATCTTGGCGACCCGAGCAACCTCCAGCGCGGGACTCGTACCCGGGGCGTACACCCAGATCACCGGCCGGTCAGCTGCTTCGCCCTCGATCGCGGAGAGGGCAAGCCTCGCCGCGACGAACGGCCTGCCGCGGTGCCAGCCGGTCACCACATGGCGTGCGCGGCTCGCCCAGTACCGGTGGGTGATCGGTGCCATCGGCTGGAGGATGCGCTCTCCCCAGTTCCGCACGACGAACCGGTCTCCGTCGTTGTACTGGGCGCACACAGAGTCGTCAGGCGCCGCATAGGTCCAGCCTCGCCGCGCGCATTCCGCTTGCAGGAGAGCCGCCAGCTTCTTGTCGTTGCGGTTCAGCCACACGAACAACCAGATCATCCCGCCGACGAACAGCAGCGTCCCGCCGATGCCGAGGACGAGGATCCACAGCAGGCTCATCGCTGCGGCTCGCCGAATGTCCCGATGCCGTCGTTCATCCACGCCCCGCAACCGTGTCGATCTTGTTCCGGGGTTTACCGTGGCAGAGCTGTCCAGGGGAGCTGCGGCGAATGCCGCGTTATCCCCCGTTCGGGGGGGATCAGCCCAGCAAGGCGTCCACGAACGCGCCCGGCTCGAACGGCGCCAGGTCGTCCGGTCCCTCGCCGAGGCCGACGAGCTTCACCGGTACGCCCAGTTCGCGCTGGACCTGGAACACGATGCCGCCCTTCGCGGTGCCGTCGAGTTTCGTCAGCACGATCCCGGTGACGTCGATGACCTCGCCGAACACCCGGGCCTGCGCGAGGCCGTTCTGGCCGGTCGTGGCGTCCAGCACGAGCAGCACTTCGTCCACCCGCGCCTGCTTCTCGACGACCCGCTTCACCTTGCCGAGTTCGTCCATCAGGCCGGTCTTCGTGTGCAGCCGTCCGGCGGTGTCGACCAGGACCGCGTCCACGCCCTCCGCGATGCCTCGCTTCACCGCGTCGAACGCGACCGCGGCCGGGTCTCCGCCTTCCTTGCCCCGGACCACCGAGGCGCCTACGCGTTCGGCCCAGGTCTGCAGCTGGTCGGCGGCGGCGGCGCGGAAGGTGTCCGCGGCGCCCAGCACGACCGTGCCGCCTTGGGCGACCAGGACTCGGGCCAGTTTTCCGGTCGTGGTGGTCTTGCCGGTGCCGTTCACGCCGGCCACGAGCACGACCGCCGGCTGCTTCTTGCCGTCCACCTCGTGCGGCAGCGCGCGGACCGCGCGCTCGGCGTCGGTCGACAGCGCGGCGGTCAGCACCTCGTGCAGCAGTTCACGCGCCTCCCCCGAGGTGCGCACCGCGCGGCGGTTCAGCTCGTCGCGGAGCCGCTCGACGATCTGGGTCGTGGTGGCCGCGCCGAGGTCGGCCAGCAGCAGCGTGTCTTCGATGTCCTGCCAGGAGTCCTCGTCCAGGTCGCCGCCGCCGAGCAGGCCCAGGAGGCTCTTGCCGAACATCGACTGCGACTTCGACAGCCGTCCGCGCAGGCGCTCCAGACGGCCGGTGGCCGGCTCGATCTCCTCGATCTCGGCCACAGCGGGTGCGGCGGGTGCCGCGGGCTCGGGGACGACCTCGACCGGCGCCTCGACAACCGGCTCCGGTTCCGCTTCGACCGGCTCGGGCAGCTTGACGTCGAGCACCGAGCGCTGGTCCGAGTCGCGCGGCACCGCGGCGTCGTCGCCAACCGCGGGCTGGCCGTCTACCTCCGTGCGGTCTTCGACCGGATGCTCGACTGCCTCCGGTTCCGGCGCGGCCTTAGTCTCGCCGCCGGGCGCGAAGGAGATCCCGCCGGACGCGGTGTACCCGCCGCCCTTCGGCTTCTCCTCGACCTCGCGCGACTTGGCGATGCTGATCCGCCGCTTGCGCGCGATGAGCAGCCCGGACACCAGGATGGCGACCAGGACGACGACGGCGACGACAACGATCCAGAACCACATGCTCGACACGCCACCATCCTGTCATCCGCGTGCACCGGCCACAGGGCACCCCACCGCGAAGCCAACAGGTAACGCGAACTGTTCCGATTCGGCCAAGACTCCACTTTGCGGCTTGCGCCACCCTGTCCGCTTTGACTAGACCACTCCGAATGACCTCCCCCGCCGGTCACCGATTCCGCGTTCTCGGCCTGTTGTCGGGCACGTCCGTCGACGGCATCGACGTCGCCGTCGCCGAATTCCGCGTCGAAGACGGCGGCACGGTCGTCCTCGTCCCGCTCGGCGAACTCGACCTGCCCTGCCCGCGGGACCTCCGCGCCGAGCTGCTCGACGCACTCCCGCCGCGGCCGAGCAGCGCGCGGCAGCTGACTGTCCTCGACACCCGGGTCGGCCAAGCCTTCGCCGAAGCCGCCGCGCGCGGGATCGCCGAGTTCGGGCCGGTCGACGTGATCGCCTCGCTCGGGCAGACCGTCTACCACTGGGTCGAGGACGGCAAGGCGCTCGGCACCCTGCAGCTCGGGCAGCCGGCGTGGATCGCCGAGCGCACCGGCGTCCCGGTGATCGCCGATCTGCGGATCCGCGACATCACCGCCGGCGGACAGGGCGCGCCGCTGGCGAGCACGCTCGACGCGTGGTGGCTGCGCGGGATCGCCGAGCAGACCGGTCGTCCAGTGGCCGCGCTGAATCTCGGCGGCATCGCGAACATCACCGTGGTCACCGGATCGGACGCGGTGCTCGCCTATGACACCGGCCCGGCCAACGCGCTGCTCGACCTCGCCGCCGCGCGGGTCACCGGCGGCCGGCTCTCCGCCGACATCGACGGACGGCTCGCGCTGGCCGGTTCGGTGCGGCGGGACCTCCTCGACCGGCTCCTCGCCGATCCGTACTTCGCCGCCGCGGCACCGAAATCCACCGGCAAAGAACACTTCCACAGCGGATACCTTGATACCGCGCTGTCCGGATTGCCGCCGTTGCCGCCGGAGGACCTGCTGGCCACCCTCACCGAACTGACCGCCGCGACGGTCGCCGCGGAATGCCGGCGGCACGCCGTCGCCACCGTCGTCGCATCCGGCGGCGGAATCGCGAACCCGGCGCTCGCCGCCGCGCTCGCCCGGCACCTGCCCGGGGCACTGCGCACCAGCGACGACCTCGGCCTGCCCAGTTCCGCCAAGGAGGCTTACCTGACCGCGTTGCTCGGCTGGCTGAGCTGGTGCGGCGTCCCGGCGACGCTGCCCTCGGCCACCGGCGCACGCGGTCCGCGTCTGCTCGGCTCCCTCACGCCGGGCGCGACGCCCCTGAATCTCCCCGCCCCGCTGGGGGGCGCCGTGACCCGGCTCCGGGTCGCGAAATCCGGGAAACCACGGTAGGAGAACCCCATGAATCCAGTCGATCTGGTGATCGTCATCGTGTACCTCGCGGCGATGCCGATCATCGGCGTGCTGGTCGGACGCAGACAGAAGTCCGCGAACGACTACTTCGTCGGCGAGCGCAGCATGCCGTGGTGGGCGGTGACGCTGTCGGTGGTCGCCACCGAGACGTCCACGCTCACCGTGATCTCCACGCCCGGGCTCGTGTTCGGCAGTGCGTTCCTGTTCCTGGAAGTGGCTTTCGGCTACATCATCGGCCGGATCATCGCCGCGTTCGTGCTGCTGCCGCGCTACTTCCGCGGCAACTACGTGAGCGCCTACGAGTTCCTGGGCCGCCGCTTCGGCCGCGGGCTGCAGGGCACCGCGTCGGTCACCTTCGTGGTCACCCGGCTGCTGGCCGAAGGTCTGCGGCTGTTCGCGGGCGCGATCCCGATCAAGGCGATCCTGGACCACTACGGCATCCACACCGCGTACTGGCACATCGTCGTGCTGCTGACCGCGCTGACGGTGATCTACGCGTTCGTCGGCGGCATCAAATCGGTGATCTGGGTCGATGTCATCCAGTGGTCGCTCTACATCCTGGGCGCGATCGGCGCGGTGATCTTCCTGTCCACGAAGCTGCCGTCCGGCTGGACCTCGATCGCCGCCGACCAGGGCCGGTTCAAGCTGGTCGATTTCGCGTCGAACGTCCTCACCAACCCGTACGCGTTCCTGTGCGCGGTGGTCGGCGGGGCGTTCCTGTCGATGGCTTCGCACGGCGCGGACCAGCTGATCGTGGGCCGTCTCCTGTCGTGCCGGAACCTGCGCGACGGCCAGCGCGCGCTGATCGGCTCCTCCCTCGTGGTGTTCGTCCAGTTCGCACTGTTCCTGCTGGTCGGCGCGATGCTGTGGGTCTACACCGGCGGCAAGACCGGGGCGACCGCCACCGCGGTCGCGGCGGGCAAGATGTCCGGCGACGACGTGTTCTCCAACTTCATCGTCAACGACCTGCCGGTGGGCCTGGCCGGGCTGCTCATCGCCGGCATCCTCGCCTCCACCATGGGCGCGCTGGCCTCGGCGCTCAACGCGCTGTCCACGTCCACCATCGCCGACCTGTACCAGCGGTTCACGCACAAGTCGGTCGCGGACGCCAAGCTGCTGCGGCACGGTCGCATGTGGACACTCATCTGGGCGGCGGTGTTCGCGGTGTTCGCGTCGCTGTTCACCAACTCGAAGGACCCGGTGATCCAGCAGGGCCTCGGCATCGTGGGCTACACCTACGGCGCGCTGCTCGGCTCGTTCTTCCTGGGCCTGATCGTCCGCAAGGCCCGCCAGTCCGACGCGGTGATCGCGTTCGCCTGTTCGGTGGCCGGGATGGCGTTCCTGATCCTGTTCGTGAAATTCGACAAGGCGACCGCCGCGGTGCACCTGCGGTTCGGCGCCGCGACGAAGACGCTGGTGCCGCTGGCGACCTACTGGTACACCTTCGTCGGCGTGTTGATCACGCTGCTCGTCGGCGGATTGCTGTCGCTGCGCCGCCGAGGTGTGGACCCGAACGTCGAGAAGGTCGAAGAACCCGCGGAAACCGCTGCCTAGCAAAGGTTTATTCCGAAACGCGGCCCGGCGTCCTCAGTACGGGGACGCCGGGCCGCGGTCATCCGGCTCAGTGCGGTGCCCGGGCGGACAGCGCGGCAGCTTTCCGGCCCGCTCGCACCCGAAGACCGGGAGGGTCAGGCCGCCTTGCCGTGGAAGGAAAGACCCGCCTTGCCGCAGTAGATCTGCTTGCTGCCGCCGGCACCGCCGTCGTAGCCGCAGTTCCAGCCGTCGACGTCCAGGAACTGCCCGGTGCCCTCCGCCTTGGTCGGCGCCTGCCGCAAGTAGTCCGACATCACGTTGATCGCCTCGGTGCAGCCGACGGTGCCCGCCGGCATCGCGTCGGTCACTACGTCCACCTTGCTGTTCGGGCCGTCGACCGGGCCGCAGTCGGCGCCCTTGCCGAGTTCGCCGCGGCCGGGCAGGCCGCCTGACTTGGTCTGGCGCGGCGCGGGGACAATGCGCGGCTTGGTCTCGTGCGTGGCGGCCGGCGGCTTGGCGGGCGACTGGTGCGGCGTCGTCGCCGGCGCGCTCTGCGTGACCGGCGAAGCCGCCGACGACGCAGTGGGCGCGGCCGACAGCGAAGACATCGGCGACGCGGCCTGCGAGCCTTCGTTGCACGCGGCCACCGCCAGGACGATGCCGAGCATCGAACCGGAAATCAGCGTGCGAGCCACCTTGGTGCGCATTGTTCTGTCCCTTTCGCGTACTGCTTTGTTCCCCGGCACTCACCATGACGTGCGGGCAACGCGGCAGCCGGCTGAGCGGACAGAGCTTGCCCGTTCGGGCAGGAATCCACGTCCGGGGACAACCCGATCAGGACGCGGGCACCGGTTCCTCGGCCGCGGCGCGCAGCCGCTGCGAGATCACCTTCGTGATGCCGTCGCCCTGCATGCTCACGCCGTACAGCGCGTCGGCGATCTCCATGGTCGGCTTCTGGTGGGTGATGATGATCAGCTGCGAGGAATCGCGCAGCTGCTCCAGCAGGCCGATCAGCCGGCGCATGTTGGTGTCGTCCAGCGCCGCCTCGACCTCGTCCATCACGTAGAAGGGCGAAGGGCGGGCGCGGAAGATGGCCACCAGCATGCCGACCGCGACCAGCGACTTCTCCCCGCCGGAGAGCAGCGACAGCCGCTTGACCTTCTTGCCCGGCGGACGCGCTTCCACGTCCACGCCGGTGGCGAGCATGTCGTTCGGCTCGGTGAGCACCATCCGGCCCTCGCCGCCGGGGAACAGCACGCCGAAAACGGTTTCGAACTCGCGGGCGACGTCGGCGTAGGCCGAGGTGAATACCTCCAGGATCTTCTCGTCGACCTGCTTGATCACCGCTTCCAGGTCCTTGCGGGTGTCCTTGAGGTCTTCCAGCTGAGTGGAGAGGAACTTGTACCGCTCCTCCAGCGCCGCGAACTCCTCCAGCGCCAGCGGGTTCACCTTGCCCAGCAAAGTCAGGTCCTTCTCCGCGCGCTTGGCGCGGCGGGCCTGGGTTTCGCGGTCGTAGGGCATCGGCGGCGGCGGGGTGACGTTCTCGCCGCGTTCCTTGGCCGCCTCGTACTCGGCCACCTCGCCGGCGCTCGGCGGCACCGGGACGGCCGGGCCGTATTCCTCGACCAGGTCGGTCAGCCCGATGCCGAAGTCCTCGGCGATCTTGGCTTCCAGCGTCTCCAGCCGCAGTTTCTGCTCCGCGCGCAGCACTTCGTCGCGGTGCACCGCGTCGGTGAGCTTCTCGAGTTCACCGGACAATTCGCGGACCTTCGCGCGCACCGCGGTGAGCGCGGTCTCGCGGGTCTGCCGCTGCGCCTGTGCTTCGTCACGTTCCGCGGCGGCGCGCTGCACCGAAATCTCGATGCGCTCCAACGCGAACTCACCGGCGTTCACGACCGCGTTGGCGATCTCCGCGCCGCGTTCTCGCGCCGCTCGCGCCTTCGCCGCGCGTTCGCGGGCCTGCTGCTCGGCATAAGCGGCACGGCGCAGCGATTCCGCGCGACCGGCGATGCTGCGCGCCCGCTCTTCCGCGGTGCGCTGCGCGAGCCGCGCTTCGACTTCTTCCTGCCGTACCACGGCAAGCAGCTCGGCGGCCTCGTCGCGCTCGGCGGTGTCCGGGTCGTCCTCCACCGGCTGCTCGGCCACCGCGGCGAGCCGTTCTTCCAGCTCTGCCAGCTGTTCGAGCGCCTGCTCGCGGCTCTGCTCGACCTTCGCGCGCTGCTGGGTCAACCGCTCGACCTCGGCCTGCGCGGACCGCGCCGCTTGCTGCAACCGGTTCAGCCGCTCCGACGAACGCGCCTTGCGCACCTTGGCATCGCCGAGCGCGTCCTTCGCCTGGCCGACTTCCTCCCGGCGCGCCTGCTGCTCGGCACGCGCGCCTTCCAGCTCGGCGGAGTACTGCTCCAGCGCGCGTTCGGCTGTCCGCAGCCGTTCCCGCGCCTCGTCGACCGCCGCCTGGACCTCGATCACGCTCTCGCGCGCCGCCGAACCGCCTGCGATCCAGTCGGTGCCGAAGACATCGCCTTCCGCGGTCACCGCGCGCACCGCCGGGTGCTGTGCGACCAGCTGCCGGGCGGCTTCCAGGTCGGGCACCAGCGCGAGCCGGTCCAGCGCCTTGTCCACAGCCGGCCGCAACTGCTCCGGCGCGCTGACGACTTCCCGGGCCCAGCGCGCGCCCTCGGGCAGCGTCGGCCAGCCGCTGGTGTCCACAGTGGACCAACCACCGGCCGGGAGAATCCCGGCGCGGCCGGAATCGGTGTCCTTCAAGTACTTCAGCGCGTGCAGCGCGTTCTCGCCGCCGGACACCGCGACCGCGTCCGCCACCGGTCCGAGCGCCGCGGCCAGCGCCACCTCGTGCCCGGGCTGCACGGTCAGCAAGGCGGCGACCGAACCGAGCAGGCCGGGCATCTCCGCGGAAGCTCCGAGCAGCGCACCCGCGCCGTCCTTGCGCCTGAGCCCCATCGACAGCGCTTCGACGCGTGCCTTCTCCGAGGCGATCTCCCGCTCGGCGCCGCGCTCGGCCTTCACCAATTCCTCGACGCGCGCCTTGGCCGCGTTGTTCGCTTCCACCGCGCGGTCGTGGCGCTGCTGCAGCTCGGCGTCGTCGGACTCTTCGGTCCCGCCGGCGGCCTTCTCTTCTTCCAGCTCTTCGACGGCGATTTCCGCGCGCTCGGCCGCTTCCTGCAAGCCGACGGTGAGCCGGTCGACCTCGTCCGCGGTCGCGCCGTTCTTGCTGCGCAGCGCTTCGACCTGACCGGTCAGCTTCGCCATGCCCTCGCGGCGGTCCGCGATCGCCCGGACCGCGGCCCAGTGCGCGCGCTCGGCGGCCTGCACCCGCTGTTCGAGATCTTCCCGGCGCAGCACGGTTTCCGCGAGCAGCTCGCGGGCTTCCAGGACAGCTTCGTTCAGTTCCTGCTCGCGCTCGGCGGCCTGCTCGGCCTCGGCGAGCAGCTCCTCCGGGTCGCGGCCGCCGGTCGGCGCGGACACGTCGGACGAGAGGTGCCGCTGCCGTTCCACCGCCAGCCGCACGGTGCCGCGCAGCCGCTCGGTGAGCGCCGACAGCTTGTACCAGGTCTCCTGGGCGATCTGCAGCCGCGGCGCGTCCTCGGCCAGCGACGCTTCCAGCTCGGCTTCTTCGGCGGCGACCAGTTCCAGCGCCTGCTCGACTTCGGCACGGCGCTGCCGGGCGGTGCGTTCGTCGGCCTCGTCGCGCTGGATCGTCTCGCGCTGGGTGACCAGGTCGTCGGCGAACAGCCGGAGCCGGGCGTCGCGCAGGTCGGACTGCACCGACTGGGCCTTGCGGGCGATCTCGGCCTGCTTGCCCAGCGGTTTGAGCTGACGGCGCAGCTCGGTGGTGAGGTCGGTGAGCCGGTCCAGGTTGCCCTGCATGTTGTTGAGCTTGCGCAGGGTCTGTTCCTTGCGCTTTCGGTGCTTGAGGACGCCGGCCGCCTCTTCGATGAACGCGCGCCGCTCTTCCGGCTTCGATTCGAGGATCGCCGACAGCTGTCCCTGCCCGACGATGACGTGCATCTCCCGGCCGATGCCGGAGTCGGACAGCAGTTCCTGCACGTCCATCAGCCGGCAGCGGTTGCCGTTGATCTCGTACTCGCTCGCCCCGTCGCGAAACATCCGGCGGGTGATGGAAACCTCGGCGTACTCGATCGGCAGCGCGCCGTCGGCGTTGTCGATGGTGAGCGTGACCTCGGCGCGGCCCAGCGGGGCGCGGCCCGCGGTGCCGGCGAAGATGACGTCTTCCATCTTGCCGCCGCGCAGGTCCTTCGCGCCCTGGGTGCCCATGACCCAGCGGAGCGCGTCCAGGACGTTCGACTTGCCGGAGCCGTTCGGGCCGACCACGCAGGTGATGCCGGGTTCGAAGCGCAGCGTGGTCGCCGAGGCGAAGGACTTGAAGCCCTTGAGCGTCAGGCTTTTCAGGTGCACGTTGCTGCCGACCCCTCTGGCCACGGGTGCTGGTTGCTGCCGGTTGCCCCGGTCGGGACAGGCTACCCGGGGGTTCGGCGGCCCGGTGGGAGGCGGTGCCGCTCGGGCGCGCCTAGCACAGGACCGGCCGCCTCGGCAACCCCTTGAGTCACTTCCGGCGCACCCGCCTCAGCGTTCGCGGAACCCCTCGAGACCGCCCTTGGCCCCGGTCCAGCGCTCGACCACCTGATCCACTCTTCCGGGTGACGTTCCCGACCGCAGCGCGGCCAGCAACTGCGCACAGTCGCCTCGGCTACCCTCCGCGACCATCTCGACACGGCCGTCCGGGAGATTCCGGGCGAACCCGGTCAACCCGAGTTCCAGCGCCCGGCTCCGGGTCCACCAGCGAAAACCGACGCCCTGCACCTGTCCGTGCACCCAGGCCGCCAGGCGGACCGGGGATTCCTGCTCGCTCACCGGCCCCATCTTGCCGCATCCGGCCGGCTGCGGACTGTGACAGGCCGTCCCCCGCTGTCGCGCGAACGGGTCAACGGCAGTGATAGCCTCCGCCAGGGATCCGGGTCCGGAGCCGAGTTCTCCGCGCCGTCCCGCCTGTCTTTGAGTGGTGAATTAAGGAGCCTGCATGTCCCGTCCCGACGGGCCTTCAGCCGATTCCGGGAACACCGTCGCGGTGAGTGCCGCCACCGCGCCCCCGCCCGGCGCGTCCAGCCGGCTCGGCCGGTCCGGTTTCGCGGTGCTCGGCGTAGCCGGCCTGGTAGTGGCCACGGCCTTCGCCGCGGTCGCCGAGCTGGCCGGGCCGGGCACGGCCACCGACGCCGCCACCCCGGACACCAACCGCCAGGGCGGCGTCACGGACAGCTCGCAGGTGGTGCCCGGGAACGCGGTGCCGGGCGGCCCGATGACGCTGACCGGGTCGCCGACGCCGGGGCAGACCTCTTCGTCGGCGCCGACCACGGTGGTGTCCACCGGAGCCGACGGCAAGCCGACCACCAGCGTGGTCGCCCCTCCGCCGGTCGGCGGGCAGCCGGGCAACCCGGTGCCAGGCACCACTTCGGGCCGCAGCGACACGCCGCCGAACACGCCGGGCGGAGGCGGGACGCCGACCCAGCCTTCGTCGGACCCCAACCCCACCACCGCGACGACCACTCACTCCTCGACCCCGCCGAGTCCCCCGGCCAGTACGCCGACGAATCCGCCGGGCAGCAGCTCGACCGGCGGCCAGCCGTCGTCGTCGGCGGCGTCATCGTCGGCGTCGTCGCAGAGCCAGTCCTCTTCGGACTCCAGCCCCGCGCAGCCGTAAAGCTTGTCTCACGTAGTGCTGTTGTGATGCCTGGACGGCCAGTGTGCCGGTCCGTCCGTCCGTGAAGGGCCCCTTGAGGGACTTAGATTCCCTCAAGGGGCCCTTCACGGCTTTTCTTTACACCTCGAAGCGATACCCCATGCCCGGCTCGGTCAGCAGGTGCCGCGGCCGCGAGGGTTCCGGCTCCAGCTTTCGCCGCAGCTGCGCCAGGTACACGCGCAGGTAATGGGATTCCGTCTCGTAGGACGGCCCCCACACCTCGTGCAGCAGCTGTTTCTGCGCCACCAGCCGTCCCCGGTTGCGGACCAGCAGCTCCAGCACGCCCCACTCGGTTTTGGTCAGATGCACCTCGCGGCCCTCGCGCAGCACCTTCTTCGCCGCCAGGTCGATGGTGAAGGATCCGGTGTCCACCACGGCTTCCGAGCCGTCCGGGCCGCCGACCGTCGACCGGCGGACCGCCGCGCGCAGACGGGCCAGCAGCTCGTCCATGCCGAACGGTTTGGTCACGTAGTCGTCCGCGCCGGCGTCCAGCGCCTGCACCTTGTCCGCCGAGTCGCCGCGCGCGGACAGGACGATGATCGGCACCGTCGTCCAGCCGCGCAGGCCCGCGATCACCTCGGTGCCGTCCAGGTCCGGCAGGCCCAGGTCCAGGACCACCACGTCCGGCTTCGTCTCGGCGACGGCTTTGAGCGCGGCGGTGCCGTCGTGCGCGGTGATCACCTTGTACCCGCGAGCGTTGAGATTGATCCGCAGCGCCCGCACGATCTGCGGTTCGTCGTCGACGACCAGTACGGTCGCCGCGTTGTCGGCAGTCATCGCGCCACTCCCTCCTCGACCGCTTCGGCTTCCACCAGTTCCCGCCCGGTGCAAGCCGGCAGCGAAATCACCACCGTCAGTCCCCCGCCGGGAGTGTCCTCGGCGCGAACCGTACCGCCCATCGCTTCGGTGAACCCCTTGGCCACCGACAGGCCCAGCCCGACCCCCGGCGTCGAGTCCCGGTCGCCGCCGAGGCGCTGGAACGGCGCGAACGCCGATTCCGCGGCCCCCTTGCGCAGTCCCTTGCCGTGGTCGACGATCCGCAGTTCCACGAACTCCGAGTGCGCGCTGGCCCGGGCCGAAACGTCGCCGCCGCCGTGCCGCAGCGCATTGTCCAGGACGTTCGCGATCACCCGCTCCAGCAGACCCGGATCCGCCTGCACCGAAGGCAACCTCGCGTCCACCGCCACCTGCACCCCCTGCGAGTTGTCCACAGTAGACAAGGCGTGCGCGAGCACCTCGTCGTAGCCGACCGGGCGCAGGTGCGGGGTGACCGCACCGGTCGCCAGCCGGGACGAGTCCAGCAAGTTGTTGATCAGCCCGGCCAGCCGGTCCGCGGAGAGTTCCACGGCCTCCATCAATTCCTCAGTGTCCTCGTCGGACAGCGAGAGATCCGGTGCGCGCAGGCTGCCGATCGCCGCCTTGATGGAAGTGAGCGGCGTGCGCAGGTCGTGTCCGACGGCGGACAGCAACGTGGTGCGCAACTCGGTCGCCTCGGCTTTCCGCTCCGCTGCTGCCGCGGCGGCCGCCATCCGCTGCTGCCGCAAGGCGAGCAATGCTTGTCCGGCAACGGCTTCCAGCACCCGGCGGTCCGCCGCGGGCAACGCGCGTCCGCTCAGCGTCAGGTGCACGTCCGCGGTGACCGCGATGTCCACGTCGGCCTCGTCCGGATCCGCGCACGGCTGGTCGCCGGCCACCGCGACCTTGTCCCACTTGCCGTCGCGCTTCTCCAGCAACGTCACCGAAGTCAGGACGAAGTTCTCCCGCACTTTCTCCAGCAGCCGCTCGATCGGGTTCGGATTGGTCAGCACCGTCCGCGCGTAGGAAGCCAGCAACGACGCTTCGGTACGCGCCCGCGCCGCCGCGGCGCCTCGCCGGGCCGCGGAAGCAACCACCAGGGCCACCATGATCGCCACGACCATCATGACGATGAGCGTGACGACGTTCTGCGGGCTGTGCACATTCAGCGTGTACAGCGGCGGAGTGAAGAAGAAATTCAGCAACCCCGCGCCGAGAATCGACGCGAGCAAGGCTGGGCCCAGCCCGCCGACCAGCGCGACGATCACGGTCGCCAGCACGTAAAGGATCACGTCGGTGGAGAACTCCACCGCGTCCCGCAGCAACACGCCGAGACCGGTCGCGGCGAGCGGGAGCAGGACGGCGAGCACCCACCCGACGACGATTCGCGACGGCGCCAGTGGACTCGCGCCCAGCCTCGCGCGCAGCCGCCCGCCCGCGTAGGAGTGCGTGACCATGTGCACGTCGATCGGCCCGGACTGCTGGATCACCGTCGCGCCGATGCCCTCGTCGAAAAGCCGTGCCACCCGGGAGCGCCGGGACGTGCCGATCACCAGCTGAGTCGCGTTGACCCCCCGCGCGAAGTCGAGCAACGCGGTCGGCACGTCGTCGCCGACCACCGCGTGGAAGGTCGCGCCGACCTCCTCGGCCAGCGTGCGGCAGCGGGCCATCGCGGTCGGCCCGAGGCCGGCCAGCCCGTCGCCGCGCAGGATGTGCACGACCTGCAGCTCCGCGCCCGCCCGGGTGGCGATCCGGCTGGCGCGCCGGATCAGCGTCTCGCTCTCCGGTCCGCCGGTGATCGACACGACCACCCGTTCGCGGGTCTCCCAGGTATCGGTGATCTTCTGCTCGGCGCGGTAGCGCTGCAGCGCGACGTCCACCTGGTCGGCCACCCACAGCAGCGCCAGCTCGCGCAGCGCGGTCAGGTTGCCGGGCCGGAAGTAGTTGCCCAGCGCGGCGTCGATCCGCTCCGCCGGGTAGACGTTGCCGTGCGCGAGCCGGCGCCGCAACGCCTCCGGCGTGATGTCCACCAGCTCCAACTGCTCAGCGCGGCGCACGACCTCGTCCGGCACGGTTTCCTGCTGGGTGACGCCGGTGATCCGCTCGACCACGTCGTTGAGGCTCTGCAAGTGCTGCACGTTGACGGTGGAGAGCACGTCGATGCCCGCGTCGAGCAGTTCTTCGATGTCCTGCCAGCGCTTCTCGTGCCGGCCGCCGGGTACGTTCGTGTGCGCCAGCTCGTCCACCGCGACCACCTCGGGCGCGCGAGCGAGCACCGCGTCGACGTCCATCTCGGCGAACTCGTGCCCGCGGTGGCTGACCGTGCGCCGGGGCACGACCTCCAGCCCGTCGAGCAGGTCGGCGGTCTTCAGCCGGCCATGCGTCTCGACCAGGCCGACGACCACGTCGGTGCCCCGGTCCAGCCGTCGGCGCGCCTCGCCGAGCATGGCGAAGGTCTTGCCCACGCCCGGAGCCGCGCCGAGGTAGATCCGGAGTTCGCCTCGGCGCGGCTTCGGTGCTGTGTCGGAAGTGCTCACAGTGTTCAGTGTGCGCCAGGAGCGGCCGAACGCACGGCAAGGTTGAGCAGGAGCACGTTCACGCCGGGGATGCCGATCCCGTTGCCGGTGGTGTTGTCCCGGACCAGCTGCCGCACCTTCTCCTCGCTCAGCCCGGTGTTGCGCGCCACCCGAAGCACCTGCAGATCGGCGTAGGCGACGCTGATCGCCGGGTCGAGCCCGGAGCCGGACGCGGTCACCGCGTCCGCGGGCACCTCCGCCGGGGCGACGCCCTCGCGCTTGGCGATCAGCGCCCGCCGCTGCGCGATGGCCTTGGTCAGGTCCTCGTTGTACGGACCCTTGTTCGACGGGCCCGAAGTCGACGGATCGGCCGGGCCGAGCACGTCCTTCGACCCGGCCGAGGGCCGGTTGTGGAACCACGGGTCGCGCGCCGGGTCGGCGGGCACCGGGTCGATCCCGATCAGCGACGAGCCGGCGACCTGGCCGTTCAGCGTCACCTGCGAGCCTTCGGCGTGCGCCTGGAGCCCCGGGACGCGCGAGACCGCCCACACGCCCAGCGGGTAGACGACGCCGAGCAGCACGGTCATCGCGATCAGCAGGCGCAGGCCCGCCCAGGTCTGCTTGAGCAAGACGTTCATATCAGCCAATCCCAGGAATGTGGCGCACGATCAGGTCGATCACCCAGATCCCGAGGAACGGGCTGACGATCCCGCCGAGGCCGTAGACGAGCAGGTTGCGGCGCAGCAGCGCGGACGCCGACGACGGCCGGTAGCGCACCCCGCGCAGGGCGAGCGGGATCAGCGCGACGATGATCAGCGCGTTGAAGACGACCGCGGAGAGAATCGCCGACTTCGGCGTGGCCAGGTGCATGATGTTCAGCGCGCCGAGCTGGGCGAAGATGCTGGTGAACATCGCCGGCAGGATGGCGAAGTACTTCGCCAGGTCGTTCGCCACGCTGAAGGTGGTGAGCGCGCCGCGGGTGATCAGCAGCTGCTTGCCGATCTCGACGATCTCGATCAGTTTCGTCGGGTTCGAGTCGAGGTCGACCATGTTGCCGGCCTCCTTGGCCGCCATGGTCCCGGTGTTCATCGCGACGCCGACGTCGGACTGGGCGAGCGCGGGCGCGTCGTTCGTGCCGTCGCCGGTCATCGCGACGAGCCGGCCGCCCTCCTGCTCCTTCTTGATGAGCGCCATCTTGTCCTCGGGCCTGGCCTCGGCGAGATAGTCGTCGACGCCCGCGTCCTCGGCGATGGCCTTCGCGGTGAGCGGGTTGTCGCCGGTGATCATCACCGTCTTGATGCCCATCGTGCGCAGTTCTTCGAAGCGCTCCTTCATGCCCGGCTTCACCACGTCGGACAGCCGGATCACGCCGCACACGTTCGCCTTGCCGCCGGCGGCTTCCGCGACCACCAGCGGGGTCCCGCCCTGCTGGCTGATCTCGTCCACCACGCGCTCGGTCTCGTCCGGCACGTCGCCGCCGCGCTCGCGCACCCACTGGCGCACCGCGGAGGTCGCGCCCTTGCGGACCTCGCGATCGCCGATGTCGATGCCGCTCATGCGGGTCTGCGCGGTGAACGGGACGAACTCGGCGAGCTTTTCCGCGTCGTCGGCGGCCGCGGGCAGCCCGTGCTGCTCGGCGGTCAGCTCGACGATGCTGCGCCCTTCCGGCGTCCCGTCGGCGAGGCTGGACAGCCGGGCGGCCCGGGCCAGGTCGGTCATGGTCGACCCGCCGACCGGGATCAGCTCGGTCGCGCGGCGGTTGCCGAAGGTGATCGTGCCGGTCTTGTCCAGCAGCAGCGTCGACACGTCGCCGGCCGCTTCCACCGCCCGGCCGGACGTGGCCAGCACGTTGCGCTGCACCAGCCGGTCCATGCCGGCGATGCCGATCGCGCTCAGCAGCGCGCCGATGGTCGTGGGAATCAGGCAGACCAGCAAAGCGGTCAGCACGATCACCGACTGCTCGCTGCCGGAGTACGCGGCCATCGGCTGCAGCGCGACGACGGCGAGCAGGAAGATGACGGTGAGCGTGGCCAGCAGGATGGTCAGCGCGATCTCGTTCGGCGTCTTCTGCCGGGAAGCGCCCTCCACCAACGCGATCATCCGGTCCACAAAGGACTCGCCGGGCTTGGTGCTGATCCGCACGACGATCCGGTCGCTCAGCACCGTGGTGCCGCCGGTGACCGCCGACCGGTCGCCGCCGGACTCGCGGATCACCGGGGCCGACTCGCCGGTGATGGCCGACTCGTCGACGGTGGCGATGCCCTCGACCACGTCGCCGTCGCCGGGGATGACCTGCCCCGCTTCGACCACGACCCGGTCGCCGACGCGCAGGTCCACCCCGGGCACCTGCTCCTCGGAGCCGTCCTCGTTGAGCCGCCGCGCGACGGTCTCCTTCTTGGTCCGCCGCAACGATTCCGCCTGCGCCTTGCCGCGCCCCTCGGCGACCGCCTCGGCCAGGTTCGCGAACACGACGGTGAACCAGAGCCAGATCGCGATGAGGATCGAGAACACGCTCGGGTCGGTGACCGCGAAGACGGTGGTGAGCACCGAACCGGCCCACACCACGAACATGACGGGGTTTTTGAGCTGGTGCTTGGGGTGCAGCTTGCGCAGCGCGTCCGGCAGGGACGACCACAGCTGCTTCGGGCTGAAGACGCCGGCCCCGACCCGTCCGGTGTTTTCGACGTGGTGCTGCGTCTCCTCTTCCGGAGTCCGCTGTTGGGTGATGGTCATGCCAGTGCCTCTCGGAATTTGCCGGACGGTCGACGCCAGCAGCGATCTTCGGCGTCACTTCCGCATTGCGCGTTCATGCCAAAGCCTCCGAGATCGGCCCCAGCGCGAGCGCCGGGATGAAGGTGAGGGCCGCGACGAGGACGACGGTGCCGGTCAGCATCGTCCCGAACAGCGGCCCGGTGGTGGGCAGCGTGCCCGCGGTTTCCGGGACCTTCTTCTGCGCGGCAAGGGAACCGGCCAGGCAGAGCACCGCGATGATGGGCACGAGCCGGCCGATCAGCATGGCCACCGAGAACGACGCCTGGAACCAGTCGCTGGTCGCGGTCAGCCCGCCGAAGGCGCTGCCGTTGTTGTTGCCGGTGGACGCGTAGCCGTACAGGATCTCGGAAAGCCCGTGCGGGCCCGAGTTGCCGAGGGCGTCGCGGGTGCTCGGGAACATCAGGGCGAGCCCCGAACCGAGCAGGACCACGACCGGCATCGCGAGCATCGAGATCGCCGCGCAGGTGACCTCGACCTTGCCGAGCTTCTTGCCGAGGTATTCCGGCGTGCGCCCGACCATCAGGCCGGCCAGGAACATCGCGATGACGGCCATCACCAGGATGCCGTACAGGCCGGTGCCGACGCCGCCCGGCGAGATCTCGCCGAAGAGCATGTTCAGCATCGTGCCGCCGCCGCCGAGGCCGGACAGGCTGTCGTGCGCGCCGTTGACCGCGCCGGTCGAGGTGCCGGTGGTGGTGTCGGCGAACAGCGACGTGCCGCTGATCCCGAACCGCACTTCCTTGCCTTCGAAGTTGCCGCCCGCGGCCAGCGCGGCCGGGCTGCCGGAGCGCGCTTCCGAGGTCCAGATCAGTGCGAGCATCGCGCCCCACAGCACGGTCATCACCGAGAGCAGGACGTAGCCCTGCTTGCGGTTGCCCACCATCTGCCCGAAGGCGCGGGTGAGGGAGACCGGGATCACCAGGATCAGGAAGATCTCGATGAGGTTGGTCCACACGTTCGGGTTCTCGAACGGGTGCGCGGAGTTCGCGTTGAAGATCCCGCCGCCGTTGGTGCCCAGCTCCTTGATCGCCTCCTGGCTCGCCGCCGGCGCCAGCGCGATGGTGCTGTTGCTGCCGTCCGGGTTGGTCACCGCGACGCCGGAACGCAGGCTCTGCACCACGCCGAGCGCGACCAGGACGAGCGCGAAGACGAACGCCATCGGCAGCAGCACGCGGATCGTGCCGCGGGTCAGGTCGACCCAGAAATTGCCGAGCCGGTCGGTGCGCGAGCGGACGAACCCTCGCGTCACCGCGATCGCCACGGCGAGCCCGACTCCCGCGGACAGGAAGTTCTGCACGGTGAGCCCGGCCATCTGGACGAAGTGGCCCATCGTGGTTTCCGGCGTGTAGGACTGCCAGTTCGTGTTGGTGACGAACGAAACCGCGGTGTTGAACGCGACCGCCGGCGACACCGCGCCGCGGCCGAAGTTCCACGGCAGGATCGCCTGCAGCCGTTGCAGCAGGTACAGCAGGATCACCGAGACGAAGGAGAAGCCCAGCACGCCGGACGCGTAGGTCTTCCAGTGCTGTTCGGTGTCCGGGTCGACCCGGACCACCTTGTACAGCGCTTTCTCGGCCCGCAGGTGCTTCTCCGAAGTGAAGACGCGGGCGAGGTAGTCGCCGAGCGGTTTGTAGACCACCGCCAGGGCGACCAGCACGAGGCCGGCTTGCAGGAAGCCGGATACGACGTCACTCATCTCAGAATTTCTCCGGCTTCACGAGAGCGACGAACAAGTAGCCGAGAAGGGCCAGCGCCAGCAGTCCGCCGATGACGTTGGCCGCGGTGCCCACGCCGCTCACAGCTTCTCCAGCCCGCGCAGAACACCGGTCAGCACTGCGAAAACGCCGATGAGCAATAAGGCGTACAGCAAATCCGCCACGAGGCACCTCTCAGGAAGGGTCACCCGGCACGGGGTGACCGTCGGTCGATGCCACTGTGCGGTAGTAGCGGAGCGTGAGCACCCCTGTCTGACGCCTCCTTGACGCGGCGACCAGCGGGCGTTTACGCGATCTTGACGAGAGGTGACCCGGACCACGACGTCAAGCGCCGTTCGGGTTAGCCGGTGACCATGACGTCTTGTAGTCGGTGGGTGACTTACGGCACAACCAGTAGTGGATCAAGGACAGAGCGTGCAATTCGGGCAGACAAGGACCGTGGCCTGTGTTACACCTGGGTTAACCAATAGTTGTAGTAACCAAATAAAACCTGGGAGGTCCTCGCATGTGCGGAATCGCGGGCTGGGTGTCCTACGAGTCCGATCTCACGCAGCGCCAGGAGATCGCGGACGCGATGACCGAAACGATGTCCTGCCGCGGCCCGGACGACCGAGGCGTCTGGGTCCGCCGGTCGGTCGCGCTCGGCCACCGCCGGCTGGCGATCATCGACCTGCCCGGCGGCAAACAGCCGATGAGCGTCCGCACGCCCAACGGCGAGGTCGCGATGGTCTACAGCGGCGAGGCGTACAACTTCACCGAACTGCGCGAAGAGCTCACCAAGCTCGGCCACACCTGGGAGACCGACAGCGACACCGAGGTCGTCCTGCACGGCTACCTGCAGTGGGGCACCGACCTGGTGGACCGGCTCAACGGCATGTACGCGTTCGCGATCTGGGACGAGCGCGACCAGAAACTCGTGATGATCCGCGACCGGATGGGCATCAAGCCGTTCTACTACTACCCCACTCGCGACGGCGTGCTGTTCGGCTCGGAGCCGAAAGCGATCCTGGCGAACCCGTTGGCGCGCAAGGCAGTCGACGCGGACGGGCTCCGCGAGCTGCTGGCCTTCACGAAGCGGCCGGGCTGGTCGCTGTGGAAGGACATGTACGAAGTCGAGCCGGGCACCGTCGTGACGGTGACCCGCGACGGCATCAACACCCGGACCTACTGGAAGCTCGACGCCCAGCAGCACACCGACGACCAGGAGACCACGGTCGCGCGGGTGCGCGATCTGATGACCGACATCGTCAACCGGCAGCTGATCGCCGACGTGCCGCGCTGCGTCCTGCTTTCCGGCGGCCTCGACTCCAGTGCGGTCACCGGCCTCGCCGCCGCCCGCCTCGTCGAGGAGGGCGAGCAGCTCCGCACGTTCTCCGTCGACTTCTTCGGCCAGGAGGAGAACTTCCAGCCGGACGAGATGCGCGACACCCCGGACTCGCCCTACATCCGCGACGTCGCGAAGCTGGTCGGGTCCGCGCACCAGGACGTAATGCTGAACCCGGCCGACCTGAGCGACCCGGACGTGCGCCGCGCGGTCGTGCGGGCCCGCGACATCCCGTCCGGGCTCGGCGACATGGACACGTCGTTGTACTTGCTGTTCAAGGCGATCCGCGGGGAATCGACGGTCGCGCTGTCCGGCGAGTCGGCGGACGAGGTGTTCGGCGGGTACCGCTGGTTCCACGACGAGGCCGCGGTGAACGCGGACACCTTCCCGTGGCTGGCCTTCCGCAACAGCCTGATGGACGACCGGGAGTCGCTGCTCGATCCGGGACTGGCCGCGAAACTGGACCTGCCCTCCTACATCGACGACCAGTACCGCACCGCGGTGGCCCAGGTCGACCCGCTGGACGGCGAATCCGCCCGCGAGTCCCGGATGCGGGTCATCTCGCACCTGCACCTGACCCGTTTCGTCCGGCAGCTGCTGGACCGCAAGGACCGGATGTCGATGGCGGTCGGGCTGGAGGTCCGGGTGCCGTTCTGCGACCACCGGCTGGTCGAGTACGTCTACAACGCGCCGTGGTCGCTGAAAACCTTCGACGGCCGGGAAAAGAGCTTGCTGCGGCACGCGACCAAACACGTGCTGCCGGCGTCGGTGCGCGACCGGGTGAAGAGCCCGTATCCGTCCACGCAGGACCCCGGCTACGCGATCGCGCTGCAGCAGCAGGTCAAGGAAGTCCTGGCGCAGAAGGACAACCCGGTATTCGACATCGTCGGCCGCGACTGGCTGCAGGCCGCCGCGGAAACCGATTCGTCCGCGATCAGCCAGGCCCAGCGCATCGGCATGGACCGCACTCTGGACCTGTACCACTGGTTCGACATGTACTCGCCGGAACTGCAGCTGGGCTGAGCCGGGGGAGCTGAAAAGCCGTGAAGGGAACATTGAGGGACTCAGAGTTCCTCAATGTTCCCTTCACGGACGCCGAACCGGGCCCGCGGGTCAGAGTTCCAGCCGCGCGTCCACGTCCGCGCCGTGCACGTCCAGCTCCGCGCCCGCCCCGCTCAGCAGCCGCCGGGCGGCGGTGTTGTCCACTGTGGTCGTCGCGACGAACCGGGCCGCGCCGCCGTCCCGGGCGGCTTCCATCAGCACCTCGGCGACGCGCTTGCCGATCCCGCGCCCGCGCATGGACCGGCTCAGCCACACCCCGGCTTCGACCTCCATCGCCGCCTGGCCGGACACCGGCCGCAGCCGGGCCGCACCGGCCGGGTTCCCGTCGACCTCGATCAGCCAGGTGGTCTCGATCGCGGTGTCCGGGTTGAGCGAACGACGCCGGTGAAACGCCAGGAACGCCTCGCGCCGCGCGTCGTTCCAGCCCGCCGGGCCGTCCACCGGCGGCATGACTTCGAGCGGGTCGGCGTCGGCCACCGCGGCCTCGAGCAGCCGCGCGAGCTCGGGCTCGTCCAGCGGGATCAGCACGATCTCGGATTCTCCGGATCCAGGCACGCCCCGCAGCTTGGCACGACCGCCCGGCACGCGCTACCCCGTTCGGCCCAGTCGTTACGATCGGGAAAGGCGATGCCGCCACTGGCCGCCTCGATCCCGCCCGCCCCGGCGCGCTCGCCGACGCCGTCGCCTACCTCCGGAAACCCGGACCTACCTGCGCACCTCCGCCACTCGGACCGGCCGGTTCTCCCGGCGCGAGACTTCGCACGCTTCCGCGATATAGAACGCCTCCAGCGCGTCTGCCGCCCCGGCTGGAGACGGTGCCCGGCCTGCCGCCACCGCCAGGAACTCCCGCAGCTCAGCCGCGTACGCCGGCCGGAACCGTTCCATGAATCCCGGATACGCCGGCCCCGGCAACGGCGCGAACCCCGGCTCTACCGACCGCAGCGGAGCCCGTCCGTCCAAGCCCACCACGGCATTCCCCTTCGAGCCGAGCGCCTCGAACCGCACGTCGTAGCCGGCTCCGTTGTAGCGCGTGAGCGAAACCGTCGCGAGAGTTCCGTCGTCCAGCGTCATCGCTACGGCCGCGGTGTCGACGTCTCCGGCCTCCGCGAAGAACTGCTCGCCCTTGTTGCGCCCCACCGCGAACACCTCCTCGACCTCCCGCCCGGTCACCCACCGGACGATGTCGAAGTCGTGCACGCCGCAGTCCCGGAACAGCCCGCCGGAATGCGCGACGTACTCCGCCGGCGGCGGGGCCGGGTCCAAAGTGGTCGCCCGGACGCTGTGCAGCCAGCCCAGTTCGCCGTTTTCCACCGCGGCACGCGCCGCCTGGTAGCCCGCGTCGAACCGGCGCTGGAACCCGATTTGCACCGGCACGTCCGAGCCGGCGATCCGGTCGATCACCGCCAGCGTGCCCGGAATGTCCGCGGCCACCGGCTTTTCGCAGAAAACCGGCAGGCCGGCGTCGACCGCGCGCAGGATCAGCGACGGGTGCGCGTCAGTGGCGGCGGCGATCACCAGCCCGTCGAGACCCGCGCCGAACAGCGCGTCGATCCCGTCGGCCGCCTCCACGCCGAGCTTCGCCGCGGTCGCCTTGGCCCGCGCCGGATCGACGTCGGCCACCACCACCGACTCGACCTCGGCGAACGCGGCGAGCGTTTCCGCGTGCGCCGCGCCGATCCGCCCGGTGCCCGCCAGTCCCAACCTCATCGTTGCGCCTCCTCGTCGAGTGGGTTCGGCCCGGTGGTCGACCGCACCACCAGGGACGGATGAAGCAGATGCCGCACCGGTTCGGCGCGTTCGCCGCGGACGCGCTCCAGCAGCGCGTCGAAAGCCAGCCGGCCCATCTCGGTCCGTGGCTGATCCACTGTGGTCAGCGAGATGTGCCGCAGCGACGCCAGCGAGGTGTTGTCATAGCCCACCACCGAAACGTCCTCCGGCACGCGCAGGCCGTGTTCTTCCAGCGCTGAGATCGCACCGACGGCGTTGAAGTCGTTGCCCGCCAGCAATGCGGTGGGCATTCCGGCGGAGAGCAGTTCCCGCACCGCCTTCTCGCCAGCCGTGTCCGTGTGCTCACTGCGCACCACGAGCGGCGCGAGGCCGTGCGCGCGCATCGCCCGCTGGAATCCTCGCCGTCGCGCGGCCGCGCCGGCCGCTCCCCCGCCGTCGAGATGCGCGATCCGGCGGTGCCCCAGCTGGACCAGATGCTCGACCGCGAGCGCCGCGCCCGCCTCGCCGTCGTCGTTCACGGTGTCCACTCCGGACAGTCGCGACGTGCGGGAAACCAGCACCACCGGACACTGCCGGGCCGCCGCTTCGATCGCCGCTGCCGGAACCACCGGCGACAAAAGGATCACGCCGGCCGGACGGAACGACAGCAGGCTCCGCAACGCCGCGCCTTCCCGCGCCGGCATCCGGCCGCCGGTGTTCAGGATCAGGTCGAACCCGGCCGCCTGCGCCGCCGCGTCCAGTCCTTCCACCACATCGGCGAAGAAAGCGTTGCGCAGATCGTTCACCATCACCCCCAGCACGGTCGACGTACGGCTGGCCAGCGACCGCGCCATCACGTGCGGGGAATAGCCCAGTTCGTCGGCGGCTTCGAGCACTGCGGCGCGCCGCCGCGCGGAGACGTTCGGCGCATTGCGCATCACGAGCGACACCAGCGCCCGGGAGACTCCGGCCCGTGCGGCCACGTCCTCCATCGTGGGCCTGCCCATCCGAGACCTCCCCGATGAACCCTTGACGCGACGGTCCGGACGCTACAAGCTTAGAGCGCTCTAATCAAGCGCGCGCTCTCACCGTCCCCCGACCGGAGAGGGATCCATGACCGCGAAGATCCGTGTCGCCGCCGCCCCGATTTCCTGGGGAGTGTGCGAAGTTCCCGGCTGGGGCCGGGTGCTCGACTCCCCGGTCGTCCTCGGCGAAATGGCCGGACTCGGCATCACCGCAACGGAACTCGGGCCGCCCGGCTACCTGCCGCGCGATCCGGCCGAGCTGAAAGCGTTGCTGGAAAGCTACCGGCTCGAACTGCTCGGCGGCTTCCTCGCCGTTGCCCTGCATCGGAATCCGGCCACTGCCGTCGCCGAAGCCGAAGAATCGGCCGCGCTCTTCGCCGCGTGCGGCGCCGGCCTGCTGGTGCTCGCCGCGGCGACCGGGCTCGACGGTTACGACGAACGGCCGGAGCTGACCGCCGCCGAATGGTCCACTTTGGTCCGCACAGCGGGCCAGATCCGCGACGTGGCGGCGAAGCACGGCCTGCAGACCGTACTGCACCCGCACGTCGGCACGCACGTGGAGACTGAAGCCGAGGTCGAACGTTTCCTGGCGGACTCGGATCTTCCGCTCTGCCTGGACACCGGGCACCTGCTGATCGGCGGCACCGATCCGGTCGCGCTCGCGCAGCGGCATCCGCATCGGATCGGCCATCTGCACCTCAAGGACGTCCGCGGCGACCTGGCATCCGCGGTTCGCGCTGGCAGACTGCCCTATGCCGAGGCGGTCGGCCAGGGCCTTTACGTGCCGCTCGGCCAAGGCGACGTCGATCTCGAAGCCATGATCCGCGCGGTGACCGAAGCGGGCTACCGCGGCTGGTACGTGCTGGAGCAAGATACCGCGCTGAGCGAGGACAGCCCGGTCGACCAGCCCGGCCGGGACGTCGCGGCCAGCCTCGCATACCTGAGGAAGATCACCGGCTGACGTCAGAAGAGAAGCGAGGAGAGACAACGATGTCCCATCGCTGGGGGCGCAAACGGCGCTCCGGCCGCTTGACGGCGGGCCTGCTGGCCGCCGGTCTGCTGCTGTCCGCGTGCACTGGCCCTGCCGCCGAGCCGAAGTCGACCGCACCCGCGGCCGCGCCGACGCCGTCCGGGCCGCTGAGGGTCTCGGTGATCACGCACGGCACCGCGGGCGACGCGTTCTGGAACGTGGTGAAGAACGGTGCCGAACAAGCGGGCAAAGACCTTGGCGTGCAGGTGGAGTACGCGTCGGACGGCGATCCGGGCGCGCAGGCGAAGCTGATCGACAACGCGGTCGCGCAGCAGACCGGCGGGCTCGTCGTCTCGATGGCGAACCCGGACGCGCTGCGGCCGTCCATCGAGGCCGCGGTCCGCGCCGGGATCCCGGTGATCACGATCAACTCCGGCGAAGACAAGAGCGCGGAGTACGGCGCGCTCACCCACGTCGGGCAGAACGAGTCGATCGCCGGGCAGGACGCCGGGAAGAAGTTCAAGGAGCTCGGCAAGCACAAGCTGCTCTGCGTGATCCACGAGGCCGGCAACGTCGGGCAGGCGCAACGCTGCGACGGCGCGAAGGCCGGATTCGCCGGCACCGTGCAGACGCTGCAGGTGGACATCTCCAACCCGGCCGACGCCGAATCGCGCATCCGCGGCGCGGTGCAGACCGATGCCTCGATCGACGCGGTCCTCACGCTGAATTCGCAGGTCGCCGCCCGCGCGGTGAGCGCGATCAAGTCGGTCGGGTCGAAGGCGCAGGTCGCCACGTTCGACCTGAACTCCGACGTGGTGGCCGCGATCAAGACCGGCGACGTGCTCTTCGCGGTCGACCAGCAGCAGTACGAACAGGGCTACCTGCCGGTGCAGTTCCTCAAGCTGTACCGGGACAACGCGAATGTCGTCGGCGGCGGCAAGCCGGTGCTCACCGGACCCGACCTGGTCGACAAATCCACAGTGGACAAGGTCGGCCAGTACGTGCAAAGGGGCACCCGATGACGACCGTCGACGAACGGCTGGCGAAACCGCGCCTGACCGACCGGCTGGTGCTGCGCCCGGAGATCGGCGCGCTGCTCGGCGCGGTCGTGGTCTTCCTGTTCTTCACCTTCGCCACCGACAAGTTCTTCAGCGCCAGTGGCGCCGCGACCTGGCTGGACGACGCGGCGACGCTCGGCATCATGGCCGTGGCGGTGTCACTGCTGATGGTCGGCGGCGAGTTCGACCTTTCCGCCGGTGTGATGACCGCGTCCACCTCGCTGGTCACCGCGATCCTCGCCACCCAGGCCGGCTGGAACGTCTGGCTCGCGCTGCTCGTTTCGCTGGTCTTCGCGCTGGCGGTCGGCGCGTTCAACGGCTGGCTGGTGATGAAGACCGGCCTGCCGAGCTTCATCGTCACACTCGGCACTTTCCTTGCCTTGCAGGGGCTGAACCTCGGGGTGACGCGGCTGGTGACCGGGACCGTGCAGGTGTCCGGGATGCGCTCCACCGACGGCTACGCGTCCGCCGGGTTCGTCTTCGCCTCCACTGTGGACGTCGGCGGTACCCCGTTCCAGATCTCCATCGTCTGGTGGCTCGGCGCGATCGCGGTCGCCGCCTGGCTGCTGCTGCGCACCCGGTTCGGCAACTGGATCTTCGCCGTCGGCGGCTCGGCGGCCAGCTCGCGCGCGGTCGGCGTGCCGGTGGTGCGCACGAAGATCCTGCTGTTCATGGGCACCGCGCTGGCCGCCTGGCTGGTCGGCTCCATCAACATCCTGCGGTTCGCGAGCGTGCAGGCGAACCAGGGCATCGGGCTGGAATTCCAGTACATCATCGCCGCGGTGATCGGCGGCTGCCTGCTCACCGGCGGCTTCGGCTCGGCCGTCGGCGCCGCGATCGGCGCGCTGATCTTCGGCATGGCGCGGCAAGGCATCGTGTTCGCCGGCTGGAACAACGACTGGTTCATGCTGTTCCTCGGCATCATGCTGCTGGCCGCGGTCCTGGTGAACAACGCACTGCGGCGACGCGCGGAAAGGGTACGGCGATGAGCGCTCTCCTCGAAGTCCGCGAGATCGGCAAGCGGTACGGAAACGTAGTCGCGCTGCGCGAGGTGTCCACCGTCGTCAATGCCGGCGAAGTCACCTGCGTGCTCGGCGACAACGGGGCCGGCAAATCCACTTTGATCAAGATCCTCGCCGGAGTGCACCAGCACGACGCCGGCGAGTTCCTGGTGGACGGCTCGCCGGTGCGGTTCGCTTCGCCGCGGGAGGCGCTGGACCGCGGCATCGCCACCGTGTACCAGGATCTCGCCGTGGTGCCGCTGATGAGCGTGTGGCGGAACTTCTTCCTCGGCTCCGAGCCGACCGTCGGGTTCGGGCCGTTCCGCGCCCTGGACCGGCGCAAGGGCCGGGCACTGACCAAGAAAGCGTTGTCCGACATGGGCATCGACCTGCGCGACGTCGAACAGCCGGTCGGCACTCTCTCCGGCGGCGAACGCCAATGCGTGGCGATCGCCCGAGCCGTCCACTTCGGAGCGAAGGTGCTGATCCTGGACGAACCGACCGCAGCCCTGGGCGTGAAACAGGCCGGGCTGGTGCTGAAGCACGTCGCACAGGCGCGGGACCGGGGCCTGGGCGTCGTGCTGATCACCCACAATCCGCACCACGCGTACCCGGTGGCGGACCGGTTCCTGCTGCTCAAACGAGGCGCGCCGCTGGGGTCCTACGAGAAGTCCGAGATCGGCCTGCCGGAGCTGACCCAGCAGATGGCAGGCGGTGCCGAGCTGGCAGCGCTGGAACACGAACTCCGGCAGGCGTAGCGATCTCGTGAGTGGCTGAGCCGGTTGTCCGCGGCTCAGCCACTCACGGCGGCTTCCAGCCACGGCCGGACGACCGGCAGCACCACCGCCGCCTGCATCGCGCCCATATGGTCCAGCCCCGGCAGCACCTCGACCGTCCAGCCGCGCGCTTGCAGCTCAAGCCGCTCCCGCACCATCGGCCCGGCGATGTCGACCGTCACCCCGCCCCACCGCTCGGCGTAAACGATCCGGTCCTTCTCGCCGGCGAAGCACATTCGCGGGCACGACAGTTCGACCGCCCGGTCGTCGAAGTCCCGCAACGCCTCGTACAGCGTCACGAACTGCTTCGTCTGCGCGGTCGACAAAGCGATGTCGACCGAGTCCCAGTCCCCCGGTTCGGCCGGTCCCGACTGCTCGGCCGCGGGCCCGGCCAGCGCCATCTCCCAGGTAGCCCGGGTCACCGCGAGCATCTCCGCGTACGGCCCGTCCACCGGCGGATACCCGCCCATCACCAGCGCGGACAGCCGGTCGGTGCGCATCGCCAGCTGCAGCCCGGAAAGCGCCAGCCAGGAGTAGCCGTAATACGCGAACCGGTCCGCCCCGACCGCGTCCGCGACCGTCAGGAAGTCGGCCGCCACCAGGTCCGGGGTCAGGTCCGCCGGATGCGCCATCCGGTGCGCTTGATAGCCGAACGCCGCCACCCGGAACCCGTCGAGCCCGGCGATCAGCGAACGCCCCAGTTCCGGGTCGGCGCCCCATTGCCGGGCGGCCTCGGCTTCCGGTCCCGACGCCGGGCGCGGATCTTCCGGCACCAGCAGCACCGGACCGTCGCCGTACTCGAAAACCTCGATCGTCGAGCCGTCGGACAATCTCGCTTCCGTCATCCCACCATCTCTTTACGTTGTAAAGTATTACCGGCCGGCAGGATACTTTACGTAGTATCGAGTTGTCGAATCAGAGCTTGTCTCATGTGGTGCGCCGAATGGTCCGCTGGCCTGTCCGTGAAGGGCCCTTTGAGGGAATCCAAGTCCCCGAAGGGGCCCTTCACGGACAGACCGGCACACCGGCCGCCCAGAGATCACGACAGCACCACGGGAAACAAGCTTTCAGTGCGTGACCGCGGGCGAGGCGGCATCCGCGACGAGCTTGCGCGGGACCCCGGACCCGTCCGCGGGCACCGACCACACGGCGTTGTCCAGGCCGTACAGGATCGTGTGGTCGTCCTGCCACAGCGCCTGGTCGTCGACACTGCGGGTCTCCGCGAGCGGGGTCTCGCGCAAGGTCTTCAGGTCGAGCACGGACAGCCGCCAGACGCCTTCGCCGATCTTCTTCTTGAACGCGATCCGCGTTTCGTCCGGCGAAAGCGACGGGCATTCCACGTTCTCCCGCAGCGCCTGGCCGCGGTAGCTGTCGTAGTCGCCCTGGACCAGATAGGTCTTCCCCTTGCTGCCCATCGTCGCGTAGAAGCGCTTGCCGTCCTTCGCGAACGTGATGCCCCAGTAGTTGACATCCGGGGCGAAGTACCGGTGCCCGCCGACCGCCACCGGCAGCTCTTCGATGGTCTTTTCCAGCTCGCCGTTGGCCAGCTGGTAGACCCCGGCCCGGGTGGAGAACCCGGTGGAGGCATAAGAATCGCCAGTGACGAACACCGTCCAGTACACCCGGTCACCGGTCGGCGAAACCCGCGCGCGGCTCGGCGTCCCGGGCAGGTACTCCTTGTGCACGGGGCCGAAGTTCTTGTCCAGCACGGTGAAGTCGCTGACCGCGGGCAGCGTGCCGGGCCGGACCGCGAGACACATCCCGGTCCGCTCGGACACCGCGAACCGGTCGCACTTCAGGTCACTGTACTTCGGGGCGGCGCCCGGGTCGGCCAGCGGAACGACGCCGACGTGCCCGGTCGTGGTGCTGCGGAAGAACAACTGCCCGGGCGCGAGCGTGAGGTGCTCGGTCTTCAGCGGCTCGGCTTCCGGCGCGGACCGCGCGGTCACGACGTAGACGACCGCGGCCGCCGCGAGAACGACCGTCCCGAGGACTGCGAGGAGAATCTTTTTCACGGGCGCACCGGCTTCGCGAAGGCGGCGCCGAGCGCCACGACGGCAAGGGCTCCGGCCGCGACCAGCACCGCGGGCCGCAGGTCCCACACGGTCCAGGCGAGTCCGAAGAGGACAGACGAGAGCATCCGGGCGGCGGCCTGCCCGGTCTGCACCACCGCGAGCCCGGTGGCGCGCAGGTCGGCGGGCACCAGCGGCCCGGCGGCAGCCATCAGCACGCCGTCGGTGGCCGCGTAGAACACGCCGTGCAGGCCGAGCGCGAGCGCCGCGAGCCAGAACCCGGACACCGGACCGCACAGCGCGAGCAGCGCGCCGGTCAACGCGACGTGCCCGCCGAGGAACACCGGCCAGCGGCCGATCTTGTCAGCCAGTTTGCCGAGCGGGATCGCCAGCACCAGGTACACGCCGGCGGTGCCAAGCGGCAGCAACGGAAAGAACGTCGCCGCGACGTCCCAGCGCCGCTGCAGGACCAGGTAGACGAACGAGTCGCCGAGCGTCACCAACCCGAGCAGTGCCGCCCAGATCACCACGCGGCGGAACCCCCGCTCGCGCAGCAGCCCGAACGCGGCCCGCGCGGACACCTTCGCCCGGTCGACGACTTCCTGCTGGTGGTCGCGCACGAACAGCACCAGCAGCAGCACCGCGATCGCCGCGATGCAGAAACTGGTGAAGAACACCGAGGTGTAGCTGCCGAGGCTCACCGCGAGCACAGCCATCGCCACCAGCGGTCCGAGGAACGCACCGACGGTGTCCATCGCCCGGTGCACGCCGAACGACCGGCCGAGCGCGCCGGGCTCGCTGCTGAGCGAGATCAACGCGTCGCGCGGGGCCGTGCGCAGCCCCTTGCCGGTCCGGTCGGCGGCGAGCACCACGCCGATCGCCGCGACCGAGGAACCGGCCGCGACCAGTCCGAGCTTGCACACCGCGGACAAGCCGTAGCCCGCTCCGGCGACCGCCTTGAGCCGGTTCCACCGGTCGGCCAGGTGCCCGCCGAGCACCCGCACCACCGCCGTCGCCCCGGCGTAGAGCCCGTCGAGCAGACCGAACTGCAGCGGATTGAGGCCGAGGCCGAGCACCAGGTACAGCGGCAGCACCGCGGTCACCATCTCCGAGGAGATGTCGGTGACCAGGCTGACCGCGCCGAGTGCGACGACATTCGCCGACACCCGGCGCAGGCCGGCCTTCCGGCCGGTGCCCGCCGCGACGTCCGAACTACGGCTTGTCGCGATGTACATGCCAGATCCCTACTGTGTTTGCCAACCCGAGCACAGCCACGGCCGAAGGACTTCGCCCCGACGGTTGCCTGCCGCTTCGGGGCCGGACTGCTTTGCCCGGATCAGCCCTTGGCGTGGCAGGTGTAGGTCGGGCTGCTGTCCAGGACCTTGCTGTCGGTGCCGATCAACTGCTCGGAGAAGGAGTTGTCGGTCATCGTCAGCTTCAGCACGCCGAAGGTGTGATCCAGCAGCTTCTCCGTGGTCGAGTGCGGCGACTTGACGTCGTACGGGTTCGCGCCGCCCATGCCGCCGAGGATCTCGACCGGGCCGTTCGGGTCCGCCTTGCCGGACGCGTCCTGCGGCTTGAACCGCTCGTAGTGGTGGTCGTGGCCGTTGAGCACCAGGTCGGCCTTGTACTGGGTGAGCAGGTCCCACACCGGCTTGGAGCCGCGCTGGTCGC
Organism: Amycolatopsis benzoatilytica AK 16/65; assembly: GCF_000383915.1. Taxonomy (NCBI): domain Bacteria; kingdom Bacillati; phylum Actinomycetota; class Actinomycetes; order Pseudonocardiales; family Pseudonocardiaceae; genus Amycolatopsis; species Amycolatopsis benzoatilytica. The sequence continues at coordinate 4,992,926 of NZ_KB912942.1, forward strand.
CGTGGTCGCCGGAACTCCACCGCGGGTGGTGGTAGTACGCGGCGACGCAGCCCTTGGTGTTCTTCGCCAGATCCTGCTTGATCCAGTCCAGCTGCTCGGTGTCGGTCAGCGCGCCGTCGTCGTTCACGAAGCCGTTCGAATCGATGGCGATGAAGTGCCAGTTGCCCATTTCCCAGCTGTAGTACCGCTTGCCGTTCGGCGTCGCGGCCTTGCCGAAGTACTGCTGGTATGCCTCGAACGGCTTGTTGTCGTCGTAGGTCTCGTGGTTGCCCGGGATCGGGTGCGTGATGCTCTTGAACTTGCCCCAGGTCTTGTCGTAGTAGTCCTTGAAGTTCTGCAGCGTCAGGCCGACGTTCTCGCTGTCGTACTGGTTGTCGCCCATGGTGATCACCGCGGCCGGGTTCATCTGCTCGACGAGCTTCGCGGTCTTCGGGTGCTGGCAGCTGGAGCTGCTCGCGGTGCACTGCTCCGCGATGTCGCCGGCAGCGGCGAGGACGAAGCTCGTGCCCGCGTTCCCCGGTTTGGTGTGCACCTTGATCGAAGAGCTGACCGGCGAGACGTTGCCGGCCTCGTCGCGGGCGCGAACGGTGTAGGCGTAGTCGGTATTCGGCGCGACCGTCGTATCGGTGTAGGACGTGCCCTGGCTGGTGGCGACGGACTTGCCGTCGCGGAGGATGTCGTAGCCGGCCACGCCGACGTTGTCGGTCGCCGCTGCCCAGGTCAGCGCGACGCTGCCGGAGCCGATTTCTCCCGCGGCGAGGTTCGACGGCGTGCTGGGCGGCTGGGTGTCGCCGGTGGAGTCCGCGTTGCCGTAAGCCTGGATCTCCCAGAACGAGTAGCCGTACTTCGTGGCGCGCTCAGTGCCGACGAAGCGCAGGAACCGGCCGTGCCCGTTCAGCCCGGTGAGGTCGTCGGTCTTGCCGTCGCCGTCGGTGACCGTCGCGATCGGCGTGTAGGTCTTGCCGTCGTCGGACATCTCGATGCGGTACTTCTTGGCGTAGGCCGCTTCCCAGTCGATCTTGACCCGGTGGACCTTGGACGCCGTGCCCAGGTCGACGTTCAGCCACTGCGCGTCGGAGCTGACCGAACTGGCCCAGCGCGTCTTGCCGTTGCCGTCGACGGCGTTCTCGGCACCGTACGCGGATGCTTCGCGGGTGGAAGAGCTGGCCTGTTTTCCCTGCGAAAGCAGCACATCCGCGGCGGGGGCGACGGAGTCGCGCGGCGCGGCGGACACCACGGCGGGCAGCATCACCACCGCTGCCACCGGCAACGCGAACCGGGTGATATTTCGGACACGGGACGAGGACACGTCGCACTCCTTCGGGCCGGACGGGAACTGGGCGGCGGCGTTGCGGCGTCTTCTGGTGTTCGGTTTGCGTTAAGAAAGTTTCCTAACTAAAACGGGAGAGTAGCGGGGGCGGTTTGTCCCGGCAAGGGCGATGTGGGCATGAAACGATCAAGAACCTCGTTATGCAGGCGGGTCCCGGCCTAGCGTGCGGACTGGTTGACCCGAACGCGGCAGCGCCGCATTCCGGTGAGCGGGATCGGGTTAGCCGGGTCCTGTCCAAGCGTCCGTGAAGGGCCCCTTGACGGAATCCAAGTCCCTCAAGGGGCCCTTCACGGAATCCAAGTCCCTCAAGGGGCCCCTCACGGAACCCACGTCCCTCAAGGGGCCCCTCACGGACGTTTGCCGGCGGGTTAGCGGTCGAGCAGGCGGCGGACTTCTTGCACGGCGGCACGGCCCGCCCGGTTCGCGCCTACAGTGCTGGCAGAAGGGCCGTAGCCGACCAGGTGCAGGCGCGGCTCGCCGACGACCCGCGTGCCGTCCATGCGGATGCCACCGCCAGGGGTACGCAGGTGAAGCGGCGCCAAGTGGTCAATCGAGGCACGGAAGCCGGTTGCCCACAGGATCATGTCGGCGGGCTCGAAGGCGCCGTCGGCCCAGACGACTCCCCCGGGAACCAGCCGCTCGAACATGGGGCGGCGGTCCAGGTATCCCGCAGCACGGGCGGCCACGACTTCCGGCGTCACGGCCAGGTCCGTCACGCTCACCACGCTTTCCGGCGGCAGCCCGGCGCGTACGCGCTCTTCGACCTTGGCGACTGCCTGGCGTCCCCAGTCCTCGCTGAACGGCTGGTCCCGCCAGACCGGCGGGCGCCGCGTCACCCAGACCGTCGAGCGGGCAACTGGGCCGATTTCCGTCAGCAGCTGCACCGCGGAGGTTCCGCCGCCGACGACCACTACTCGCTGGTTCGTGAACTCGCCGGGGCCGCGGTAGTCCGCGGTGTGCAGCTGGCGTCCGGCGAATTCGCCCGGATAGCGCGGCCAGAACGGCCGGTCCCAGGTGCCAGTCGCGCTGATCACCGCGCGCGCCGCCCAAGTCTCAGCAGGCGATTCGACCAGCAGCCGCTCCCCTTCGCGACGCACGGCGGTTACGTCGACCGGACGGTGCACCGGCAGGTCATACGTCTTCTCGAAGCGGCCGAAGTACTCCGACACGACCTCGCTCGCCGGGCGGTTCAGGTCCGGCGTTCCGAAGGCCATCCCGGGCAGGTCGTAGATCCCGTGCACCTTGCGCATCACCAGCGACGGCCACCGGTGCTGCCACGCGCCGCCCGGGCGTTTGCCGTGGTCGAGCACCACGAAACCGCGCTCGTTGACGAACCCGGCGCGACGCAGGTGATACGCCGCGGACAGACCGGCCTGCCCAGCCCCGACGACCACCACGTCGGTCTCGTGATCCACGCTCATATAGCGTTCAACAATTGCACGCGCCCGGTATTTCCGGCCGGACTCAGATCGAGACGCGGTTCCGGCCTGCGTCCTTGGCGCGGTACAGCGCCGCGTCGGCCGAGCGCAACACCTCGTCCAGCGTGGTCCCGGCTTCTGGATAACTCGCGACGCCGACCGACACCGAAAGCCCGTCGATCCGCACCGGGCCGCCCACCGCGACGGTCAGCTCCCCCACTGCGACCCGCACGCGTTCCGCGATGCCGAGCACGTCGGTTCTCCCGGTCGCGGGCACCAGCACGACGAACTCCTCGCCGCCGAACCGGCCGACCGTGTCGCTCTGCCGCACCGACGCCTCGATCGCCACCGCGACCGCGGCGAGCACTTCGTCGCCGGTCAGGTGGCCGTAGGTGTCGTTGATGCGCTTGAAGTGGTCCAGGTCGATCATCAGGACGGCGAACCCGCTGCCTTCGCCGCGCCTGCGCACGCGGGCGAGCTCGTTCGTCGCGAGGTCATGCCAGCCCGCGGTGTTGAGCAGACCGGTCTTCTCGTCGGTCACGACCGCTACCTGTAACTGCTGCTTCAGCAACAGGTAGCGGTGCAGCAGCAACAACGGCGGCAACACGAACACCACCAGCACCGGCTGATGCACGAACGCCAACGCGACCAGCCCGCCCAGGCACAACGTCGCGAGCTCGAAGGCGTTGTCCTCCCAGGTACCGACGAGGTCCGCAGGCGAGCGGCTGTTCGTGTACAGGTAAATGCCGGTCGCTACGAACACGACATTCGACAGTTCGAAGACAGCGGCCGCGAGGATGAGCGCGAAGACACCGTGCGCCGTGTCGAGCGGGCTTCGATTCAAACCGCCGACCGTCAACACGGCCGATGCCGCGAAGCACGACAGCATCGCCCAAGCCGTACTAGCCGCGAAGCGATGCGCGGGCCTCGTACGCACGTGACGCCACACTCGCAGCCACAAGTGCAGGTACAGCACCAACGCCAACACCGCGACCCAGGCCGGCGGAAGCAGAAACGCGCCGGCGAGATACCAGACCGACGTGACGTTGATGTGCGTCTGCCCGCTCATCCACCGCCGCAGGACCTCGATCCGCCGTGACAGCTCGGCCTGCGCGATCCCCAGCCCGGCCAGCACCGCGAACGAACCGAACTGAACAGCCCCGCCGAACCCGGTCACGAGCCCGGCGATCGTCACCGCCGCGGCGGCGGCCTCGGACCCCATGGCGTATCCGATCCACCGTCGCCGAGCCACCGCCCACATCGTCCACCGGGACGGCCAGCCTCGCCAGGCCGCCACCGCACCACGCATCCCGATGAGGACAGATGCCTGCATCGTGACGCCCCCACGTGACTAGGCCGACGGTAGTGGCCCAGGGTAGCCGGTCCGCCGCCAGCACAACCGGGCACAGCCACCGGCCCACGGAGGCCGTGAAGGGCCCCTTGCCGGAATCTGATTCCGGCAAGGGGCCCTTCACGGACACGCGGCCCCAGCCGACCCGAAGGCCAGTGCCCGGACGTGGTCCGGGGTCAGGCAGTCAGCGCCGCCGCAACTTCCGCAGCACCGCCACCAGAACCACCAGCAAGACGACCCCGATCGCCACCGGAGCAACCCGCTTGGCCACCGACTGTCCCGCATAATCCAGCAGGTCGATCGCTTCCGCCTCGCCGGTAGCCCCACCGGCGGGCACGCTGCGCAACCGCGGCTTCTCCTCCTCGGCCGGCTTCTCCGCGACCGGCTTTTCCGCCGCCTTCTCGCTCGCGGCCGGAACAGCTTCAACCGGCTTCGCTTCCTCAGCCGGAGCCTCCTCCGGCCCGGTCAAAGAAGCAGCCAGGTTCCCCGCGAAAGTATCCAGGATCTTCCCGCCGACCTCGGAAATCAGCCCGCGCCCGAACTGCGCCGGCCGCCCGGTGATCGCCAGGTCCGTGGCGACCGCCCCGTGCGTCCCGCCGTCCCGCTCGCTCAGCGTCAGCGTGACGGTCGCGGCCGCGGTGCCGCCGCCCCGGGCGTCTTTCCCGGACGCCTTGATCACGACCTTCCGGGCCGCCTCGTCCTTCTCCAGGAACTCACCGTGTCCCTTGTACAGCAACGAGATCGGCCCCAGCTTGACCTTCACCGTGCCTGAGAAGGTGTCCCCTTCCACCTTGGTGAGCGAGGCCCCGGGCATGCACGGGGCAACCCGCTCCGGGTCGATGACGGCCTGCCAGACCTCCCCGATCGGGGCGGGGACGGTGAATTCGTGGTCGAGCCGCACGGGCCGACCTCCTCTCCTGCGCACTTCGTCGAGCCGTTGCCTCCACCTTACGGCCGCCGCCCGCGAAGTGGTCCGGGAAGGACTCGTTGGAGGAATTCCCGCAACGAGTCCTTCCCGGAACGATCAGGCGCCCACCGCGGCCGCGACGGCGCGTCCGGTCAGCACCCGGACGAGATGCTGGCGGTACTCGGCGTCGGAATTGCCGTCGGCGACCGGGTTGGTGCCGTCGGCCGCGTGCGCGGCGGCCGCGCGGATCGTCTCCGCGGTAGCCGGCGCGCCGAGCAGCGCCTGCTCCACGCTGGTGGCCCGGATCGGCGTCGCGCCCATGTTCGTGAGCGCGACCCGGGCCTCCTCGATCACGCCGCCCTCGGTGCGCACGGTGGCCGCCACCGCGCACATCGACCAGGCTTGCGCGACCCGGTTGAACTTCTCGTAGTGCGCCCGCCAGCCGGTGTGTTTCGGCAGCCGCACCTCCACGAGCAGCTCGTCCGGCGCCAGCGCGGTGGTGAAGTAGTCCTGGAAGAACTCCGCCGCCGAGACCGTCCGCCGCCCGTTCGGGCCGGCCAGCACCAGCTCGCCGTCCAGTGCGAGCACGGGAGCCAGCAGGTCGCCTGCCGGGTCCGCATGCGCGATCGCACCGCCGAACGTGCCGCGGTGGCGCACCTGCGGGTCCGCGACGGTGTCGGTGGCTTCCTTCACCAGCGCGGCGTGCTCGGCGATCAGCCGGTCGCGCTGCACGTCGTAATGCGTCGTCATCGCACCGACCACCAGCGCGTCGCCGTCCTCGCGCACGCCGCGCATTTCGGCGACCTTGCCGAGATCGATCAGCGTTGTCGGCGCGGCGAGCCGCATCCGCAGCACCGGCAGCAGGCTTTGCCCGCCGGCCAGCACCTTCGCGTCCTCGCCCGCCGCCGCGAGCGCCTGCACGGCTTCGTCCACGGTGGACGGAGCGACGTAGTCGAACTGGGCCGGGATCACTGGGCACCTCCGTCGGTCGAAGCAGCGCCGGACTGGATCGCGCGCCATACGCGCATCGGACTGAGCGGCATTTCGATGTCGTTCACCCCGAACTGGCGCACCGCGTCGACCACGGCGTTGACCACTGCCGGCGTGGACGCGATCGTGCCCGCCTCGCCGACGCCCTTGGCGCCCAACGGGTTCGTGGTCGACGGAGTCTCCGTCCGGTCGGTCGTGAACGACGGCAGGTCCGCCGCGGACGGCAGCAGGTAGTCGGCGAACGTGCCGGTGGTGAGCGTGCCGCTCTCATCGTGCACGGCCTCCTCGTACAGCGCCTGCGCGATGCCCTGGGCGAGCCCGCCGTGCACCTGGCCTTCCACGATCAGCGGGTTGACCACGTTGCCGACGTCGTCCACGCAGACGTAGGAGCGCAGCTTCACCTGTCCGGTCTCGGTGTCCACTTCGGCCGCGCACAGGTGCGTGCCGTGCGGGAAAGAGAAGTTCTCCGGGTCGAAGGTGGCGTCCGAGTCGAGCGAGGGTTCGAGCCCGTCCGGGAGGTTGTGCGCGGCGAACACGGCGAGCGCGATCTCCTGGATGGACGTCGACGAATCCGTGCCCTTCACGGTGAACTTGCCGCCGGAGAACTCCAGGTCGTCCTCCGAGCACTCCAGCAGGTGCGCGGCGATCGGCTTCGCCTTCGCGACCACCTTTTCGGCCGCCTTGACGACCGCGATGCCGCCGACGACCAGCGAACGCGACCCGTAGGTGTCGAGCCCCTTGTGCGACGACTGCGTGTCGCCGTGCAGCACTTCCACGTCTTCGAACGGCACGCCCAGCTGGTCGGCGACGATCTGGCTCCACGCCGTCTCGTGCCCTTGGCCGTGCGCCGACGCGCCCGTGGTGACCTCGACCTTGCCGGTGGGCAGCATCCGCAGCGACGCGTACTCCCAGCCGCCCGCGCCGTAGTCGAGCGAACCGAGCACCCGGGACGGCGCGAGACCGCACATTTCGGTGAACGTCGAGATGCCGATGCCGAGCTGCACCGGGTCGTTCGATTCACGGCGTTCCTTCTGCTCGCGGCGCAGCGCGTCGTAGCCGAAGAGTTCCTTCGCCTTGTTCGTCGCGGCTTCGTAGTTGCCGGAGTCGTAGGTGAGCCCGCAGACCGTGGTGTACGGGAATTCCTCGTGCTTGATCCAGTTCTTCTCGCGCAGCTCCACGGGATCCATGCCCAGTTCGTCGGCGAGCTCGTCCATGATCCGCTCGATCGCGAACGTCGCTTCCGGACGGCCCGCGCCGCGGTAGGCGTCGGTGAGCGTGGTCGTGGTGAACACGTTGGTGCAGGCGAAGTGGTAGGCCGGGAACTTGTAGATCGCGTTGAACATGAACGCGCCGAGGATCGGCACGCCCGGCCCGACCAGGCCGTTGTAGGCGCCGAGGTTGGCCAGCAGCTCCACTTTCAGCCCGGTGACCGTGCCGTCCGCCTTCGCCGAGATGGTGATGTCCTGGATCTGGTCCCGGCCGTGGTGCGCGGCAAGCATGGTCTCGGACCGGGATTCGTTCCACTTCACCGGTTTGCCGAGCTTCCTGGCGACCAGCATGGCCATCATTTCCTCGGGCAGCACCCCGATCTTGCCGCCGAAGCCCCCGCCGACGTCCGGCGCGATGACGCGCACCTTGTGCTCCGGGATGCCCAGCGTCAAGGCGGACATCACGCGCAGGATGTGCGGAACCTGGGTCGCCGACCACATGGTGATCTGCGCACCGGTCGGATCGACCACGCAAGCGCGCGGCTCCATGAACGCCGGGACCAGGCGCTGCTGCCGGAACCGGCGCTTCAGCACGACTTCCGAAGAGGACAGTGCTTCTTCGACATTGCCGCCCGTGCCCGCCTCGGCGGAGTCGAACACCCACAATGCGTTCTTGTTGCTGCCCAGCTCCTCGTGCACGAGCGGAGCACCGTCCGCGAGCGCCGTTTCCATGTCGAGCACCGGCGGCAGGTCGTCGTACTCGACTTCAATGGCCTCCAGCGCGTCGCGCGCCTCGCTCGCCGACCGCGCGACGACGACGGCCACGCCCTCACCAGCGAAATTGACCTGGTCCGCAGCGAGGACGGGACGTCGCGGCGCGGCCATGTCCGGGGTGATCGGCCACGCGCACGGCATCCCGATCGCGCCTTCCGGATCAAGATCGCGCGCCGTGTAAACCGCGACCACCCCGGCCGCTTCCTTGGCCGCCGACGTGTCGATCGAAACGATCTTCGCGTGCGCCAACGGACTGCGCAGCACCGCGAGGTGCAGCATTCCGGGCAGCACGATGTTGTCCGTCCACCGGGTGCGTCCGGTGATCAACCGCTCGTCTTCCTTGCGGCGACGGGCTTTGCCGACTTCGGGTTCGATCGTGGCCGTCATCATTCACCACCCACGCCGACGTGGTTGATCTTCTCCGCGGCCGGCCCGGCGCCCGGGCTCATCCGCCCCGCCGCGTCCCGCACCGCGCGAACGATGTTCTGATACCCAGTGCAGCGGCAGAGATTGCCTTCGAGTCCTTCGCGTACCGCTTGCTCGTCCGGGTCCGGGTTGTCGGCCAGGAGGTCGATCGACTGCATGATCATGCCGGGGGTGCAGTACCCGCACTGCAGCGCGTGGTTGTCGTGAAACGCTTGCTGGACCGGGTGCAGCTGCCCGTCGCGGGCGAGGCCCTCGACGGTGGTGACCTCGCTGCCGTCGGCTTGCACAGCCAGCACGGAGCAGGATTTCACGCTGTGCCCGTCGAGGTGGACGGTGCACGCGCCGCAGTTGCTGGTGTCACACCCGACGACGGTGCCCACCTTCCCGACGCGTTCCCGTAAGTAGTGGACGAGCAGGGTGCGCGGCTCGACGTCATCGGTGTATTTCGTGCCGTCGACAGTGACGGTGATGCGCATCAAGGGCCTCCAAGTGCAAATGCCCGCCAGGCCCGGAAGGGCGGCGGGCCGGTTCGGGAACGGCCAAGGCGCGGTGGTGATCGGCCTCACAGGCGAGCGTGCTACTCCTTTCGCGCGCGGACAAGTCCCGTTGTCGCACGTCAGGAGGTCGGTTCCGTATTTGCGGGAACTTTTCGCGACTGGATCCGCACATGCGGGACTCCGGACGGGTGATTTTTCCGCCGCCAGAAGTGCGGACGGATCTTCGCGCAGAGGGCCGCTTTCGGGTGCGGAGTTCACCGACGGTGCGGTGGTGACGCGATTATGCAGCGATTGCCGGGGAAACGGCGCGATGAGGCGCGAAACGGTCCGCTGGCCTGTCCGTGAAGGGCCCCTTGAGGGACTTGGATTCCCGCAAGGGGCCCTTCACGGACCGACCAGCAAACTGGCTGCCGGCCGCCCAAGCATCACGACAGCATCACTTTCTCCCCGCCGCGAGGCGTCAGGTGTGGATCCGCCCGGTCAACGCTCCGAGCCGCCGTCCCGTTCCGCTCCAGCGCAGCGCGATGATCTCCGCCGCGATCGACACCGCGGTTTCCTCCGGGGTGCGCGCGCCCAGGTCGAGGCCGATCGGCGACGACAGCCGTTCCAGCTCCGGCTCCGTGATGCCCGCGTCGCGCAGCCGTGCGAAGCGATCGTCGTGCGTCTTGCGGGAGCCCATCGCGCCGACGTACCCGACGTCCAGGCGCAACGCGACTTCCAGCAGCGGCACGTCGAACTTCGGGTCGTGCGTCAGCACCGCGATCGCCGTGCGCGAGTCGATCCGGCCCGCTTCGGCTTCGGCCTTCAGGTAACGGTGCGGCCAGTCGACGACGACCTCGTGCGCGTCCGGGAACCGGCTGCTGGTCGCGAACACCGGGCGTGCGTCGCAGACCGTCACCTGGTAGCCGAGATAAGCACCCATCCGGGCCATCGCGGCCGCGAAATCGATGGCACCGAACACAAGCAGTCGCGGCGGCGGTTCGAACGAGTTCACGAACACCGCCATTCCCTCGCCGCGGCGCTGGCCGTCCGGTCCGTAGTGCAGGGTGCCGGTGCGTCCGGAGGCGAGCAGCCCGCGCGCGTCGTCCGCGACCGCGTCGTCCATCCGGGACGAGCCGAGCGTTCCTTCGGTCCGGTCCGGCCACACGATCATGTGCTCGCCGACCAGCCCGGCCGTCTCGTGCTCCACGATCGTGACCACCGCGACCGGCTCGCCGCCGCGCACCGACTCGACGACGCGTTCCAGCTCGGGCATCGACTCGCGGTCCACCGGCTCGACGTAGATGTCGATGATCCCGCCGCAGGTCAGGCCCACCGCGAACGCGTCGTCGTCGCTCACGCCATAACGCTGCAGCACCGGCTTGCGCTCCGCGACCACCTCGTTGGCCAGCTCGTACACCGCGCCTTCGATGCAGCCGCCGGACACGCTGCCGACGACGGTGCCGTCCGGCGCGACCATCATCGACGCGCCCGGCGACCGCGGCGCCGACGAGAAGGTGGCCACGACTGTGCCGAGCCCGACCGTTTCGCCCGCCTGCCAGCGGCGGTACACGTCGTCCAATACGTCACGCATCGGCAATCTCCCCGAGGAGTCGTTCCAAGGTCGCCAGGCTGTGCCCGGCGAGCAACCGGTCGATGTGCGGCAGTGCGGCCACGATGCCGGATTGGACCGGAGCATAGCCGTCGCGTCCCGCGTGCGGATTCACCCAGAATACGGCGTGCGCGAGCCGGCGCAGCCTGCCGAGCTGTTCGGACAGCAGGCTGACGTCGCCGCGCTCCCACCCGTCGGAGAACACGGTGACGACTGCACGCCGGGCGAACCCGCGCTGCCCCCAGCGGTCGAGAAAGACGCGCAGCGTCTCGCCCAGCCGCGTCCCGCCGGCGAAATCCGGCACCGCGGTGCCGGCCGCGAGCATCGCCTGCTCCGGGTCGCGCTGCCGCAGCTGCCGGGACACCCGGGTCATCCGCGTGCCCAGCGTGAAGACCTCGACCGACATCGGCGACGACCGCGCGACGACGTGCGCGAACCGCAGCAACGCGTCCGCGTACGGGCTCATCGAACCGGAAACGTCGATCAGCAGAACGACCTTCCGCGCCCGTGTCCCCCGCCGGTAATGCGCCAGCCGGACCGGCTCGCCGCCGGCCGCGAGCATGGCCCGCAGCGTCCGTGCCGGATCGAGCGCGCCGCGATGCGCAGACGCCCGCCGGGCAGCGCGGCGCTTCGGGAGCACGGGACGCAATGTCGCCAGCAACTCCCGCAGATGAGCCCGTTCCGACTTGGTCAGGTCGGCGAGATCCCGATGCCGGAGAATCTCGTGGTCGCTCGCCGCGACGCGAAGCGTGTCGTGCGCGGCCTCGGCACTGTCTCCGTCCCCGCCCTCGGCGGCGACCAGCGGCGCGATCCGAGCCTGCTTCTTGACCGGAGTCCCCGCCGTGGCGTTCGGCCGGTCGGCGCCCTCGAACCACCGCGCGAACGCTTCCTCGTACCGGGCCAGGTCGTCCGGGTCGGAGCAGAGGGTGAGCCGGCCTGCCCAGTACAGCTGGACACGCTGCGCGACGTCGACCTTCGCGACGGCCGACAGGTACGCCTGAACCCGGCGCGCGTTGCACGCGACGCCCGCTTCCCGCAACGCCGCGGCGAACCCGGCGTAACCGGCGAGAGGGTCAGCGACTTCGGTGCTCATGGGATCCATTGTGACCCTCGGCTGAGAACCCGCGGCGCGCCCAGCCGCAGGATTTCGCTTCGCGGAATCGCGCGCCGAAGCGGCGGCGGGCACGGCGATAGGGGCTTTGCCCGCCGAAGGCCGCGAGTCGGTGTCGTGGTCCGACGGGACGGTCTGGCCGGCGGCGGTTCCGGGCAGGGCGGCGGCCGGGTTGGAGCTGCTCCAGCCCGGCGGTGTTGGGTGCAGGCGCCACTTTGATGGAACCGGTCGAGCGGCTCGAATGTTCCGCCGGATCTTCCCCCGCTACCGGCACTGGCGCTGGCGGCAGCGCAGGCCGCGGCCTTTCCCCGCGCAAAGCTGCGACGGGCGGCAGCCTTCCCGAGCGCAAGTTAGGGCGGTCCGCAGCCTTTCCGGGCGCGGGTTAGGGCGGTCCGCGCGCACCATCCCGCCTCCGGGACGGCGCGCGCGGACCGTGGTTGCGCGCGGCGGCCGACCCCGGTAGCGCAGGGCGGGCGCGCGGAACCTTCAGAAAAGAACTGGAGTCAGCGGACGGCCGGGAGGGCAGTCCGGACGACGTCGGTCACGAACCCTCCCTCCGGCGCAGTCGCACGATCATTCATCGACCGGTCAAGCATGACCGGACGCGCCGCCCGGCGCAACGCCAATTAGCTCAAACGTCCACAATGGACACGATGGACACGATCACGAGAACAGCGTGTCCAGTTTCGCTCGCACGCGGTCGAGATCCTCGCTGTACTTCAGCACCGCGCCGAGGGTGCGCGCAGCGGTCGCGGCGTCGAGTTCGTCCTGGTTGAGGGCGAGCAAGGCGCGCGCCCAGTCCAAGGATTCGGCGACCCCGGGCGGTTTGAGCAGGTCCATCGCGCGCAGCCGGTGCACCGCGTCGGCGATCTGCCGCGCGAGCGTCTCGCCGATGCCTGGCAGCCGGCGGCGCAGGATGCTGATCTCGCGGGCGAGATCGGGGTGTTCGAGCCAGTGGTACAGGCAGCGGCGCTTGAGCGCGTCATGCACCTCGCGAGTGCGGTTGGACGTCAGCACGACCAGCGGCGGCTGCTCGGCGCGCACCTCCCCGTACTCCGGAATGGTGACTGCGTACTCGTCCAGCAGCTGCAGCAGGAACGCCTCGAACTCGTCGTCCGCACGGTCGATCTCGTCGATGAGCAGCACACACGGCGACGTCTTCAACGCTTGCAGAAGGGGGCGGGCCAGCAGGAACCGCTCGGTGTACAGGGACCGTTCGGCGGATTCCGGATCGAGCCGTCCGCCGTCGGCGGCTTCGAGCGCGCGCAGGTGCAGCAGTTGGCGGGGGAAATCCCATTCGTAGAGGGCTTGCGCGGCGTCGATGCCCTCGTGGCATTGGAGTCGCACAAGCGGCCACTTCAGCGCCTCGGCCAACGCGAGCGCCAGTGAGGTCTTCCCGGTGCCTGGCTCGCCTTCGCAGAACAGCGGGCGCTGCATCTGCACCGCGAGGAATCCCGCGGTGGCCAGCCCCTCGTCGGCGAGGTAACCAGTGGTGTCGAGGGCGGCCGCGAGCGCGTCGGGCGAGGAGAGGGGCTCTGTCACACTCCCGATCGTAAAGCCGCGACTGTCGATTGCGCCGTTCGCCGCCGATCCGTTCGCGAACCGGCTTGGCCACTGCCCCGGCCGGTTCGGGCCGTGCTCATACCGGAGCGGGCCGGGCGGCCGCGGTCGAGCCGAAGCGCCGGCCCGGGTCAGCGCCGTTCCGGGCCTGGGCCAGTCAAGTCTGCCGGACGGTCGACATCGCTGCCGCTGCCGAGGTCGCCGCACTCGATCAGCTGGACATCGGTCCGGCCGCGCAGCCAGTCCCGCGCCCCGTGGTCGCCGCGCGCCGACGCCGCGATCTCGGCCCACCACCGCCGCCCGAAGAGCACTGGATGCCCGGGAATTCCCTGGTATGCGGCTCTGGCCACGACCTGCTCCCCAGCGGTGCCTGCGATCCGCGCCAGTGCCTCGGCCGGCACCCACGGCAGGTCCACCAAGTGCACCAGCACCGCGGCCGCCGGGTCGTCCGAAAGAGACTCGAGCCCGGCTTTCAGCGACTCGCCCATCCCGTCCTGCCACCGCTCGGCGAACACCGGCCTGACGTCTGGCGGCAGCAACTCCCGCACCTGCTGAGCGGATGCGCCGAGCACGACCCGAACCGAAGCGCAGCCCGCCTCGGCCAGGTTCCGCACCGCACGCTGGACCAGCGGTTCCCCGTCGTACTCGACCAGCGCTTTGGGCCCGCCGAACCGCCGCCCCGCCCCGGCGGCGAGCAGCAGCCCGGCAACTGGCTCGGACATCCGCGCCTCAGCCCTGGATCGCCTGGCCGGGCGACGCCGCGGCGAGGTCTTCCGAAATGGCGGTGGCGGTGGCGAGCAGGCGCGGCACGAGTTCGGTGCGGACTGTCTCCACGGACGTCCGGCTGGCGTGCGTGGAGATGTTCACCGCGGCCACCGCGCGGCCGGCCCGGTTGCGGATCGGCGCGGCGACCGAACGCAGGCCCTCCTCGAGTTCCTGGTCGACCATCGCCCAGCCCTGCTTCCGCACGCGCGCCAGTTCGGCCTCCAGCGCGGCCTGGTGGGTGAGCGTACGCGGCGTCAGCCTGTCGAGGTCGGCGATGACGAAATACGCCTTCAGCTCGGTCGGGTCCATGTCCGCGAGCAGCACGTGCCCCATCGACGTCGCGTGCGCCGGAAACCGCGTGCCGACGTTGATGCTCACGGTCATGATCCGCGAAACCGCGACGCGCGCCACGTACACGATGTCGGTGATCTCCAGAACCGACACCGAGCTCGATTCGTGCACTTCCGCGGACAGCCGCTCCAGGTGCGGCTGCGCGATCTCGGACAAGCTCAGGCTGGACAGGTAGGCGTAACCGAGTTCCAGCACCCGGGCGGTGAGCGAGAAGTACTTGCCGTCGGTGCGGACGTACCCGAGGTCGACGAGCGTCAGCAGGAACCGGCGCGCGGCCGCTCGCGTCAGCCCGGTGACACGCGCAACGTCGCTGAGCGTCCGATGCGGCGCCTCGGCGCTGAACGCCTTGATCACCGCCAGCCCGCGCTCCAGCGACTGCACGTGATGCGCACCGCGTTCGGCCTGCTCCTCGGATTCCATGCGGCGAACCCTATCCGGCTGGGGGCTGGGCGGTGGGTTCTCCCAGCTCGGCGAGCACCCGCTGGGCGATGCCGATCGCGGTGTTCGCCGCCGGCACTCCCGCGTAGACGCCGGTGTGCAGCAGAACCTCGCGGATCTCCTCCGCGGTGAGGCCGTTGCGCACTGCCGCGCGGACGTGCATCGCCAGCTCGTCGTGGCAGTGCAGTGCGGTGAGCGCGGCCAGCGTGATGCAGCTGCGGGTCCGCCGGTCGAGCCCGTCGCGCGTCCACACCGAGCCCCAGGCCGCCTCGGTGATGTACTCCTGGAACGGCTTGCTGAACTCGGTGGTCCGCGCGACCGCCCGGTCCACGTGCTCGTCCCCGAGCACCTCGCGGCGCACCCGCATGCCCGCGTCGTAGCGGTCTCCGGTCATCGCTGCCCTTCGATCTGCCCGAGGATCAGCCGGGTGAACTCGCCCGGCTGCTCGAAGTTGCCCAGATGCGCGGCGGACTCGACGATCTCCAGCCGTGCGCCGGGAATGCCGGCCGCGATGACCTTGCCGTGGGTTTCGGCGGGCGTCGACGGGTCTTCCGCGCCGGCGATCACCAGCGTCGGCACCGAGATCTTCGGCAGGTCTCCGGTGAGGTCCATCCGCTCGATCGCGCCGCAGCACTCGGCGTACCCCTCGTCCGACTGGGCTCCGACCATTTCGCGCAGATAGCCGGCCTGGTCCGGATGTGCCTGCGCGTAGCCCGGCGTGACCCAGCGCCCGACGCTCGCCTCCGCGACCGCCTCGGTGCCCTCGGCCCGGACTGTGCGCGCCCGGTCGGCCCACATCTGCGCTGGGCCGAGCAGCGCCGACGTGCAGCACAGCGTGAGGCTCGCCAGCCGATCGCCGGCGTGCACGCCGAGCCACATGCCCGTCATCCCGCCCAGCGACAGGCCGACGAAGTGCGCCCGCTCGATGCCGAGCTCGTCGAGCAGCGCAAGCACATCGCCGCCGAGATCGGACTGGTCGTACGGCCCGGCAGGGGCCGGTGACGCGCCGTGGCCGCGCGTGTCGTACCGGACCACGCGGAAGCCGCGTTCGGTCAGCGGCGCGACCTGCGGCTCCCACATCCGGTGGTCGGCTCCGAGCGAGTTCGACATCACCACTACCGGACCCGTCTCCGGGCCTTCGACGACCCGGTGCACCCGGACGCTGTTCACGCTTGAACCTCCACAGTGGACTCCTGAGACCTCGGCCGGTCAGACCGCGAAGAAAACCGTCTCGCCTTCGCCCTGCAATCGCACGTCGAACCGGTAGCCGTCGCCGTCTTTCCGCGCCAGCAAGGTTTCCCGCCGATCCGCGGGAACGCTCGCCAGGACGGCGTCGCCCGCGTTGTCCTGATCCGCGAAGTAGATGCGGGTGACGACCCGGTTCAGCAACCCGCGGGCGAACACCGACACGTCGATGTGCCGGGCCTGCGGGGTCCCGGAGGCGTCCGGCACCGGCCCCGGCAGCAGGGTCAGGATCCGGTACTGGCCTTGGTCGTCGGTCGGGCATCGGCCGAAGGCCCGGAACGGGGCCGCCGGCTTGCCGCGCGGGTCGTCCGGGTGGTCGAAGCCGCCGGACGGGTCGGCCTGCCAGGTCTCGATCATCGCGTCCGGCACCGGGTTCCCGGCGCCGTCGTAGACGACGCCGCGGATCCAGATCGCCCCTTCGGTGCCTTCCGGGACCACGAACGGGCCGTCGTCCCACGGCAGCCCGATGGACAGGTACGGCCCGACCGTCTGCGAGGGCGTGCTTTCGAGACTCACTCGTCTTCCTCCTCGTCCTCGAACACCGACTGGTCGCGCCCGCGCACCACGATGTCGAACTGGAACGCCAGCGCCCATTCCTCTTCGGTGCGCTCGAGGTCGAACCGGGAGATCATCCGCTGCCGGGCCTTCTCGTCCGGAACCGCGTTGAAGATCGGGTCCTGGGAGAACAGCGGATCGTCCGGGAAGTACATCTGCGTGACCAGCCGCTGGGTGAACGCCGAGCCGAACACGGAGAAGTGGATGTGCGCCGGGCGCCACGCGTTGTCGTGGTTCTTCCACGGGTACGCGCCGGGCTTGATCGTGGTGAACTGGTAGCGCCCGTCGCGGTCGGTGAGAGTGCGGCCGAGCCCGTCGAAGTTCGGGTCGAGCGGCGAGGGCCAGCGGTCGCCGGTGTGCCGGTAGCGGCCGCCGGCGTTGGCCTGCCAGATCTCGACGAGCGAGTCGCGGATCGGCCGTCCGTCTCCGTCGAGGAGCCGGCCGGTGACGATGATCCGCTGTCCCTGCGGTTCGCCCGCGTGCTGGCGGGTGAGATCGTTGTCGAGCTCGCCGATCCGGCCAGGGCCCAGCAGCGGCCCGGTGACCTCGGTGAGCATCTGCGGCAGCAGGACCAACGGCTGCTTCGGATGCCGCAGCGCGGTGGAACGGTATTGCGGACTGTCCAGCGCCGGATGCGTGCCTTCCGGGTCGGGCCGGTATCGCGGCAGAGGTGTCGTCACGGTGCTCCTCCTCAGCGGTTCTCGAGCACGACGGCCAGGCCCTGGCCGACGCCGATGCAGATGGCGGCGAGCCCCCAGCGCGCCCCGGTGCGGCGCAACTGGTGCGCGACCGCGCCGATGATCCGGCCGCCGGACGCGCCGAGCGGGTGGCCGATCGCGATGGCGCCGCCGTTCACGTTCACGATCTCCGGATCCAGCTTGGACCATTCTTTCAGGCACGCCAGCGACTGCGCGGCGAACGCCTCGTTCAGCTCCACCACGGCGAGGTCGTCCCAGCCGATTCCGGCCCGCTCGATCGCGATCTCCGCGGCGCGCACCGGCCCGATGCCGAACACGTCGGGATCGACTCCGGCCGCGCCCCGTCCGGCGATGCGGGCGAGCGGCGTCTTGCCCAGCCGTTCGGCCGCGGCCTCGTCGCCGAGCAGCAGCGCCGAGGCACCGTCGTTCAGCGGAGACGCGTTGCCGGCCGTCACGGTGCCGTTTTCCTTGCGGAACACCGTCTTCAGCTTCGCCAGCTTCTCGGCCGTGGAGTCCGGCCGGATGCCCTCGTCCCGGGTCAGCTCGACGCCCTCGACCGGCACCACGTGGTCGTCGTAGAAGCCCTCGTCCCACGCCCGGGCGGCGTTCGCGTGGCTGCGCGCGGCGAACGCGTCCTGTTCCTCCCGGCTGATGCCGTAGCGTTCGGCGAGCAATTCGGTGGACTCGCCGAGGGAAACCGTCCAGTGCGACGGCATCGCCGGGTTGACCATCCGCCAGCCGAGCGCGGTGTTGTACAGCGTCTGGTTTCCGGCCGGGAACGCCTTGTCCGGCTTGGGCATCACCAGCGGCGAGCGGCTCATCGACTCCACGCCGCCGGCGACGACCAGCGACGCGTCGCCGACCTGGATGGCCCGGCTGGCCTGCACAGTCGCCTCGACGCCAGACCCGCACAGCCGGTTGACCGTCGCCCCGGGAACCGACGTCGGCCAGCCCGCGAGCAGTGCGGCCATGCGCGCCACATTGCGGTTGTCCTCCCCCGCGCCGTTGGCGTCGCCGAGCAGCACCTCGTCCACAGTGGACGGATCGAGCCCGTTGCGCTCGGCCAGCGCGCGCAGGACGCCCGCGGCGAGGTCGTCGGGGCGCACTCCGGACAGGGCGCCGCCGTAGCGCCCGAAGGGGGTGCGGATCGCGTCGAGTACGTAAGCGTCGCTCATTCGCCGGCCTTCTTCAGTTCGCGGAGCAGGGTCAGTTCGCGTTCGGTGGGTGCGGGGGTGGTCTTGAGGTCCGCGGCCGCCTTCAGTGTCCACCCGGTGGCTGCCACCGCTTGCTCCAGCTCGACCCCCGGGTGCAGTTCGGTGAGCGTCAGCTCGGCGGTCTCCGGGTCGGGCCGCATCAGGCCGAGGTCGGTGACCACCAGCGTAGGCCCGGCGCCGCGCAGGCCGAGCCGTTCCCGGTCGCCCCGGCCGGAGCCATGGCCGAACGAGGTGATGAAATCGACCTTGTCCACGAACGTCCGCTTGCTCTGCCGCAGGACGACGAAGACTTCCTTGCAGGACGCCGCGATCTCGGGCGCGCCGCCCGCGCCGGGCAGCCGCACCTTCGGATCGTGGTAGTCGGCGCCGATCACCGTGGTGTTGATGTTGCCGAACTTGTCCAGCTGAGCCGCGCCGAGGAAGCCGACGTCGATCCGGCCGGGCTGGAGCCAGTAGTTGAACACCTCGGGCACGCTGATCACCGCGTCCGCCGTGTCGGCCAGCTCGCCGTCGCCGATCGACAGCGGCAGCCGGCTCGGCTTCGCGCCGAGACAGCCCGATTCGTAGATCAGCGTGAGGTTCGGCGCGTGCGTGCGCCGGGCCAGGTTCGCCGCGGTGCTGGGCAGCCCGATCCCGACGAAGCAGGACATCCCTTCGCCGAGCGCACGGGCCGCGGCGATGCTCATCATCTCGTCGGCGGTGTACTCGCTCATGCCGTCACCCCGGTCAGCTCGTCCAGCCACTTGGCGAACTCCGCGCGATCCCGCCCGATCGCGTCCCATGCCTGATAAGCCGCGTTGTCTCGTTCGTAGTACCCGGCGGCGTACGACGGCGCCGCCCCGCGCGGAACCTCGGCGACCGCGGTGACCGCCCAGGACGGCAGGACCAGCGCTCCCGGCCGGGGTTCCAGCTCGTCGACGACCTCTTCCACGGTGACCAGCGACCGCTTCGCCGCGAGCACCGCTTCCTTCTGCACGCCCGCGATGCCCCACAGCTGCACGTTGCCCGCCCGGTCGGCCCGCTGCGCGTGCACGATCGTGACGTCCGGGTTCAGCGCGGGCAC
The DNA here is from genome assembly GCF_000383915.1 of Amycolatopsis benzoatilytica AK 16/65. Lineage (NCBI taxonomy): Bacteria > Bacillati > Actinomycetota > Actinomycetes > Pseudonocardiales > Pseudonocardiaceae > Amycolatopsis > Amycolatopsis benzoatilytica. Next base: position 5,012,418 of record NZ_KB912942.1, read on the forward strand.
CGCGGTGAGCTGCTCGCCGGTGAACGGGCAGGTGATCGGCTTGATCGTGTCCGTCTGCGCGGGAAGGTCGGTGCCGGTGTACCCGCGCAGCACGGCGAACGGCAGCCCGGAAGCGCCTGCCACGTAGCGGTTCGCCATGCCGGCGTGGCTGTGCTCCTCGATCTCCAGCGGCACCGGCCACCCCTGCTGGACCGCGTCGCGGAACCGGTGCAGCGAGCCGACGCCCGGGTTGCCGCCCCAGGAGAAGATCAGCTTGCTCGCGCAGCCCGCGCCGATGAGCTGGTCGTAGACGATGTCCGGAGTCATCCGCACGAGAGTGAGACCCCGTCGGCCTTGACGGATGATCTCGTGGCCGGCCGCGACCGGGATGAGGTGCGTGAAGCCCTCGAGAGCGACCGTGTCCCCGTCGTGCACCAGCTCGGCGACCGCCTCGCCGAGCGACAGCACCCTTGCCATCACGAGCCTTTCCGTCTGGATCTTCCTGCTTCTGCCAGTTCCGCGTTATGGTGTTCGCATCGCGCACACTCGTTCTGCATTCGAACATAGCATGGATCGGCGGCCCGGGCGAGAGGTCAGCCGAAGGAAGCGAGGGACAGCGGGACCGAGCGGAAGAATCGGGCGGCTCAGCCGAGAGCCGGACGGAAGCTGTCGCAGCACAATGCGTCTTCAATCGAAAAACGGAGCGCGATGCTTTGGCTGCGCCGCGATAACCGTTTCAGGACAACAAGTCTGACCCGAAAAGCCGAACCGGGACGATCGCACGGCCGCGCGATCGCGACGCGGCGGCGGTCCGGTCCGGAACGGCGACGGCCGAGCGGTTTTCGCTGCGCAGTACCGCGATGCGGAAAACAGTCAGCGGCGGCGACGGCTGCCGTCGAGCACGGGGAATACGGTCCCCGCAGCTCAGGCGGCTATCTGCGGCGCGAACCTCGCTCTGCCGACGTCCGGGGCATTAGGCTGCTCGGCATGCCCAAGATCGCTGTCACCCGCTGGATCCCAGCCGAGGCCGCACAGGTTCTCGCCGAGGCAGGCGACGTCGAGATCTCCCCGGAGGACCGGCCGCTCACGCCCGAGGAACTACGGAAATTCGTGGCCGGCTCGTCCGCGGTGGTGTCGATGCTGCACGACCGGATCGACGGCTCGGTGGCGGAAGCGGCCGGGCCCGGGCTGAAGGTCGTCGCGAACGTCGCCGTGGGCTACGACAACGTGGACGTCGGCGCACTCGCCGAACGCGGCGTGGTCGTCACCAACACCCCGGGCGTGCTCACCGAAGCGACGGCGGACCTCACGTTCGGGCTGCTGCTGTCCGTTTCGCGGCGGCTCGGCGAAGGCGAACGCCTGCTGCGCGCCCGGAAGCCGTGGTCGTTCCATCTCGGATTCCTGCGCGGGTCCGGGTTGCAGGGCAAGACGCTGGGCATCGTCGGGCTCGGGCAGATCGGCCGCGCGGTGGCGGGCCGGGCCGCGGCGTTCGGGATGCGGGTCGTCTACTCGGGACGGTCCGCGAAGCCCGATTTCGACGGCGAGTTCGTGTCCTTCGAAGAGCTGCTGCACCGGTCGGACTTCGTGTCGCTGCACTGCCCGCTCACGCCGCAGACGCGACATCTCGTCGACGCGGCCGCGTTGCGGGCGATGAAGCCGAGCGCGTACCTGGTGAACATGACGCGCGGCCCGGTCGTCGACGAGGCGGCGCTGGCGGACGCACTCGAAGCCGGCGAGATCGCCGGTGCGGCGCTGGACGTGTTCGAGAAGGAACCGGATGTGCAGCCGCGGCTGCTGGATCGCGACGACGTGGTGCTGACGCCGCACCTCGGTTCGGCGACGGTGGAAACGCGGACCGCGATGGCGGTGCTGGCCGCGCGGAACGTCGTCTCGGTGCTCGCCGGCGCCGAGCCGCTGACGGAGGCGGGCCGATGACCCGGGTCGTGATCGCGCCGGACAAGTTCAAGGGGAGCTTGACCGCGGTCGAGGTAACCGAAGCGATCGCGCAAGGCGTGCGCGACGTCGTGCCGGATGCCGAGATCGCCGCGTGCCCGGTCGCGGACGGCGGCGAGGGAACGCTCGAAGTCCTGGAGAACGCCGGCGGTTCGGTGGTGCGCAAGACAGTGCGCGGCCCGCTCGGCGATCCGGTCGACGCGCGCTACGTGCTGCTCGACGGCACGGCGTACATCGAGTCGGCGCGCGCGTGCGGGATCGAGTTCGTGACGCCGAGTCCGGAAGTCGCGCTGACCGCGCACACCTGGGGCGTCGGCGAGTTGCTGAACGATGCCCTGGCCCGAGGCGCGCGGCGGCTCGTGCTGACCGTCGGCGGCACTGCCAGCACCGACGGCGGCGCCGGAATGCTCGCCGCGATGGGGGCTGCGGTCGTCGATTCGGCAGGCGGACCCGTGGGCCTGGGCGGCGGTGCCCTGGCGCGCGTCGCGAATGTCGACTTGGCCCCGGCGCGCGAACGCCTCGGCGCGGTTCCGGTGGCAGTCGCGACGGACGTGACCAACCCGCTGCTCGGCACGAACGGCGCGGCTGCTGTCTTCGGCCCGCAGAAGGGCGCACGCCCGGCTGACGTGCAAACCCTGGACGACGCGTTGTCGCAGTGGGCCAAAGCGCTCGTCCAGGCGGGCGCGCCGGACGCTTCCGACCTTCCGGGGGCCGGAGCGGGCGGCGGTGTCGCCGCGGGCGCGATCGCCGGGCTGGGCGCGACCGTCGAGTCCGGCTTCGACCTGATCGCGGCGCTGGTCGGGGTAGACACCGCCTTGCGCGGAGCGGACCTCGTGATCACCGGAGAGGGTTCGCTGGACGAGCAGTCGCTGGCCGGCAAAGCCCCGGCGGGCATCGCGGCGCGAGCCGGGCAGGCTGGCGTCCCGCTGCTGGTACTGGCCGGCCGGATCCAGCTGGACACGGCCGCACTGGCCGGACTGGGCGTGGTCGGCAGCAGCGCGCTCATCGACCACGCACCGTCACTGGACTACGCCCGGGCGCACGCCGCGGAACTGCTGCGCGAACGGACGGCAGCGCTGGTCCGGGAGTGGCTGCAATCGAGGTGACGCCGCCTCCGCCGCTGGAGAGCTAGCTGCGGCAACTCGCGCAGATGGCCTGCCGGCCGGGTGACTCGGTGCGGCAGGCCATCAACTCACATCGCGCGCGGACTAGAAGGGCTCTACAGAGGCCATGGACGCTCAGGCGGACTGCTGCGGCAGCACTGCGAACGCGACATCCCCTGTTTCGTCCTGCTGGACGTCCAGCACCTTGTCGTCGAGCAAAGCGGCGGCCTGGGGCTCGAGGAAGACCTTCGCCCCGCCGTCCGCGCCGACGATCCGGTCGCCGTCCTCCGGCGACGGGGCGACCGACAGTGCCAGCTGTGCCCCGTCGCCTTCCATGCTTTGCAGGGCGAACCGCAGGCCGCTCTGTTCGGAATCAGTGCCTTGCTCGGCGGTCAGCGCGGTGATCGCCTCGGCGGCGGCTTCGGTGACGGTCAGCATCTCTCGGCCTTCCCTTCGTCGCAGTCGGATGCGCGGTCGGTTGCAGGTGGTTTTTCACGCTAAGGGCGGTGCGGCGGCGGCGCAGTGTGAGCGGGAAGCCGTCGCCGCGACGGTGGAACCGGTCACAAACACGTTTGAGATCACGATCTCCGGGCCATGGCTGACCGGATCGCATCGGCGACCGTGCCGCCCCCGCGGTCGACCCGTTCGCCGCGACCGGGTGTCTCCGGCGGCTCGGATCCGTCCTCCCCGGTCGGGCCGGTCGCGATGGCCGCCGGGCTGGGCGTGTCGAGCGGGTCGGCGCGAAGGCTGTCGGCACCGGGTGCTTGACTCTGGTCGTCACCGAGTTCGCGCACGGGCATCTCCCGAAGTCCGGAGTGGTTCGTGGTGAGCTACCCGAGGCGACATCGGGTGAAACGGGCCGAACGGCTGTCGCTGGAATCACAACCGTTCATCGGGTTCAACAAGTTCACGATTCTGTGAAGCGGGGTTAGCGTCACAGCATGACCACCACCAGGTGGGTGCCTCGCGGCCGGAGCACGCTCCGCCGCGGGCGCACGTCCGGGCAGGACGCCGTGCCCGGCAGCGACCGGCCAGGCGGCGCTTCCGGCGACCGCTCGTCCGAGCCGGACCGGAATGTCGGAAGCCAGTCGCCAGGGAACGGCGAAGTGACCGATCGCCTGGACACCTCCGTCACGAGTTCGCCGCCGGCGGAGCGCTCCCCCGGCACCCCGGGCAAGCCTGATCGCCGCCAGCCGGCGAACGACGGCGGCACAGCTTCCGGCGGCAGCGCCGGAACCGATGCCAGGCGGTCTTTCGAGCCGAGCACTTTCGCACAGGACACCGCCGCCAACCTCCGCGGCACCGGCAGCTCAGAGACCGGCGCGCACGCTGCCCGGCATCTCGCCCCGGGCGGGCGGATCCCGGAAGCCGCCAGCCTCGCTGTCGCACCGGCGCCCGGCCGCCACGAACTCGGCGGACACGCCGCCTGGTATCTCGCCGCCGGCGTCGTCACCACCGGGCTGCAAGCCGTCCTCTTCCTGGTTTTCCGTCCGGAGTTCGGCGCGCAATGGGCGAACCTCGCCGCACTCGCGATCACGACCGTCGGGAACACCGAATTCCACCGGCGCGTCACGTTCGCCGGGCGAAGCAGCCGGGCAGGCAAACGGCATCTGCAGGATCTCGTCACTTTCGCCTTCTACGCGGGCTACGGCTCAGCCGTTCTCGCCACCCTCGACGCTGTCGCCGGGCAGCCCTCGGCGCAGCAGCAGACTGTCGCCTTGCTCGCGGCCAGCTTCGTCGGCGGAGTAGTCCGATTCGGCGCCCTGCGGTGGTGGGTGTTCGCCCGTCGGCCGGATGCCGACGCCGCCCAAGATCACCAGGAGTAAGGAACGCCGCGCTACCCGCGGTACGACCATTCTCTGTCGCGCTACGTGGCCGTCACTCTTCGTGAGGCGGATATCCGGCCATCCGCACATGCTGCGAGGCCGAATTCGTACTGTGCGTCGCCCGGTCTCGTTTGTGTCAAGACCACTGCTGCTAACGGGGTATTCGTAGTTGAAATGTGGACGGTCAGCCTCCGGCCGCTTAAAGTTACGGAGCGTCGCAACGGTCACAGCTTCCCCCTCGATCGATCGGAGTAGCTGCGACCGCAACATCACAGAGTGTTGACCCCAAGACAGCGACGGTCGCAGGGTCGCCGGGGAGACGACCATGACAGCACCGTCGAAGACGTCCCACAGCGCGGACTCCGGTGTCGCGGGGTACGTAAGACCCGAAACGCTGCCGCGGCCCGGCGCGCGCCTGACCAAGGAAGACCTCGATCCGCTCGTGCGCGCTGCGGGCCAGGGCGACCGGACCGCCATCGCCGGTCTGCTGCACGTTCTCCGCCCGGTCGTCGCCCGCTACTGCCGAGCCCGGATGGGCGGCCGCGACCTGTCCTACCTGTCCGCCGACGACGTCGCCCAGGACGTCTGCATGGCGGTTCTCAAGGCCCTGCCCGACTATCAGGACCGCGGAGGTTCGTTCCTCTACCTCGTGCACGCGATCGCCGCCAACAAGGTCGCCGACGCCTACCGGGCGGTGGCGCGCGACCGTTCCGAGCCGGTGCCCGAGCTGCCGGAACACCCGCTCAGCCACGGAAACGAGCCAGAAACGCACGCATTGCGGCTCGACCTCGGCAGCCGCTTGCAGGAACTGCTCACCCGGCTCGCCCCGCTGCAGCAGGAAATCCTCGCGCTGCGCATCGTCGTCGGGCTCAGCGCGAACGAGACCGCCGAAACGCTCGGCATCTCGGCCGGCAACGTCCGCGTCACCCAGCATCGCGCTCTGACCAAACTCCGCGAAATGGTGCAGGGCCTGGACCTCTGAGCCGCCTCGTCACCCGAACGGCTTGCCGTTCGCGACAGGCTCGACAACGCGTCATCCGCGAAGGCACTCTGGAACGAGCCGCCGCGCTCAGCCCAGTCGATAAGTCCGTTTCGCCGTGTGCTCGAAAACCTCCAGCCGCTCCGGATCGCTCAGCCCGCCGGTGAGCGACACCGCCGCGTCCAGGACGACCTCGTAGGCTGCCGCCAGTTCGCAGACCGGCCAGTCCGACCCGAACATGACCCGGCTCGGGCCGAACGACGCGAAAACGTGGTCCGCGTAGCGGCGCAAGTGGCCGACCTGCCACTCGCGCCAGTCGGCTTCGGTCACCAAACCGGACAGTTTGCAGTGGACGTTGTCATGAGCGGCCAGCGCGGCGACATCGTCCGCCCACGGTTGCCAGTCGCCGGCCGCGATGCCGGGTTTCGCGGCGTGGTCGAGGACCAGCCGCACCTCCGGGAGTCGTTCGGCCACTTGCCGCGCGGCGGCGAGCTGGGCCGGGCCGACCAGGAGGTCGTAGACCAGTCCGGCGTCGCCGACCGCGGTCAGTCCGCGCAGGATTTCCGGACGCAGCAGCCAGTCCGGGTCCGGCTCGTCCTCGACCTGGTGCCGGATGCCGACCAGCGGGCCCAGCTCGCCCAGCCGGGCCAGCCGGTCGGCGACGTCCGGCGCGGCCAGGTCGACCCAGCCGACCACACCGGCCACGAGCGGCTCCGCCGCCGCGGTGGCGAGGAACTCCTCGGTCTCCGCCTGATCCGGCACGGTCTGCGCCAGGACGGTGGCATGCACGCCGGCCGCGGTCGTCACGGCACGGAGGTCGCCGACGGTGTACGGCCGGCGGATCGGGGCCAGCGCGTCGCCGGACATCCACGGGTAGGCGCGGCGCGTCGGATCCCAGAGATGGTGGTGCGAGTCGATCACTGCGTTCCTCCATGCGGGGCTGGGCGGGCGGGCGGCCGGGGCCGCCCTGTCGGGTTGGACGGCGGGGCTGTCGGGCGGCCGAGCGCATCGGTCACGGCGGTCGGCGAGACGCCTCGCGGCCACCGCGCGTCACCAGTCGGCAGCTCCGTCGCCACACGCCCCGCCACGTAGGGCATCGTCACTGTCCTCGAGCCGTTCGGCCCCGAGACAGCCCAGACACCGTTCAACACCGTCACTGTCCGCCTCCTGACCCCGCTCGGCTGGCAGCCAAGCGAAGCAGTCCAGCGTCCGCGAGGTCGTCCCACAACGCGGCCGGGATTTTCGCCGCTGCCCGGCGGACGTTGAGCGCTACTTGCTCCGCATCGTGCGCGCCGACGACCACTGAAACCACCGCTGGATGGGTGCGGGGCAGCGCCAGCGCGGCTTCGGGCAGCGAAACCCCATGGCGAGCGCAGATTGCCGCGATCTTCCGGGCCTTCTCCACGAGATCCGCGGGTGCGGCGGCGTAGTCGTAGATCGCGCCGGGTTCTTCGGTGGCAAGGATCCCGCCGTTGAAGACCCCGCCCGCCACCACGCCGACTCCGCGTTCGGCGCACAGCGGCAGAAGATCGTCCAGGGCAGGCTGGTTCAGCAGGGTGTAGCGACCCGCCATCAGCACGTGGTCGACGTCGAACCGGCGGACGAACTCCGCCAGCATCGGCGCCTGGTTCATTCCGGCCCCGATCGCGCGCACCACGCCCTGCTCGCGCAGTTCCAGCAGCGCCGGGAACGCGCCCGAGACCGCGTCCTCGAAATGGTCGTCCGGGTCGTGCACGTAAACCAGGTCGATCCGGTCGAGGCCGAGCCGGGTCAGGCTCGACTCAAGCGAGCGCAGCACGCCGTCGCGGCTGAAGTCCCAGCGGCGGCGATAGGTCGCGGGGACGTCGAAGCCCTCGTCGTCGCGCTCGCCGGGGGCCGCCGCGCGCGGTTCCAGCACTCGTCCGACCTTCGTCGACAGGACGTACTCGTCACGCGGATGACCGGCCAGCGCGGCCCCGAGCCGGCGCTCGGACAGGCCAAGGCCGTAATGCGGTGCCGTGTCGAAGTAGCGGATGCCCTCGTCCCACGCCCGCCGGACGCTCGCCGCGGCCACTTCGTCCGGTATCGCGTGGTAGAGATTGCCCAGCTGCGCGCCGCCGAGTCCCAGCGGGGGAAGGTCCACGCTCACGCCTCCGCCGGGAGTTCCCACACCAGGCCGAGGCCATGGGCGAGTTCGGAACGGTCGAGGTCGAGCAGCGCGTTGATCCGTTCCTGCCAGGCGATATCGGCCGGGTCGACGGCGAGTTTCGCGCGCATCTGCTCGAAATCGTCCACCTCGACGAAGTGGAACAAGTCGAGCCCGTCGCGCCAGATCCGCCACGACCGCACGCCGGCCCGGCGCAGCGCGGCATCCAGATCCTGCGGAATGACGGCGTGCACCTCCTCATACGTGCTCTCCGTGCCGGGCTTGAGCCGGGTGCGCAAGGCCACTGTCTGCGGGGCCGAGGCGTGGGTCATCGTCGCTCCTGTCTGGTCTCGTGGCACGCTGTAGGGAGTAAACATCCGAGGTCTCTGCAGGGAGGGCGATTCCGATGCCCGTCACCGATGTCGCGATCGACAAGATCAAGGACATGATCATCTCGGGCGAGCTGGCTCCGGGCGACCGGCTCCCCAAGGAGGCCGAGCTGGCGCAGCGGCTGGGACTTTCCCGCAGCTCGCTGCGGGAAGCGGTGAAAGCGCTGTGCCTGATCCGGGTCCTGGACGTCCGGCAAGGAGACGGCACCTACGTCACCAGCCTCGAGCCGAACCTGCTGCTCGACGCGATGACGTTCGTCGTCGACTTCCACCGTGACGACACCGTGCTCGATTTCCTTGCGGTACGCCGGATCCTCGAGCCCGCGGCGACCGCGCTGGCGGCGCTGCACATGAGCGACGAGGACATCGACGAGCTCGGCGCGATGCTGGGCGAGCTGCAGGATTCGCCGACCGTCGAGGCACTGGTGGCCAACGACCTCCAGTTCCACCGCAAGATCGCCGACGGCTCGGGAAACCCGGTGCTGTGCTCGCTGCTCGAAAGCTTGTCCGGGCCGACCGCGCGGGCGCGAATCTGGCGCGGGCTCACTCAGGAGGGCGCGGTGGCGCGAACCCGGGAACAGCACGGTGCAATCTACGACGCGATCGCCGCCCGGGAGCCGGAACTGGCCCGTTCGTGGGCGACGGTGCACGTGGCCGGGGTGGAGCAGTGGCTGCGCAGCACGCTGGTGGACGAGGAATCGGCCGGGGAGACGCCGGCGGCTTCCTGAACGAGGGAACCCGCCCGGTCGCGGCCGGCGGGAATCCCCGGCCCGCCCCCGAGACGCGGTGTTGTCCGTGAAGGGCCCCTTCGCGGACTTAGATTCCGGCAAGGGGCCCTTCACGGCACGAAGCTCCTTCGACATCCCAGTGCCGATCAGGTCTGCGGCTTCCCGCCGGCGTACCGGCTGATGATCAGCGCGACCAGGATGATCCCGCCGTAGATCGCCTTCAGCCATTCCGCCGGGACCTGGGCGATGCGCAGCAGGCTGTCCACCGACTGCAGCAGCAGCACCCCGGTCAGAGCGCCGACCAGCGTGCCCCGTCCGCCGTCCAGCGAGACGCCGCCGATCACGGCCGCGGCGAAGACCTGCAGGATCAGCCCGTCGCCCTGGCCGGCGCCGAGCGCGCCGACGTAGCCGGTGTAGGCCAGGCCGCCGATCGCCGCCAGCACGCCGGCCACCACGAAGACCGCCCAGGAAATCCGGTCCACCCGGATGCCCGCCGCCCGCGCCGCCTCGCGGTTGCCGCCGATGGCGTACAGCGACCGGCCCACCCGGTGGTAGCGCAGGCCCAGTCCGAAGACCACGAACAACACCGCGGCCAGCCACACCGACATCGGCAGGCCGGCGAACGTCGTCGTCGCCAAACCGGTGAACGCGTCCAGATGGTCGAACAGCGTCTTGCCGTTCGTCGTGCCGATCTGGGTTCCGCGCAGCACGGTCAGCATGGCCAGCGTCACGATGAACGCGTTCAGCTTCAGCTTCACGATCAGGAAGCCGTTCACGAACCCGATCAGCGCGCCCACCACGGGAATCGCGACCAGGCCCAGAGCGGCCGGCCACTGCGTGCCGAAGCCGGACGACGCGGCCGGGATCACCAGCATCGCGCCGATCGCCGGCGCGATGCCCATCGTCGATTCCAGCGACAGGTCGAACTTTCCGGTCAGCAGCACCAGCGATTCGCCCAGCACCACCAGCGACAGCGCGGCCGCCGCGGACAGGATGCTGATCACGTTGTCGAAGGTGAAGAACGTGTCGCTGATCAGCCCGCCGATCACGAACACGACCACGAGCGCGGGCAGCAGCGCCAGCTCGCGCAGCCACGCCGTCTTCCGCCGCTTGGCGAGCGGCGCGGGCAGCGCCGTCTGCGGGTCGCTCATCAGGTCAGTCATGGAGCCCGACTCCTTCGATGTCCGCCACCAGGTCCCCGTCGGACCAGCCGGCCTGGTGAACGGCCGCCACCGCGCCCGCGCGCAGGACCAGCACCCGGTCCGCCAGGCGCAGGTCGTCCAGCTCGTCACTCACGAGCAGCACCGCCTTCCCCTCGGCCCGCACCCGGTCCACGACCGCGAGCAGGGCCTCTTTCGACTTCACGTCCACGCCCGCGGTGGGGTTGATCAGCACGACCACCCGCGGATCGCTCGCCAGCGCACGGGCGAGCACGACTTTCTGCTGGTTCCCGCCGGAAAGATCGGACACCGGCTGGTCCGGACCGGCCGCCACGATGTCGTAGTCGGCCAGCGCCGTGGTCCCGCGCTCGCGGCGGGCTTTCGGCGACGCGATGCCGCCGGAACCCATCCGGTCCAGAATGGACAGCGTCGCGTTGTCCATGATGGAGTGTTCCAGCACGAGACCTTCGTGGTGCCGATCCCGCGGAACACAACCGATTCCCGCGTGCAGCGCCGCCGGAATGTCGCCCGGGGGAAGCTGCTTTCCTTCCACCGAAACAGTTCCGGCGGTCGGCGCGCGGAGCCCGTACACCGTCTCGGCCACCTGGTGCTTGCCGCTCGCGTTGCTGCCCGCCAGGCCGACCACCTCGCCGCGGTGCACCCGCAGCGAGACGTCCGCGAACCCTTCGCCGGACAGCGAATCGACCGTCAGCACTTCTTCGGCGTCGGCCGCCAGCGGATCACGTGACGCGGCGTCTCGGACGGCGAGACCGCCCTGCTCCCCCGTCATCGCGTCGACCAGCGCGGCGCGGCTGACCTCTTCCACCGGCGCGGTGAGCACGTGCCGCGCGTCGCGCAGCACGGTCACCGCTTGGCACACCTCGTAAACCTCGTGCAGGTGGTGCGAGATGAACAGGAAGGTGACCCCGCTGCGCCGCATCTGGCGCATTCGCTCGAACAGCCGCTCGATCGCCTGGCTGTCCAGCTGCGCGGTCGGTTCGTCCAGCACGATGAACCGGGCGCCGTAGCTCAGCGCGCGGGCGATCTCCACGAACTGCCGGTCCTCGACCGACAGTTCGCCCGCCGGGGTGTCCACATCGACCCGCACGTCCCACGAGTCGAGCAGCTCCCGCGCCTGCCGGCGCAGCTTCTTCCAGCCGATCGCGAACCCGCCGCCCGCCTGCCGGTTCAGGAACAAGTTCTCCGCGACGGTCAGCTGCGGCACCACCATCGCGTGCTGGTACACGCACGCCACGCGGGCCTTCCAGTCGTCCTGTTTGGACAGCGGAGGGGCCGGCGCGCCGCCGAAGGAGACGCTTCCGGTGTCCGTGGTGGACAGTCCGGTGAGGATGGAGACCAGGGTGGACTTGCCCGCCCCGTTCCGGCCGACGAGCGCGTGCGACTCGCCGGGCCGGACGGTGAGGCTGACGTCGTGCAGCGCGACGGTGGGACCGTAGCGCTTCCCGACGCCGTCCGCCTGTACTACCGGCGCGCTCACAGGTTGTTACCCCACAAGGCTTTGTCGTCCACGTTCTCCTTGGTCACGACCGGCGCGGGCAGCTGGTCCTCCAGGATGCCCGGGCTGATCTCGACGATCGTGGAGCCGTGGTCGGTCGGTCCCGGCTTGAACGTCTCGCCCGCCATCGCCTTCTTCAGCCAGTACATGCCGTACTTGGCGTAGGCGTCGGCAGGCTGCGAGACCGTCGCGTCCAGTTCGCCGTTGCGGATCGCGGCGAGCTCCTGCGGGATGCCGTCGTTGCTGACCAGCACCACGTGCTTCGGGTCGCCGACCGGGAAGAACAGGTTCTTGCGCTTGAGCGCCTGCTCGGTCGGCGCCAGGTACACGCCGCCCGCCTGCATGTACACGCCCTTGATGTCCGGGTTCGCGGTGAGCAGGCTGTCCAGGCCGGACGAAGCCTTGTCCGCCTTCCACTCGGCGGCGACCTCGAGCACCTTGATGTCCGGGTACTTCGTCTTCATGCAGTCGCGGAACGCCGCCGAGCGGTCGCGGCCGTTGATCGACGCGAGGTCGCCCATCACCTGCACGACCTTGCCGCTCTTGACCCGCTTGCCGATTTCGTCGCACGCCTTGGCGCCGTAGGCCTTGTTGTCCGCGCGCACCACCATCGCGACCTTGCCGCTCTCCGGGGCGACGTCCACCGCGACCACCGGGACGTTCTTGTTCTCCGCCTGCTTGAGGCCGGCGACGACCGCCGCCGAGTCGAGCGGGGTCACCAGCAGGCCCTTGACGCCCTGGTTCAGCAACGTGCCGATGTCAGTGATGAGCTTGGCCGGGTCGCTGTCGGCGTTCACCGTCGGCAGCGCGTCGAGGGCCTGCTCCTTGGCCATCTGCGGCACGTATTTGTTGTACGCCTGCCAGAACGGAGAGGTCAACAACGGCACTGTCGCCCCGATCTTGCCGGTTCCGCCGCTGCCGCCGGCCGCCGCTGGCTTGTCCTTCGTGGACCCGCACGCGCCGAGCGCCAAACCGCACGCAGCCACTGCGGCGGCCAGCCGAATCACCTTTGTACGCACCGCATCCTCCTTGATGACAGGTCTTGTGGGCAGGGCAGAGTTCAGTGCTGGACGGGTCCGCGCGGGCGCAGGCCGTACATGCCTCCGTCGACCGCGAGCGCGGTGCCGGTGGTCGACGCGGACAGCGGGCTGGCCAGGTACGCGATGGCGTTCGCGACCTCGTCCGCGGTGACCAGCCGGCCCATCGGCTGCCGGGCGGCGAGCGCGGCCCGTTCGGCCGCCGGGTCCGCCGCGGTGTCGAGCAGCCGCCCGACCCAAGGGGTGTCCGCGGTGCCGGGGCACACGCAGTTGACCCGGATCCGGTCCGGCAGGTGGTCGGTCGCCATCGCCAGGGTCAGCGAGAGCACCGCGCCTTTGGTGGCCGAGTAAAGCGCCCGGGCGGGCAGCCCGGCCCAAGCCGCGATCGAGCAGGTGTTGACGATCGCCGCCCAGGGCGAGTTCTTCAGGTGCGGCAGCGCCGCACGAGCGGTGCGGACCATCCCGACGACGTTCACGTCGTAGGCGCGGTGCCACTCGTCGTCGTCGTTCGCGGTGACGTCGCCTTGCGCACCGATTCCCGCGTTGTTGACCAGGATGTCCAGCCGGCCGAAGCGCTCGACGACCGCGTCGACCGAGCCGCGCACCTCGGCGTCGGACGTCACGTCGCAGCGGAACCCGGCCAGCGGCTCGGGCACCTCGTCGGTTTTGAGGTCCAGCACCGCTACCCGCGCGCCGCGGGCGGCGAGCAGGTTCGCCGCCGCGAGGCCGATGCCGGAGGCTCCGCCGGTGACCGCGGCGACCAGGCCGTCGAATTCGCTCACTGCGCGTTCTCCGTCCATTCAGGACCGTCCGGGAAGCTGAACCGGCGCAGCGTAGCGTCGTGCATGCGCGCGGAGAACCCCGGAGCGGAGGGGGCGAGGTAGCGGCCGCCCTCGACGACCGCCGGGTCGGTGAAGTGGTCGTGCAGGTGGTCCACCCACTCGATGCTGCGGTCGGCGTCCGAGCCGGAGACCGCGACGAAGTCGAACATGGACAGGTGCCGGACCAGCTCGCACAGCCCGACCCCGCCGGCGTGCGGGCACACCGGAATGCCGAACTTGGCGGCCAGCAACAGGATCGCCAGGTTTTCGTTCACCCCGCCGACCCGGGCGGCGTCCAGCTGCAGCACGTCGATCGCGCCCGCCTGCAGCAACTGCTTGAACACCACCCGGTTCTGCACGTGCTCGCCGGTCGCGACCTTGATCGGCGCGACCGCCTTCGCGATGGCGGCGTGGCCGAGCACGTCGTCCGGCGACGTGGGTTCTTCGATCCAGTACGGGTCGTAGGGCGCGAGCGCGGTCATCCACGACACCGCGGTCGCGACGTCCCAGCGCTGGTTCGCGTCGACCGCCACCCGGATGTCCGGGCCGACCGTCTCGCGGGCCAGCTTCATCCGCCGGACGTCGTCCTCGAGATTGCCGCCGACCTTCAGCTTGATCATCTCGAAGCCGTCGGCCACCGCCTGTTCGGCCAGCCGGACCAGCTTCGCGTCGGAGTAGCCGAGCCAGCCCGCCGACGTGCTGTACGCGCGGTAGCCGTCGGCCTCGATCTTGGCGATCCGCTCCGCCTTGCCGGGTTCGGCGGCGCGGAGGATGTCCAGCGCTTCGGCTTCGGTGAGCGCGTCGGAGAGATAGCGGAAGTCCACCAGGGAAACCAGTTCCTCCGGCGTCATCCGCGCCGCGAACTTCCACACCGGCAGCCCGGCGCGGCGCGCGGCGAGGTCCCACGCGGCGTTGACGATCGCGCCGATCGCCATGTGCGCGACGCCCTTTTCCGGTCCCAGCCACCGGAACTGCGAGTCGCCGATCAGCACTCGGGAAATCTCGCCGAGCGCTGCCGCGTCCTCCGGGACGGCACGGCCGACCACGTGCGGCGCGAGCGCGCGGATGGCGGCGGCCTGCACGTCGTTGCCGCGGCCGATGGTGAACGCGAGGCCGTAGCCGTCCGGACCGGCGTCGGTGTGCAGCTCGACGTAAGCGGCCGAGTAGTCCGGGTCCGGGTTCATCGCGTCCGAACCGTCGAGCTCGCGCGACGTCGGGAAGCGGACGTCGCGGACCTCCATGCCGATGATCTTCGCCATGTCAGGCCTGCCCGAAGGTCTGGCGCTGCTTGCCGAGGCCGTCGATTTCCAGCTCGACGACGTCGCCCGCGCGCAGGTACGGCTTCGGCTCCGGCTGTCCGAGCGCGACGCCTTCCGGGGTGCCGGTGTTGATCAGGTCGCCGGGACGCAGCACCATGAACTGGCTCAGGTAGCGGACGATCTCGGCGACCGGGAAGATCATGTCCTGGGTGGAAGAGTCCTGGAACTTCACGCCGTTGACCCAGGTGCGCAGGCCGAGCGCCTGCGGATCCGGCACCTCGTCGGCGGTGACCAGCTCCGGGCCGAGCGGGTTGAACGTCTCGCAGTTCTTGCCCTTGTCCCACTGGCCGCCGCGGTTCATCTGGAAGTCGCGCTCGGACACGTCGTTCGACACGACGTACCCGGCGACGTGCGCCAGCGCCTCCTCCGGGCTTTCCAGGTAGCGGGCCGTCTTGCCGATCACCACGCCGAGTTCGACCTCCCAGTCGGTGGCCGTGGAGCCGCGCGGGACGAGCACCTCGTCGAACGGCCCGACCATGACGTCGGGCGCCTTCATGAACAGCACCGGCTCGGCCGGCGGCCGCGCGCCGGTTTCCTCGGCGTGGCGGCGGTAGTTCATGCCGATGCAGACGATCTTTCCGGGCGCGGCGATCGGCGCGCCGACCCGCAGCCCGGTCCCGTCGACCTCCGGGAGTCCGCCCGCCGCGAGCGCTCGCGCGGCTTTCGCGGGCCCGTCGCCGGCGAGGAACGCGCCGTCGATGTCCGGCGTGACCCCGGAGAGGTCGTGAAGGGTGCCGTCACCAGCACGGACGAACGGGCGCTCAGCCCCCGCTGCCCCGAGACGCACAAAACGCACGGACGATCCCTTCTCTCTACACCCACTTCGCGATACATCCGATGTATAGCGCATCGGTGGGCGGTGAATCTAGAGCGAGACGGGATTTTCCGGGGAAAGTGGTCCGATCACCGGTCAGTGCCGGGCATTCGGACCCGATAACGGACACTGAGCAGGCGGGATCGGCCCGCCCGAGCGAAGGAGACGGACAGCGCGGATGGGCACGAAACCGGGCGACCCGGCGGGACCAGTAGCGGCGAGCCAGCCGAGCGCGGCGCACGGCAAGATCCGACGTCTGCTCATCCTCGGCGGCCTCTCCGCGTTCGGCCCGCTCTCCATCGACATGTACCTGCCGGCGCTGCCCCGGATGGCGAACGACTTCCGGGCCGCCGACACCACCGTCCAGCTGACGCTGACCGCGTTCGTGATCGGACTGGCTGTCGGGCAGATCGTCGCCGGTCCGCTGTCGGACTCGTTCGGCCGCCGGCGACCGCTGCTGGCCGGGCTCGTGCTGTACCTCGCCGGTTCGGTCGCCGCCGCGGCCAGCCCGAGCGTCGAACTGCTGATCGCGGCCCGGTCCGTGCAGGCGCTGGGCGCGGCGGCCGGGATCGTGATCGCCCGCGCGACCGTCCGCGATCTCTACACCGGCACCGCGATGACGAAATTCTTCTCGCTGCTGCTGCTTGTCAACGGTCTCGCGCCGATCCTCGCCCCGGTGGTCGGCGGGCAGCTGCTCACGTTCACGTCCTGGCGCGGCGTTTTCGTGGTGCTGACCGGGTTCGGCGCGGTGCTGCTCGCCGCCGTCGCCTTCCTGCTGCCGGAATCCCTCGCGCCCGCCCACCGGCATCCGGCGCACCTGGGCAGCGTGCTGCGGACCTACGGGCGGCTGCTGACGGAACGGGCCTTTCTCGGCTACGCACTCACCGCTGGGCTGAACTTCGCGGCGCTGTTCGCGTATATCTCGGGTTCGTCGTTCGCACTGCAGGACGTCTATCACCTCAGCCCGCAGGAGTTCAGCCTCGTTTTCGGGCTCAACGGCGTCGGGATCGTGCTTACCGGACAGCTCAACGGATGGCTCGTCGGCCGGTTCCCGGAGCGGACGCTGCTGCGTACCGGAGTCTGCCTGTCGGCGACGTCCGGCGTGCTCACCCTGGTGGCCGCCGCATTCGGGCTTCCGCTGATCGCATTGCTGATCCCGTTGCTGGCCATGGTTTCCTGCATCGGGATCATCAACCCGAACGCCAGTTCGCTGGCGCTGGCCGGGCACGCGCGCACCGCCGGCTCGGCGTCCGCCCTGCTGGGCGTGCTGCAGTTCGCGGTCGGCGGGATCGCGACCCCGCTGGTCGGGCTCGGCGGCCCGGGCACCGCGCTCCCGATGGCCGCGACGATGGCCGGGTTCAGCGTGCTGGCCCTGCTCTCGTACCTGGCCCTGGCGCGGCCGGTCAAGCCAGCTCAGCCAGGTTCCCCTTCCGCAGCTGGTCGTCAGTGACCACGACCCGGTTGTCCACCAGGTTTTCCAGCGCGTCGCCGTCGTCCCACTGATTGACGTTCATCGCGGCGGACACCTCGCCGCCCGGGGTCACCCAGAACGCGGTGAAGTCGTAGCCGGCTAGATCGCCGCGGACCACGACCCGGTCGCGGTCGAGGTCCGGCAGACCGCGGTACTCGCAGCCGATCGCCGGGCCCCCGTGCTCGGGGTCGTACTGGTCGGAGAAGAAGTACGGGCTCTTCAAGTACGGCTCGTGCTCGCCGACGAGGTTTCCAGCGACCAATTCTCCTTGCGTACGCGCGGTTGCCCAGTGCTCGACGCGTACGCGATGTCCGTAGCGCGGGTGGAACTGCGAAGCAATGTCGCCGATCGCGTACACGTCCGGAGCCGCCGTACGCAGGCCAGCGTCGACGCACACCCCGCCGTCGTCAGCCAGCTCCAGACCGGCGACGTGCGCAAGGTCCACGTTCGGTGCCGCGCCGACTGCGATCAGCACGACGTCGGCCGACAGCTCGTCGCCGTTCGACAGCCGAACGCCTGTCGCCGTCGTATCGCCAGTGATCGCCGAAACGCCTTCGCCGAGACGCCACTGCACGCCGTGCTCGGTGTGCAGACGGTGGAACACTCCAGCGATCTCTTCGCCGAGAACGTTCGCGAGCGGCTGTTTTTCCGGCGCGACAACGGTCACCTCCGCTCCGTGCGTACGCGCGGCGGCGGCGGCTTCGGTGCCGATCCAGCCCGCACCGACGATCACCACCCGCTTCGCGGCTTCGAAGGCCGCGCGCAGCCGTAGGGAATCGTCGAGGGTGCGAAGCGTGTACAAGCCGGGAAGGTCGCCTCCAGGCACTTTCAGCGCGCGCGGGCGCGAGCCGGTGGCAAGGACCAGGCGGTCGTAGCGGTGCTCGCCACCGGTGTCGTCCAGGACAAGGCGCGCGCCCAGTTCTATCCGCGTCGCGGCGACGCCGGAGACGAGGCGAATGTCGTGCTCGGCCCAGTAACCCTCTTCACGCACCCAGTCGGGCTCGTCGGCATTGCCGAGCAGCACTGCTTTCGACAGCGGAGGCAGCTCGTACGGCCGATGCGGATCAGCTCCGAGCACCAGCACGTCCCCTTCGAAACCGCGTTCCCGGACGGTGGCCGCAGCGGTGGCCCCAGCCAGTCCCGATCCGACGACGACGATGTTCCGCGGTTCCGACATCCGTCCTCCCTTGGTGCCTGTGACCTGCGGGAACCGACGCTACTCCGGTCCGTCGCGGCCTGCCGGAAACCGGCCGGTAGGCAATTCGGGTGAACCGGCGTAAGACGCCCGTCACCGGGTCGTCCCCCCTCCGCACGAAGGACACGGGCAGTACGTGATCGGAGGGCGAGGACCGTGACAGGGCACGACATCGGTGCGGAACGGAACGAGTGGACGGTCGGATGCCGGGACCTGGCGGGAAGGCGGCGGGACGTCACGGTCTTCGTGAGCAGCGACGACAAGGTCGTGGTGGTCGCGCCGCCGGGCGAGGCCGCCGTACTGGGCCCGCTGGAGGTCGGCCGGCTGCGCGCGGCCCTGCGCGACGCCGTCGTGGCCACCGCCACGCAGCACCATCGCACCGGAACCGACTGACAACTACCGTTCCTACTCGTGAGTAGGTAGAGTCGGCGCCCGCAGACCCCGAAAGGTGCCGGCCATGACCACCTATTTCGTCACGGGCGCTACGGGCTTCCTCGGGAAGCGCCTGGTCGCCCGGTTGCTCGCGCGGCGGGACACCGCCGCAGTCCACGTACTCGTCCGCAACACTTCGCGCGAGCGGCTCGCCGCGCTCGCGCGGGACTGGCCGAACTCAGACCGCCTGGTCCCCGCCGTCGGCGACCTCACCGAGCCCCTGCTCGGCCTCGACCCGGCCGGCTACGACGGGGTCGACCACGTCGTGCACCTCGGCGCGGTCTACGACTTGACCGCCGACGAGGCGGCGAACCGGTCCGCGAACGTCGAAGGCACCCGCAACGTGCTCGCCTTCGCCGCCGCCGCCGGTGCCGGGCTGGTGCACCATGTCTCGTCGATCGCGGTCGCGGGCGACCACGCCGGCCGGTTCACCGAGGCGGACTTCGACCTCGGCCAGTCGTTCAGTTCTCCCTACCACGCGACGAAGTTCGAAGCGGAGAAGCTGGTCCGCGCCGCCGGCCTGCCGTTCCGCGTCTACCGGCCCTCGGCCGTCGTCGGCGATTCGCGCACCGGCGAAATGGACAAGGTCGACGGCCCGTATTACTTCCTGCCGGCGATTTCCCGGCTCGCCGCGCTGCCCCGGCAGCTGCCGCTCCTCGCGCCCGACCTCGGTGCCACGAACCTCGTGCCGGTGGACTATGTGGTCGCCGCGATGGAGTACCTCATGCACCGCGACGCGCCTTCAGGCAGCACCTATCATCTCGCTTCGCCGCGACCGCAGAAGCTGCACGAGGTCTACAACGCCTTCGCGCGCGTCGCGGGCGCGCCTCGGGTACGCACGACAGTGCCGTCCGGACTACTTCGCGCGACAGCATCCCGTCTCGCAGCCGTGGTCGACCGTGTCCCAACTGGACGTGCGACGCGCGCTGCGGTGTTGACTGAGCTGGGCGTTCCGCTCGAAGTACTCCCCCACCTGAACGCAGAGGTGGAGTTCGATACTGCGCGCACCACTTCGGAGCTGTACGGCAGCGGTGTGCACCTTGCCGAGCTTCCCAACTACGCCGAACCGCTGTACCGCTACTGGCGCGCGCACCTCGACCCGGACCACGCTCGCCGCCCGGGACTCAACGGACGCATCGTGCTGGTGACTGGTGCGTCTTCGGGCATTGGCCGAGCTAGCGCACTCGCTGTAGCACGACGCGGCGCGAAGGTACTTCTCGTCGCGCGTCGCGCCGAAGAACTCGAAGAGGTGCGTAGCGAGATCGCCGCGGCAGGAGGCGATGCAGCGGCGTACCCGTGCGACCTGACGGACGGCGACGCGGTCGACGCGCTCGTCAAGGCAGTCCTCGCGGACCACGGCGCGGTCGACATACTGGTGAACAACGCAGGCCGGTCCATTCGCCGTTCGGTGCAGCTGTCCACCGAACGGTTCCACGACTACGAACGCACCATGGCCATCAACTACTTCGGCCCGGTGCGGTTGATCCTGGGGCTGCTGCCATCGATGACCGAGCGGCGGTTCGGGCACGTCGTGAACGTGACGACGCAGGGTCTGCAGACCGACACTCCGCGGTTTTCCGCTTACCTGGCTTCGAAAGCGGCGCTTGAGGAGTTCGGCCTGACGGCCGGCCGCGAGACGCTGTCGGACGGCGTGACGTTCTCGTCGGTCCGCATGCCATTGGTGCGCACCGACATGATCGCGCCGACCGGTTCGTACCGCGGAATGCCAGCCAGCTCGCCGGAACGCGCGGCGGCGCTCGTGGTGAAGGCGATCGAACAGCGGCCGCAGGTGCTCAGCCTGCCCGAGGGACGAGCGGCAGAGCTGAGCGCGCTGGCGATGCCGGGCTTGGCGCGGTTCGCGGCACATCTGGTGTACCGGGTGATGCCGGAATCCGCGCCGGAAGCCCGGAAGCGTCCGCGGCAACCCGCTGCGGCGGCGGTGGCGGGGACCCTGACGCGATTGGTTTGGCGACGGCGGGCCTGAGGCAGCCAGCACCCGTCGCCTCACCTCGCCCACGGTCCGTGAAGGGCCCCTTGAGGGACTTGGATTCCGTGAAGGGCCCCTTCACAGACCGCTGCCCAGCCGCTCTGCCCAGCCGCTGTCCGCCGCCACCTCTGGCCGTGAAGGGAACATTGAGGGACTCTGAGTCCCTCAATGTTCCCTTCACGGCCACCAACGACCTTCACGGCCACCAACGACGCTCACTCCGCCAACGCGTCCTCCGGTGACCCGGCGGCCAACGCGGCCAGCACCTGCAACGCACTCCCCAACGTCTCCTGCGCCGGCGCGGACACCGCGATCCGCACCGCGTTCGGCGCATGCCCCGGCACCACCGAGAACGCCGCCGCCGGAGACAACGCGATCCCCCGCCGGGCCGCCGCCGCGACGAACGTTTCCGCTCGCCACTGCTCCGGCAGCTCCCACCACCGGTGGTACGCGGCCGCGTCGCCGCGCACCCGGAACCCCGCCAGCCGGTCCGCGACGATCTCGGCGCGGACCGCCGCGTCCGCTCGTTTCGCGGCTTCCACCTCAGCCAGCACCCCGCCGGTGATCCAACGGCGCGCCGCTTCCGCCGAAAACCTCGACGCGGTCCACCCACCGGAGCGGATCGCGCTGGCCAGGCGCGGCAGCCAAGCCGGCGGCACCACCAGGAACCCGGCCGTCAGCCCCGGCGCGACCCGCTTCGACAGGCTGTCCACGAAAACCGTCCGCTCCGGCATCAGCGAGGCCAGCGGCTCGGTGTCCGGGCGGAGGAACGTGTAGATCCCGTCTTCGACCACCGGCAGGTCCAGCCGTCGGACGACCTCGGCCAGTTCCGCCCGGCGCGCGGGCGGCATCGTGATGCCGAGCGGGTTGTGCAAGGTCGGCTGGACGTACAGCGCCCGCACCGGAGCGGCAGCCGCCAGCGCGGCGGGGACCAGGCCGTGCGAGTCGGTCTCGATCGGGACCAGTTCGATGCCGAGCCGGGTCGCGGCGGCCTTGACCACGGGGTAGGTCAACGATTCCACCGCGAGCCGCTCGCCGGTCGGGACGAACGCGGACAGCGCGGCGGCGATGCCTTGCCGTCCGTTGCCGGCGACGAGGACCGATTCCGGGTCCGGTGCCCAGGATCCGCGCGAGAGCATCGCGACCGCCGCCTCGCGGACCTGCTTCGTGGCGGCCGCGCCGAGGGGGTGCAGAGCATCGGTGAAGACGTCCGCGCGCAGCACCGGTTCCAGCGCCCGCGCGAGTTTCGGCGACTGACTCGGCAATACGGCGAAGTTCAGTTCCAGGTCGATCCGCGCGTCGCCGGGCTCGGACAATGCCGGTTCCGGCCCCGGCCGGGCCGCGCGCACGAACGTGCCCCGGCCCACTTCGCCGACCGCGAGGCCGCGCCGGACGAGTTCGCCGTACACCCGCGCCGCCGTGGAACCGGCGATGCCGCGCTCGCGCGCGAACCGGCGTTGCGGGGGCAGCCGGTCGCCCGGACGCAGCCGCCCGGCCTCGATGTCGGCGGCGAGTTCGTCCGCGACGACGCGGTAGTCGTCCATCGCACCCTCGCTCTGCCCCGGGATCCGCCCGGACGCATCATGGCACCAGCCGGTCGCCTTGGGCTTCAGCGGCCCAGGGAACTCCCCGAACGGGCGTCACTAGGTTAGCCTTACCTACGTGGTACAGACGACGCGGCTGCACGCCGAAGACCTCACTCTGGCCTACGACGGCCGGACCGTCGCCGAGCGGCTCGGCGTGGTCATCCCGGACCAGTCGTTCACGGTGATCGTCGGCCCGAACGCCTGCGGCAAGACGACTCTGCTGCGCGCGCTCGCCCGGATGCTGAAGCCTCGCACGGGCGCGGTCTACCTGGACGGCGAGGTGATCTCCAGCTACGGCGCGAAGGAGGTCGCGCGCCGGCTCGGGCTGCTGCCGCAGAGCTCGATCGCACCGGACGGGATCACGGTGGCCGACCTCGTCGCGCGCGGCCGCTACCCGCATCAGAAACTGCTGCGCCAATGGTCCCGCGAGGACGCGACGGTCGTCGCCGGCTCGATGCGCGCGACCGGCGTCGACGACCTGGCCGAGCGACTGGTCGACGAACTGTCCGGCGGGCAGCGGCAGCGCGTCTGGATGGCGATGGCGCTGGCCCAGCAGACCGACTTGCTGCTTCTCGACGAGCCGACGACGTACCTGGACATCGCGCACCAACTCGACCTGCTCGACCTGTGCGCGACGCTGCACAGCGAGCAGGGCCGCACGCTCGTCGCGGTGCTGCACGACCTGAACCACGCGGCCAGGTACGCGACCCACCTGATCGCGATGCGCGACGGGAAGGTGCTGGCGACCGGGACGCCGGAAGAGGTGGTGACGGCGGAGAACGTGGAGCGGATCTTCGAGTTGCCCTGCCGGGTGATGGAGTGCCCGGAGAGCGGGAGCCCGATGGTGATCCCGAAGGTCAGCCGCCGAGCCGCGTGAACAGGGCTGCCGCGGTGGATTGGCCGGCGCGTCGGCGGCGCTTTCCCAGCAGCCGCCGAGGCCCGGCCGCGACCGGCCTTCGCCTGACGTGCGCACGCGCCGCCCTCACCGCTGCACCAGGAACGACCGCCATATCTCAGCGGGCAAGCCCGAGCCCGTCACCTTCGTCCCGTCACCGTCGACCAGCTTCCGGTCGTCGTCCGTGCCGATCCACACCGAGGCCGCCAGCTTCTCCGTGTAGCCGACCGCCCACGCGTCCTGGTTGTCCTGAGAGTTCCCGCGCTCGGACTCACCGGTCCGCAACGCGGCCGAGCCGCCGTCCGGCAGCGTCGTGCGCAGCGCCTCGGTGACGTCCCGTGCCACCTCGGGCGCGACGGTCGCGGTCGGCTCTTTCTCGTACTGCCACACGACTTTCCCGGACTGGTCCAGCACCTTGTCGACCAGATGCGCCGGCGCGTGCCGCCCGTCCGCGGCGAAGGTCGCATACGCGCTGGCGACATCGAGCGGCCGCAGCGGATACCGGCCGACCACGATGCCGGAGCCGATGGTGACGCCGTCCTTTTCCCGCATTGTCGGCGTGCTGTCGACCTCGTCCGGGATCCCGGCCGAACGGGCGGCAGCGCTCACCGCGTCGACGCCGACCTTCCTCGCCAGCGAAATGAACGGAGTGGTCGCTCCCGAAGCCAGCGCGCTGCGGACGGTGCACGGCTGCGGGCACTTCGCCGGGTACTCGAACTTCTCGCCCAGATACTCGATCCGCGCCGGTTCATCGAGCCGGTCGGTCAGCCGCATCCCGGACGCCAGCCCGGCCGCGGCGGTGAACGGGTGGAACGCGGAGCCGAGCGGGTGCCCGGTCCCGGCGTAGTCGCGGACGCCGTTGTTGCCGCCGTCGTAGGCCCGCACCGCCCCGCTCGCCGGGTCAATCGCCACCAGCGCGCCGCGAAACTCGGCCGGTGCGGCTTTGAGCCGGTCGTCCAGCGACGCGTGCGCGGCGGCCTGCAACTTCGGGTCCAAAGTGGTCTGAACGGTCAGGTTCCCTTGCTGCAACCGGGAAAGCGGGAACCCGGCCTCCTCCAGCTCGGCGAGCGCCTGCTGCTTGAGGTGATACTGGTCGTAGTTCACGCTGACCCGGGTCTCGGCGGGCGGCTTGATCTCCGCGCCCGGGTACGCCATGCCGTCGGCGTTCTTGAGATAGCCGCGCTCCACCAGCTTGTCGCGTACGTACCGCCAGCGCTTCGCGGCGTGCTCGTCGCCGGACACCGCGGGGTCGTGCACCGACGGCGACTGGATCATCCCGGCGAGGAACGCTGCCTCGCTCCAGGTGATGCTGTCGTCGAGCGGGCGGCCGAAGAACGCGTTCATCGCCGCGGCCGGGCCGAAGGTGTTGCGGCCGAAGGAGATGATGTTGACGTAGCTTTCGAAGATCTGCTCTTTGCTCTGCTGCTGGGTGATCTTCGTGGCGAGCACGAGCTCCTGCATTTTGCGCGACAGCGTCGAGTCCTCGTCGCCGGTCGACTTCTTGATGTACTGCTGGGTGATGCCGGACCCGCCGCCGACGCCGGTCAGGAACGCCCGGCCGATCCCGGTCGGGTCGAAGCCGGCGTTGTCCCAGAAGGTCGGGTCCTCGGTGGCGACGATCGCGTCCCGCAGCTTCGCCGGCACCTGGTCGAACGGCACGAACCGGCGGTCGCCGCCCGCGGGCACGATGCGCAGCAGGTCGCTGCCGTCCGCGTACTTCAGCACGACGGTCTTGTCCAGCGAGGCGAGCACGTCCTGCGGGCTGCGCACGTCCAGCAGCAGATAGGCGATCCAGAACGCGATCAGCGGCACGCCGACGGCCAGGCCGGTCGCGCAGTACGCGATCCGGCGAATCCGCCGCCACTTGCCCGGCCGGACGACAGCGGTTTGGTCACTCTCCGAGTCTGACTCCACTTATGGTGGACGGGTGAACGGGCGACAAGGTTCTGCCGATCCGGTGAATTGATCACGAGAGGAAGGCGCGCAGCAGTGACGCGGTTCCTTCGATGTGCTCGGCCATCGCGTGCCGCGCGGCCGCCGGGTCGCCGGCCAGGATCGCGTCCACGATCGCCGCGTGCTGGGCGTTCGAGTGCTCCAGGTTGGGCTCCAGCAGCGGGATCCGGTCGAGCAGCTGGTTGATCCGGGTCCGCGCGTCGGCGAGCGCGCCGGTCAGCGACGCGGACCCGGTGACCTCGGCGATCGCCAGGTGCAGCCGGGAGTCCTTGCGCCGGTAGTCGGCGAGGTCGGCGGTCGCGGCTTCGGCCAGGGTGCTGGTGAGGTGCTGGCGATCGGCCGGGCTGAGCGTGCGCGCGGCGGCCGCCTCGGCCGCTCCGGTCTCCAGCACCTGCCGCAGGCAGAACGCGTCTTCCAGGCCGGCCGCGTCGATCTCCCCGACCGTGCGTTCGGCCGGGGCCGGCAGCTGCTCGTTCACGAACGTGCCGCCGTAGCGGCCGCGCCGGGATTCCACGTAACCCGCGTCGGCCAGCGCGCGGATCGCCTCGCGCAGGGTCACCCGGCTCACCCCGAGCCGTTCGGCCAGCTCCCGCTCGGACGGCAGCCGGTCACCCGCCCCGACCACCCCGAGCCGGATCGCCTGCAACAGCCGCTCAACGGTCTCCTCGAAGGCGTTCCCGGCCCTCACCGGCCGGAACAGCGCCTCGTTCGCGCTCACCACCGAGGTCGATTCCACGGTCCGAGTCTAGGCGGTCTTATTGCAGAGAAGTATTTGCAAAGGATCCTCTGCGGTCTAGAGTGAGGCCATGGCCCTTGAACGCCGCACCCGGCAGCTCGACCCGCGCACCTTGCGCGCGCTGGCCCACCCGCTGCGGATGGAGCTGCTGGACCTGCTGACCGTCGAGGGCCCGGCCACCGCGACCGGGCTCGGCAAGCGGGTCGGCGAAAGCTCCGGGACCACGTCGTGGCATCTGCGCCAGCTGGCGGACGCCGGCCTGGTCGAGGAGGACCCCGGGCGCGGGTCGAAGCGCGAACGCTGGTGGAAGGCCGCGCAGGATTCGACGCGGATGGAACCGGAGGACTTCCTCGACGACCCGCGTACGGCCGGAACGATGCTGGCCTACATGCACCACTACCTCGACCAGAATTACCGCGAGCAAGCACAGGCCGTCGCGGATCTTCCGCGCTGGACGAAGGAATGGCGCGACAGCTCGACGTTGGGCCGCGCCGCACTGGAACTCACGCCCGGCGAAACCCGGCAGATGGTCGAAGAGATCGAAGCAGTCGTCGACCGCTACCGCCGTCCCGCCGCCCCCGGCGACGAAACCGTCATCGCGCATTGGGCGGCGTTCCCGCGTTCGGCCGACGAAACCACCTAGGGGGAATCCTGATGAAAGACTTCATGATCGAGTACGTCGCTGCCCGCCAGGCCGAACTGCGCGCCGCCGCCCGCCCGCAGCTGCGCCCGGTCCGCACCTCCCCGGCCCGGCAGCGACTCGGCTGGTGGCTGATGGAACTGGGCCTGCGCCTGGCCGCTCCCCCAGCCCCGGCCCCGGCCCCGGCCCCGAGATTCCGTGAAGGGCCCCTTCAGGGAATCTAAGTCCCTGAATGTTCCCCTCACGCGCGCCGAAGTCCCTGAAGGTTCCCCTCACGCACGCCGAAGTCCCTGAAGGGGCCCCTCACGGAACCCAAGTCCCTCAAGGTTCCCCTCACGCACGCCGAAGTCCCTGAAGGGGCCCCTCACGGAATCCAAGTCCCGCAAGGGGCCCCTCACGGACGGGAAGTCAGCACTCGATGACGTTCACGGCGAGCCCGCCGCGAGCGGTCTCCTTGTATTTCACGGACATGTCCGCACCGGTCTCGCGCATCGTCTTGATCGCCTTGTCCAGCGTCACCACGTGGCTGCCGTCGCCGCGCAACGCCATCCGGGACGCGTGGATGGCCTTCGACGCGCCCACCGCGTTGCGTTCGATGCACGGGATCTGCACCAGGCCGCCGACCGGGTCGCAAGTGAGGCCCAGGTGGTGTTCGACGCCGATCTCGGCGGCGTTCTCCACCTGCGCCGGCGTGCCGCCCTGCACCTCGGTCAGGCCGGCCGCGGCCATCGCCGACGCCGAGCCGACCTCGCCCTGGCAGCCGACCTCGGCGCCGGAGATCGACCCGGTCTGCTTGAGGATCGAGCCGATCGCGCCCGCGGTCAGCAAGAACGTGACGATGCCGTCGTCGGACGCGTCGCGCACGAACCGCTGGTAGTAGTGCAGCACCGCGGGAATGATCCCGGCCGCGCCGTTCGTCGGAGCGGTGACAACGCGCCCGCCCGCGGCGTTCTCCTCGTTGACGGCGAGCGCGTACAGGCTCACCCAGTCCATCGCGTACAACGGATCGTCCGCGCCGTCTTCAGCGAGCAGCTTGTCGTGCAGCGACTTCGCTCGCCGCGGCACCTTCAGCCCGCCGGGCAGCACACCTTCGTGCGTGTAGCCGTTGCGTACGCATTCGGCCATCACCTGCCAGATGCCGAGCAGGCCGTCTCGAACTTCTTCCTCGCTGCGCCAGGAAAGTTCGTTCTGCAGCATGATTTCGCTGATCGGCAGGCCAGTGTCCGAGCAGTGCTTCAGCAGGTCCGCGCCGGTGCGGAACGGGTACGGCACCGGTGTGGAATCCTCCACGAACACGGTGTCGGTCTCGTACGACTCGTCGCGCACGAAACCGCCGCCCACCGAGTAGTACGTGCGTTCCCGCAGCAGAGCGCCGTTCTCGCTGAACGCGCGGAACACCATGCCGTTCGGGTGCGCGGGCAGCGATTTGCGCCGGTGCATGGTCAGGTCGGCATCCTCGGCGAAGGCCACCTCGTGCGTGCCGCCGACGGAGAGCCGCCCGGACTCCCGGATCGCCGCGACCTTGGCAGCCACCGTGTCGGTGTCGACGTCCTCCGGCCGCTCGCCGGAAAGCCCGAGCAGCACCGCTTTGTCGCTGCCGTGGCCGAAGCCGGTCGCGCCGAGGGAGCCGAACAGCTCAGCTTCCACCCGCGCGACCTGGCTCAGCTCGCTGTCCTCGACGAGGCCGTCCACAAAGGTCTTGGCCGCCCGCATCGGGCCGACCGTGTGCGAACTGGACGGCCCGATGCCGATCGAAAACAGGTCGAAGACGCTGATCGCCATTGATCCGCCCCTTCTCTTAGTGTCTCGCCAGCACGCTGCTGGCTTCTTGTGCTGCTGGTCCTTCGGCGGTGAGGTGGGCCAGGTTTTCCGGGAGTTCCTCGCCCCGGTGCGCCTTCGTCTGGGCGTAGAGCCGGCCCGCCCGATACGACGACCGCACCAACGGACCCGCCATCACACCCGGGAACCCGATCCCCTCCGCAGTCCGCGCGTGCTCCACGAACTCCTCCGGCTTCACCCACCGGTCCACCGGATGATGCCGCGGCGACGGCCGCAGGTACTGGGTGATCGTGATGATCTCGCACCCCGCGTCAAACAACTCCCGCAACGCGACAGCGACCTCGTCCGGAGTCTCGCCCATCCCCAGAATCAGGTTCGACTTCGTCACCAGCCCCGCCGCACGAGCCTGCGTGATCACCTCCAGCGACCGCGCGTACCGGAAACCCGGCCGGATCCGCTTGAAAATCCGCGGCACCGTCTCCACGTTGTGCGCCAGCACCTCCGGCCGCGACCCGAACACCTCCGCCAGCTGACCCGGCTCCGCATTGAAGTCCGGAATCAACAACTCCACACCCGTGCCCGGGTTCAACGCGTGAATCTGCCGCACCGTCTCCGCATACAGCCACGCACCCCCATCAGCCAGGTCGTCCCGAGCCACCCCGGTGACCGTCGAATACCGCAACCCCAT
Organism: Amycolatopsis benzoatilytica AK 16/65; assembly: GCF_000383915.1. NCBI lineage: Bacteria > Bacillati > Actinomycetota > Actinomycetes > Pseudonocardiales > Pseudonocardiaceae > Amycolatopsis > Amycolatopsis benzoatilytica. The sequence continues at coordinate 5,041,529 of NZ_KB912942.1, forward strand.
CGCCTGCACCGACTCCGCGACCTTCCGCGGCTCACTACGGTCCAACGCAGCAGGCTTGCCCGTATCGATCTGACAGAAATCACACCGCCGCGTGCACTGATCCCCACCGATCAAGAACGTCGCTTCCCGATCCTCCCAACACTCGTAAATGTTGGGACACCCCGCCTCCTCGCAAACCGTGTGCAGACCCTCCCGCCTCACCAAACCCTTCAGCTCAGTGAACTCCGGACCCATCCGCACCTTGGTCTTGATCCACGACGGCTTCTTCTCAATCGGCGTCTCACTGTTGCGGACCTCAAGCCGAAGCAGTTTGCGGCCTTCGGGCTGCGCGCTCATCGGCCGAGCTCCGCGTACAGCGGGTGCTTCTTGGCGAGCAGCTCGACGCGGGCGCGCAGCGCCTGCTGGGCCGCCTCGTCGAAGTCCGGCTTGAGCGTCTCGGCGATGATGTCGGCGACCTCGGTGAAGTCTTCGGCGCCGAAGCCGCGGGTGGCCAGCGCCGGGGTGCCGATCCGCAGGCCGGAGGTGACCATCGGCGGGCGCGGGTCGAACGGCACCGCGTTGCGGTTCACGGTGATGCCGACCTCGTGCAGCCGGTCTTCCGCCTGCTGGCCGTTCAGCTCCGAGTTGACCAGGTCGACCAGCACCAGGTGCACGTCGGTGCCGCCGGTGAGGACGCGGACGCCCGCCTCGGCGCAGTCGGTGCGCGACAGCCGGTCGGCGAGGATCTTCGCGCCCTGCAGCGTGCGCTCCTGGCGCTCGCGGAACCCGTCGGTGGCGGCGATCTTCAGCGCCACCGCCTTGGCCGCGATGACGTGCTCCAGCGGACCGCCCTGCTGCCCGGGGAACACCGCCGAGTTGATCTTCTTCGCCAGCTCCTCGCGGCACAGGATCAAGCCGCCGCGCGGGCCGCCCAGGGTTTTGTGCGTGGTGGTGGTGACGATGTCGGCGTGCGGAACCGGCGACGGGTGCAGTCCGGCGGCCACCAGGCCGGCGAAGTGCGCCATGTCGACCATCAGCTTGGCGTCGACCAGGTCGGCGATCCGGCGGAACTCGGCGAAGTCCAGCTGACGCGGGTAGGCCGACCAGCCGGCCACGATCAGCTTCGGCTTGTGCTCGACCGCCAGCCGCTCGATCTCGGCGACGTCGACGATCCCGGTCTCCTTGTCGACGTGGTAGGCGACCACGTTGTACAGCTTGCCGGAGAAGTTGATCTTCATCCCGTGCGTCAGGTGGCCGCCGTGCGCCAGGTCGAGGCCGAGGATGGTGTCGCCCGGCTTCAGCACCGCGAACATCGCCGCCGCGTTGGCCTGCGCGCCCGAGTGCGGCTGCACGTTCGCGTGCTCCGCGCCGAACAACGCCTTGGCCCGGTCGATCGCGAGCTGCTCGACCACGTCGACGTGCTCGCAGCCGCCGTAGTAGCGGCGGCCCGGGTAGCCCTCGGCGTACTTGTTGGTCAGCACCGAGCCCTGCGCCTCGAGCACGCCGACCGGCGCGAAGTTCTCCGAGGCGATCATCTCCAGGGTCGACTGCTGGCGGTGCAGCTCCGCGGCGACCGCCGCGGCGACCTCGGGATCGATCTCGGACAGGTGGGCGTCGAACGGGGAGGTCATCAGTTCTCCTGGGTCAGCTCGGCGTACGCGGAGGCGTCGAGCAGCTCCGGGACGTCGCCCGTGAGCCGCACCTTCAGCAGCCATCCTTCGGTGTACGGGTCCGAGTTGATGACCTCGGGGGTGTCCGATGTGGTCTCGTTCACCGCCACCACCTCGCCGCTCACCGGCGAGTACAGCTCGCTGACCGATTTGGTCGACTCGACCTCGCCGAAGACCTCGCCCGCGGTGACCGTGTCGCCGACTCCGGGCAGCTGCACGAACACGATGTCGCCGAGCGAGCCGGCCGCGAACGCGGTGATGCCCACCGTCGCGACGCCGTCCTCCACCGACAGCCACTCGTGTTCCTTGGTGTAGGACAGGTTCTGGGGGATGCTCACAGTTCTGGCTCTTTTCAGGCTCGGGAGTAGAAGGGCAGGGCGACGACCTCGACCGGCTCGACACGGCCCCGGATGTCGACGGACAGCGCGGTGCCGGGCTCGGCGTGCTCCCGGTCTACATACGCCATGGCGATCGGGTAGCCCAGCGTCGGCGACAGCGCGCCGCTGGTGATCTCCCCGATAGTGGCATCCCCGGCGAGCACGGCGTACCCGTGCCGCGGGGCGCGGCGGCCGGTGCCGCGCAGGCCGACCCGCACCCGCGGGACGTCGGCTTTGGCAAGCTCCGCCAGAGACGCGCGGCCCACGAAGTCGCCCGGCTTCTCGAACTTCACGACCCGGCCGAGACCAGCCGCGAACGGGTTCAGCTCGCGAGTGAGTTCGTTGCCGTACAACGGCATTCCGGCTTCCAGCCGCAGCGTGTCGCGGCAGGCGAGCCCGCACGGGACCAGGCCGTGCTCCTGGCCGGCCTCGGTCAGCAGCTGCCACAGCGCCGGGGCTTCGGCGGCCGGCACGAACAGTTCGAAGCCGTCCTCCCCGGTGTAGCCGGTGCGGGCCAGCAGCACGTCGTGCCCCTTCACGACCGCCGGGACGCTCGCGTAGTACTTGAGCGCGCCGAGGTCGGCATCGGTGACCGCGCCGAGCACCGCGACCGCGTTCGGGCCCTGCACCGCGATCAGCGCGGTGTCCGCCGACCGGTTCTCCACCACCGCGTCGAACCCGGCGACCCGCTCGGCCAGCGCGTCCGCGACCACGTCGGCGTTGCCGGCGTTGGCCACCACGAGGTACTCCTGGTCGGCGAGCCGGTAGACGACCAGGTCGTCCAGCACGCCGCCGTCGGCGTCGCAGATCATCGTGTACCGGGCCCGGCCCGGCTTCACGCCGGTCAGGTTGCCGACCAGCGCGTAGTCGAGCACGTCGGCGGCCTGCGGGCCGACCACGTGGATCTCGGCCATGTGCGACAGGTCGAACAGCCCGGCCGCCTCGCGGACCGCCTTGTGCTCGGCCAGTTCGCTGGCGTAGCGCACCGGCATCGACCAGCCCGCGAAGTCGGTGAACAGCGCGCCGAGGCCCCGGTGGACTTCGTGCAGAGAGGTTTCCTTGGACACGGGGCTCAGCCTTCGTAGGAGTCGAGGGGCGGGCAGGAGCAGACGAGGTTGCGGTCGCCGCGCGCCCCGTCGATGCGCCGCACGGGCGGCCAGTACTTGGTCTTGCGCGCCACGCCGACCGGGTACGCCGCGAGCTCGCGGTCGTAGTCCGCGGTCCACTCGCCGATGACCGACGACGCGGTGTGCGGCGCGCCGCGCAGCGGGCTGGTCTCGGCGGTCCAGCGGCCGGCGGCGACCTCGTCGATCTCGTGCCGGATGGCGATCATCGCCTCGCAGAACCGGTCGATCTCGGCCAGGTCCTCGCTCTCGGTGGGCTCGACCATGAGCGTGCCGGCGACCGGGAAGGACATGGTCGGCGCGTGGAAGCCGTAGTCGATGAGCCGCTTCGCGACGTCGTCGACGGTCACGCCGGTTTCCTTGGTGATGCCACGCAGGTCGAGGATGCACTCGTGGGCGACCAGGCCGTCCTGTCCGGTGTAGAGCACCGGGTAGTGCGGCGCCAGCCGGGCGGCGATGTAGTTGGCGGCCAGCACCGCGACCTTGGTGGCCTCGGTGAGCCCCGGCGCGCCCATCATCCGCACGTACGCCCAGGAGATCGGCAGGATCGAGGCCGAGCCGTACGGCGCGCCGCTGATCGGGCCGACTCCGGACTCCGGACCGGCCTGCGCCAGCAGCGGGTGGTTCGGCAGGTAGGGCGCGAGGTGCTCGCGGACCGCGACCGGGCCGACACCCGGTCCGCCGCCGCCGTGCGGGATGCAGAACGTCTTGTGCAGGTTCAGGTGCGACACGTCGCCGCCGAACTCGCCCGGCTTCGCCAGGCCCAGCAGCGCGTTGAGGTTCGCGCCGTCCACGTACACCTGGCCGCCGCCGTCGTGCACGATCTTGGCGAGCCGCTCGATGCCGTGCTCGTAGACGCCGTGCGTGGACGGGTAGGTGACCATGATCGCGGCCAGGTCGGCACTGTGCTCGTCCACTTTGGACTGCAGGTCTTCGAGGTCGACGTTGCCCTCGTTGGTGCACTTGACCACGACGACGCGCATTCCGGCGAGCACCGCGGACGCGGCGTTGGTGCCGTGCGCCGAGGACGGGATCAGGCAGACGTCGCGCTCGGGCTGGCCGTTCGCCCGGTGGTAGGCGCGGATGGCCAGCAGCCCGGCCAGCTCGCCCTGGCTGCCCGCGTTCGGCTGCAGCGACACCTGGTCGTAGCCGGTGACCTCGGACAGCCAGCCGGACAGCTGGCGGACCAGCTCGTGGTAGCCCTCGGCGTCTTCGGCCGGCGCGAACGGGTGGATGCCCGCGAACTCGCGCCAGCTGATCGGCTCCATTTCGGTGGTCGCGTTGAGCTTCATGGTGCAGGAGCCGAGCGGGATCATGCCGCGGTCGAGCGCGAAGTCCTGGTCGGCGAGGCGGCGCAGGTAGCGCAGCATCGAGGTCTCGGAGCGGTGCGAGTTGAACACCTGGTGGGTCAGGTAGCCGCTCTCGCGGACGAGACCGTTCGGGAGAGCCTGCGCGGCTTCCCACTCGCTGTCGACGCCGAAGGCGCGAAGCACCTTCGCGAGCGTGTCGGGACGCGTGACCTCGTCAACTGCGACGCGCACGTTGTCGGCATCGACGTGGCCGAGGTTGATGCCCGCCTCGCGCGCCGCCGCGTGGATCGCCTCCGCACGGCCCGGCACCTTCGCGACGACAGTGTCGAAGAACGCTTCGTGCGCGACCTCGACGCCGCCGGCGTGCAGCGCGTTCGCAAAGCCCGCGGCAAGCTCATGGACGCGCGTCGCGATCGCCTTCAGCCCCTCGGGGCCGTGGTAAACCGCGTACATCGATGCGAGCACCGCGGGAAGCACCTGCGCGGTGCAGATGTTGGAGGTCGCCTTCTCGCGACGGATGTGCTGCTCGCGCGTCTGCAGCGCGAGGCGGTACGCGGTGTTGCCGTCCGCGTCCACCGACACACCGACGAGACGGCCCGGCAGCGAGCGCTCGAGACCGGCGCGCACCGCCATGTAGCCGGCGTGCGGTCCGCCATAGCCCAGCGGCACACCGAAGCGCTGCGTGGAGCCGACAGCGACATCCGCGCCGAACTCGCCGGGCGCGGCGATCAGGGTGAGCGCCAGCAGGTCGGCAGCCACCGTGTACAGCGCGCCCGCGGCCTTCGCGGCCTCGGAAACCGCGTGGTAGAAACCGCGCCCGCGCAGCACGCCGGACGCGCCCGGGTACTGCACGACGACGCCGAAGAACTCGTCCGGCAGCCCGGTGAGCAGGTCGCGCACCTGCACGTCGATGCCGAGACCGGCGGCACGGGTCCGCACGACCTCGACCGTCTGCGGCAGGCACTCCGAGTCGAGGACGACCACGTTCGACTTCGACTTCGCGGCCCGGCGCATCAGCGTCATCGCCTCGGCGACCGCGGTGGACTCGTCGAGCATCGACGCGTTGGCGATGGCCAGCCCGGTGAGGTCGGAGACGGCGGTCTGGAAGTTCAGCAGCGCTTCGAGCCGGCCCTGCGAGATCTCCGGCTGGTACGGCGTATACGCGGTGTACCAGGCCGGGCTCTCCAGCACATTGCGGCGGATGACGCCGGGGGTGACGGTGTCGGAGTAGCCGAGGCCGATCATCTGCGTCATCGGCCGGTTGCGACCAGCGAGCGCGCGCAGCTCCGCGGTGGCCTCTTCTTCCGAGGCGGGGGCGGGAAGAGCGAGATCGCCCGCGGAGCGGATGGCGGTCGGGACCGCCGCTTCGACGAGGGCGTCCAGGCTTCCGTAACCGCATTCGGCGAGCATCTTGGCCCGCTCGGCCTCGCCGGGGCCGATGTGGCGGGTATCGAACGACGTGGAGGTGATGGGAGCTCCTCGGGACGGGCACCGGGCGCGGCGGTGCACTGGGAACTCCCCCTCTGTCATGGGCACCTGAGAGTTTCACCGCGCGCTCGGCACGGCTTTCACCTTGGGTGAGGCGCGCGGATGCGCCTTCTTTCCAGAGTGGCCTCGCCAAAAGCGGTAGCGGTTACCTGAGAGATTCCGGGGAGTTTGCTCCTTCGGTGTCCCACTGATCTCATGGGACTCTCCCGCTCCGGCTCGAACGGCCCGATATTCGGTTGGGCGGATCTGTTGTGGACTGTGCACGTGGTGGCGGCCACTCTACCTGCCGCTTCACGCGCCAGTCTAGCGCGCCGGACGTACGCCACACCGCTCCGGAGAGAGCCGTGAAGGGCCCGTTGCCGGACTTAGATTCCGGCAAGGGGCCCTTCACGGACAGTCACAGCGGGGTCACATAGGCACCGGAGATGCCGCCGTCGACCAGGAACTGCGAAGCGGTGATGAAGCTCGCGTCGTCGCTCGCGAGGAAGGCGACGGCGGCCGCGATTTCCTCCGGCTCCGCGAACCGGCCGACCGGCACGTGGACCAGCCGCCGCGCGGCGCGCTCCGGGTCCTTCGCGAACAGCTCCTTCAGCAGCGGGGTGTTGACCGGCCCCGGGCACAGCGCGTTGACCCGGATGTTCTCCCGGGCGAACTGCACGCCCAGCTCGCGCGTCATGGCGAGCACGCCGCCCTTCGACGCGGTGTAGGAAATCTGCGAGGTCGCCGCTCCCATCACCGCCACGAACGACGCGGTGTTCACGATCGAACCGCGGCCCTGGCGCTGCATGTGCGGCAGGACCGCCTTGCAGCACAGGTAAACCGAGGTCAGGTTGACGCGCTGTACCTTCTCCCAGGCTTCGATGCCGGTGGTGAGGATCGAGTCGTCCTCCGGCGGCGAGATGCCCGCGTTGTTGAACGCGACGTCGACCGCGCCGAACTGGTCGACGGTCGTCTGGAAGAGGGCTTCGACCTGGTCCGCGTCGGTCACGTCGACCTGGACGAACTGCCCGCCCACCTCGTCCGCGGCGGCTTTGCCCTGCTCCGGCGTGACGTCGCCGATCACTACCTTCGCGCCCTCGCTCGCCAGCCGCTTGGCAGTGGCGAGGCCGATTCCGCTCGCGCCGCCGGTGATCACCGCGACCCGGCCGTCGAAACGCTGCACCATCTCTAGTTCTCCGTACTCAGAAAGACGTTCTTGGTCTCGGTGAAGGCGGCTGCCGCGTCCGGGCCGAGCTCGCGGCCGAGCCCGGACTGCTTGAAGCCGCCGAAGGGGGTCCAGTATCGGACCGACGAATGCGAGTTGACCGACAGGTTCCCCGACTCGACGCCGCGGGCGACCCGGAACGCCCGGCCGGCGTCGCGGGTCCAGATCGAGCCGGACAGTCCGTAGTCGGTGCCGTTGGCCATCCGGACCGCCTCGTCCTCGTCGCGGAACCGGACCACCGCGACGACCGGGCCGAAGATCTCGTCCCGGGCCAGCGGGTCGTCCAGCCCGGACGGGAGCACGACGGTGGGCGCGAACCAGTAGCCCGGCCCGGCCGGCGCGCTGCCGCGGAAGGCGACCGGCGTCTCGTCGGTGACGTAGGAGGCGACCTTGGCGTGGTGGCCGGCCGAGATGAGCGGACCCATCTCGGTCGCCTCGTCCGCCGGGTTCCCGACGACGACGCCCCGAACCGCGGGTTCCAGCAGTTCCAGGAACCGGTCGTACACGGTGTCCTGCACCAGGATCAGCGACCGCGCGCAGCAGTCCTGCCCGGCGTTGTCGAACACGCCGTACGGCGCGGTGGCGGCGGCCTTCTCCAGATCGGAGTCGGCGAACACGATGTTCGCGTTCTTGCCGCCCAGCTCCAGGGTGACCCGCTTGACCTGCGCCGCGCAGCCGGCCATCACCTGCTTGCCGACCTCGGTGGAGCCGGTGAACACCACCTTGCGCACCGCGGGATGCGTCACGAACCGTTGCCCGACAACGGATCCCTTGCCCGGCAGCACCTGGAAGACGCCGTCCGGGATCCCCGCTTCGCGGGCCAGCTCGGCCAGCCGGAGCGCGGTGAGCGGGGTCAGCTCGGCGGGCTTGAGCACCACCGTGTTGCCCGCGGCCAGCGCCGGCGCGAAGCCCCAGCCGGCGATCGGCATCGGGAAGTTCCACGGCACGATCACCCCGACCACGCCGAGCGGCTCGTGGAAGGTCACGTTGATGCCGCCGGCGACCGGGATCTGCTTGCCCAGCAGCCGTTCCGGCGCACCCGCGGAGTACTCCAGCAGGTCGCGGACGTTGCCCGCCTCCCAGCGGGCGTTGCCGATGGTGTGCCCGGAGTTCTCGACCTCCAGCCGGGCGAGGTTCTCCAGGTCCCCCTCGACCGCGTCGGCGAACCGGCGCAGCAGCCTCGCCCGGTCGCCCGGGGCGACGTCCCGCCAGGCCGGGAACGCGGCTTGCGCGCGGGCGATCGCGGCGTCGGTCTGCGCGAGCGTGGTCAGCTCGACCTGGCGCACCACTTGCTCGGTGGCCGGGTTGCGCACGTCGAATACGGTCTCGGTCATTTACCCTCCTGCGCGGCGTCCGCCAGGGCGGCGAACAGCCGGACGTCGCTGATGTCCTGCTCCGGGTGCCACTGCACGCCGAGCACGAACTCCCCCGGCAGCTCCGCGGCCTCGACGGTGCCGTCGGCCGCGTGCCCGGAGGCGACCAGCCCGGCGCCGAGCCGGTCGATCGCCTGGTGGTGGTAGCACTGGACCTTCGTTTCCGAGCCGAGGATCGCCGCCGCGCGGGTGCCGTCGACCAAGCGCACCGTGCTGGCGCCGAAGGTCGCCGGGGCCGGTTGATGCGCGGTGCCGCCGAGAGTTTCCGGCAGATGCTGCGTCAGCGTGCCGCCGAGCGCGACACTGATCACCTGCAGCCCGCGACAAACGCCGAGCACTGGCTTGCCCGCTGCGCGCGCTGCCTCGAACAAGCCGAACTCGAACGCGTCGCGCGCCTCGCGGGTGTAGGTCTTCGGGTGCGCTTGCTGGCCGTAGCGGCTGGGCTGAACGTCCGCGCCACCAGTGAGGACCAGGCCGTCAATGCGTTCGACGAGCTTGTCGTACGCAGTGGAGACCGGAGGCAGCAGTACCGGGATCCCGCCCGCCGCGACCACGCTGTCCGCGTACGCGCGGTGAAGCAGTGTTGCTTCGGTGTCCCAGGCGAGAAACTTCGCCTGCTCCGAGTACATGCTGAGGCCGATGACGGGTGGGTCAGAGTCGTTCGAAACCACGGATGCGCTCCCAGTCGGTCACAGCTCGGTCGTACGCCTCGCGCTCGATCCGCGCGGCGTTGAGGTAATGGTCAACCACGTCGTCCCCGAAGGCATGTCGTGCGATACGGCTGCCGTCGAGCGCGGCTTCGGCTTCAGCGAGCGTCGACGGCACGCGGGGCTTGTCGGATCCGTACGCGTCACCGACGAACTCCGGCTCCAACGGCAGTTCGTTCTCGATGCCGTACAGCCCTGCGGCGACCATCGCGGCGACACCGAGGTACGGGTTCACGTCTCCGCCGGGTACGCGGTTCTCGACGCGCAACCCGTCGCCGTGGCCCACAACGCGCAACGCGCACGTGCGGTTGTCGTGGCCCCACGCGATCGCAGTCGGTGCGAAGCTTCCTCGAACGTAACGCTTGTAAGAGTTGATATTCGGCGCGAAGAAGTAGGTCAGCTCGCGCAGCGCTTCGAGCTGACCAGCAAGGTAGTGCTGCATCAGTTTCGAGAAGCCGTGCTCGCCATCACCGGGCAGCACCGCTTCGCCGGACTTGCTGCGCAGGCTGAGGTGGATGTGACAGGAGTTGCCCTCGCGTTCGTTGTACTTCGCCATGAACGTGAGGCTTTTGCCTTCCTGCGCGGCGATTTCTTTCGCGCCGTTCTTGTAGATCCCGTGGTTGTCGCAGGTGGCGAGCGCCTCGGTGTAGCGGAAGGCGATCTCGTGCTGGCCTGGGTTGCACTCGCCTTTCGCCGACTCCGGGTACAGCCCCGCGCCGGCCATCTCGTTCCGGATGCGGCGCAGCAGCGGCTCGATCCGCGCGGTGCCGAGCATCGAGTAGTCGACGTTGTACTGGTTGGCGGGCTTGAGGTTCTGGTAGCGCTTGTCCCACGCGGACTCGTAGCTCTCGTCGAAGACGATGAACTCGAGTTCGGTGCCCGCGTACGCGACGAGCCCGTGCTCGGCGAGCCGGTCGAGCTGCCGGCGCAGCACCTGACGCGGCGAGACGGACACTGGTCCGCCTTCCACCCGTTCGACGTCCGCGAGGACCAGCGCGGTGCCCTCCTGCCACGGAATCTCGCGCAACGTCGAGAAGTCCGGGCGGAGCACGAAGTCGCCGTAGCCGCTTTCCCAGGAAGACACCGCGTAGCCGTCGACGGTGTTCATGTCGACGTCGACCGCGAGCAGATAGTTGCACGCCTCGGTCGCGTGGCTCGCCACCTCTTCGAGGAAGTACTCCGCCGAACAACGTTTTCCCTGCAGCCGCCCCTGCATGTCGGTGATCGCGACCAGCACCGTGTCGATCGTGCCGGCCGTCACCCGTTCGCGCAGAGCTTCGAGCGTGAGCATTCCTCGCCTGACTGCCATCACACCGCCCCAAAGGTTCGGATCAGGTCCTTTGCGGGTTCTTCCTACCTGGAGGTGCCGTCGGGGTCAATCCGCTAAAAGGTATTTTTTTGATCCATTAACCGCGCTGCCACCGGCGGGCGTCGGCTATGTCCGGGTTGCCCGGCTGAGAAGATACTGTGAATCGGGTGCGTCCGGGACCAAATCCGCCGCCTCGTGCGTTGGACCGGGCAAGAGAGGTGAGAGGGATGACTGAAGCATTCACGCAGACCACGTTCAGCCAGCAGCAGGCGCGGCCGCAGCTCCCCACGCTGCCCACTGGGTGGCCGATCGGGTCGTACGAGTCCTACGAGCAGGCCCAGCGGGCCGTCGACCACCTCGCGAACGCTGACTTCCCGGTCGCCGACGTGACGATCGTCGGCGTGCAGCCGATGCTCGTGGAACGCGTGGCGGGCCGGATGACCTGGGGTCGGATGCTGAGCTCGGCGGCGATGTCGGGTGCGGTGTTCGGGCTGTTCCTGGGGCTGGTGCTGAGCTTGCTCAACCCGGCGGGGGGAATGCTGGTGATCGTGCTCGGCCTGGCGGCCGGGATCGTGTTCAATGTCGCGTTCGGGGCGCTGGGGTATGCCGCGAACCGGAACAAGCGCGGGTTCATCTCGCAGAGCCAGCTGGTGGCGCAGCGGTACGACGTGCTGTCGCAGCCGCGCAACGCGGAGAAGGGGCGCGAGCTGCTGGCCGATCTGGCCGCGCGGTCCGCGTTCAACCACTGAGTTTCCCGCAACTCGCCCCCACCGGGCGTCCGGGCCGCATGGCCGGGACGCCCGGTTTCGCGTTCCGGACCTGGCGGCGCGGGAGCCCGGGAAGCCCGGCTGAGCGTTCCGGACCTGGCCGCCGAGACGCCCAGTTGGCCTTCGGCACCCGCCGCACGGTGACGCGGCAACTGCCGGTCGCGGCTCGGAGCACGCCAAACCGCCGTCGCGAGTGCTTGCATCGGCGGCGTCGGTCAGCGGCAGATCGGCCGGGAAGCCATCCTGCCGACTCGACGCCGAACCCGGTGCGCGGCAAGCCATCGCACCGGGTTCGGCGTCTCGGCAGCCCGGATTCGCGGTTACTTCGTGGGCGGAGCGGGACTGGCCGGCGTCGCGGGGGCGGACGACGAGGCCGGGGGCTTCGGGATCGCGGCGGCGAACGGGACACCGGGTTCCTCGCGGCAGTAGTCCCGGTAGGCGTTGTAGCCGTTGACGTTTCCGCGGTCGTCCTGAGTGCCCTGGATGAGCTGCGGCCGCGGGAATTCGTTGTCGTCGCCGATGGCCTTGGTGGTCCCGGTGTCCTTTTCGCAGCCGTAGCGGGTGATCGTCAGCGGGCGGCCGCGGTCGTCGTAGAGGTAGACATTCTGCAACGGCTTGCCGTTCGCGTCGAAGGCGTAGACGTTGTTCACCCGGTAGGTGCCGTAGCGCAGCTCGCCGTCGTAGTAGGTCGGACCGTCATAGGACGAATGCGAACCGGAGGCGTACGTGTGGTTCGCGACCAGGCCGAAGCCCGCGCCGACACCTCCGAACGCCCCGCCGACCACGAACGCGGACACCGGCACCGCGAGCCACAGCAGGCGGGCGTCGGTCTTGATCCTCGGACCGGCCCACAGCACCAGGCCGGCGACGACGGCCAGGAACGGCAGCAGCAGGATCGCGTGCCGCTGCCGGACCATCAGCAGCAGCCCGAAGCCCACCAGCACCAGCGCGCAGACCACCCACCACGCCGGCTTCAGCGAACTCAGGTAGGCGACCACGCGGTCCGCCGATTTGTCTTCTCGCATCGCCTTGGCGATCGCTTTGGCGCGGTTCACCTCCGGCAGGCTGCGCACCGACTCGATGCCGTGGTGCAGCAGGAAGCCGACGCTCACCGCGAAGACCGGCACCAGGATCATCATCCCGGCCAGTCCTTCGGCGTCCGCGCGCAGCGCCGCGTAGAAGCCGACCAACGCCACCCCGAACGCGGTGAACAGCAAGCCCCACAAGGCAAGGCGCGGGCCGAGCAGATTCGGTTTGACGAGCACTGCCGTGCCCGCCGAGGCCGCGTCCGGGACGACCGCGGTCTCCGGCGCCGCGGGATAGCCGCCAGAGGCGCGCAGCTCGGCCGCATAACTCTCCGGCGTTCCGAGACGCGCGGCGAGATCGTCGACGGTCGCGTTCGCGCCGAGCTCCGCCTCGATCTCGTTCAGGTGCGGGCGGACGTCCGCCAGCAGCTCCTCGACCTCCGCCGCGGGCAGATCCGCGAGGGCGGTGCGCACCCGCGCCAGGTACACCCGCACGGCCGTGGACTTGTCCGTACTCATGCTGACTCTCCCCGATTCGTGCCGCGGACGTGCCTCCGCGGTTCCGCCTTGCCCCGCGCACCCGATCCGGCCCTCCCGCCGGGACCGAGCCGCCGCCTTCGAGCGCTCATGCCGTTTCCGCCACCAAACCGTCCATAATGGACGCGAAGCTGCGCCAGGTCCGGACCGATTCGGCCAGCCGCTGCCTGCCCGGATCGTTCAGGCTGTAGTACTTGCGGTGCGGACCTTCCTCGCTCGGCACCACATACGACGTGAGCAAACCCGCCTTGTACAGCCGCCTCAGCGTGCCGTACACCGATGCGTCCCCGACCTCCTCCAGGCCGGCGACGCGAAGTCTTCGGAGCACGTCATAGCCGTACCCGTCGCCTTCGCGCAGCACTGCCAGCACCGCCAAGTCCAGCACTCCTTTGAGCAGCTGACTGATTTCCACGGCGTCCTCCCCAGTCCTGCGGGACAGAAGGTACCACGCATAGCGCAGTAGTGCGCACGGCGGACGGCCGAACGGCGGTGCCGATGCCCGTTCGTGCCGATCACCGGGACCCAAGCAGGCAGGCTGCCGATCGCCGGGATCCAAGCAGGCAGGCTGCCGGACGCCGGGACCCAAGCAGGCAGGCTGTCGGACGGATCCGGCCGAGTCGTGGCCGAAGCCGCACTGGCGGCCCTGCCCCGTTCACGTCAGTGGTCGCCGACGTTCCAGCCCGCCTTGAGGAAGGCCGTCCACACCCGGTTCCGGGATTGGCTCGCCTGGCTGACGCTCGCGATCACGACGGCTGGCTTGGCATTCCCCGCGTCCGCGGGCGGAACGCTGAAGTCACCCCGGCAGGCAGAGAAGCCACGGGTTCCCAGCAGCGGTTGACGGATCGGCCAACTCCGCGGCTGCCCGCTCGCCGTCGCGGTGACGGCACTCGATCTTCACCACCCGACCGCCCGCCGGGATCAGCGAGCCCGCCGCTGGCACCGAGGACAGAAGTGCGACGAGCGATTCATGAAGGACTCCCGCTTGATCGGAGTCGCACACCGGGTGCACGGCTCGCCTTCGCGCCCGTACGCCTGCAACGTCCGCGAGAAGTACCCCGACTCCCCGTTCACGTTCACATAGAGCGCGTCGAATGAGGTCCCGCCGACTTTGAGCGCCTGCGCCATCACGTCAGTCGCCGCGCCGAGCAGTGTTCGGCCTTGTGCCGCAGTGAGTTTCTCGGTGGGCCGGGCCCAGTGCAGCTTCGAACGCCACAACGCCTCGTCCGCGTAGATGTTGCCGATTCCGGACACCAGCGTCTGGTCGAGCAGCGCGCGCTTCGCCTCGGTACGGCGCGCTCGCAACGCGCGCACCGCCGCCTCCAGGTCGAACTTCGGATCCATCGGGTCGCGCGCGATGTGCGCGATGGTGCGCGGAACCGAATCGCCGTCGACCTCGACCAGCTCGTCGAGAGCCAGCCCGCCGAACGTCCGCTGGTCCACGAACCGCAGTTCCGGCCCGCCGTCGGCGAACCGGACGCGCACGCGCAAATGCTTCTCGTCCGGCACGTCCGCGGGCTGCACCAGCATCTGCCCGCTCATCCCGAGATGCGCGATGACGGCCTCGCCGTGCGCCAGGTCGAGCCACAGGTACTTGCCGCGCCGCCGCGCGGCCTCGATGGTGACGCCAGCCAGCCGCCCGGCGAAATCCGCGGGCCCCTCGGCATGACGGCGAATCGCGCGATCGTGCAGCACCGTCACATCTCGCACAGTCCGGCCGGCGACATGCGCGGCCAGGCCGACGCGAACAACCTCGACCTCAGGCAACTCGGGCATGACCACATTCTGCCCGGCCCCACCGACAATTCCGGGACCGCCCGCCCGCACAGAAAACCAGGAAGGGCCTCTGGAGAGACCTAGATTCTCTCCAGAGGCCCTTCCCGGACCACGACACGTAGTTCCGCGCCGCTGAACCAGCTCCCCAGCCCTCGCCGGCTCCGGCGACGACCAAGGAAACGCCTCAGCTGGCGTCGTCCCCCGTGCCGAGTTCTTCCGACAGCGACCGCCAGGCAGTCTCCGCCGCCTTCTGCTCGGCTTCTTTCTTCGTGGTCCCGGTGCCCGAACCCAGCGCCCGCCCCGCCACCAGCACCGTGGCGGTGAACTCCTTGCGATGGTCCGGACCGCTGTCCTCGACCCGGTACTCGGGCACGCCGAGACCGGCGGACGCGGTCAGCTCCTGCAGGCTGGTCTTCCAGTCGAGGCCGGCCCCGCGCAGCGGAGCCTCGGCCAGCAACCCGTCGAAGAGGTGGTGCACGAGCTTGCGCGCGACCTCGATGCCGTGTGCGAGATACGCGGCGCCGATCACGGCCTCGAGACCGTCGGCGAGGATGCTCGCCTTGTCCCGGCCGCCCGTGAGCTCTTCACCCTTGCCCAGCAGCAGGTGCGCCCCGAGCCCGCCTTCGCCGAGCCCGCGCGCGACACCGGCCAGCGCGTGCATGTTGACGACGCTGGCGCGCAGCTTCGCGAGCTGGCCCTCGGGCAGGTCGGGGTGGGTGGTGTAGAGGTGGTCGGTGACGACCAGGCCGAGCACCGCGTCGCCGAGGAACTCCAGTCGCTCGTTCGGCGGCAGGCCGCCCTGCTCGTACGCGTACGAGCGGTGGGTGAGCGAAAGACGGAGCAGCTCGGGGTCGAGATCGACCCCGAGCGCCTCGAGCAATGCGGCGGGATCGGCCGTGGGTCCTCCGACGGACTTACCCCCCATGATCGGCTGCCCGCTCAGGCGGGCTCGACGACCTGGCGGCCGTTGTGCTGGCCGCACGCCGGGCAGGCGATGTGCTGGAGCTTCGGCTGGCGGCAGGCGCGGTTGGAGCAGGGCACCAGCTGAACCGGAGCCGCCTTCCACTGGCTGCGGCGGGAGCGCGTGTTGGATCGCGACATCTTCCGCTTCGGGACGGCCACGAGTAGATCTCCTTCAAACGGTCTGCTCGCGGACGCGAGCGAACTTTTCTTCTCCCGGATCGAGCTGGACGCTCGTCAGGCTTGCTCTCCGGAGCCGTGCGCAGGCTTATCGCCCGCGTTTTCGTCGAATCGCTCGACCAGCGCGGCCCACCGAGGATCTATCTTCTCATGCCCGTGTCCGGGCTCGAGATCGGCCCACTTGACACCGCATTCGACGCAGAGCCCGGGGCAGTCTTCCCGGCACAGCGGAGCCAGCGGAAGCGCCAGCACGACGGCGTCGCGGACGGTCGGTTCAAGATCGATCCGGTCGTCCACCAGGCGCGGGATCTCGTCCTCGTCGGTGGTCTCCTCGGTCACCGAACCGGGGTAGGCGAACAGCTCGGTCAGCTCGACCTCGACCTCTTCGGTCAGCGGGTCGAGGCAGCGCGAGCACTCGCCGGTCGCGGTGGCGGTGGCGGTGCCGCTCACGAGCACGCCTTCGACGACGGATTCGAGCAGCAGGTCGAGTTCGACCGGCGCACCCGCGGGGATCTCGAGCACGCCGGGGACGCCGAGCGCGGTCGGCACCGGCGCGCTGCGGCTCAGCTCGCGGCTGAGTCCCGCGCGGCGGCCGAGCTCACGGGTGTCGACCACCCACGGGCTGCGGTCGTCGAGCTGCGCCGGGCGGGGGTTCTGGGCAGGGTTTTCGGACATCGCCTACCAGCGTACGCAGGCCCGCACGCCCCTTTCGAGGCGGCCGGGCCAGCGGCACGCGAGGGCGGGCGAAAACCTCAGACCTGGTAGTCGTACAGCGTCGAGCGCCCGCCGCCGCTGCCGAGGCTCGTCGACGGCGACCGCAGGTGGTTGCGCCCGGAGTCGACCGTGCGCAGCGTGGTGGCCAGCAGCTCGGAGAACTCGGCGAGCTTGCCGTCCACGTACGCGTCGCAGTCGGCACGCTGGCGGTCCGCTTCGGCGTGCGCCTCGTCCACGATCCGCGCGGATTCCGCGTGCGCGGCCTGCACGACCTCGGTCTGCGAAACGAGCCGGGCCTGCTCGGCGCGGGCGTCTTCGATCGCGCGGTCGTAGGCGTCCCGGCCGGCCTGGACCATCCGGTCCGATTCGGCGCGGGAACGTTCGGTGAGGTTCTGGTACTCGGCCTGCCCGGCCGCGACCATCCGCTCGGCCTCCGCGTGCGCGTCGCCCAGCATCTGGTCGGCGCGGGCGCGCGCGTCGGCGAGGATCCGCTCGGCCTCGGACGTGGCGTCCGACACCGTCCGCTCGGCTTCCTCGTTGGCCCCGGCGACGGTCTCCCCCGCCTCTTTCCGGGCGGCCAGCAGCAGGTCGTCGCGCTTGTCGAGAACGTCCTGCGCGTCGTCGACCTCGCCGGGAAGCGCGTCGCGGACGTCGTCGAGCAGCTCGAGGACGTCGCCGCGGGGCACCACGCAGCTGGACGTCATGGGAACACCACGGGCCTCTTCGACGATCGTCACGAGCTCGTCGAGTGCCTCGAAAACCCGGTACACGGCAACTCCCTCAAGCAGTTTCCCCGATCACTGGCTCCAGTCTGCCCGCTTTGCGGCCTGAACCGGTGAACGCGCACCCGACCGGGCGTGTCCTCGCCTGGCCGGCGGGAGCGGCTCACCCGCTGGTGGTACCGCTCCCGCCGCGCTTGATCAGGAGCCGAGGTCGATCCGTTCGAAGGTCGAGTAGCGGTCCGGGGTGTAGGCGAGCTCGCCGCCGTTGCCGGCGATCACCCGGTCGTTGGTGCCGACCGGGTAGAGCGTGTAGTACCCGGAGGCGCACGACGGCAGGACGCCCTCGCGGTTCTCGTAGGTCTTGCCAGTGCCGAGGGTGCCGGCCCGGGCGCCGTCGACGACCTGCTTGGCTTCGGCGGACAGGGTCGAGTAGCCGACGCCCTTCAGCTTGGACAGGTCGCCGCACTGGGCGGTGCTGCCGCCGCCGTCGACGTCGATGACCTGGAAGGTGGCGTAGTGGTCGCCGGTGTAGAAGTACTCACCGCCCTGACCGGTGACGATCCGACGGGTGCCGCGGGTCGGCGCGCCGGGGGTGATCACCGTGTACTCGTGGTAGTAGCTCGCCGAGCAGGACGGCAGGACGCCCTCGCGGTTCGTGAACACGACCCCGTCGTTCTTCGGGTACGGGAACGGCCCGCCCGACTGGATGAGGTTGTAGGTGTCCGTCGCTTCCTTCGGCAGCGCGGACAGCTTGACGTGGGTGTAGCCGGACAGGTCGCCACAGGAGTTCTGCAGCGCGGACGCCGGGGCTGCCTGATGAAGCGGGACAGCCTCCGCGGCCGTGCCAATCCCCAGGAAACCGACCAGCAGTGCGAAAAGGACACCGACAATTCGGCTGCGGTTGTTGGTCATTTTCGGACGGTAACCCGCGGCGGCGGCCGGAAGAATGCCGCGAGGTGAACAGTCTCGGCCCGAGGCCGAAGTCCCGACGAAGGCAGTAATCCGTTCAGGCTAAAACCGGCCGCCGGACTGGCGGACCGCGCCGTCCGGGATCTCGATCACCGGCCCTGGCGGTGGTCCGTGAAGGGGCCCCTCACGGAATCTACGTCCCCCAAGGAGCCCTTCACGGAATCTAGGTCCCGGAAGGGGCCCCTCACGGAATCTAGGTCCCGCAAGGGGCCCCTCACGGAACCCAAGTCCCTCAAGGAGCCCCTCACGGAATCCAAGTCCCGCAAGGAGCCCCTCACGGAATCCAAGTCCCGCAAGGAGCCCCTCACGGAATCCAAGTCCCGCAAGGAGCCCCTCACGGAATCTAAGTCCCCCAAGGGGCCCCTCACGGAATCCAAGTCCCCCAAGGGGCCCTTCACGGACGTTTCGGGCGAAAGCCTCAGTCGCGCTTCGGGTAGATCGCGAGCAGCCGCTCGTGCACGACCGGCGGCACCAGGTTCTTGACGTCGCCGCCGAGTGCGGCGACCTCCTTGACCAGCGAGCTGGACACGAAGCCGTACGCCGGGTTGTTCGCCATCAGCAGCGTCTCGAGCCCGGTGAGCTCGCGGTTCATCTGGGCCATTTGCAGCTCGTAGTCGAAATCGCTGACCGAGCGCAGGCCCTTCGCGACGGCCGCGATGTCGTTTTCGCGGCAGTAGTCCACCAGCAGGCCGTGCCACGAGTCGACGCGCACGTTCGGCAGCTTCGCGGTGATCTCGCGCAGGATCTCCATGCGTTCCTCGACGCTGAACAGGCCCTTCTTGCTCTTGTTCACCCCCACCGCGACGACTACCTCGTCGAAGAGCACCGAGGCCCGCTCGATGATGTCGAGATGTCCGTTGGTGGCCGGATCGTAAGAGCCGGGACAGACCGCACGCCGCATGGCGCGGAACGCTATCAAGCCCCGACGTCGCGCGCTCTCTCGTGACTATTGCGTCACACCTCGGGCGCGTACTCCGCCCAGTAGAGCGCAGTGTCGCCGTAGCGCTTGTCGCGAAGCGGCTTGAACGACGACGGCCAGTCCGGGGCTCCGTCGCGCGTCGCGCGCTCGATCACGATCAGCGCGCCGTCGGTCAACCAGCCGCCACTGTGCAGAGACGCGAGCACAGTGCCCAGCGAAGCAGCGCCGACGGCGTACGGCGGATCTGCGAGCACCAGGTCGAACTGCACTGACGAAGGCACGGCGACGACCGCCTCGACACTGCTGTGCCGGACTGTGCCGCCCAACCGCAACTCGGCGACGTTGCCGCGAAGCACGTCTGCGGCGCGACGGTCCGCTTCGACGAACCACGCGTCCGCAGCACCCCGCGAGAGCGCTTCGAGGCCGAGCGCACCGGAGCCGGCGTAGAGGTCGAGCACGCGGGAGCCGTCCAGCTCACCGGCTACTTCCAGCGCGTTGAACAACGCTTCCCGTACCCGCTCCGACGTCGGCCGGGTGCCCTTGGGCGGCACCTTGAGCCGCCGTCCGCCGGCCTTGCCCGCCACGATCCTCGTCACCCGGCCATCTTCGCCGACGGTCCCGGTGTGGCGTTGGCCAGGACATGCCGAACCCGCGCGCGCGGGCGCGTAGAGTCGTCATTCGCCCTCCGGAGGCGGAGCGAGCTGGTTCAAGGGAGCGTTGCGTGTCGGAACCCCGGGTGAGACGGGCTGAGATCGCCGTCGAGCAGGCCCACGTCGACCGGGTGTACACCCGCCTCGCCGAGCTGCGGACCCAAGCCGAGGCGATGCGGGCGAAGGGCTACGAGCTAGGCCAAGGGGCCCAGCGCGAGGCGATCTTCGAGCAGGCGTCGATGCTGTTCGAGCGCGACATGATGGTCTACCACGCGAACCAGACCCTGCAGACGCTCGACGCCGAGTACGAGGGCCTGGTCTTCGGCCGGCTCGACCACCGGGACCAGGAGCACATCTACGTCGGGCGGCTCGGCATCCGCGACACCGAGTTCGACAACCTGGTCACCGACTGGCGCGCGCCCGCCGCCGCCGCGTTCTACCAGGCCACCGCGGAAGAACCGATGGACGTCGTGCGCCGCCGGGTGATCCGCTGCTCCGGGCAGACCGTGCTGGACGTGGACGACGACGTGCTGATCGCCGACGCGGTGCCCGAAGACATGCAGATCGTCGGCGAGGGCGCGCTGATGGCCGCGCTCGGCCGTTCGCGCGGCGAGAAAATGCGGGACATCGTCGCCACGATCCAGAAGGAACAGGACGAGGTCATCCGCGCGCCGTGGCGCGGTGTCACAGAGATCACCGGCGGTCCGGGCACCGGCAAGACAGCGGTCGCGCTGCATCGCGCGGCGTACCTGCTGTACCGGCACCGCCGTCAGCTCGGCGGCGCGGGCGTGCTCGTGATCGGGCCCTCGGGCGTCTTCACCACGTACATCTCGCGCGTGCTCCCGTCGATGGGCGAGACGAACGTCGAGTTGCGCGCGCTGGGCGAAGTGCTCGACGGGCTTGAAGCGACTCGGCAGGACACCGCCGCGCTGGCCGCGATCAAGGGCTCGCTTCGGATGCGAAAGGTGCTGCTGCGCGCGTTGCGCGACACGCCGCCCGGAGCGCCGACAGAGATGAAGATCGTCTACCGCGGCGAAGTGCTGAAGCTCAACGCTCGCGAGCTGGACAAGGTGCGGCGCAAGGCGCACACGCACGGCGCTCCGCCGAACCGTTCGCGCGTACGCGCCGCGGAGCTGCTGCTGGGCGCGCTCGCGGACAAGGCCGAGGAGTACGCGAAGGCGGACGGCAAGGAGGTCGACCGCGCAGAGCTGATCACCGATCTCGGCGAGCGCATCGAGTTCCACCGCTTCCTCGTGGTCTGGTGGCCGGTGCTGTACCCAGCGCAGGTGCTCAAGTGGCTCGGCGCCGAGAAGCGGATGGCCGCGGTGTCGAAGGGCATCCTGAGCCGGAACGAGATCAGCCTCCTGTCGGCCGATTTCGCGGATCGCTCGCGCGGCTGGACGGTGGCCGACGTGGCGCTGCTGGACGAGCTGCGCGTGCTGGTCGGCCCGGAGCCGAAGCGCCGCCGCCGGCAGACCGTGGTCGAAGCCGCGCCGGAACGCGGCAGCAACGGGGCCTCGACGCACCGCCCGGAGCACTACGACGAGTACTCGCACGTGGTCGTCGACGAATCTCAGGACCTTTCGCCGATGCAGTGGCGGATGGTCGGCCGGCGCGGCAAGTACGCGAGCTGGACCGTGGTCGGCGACCCGGTGCAGAGTTCCTGGCCGGACCCGGCCGAGGCGGCGCAGGCGCGCGACCAGGCGTTCGGCGTCAAGACCGCGCGCCGCCGCTACACGCTGCGCACGAACTACCGGAACTCGGCGGAGATCTTCGATCTGGCGGCGAAGGTAGTAGTCGGGCACGCACAGGCGGACGAGCTGCCGAAGGCCGTGCGCACCACCGGGATCGAGCCGGAGGTGCGGCCGGCCGACCCGGCGGCGCTGGCGACCGCGGCACAGGCGGCGGCGAAGGAACTGCTCGGCGCGGTCGAGGGGACCGTGGGCGTGATCACCGCCATGGACCGCGTCGAGGAGGTCGAGGGCTGGTTCGCCGGGCAGACCGACGAGCGGCTGAAGGTGGTCGGCAGCCTCGATTCGAAGGGCCTGGAGTACGACGCGGTCGTGCTGGTCGAACCGATGGACCTGGTCACCGAGTCGTCCACCGGCCGGCGAGTGCTGTACGTCGCGCTGACCCGGGCGACGCAGCAACTGGTCGTGCTGGCCTCGAACCCGGACTGGCTGCCCGCGTCCTCGTGAGCGCCGGTGCCGGTCAGAACCGGCATAGCCACCCGAGCGGAGGGAAGGGAATCGGGGTCGCGTGCGTTACCGCTGTACGTGACTTCCCTGCCTGACGTGCCGCTGTCCGTGCTCGACCTGTCCCCCGTCTCCGCGGGGAAGGGGGTCGGCGAAGCGCTGCGCAACACCCTCGACCTCGCCCGCAACGCCGAACGGCTGGGCTACCACCGGTACTGGCTCGCCGAGCACCACAACATGCCAGGCATCGCCAGCTCGGCGACGGCGGTGCTGATCGGGCACGTCGCGGATGCCACCGAGACGATCCGGGTCGGCTCCGGCGGCATCATGCTGCCCAACCACGCGCCGCTCGTGGTGGCCGAGCAGTTCGGCACGCTGGAGGCGTTCCACCCGGGCCGGATCGACCTGGGCATCGGCCGCGCGCCGGGCACCGACCAGCGCACCGCGCTCGCGCTGCGCGGGCCGGGCGGGCTGTCCGCGGAGAACTTCCCGGAGCACCTGATGGAGCTCATCTCCTATTTCGAACCGGACCCGGCGCGCGGCGTCAACGCGGTCACCGCGGAGGGCAACAAGCCGCCGGTGTGGCTGCTCGGCTCGTCCGGCTTCAGCGCGCAGCTGGCCGGCCGGCTGGGTCTGCCGTTCTCGTTCGCGCACCACTTCGCGGCCGAGAACACGCTGCCGGCGGTGCGGCTGTACCGGGAGAACTTCCAGCCGTCGGAAGTGCTTTCCGAGCCGTACGTGATGCTGGGCGTGCAGGTGATCGCCGCCGAGACCGACGAGCGCGCTCGATACCTCGCCGGGCCGAGCGGGCTGACCTTCCTCAGCCTGCGCCGCGGCCGCCCGATCGCGCTGCCGACGCCGGAGGACGCGGCCGAGTACCCGTACACCGAGATGGACCGGTCGTTCCTGGCCGAGCGGTTCGGGTCGAGCATCGTCGGCGGCCCGGAGACCGTTCGCAAGGGTCTGGACCAGCTGCTGGCCGACACCGGCGCGAACGAGCTGATGATCACCACCATGGTCCACGGGCACGAGGACCGGGTGCGCTCCTACGAGATCGTCGCCGACCTCAAGCGCTGATGGAGACGTTCGCCTGGCGCGGGCAGCAGGTGCGGTGGTCCCGGCAGGGTTCGGGGCCACCGCTCGTGTTCTGCCACGGCACCCCGTGGTCGTCGAAGCTGTGGGCGCCGATCGCGGCGGCCTTCGCGCCGGACTTCACCGTCTACCTGTGGGATATGCCGGGTTACGGCAGTTCCACGATGGCCGAGGGCCAGGATGTCTCGTTGGCCGCGCAGGGCGAGACGTTCGCCGCGCTGCTGGACCACTGGGGCCTCGAAGAGCCCGACGTGGTGGCGCACGATTACGGCGGCGCGGTCAGCCTGCGGGCTTATCTGTTGCACGGCGCGGCCTACCGATCGCTGGCGCTGGTCGACGTCGTCGCGCTGGCGCCGTGGGGGTCGGAGTTCTTCCGCCTGGTCGCCGAAAACGCCTCTGTGTTCGCGGCCTTGCCGCCGAATCTGCACGAGGCGCTGGTCCGCGAGTACATCGCCGGCGCGGCATATCGTCCGCTGCCGGCGGAGGCGCACGACCTGCTCGTGCGGCCGTGGCTCGGTCCGGCCGGGCAGGCGGCGTTCTACCGGCAGATCGCCCAAGCCGAGCAGCGCTACACCGACGAGATCGAGCCGCGGTACCGGGACGTCAGCCTGCCGACGCTGGTCGTGTGGGGTGCCGAGGACACCTGGATTCCAGTCGACCGCGCGCACCGGCTCGCCGGGATGATCCCGGGCGCCGGGCTGGAACTCGTCCCGTCCGCCGGGCATCTCGTCCAGCTCGACGCGCCGGAAGCGCTCACCGCGGCGCTGTACCGGTGGTTGGCGCGCTGATCAGGTCGATCAGCCGTTCCGGGGCGCGCAGCGGCAGGTAATCGCCGGCCCTGGGCACGATCTCCAGTCGTGCGCCGGGTGACCCGCGCGAGGTGGCCGACGGCGTCTTCCGCCGTGCTGAGCCCGACCAGCCCAGCCTGCTCGATGCCGAAGCGGTCGAGCACCGCGAGCAGTTCGTCCTCATACCGGAACGGCGCGGAAGGCGGCCACCGTCGGCGGGAAAGTACTCGATCGCCGTGCCGCCGGTCTCGCCAGCCCGGCCGCCCACAATGGACCGAAGCGCCGAATGCACCGCCCCGGAAAATTATTCGCGCAGTTCGACAAGCGCATTCCGCACACTTGTCAGAACCGTACAAGAATTTCGGTTTTACCAGGCCGTGACCGGTCCCGGAGTGCCAAGTTCTTGTCTGCGGGCAGGGCTCTCGTTAGCGTACTGATCAGTAATCAAACCGCACGGTAACCCCGGACACGCTTTCTCCCGGACGCGCACCGCCATTCGGAGCAACCGGAACGACGGCGTTCGACGGGTATTCCGCCGTGTCCGAAAATAGCGGGGAGGGCAGGCGATGGCGATTCCCGGTGCCGCGGCGCTGCGCCAGACCGGCCGGCTTTACGCGCTGGGACTCGACGTCGTCCGGCTGGCCTTCCGCCGCCCGTTCCAGTTCCGCGAACTCGTGCAGCAGTTCTGGTTCATCGCGAGCGTCTCGATCCTGCCGACCGCGCTGGTGTCCATCCCGTTCGGCGCGGTGATCGCGCTGCACATCGGCTCGCTGACCACTCAGATCGGCGCGCAGTCGTTCACCGGCGCGGCGAGCGTGCTGGCGATCATCCAGCAGGCCAGCCCGATCGTCACCGCGCTGCTCATCGCCGGGGCGGGCGGCAGCGCGATGTGCGCCGACCTCGGTTCGCGCACCATCCGCGAGGAAATCGACGCGATGGAGGTGCTGGGCGTTTCGCCGATCCAGCGGCTGATCGTGCCTCGGGTGCTGGCCGCGATGGGCGTTTCGGTGTTCCTGAACGGCATGGTCAGCGTGGTCGGCGTCCTCGGCGGCTATTTCTTCAACGTGATCATGCAGGGCGGCACGCCGGGCGCGTACCTGGCGAGCTTCTCCGCGCTGGCGCAACTGCCCGACCTGTGGATCAGCGAAATCAAGGCGCTGCTGTTCGGCTTCGTCGCCGCGGTCGTCGCGTCGTACCGGGGCCTCAACCCGCGCGGCGGGCCGAAGGGCGTCGGCGACGCGGTGAACCAGTCCGTCGTCATCACCTTCCTGCTGCTGTTCGTGCTGAACCTGATCCTCACCACGGTCTACCTCCAGCTCGTGCCGCCGAAGGGAAGCTGATGGCCACCCGGACCCCCGCCCGGCTGCTCGACGCCGTCGACCGCAGGCTCGGCTTCCTCGACACCCTCGGCGACCAGATCCTGTTCTTCCTGCGCGCGCTCGGCTGGGCGCCGCGCGCACTGCGCCGGTACCTGCGGGAAATCGTCCGGCTGCTGGCCGAGGTGAGCTTCGGCAGCGGCGCGCTGGCGGTGATCGGCGGGACGATCGGCGTGATGGTCGGGATGACCGTCGCGACCGGCACCGTGGTCGGGTTGCAGGGCTACTCGGCGCTGAACCAGGTCGGCACGTCCGCGTTCGCCGGGTTCATCTCGGCGTACTTCAACACCCGGGAGATCGCGCCGCTGGTGGCCGGGCTGGCCCTGTCGGCGACGGTCGGCTGCGGCTTCACCGCGCAACTGGGCGCGATGCGGATTTCCGAGGAAATCGACGCGCTGGAAGTGATGGGCATCCCGAGCGTGCCGTACCTGGTGACCACGCGGGTGATCGCCGGATTCGTCGCGGTGATCCCGCTGTACGCGGTGGGCCTGCTCTCGTCGTATCTCGCGTCCCGGCAGATCACCGTCTGGGGATTCGGCCAGTCCGCGGGCACCTACGACCATTACTTCCTGCTGTTCCTGCCGCCCGGCGATGTGCTCTGGTCGTTCGGAAAGGTGCTGGTGTTCAGCGTCGTGGTGGTGCTCGCGCACTGCTACTACGGGTTCCGTGCCAGCGGCGGGCCGGCCGGCGTCGGCGTCGCGGTCGGCCGCGCGGTACGGACCGCCATTGTCGCGATCAGCGTCCTGGACTTCTTCCTGAGCCTGGCGATCTGGGGCGCGACGACGACCGTGCAGGTGGCCGGATGAGCCGACGGCTGCAGAAGACCAAAGTCCGCGTCGCCGGAGTGTTGTTCCTGGCCGCGTTGTCCGCGTTCGTCCTCTTCACCGTGAAGGTCTACGACAAGGACTTCACCACCGCCGTGCCGGTGACGCTCAAGGCGGACCGGGTCGGCAACCAGCTGCGAGCCGGCGGTCAGGTAAAGGCGCGCGGCGTGGTGGTCGGCGAGGTCCGCGGCGTACGCGCGGTGCCCGGCGGTGCGGAGATCGCGCTGGCGCTGGAGCCGGACAAGGTGCGGTGGCTGCCGGAGAACGTGTCCGCGTTGCTGGTGCCCAAAACCCTCTTCGGCGAACGGTACGTGCAACTGTCCATTCCGGACGCCGATCGAGCGCGCCCGCTGCGCCCCGGCGACGTGATTTCCCAAGACCGCTCGGCGAACGCGATCGAGCTGGAACGGGTCTTCGACAACCTGCTGCCGGTGCTGAAAGCCGTGCAGCCGCAAAAACTGGCGACCACGCTCACCGCCGTCGCCACCGCGTTGCAGGGCCGGGGCGAACAACTCGGGCAGACCTTGGCCACCGCGGCGGACTACCTGCGGAAGTTCAACCCGAACCTGCCGCGGCTGGACCGGAACGTCCGCGATCTCGCGACGGTGACCCGGCTGTACGGCGACATCGCGCCTGATCTGCTGAACGCGCTCACCGATTCGGCAGTCCCCCTGGGCACCGTCAACGCGAAGCGCACCGACCTCGGCTCGCTGTACCAACAGGTCACAACGTCGTCGCAGGATCTCACCGCCTTCCTTCGGCAGAACGGCGACAACCTCATCGCGCTGTCCGCGGACAGCCGCCGCCCGCTGGAGATCGGCGCGAAGTACTCCCCCAGCTTCCCGTGCACCCTGCAGGCGCTGACCGACCTGAAGCCGAGCATGGACAAGGTCCTCGGTGCGGGCACGAAGGAGCCGGGGCTGCACGTCGAGATCACCGTGTCGCAGCCGCGCGGGAAATACATTCCCGGCAAGGACGCGCCTGCCTACACCGAGAAGAGCGGGCCGAGGTGCTACCCGAGCGGGGTGGTCCCGAACGCCGGAACACCGGCGGTGGCGCCTTCGGCCAAGGGCGACCTCGGCATCGCGAATTCCCCGCAGGAGCAGCAGTTCCTGGCTCCGCTGATCGCGCCTGCCCTCGGACTCGCGACGTCCGACGTGCCCACCTGGAGCAGTGTGCTCGTCGGCCCGCTCTACCGCGGAACGGAGGTGACGGCGAAGTGAGGAACCTGGCCGCTCCCCTGGTCAAAAGCCTGCTCTTCATCCTCGTGACCGCACTCGCGACGGTCGTGCTCGCCTTCTCGATCACCGGCGGTTCGGTCGGCGGCGGCCAGCGGTACGGCGCGACCTTCACCGACGCCACCTCACTCAACGTCGGCGACGACGTGCGGATCTCCGGGGTGAAAGTCGGCCAGATCGAAAGCCTGGACGTGGTGGGCCACAACCGTGCGCACGTCGAGTTCTCCCTGGAGGAAGGCCGGACCGTGCCCGCCGACGTGCTGGCGGTGCTCAAGTACCGCAACATGGTCGGGCAGCGCTATCTGGCGCTGGAACGAGGCAGCGGCACCGGCACCGGCGTGCTGCCGCCCGGCGGCGAAATCCCGCTCGACCGCACCACCCCCGCACTCGACCTGACTGAGCTGTTCAACGGCTTCAAGCCGCTGTTCCAGGCGCTGTCGCCGAAGGACGTCAACAACCTGTCCGGCGAGATCGTCCAGGTGCTGCAGGGCGAAGGCGGCACGGTGACCGAACTGCTCGCGCACACCGGGTCGCTCACCAGCACGCTGGCCGACCGCGACCGGGTGATCGGCCAGGTGATCGGCAACCTGAACTCGGTGCTGAAGACCGTGAACGGCAAGGGAGACGCGCTCGCCACCCTGGTGTCCACGCTCCGGCAACTGGTGTCCGGCCTGGCCGGCGACCGCACCGCGATCGGCGACGCGGTGTCCGGGCTGGCCGAGCTGACCCAGTCCACGTCCGGCCTGCTCACCGAGATCCGGCCCGGGCTGAAGGACAGCATCGCCGGGCTGGACCGGCTGTCGCAGAACCTGAACGAGGGGAAGGCCGACGTGGACCGGTTCCTGACCACGCTGCCGGAGAAGATGAACGGCATCGGCCGGATCGGCTCGTACGGCTCGTGGATGAACTTCTACCTGTGCAGTTCGACGCTGCGGTCCTCGCCGCCGCGCGGGGTCCCGGCGACCGCGGCGAGGTGCGGCGCGTGAAATCGTTCCGGGAGCGCAACCCGCTCGTGCTGGGGGTCATCGGCAGCGTCGCGCTGGCAGCGGTGCTCACCGGCACGCTGAACTACCGCAACCTGCCGTTCCTCGGCGGCACCGGCTACCAGGCCGAGTTCACCGAGGCAGCCGGATTGCAGGCGGACGACGAGGTGCGGATCGCCGGGATCAAGGTCGGCGAGGTGTCCCGGGTGGACCTGGACGACGACCACGTGCTGGTCAGCTTCCGGGTCAAGGACGCCTGGGTGGGCGACCAGACCTCGGCGCAGATCAAGATCAAGACGCTGCTGGGCCGGAAATTCCTGGCACTCGACCCGGCCGGCCGCGGCGAGCAAGACCCGGGCCGGCCGATCCCGCGCAGCCGCACGGTGACCCCGTACGACGTGACGGACGCGTTCAACGGCCTCGCCGACACCGTGGGCGCGATCGACACCAACCAGCTCGCGGCCAGCTTCTCCACGATCAGCGACACCTTCCGCAACTCGCCGCAGCATGTCCGGACGGCGCTCGACGGGCTCAGCGCGCTGTCGAAAACGGTGTCCTCGCGGGACCGCGAAATCGCTGAACTGCTGGCCAACGCCCGCAAACTGACCACCACGGTCGCCAATTCGAACGACGACTTCGAAAAGCTCGTCAACGACGGAAACCTGCTGCTCACCGAACTCGACCGGCGCAAGGACTCGATCCACGAGCTGCTCGTCGGCGCACAGGCGCTGGCCAAGCAGCTGTCCGGTCTCGTGACGGACAACACCGCGCAGCTCGCTCCCGCACTGCGGCAGCTCGACCAAGTAACCGACTTGCTGCAACGGCAGGACCGAAACCTCGCCAAGAGCCTCCAGCTGGCCGGACCGTACTTCCGCGTGGTGAACAACACCGCGGGCAACGGCCGCTGGATCGACACCTACCTGTGCGGCCTGATCCCGGAAAACCGCGATCCGTGCACACCGCCGCTGGGAGGCGCGAAATGACCGCCAGCACTCGGGCAGGCCGGTTGGTCGCCTTCGCCTTGGTACTGGCGCTGGTGATCTGCGGCGTCTTGTGGTGGGTGTTCTCCGGCTCCGGCCGGTACCGCGTCACGGCGTACTTTTCGCAGGCCGTCGGTGTCTACAGCGGATCCGACGTGCGAGTGCTCGGCGTGAAAGTCGGCGAGGTCACCGCGGTCGTACCGCAGGGCGACCAGGTCCGAGTCGACTTGTCGGTAGACCCGCATGTCGCGGTCGCCGCCGACACGACCGCGCTGGTAGTCGCGCCCAGCGTGGTCGCGGACCGCTACGTCCAGCTGGGCAAACTCGCCCGCACCGGGCCCCGGCTGAGCGACGGCGCGGTGATCGGCCGGGACCGCACCGGCACTCCGGTCGAGCTGGACCAGCTGTACGCCAGCTTGGACACGCTGAGCAAAGCGCTCGGCCCGAACGGCGCGAACGCCGACGGCGCACTGTCCGACCTCCTGCGCACCGGCGCGGCGAACCTGAACGGCAACGGCAAGGCCTTCAACACCTCGGTCCGCGACTTCGCCCAGCTCGCGCGCACCCTGGCGGGCAACTCCTCGGACCTGTTCGGCACCGTCGACGAGCTGCAGAAGTTCACCACCATGCTCGCCACGAACGATCACCAGGTCGGCGAGGTGAACCAGCAGCTGGCCAAGGTGTCCGGCACGCTCGCGGCGAATCGCGGCGAACTGTCCGAGGCGCTGCGCTCGCTTGGCACCGCGCTCGCCTCGGTGCAAGCATTCCTCCGGGACAACCGGGCGTCCATCAAGTCCAATGTGGACAAGCTGGCCGGGACGACCCGGACGCTCGTCGACCAGCGCGCCTCGCTGGCCGAAGCGCTGGACGTCGCACCGCTGGCCGTGCAGAACGTCCAGAACTCCTTCGACCCGGCCACCGGACGCCTGCAGGGCCGTTCCGACCTGCTCGACTACTTCCCGCTGCCCGCCTCGGCCGTGGCGGCCACCGGAGGCGGCCGATGAAAGCGCGACGGACGATCCTGGCGTTGACCCTGTCCGTGCTGGCCGGCTGCGCGGCACCGAGCGGCTTCCACGGCGTGTACGACCTGCCGCTGCCCGGCGGTGCCGACCTCGGCTCGCATCCCTACCAGGTCACCGTGCAGTTCGCGGACGTCCTCGACCTGGTTCCGCAGGCCGCGGTCAAGGTGGACGACGTCCCGGTCGGCCGGGTGCAGTCGATCCGGCTGGGCAAAGACGGCTGGACCGCCGAAACCGTGCTGGCGGTGAACGGCGACGTACGCCTGCCGGCGAACGCGGTCGCGCGGCTGCGGCAGTCTTCGCTGCTGGGCGAGAAATTCGTCGAACTCGCACCGCCGGACGGCCCCGCGTCCGGGCAGCTCGGCGCGGACGCGGTGATCCCGGTGTCGCGGACCAACCGCAACCCGGAGTTCGAGGAAATCTTCGGCGCGCTGTCGCTGCTGCTCAACGGCGGCGGCATCGGCCAGCTGCAGACGATCAACAAGGAACTGTCGAAGGCGATGGACGGCAACGAAGAGGAGATCCGCAGCTTCCTCCGCGGCGTCGACGACCTGATGTCCAATCTGGACACGCACCGCAAGGACATCACCGATGCGCTGGACGGGCTCGACCGGCTGTCGTCCTCGCTGGCGGATCGGAACAAGCAGATCGCCGACGCCCTCACCGACCTGACTCCCGGTTTGAAAACCCTCACCGACCAGCGCCCGCAGCTGGTGACCATGCTGCAGTCGATGGACCAGCTGTCCGGGGTGGCCACCAACGTCGCGAACAAGAGCCGCGACGACCTGGCCGCCGACCTCCGTGCGCTGGCGCCGATCCTGCACCGGCTCGCCGACGCCGGGTCGAATCTGCCCAAGGCGCTGGAGATCCTGCCGACGTTCCCGTTCACCGACCCCGTGCTGGACGCGCTCAAGGGCGACTACTTGAACGTCTACGCGACGTTGCTGCCCGGTGCCGACGTCCAGCTCCCGCCGCCCGGACAAGGCGTGCCCCCGGGCTTGCCGGCCCTGCTGCTGCCGTCCGGAGGCAACTGATGCTGACTCGACGGGTCCGGATCCAGGTGATCGCGTTCGTGATCGTCGCGCTGGCCGCGACCTCGATCGTCGGGGCGAAATACGCCGGCATCGCGCGGCTGTTCGGCGTCGGCGCCTACACCGTCCGGCTGGAATTGGCCGAAGGCGGCGGCATCTTCACCAACGGCGAGGTGACCTACCGCGGAGTGGCGGTCGGCCGGATCGGCCAGCTGCGGCTGACCGAACAGGGCATGGAAGCCGACTTGCTGCTGAACGACTCGGCCCCGCGAATTCCGGCGAACTCGCGGGCTTTCGTCGCGAACCGCTCCGCCGTCGGCGAGCAGTACGTCGATTTGCGCCCTTCGACCGACCGCGGCCCGTACCTGGAAGACGGCAGCGTCATCCCGCGCGGCGCGACCACGCTGCCGCTGCCCGTGCAGACCTTCTTGTCCGATGTGGACTCCCTGACCGCGTCGGTGCCGACCGCCGATCTGCGTACCGTGGTGAACGAACTGGACACCGCGTTGCAGGGCACCGGCCCGAACCTGCAAGTGCTGATGGACACGGCGAAATCGTTCACCGATTCGGCTTCCGCCCACCTGCCGCAGACGACGAAACTGGTCAACGACGGCTCGACGGTGCTGAAAACCCAAGTCGACTCGTCCTCGGCCTGGCGAGATTTCAGCCGTAACGCGCACCTGTTCGCCGCACAACTGGCCTCCTCCGACGGCGATCTGCGGCAGCTGATCGCCAGTGCCCCGCCCGCCGCGACCCAGGTGTCCGGCCTGCTCCGGGACACCAGCCCCGGACTGCCGATCCTGATGGCGAACCTCTTGACCACCGCGCAGGTTTTCAGCGCCCGCACGGACGGCTTGGAACAGCTGCTGGTGACTCTGCCGAAGACGGTCGCTTCGACATCGGCCTCGATCACCCCGGACGGCGGGAAGATGTCGCTCGCGCTGACGTTCTGGGACCCGCCGCCGTGCCGGAAGGGATACGAGGGAACGCCCGTCCGCAGCAGCCGGGACCTGCCAGTGCTCCCGTTCGACACCGCCGCGTCCTGCACCCTGCCCACGGGGAACCCGACGTCGGTCCGCGGCTCGCAGAACGCGCCGCACGCCGGCGTCCCGGCCCCGGCCCGCCCCGGCGGCCTGCCGACGGCCGCCGACGGCATCCCGACGTCGACCGATCTGGAGGAGATGCTGTGGCTGCGCCGGGGAAACTGACTGAGGTCACATCGGAGCCGCACCGCGACGACGCGGTTGCCCCGGCCGAACCTGACGGCCGAGCCGCCGACGCTCCGCGGCAAGCGCGCTCGCCGCGGAGCACCCTGACCTGGGTCACCGGAGCCGCCCTGGCCCTGGCGGCCGCGTTCGCCGCCTGGTCGGCCTGGTCCTGGCACGCCGCTGCGACGGCTCCCGCGTCGACCGGAGGCGCCACCCGGGACGAGGCAGTCGCCGCCGGCCGCACCCTGATCGCGACCGTCACGACCTTCGACCCCCAGCAGCGGGACCAGGACTTGGCGCATTGGCGAGACGCAACCACCGGCGCCTTGCAGGTCTCGCTGGCCAGCACCGCCCCGCCGTCCGGTCCCGCGACGACCGGTCACGTCCTGGACGCCGGGCTGTCCGACCTGAACGCGGAGGCGGGCACCGCGAAACTCCTCGCGTCGGTGGAAATCGCCGTGACCAAGGACGGTGCGGCACAACCCGCCCGCCGCACCCGCCTGTCCGCCACGATGACCCGCACCGCGTCCGGCTGGAAACTCAGCTCGCTCGACCAGCTGGGGGTGGCCGGATCGTGAAGAGCTCGCCGCCCCGCCGGGTCTCGCGAAAGCTGGCCGAGCCGGTCAGTCGGTCCGGAGCCCGCCTCGCGCCAGCCAGTCCCGCCGCCGACGACGACGCTTCCGGCGCCGGACCAACCCCCACCCCAGCCAGTCTCGCCGCCGACGATCGTTTCACCGCCGGACCAACCCCCACGCCAGCCAGTCTCGCCGCCGACGATCGTTCCACCGCCGGACCAACTCCCGCGCCAACCGTCCCGCACCCCCGCCGCCTGCCCGCGATTCTCCTGTCCCTTGCCGTCCTCCTCGCCGCTGCCGGCACCTGGTGCACCGTCGAAACCCACTCCGCCGCAGCGACCGGCTCCGCCGCGAATCGCGCCCTCACCGACCAGCCGGCCACCGCCGACGTCGCCGCCGCGGTCAGCCTCGCCTTGAACCAGATCTTCTCCTACTCCTACGACAAAACCGATGTCACCGAAAACGCCGCCGCCACTGTCCTGCGCGGCCGAGCGCGCGATTCCTACCAAAAACTCTTCGCGCAGGTGCGGAAGATGGCCCCGGAACAGAAACTCATCCTCACCTCCCGGGTCTCCGCCACCTCGGTGCAGCAGCTTTCCGGGGACCGCGCACAGTTGCTCGTTTTCCTCGACCAGTCCGCCGCCCGGGGGAATTCCGTCACTCCGGAGACCGCCGCCGCGCAACTGTCCGTCACTGCGCAGCGAATAGCCGGAACCTGGTTCGTCACCGATCTCGTACCCCGTTGAAAAAATAGTTCCCGACCGCCGAAGGAGTACCGTCATGCCCACTTCCCGAATCGCCCGGACCGCCCGGGTGGGCGCATTCGCCGCCGCTGCCGCGACCGCCGCGAGCCTCGCGTCGGCCGTTCCCGCGTCGGCCGCCGAAATCCCGATCCCGATCGCCTATTCGGTCGCCGGCAGCACGGTCGTGAAGAAGACCGGCAGCACGCTCTCGCTCGGTCCCGGCAGCCTTGACGGCAATCTCCTGATCGACGACCAGACCGGGGCCGTCGGCCTCAACGCGAACCTGCAGCTGCCACCCTCCACCGCGAACATCTCGCTGCTCGCCGGCGGCTTCCGGATCAAGGCGAAGGTGACCGTCACTCCGACCGCGCCCGCGACCGGCACCCTCGCGAACGGCACGCTCACCACCCACGAGACCGCGAACATGGAGATCAGCGACATCTGGGCCGGCCCGATCGTGCCGGTCTTCCCGGTGCCGACCGTGCCCGGCAGCTGCACCACGACCACGCCGATCGACCTGACCCTGTCCGCCCCGAACGTCGACATCACCAAGCCGATCACGCTCACCGGCAATTACACCATCCCGGACTTCAAGAACTGTTTCATCGCCGATCTCGCCCTCGGCGCACTCGTGTCCGGACCAGACAACACGATCTCGCTCACCCTGACCTCGAAGAGCTGACCGACAGCCAAAAGACGGGGACGCCGGACCATTTCCGGCGTCCTTTTTTCGTGTCCGCCAACTTAGCTGGATTGTCACTTCCCAACGAGCCAAGAGTACTGTTTACGCTGTCAGTGACAAGAGAATCGGTCCAGCCGAACACCCGGCAACAAGGCTCCCACCAGGCTTGTTGCCGACCGAACTCGCGGGTAACCTGGTGCGGGCGGTCAGAATTATCCAACCGAGCCTGCTCCCCGTTCCCCGCGAACCCACCGGAACGGAATCCGCGGGCAGTTCCAGCCCTCTTTTGCAGGCACCATGAAAATGCATTCGAACCTAAGGAGAATGGTATGCCTCGGATCCGCACACTGTCCAAGGGCGTCGTTACCGGCGTCGCCGTCGGTGCGATCGCGGTGCTGGCCGCGGGCACCGCGTCGGCGGCCACCCAAACCTACTCCGCCGGACCCGCCAGCTACAGCTGTACCTTCCCGGCGATCCCGGCGCAGACGGTGTCGATCTCCGCGCACTTCGACGGCCCGGACACGATCCCGGTCAACACCAGCGTCACCCCGGCCAACGTCGGCGGCAGCGCATCGATCACCTCGATCGTGCACGCACTGCTCACCGCCGCCGGCTACGACGGCATCCGCGGCACCGCGGACGTCCCGATCACCGTCGACAACGGTTCGCTGTCGCAGCCGGACGCTTCCGGCCTGCAGATCCCGGAGCAGATCTACCCGGCCGGCGGCGGGATCACGGTGAACATCAACCAGGCGTCGACGTCGGTCATTCCGACCTACACCGCACCGGCCGCGGCGGGCGCGGTGAACTTCGCCCTCGGCACGACGATCACCGCGAATCTCGAGTTCCACAAGGCAGCCGACGGCAGCTGGACCCCGTGGACGATGACCTGCACGGCACCGTCGGGCACCAGCTTCACCCCGTCCGGCACCATCACCGCATCCTGACCCTGGACCAGTGGAGGGGCGGCCCGGCGGCCGCCCCTCCAGTCGTCGTTCCGGGTCTCGTTGGGGAGCGCGCTCGGTTGACCTCAGCTTGCTGCTCGACCGAGCGGGATGCCCAGCGGCAGCGCGGAGCTGCAGGTCGAACGAACGGGAGTCGCTCTCCGCGCCAACGCCATAGGTCCTCTCGCTGCGGGCGGGACACCAGCGCCGTCGCCGACACCGCCTGGTCACCGCGAGCCGACCCGGGCGTCGGCGAAGACCGGCCCGGCCGGAGGCCCAGGAGCCGGTCCCCTCCGCACTTAGGACACGCCGCCGCGTCAGTGGCAGCGCACCGACAGGTCCGTGATCACCAGGCCGAACTCATATCCCGCCGACGCACTGGTGACCGGTCCGCACACCGGCGGCTTCGGCACCGTCGCCTGGCTGTAGGTGTTGTTGCCCCAAGCGACCAGCGACCCGTCCGCCTTGATCGCCAGGTTGTGGTTCCACCCCGCATCGATGGCGACGACCCCGCTCGCCGCCGCGGCGGGCACGTCGGTCTGGCCGTCGTTGTCGTGCCCCCAAGCGATCACTCCGCCGTTCTTCAACGCGAGACTGTGCTCGTACCCGGCCGAAATCGCCGTCACACCGGATTTCGCCGCCGTGGGAACCGTCGTCTGGCCGTACTCGTTGCTGCCCCAGCCAAGCACCGCGCCGTCCTTCAGCACG
Organism: Amycolatopsis benzoatilytica AK 16/65; assembly: GCF_000383915.1. Lineage (NCBI taxonomy): Bacteria > Bacillati > Actinomycetota > Actinomycetes > Pseudonocardiales > Pseudonocardiaceae > Amycolatopsis > Amycolatopsis benzoatilytica. Next base: position 5,077,672 of record NZ_KB912942.1, read on the forward strand.
AGGCTGTGGTCCCCGCCCGCGGAGATCGCACTGACGCCGGACTGCGCGAAGTCCGGCACGTCCGTCCGGCTGCCCCAGCTCACCACCCGGCCGTTCGACAGCAACGCGAGGCTGTGCACCGCGCTGGCAGAGATCGCGATCACCCCGCTGGAAACCGCTGCCGGAAGCTCCGTCTGGCCGTACCAGTCGTTCCCCCACGCGTAGACCTTGCCGTTCTTGAGGGCGAGGCCGTGGGTCCAGCCAGCGGCGATCTCGGTGGTACCCGACGACAGGTCCTCCGGTACCTCGCTTTCGCCGAAGTTGTTGTCGCCCCAGGCGAGTACCGCGCCGTTCTTCAGCGCCAGCCCGAATAGTCCGCCTGCCGAAACCGCGGACAGGCCCGATGTGGTGGCCGGCGGCATGTTCGACATGCCCCGGGTCCCCCACTGATAGACGCCCCCAGCCGCTGTCAGCTGCGGCACGTTCGCCGCGCCAGCCGCACTGCCCGCCGCGCCAGCCGCACTCAGCGGCGCTCCGCTCGCGCTCAGCTTCGCCGCGGCCACGCCGTTCAGCGGCAACACATTCACTGCGACGACCGGCCCGCTCGCCGCGGCCCCCGCCCCGATCACGGCGACCGCGGCGACCGCGGCGACCGCGGCCGCAACCTTGTCCCATCGCCGGTGTCCGGCCGCCATCGCAGCTCCTTCCTCCGCACTGTTCACCGGGATACTTCCAGCCTTCGCGACCCCTGCGGCGAAGCCTCAGATTCTTTGTCAGAATCCGATGAAAACCGGCCTCCGAACTAGCTGGCGAACATAAGAAAAACCCCTGCTGGCAAAGGAAATCCGGCACTCGCCGACGATGCTTGCGCACCGGCCGAACCGATCGGTAACTTCGCTCGGAAACCGTTCTCGGGACCGACCGGAGGAGGCGCGATGCCGGAAGCAACCGCACCCGCCGCCCACCGCCGTCCGGCCCGCCGAACGACTTTCGCCGCGCTCGCGGTCCTCGGCGTCCTGTCGATCGGCACTGGCGCGCTCACCGGCGTCAGCTCCGCCTCGACCGAAGCGCCCGCCCCCACCGTCCCGCCCCCGTCGTCATCCGGCGAACAGCAAGTCAGCAAAGAGATCGTCTTCGACTGTCCGTACGCCGCCCCCGCCGGGCCGCAGCAGATCAGCTTGACCGTCTCCGCGACCGTGCCTACGACAGTGCAGGTCGGGACCGGATTGAAATTCCATTCCCTGACGGCTTCTTTCACGCTCCCCCAGGTCGTCGCCGCCCAGCTGGCACCAGCTCCCGCGGACAGCATCCGGGGCGGTCTCACCCTCGATCTGACCGCGCGGCAAGGAGACAAGAGCACCGCGATCCCTACGCCGTTCACGATCGACGCGACTCCGGTGCCGGCAACCGGCGACGCGAAGCTGACCGCGACCGCGGACCTGCCGGACCAGGCGATCACCGCCCCCGGCCGGGTCAGCTTCGACCTCAGCGCCCCGACCATCGCCCTGAAGCCGGCCACCGACGGACCAGCCGAGTCGACCCCGGTCGCCTGCACCCTCGTCCCGGACCAGACGACGACGCTGGTTTCGATCCTCGCCACCACGGCACCCCCCGCCGCTCCGAGCCCGGGTAACCCGAACAGCCCGCCGCCGCTCCCTCCCCCGGCCCGCCCCAACGCGGTCGCACCACAGGAGGACGGCGACTACCCGCTCATCACTCCGCTCAACTACGTCCAGGTCACCGCGACTTCGTCGATCTACCGGCTGGGCGCGACCGTCGCCGGCAACCGGACCGGGGTGCTCAACGGAACTTGGACAGTGCTTTTGGTCCCCCCTGACTACGTCCCGCGCGATCCGAGCACCATCTCCGGCGTGGTCGGCTTCCGTCCGACCACCGCGACCTTCCTCGGTTTCGGCTTCGTGCCGGTCACCGCGACCGTCGAGTTCCTGCCCCTCGACTACCGCAATTCCACGCTGATCGACCTCAGCGGCCAGCTCTGGGGCGGCAGTCGACTGACCACCCACGTCCAGGTGATGGCCCGGATGAGCAACGCCAAAATCAACGGCGTGCCACTGGACCTCGGCCCGGACTGCGTCACCGCCAAGCCGGTCTCGCTCTACCTGTCCGGCAAATACAACGCGACGACGGGCGGCGTCCTCGGCACGGACCCGAATTCGCCCGACCCCGACTACCGCGGTTTCGCCCTGCCGCCGTTCGTCCACTGCGGCACCGCCGAACCGCTCAACCCGCTGCTCACCGGCATGGCCTCCACTACGACGAACATCAACCAGGCCAAGGTGGTCGAAGTGAACTTCGGCGAGTGCGCCTCGTACTCGCACCCGGATCACACCAAATGCCCGCCGATCCCGGACACGCCGGCTCCCGGCTGAGACCGAACCGGCGCTGATGCGCCAGAACGTTTCCGGCGCATCAGCGGACATGCTCGCCCTTCATCCAGAAAGCCGTCACCAGGTTCTTGGATGGCAAGACTCTCGCTGACTTGCACTTCCCAACCACGCGAAGCGACTTCCTTTTACCGAGCATGACGAATTCGCGCAGCTCCGAGGGCACCGGCGGGCGGCCGACCTCGCTCCGCTCCGACTACCGCATCACGTGCGTGCGCCGGTATTCGTCGTGCACAACTACGGCGCTCGCTCACCCCGGAGGCTGCGCCTCTCAGCGGCGGCTTGGCGAGTCTTCGAGAGGCGTCGGACGACGGCTGGCTGGCACCACGCTCGCCCGCGCGAGAGGCGGCGGCCAAGGCAGTTCCGGTCGGAGCTGATCGTCCCCGGCCGCACGCAGGACCAGTTCCATCTCAAACCTCGCCGCCGGGTCACGGAGCAAATCGCCAAACGTCGCCTGCAGCTGGCGCATGCGATAGCGCACCGTCTGCGGGTGAACTTGGAGCCGCTCGGCGATCTCGACCACGTTCGCCTGGCTGTCCAGCCAGGCGCGGAGCGTTTCGAGCAGCCGGTCCTGCTGTTTGTCGGTCATCTCCGCCAGCGGAGCGAAAAGCCGAGCCCGGAGCAGCTCGGTCAGCGCACCGTCGGAATGCACGAGCAGCGCAGCAAGATGGCCCTCGGCGCGAATCACCCGTTGAGCAGGGATTCGCCCTCGATCGGCGAGAACCAGCGCCCGGCGGGCCCAGCGCAACGAATCGGCGAGATTCGCCAACGGCACACACGGCCCGACGGCCAGCCGGCAGTCCGGCAGCGCCGCCTCAAGCGTCGCCAGCCGCGCGCCGGTGACCGCGCCGGGGACGACGATGCACGGCTCGGCGGAATCCAGTTCCGCGAGCACATCCGAGTCGAACGTCGCATGGCGACGCGCCCTGCCGTTCAACGGCGATTTGACCGCGACCGGCGAAGCCTGCTCCGGCACCCCCCACCCAGTGAGCTGCGCCAGCTCCGCGATCGCCTTTGGCGGAGCAGCCGGCACTTCCAGCAGGACTCCGAGCAGCCGTCGCCGCCAAGTGTCCAGTGCGCCAGCCGTCCGGGCTTTCGCTTCCAAGTAGCCGTCCAGCGCCACGGACGCCAATTCGTCCATGAACGCCAACATCGCGTCGGCCAGCTGAGACATCACCGCCGACGAAAGACCGGCCCGCCGTCCGACGCGCATGATGCGACGCCACGACACGCGCGCGCCGACCCGATACGCCGACTGCAGCGTGTCCAGGCTGCGCCCTTCGCGCATCTCGTTCTGACCGAGCCGGTGATGTACCTCCAGCGACTGCTCCTTCGACACGCGCGGGTCCGCGATTTGCGCGACGAACAGCGTGATGGCGTACTGGACCCCAGCCCGGATCGATCGCCCATACGGACCGTCGAGCGGTCTCGCGTAGGCAGGAATCGACCCGCGGATCTCGTCGACGATCTCGTCGGACAGACTCGCGAGCTCAGGACGCAGGATCTCGGCTAGCTTGCGCGGCAGCGCGGTCGGCGGCACAGCGTGATCGAGTCCCCGCTCCACCGACATCGCAGCTCCTTCGCTCCGCCCCGGTCTCCCCGGCCGCCTCAGAATGGCCGGCAACTCCCGCATCCATTGCGGGGTGACACCCGGCACATCGAAAAGACAACGCGAAACGTGTCACCGGTCCGGGAAGAAACCGATTTCTTGTCACTTTTGTGACAAGTTCACGAGGTCGGCCCCGTACCGCGTGACAACACACCGCTGGCCGCGCCGTGGCGTGCGTGCGAATGGGCGAACCCGGCCGCCTCCGCCCGCGATCGCCGGACCACGCCCCGATCGCCGCTCAGTGGCAACCGAGCGTGACCGCCCAGCGAGCCCGTCCTCCCTCTTGTATCATCTACTTGATACAAGAGGGAGGAACCCGCCATGAGGCTGGACTCAGCCATCGCGGTCGCGATCAGCACCGGCGTCGTGGGCTTGATCGTGCTGATCGTGCTCTGGCCGAACGAGAAGCAGGGCACCCGGCTGCTCGTCAAATGGGGCGTGCCGAACCTGGCCGCCGACCAGGTGTCGGTTGCCGTGCGCTACCTGCGCCGCCGGCGGTTCTGGTACCCATGGCTGTTCATCGGTCTCCCGCTGATCCCCCATGCGGAAGATCTCGCGCGGGCGCACGGCCTCGGCTCGATCGTGTTCGTCGCGCTGTTCGGCGGGCTGATCGCCGAAGTCCTGGCTCAGCGTTCCTCGCGAGAACCCCGCAAGGAAGCCTTGCTCGCACCCCGTGGCGTGCTCGATTTCGCTCCGCTGTGGACGATCATCGTCGCCGGACTGGCCACCGGAATCGCTGCGGTGCATCTCGCCGTTCAGGGGCAATGGCCCCAGACGGCGGTCATCCTCGGCTCGGCCGCAGTGTCCTGGCTGATCGTGCTTCTCGCCGTCCGGCGGCCAGCCGCCGGCGACCCGGAAGCCGACTTGGCACTGCGCACGCGCAGCGCCCGCGTCGCGCTCGGGCTCAGCGTCGGAACGACCGGAACGCTGGGATGGAGCGTCGGCACGATGAGCGCATTCATCGCGTTTGTCGCCACCATCGCCGCGTTCCTCGCGATCGTCGGCCCGCCGGCGAAACCGCGCACGACAACCCGGGCAGCACGCTAGATGCCGCTGCGAGTGGTGGTCGACGCGGAAAACGGCGTTCCGCCATGGCGTCAGGTACACGACCAGATCGCCCGTGCGATCACGACCGGCTCCCTGCCGCGGGATGCCCGTCTGCCGCCGATTCGTCAGCTCTCGAGGGACCTCGGACTCGCCTCCGGGACCGTCGCTCGCGTGTACCGCGAACTCGAAGCCGCCGGCTGGGTCACCACTGCCCGGGCCAGGGGCACCGTCGTGACCGGACCGGCCGATCGGCCGGATCCGGCGACACTGCTCCTCGGCGCGGCCGCCGAATACGCCCGGCACAGCCGGGAACTCGGCGTCACGCCGGACGAAGCCGTCGACGCCGTGCGGGTGGCGCTGGCGAATCTGGACGCACCGCCGCAGTAAACCCGGGCGACCGTCCGGCCGGCGTGGTTTTCGCCGTCAGGCGGACCGTGTTCCGCACGGTGCGCGCGCACCTCCTTCTGCCCGTGCGTTTTCCTTGGTCCGCGGACCGGACGAGGCGCGGATCGCTGCCTCGGCGCGGAGGCTCAGCCCTCCATCAGCACCCTCCCCACCGCGGCCAGCACCGGCTCGAGCGCCGAAACGTCCGAGCCGACGCATTCCGTGATGCCGGCGCCGACGACGTCCATTCCGGACAGTCCGTCGATCGCCGCGGCCAATTCGGCGATTGTGAGCCCGCCGGGCTCCGGACAGTTCACTCCGGCGAATTCGCCCGGGTCGAGAACGTCCAAGTCCACATGCAGATAAACGCGGTCCGCGCCGGCGGTCGCCAGCGCGGCGGCGACGTCTTCGGTCCGCACAGCGAGCCCGCTGGCGATGGCTTTCTCTTCGGCCGGATCGAACGCGCGAGTGCCGAACAGCGCCACGCGGCCGGGTTCGATCGCCGGGCTGGCGGCGAACTCGTTGTCTCCTTCGCCCAGCAGCGACCGCAACACCATGCCGTGGAAAGCGCCGGACGGCGAAGATTCCGCGGTGTTCAGGTCCGCGTGCGCGTCGAACCAGGCGACGCCAAGCGTTGCGCCGTAACGGAAACGCGCGACGCCGACCGGGATCAGCTCCACTCCGCAGTCGCCGCCGATGGTCAGCACCGGGCCTTCCGGCGCTTCGATCGCGGACAGCTGCAGCTGCCGGTTCGTGCCGGTGAGCACGGCCCGGTTGGCGATTCCAGTGACGACGTCGGACCCGGAAAAGTCCTGGCGCACATGGTGCACTGGTTTGCCGAGCACGTGCCCGGCGAGTTCGGAGAGCGCGCGGCAGCCCTCGACCAGCTTCCGTGCCCGGGACCCGATCGCGCCCTGCCATTGCGGCACCGCGTTGATCAGCATGCTTCGACGCTAGCGCGACCGGACCGGAAAAAGCGAGGACGAAAAAATGCGAGGGGTCCTTTCGCGCCGGGCTGGCGCGAAAGGACCCCTCGTGCACTGAAAAGTGGCGCGGGAAGCGGCTATTCGAGCACGATGAGAAGGTCCCCGCCCTCGACCTGCTGAACGGAGGTGATCGCCAATCGACCGACCTTGCCCGCGGCCGAAGCGGTGATCGAGGCTTCCATCTTCATCGCCTCGATGGTCGCCACGGTCGCCCCGGCCTCCACTTGGTCGCCCTCGGCCACCTGCAGGGTCACCACGCCGGCGAACGGCGCGGCGATCTGCTTCGGGTTGCCCTTCTCGGCCTTTTCGGTGGCCGGGATGTCCGAGGCGATCGAGCGGTCCCGGATCTGGATCGGCCGCAGCTGGCCGTTGAGCGTGGTCATGACGGTGCGCATGCCGCGTTCGTCGGCCTCGCCGACGGCTTCCAGTTCGATGAGCAGCCGCACGCCGGGCTGGAGCTCCACCCGGTATTCCTCGCCCGGGCGCAGACCGTAGAAGAAGTCCTTGCTCGGGAGCACGCTGGTGTCGCCGTATGCCTCGCGGTGCGCGAGGAATTCCTTGGTGGGGCCAGGGAACAGCAGTCGGTTCAGCGCGCCGCGGCGGTTCTCAGCGAGCTCCTTGCGGTCCTCCTCGGACAGTTCGGCGACCGGCTTCGCGGCCGAACGGCCTTCGAGCGCCTTGGTGCGGAACGGTTCCGGCCAGCCGCCCGGCGGGTCGCCGAGTTCGCCGCGCAGGAAGCCGATCACCGAGTCCGGGATGTCGAACTTGTTCGGCTCCGCCTCGAAGTCCGCCGGAGCGACGCCGGCGCCGACGAGGTGCAGCGCGAGGTCGCCGACCACCTTGGACGACGGCGTCACCTTCACCAGGTGGCCGAGGATCTTGTCCGCCGCGGCGTACATGGCCTCGATGTCCTCGAACCGGTCGCCAAGGCCGAGCGCGATGGCCTGGGTGCGCAGGTTGGAGAGCTGCCCGCCGGGGATCTCGTGGTCGTAGACGCGGCCGGTCGGCGAAGCGAGACCCGCTTCGAACGGCGCGTAGATCTTGCGGACGCTCTCCCAGTACGGCTCCAGGTCGCCGATCGCGTGCAAGTCGAGACCGGTGCTGTGCGGCGAGTGGTCGGTAGCCGCCACGATCGAGCCGAGCGACGGCTGCGAAGTGGTGCCTGCCATCGACGACACCGCGCCGTCCACCGCGTCGGCGCCGGCCTGGATCGCCGCCAGGTAGGTGGCGAGCTGGCCGCCGGCGGTGTCGTGCGTGTGGAGGTGCACCGGCAAGTCGAATTCCTTGCGCAGCGCGGTCACCAGCCGCGCCGCGGCGGGCGCGCGGAGCAGGCCGGCCATGTCCTTGATCGCCAGGACGTGCGCCCCGGCGCCGACGATCTGCTCGGCCAGCTTGAGGTAATAGTCGAGCGTGTAGAGCTTCTCGTTCGGATCGGACAGGTCCGAGGTATAGCAGAGCGCGACCTCGGCGACCGCCGACCCAGTGGCGCGGACGGCTTCGATGGCCGGCCGCATCTGCTCGACGTCGTTGAGCGCGTCGAAGATCCGGAAGATGTCGATACCGGTCGCGGTCGCCTCATCGACGAAGGCCGTGGTGACCTCAGTCGGGTAAGGCGTGTAGCCGACCGTGTTGCGGCCGCGCAGCAGCATCTGCAGACAGATGTTCGGCACGGCTTCGCGCAACTGCGCCAGCCGCTCCCACGGGTCCTCGGCGAGGAAGCGCAGCGCTACGTCGTACGTCGCGCCGCCCCAGCATTCGAGCGACAGCAGCTGCGGCACGGTCGCGGCGACGACCGGGGCCACCGCGAGCAGGTCCTTCGTGCGCACCCGGGTCGCGAGCAGAGACTGGTGCGCGTCGCGGAAGGTGGTGTCGGTGACGCCGAGCTGCGGCGACTCCCGCAGCCAGCGCGCGAATCCTTCCGGACCGAGCTCGACCAGCTTCTGCTTGGACCCGTCCGGCGGCGTTGTGTCGGCGGGCAGCTTCGGCAGCTTGGTGGCCGCATCGGGCGTGCGCGGGCGCTCGCCGTGCGGTCGGTTGACAGTCTGGTCGGCAAGGTAGGTGAGCAGGCGCGTGCCGCGGTCGGCGGAGTGGCGCGCGGTCAGCAGGTGCGGCCGTTGCTCGATGAACGAGGTGGTGACGTTGCCTTCGCGGAAGTCCGGATCGTCCAGCACTGCCTGCAGGAACGGGATGTTCGTCGCCACTCCGCGGATGCGGAACTCGGCGACCGCGCGGCGGGCGCGGCCCACCGCGGTGCGGAAATCGCGGCCGCGGCAGGTGAGCTTCACCAGCAGCGAGTCGAAGTGGGCGCTGATCTCGGTGCCGGAGAACGCGGTGCCGCCGTCGAGCCGGATGCCCGAGCCGCCCGGTGAGCGGTAGGCGCTGATCATGCCGATGTCCGGACGGAAGCCGTTGGCCGGGTCTTCGGTGGTGATGCGGCACTGCAGCGCGGCGCCGCGCAGGTAGATCTTGTCCTGCGACAGGCCGAGGTCGGCCAGGTTCTCACCGGCGGCGATGCGCAGCTGGGACTGCACGAGGTCGACGTCGGTGACCTCCTCGGTGACCGTGTGCTCGACCTGGATGCGCGGGTTCATCTCGATGAACACGTGCTTGCCCTGGCGGTCCAGGAGGAATTCGACGGTGCCCGCGTTGCGGTAGCCGATCTGCCGCGCGAACTTCACCGCGTCCGCGCAGATGCGGTCGCGCAGCTCGGGGTCGAGGTTCGGCGCGGGGGCCAGCTCGACGACCTTCTGGTGCCGGCGCTGCACGGAACAGTCGCGCTCGTACAGGTGGATCACATTGCCCTCGCCGTCGGCGAGGATCTGCACCTCGATGTGCCGCGGTTCGACCACGGCCTTCTCCAGGAACACGGTCGGGTCGCCGAACGCCGATTCGGCCTCGCGCGCGGCGGCCTCGATCGACTCGCGCAGCTGGGCCGGGTCCTCGACGCGGCGCATGCCGCGCCCGCCGCCGCCCGCGACCGCCTTGACGAACACCGGGAAGCCCAGCTCGCCGGCCGCGGCGACCAGTTCGTCCACGTCGCTGGAGGGCTGCGACGAGCCGAGCACCGGGACGCCCGCCTCGCGCGCCGCCTTGACCGCGCGCGCCTTGTTGCCGGTCAGCTCGAGGATCTCGGCGCTCGGGCCGACGAAGGTGATCCCCGCTTCTTCGCAGGCCCTGGCCAGGTCGGGGTTCTCCGACAGGAAGCCGTAGCCCGGGTAGACCGCGTCGGCGCCCGCCTTCTTGGCGGCCTGGACGATCTCCTCCACCGAGAGGTAGGCGCGGACCGGGTGGCCCGGTTCGCCGATCTCGTACGCCTCGTCGGCTTTCAGCCGGTGCAGCGAGTTGCGGTCTTCGTGCGGAAACACGGCGACTGTGCCCGCGCCCAGTTCGTAACCTGCGCGGAACGCCCGGATCGCGATTTCGCCGCGATTGGCCACCAGCACTTTGCGGAACATGCCCGGTCCTTCCCTGTTCGGATCGGTATTCGAAGGCACGTTACCCGGTTGTTCCCGCGGTACGGGAGGCGTAGTCCAAGTGATGGACATCATGGGCCCCGACCTGCCGGACCGCCGCTGGCCCGGCTGGCCGCCCGCACCGGTCAGGGCTTGTCTTCGGGCAGCGTGCAGACCAGCCGATTGGCCGTTCCAGAGGGCACATTCTTGACTACGTTCTGCGTTGCGTCCCGCACAATTGCCTCGTCGACCGCGGCGGGCGCGAGGTCCGGATGCGCGGACCGGTAGACGGCCACCGCGCCGGCCGCCACCGCCGCCGCCATCGAGGTGCCGGAAAGAGGCCCGACATCCGCGGTGCCGGCGATCGGCGCGGGGATGTCGACGCCCGGCGCGTACAGGTCGAGCGGCGTCCCAAAGTTCGAGAAACTCGCGACTTGGTCTTGGACGTCGGTCGCGCCGACGGTCAGCGCCGCCGGGACGCGAGCAGGCGATATCTGGCTGGCATCGGTGCCGCCCTCCCCGGCCGGAACCACGATCGGCATCACCGCGGCGACACCTTTGACAGCGTTGTCGAGCTGTTCGTTCGGCACGCCGCCGATCCCGAGCACGGCGACCGCGGGCTGATGCGCGTTCTTCGCGACCCAGTCCAGGCCAGCGATGATTGTGTCGGTCGCTCCGCCGCCTGCCTTGTCCAGGACCCGGACCGGGAAGATCTGCGCGCCCTTGGCGACGCCGTAGCTGTGCCCGGCGACGATTCCCGCGACCCGGGTGCCGTGGCCGTTGGTGTCGGACGTGTCAGTGCCAGTGGTGAGGAAATCCTTGCCGGGCAGCACCTGGCCTTGCAGATCCGGATGTTTCGCATCGACACCGCTGTCGATCACGTAGACGGTGACGCCGGAACCGTCCGAATCGTAGTGGTACTTCTGGTCGAGGCCGGTCCGCTGGTCGATCCGGTCCAATGCCCAGCTCGGCGGGTTGACCTGAGTCCCGCTCGCTGCCAGTGCGGCCGGCTGCACGCCGACCACCAGCAAAAACGTCAGTGTTGCCGGAAAAAGGCCACGCGCCGCTCGGTTCCGCATGTCTGCGGTGGTATCCCGGCGGCCGGTTGGCGGCAACTCGACGTCACCCGATGGGCTGGTCCCTGTCCAGCGCCGGGCCGGCGCGGCGCACCTGCGGTCGAGACGGCTGTTCGAGAGGAGTTGATCTGTGCTGCGACCTGGGTTTCGCCGATAACCGGCTAACCGGCGACTGCCAGCGGGAGGTGCCCGCGCACTGACGCTGACGGCAAGCAGACGAGTACGTCGAAGGCCCGCGCGACGTCGACCTCAGAGTGTGCGTACCGCATCCGCGACGAGCCGGCCAAGCCGTCCGCGCGGATTTGCCGTCGAGGCGGAACTCGCCGGCTGCGTGCTGCTCAATGCTCGCGTAGCACGCTTCGTTGCCGGTAAACGGCGACAACGAGGGCAGGCGCTCGACGAAGGTCTCGCCGTTCAGCGGCGACATCCAAGGAACGTCCCGACACGGCTGGGCACCGTGAAGCCTCATCACTCGGCGTTGCCCGCCGCCCCACCAAGGCTTAATCGCGCAGGGACAACCGGTACCGGATCTCCTCGATCGGGACCGTTCCCTCGGCCATCGTCTCGACTTTCGTCCTTCCGTCCGAGACCCAGCCTGCGCGCTCGTAGAACTTCCGTGCGCGCTCGTTGGCCGACAGGACCCACAAGGTCGCCGTCTCGAAGCGGGCGGCGAGGCCGCGCACGCATTCCTCGTGCAGGGCGCGGCCCAACCCGTTGCCCCACTGGGCCGGCAGGAGGTAGATGGCCGACAGTTCCCCGGTTTCGGGAGTGGTGTCGTCGTCGCGGCCGGGGCCGAAGACAGCGAAGCCGGCCGTCTCACCCGAACCGGCTTCGCTGGCGACGAGCACCGTGTGCGGCAACGACGGGTTCGCGAGGTTCTCGGCCCAGGACTCGGTTCGCGCGGGGACCGACAGGCCGGACAGGAACTCGTCCGGCATCAGCCCCGAGTAGGCCGCCTGCCAGGAACTCACGTGGACGGCCGCGATGGCGGCCGCGTCTTCCAGCGTCGCTCGGCGGACTGCGGCAGTCTTTTCCGGCACCGTTCCTCCCGGGTTTCCGGCAAAGCACCTGGTACGGACAGGGAAGCACAGGCGAGCGGGCAGTGCATGCGAATTCCGGCGGGTTCCGGGCGGGGAAAGGATCGAGGACGAGTGGACGAGCGCGGGAAACCGCGAGTCGGCGGGCGAGGTGTCAGTCAGCGGAATGGCGAGCCGCCGCACAACCAACCCGCAAGCCCGGGGCAGCGGGCCGCCGCGCGGCCACGGAGCCACGAGAACCGCAGCTCAGCTCTTCTCCAGGTACTCCGCCCTCTCCATGTCCACCACGTCCGCGACCATCTGAGCCAGCCCGCCCGCCGATGCCAGCGTGGGATCCTTCAGCACGATTTCCTGGGCCTGCGCGCGGGCCTCGGTGATCACGTCCTCGTCCCGCAGCAGCGACAGCAGCTTCAGCCCGGATCGCTTTCCCGACTGGGCCGCGCCCAGGATGTCGCCTTCCCGGCGCAGTTCCAGGTCCAGCCGGGACAGCTCGAAGCCGTCCGTGGTGGACTCGACGGCCGCGAGGCGTTCGCGGGTCGACGTGCCGTCCAGGGTTTCCGTGACCAGCAAGCACAATCCGGGCACGCTGCCACGGCCGACGCGGCCTCTCAGCTGGTGCAGCTGGCTCACGCCGAACCGGTCCGCGTCCAGGATCACCATCGCGGTCGCGTTCGGCACGTTCACGCCGACCTCGACGACCGTGGTCGCGACGAGCACCTCGATCTTCCCCGCGCCGAACGCCTGCATCACGGCGTCCTTCTCGTCGGTCGGCATCCGGCCGTGCAACGCGGCGATCTTCAAGCCCTTCAACGCCCCGTTCGCCAGATCCGGCGCGACGTCCAGGACCGCGAGCGGCGGGCGCTTGTCGCTCTTGTCCGAGGGGGGTTCGTCGCCGATCCGCGGACACACGACATACGCCTGGTGGCCCTTTCCGACCTCCTCGCGGACCCGCTGCCACACCCGGTCGAACCACGCCGGCTTCTCCGCCACCGGAACGACCGTCGTCTTGATCGGGGACCTGCCGACCGGCATTTCGCGCAATGCCGAGGTTTCCAGGTCTCCGTACACCGTCATCGCGACCGTGCGCGGGATCGGCGTCGCGGTCATGACCAGCACGTGCGGGCTGGTCGAATCGGCGCCGCGCGAGCGCAGCGCGTCTCGTTGCTCGACGCCGAACCGGTGCTGTTCGTCCACGACCGCCAGGCCGAGGTCGGCGAATTTCACCGTGTCCTGGATCAGCGCGTGCGTGCCGACGATGATGCCCGCCTCCCCGCTTACCGCTTCCAGCAACGCTTTCTTGCGTTCCTTGGCGCCCATCGATCCGGTCAGCAGGGTGATCCGGGTGGCGTTCTCCGCCGCGCCCAGCTCGCCCGCCATCCCCAGCGAGCCGAGCATTTCCCGGAGCGACCGGGCGTGCTGCGCGGCGAGCACCTCGGTGGGCGCGAGCATCGCGGCCTGCCGGCCGGCGTCGACGATCTGCAGCATCGCCCGCAGCGCGACCACCGTCTTGCCCGACCCGACCTCGCCCTGCAGCAGCCGGTTCATCGGGTGCTCGGACGACAGGTCCGCGGCGATCTCGTCGCCGATCGCGCGCTGGCCCGCGGTCAGGTCGAACGGCAGCTGCTTGTCGAACGCGTCGAGCAGGCCGCCGTCGGTGTGCGGGCTGGCTTTCGCCGGACGCGACACCGCGGAGTGCCTTCGCTGGGCGAAAATCAGCTGCACGGCCATCGCTTCGTCCCACTTGAGCCGGTGCCGCGAAGTCTCCAGGTGCGCCCAGTCCTCCGGCCGGTGGATGCCGCGCAGCGCGCGCTCCAGCCCGGGCAAACCGTTGCGGGTGCGCAATTCCTCCGGCATCGGGTCTTCGCCGACCTCGAGCACGTCCAGCACCTGCCGCACGCACTTGGCGATCGACCAGGTCGGCATGCCCTGCGCGGCCGGGTAGACCGGGATGATCTCGGCGAGGAAGTTGTCGACCGCTTCCGCCTCGCGTTCTGCGTCGAGCAGTTCGTACTCCGGATTGGCCAGCTGCAACGTGTCCCGGAAGGCGGTGACCTTGCCCGCGAACAGCCCGGTCTTGCCCGGCACCAGGTCCTTCTCGCGCCACGCCTGGTTGAAGAACGCGCACGCCAGCCGCCGCTTCCCGTCGGTGATCACCATGTCCAGGATGGTGCCGTTGCGGGACTTCATCCGGCGTTTGCTGACCTTTTCGATCCGTGCCAGCACGGTCGCGTGCTCGCCCAGCTCCAGCCCGGCGATATCGGTGAGCTCGCCGCGCTCGGCGTAGCGGCGCGGATAGTGGCGCAGCAGGTCGGAAACCGTCTCGATGCCGAGCGCGCCGGAGAGCGCCTTCGCCGTCTTCGCGCCCAGCAGCAGCGGAAGCTTGTCGCGCAGTCCGGCCATCGTTACTCGACCCCCATCAGCAGCACGGCGTCGACCTGACCGCCGGCGTAAGTCGTCAGTTCCACTTCGGGGTGCTCCAGCCGCAGCTGCTCGGTGAGCTCCGCGGTCAGGCCCGGCGGCGCGTCCGCCCCGCTCAGCACGGTGACCAGCTCGCCGCCGAGCGCCAGCATCCGGTTGAGCACGCCGACAGCGGCCGCGACCAGGTTCGTCGCCGACGCCGGAGCGGGCTCGATCGACACCACCTCGTCGTCGACCAGGCCGACCACGTCGCCGGTCTGCGCCCGTCCCACCCAGGTTAGCGACTCCTCACGGGCGACCCGCAGCTCGCCACGCCTCGTCGCGGCCGCCGCTTCGGCCATCGCGACCACGTCGTCGTTGACCCGCCGGTCCCCGTCGTGCACCGCCAGCGCGGCCAGCACCTGCACCGGCGACGAGCACGGGATCACCACGACGTCCCGTTCCCCCGCCATCGGATGCCCGGCGGCGGCGTCGGCGGCCGCGGTGAGATCCGGGCCGCCCGGCAGCACGCTGACGTGCTGGCCGGCCGCCTCGTTGAACAAGCCGATCAGGTCCTCGACGCTCGGCGTCTCGCCCGGCGGCACGGCCAGCACCGCGACGCCCTCGGCACGCAGCAGCTCGGCCAGCCCGCCGCCGCGGACGACGGCGACCACCGACCGGTCCAGGCCGCCGCCCGGTTCGATCGGGGTAGGCGTGATCAGCGGCTCGACGCGGATGTTCCGCGGGCGGCCCAGCTGCAGGCCGGCCTCGATGGCCGCGCCGATATCCGCGCAATGGACGTGCACCGCGTGGCTGCCCGCCCCGTCGCCGGCCACCGTCACGCTGTCGCCGAAGCCGCTCAGTTCCTTCCGCAACGCCGGCAGCCGGGCCTCGTCGGCCTCGTCCAGCAAGTACATGACTTCCCACGCGTACGCCTGCTCGACCACCGGCTCGACGGTCGCCCGCAGCTCGTGCCCGAGGTCCTCGGCTTCGCCGGTGATCACGCTGGCCAGCGCGTCGAGGACGGCGACCAGGCCGCGCGCGCCCGCGTCCACTACCCCGGCCTTGGCCAGCGCGGGGAGCTGCTTGGGCGTTTCGTCCAGCGCGGCCGCGGCGACCGCGACGACGTCGCGGACGACCTCCGGCAGGACGGCGGTGGTTCCCCGGACCGCCGCGGCCACCGAGTGCAAGACCGTGAGCATCGTCCCCGCGACCGGGCGGCTGACCGCGCCGGTCGCGACCTGGTCCGCGTGCCCGAGCGCGGCCGCGAGGCCCGGACCGTCCAGCTCGCCGGTGGCTGCCCAGTCCGCGATCCCACGTACGACCTGGGAAAGGATCACGCCCGAGTTGCCCCGTGCGTGCGCCACCGCGCCCCGCGCCAGCACCGCCAGCGCCTCGGCGGCGTCGGCGGGCTCGGCCGCCTGGAGCGCCTCGTGCGCGCCGGTCATCGTGTACAGCAGGTTGGAGCCGGTATCGGAGTCCGCGACCGGGTACACGTTGATGCCGTCGATCGCGGTCCGCAGCCTGGTCAGACTGTGCACCGAAGCCGCTGCCCAGCCCGACACCGCCATCGCGTCCAGCACCCGCACCCGTAACCTCCTAGCCGGTCCCCGCGAGGGTAACGACCCCGCGACACGGCCCCCGAAACCACTCGTTACTATGGTCGAGTTGCCCGGCACGTTCGGGCGCGCATTCTTTGTCCCATATCCAGAGGAGTTCGACGTGGCTGCCGTGTGCGACGTCTGTGGCAAGGGACCCGGCTTCGGCAAGTCGGTCTCGCACTCCCACCGGCGTACCAACCGCCGGTGGAACCCGAACATCCAGACTGTGCACGCCAAGGTCGGCGTGTCCCAGCGCAAGCGCCTGAACGTGTGCACGTCGTGCATCAAGGCGGGCAAGGTCGTTCGCGGCTGATTCCCAGTTTTCGGCAAAAAGGGGCGGGCGCTTTCGAGCACCCGCCCCTTTTGTGTGCGCCGAGCCGTCAGCGCAGGAACCCGGTCAGCACGTCCCGCAGGGTCTCCGGCGCGTTGAGCACGCCGTGGTCCTGGCCCGCGATCTCCTCGTGCCGCCCGTGCGCGACGGCGTCCGCCACCGCTTTCGCACCGGCCTTCATCCACTCGTCGCTGGCGCCGCCCGAAAGCGACAGCACCGGCACGGTGATCGCGGCCAGCCGATCGACCGGCAGGTGGTTGCCGCGGCCGCAAATCGTCAGGTCGTACGGCAGGGTGTGCGCGAGACCGACGAACCATCCCCACACCGGGGCGGCCTTCATCCGCTCCACGATCTCCGCCGGCGTGCCGGTCCCCTCGACCAGGAACAGCTCGACCGCGCCGTCCCGGTCGTCCTCCGCCAGGCGGGCGCTGATCCGGTCGACCAGGTCGTCGCCGGGACGCGGCCGATCCTCGCCGACGATGAACGGCGGCTCGTAGACCGAGACCCGGCCGATCGGCAGGCCGCGCGCAGCGGCTTCCAGCGACAAGATCGCGCCGGACGAATGGCCGAAAATCGCCGCCGCCCCGCCGACAGTCTCGATCAGCGCGGCCAGGTCATCGATCTCGCGCTCCACCGCGTAGAGCGGCGCGTCCCCGCTGTCGCCTCGGCCGCGGCGGTCGAAGGCGATCGCGGTGAATCCGGCGTCGGCGAGCACTCCGGCCAGCGCGGCGACGGTAGTCCGGTCGTTGACCGCGCCGCCGACCAGCAGCACCGGCGCGCCCGAGCCATAGGTCTCGAACGCGATCGGAGTGCCGTCGGCGGACGTGACGGTGGCGGTCATGGTGTTCCCTCCAGGGTTGAATCGGTCTTCACCCTGGAGGTCGGAACCGTCCGCCGGTACCGGACACGCCGGGCTAGGGGAGTTTCCAGTCGACCGGCTGGGCGCCCTGCTGGACGAGCAGCTCGTTCGCCCGGCTGAACGGACGCGATCCGAAGAACCCGTTGCGCGCCGAGAGCGGGCTCGGGTGCGCCGACTCGATGCACGGCACTTCGCCGAGCATCGGCCGCAGATTGCGGGCGTTGCGGCCCCACAGGATCGCCACCAGCGGGCCGCCGCGCGCGGCGAGCGCCTTGATCGCCTGCTCGGTGACCTGCTCCCAGCCCTTGCCCTGGTGCGAGTTCGGCTTGTGCGGCTGAACCGTCAGCGACCGGTTGAGCAGCAGAATGCCCTGGTCCGCCCACTGCGTCAGGTCGCCGCTGGCGGGCTTCGGGTGGCCCAGGTCCTCGACGTACTCCTGGTAGATGTTGATCAGGCTCTTCGGGATCGGCCGCACGTCCGGGGCCACCGAGAAGCTCAGTCCGACCGCATGCCCGGGAGTCGGGTACGGGTCCTGGCCGACGATCAGCACGCGGACGTCCTGGAACGGCTGCTGGAACGCGCGCAGCACGTGCTCGCCGGCCGGCAGGTAGGTGCGGCCCGCGGCGATCTCGCCGCGCAGGAACTCGCCCATCGCGGCGATCTGCGGGGCCACCGGTTCGAGGGCGTGCGCCCAGCCTGCTTCGACGATCTCGGTCAGCGGTCGTGCGGTCACGGCCCGCGAGCCTAGCGGCAGGTGGCGGGCGTCACTGGGCCGGGGCTGGCACCGAGGCTGGCGACGTGGCCGTGGCCGTGGCCGTGAAGGGAACATTGAGGAACTCTGAGTCCGTCGATGTTCCCTTCACGGACTCCAAGTCCCTCAAGGGGCCCCTCACGGACTCCAAGTCCCTCAAGGGGCCCTTCACGGAACGTCAGTCCAGCCGGCGCAGCTGTTCGCGGAACCGGGCGGCGCGGCGGACGTAGGAGTCCACGACCATGCCGATCTGCTCCGCCGAGAAGGACTTGTTCTCCCGGGTCTTCGCCGGCACGCCCAGCGCGATCTCGCCGGTCCGCACCGTCGAGTTGTACGACAGCACCGCGCCCGCGCCGACCATCCCGCCGTCCTCGATCACCGTGCCGTTCAGCACCACCGAACCGGACGCGATCAGGCAACCGGTGCCGATCCTCGCGCCCTCGATGTGCACGGCGTGGCCGACCGCGGACGCCGGGCCGAGAATCGTCGGGTCCTTCGCCGTGCAATGCACGACGCAGCCGTCCTGGATGTTCGACCGCTCGCCGAGTTCGATGTAGCCGTGGTCTCCGCGCAGCACCGTCTGCGGCCAGACCGACGCGTGCGCGGCGATCCGGACGTCGCCGATCACCGTCGCGTCGGGGTGGACGTAGGCGTCCGGGTGAATCGCCGGGACCAGGTCGCCGAGCGCGTAGATGGCCAATGTCGCCTCCGAGTCAGAGATCCTTGCCGTAATACCGGCTGTACGGCTCGTCCAGGTAGTGCCCGAAACCAGGCACCTCGGTGTAGCCGGACGAACCGTAGAGCGCGATCGCTTCCGGCTGCTCGGTGCCGGTCTCCAGGACGACCCGCTTCCGGCCGGCCTCGGCCGCGGTCCGTTCCAGCTCGGCGAGCATCGCCCGGGCGAATCCGCGGCCCCGCGCGGAATCCACCACGTACATCCGTTTCACCTCGACGTCGCCGGGCCGGAAGGACGGCGCCGGGCCGTCGTGCGCCCGCCAGGCGCCGGACGCGACCGGCACGTCGTCGAGGTAGCCGACGAGGAACAGCCCCCGGGGCGGGGTGAACTCCGCGGCGTCCATCGGCGTCTCGTCCTCTTCGCCGTACCGCTGCCGGTACTCCTCTTGGATGCCGGCCATCATCTTGACGGCGTCGGGGTGGTCGAAGGCGACGACGCGAATGTCCACGCCGCCACCCTAAACAACCGGCTACTGCTGCCAGTGCTCCCAGCCGCCCTGATGCGCGTACTCCTTGCCGTCCACCGTCACGCCGGAGCCGGGCATGGTGACCACGCCGATCTTGCGCCAGCCTTCGGGCAGGTCTTCGAACGGCGGGAACGTCGCGGCCAGCGCGTGGTCCTCGCCGCCGGTCAGCACCCACTGCAACGGGTCCGCGCCCAGCGCCCTGCCGACCTCCTGCAGACGCGAGGACACGTCGAGCAGCGAAGTCTGCACGTCGAGGCCGACTTCGGACGCCTCCGCGAGGTGCCCGAGATCGGCGAGCAGGCCGTCGGACACGTCGATCATCGCCGTCGCGCCCGCGAGCGCCGCCCGCGGGCCGGCCGCGTACGGCGGTTCCGGGCAGCGCTGCGCGTTCACCACGCCGACCGGCGACCGGAACCCGCGGCGCAGCACCGCGAGGCCCGCAGCCGCCCAGCCGAGCCGGCCGCACACCGCGAGCACGTCGCCGGGGCGCGCGCCGGAACGCGTGACCGGTTCGCGATCTTCGAGGTCACCCAATGCGGTGACGCTGATCACCAGCTGGTCCGCGCTCACCATGTCGCCGCCGCCCACCCCGGCACCGGCCGCGGCCGCCTCGGCCCAGATGCCGTCCATGATCTCCGTCACGACGTTCACCGGGGTGTCCGCCGGGCAGGCCAGCCCGACGAGCACCGACGTGGGCTTCGCGCCCATGGCGGCGACGTCGGACAGGTTCACCGCGACCGCTTTGCGGCCGACTTGTTCCGGGCTCGACCAGTCGAGCCGGAAGTGCACGCCGTGCACCAGCACGTCGGTGCTCGCGACCACCCGGCCGTCCGGCGCGGCGAGGACCGCCGCGTCGTCGCCGGGACCGAGCAGTGTCGACGCGGGCTGCGCGCGTCCTTCGGTGACCCGCCGGATCAGGCCGAACTCGCCCGTCCCAGCCACCGAGTTCTCGTCCGGTGACACCGGTCACCTCCTGTTTCCCTCGCCTGTGTCGGATTGGTTACCCGACAATCGGATCCCCTAGGTTTTTCCCGGGGCTGGCGCTACGTTGCCTACACCGTTCCTACCCCGAGCCGTCCGCCACCGACGAAAGGGCACGCCGTGGTCCACGCATACATCCTCATCCAGACCGAGGTCGGCAAGGCCGCCGCGGTGGCTGCGGAGATCTCCGGGGTCCCGGGCGTGACCAGCTCCGAGGACGTCACCGGGCCTTACGACGTCATCGTGCGCGCCACCGCCGAAACGGTGGACCAGCTCGGCCAGCTCGTGGTGGCCCGGGTGCAGAACGTGGACGGGATCACCCGGACGCTGACCTGCCCGGTGGTCCACCTCTGACCCGTGGTCCACTGAAGCGGTGGCAGATACCGACACCGGCGCGCCTCCGAAGGCCGTCCTCGTCATCGCATCCGTCCTTGTGTTCGCGCTGGCCGCGGCGGTCGTCGTCTTCGCGCTGACGAAGAACTCGTCCGGCGGGAACGACGCGGCGAACCAGCCGCTGGCGTTGGTGTCCGTGCCCGCGCCGCAGGCCGGCTCGGCCGACTGCAAGAACCTGATCACCGGCGTTCCGGCCACGCTGACGTCGAACGGCAAGGAGCTGTCGCCCCGCACGCTCGCCGAACCGGCGCCGCCGTCCACCGTCGCCTGGGGCGAACCGGATCCGGTCGTGCTGCGCTGCGGCCTCGAACGGCCCCCGGAGCTGACCCCGAGCTCGCAGCTGCGCATGGTCAACAAGGTGCAGTGGCTGGTTGTCGAGCAGGGCGGATCGGCGACCTGGTACGCGGTCGACCGCGCGGTGTACGTCGCGCTGACCGTGCCGGGGAACACCGGGACCGGCCCGCTGCAGGCTATTTCGGACGCTATTTCGGCGAAGCTTCCGGCGAAGCCGCTGAAGTTCTAACGAGTTCCCCCGCGCCCCAATGTGGCATTGGGTGCGTCACATGCAGCGAATGTGGCATTGGGTGCGTGCGATGCAGCGAATGCCACATTGGGGTGGTCTGAGCGGGGGGGCCTAGCGTGCCCGGGAACTGGTCGTCGGGGAACTGGTCGTCCGGGCCGCGATCGTCTCCAGCGACACCCCGGTCGTCTTCGGCCCGAGCACCGCCACGTTCGCCATCAGCAGCACCATCGCGCCCGCGACCACGGCGAACATCGCGGTCGCGCCCACCGACTGCAGGACCGGCAGCAGCACGAACGGCATCGCCGCGGTCGCGAGCCGGGACAGCGAGTACGCCGAGCCCGCCGCCGTTCCGCGCAGCGACGTCGGGAAAAGCTCGCCCTGGTAGGTGTGGAACGCGTTCGAGAACACGTTGCTGACCGCGGTGTAGCAGAACCCGAACACCGCGATCAGCGCGCCGGACGTGGCGTATCCGAAAGCAAGACCGAACCCCGCCATCGCCGCCGCGCTGGCGACGATCAGCCATTTCCGTTCGATCCGCTCGATGACCGGAATGGACAGCGCGGAGCCGATCGGGTAGCCGAGGAAGGTGAGCGCGCTGAACGTCAGCGAGCTGACCAGGCTGAATCCCTTGGCGGCGAGCACAATCGGCACCAGCGACCCGAAGCCGTAGTAGCCGAACGACTGCAGCAGCTGGAACACGTACAGCATCGCGGTCCGGCGCAACCACGGCGGACGCAGCAAGGCCGCCGCCCGCACCGGTTCCGGCGCGGGCGGTTCCGGCTCCGGTTCGGGCAGCGGCTGCGGCGCGCTCGCTTCGAGCTTGCGCACGATCTCGTCCGCCTCGGCGGTTCTGCCTTGCGCGGCAAGCCAACGCGGCGACTCCGGCAGAGTGAAGCGCAGCGCCCACACCACTGCCGCGCCCAGCGCACCGATGACGAAGAGCCAGCGCCAGCCGTCGAATCCGAGCGGCGCGTGGCCGGCCAGCGCGCGGGCCAGGAACCCGGCGGCGGGGACACCGCAGAAGCCGATCGTGTACGCCCACGCCGTGGCCCGGCCGCGAGAACGCGCGGGAAGCAGATCGGCCAGGTACGCATCGGCGACCGGCAGCTCCGCGCCGATGCCGATGCCCGCGATGAACCGGCAGGCCACCAGCATCCACACGTCCGTGCTGAACGCGCCGAGCAGCGTGAACACCGAGTACAGGCCGAGGGTGAGCAGGAAAGCCCGCCGCCGGCCCAGCCGGTCGGCCAGCCGCCCGAGGAACGCCGCGCCGACGAACGCGCCGACGAACGCCGAGGCCAGCACATACTTCAGCGTCGTCGGGGTGACGCCGAACTCCTTGGTCAGGACCGTGCTGATGGTCGCGGCGAGGAACAGGTCGTAAAGGTCGAAGAAGGTCGCGATGCCGACCATGCCGACGAAGTACCGATGCCGCCGGGTGACCGGAAGCCGGTCGAGCCGGGACGCGATCTGCATTGCTGCCTCCTGGCTGCCGGTCAGCGCAGGCCGGTGCCCCGGGCGAGCGCGGTGTCGACAAGGGTCGACAGCAGCGTCGCGTAGTCGACGCCGGTGACCTCCCACATCTTCGGATAGGCGGACTTCGTGGTGAAGCCGGGCATCGTGTTGACCTCGTTGATCACCGGTTCGCCGTCGTCGGTGACGAAGAAGTCGACCCGGGCCAGGCCCTGGCAGTCGAGCGCGCGGAACGCTTCGACGGCCATCGCGCGCAGCCGCTCGGTGAGCGCGTCGTCCAGCTTCGCCGGGATGTCCAGCTCTGCGTCCTCGCCGAGGTACTTGGTCTCGAAGTCGTACCAGGCGTCCTCGTCCTCGGCGAGCACGCGGATCTCCGCGGGCAGCGACGCCTCGATCCGGCCATCCGGGAACTCCAGGACGCCGCATTCGACCTCGCGCCCGTGCACGGCGGCCTCGACCAGCACCTTCGGGTCGGTGCGCCGGGCGAGCTCGATCGCGGCGTCCAGGTCGGCCCAGTCGGCGACCCGGGAGATGCCGACCGACGAACCGGCGCGCGAGGGCTTCACGAACACTGGCAGCCCGAGCCGTTCGCGGTCTTCCTGGGCCACAGTGGACTGTCCGCGGCGCAGCGCCGAGTAGGTGCCGACCGGCAGTCCTTCCGCGGCGAGCAGCTTCTTCGCGTATTCCTTGTCCATCGCCGCCGCGCTGGCGAACACGCCCGGGCCGACGTACGGGATGTCGGCGAGTTCGAGCAGCCCCTGGATGGTGCCGTCCTCGCCGAAGGCACCGTGCAGCACCGGGAAGACGACGTCGACGGTGCCGAGCACCTCGGTGGCCTTGCCCGGGTCGACGGTCCGCAGCTCGCGGCTGGTCGCGTCGCCAGCCAGCACCAGCGCGCGGCCGGACTCGACCGTCGGCAGCTGGCGGCCCTGGATGCTGAGCTGCTTCGGGTCGCCGGTGCCGAGCACCCAGCCGCCGCTCGGCGTGACGCCGACCGGGAGCACCTCGAAGCGGTCCGGATCCAGGTTGGCGATCACACTGCCCGCGGACAGGCACGAGATGGTGTGCTCGCTGCTGCGGCCGCCGAACACGACCGCGACCCGGATCTTTTCAGCACTCATAGCCGGTCACCGTACCGGGTGAGCTTGGCCAACAGCGCACACCCGGGGTCTCCGGCTCCCCCGCCGACGACGGATTCCCAGCGCGATCAGCGCCGCGCCCAGCGCCAGCTGTCCGAGGCGGACGAGCCGGACCAGCCGGACACTGAGGCACCGATGGCCGAAATGGGCGGATTGACGCATGCTCGTCCAGGCCGGCCCGGTCTGGACGGAGCAGGAAGGGCGGCTGCCCAAGTCCGGCGCTCCGGCGAGACCGGACCTCCCTGTCCGCGGACCGTCACTTTCCCGGCTGCGATTCGCTTACTCCCCGGGCGTTCACCAGCGACGCCCGCCCGAACCACGCGACCCCGCGCAGCACCAGGAACGCTATGCCCGCCAAGACGACGATCGTGAAGTCCGGCAAGGTCTGGTACGCGACGTCCACCGGCAGCCAGCTGCCGTAGCTGGCCATCCCGACCCCGACGAACACTGCCGCGTAAACCACCGCGGCGGCCAGCAGGTTCCCCACCAATGGACGCCCTGCTGTCCGGCGAAAACCCTTGTCCCGCAGCAGGTCTGGCAGCTGACGCGCACGCCGCACCTGCCGTCGGGCAGCGAGCGCCATCGCGATCACGACCAGAACCGCGACCCCGTCGACGATTCCGTAGGTCACCAGAAAACCGTTGCCGATCTCCGGTGCGGGTGCGCCGGCGAGCATGGCGAGAGTGTTCTGGTAAGCCGCACCGTTGTCCAGCAGCATCGGGTTGCGCGCGGTGAGCACGACGAGGCCGACGCGGCTTTGCGGCAGGTAGCCGATGTTGGCGTGGTAGCGAGTCAGGTCACCGTCGTGCTCGACCACCGGCTGCCCGTTCACCGTGCCGGTGCCCCAGCCGAATCCGTAGTGGTCGATGCCCTGGACCGCGTGGTCGTCGCCGGTCGGAATGGCTGGGCTGTGCATCAGCCGCAGGCTTCCCGGCGACAGCAGCCGGGCGTTCCGATAGGTGCCGGTCAGCTGGAAGGTCAGGTAGTGGCTGAGGTCCTCGGCGGTGGAAATCAGGTACCCGTCGGGCAGCGCGCCGCGGAACTCCGGCGTTTCGATCGGCACGTTCAGCCCGAACAGCACGGACGATCCTTCGACCAGACCGGCCCGGCGCGCTTCGGCGAGGTCGGTGAAGCTCCGGGTCATGCCGAGCGGGGCGAAGATGTGTTCCTTGACGTAGTCGGCGTAGCGCTGGCCGGACACCTGCTCGATCATCAGTCCCAGCGTCGCGTAGTTCTTGTTGCAGTAGTGGAAGACCGTCCCCGGCCGGGACACCGGGACGACGTCGGCGACTGCTCGGACGCGCTGCTCCAGAGTGGTTTCCGGCTCGTAGATGTCCACCCGGCCCGCTTCGGTCGGCAGGCCGCTGGTCTGGGTCAGCAGCTGCCGCACCGTGATCGGTTCGTTCGCGCCGCCGGTGCGGAACCAGGGAAGGTACGCGGTGATCGGGGTGTCCAGGCCGACCTTGCCCGCGTCGACGAGCTGCAGGACAGCGAGCGAGGTGAACGATTTGCTCAGCGACCCCAGCAGGAACGGCGACTGCGGGGTGACGCCGTCGCCGACCGCGCCGGTCTTCACCGTGCCGTCGCCGGACACCAGCGCGTAGGACGCCGCCGGCATCCGGGCCGTGGTCAGCTCGTCCCGCAGGTGCGCCACCGCGGGATCGGCGCCCGGCTGTGCCGATGCCGGTGCGGCGAACACCGCGAGAGTTGCCGCCGCGACCGCCACCGCGGTCGCCGCCGCTGCCAGCCGAATCAGCCGAGCCATGGGTGCGCTCCTCCGTGCGTCGAGTCGATCGGCTCACAGCCTCTCGGAGGAGCTGGTCGCGCACCATGAAGCTGACCGGCGGACCGTGGGTAGGGCTGTCCCCCGGTTCAGCGGAAAAGCTCGACCAGCTTCGGCACCGCCGCGATCAGCGCCTCCCGCGAACAGCCCGCGTACCCGAGCGCGACTCCGTGCATCGTCGGCGTCCCGGCGAAGTGCCGGGCCAAGCCGTCCAGCCGGATCGCATGCCGCTCCGCTGCGGCGATCAGCTCGGCTTCGCGTTCGGCGCTCGCCACCGGGACGACCAGGTGCGCGCCCGCGTCGTCGCCGACGAACGGGACGCCCGCTCCGGACAGCGCGGCGACCAGCAGCGTCCGGCGTTCGGCCATTTCCCGGCGCAGTTTCCGCAAGTGCCGGCCGAGGTCGCCGGTGCGGGCCAGTTCGACCACGACCCGCTGTCCGGCCGGCGACGGGCGGGTGCCGGTGAGATCCCGGTACGCCAGCACGGATTCCGCCACCGCCGCGGGTGCGACGAGCCAGCCGGCGCCGAGAGTGGGAGTGAGGATCTTGCTGGTGGTGCCCAGGTGCACGACCACGTCCGGAGCGAGCGCGGCCAGCATCGGCAGCGGGGCGACGTCGAAGCGCAGCTCGCCGTCGTAGTCGTCCTCGATCACCAGCATGTCTTCGGCTCGGGCGCGCTCGACCAGCTGCACGCGCCGGGCCGCGCTCATCCGGCTGCCCATCGGATATTGGTGCGCCGGCGAGCAGTACACCGCCCGCGCGCCGGCCGGGATCGCGTCCGGGCGCAGGCCCTCCTCGTCCACCGGTACGCCCACGACGGTGAGCCCGGCCTGCCGGAACGCTTGCACCGCCCGCTGATAACCCGGTTCCTCGAAAGCGACGACGGCACCGCGGCGCAGCACCGCGGCGGCCAGTTCCACCACCGCCGCGGTCGTGCCGCCCGTCGCCAGCACCGAACCGGCCGCCAGACCTCGATGGCGCAGCAGGTGTTCCGACACGGTGGCCCGGTATTCGGGCAGCCCGGCGCGATGCGCGCGAGTGAGCGGATCCGGGTCTGCGGCGGCGCGCCAGGCTCGCCGCCAGGCCGCTCGGTCGAGTCCGGCTGCCCACGGCGCGCCGGGAGTGAGGTCGAGGGTCGGCGCGGCTTCGGTTTCGGCGAGCAGCGAACCGGCCGTGGTGACCGACGCCGCGGCGCGGGTCGGCGGAGTGGTCACGTAGGTGCCCGAACCGTGCCGGCCGGCGATCCAGCCCTCCGCGTGAAGTTGCTCGTAGGCGGCGGAAGTGACCGTGCGCGAGACGCCGAGCCGCTCGGCCAGCGCGCGAGTGGAGGGCAACCGGTCGCCGCCGCGCAGATGGCCGCCGGCCGCGGCTTCGCGCAGCGCGTCGGCCAGTTGCACGGCCAGCGGAGTGGCCGCGTCGCGGTCGAGACTGACCGGCAAAGCGGTGTCGGCATAAGACACGGCGGACCTCCGGCACGAGGAGTGGACTTCTCAAGTGTAGAGGAAGTGGACGTTCAAGGTAGCCACTTGACTGCCGCACACTGGGCGCATGAGCAGCCTTTCGCCGACCGAACGCACCACCCTCGGCCGCAAACGCCACCGCGCCGCCACCGACCGGGCAGTGCTGCACGCCGTGCTCGACGAGGCGCTGATCTGCCACCTCGGCGTGGTCCGCGACGGCGCTCCGCTGGTGCTGCCGACCGGCTACGGCCGCGACGGCGACACCTTGTACCTGCATGGTTCCACGGGAGCGGCCAGCCTGCGAGCGGCCTCCGGGGAAACCGACGTGTGCGTGACTGTGACGCTGGTCGACGGGATCGTCTACTGCCGCTCGGTGAACAACCACTCGATGAACTACCGCAGCGCGGTGATCCTCGGCCGCGCCCGGCCAGTCACCGACCCGGACGAAAAAATGCACGGCCTGCGGGTGCTGACCGACCACCTCTCCCCCGGTTCGTGGGAACACGCGCGCGAGGTGAACAAGAAGGAGTTCGCGGCCGTTTCGGTGCTGGCGCTCGACCTGGCCGAGGCATCGGTGAAGCTGCGCGCGGAAGGTCCGGACGACGAGCCGGAGGACGTCGAAGCGGACGCCGCTTGGGCGGGCGTGCTGCCGGTGCGGACGGTGTTCGGCGAGCCGGAGCCCTCGGCGGACCTCTCGCCTGGGTGGTCTGTACCGGAGCACGTTTCCGGGCGCGTCACCCGAACCGCGACGGCCGCGCGGTAACCGCTGCGGCCAAGTCCGTGAAGGGAACATTGAGGGACTCTGAGTACCTGAATGTTCCCTTCACGGACCGCTGCGGGCTCGGGTTGACTCCGGCAGCGGCAGCCGCACGGTGAACACGGTCCGCCCCGGCCGGCTGGCCACCGAGACCTCCCCGCCGTGCTCGACCACCAGCGAATGCACCACCGACAGCCCCAGCCCGGTCCCGCCGCCGGCGCGGGTCCGGGAATTGTCCACGCGGTAGAACCGGTCGAAGATCCGTTCCTGGTCCTCGGCCGAAATCCCCGGTCCCGCGTCCGCGACGGACACCAGCGCCGCGCCGGCCGAAACCGTCACCGCGAGTTCCACCGAAGTCCCGGCCGGGGTGTGCACCGCCGCGTTCGCCAGCAGGTTGTCCACGATTTGCCGCAGCCGCACTGGATCCGCCCGCAGCAGCACCGGATCTTCCGGGATCGACACCGCCAGCGGATGCTCCGGACGGCCCGCCCGGAACGCGTCCGCGGCGGCGACGGCTACCTCGGTCAGGTCCATCCGCCGGGGCCGCACCGGCGGTTCCGCGTCGTGCGCGTCCAAGCGCGCGAGCAGCAGCAGATCGTCCACCAGCACGCTCATCCGCGCCGTCTCGGCCCGGATCTTCTCCAGGTGCGCCTCGCGTTCGGCCGGCTCGTTCGCCGCGGCGTAGCGGAAAAGATCGGCGTAGCCGCGAATCGACGTCAGCGGCGTCCGCAGCTCGTGCGAAGCGTCGGCGACGAACCGGCGCAGCCGGTCGTTCGCCTCGGAGCGGACCGCCAGCGACGATTCGATGTGGCTCAGCATCAGGTTGAACGCGGTGCGCAGCTCTTCGACCTCCGCGCCGCCGCCCGTTCCGGACGCGCGCACCGGCAGCTGCGCGGTGCCGGTCAAGTCGTGCGAGGCGATGTCGTGCGCCGTCCCGGCCATGTCCGACAACGGCCGCAGGCCGCGGCGCAGCACCAACCGCCCGGCGATCACCAGGATCGCCAGCGCGACGAGGAACGCGATCACCTCGATCAGCATCAGCTGCCGCAAGGTGTTGTCGAGATCGGACTGCGGCGCGGCGCTCAGCAGTACCGTGCCGGTGCCGCTTTGGCCGGTCTCCACCGGACACGCCCGCACCCGGTAGGGACCCTGTCCGGGCAGGGTGATCGTCCGGAAGAGGTCGCCGCCGGTCGCTTCCACGGCGATCTGCGCCAGCGGGCGCACGTCGGCCGGCAGCGTGTTGCCCGGCTGCGGCACGGCGTTGCCTTGCCGCACGTCGAACACCGCGGAGTACCAGGAGTAGACCGCCTCCGGGTTGTCCTTCGACTCGCGCAGGTGCGGCACCTGGGCAACCTGGCTGGAGCGGAGCTGCTCGTCGAGCCGCCGGCTGAGGTAGTCGTGCATCAGTTCCACCGTCAGCGTGCCGACGATCGCGAACACCACCAGCGCCAACGCACCCAGGCCGAACGCCAGCCGGGTGCCCAGCCGCGACGCGCGCCAAGCTCGATACCACCGCCGGGCCCAGCGTCCGGCCCGGCTCACCGCTCCGCCTGCCGCACCGCGTATCCGACCCCGCGCACGGTGTGGATCAGCGGCTCGGACTCGGTGTCCAGCTTGCGCCGCAACCGGGAAACCGCGAGTTCGACCACATTGGACCGGCCGCCGAAGTCGTACTCCCACACGTGGTCGAGGATCTGCGCCTTGGTCAGCACCGCGGGCGAGTGCCGCATCAGGTAGCGCAGCAGTTCGTACTCGGTCGGCGTGAGCTCGGCGAGTTGCCCGCCGCGCCGCACTTCGTGCGTTTCCTCGTCCAGCGTGAGCTCGCCCACCGCCAGCACCGCTGCGCGAGGTTTGTCCGTGCCGGACGTCCGGCGCAGCACCGCGCGCAGCCGCGCCATCAGCTCCTCGACGGAGAACGGCTTCACCAGGTAGTCGTCACCCCCGCGGGTGAGGCCGGCGATCCGGTCCGAGGTGGCGTCCTTGGCCGTCAGGAAGACCACCGGCACCGCACCGTGCTTCTCGCGCAGCCGGTCCAGCACGGCGAAGCCGTCGAAGTCGGGCAGCATGACGTCGAGCACGATGATGTCGGGCGCGAACTCGGCGGCGCGCGCGAGCGCGTCCGTGCCGGAACCCGCGGTCGCGGCCAGCCAGCCCTCGTACCGGGCGACGGTCGCGACCAGGTCGGCGATGTGCTGCTCGTCGTCCACGACGAGCAGCCGCACCGGATTCGGGTTCTCCACCCCGCCATCCTCCGTGACGCCCGCGCGGACGCGCGAGCCGAACCCGCGGCTGACAGCCAGTCGACAGGTTCGAGATCCGAAAACGTCTCGCGCCAAAGCAGGCATACCGGGCACACTCGCGGTCGATCAGTCACCGGACGTCCTGGGGAGTACCGATGCCTTCCGTCGTAAAGAACATCACCGTCGACAGCGCCGATCCGTGGCAGCTCGCGCAGTTCTGGTCCGAGGTGACCGGCCAGCCGGTCGACGAGGCGGACAAGCCAGGCGACCCGGAGGTCGGCGTCCGCCTGGCCACCGGCGCGTGCCTGCTGTTCATCGCCGTCCCGGAAACCAAGACGATCAAGAACCGCCTGCACCTGTGCCTGCAGCCGGACGTCCCCCGCGACGAGGAGGTCGAACGGCTGCTGAAGCTGGGCGCCACACTGCACTCCGACCTGCGCCACGAGGACGGCACCGGCTGGGCGGTGCTGCAAGATCCGGAAGGCAACGAGTTCTGCGTCTTGCGCAGCGCGGCGGAGAAGGCGTGAGCGGCGCGCGCGTCTGCGGTCTGGACCTTTCCCCGGCGTCGCTCGGCGAGGCGCGGAAGCTCGCTGAAAGCACCGGCGCGGAGATCCCCTGCCGTGTTTGATGGCCCCGGATCGCCGCGAGCTACACCCTGCAGGCACGGTCGCCCGCCTAAAGTGCGGGCATGACTCGCATCGCCGTCGCCGCGCTGGGCGGCACCATCTCGATGGCCCCCGGAGGTTCGATCGACAACGGCGTGGTGCCGCGGCTGAGCGCCGAGGACTTGCTCGGCGAGCTCGGCGCGCGGCTGCCGATGGAGGTCGTCGCGGCGACGCTCGCGGGCATCTCCAGCTCCTCGATGGACTACGAGACGCTCAGCCGGACCCGGCAGTGGGGCCTGGAGCAGCTCGAAGCGGGCGCGGACGGCCTGGTGGTGGTGCAGGGCACCGACACTCTCGAAGAAACGGCGTACTTCTTCGATCTCACCTGGCCGTCCGAAGCGCCGGTCGTGCTCACCGGCGCGATGCGGAACCCGAGCCTGCCCAGCCCGGACGGGCAGGCCAACCTCCTCACCGCGCTCACCGCGGCCGCCGATCCGCGCAGCCGCGGCCGGGGCGCGCTGGTGGCGTTCAACGACGACGTGCACGCCGCGCGCTGGGTCCGGAAAACGCATTCCACACACGTCGAAACGTTTTCGTCGCGGCCGGCCGGGCCGCTCGGGATGGTCGCCGAAGGCGCTGTGCACTACTTCCACCCGTCGTCGCCTCGGCTGCCGGCGCTGCCGCCGGTCTCGACCGCCGATCTGGTGCCGCTGGTGGAATCCGGGCTGAACGACGCCGGAGAACTGTTGCGGCTGGTACTCGACGGCGGCGCTCGCGGCGTCGTCGTGGCCGCCAACGGTGTGGGACACGTTTCCGCCGGAACCGCCGACGCGATCGCGGCGGCGGAGGTGCCGGTGGTCGTCGCGTCCCGGACGGGCGCCGGGCCGACTCTCCGCAGCACCTACGGGTTCCACGGCTCCGAATCGAGCCTCATCCGGATGGGCGCGACGATGGCGGGCTGGCTGTGCCCGCGGAAATCCCGGATCCTGCTGCAGCTTCTGCTCGCCGCCGGACGCGGCCGCGAAGAGATCGAGCGGGAGTTCCGGCTGCGCGGCGATCTCGACTAAGCCCAACGCCTCCTCGCCGGTAAGTGCGTGAAGGGAACATTGAGGGTTCCTCTGTGTTTGTCAAGCTGCTGGGTTCGGTGTCGTAGAGTTGTGGTTGGCGGGTCCGGGAAGTGACTTGTCCGAAGAGCCGGCCGTCGGGGTAGGGCTGGTCGCGCTGGATGTCAGAGTCGCCCCCGCGTGTCCTCCCGGGCCCGCCGCTCGTGTCTGCCGGCGCTGGTCGGCGATCATGACTCGCCAGACGTGGTCGGCCAGACGGCGTTTCAGGCAGCGCATCGCTTCTTTGTGAGTCTTGCCCTCGGCGATCTTGCGGTCGTAGTAGAGGCGTCCTCTGGTTCCGGACATGCGCACCTGGGTCAAGGCGATCGTGTGCAGGGCATTGTTCAGCTTGCGGTCGCCCTGGCGCGACAGCCGGTGCCGCGCCGTGCCGGCGCTGGCGATCTCGATCGGCGCCGCGCCGGCGTGGACGGCGAAGGCCGCTGCTGTCGGGAACCGCGAGGCGCGACCGGTGCGCCCGATCAGCCGCGCGGCCACCACCGGGCCTATGCCGACGACGTCGGGCAGGCTGCTGCCGGAATCGGCGACGGCCTGCTGCATGCGCTTCTGGTTCGTCTTCACACGGGTGTCCAGTGCGCGGATGTCGGCGACCAGGTCCCGCGCGAGGTCCTTGCGGGCCTGCTCCGCCGGAGAGGCCGGCCGGACCCGCGCCAGCATCGCGGCCGCCTGGCCGGCGGTCAGGTCGGCGGGTGCGCCGCCGGGCATCAGTTCGCGCAGCAGGGCGTGCAGCTGGTTGACCGTCCGGGTGCGTTGCCGGGTGAGGTTGGTCCGCCGCTCGTCGAGCATCCCCAGCACCGTCGAGAGCCCCTCGGCGGTCACCGGGGTCCCGTCGCCCTGCAGCGCTGCCACGCTGGCCGCCGCCGCGGCGTCCAGGGCGTCGTTCTTCCGGCGGCCCCGCGAGAGCTGCCGCACCCGCGCGGTCGCGGTCGCGGGGACGTCCACGACGGTCTCGCCCCGCGCGGTGAGCCACTGCGCCAGATGACGGCCGAGCCCCCAGGCGTTTTCCACCGCCCAGCGGCGTTGCCCGAACCGCCGGGCCCAGACCAGCAGCTTCCGGTATTCCGGCAATGCCGCGTCGATGCGGACGGTGTCCAGCGTCGCGTNGCTGCCCGGGTCGAGCGCCGCCGCAGTGTGACTGGACTTGTGCGGGTCGACTCCGATCACGACCATCAACCGCGTTCCTTCCTCGTCAGATACGGGAAACCGCGGTCGACATTCCGACTTTCAGCTTGTGGTGCCCGAACCTCTGTTGAGTCAGACCGCAGCCGGTGCCGGACCAGGACACACACCCTCAACGAGCCAGCCCGCACAAGGGCGGCAGGAATCTCACGAGCGATCCCAGCCCGGCACTTCCGGCAGACTACGACCAGTGATCAGCCAGCCAATCCAACCGGTCACCACATACAAGTCGGAATCTGAGTCCCTCAATGTTCCCTTCACGGACCAACCTCGGGAGTGCTCAGCGCAGCAGCGCCGGGCCGTCCACCGAATTCGCCAGGTACGAACGCATCTGCCGGCCGCCTTCGCGGTACACGTGCACGCTGATCGCCGGGTCCGGCCCGTCGTTGCGCACCTCGTGCACGTATCCCGGCCCGAACACCCGCGACTGCCCGGCGCTGAGCCCGTGCACCTCGGTCACCGCCCGGCCGCCGGGTGCCCGCCGCGCGACGGTTTCAGTCAGCTGCCCGGAGACGATGGTGAACGCGCCGCTGGAGAAGGCGTGGTCGTGCAGGTCGGTGTGCTGGCCGGGAAGCCAGCTGAGCAGCCAGACCTCCTGGCCTTCGGTGCGCTCGACCAGCGCGGAGAACCGTGCCTCCGGGTCGTAGCGCAGCAGCGCGCCCCAGCGTTCCCGGTCCGCCGCCACGTCGAGGGCGACGCGGACCGGGTGGCGCAGGGCGGGGTCTTCGGGACGCAGCAGGGTGTTGTCCGGAACGGCGAACATGAAAAGAAGTCCTTACCAAGGAAAGCGGGTGTCGAGCTGGGCCGGGGCGGGTTCACCGACAACAGCGACACGACATGCCCATGACGGGGCGGAGGTCGGCAGACCCCGGCCGCATCGTCATCGCGCACGTCAGCATGCGGTCAAGCGAACCAGCCCCGGGCCGCCCGGTCAACCGCTTCCCAGCTCGTGGACGGCTCCGAACCGCTCGCGTTTGCGCAGGCCACCCGGCTGCCGCGAGCCGGAGCCGGTCAGCTCCACTCGTGTTTCTGCGACCGCCCGAGCAGCTCCGCGCCCGCCTGCCGCGGGTCGACGCCCTCGTGGCACACCCGGTACATCGCGTCGGTGATCGGCATGTCGACCCCGTGCCGCCGCGCCAGTTCGCGGATCGACGAGCAGGACGCGACCCCCTCGGCGACCTGCCCGCCGGTCGCCGCCTGCGCCTCGGCCAGCGTCTCGCCGCGGCCGAGCCGTTCGCCGAAGGTCCGGTTGCGCGACAACGGCGACGAGCAGGTCGCCACCAGGTCGCCGAGCCCGGCGAGACCGGCGAAGGTCAGCGGGTCGGCGCCGAGTTTCGCGCCCAGCCGCGCCATTTCGGCGAGGCCGCGGGTGATCAGCGTCGCCATCGTGTTCGCGCCCAAGCCCATCCCGGCGGCCATGCCGCAGCTGAGCGCGATCACGTTCTTGCACGCGCCGCCCAGCTCGCAGCCGATCACGTCGGTGTTGGTGTAGGGCCGGAAATACTGGTTCGACGTGGCCCGCTGCACCGCCTTCGCGCGCTCGTGGTCGGCGCACGCGAGCACCGCCGCGGCCGGCTGCCCAGCGGCGATCTCGCGGGCCAGGTTCGGCCCGGACACCACGACGATCTCGCCGGGGTCCACTTCGGCGAGCTCGGCGATCACCTCGCTCATCCGCTTGAGCGTGCCCAGTTCCACGCCCTTGGCGAGGCTGACCAGGATCGCCTCCGGCGGCAGCAGCGGCCGCCATCCGGTGAGGTTCGCGCGCAGGCTCTGGCTCGGCACGCCGAGCACCACGGCGTGGGCTCCGGCCAGCGCCTCGGCCGCGTCCGCGGTCGCGGTGATCCGCTCCGGCAGCCGGGTTCCCGGCAGGTACGACTCGTTGGTGTGCCGCTCCCGGATCTCCTCGGCGACGCTTTCCCGGCGCGCCCACATCGTGACGTCGCGGCCCGCGTCGCCGAGCACCTTCGCGAACGCGGTGCCCCACGAACCCGCGCCCAGCACGGTCACCCGCTGCACGTCGGCGGCGAAGCCGGCCATCAGTCGCCGTCCTCCTGCTTCTTCGGCTCGGCGGTCTGGACCGGCTTCCCGGGCGGAGCTTCCTTGACCGGCGGCTCTTCCTGCCGGATCTCCGCGAGCAGCCGGGTGACCTCGTCCATCATCAGCGCGGTGACCTCGCGCAGCGTCGAAGCGCTGCGCGGGTTCCCGCCGCGGAAGGCGGACAGGTCGATCGGGTCGCCGACCAGGTGCGTCACCGTCTTGCGCGGAAACGGTGTGAACTTCTTGGTGTAGCCGTTGAAGATGTGATTCGTGCCCCAGCGCGCGATCGGGAACACCGGTACGTCGTTCTGCAGCGCCAGCCGGGCCGCGCCGCTGTAGGCGTCCTTCGGCCAGCCGTCCGGGTCCTTGGTGATGGTGCCCTCGGGGTAGATCACGATGATCTTGCCCGCTTCGAGCGCCTGATGCGCGGCCTTGAGGCTGTCGCCGGCCGCGCTCGACCCGCGCTCCACCGGGATCTGCCCGGACCCGGTGACGATCCGGCCGAAGATCGGCACGCCCTTCAGGCTCGCTTTGAGGAAGAACCGCGGCACCCGCTTCTGCCGGTGCACGAAGACCGCGTCGACCGGCGGGTCCAGGTGCGAGATGTGGTTCATCACCAGCACCGCGGCCCCTTCGCGGGGAATCTTCTCCGCGCCCAGGTACACCCGCTTGCCGATCGCGGTCATCGGGTAGAACGCAGCGGCGGCCAGCCCCACCCAGAAGCCGCCCTTCTCACGCCGTGCCAAGTCTCCTCCTCGATCGCTTTGCTCCGCCTGATCCTGCCGCGCGCCGGTTCGCGCAGTCCAGCGAGGGTGCACTCACGACCCCGGGCAGGGGTTTCGGGTAAAGATGGACAGGTGGACGCGGACTTGGTCATGCCTCTGAAGCACCCGAGCACGGGCAAGTCCCGGCTGCGCGGCGCGGTCGCCGCGCAGCGGCACGCCGAGCTGGTGCTGGCGCTGGCCTGCGACACGCTGGCGGCGGTCACCTCGGCCGCCGGGATCCGGCGGGTGCTCGTGGTCACCTCCGATCCGGCGGCGTTGTCCGAATTGGCCGGTCTCGGCGTCGAGCTGGTCACGGAACCGGCGGGGGGCGGGCTCAACGAGGCTTTGCGGCACGGCGCGGAGCTAGTGCGCGCGGACACGCCGTCCGGCGTGGTCGGCGCGCTCCAAGCGGATCTGCCCGCGTTGCGCGCGGTGGATCTGGCACAGGCGCTGTCCGATGCGGCCGGGCGCCGCGCGGTGGTCGTCGACCGCCAGGGCACTGGGACCACGCTCCTGCTCTCCGCTCCGGGAGAGCCGCTCGACCCGCAGTTCGGCCCCGGGTCCGCGGCGCTGCACCAAGCTTCCGGTGCGATCCCGCTCACCCGCGAGCTGCCGTCGCTGCGCAGCGACGTGGACACCGAAGATGATCTCCGCCACGCCGCCGCACTCGGTCTCGGCAAGCGCACCGCGGCATTGCTCCCGGCCGAACGGGCACAATTGCGCTGACGTGTTCACGCGACCTTCATCGCGGCCTGCGCAAACTGTGGCTTCGTAGTGAACAATGGGCACCGTGAGCACAGAAGACGGCAGTACCCCGGCCCGGCGGCGCAGGACGGGCGCGGCGAAGAGCGACGGCGGCCCGGCCCCGGCCCGGCGCACCACCGCCGCGAAGACGTCCGCACGCGGCGACTCCGACGGTGCCACCACCCGGCGGGCCAAATCCAGCTCGGCGTCGGCGGAGCAGAATGTTAAGCCGGCCAAGCGCAAAGCCGCCGCGTCCAGCGCGCTGCGCAAACCCGCCGCGCCGCCGGCTGCGGCCAAGACCCCGGCGCGCTCGCGCCGGACCACGACCGAGACCGGCGAGGAATTCCGAGCCGTCCCGTCGGCCCCGCCCGCCGTCACTTCCGCGCCCACGGCAGTCGAGACGCTGCCCGACGACCGCTATTTCAACCGCGAGCTGTCCTGGCTCGACTTCAACGCCCGCGTGCTCGCGCTGGCCGAGGACGAATCGCAGCCGCTGCTCGAGCGGGCGAAGTTCCTCGCCATTTTCGCGTCCAATTTGGACGAGTTCTACATGGTGCGGGTCGCCGGGCTGAAGCGGCGCGACGGCACCGGCCTGTCGGTGCGCAGCGCGGACGGGCTCACTCCGCGCGAACAGCTGGACTACATCGCCAAGCGCAACCAGGACCTGGTCGAGCGGCATACCGCCGCGTTCGAGGACCACTTGCGCCCGCAACTGGCCGAGCAGGACATCCAGCTCGTCGGCTGGTCCGACCTGGCCGGCGCGGCCCAGCTCCGGCTGTCGAGTTACTTCTCCGAGCAGATCTTCCCGGTGCTCACGCCGCTCGCGGTCGACCCGGCGCACCCGTTCCCGTACATCTCGGGGCTGTCGCTGAACCTCGCGGTCACCGTGCGGGACCCGCAGGGCGGCACCGAGCGGTTCGCCCGGGTGAAGGTGCCGAGCAACGTGCCGCGGCTGATGCGCGTCGAAACCGAGCGCGGCAGCCGGTCGGCCACCTTCCTCCCGCTCGAGGAACTGATCTCCGCGCACCTGAGCGATCTGTTCACCGGCATGGAGGTGACCGAGCACCACATCTTCCGGGTCACCCGCAACGCCGACTTCGAAGTCGAGGAAGACCGCGACGAGGACCTGCTGCAGGCGCTGGAGAGGGAGCTGGCGCAACGCCGGTTCGGCCCGCCGGTGCGGCTCGAAGTGGCGCAGGACATGAGCGAGCACATGCTCGAACTGCTGCTGCGCGAGCTGGAGGTGGATCCGGAGGACGTGGTCGAGGTCCCCGGGCTGCTCGACCTGACCTGCCTGTTCCAGCTGTCCGGCGTGGATCGCAAGGAACTGAAGGACCGGCCGTTCGTGCCCGCGACGCACCCGGCGTTCGGGGAACGGGAGACGCCGAAGAGCGTGTTCGCGACGCTGCGCGAAGGCGACGTCCTGGTGCACCACCCGTACGACTCGTTTTCCACGAGCGTGCAGCGCTTCATCGAACAGGCCGCGGCCGACTCGAAGGTGCTGGCGATCAAGCAGACGCTGTACCGGACCTCGGGCGATTCGCCGATCGTGGACGCCCTGATCGACGCAGCCGAAGCGGGCAAGCAGGTCGTGGCGCTGGTGGAGATCAAGGCGCGATTCGACGAGCAGGCCAACATCACCTGGGCGCGCACGCTGGAACGCGCGGGCGTGCACGTGGTGTACGGCCTGGTGGGCTTGAAGACGCACTGCAAGGTGTCGATGGTGGTACGGCAGGAGGGTTCGACGATCCGCCGCTACTGCCACATCGGCACCGGCAACTACAACCCGAAGACCGCGCGGCTGTACGAAGACCTCGGCCTGCTCACCGCGGACCCGAACATCGGCGCGGACATCACCGACCTGTTCAACGTCCTCACCGGCTACTCGCGCCAGGACACCTACCGCACGATCCTCACGTCGCCGCACGGCATCCGCCGCGGCATCGTGCGTGCGATCGGCGAGGAGATCGAACTGGCGCGCGCCGGGCTCGAAGCGGGCATCCGGATCAAGTGCAACTCGCTGGTGGACGAGCAGGTGATCGACGCGCTGTACCACGCGTCGCAGGCCGGCGTGCCGGTCGACGTGGTGGTGCGCGGGATCTGCTCGCTGAAGCCGGGCGTCGAGGGGTTGAGCGAGAACATCCGCGTCCGCTCGATCCTCGGCCGGTTCCTGGAGCACTCCCGGGTGTTCAACTTCCGCGCCGGCGGCACGCACTGGATCGGCAGCGCGGACATGATGCACCGCAACCTGGACCGCCGGATCGAAGCTCTGGTGCGGGTCAAGGACCCGAAGCTGACCCACCAGCTGGACGCGGTGTTCGACTCCGCGCTCGACCCGCACACCCGATGCTGGGTGCTCAGCTCGTCCGGCGAATGGCAGCCGTTCCCGGCCGCTGGTTCGCAGGTCCGCGACCACCAGCTCGAACTCGCGAAGCTGCATGGGGCTGTCGGATGAGCGTTGACGTCCGGGCTGCTGGCGCCGTGCTGTGGCGTCGCGCCGGGGCCGCGTTCGAGGTCGGGCTCGTGCACCGGCCGCGCTACGACGACTGGTCGCTGCCCAAGGGAAAGGTCGACCCGGGCGAAACTGTCGCGGCTACCGCGGTGCGCGAGATCGCCGAGGAGACCGGCTTTCGCGCCGTGCTGGGCCGCTACGTGGCGCAGACGACCTACGACGTGCCGTCCCGCGACAACGGCCGGTTGCTGAAGAAGCGCGTCGACTATTTCAGCGGCGAGGCGGAGTCCGGCGCGTTCGAGCCCAACGCGGAAGTCGACGAACTCCGCTGGCTCGACGCGCGCGCGGCCGAGCAGCTGCTCACCCACCCAGCGGATGTGCGGGTGCTGCGCGAATTCTGCGCGCTGCCGCCCGCTCAGACGACGGTGCTGCTGGTGCGCCACGCGAAGGCGGGAAAACGGGAAGACTGGACGGGCGACGACGATCTCCGTCCGCTCTCCGAAGCTGGCCAGCGCCAAGCCGCCGCACTGCGCGACCTCCTGCCGCTTTTCGGCCCGGACCGCGTGTTCTCCGCCCCGCGACTGCGCTGCGTGCAGACGGTCGGTGCCATCGCGGATGCGCTGCGCACCGAGGTGCAGCACGAGCCGCTGCTGTCGGAAGAGGGCTACTGGCCCGATCCGGCTTTGGGCATCCACCGCCTGCTGGACATCGTCGCGGCTGGCGGGACGCCGCTGATCAGCAGCCAGGGCGGGGTGATCCCGGACCTGGTGAGCGCACTGGCGGACCGCGACGGAGTCGATCTGCCCGCCGCGCGAGACGGCGTGGTGCCGAGCAAGAAGGGGTCTGTGTGGGTGCTTTCGTTCCAGAGCAGGACTGACGATCCGGCCGGCCCGGTCCTGGTCGGCGCGGACTACTACCCCAGCCCGCTGCCCGCTCCGGCGCCCGCGGCGTCCTGAGTCCTCGCGTTTCCCGGCCCGGCGTGCTGCGGGCGGTACTGGACGCTGGGTGCCCCTTCGCGCCCGTCGCGGCGGAAGCTCTGCTCGGGCATGCGCTCGCGGTCCTTGCCGCTGCTGGGTCCTTCTCTGCCGGAAGCCGCGGCCGGTTGCTCGCCGCCGGCCTGAGCCGTTGCCGCTTGGCAGCCCGGTTCGAGCACCAGCCACCGCTTGCCATCCCGGTTCCGGCACCAGCCGCCGCGCCCGGCAAACCGCTTCCGGCACCAGGAGCTGCGCCCCGGCAACGCTATGCCAGGGCCAGCAACTGCGCCCCGGCGACGCAGTGCGAGAGCCGCCCCCACGCTCCACAACCGCCGCCAGCAGCCCGATCCCGCATCCGGCCCCTCCAGGCACCGGCGACCTCGTTCCGGCGCGCACGCCGGGATTCCGGCCTCCGCATCCGGGTCTCTGGCCGGGCTAGGCAGCCTCCGCATTCGGCTCCGCCCCGTCCGGAATCGGACACCAATCCATCATTCGCCGGACCACACCCGAAATTGGTTAGCCAGACTCAGGATTTACCCCCGGGCGGGGGCCGGCAAAACCGACCCCCGGAGACAGGCCGCCTGGCTTTACCCCAGTCCGGTATTAGCGCCGTGCGGACGTTTAGCCGACTGCCCGCATTAGCCGGACAACCGCCTCCGCGAGATCTTTCCCCGCCCGATTATTGCCCTCCCGGCACCGTCGGAACGACCATTCCGCCCTCGCCGAATACCGCCTGGCTACCCCGCCGAGCCCTTTCCTGCTGCCATTAGCCGACCTTGCTCCCGAACGCCGCCGAGCGGCCAACCGCAGGTCCGGGCGGTCCACGAAGATCTGTTGTCCCGTCCGCAATCCCCGCCGAGCTCCCGATTGCCCGCACCACACGGCAGGGCCCCGACCTCGTTCGAGGTCGGGGCCCTGCCGTGAAGCATCCGCGCGAAAGCTCGCGGCTACTTCTTCCGAGCAGCCGAGGTGCGCTTGGCCGGGGCCTTCTTCGCCGCCGCCGCGGTGGTCTTCTTCGCCGCGGTGGTGGCAGTCGCCCGCTTCGCCGCCGGCTTGGCAGCGGCCTTCGCCCGCGTCGTCGTGGCCGCCTTGGCCGGGGCCTTGGCCGCGGTCGTCTTGGCAGCCGTCGCCCGGGTCCTCGTCGTCGCCGCCTTCGCCGGGGCCTTGGCCGCAGTGGTCTTGGCGGCCGGGGCCTTGGCAGCGGTCGTCTTCGCGGCGGTGGCCTTGGCCGGCGCCTTCGCCGCCGTGGCGCGGGTCCGCGTCGCGGCCGGCTTCGCAGCGGCGGCGCGGGTGCCGCGGGTGGCGGTGGTCCCCGCTGCGCGAGTGCTGGTCGCGCGCGTCGTGGCGGTGCCGGCGGCGCGCTTGACCGCGGTGGCCTTCGGCAGCTTCTTGCTACCCGAAATCACGTCCTTGAACGTGGTTCCGGCGCGGAATGCCGGCACGTTCGTCTTCTTCACGCGGACGGCTTCGCCGGTACGCGGGTTGCGCGCGGTCCGGGCGGCGCGAGCGCGCTTCTCGAACACACCGAAGCCGGTGATGTTCACCTTCTCGCCCTTGTTGACCGTACGGATGATGATGTCGACGAGACCGTCGACGGCCTCCGAAGCAACCTTTTTGTCGCCCAGGCGCTCCGACAGCGCCTCGATCAGCTGGGCCTTGTTGGCCATTCCAGTCCTCCAAGAAGGAACTCATCGTCCACGGCCCGGTCGGCCGACTAACGCACACGGTATTACCAAGACAGCACAAATTCCAAACGGCAGGCGAAACTTTCCCTTGCGGCGGGAACTGTTCCGCCCTCCCCAGGGACTGGATTACCGGCCGGGGAGGCGCCGTTCGGCGTGGGCGACGAGGGGGTCCGCGGGGCCGGGATTCCCTTGCTGAGCAGGGAAATCCCGGCCGGCGGAGCAGGTCAGGAAGTGACCACGGGAAGGGTCTTCGGCTTCCAGGAGGGGCGCGCCGACTCGAAGGAGTCGATGTCCCCCGCGTGGCGCAAGGTCAGGGCGATGTCGTCGAGCCCTTCGAGCAGCCGCCAGCGGACGTAGTCGTCGATCTGGAACGGCGCGGTGAAGTCCTTGGCCCGCACGGTCTTGGTTTCGAGGTCGACCGAGACCTCGGTGCCCGGCTCGTTCTCCAGCAGCTTCCAGAGCAGCTCGACGTCCGACTGCTCGCACTGCGCGGCGACGAGGCCGCCCTTGCCGGAGTTGCCGCGGAAGATGTCCGCGAAGCGGGACGAAATGACGACCCGGAAGCCGTAGTCCATCAGCGCCCACACCGCGTGCTCGCGGGAGGAGCCGGTGCCGAAATCGGGCCCGGCGACGAGCACCGAGCCGTTCTTGAACGGCTCGGAGTTGAGGATGAAGTCCTCCTGGGCGCGCCAGGCGGCGAACAGTCCGTCCTCGAACCCGCTGCGGGTCACTCGCTTGAGGTAGACGGCCGGGATGATCTGGTCAGTGTCCACGTTGGACCTGCGCAGCGGGACCCCGACGCCGGTGTGCTGGGTGAACGGTTCCATGGTGGTAGCTCCTCTCCCTCAGGTCAGGCGGTCAGGTCGGCGGGCGAGGACAGCGTGCCGCGCACCGCGGTGGCGGCGGCCACGAGCGGCGACACCAGGTGCGTGCGCCCGCCCTTGCCCTGCCGTCCCTCGAAGTTCCGGTTGGAGGTGGAGGCGCTGCGCTCGCCGGGGGCGAGCTGGTCCGGGTTCATCCCGAGGCACATGGAGCAGCCCGCCTGCCGCCATTCGGCTCCGGCTGCGGAGAAGACCTTGTCCAGCCCCTCCTCCTCGGCGGCCTTGCGCACCCGCATCGAACCGGGCACCACGAGCATCCGGACCGAATCGGCCACCTTCCGCCCGCGCAGCACCTCCGCCGCGGCCCGCAGGTCCTCGATCCGGCCGTTGGTGCACGAGCCGAGGAACACCGTGTCCACCGCGACCTCGCGCAGCGGCGTGCCCGGCTTCAGATCCATATAGGACAGCGCCTTCTCGGCGGCGAAGCGCTCGTTCTCGTCGGCGATGGCCTCCGGGTCCGGCACCGAGGCGCCCAGCGGCAGGCCCTGGCCCGGGTTGGTGCCCCACGTCACGAACGGGGTCAGCTCGTCCGCGTCGAGGTGCACTTCGGCGTCGAACTGCGCGCCCTCGTCGGTGCGCAGCTCGCGCCAGTTCGCCACCGCGGCGTCCCAGTCCTCGCCGTGCGGCGCGTGCGGACGGCCCTTGAGGTACTCGAAGGTCGTCTCGTCCGGCGCGATCATGCCGGCCCGCGCGCCCGCCTCGATCGACATGTTGCAGATGGTCATCCGGGCTTCCATCGACAGGCCCTCGATGGCCTTGCCGCGGTACTCCAGGACGTATCCCTGGCCGCCGCCGGTGCCGATCTTCGCGATGACGGCGAGGATCACGTCCTTCGCGGTGACGCCCGGCTGCAGCGCGCCGTCGATGTTGATTGCCATCGTCTTGAACGGGCGCAGCGGCAGCGTCTGGGTGGCGAGCACGTGTTCGACCTCGGAAGTGCCGATGCCGAACGCCATCGCGCCGAACGCGCCGTGGGTGGAGGTGTGACTGTCGCCGCACACCACCGTGGTGCCTGGCTGGGTCAGCCCGAGCTGCGGGCCGATCACGTGCACGATGCCCTGCTCGGCGTCGCCCATCGGGTGCAGCCGGACGCCGAACTCCTTGCAGTTGCGGCGAAGCGTGTCGACCTGGGTGCGCGACACCGGGTCGGCGATCGGCAGGTCGATGTCCACGGTGGGGACGTTGTGGTCCTCGGTGGCGATGGTGAGGTCGGGGCGGCGGACCGGGCGCCCGGCCAGGCGCAGTCCGTCGAACGCCTGCGGGCTGGTCACTTCGTGCACCAGGTGCAGGTCGATGTAGAGCAGATCCGGTTCGGCGCCTTCGCCTCGGCGCACGAGGTGGCTGTCCCACACCTTCTCCGCCAGCGTACGAGCCTTGCCGGTGGGGCTGGTCATCTCCGGCTCCTTCCACGGGATCGGCCGGGACCACGGAACTCGAGCGTCGCCGCCTCTGCGGGAGAAGAGCCGCGTGCGCACGCAGCCCGGGTTCGGTTTTCCCAGATTCTGGACTTCCCACACTACGGGAAGATAGTATCGCGTCGTGGGACAGCATAGCGGTATCGGAGTACTGGACAAAGCCGTGGCGGTGCTGCAGGCCGTCGCCGAGGACCCGTGCGGGCTGGCGGAACTCTGCACGCGCACCGGGCTGCCGCGGGCGACCGCGCACCGGCTCGCGGTCGGACTCGAAGTGCATCGCCT
This sequence comes from Amycolatopsis benzoatilytica AK 16/65, assembly GCF_000383915.1. NCBI lineage: Bacteria > Bacillati > Actinomycetota > Actinomycetes > Pseudonocardiales > Pseudonocardiaceae > Amycolatopsis > Amycolatopsis benzoatilytica. The sequence goes on from NZ_KB912942.1 coordinate 5,121,676, forward strand.
GTTGCGGCGCGGCCCGGACGGGCGCTGGCGGCCGGGCACCGCGCTCGCCGAACTGGCGGGCGGGTCGACCGACCCGTTGCTCGACGCGGCGAGCTCGGTGCTGCCGAAGCTCCGGGACATCACGGGCGAAAGCGTGCAGCTTTACCGGCGCGACGGCGTCCAGCGCGTGTGCGTCTCGACCGCGGAGCCGCCGAGCGGCTTGCGCGACACCGTCCCGATCGGTTCCCGGCTGCCGATGACGGCCGGCTCGGGCGCGAAGGTCCTTGCCGCGTGGTCGGATCCGCACACGCAGCGGACCATCCTCGCGGACGCGGTCTACGGCGAGCGGACTCTGCTCGAGGTGCGCCGGCGCGGCTGGGCGCAGAGCGTCGCGGAGCGGGAACCGGGCGTCGCGAGCGTTTCGGCCCCGGTGCGCGATTCCTCCGGCACGGTCGTCGCCGCGGTTTCGGTGTCCGGCCCGATCGAGCGCATCGGCCGCAAACCCGGCGCGCGGTGGGCGGCCGATCTCCTCGCCGCCGCCGACGCGCTCCAGGAACGTCTCTGACCGACGGCTCCCACCACGCGCCCGCCTCGGCCGCCTCCCCCGCCACGCCGGTGGGAGGCGGCCTTTTTCGCGCGGTTTTCGATCGTCCTCAGTAGACCGTCAAACAGTCCCGAAGGTGCCGCGCCGGCCCGTCGCCGGAGCCTTCGGCAAACCCTAAGAACAGGCAAAACCGCAGGACAGCGGGTGTCTACATGCGACTTTGCCGGTGCCGCAAGCACTCTCGCCGGTCTTCCGGCCAGTGAAAGAAAGCCGCCCGGCCGACCCGTCCGGGCGACCCCGATCCCAGGGCGCGGCAACGAAAAAGGGCAGGTCCCGATTGGACTTGCCAAGCCCATGGGTGATAATGGCCTCGTTCGGCCTGCATGGCCGTGAAAAATAAGTTCTGGTTGGAGGAACTGGAATGGCCAACAAGGCCCAGCTGATCGAAGCTCTGTCCGAGCGCATTGGCGACAAGAAGGCTGCCGCGGAAGCCGTCGACGGTCTCGTCGACATCATCATCCGCACCGTCCACAAGGGCGAAAAGGTCACCATCACCGGCTTCGGCGTCTTCGAGAAGCGCGCCCGTGCCGCCCGCACCGCGCGCAACCCGCGCACCGGCGAAGCCGTGCGGGTCAAGAAGACCAACGTGCCCGCGTTCCGGGCCGGCACCACGTTCAAGGACGTGATCTCCGGTACCAAGAAGCTGCCGAAGGCGACCGCCGTCAAGCGCGCGACCGCCGGCACCGCCGCGAAGACCACCGCGACGCGCGCCACCGCGACGACCGCCACCCGCAGCACCCGCGCCACCGCTGCGAAGCCGGCCGCCACCCGCACCCGCGCCACCGCGGCCAAGGCTCCGGCCAAGGCCACCGCGGCGAAGGCCACCACCACCCGCGCGAAGGCGACCGCCACCAAGGCCGCCGCCGCCAAGGCCCCGGCCAAGGCCACCACCACGCGGGCCACCAAGGCCGCCGCCGCCAAGCCGGCCGCCAAGAAGACCACGGCGACCGCGAAGAAGGCCCCGGCCAAGCGCACCTCGGCCGCGAAGAAGAAGTAACTCCGGTTCTCCGGATTTTCACCGACAAGCCCCGCCCGGCTTCTCCCCGGGCGGGGCTTGTCGCATCTGCACCCGGTTTCGCCTGGTTGCCAGAGAAGGCTGGGATGCTTGGCTCACAGCGGCATCGGCCGCCCGCCTCGACTGCTCACTGAGCGAACCTGCCGCCCCTTGCTGGTTATGCCTAGCCCCGTTATGCCTAGCCCGCCGCTGGCCCGCCAACGCACCGCTCTCGGCTGCCTGCTCCTCCCCGGGGAGCCTTCGTCTCCCGCCCGCGCCTCCCTGAATTCGCGGAGGCTGTTGGCCGCCACCGCATCTCAGAGGGCCGAGTCCCGAACGAGTTGCCGCGCTTCGCCGCGCCGAAGGCTGTGCCCGTTGACCCGCCTCGGCATCGCCCCGTGGCCGCCTCCCCCACGCGGCGCTGTCGCCGTCCTCCTCAGCATTCGACCGCACTAGGCAGCACCAGCAGCCCGCGTCCGCCCCCGTACGGCCTGCCCAGACTCCAGTCCACCAACGACATCCCCGGCCGTCGCAACGGGCCTGAGTTGCCCGACAGCCCGATCCGGCAGCTGAGCCCCTGCAGCGATCTCGCCATCGCGGTCACCGACGCCGCCCCCAGCCGCCGCCCGCGTTGCACCCGCCTCCACGCACTGAGCCGCCCAGCCGTCGACGGGCAGCCGCACTCCGGCCGTCTGCCCGCCGGAGTCCGATTTCGTAGCCGCGAAAAAGCGTTTCGGCGTCCAGGCGCAGTCCGGCCACGAGGCTGGCCGAAGACGCTTGATCCGCAACACGTATGCCCGGCGCCACTCTTCGGACGCCCGAACGCGGGGTTCGCTCCGGCGACCGCCGCGACCCGACGCTGCTGGCCGAACCGGCGAATCCCGGACCTCCGCACCAGATCATGCTTCCGGTCCAGTTCCCGGCGTCGGCCGTCGCGCCGCGGATCCACCGGGGCACCGGTCAACCCGAGAGCCCTGTTCCGCGCCAAGATCCGTTGGCGTGCTTGGCCGCCTGGCCGGGTGAACTCGAACACCCCAGCGCGGCACCGAATCCCGGTGCCCGGCCCGCTCATCTGAGCTGCCGCACGGAAGATCGAGCATTGTCCCAGTCCGCTGCTGAGCGCGCAGGACGGCCGGAAGAGTCTTTTCGACCAGCGGATTTTCCCTGGCCGGATCAGCCATTCCGGCTGCGGGCGCGACGACTGGCCCGTCGCCCCGACCGGGTGCGGGCGGCTCGCCCGGCGTTCCGAGGGACCTTCCGCCACGATGCCGCACGCGCCGGATTCCGGCAACCGCCGGGTTTCCTTGCCGTGTCCGGTCCGGCACAATGAGTGGTGCCCGGGTGTCCGCGGTCACCCGGGCCGCGCTGTGTCCACAACGGACTCTCCGGTTGTTACCCGAACGTGACCACCGGTTGTCGCGCCCGGCCCTCGCGCACCCGGGCGAACCGCCGAATACGGGCTGGTTTCGCCAGCGCACACCCGCTTTTCCGGACTGCGGCGGCAACCTCGCGCGCCCGGGCGCGGCGCGCCCGCGAAAGTAGGTGCCGGGCCACGAAAAGCGGCCGCGAACGGTGAACCGGTCGCGCGATCGCCTCCGCCGAGTGTTGGTCTATGCAATCATGTCGCCCGGCAAGGATCCCGAGTGCGAAAACATGAGAAGACTGTGCCGATAGTTCGTGTGGAGAAGCTGTACAAAGTGTTCGGCCGCGAGGCCGAAGCGGCGGTGGCCAAGCTGGAGAACGGCGCCGACCGCAGCCAATTGGGCGGGGCGACCGCGGCCGTGATCGACGCCTCGTTCTCCGTGGAGCGCGGCGAGATCTTCGTGGTGATGGGACTGTCCGGTTCGGGCAAGTCCACCCTGCTGCGGACGCTGAACGGACTGCTGCCGGCCACGTCCGGGCGGGTGCTGGTGGACGACACCGACCTCACCGGCAGGTCCGCCGGGCAGGTGCGCGAGCTGCGCCAGCGGCGGATGAGCATGGTGTTCCAGCATTTCGCGCTGTTCCCGCACCGCACTGTCGCGGAGAACGTCGCCTACGGGCTGAGCGTGCAGAACGCGCCGCGCGAACGGCAAACCGAACGCACCGCCGAAGCGCTGGAAATGGTCGGCCTCACCGGCTGGGAGGACCGGTTGCCCGGTCAGCTTTCCGGCGGGATGCGCCAGCGCGTCGGCCTCGCCCGCGCGCTGGCCGCGGACACCGAGATCCTGCTGATGGACGAGGCGTTCAGCGCGCTCGACCCGTTGATCCGCAAGGAAATGCAGGACCAGCTGCTGGTCCTGCAGCGCCAGCTCGGGAAGACGATCGTCTTCATCACGCACGACCTGAACGAGGCGATGCGGCTCGGCGACCGGATCGCGATGATGCGCGATGGCCGGATCGTCCAGGTCGCCACCGCGCAGGAGATGCTGACCAGCCCGGCCGACGAATACGTCGCGAGGTTCGTGCGCGACGTCGACCGCACTCGGGTGCTCACCGCCGCGGCGGTCATGGCACCCGCGAAAATCACCTTCACCACCGCCGATCCGCCCGCGCAAGCGCGGGAAACGATGCGCCGGAACGAACTTACCGGCGTACTGGTGACCGAGAACGCGCGATTCGCCGGCTCGGTCACGCTGAGCGCGGTGACCGAGGCCGTCGAAAGCGGCGCGGACACGATCGCCGGAGCGGTGGACCGCAACGCGGCGAGGACCGCGCCGGACACCCTGATGGCCGACCTGTTCGGCAGCGCCGCGTCCGCGCTGGCACCGCTGGCAGTCGTCGGCAAGGAGGACGCACTGCTCGGCCAGATCACCGGCGAGGCGCTGCTGACCACGCTGAGCGGCGGAGAAGACGAGGTGCGCACCCATGACTGAGAGTCTCGCTATCGGCGATCTGCCGCAGATTCCCGTCGGCACCTGGTTCAAAGCGGTCATCGACTGGCTGCAGGGCAACATCGGCCCGTTCTTCGACTTCGTCGAGAAGGTCGTCAACGGCGCGATCACTGGGCTTTCCTCCGCGCTGACCTGGGCTCCGTGGCCGGTCCTGCTGGTGCTGTTCGGCGCGCTCGGCTGGTGGCTGCGCGGCTGGAAGTTCGGCCTCGGCGCGGCGATCGGCTTCGCACTGATCAACAGCCTGCGCGAGTTTCCGTCCGCGATGCAGACGCTGTCTCAGGTGCTGGTGTCCGGCGTGGTCGCGGTGGCGATCGCGATCCCGGTCGGGATCGCGGCCGCGCGCCACGAGACGGTGACCCGGATCGTCAAGCCGGTGCTGGACTTCATGCAGACGCTGCCCGCGTTCGTCTACCTGATTCCGGTCATCTTCTTCTTCTCCATCGGACCGGTGCCCGGCGTCGTCGCGACCGTGGTGTTCTCGCTGCCGCCCGGCGTGCGGCTGACCGAACTCGGCATCCGCCAGGTCGACCCCGAAATGGTCGAAGCCGGGGAGGCGTTCGGCTCCCCGCCGGGCCGGATCCTGCGGGAGATCCAGATCCCGCTGGCGATGCCGTCGATCATGGCCGGCATCAACCAGATCATCATGCTGTCGCTGTCGATGGTGGTGATCTCCGGCATGGTCGGCGCGCCCGGCCTCGGCGCCGAGGTGTACGCCGCGGTCACCAGCCTGAAGCTGGACCTCGGCTTCAACGCCGGCATCAGCGTTGTGGTGCTGGCGATCTACCTCGACCGGCTGACCTCGGCGCTGGGCGCGCGTTCGGCGGTCGGCCGGGCGCAGCGGCTGGCTTCCGCCTGACCCGCCAACCTCCGTCTCCAGAAAGGACGAACGAGTGCGCACAACGAAACGCTTCGGCCGGATCCTCGCCGTGGGCGCCGCCGTGACGGCCCTGGTCGGCCTCACCGCGGCGTGCGGCGGCCGGGAGGCCCAATCGGGCAACAGCCAGCAGGCGAAGACCGTCACCATCGGCTACATCAACTGGGACGAGGACGTCGCCCTCACCAACCTGTACCAGGCGGTGCTGGAGGAGAAGGGATACACGGTCAAGACGCAACTGCTCGACGTCGGCCCGATCTACGCGGGCTTGGCCAAGGGCGACGTCGACCTGTTCCTCGACTCGTGGCTGCCCGCGACGCACAAGCAGTACTGGGACCAGTACCACGAGAAGCTCGAAGATCTCGGCGCCTGGTACGACAAGGCGACTCTCAACCTGGCCGTGCCGCAGTATGTGAACGACGTCAACAGCATCGCCGACCTCAAGGACAAGGCGAGCATGTTCGGCGGCAAGATCACCGGCATCGAGGCCAGCGCGGGCGAGACCGGCATCGTCCAGAAGGACGCGGTCCCGCAGTACGGCCTCAACGGCGCGATGACCCTGCAGAACTCGTCGACCACCGCGATGCTGGCCGCGCTGGACAGCTCGATCAAGGCGAAGAAGCCGATCGTGGTCACGCTGTGGCACCCGCACTGGGCCTACTCCCGCTACCAGCTCAAGGATCTGCAGGACCCGAAGGGCGCGATGGGCAAGGGCGAGCAGATCCACGCCCTGGGCCGCAAGGGCTTCGGAAAGGACTTCCCGGCGCTCGCCGCGGTGGCCAAGAAGCTGAAGATGTCCGACGAGGACCTCGGTTCTCTCGAGGACGCGATCCAGAAGGCCCCGAAGGGCCAGGAGAAGGCCGCCGCCAAACAGTGGGCGGACCAGCACAAGCAGTTCGTGGACCAGGCGTTCGCCGGTCTCTGACGCTCTTTTCCACGACGGCCCCGCGCTCCCGGAGCGCGGGGCCGTCGCGTTGCACCGGACCGCCCTCTGCGGTAACCGGTGGAGCCAAATGCCTCCCAGTTTCGCCAGCAGCGCAGGGAGGACCGACACCGACCTGACCATCGTCACGGCGTCCAGGAGCAGCGGTCCCGTTGCGATTCAAGAGAAAAGACGTTGCCGGGCGAGACATAGCCCAGCAGCGGATCGCTCATCGCCACCACGGACACCCGGATCCCGTGCCCGGACCGGATGAGCAAGGCCAGCGGCAGCGTGATCATCTCGCCGGCCAGGAGGTCGCCGCAGATCTGCCGGTTGAGCTGGACCGAACTGGTCAAGTCGCGGGCGGAGGCGCTGACGCCTTGTCCGCCGTGCCCGGCTCCGGCTCCGGCCGTCTGAGGCTCGCTTCGCTCGGCACACCGCCAGCCAGCCCCGGCCGCGGATTCAGGAGTGCTCCACGTCACCGGCCCAGCACGCCTACGCACCTGTCCGCCACCTGACGCGGACGCTTCCTCCGACGAACCCTCGCCCGCCGGTGCCGTCGGAGCAGCTGTGCGCTGAATCACTCCACCCAGCACACCGTCCATAATGGCCGGAACGGGAAATACAAAAAAGCCCCGCACTCTTGCGAGTGCGAGGCTTTTGCCTGCTGTACCCCCGATGGGATTCGAACCCACGCTACCGGCGTGAGAGGCCGGCGTCCTAGGCCGCTAGACGACGGGGGCTAGGAACTTCCCCGTTTCCGGGGTTTTCTTGCTGGAGAGAACTTACCAGAGCCGATTTCTCGCCTCCGAGAGGGGGTCCTCTCCGCAGCTGGGGTACCAGGACTCGAACCTAGACTAACTGGACCAGAACCAGTCGTGCTGCCAATTACACCATACCCCAGTGAGGTACTTTCCCGTTTGACCGGGTCAGTGCCGCACGAGGAGAAATACTAGAACATGCCGCCGCGGACCTGTGCAGCGGGGGTCCCCGCCGCCCGCGGAGCTGGCACGCCGACCGTCGCGTATTCCGAAACCAGCAGCTCAGGCAGCTCGTCGAGACCAGCGACCGTGTGCACTCCGTCCGGTGCCCGCTCGCCAGTGCGGCTCGTGCCGTCGCGGTCGAGCCAGACCGCTCCGAAGCCCGCGTCGAACGCGCCGATCGCGTCGGTGTCGAGTTTGTCGCCGACGTGCACCGCCCGCTCCGGCGGACAGTCCATCGCGAGGCACACCGACTGGAACATCACCGGATCAGGCTTGGCGACGCCGATCTCCCCGGCGATGGCGACGTGGTCGAAATACGGCGCGAGCCCAAGGTCCGCGATCTTCTGCCGCTGATGCGCGCCGGACGCGTTCGTGACAGCCGCGAGCCGCAGCCCGGCCGCACGCAGCCAGTCGAGACACGGGAGCACGTCGTCGAAGAGCCGCCAGGATCGCGCCAAGATCTCGCGCCGGCGCGTCTCGAAGGCGCGCACCTGCTCCGCGTCCGCGAGAATCCCCAGCTCGGCAAGGAAACACCCGGTACGCCGGTGATGCATCACGTCGTAGCCGAGCTGCCCGGCGACCACGAGCGCGACGTGCTCCTCGGTGATCAGGTCCCACAGCGGCCAAAGATCGTCCCGCCCAGTGAGCACCGCGAGCGACCGGCGAATGGCAGCGGTGCAGTCGATCAGAGTGTCGTCGATGTCAAGACACACCAGGCTCAGCTCGGGAGGCACCCACAGCTCGCGGCCGGCAACGGCAGGCGGGGCAGTGCGATGCAGCGACGGAGCGGCCGGGGCGAAATCCACTCCGTGAGGCTAGGGCACGCGCCGCTTCCGCAACGCGGCCAAAAAGGTGATAACCGCTCAGCCATTGCGGCGGATCGCCTCTACCCCCGGTGCGCAAAGTGGCCAGCCGGTGACGCTCACCACCAGCTCACGCGGCCGAGCGAGTGAAAGACACCCCTCCGGGACGCTTCACCGGAAGCGTGCACATTCCACACCGCCACTGCCCGGCACCGCGCCGATGTTCGACGCGGCGCGCGAGGGCACGGTAAATCCCCGGCGTACCAACGACTTCCCGCCATACGCTCGCTTCACAAAGATCAACACTGGCCCGGATTGCGATCACAAGTTCCGCCACCGAACTAACCAGCCATCGTTTTCCCGAAAATGCCGGAGCCAGGCCTTTCCGCGTCGCCGACAGCTCCCCCTCGTCCGAGGAGATCCACATCCGTAAATCGCGCGCCATTAAGCACGCTCAGTCGCAGGCGGCCGCGAGAACGATCATCCGCCGACTGGATCGCACAACGCCGTCCGCTTCTCGGCAACACGCTCGCCGCCAGAACGACACCGCCCTTCCGTCCGCCAACAGCCCAACCCGCCGCTCCGGCGTGTTACCCGCCCGGCACCTCCCTCGGACCGCTCGAGCTCATCACCCGCAACCCATGCCAGGTCCGCCCGTCGCCGCTTCGCGCGGCTCGCCCTACCCCGCCTTAGCTGCACCGCCTTTCCTCCCAGTCCCCCCTTTCGGCCGACTTGACGCGACCTCCGCCCTGGGTGCATCCTCACTGTTATTCAACAGGTGATGAAAAATAGGAGCTGGGGAAGATGACCGAACACACCGGATGCGTCATCGTGGGCGGCGGACCGGCCGGCATGGTGGCGGGACTGCTCTTGGCCCGGGCTGGCGTAACGGTCACTGTGCTGGAGAAGCACGCTGACTTCCTGCGCGATTTCCGCGGCGACACTGTGCACCCGTCCACGCTCACGTTGCTGGACGAACTGGGCCTCGGCGAGAAGTTCGACGCGCTTCCGCAAACCAAGGTCACCAGCGCGGGTTTGCCGACCCCCGACGGCGGCACGCTGACGATCGCCGATCTGTCCCTGCTGGACGTCCCGCGCCCGTACATCGCGATGGTCCCGCAGTGGGATTTCCTGGACCTGCTCGCAGACGCGGCACTTGAGGAGCCGACGTTCACCCTGCGCCTGGAAACCGAAATGACCGGTCTCCTCCGGTCGGGCCGCCAGGTCACCGGCGTGCGCTACCGCACCGCCGACGGCGCCGAAAGCGAACTGGCCGCCGACCTGGTGATCGCCGCCGACGGGCGGTGGTCACTGGCCCGGCGTTCAGCTGGTCTCACCCCGCACGAGTACTACACGCCGTTCGACGTCTGGTGGTTCCGGCTTTCGCGCGCCGCCGAGACGGAGACCGCCACGCTCATCCCGAGGATGCGCAACCGCCGCTTCGCGGTTCCGTTGCCGCGCAAGGGCTACTACCAGATCGCGTACCTGACGCCGAAAGGCAAGAAGCTGGACGACGCTGGCATCGAGAACTTTCGCCAGGACGTCACCGAAGCCTGCCCGGAGTTCGCTGACCGGGTGCACGAACTGAAGTCGATGGATGATGTCAAAGTCCTCGACGTCCGCCTCAACCGCTTGCGGCGCTGGCACGTCGACGGTCTGCTCTGCATCGGCGACGCGGCACACGCGATGTCACCGGTAGGCGGTGTCGGCATCAACCTGGCAGTCCAAGACGCGGTAGCAGCGGCGCGGCTGCTGGCTGACCCGCTGCTGCACGGCCGGCCGACTCAGAAGGAACTGGCCGCAGTCCGCCGACGCCGCCTCCTGCCGACCGTCGCCGTCCAGGGTCTGCAGCGTCTCCTGCACCGGCGCGTGATGGGCCCCGTCATGGCCGGCCATAACGATGGCCCGCCCGAGCAGATGATCGCTTTCCTGAAGCGCTTCCCGAAACTGGCCTACCTTCCGGCACTCCTCATCGGAGTCGGCATCAACCGGGAAACCACGCCCGCATTCGCCCGCCGCCCGGCGGAACCAGCTAACCGATAACCAGCCGGCAAGACACCGCGACAGCGGCCGCTTCCGCCGTCGCCCGCGAACGCGCCAGCCGCTCGATGGCACCCATCAGCAGCCTGATCAGAGACGCCGACCGCTGTCGCCGCCAAGAGGCAACTGCGCCCAGCTTGCATCCGACCGGCGCCGTCTCGGCGTTCGCCGCTGTGCGGCAACAGTGCCGCCCGCCGCCCGGCCGAACCGGCCCAGCTACCAGCGAACACGCCTTGACCAGGGATTCGCCACCGAACGGCAACGCCCCAGACCACCTGCCGGGACGGCCACCCCTAGACCACCCGCCGGGTCCGTCGCCACCCAGTGGCAACGGAGCCGGCGGCGGGGGTCAGATGTCCTGGACCGGGTTGGTCAGTGTGCCGATCCCGTCGATCGTGATGGACACCGACTGCCCGTCGACGATCGGCCCGACTCCCTCCGGCGTACCGGTGAGGATGACGTCGCCGGGCAGGAGGGTCATCACGCGGGAGACGAATTCCACCAGTTCGGGCACCTTGTGCACGAGATCCGATGTCCGCCCGTCCTGCTTCAACTCGCCGTCGACCTCGCTGCGCAGAGCCAGGTCGGACGGGTCGAGCGAGGTTTCGATCCACGGGCCGAGCGGGCAGAACGTGTCGAACCCCTTCGCCCGGCCCCACTGGCCGTCGGACTTCTGGAGCTCACGCGCGCTCACGTCGTTCGCGACCGTGTAGCCGAGGATCGCGCTCGCCGCGCGGGCGGCGGGCACGTTCTTCACCGGCTGGCCGATCACGACGGCGAGCTCGCCCTCGAAATCGACCCGGCCGACGTCGGACGGGCGGCGGATCGGCACATTCGGGCCGATCACTGTCGTCGACGGCTTGATGAACAGCATCGGCGCGGCCGGCACCTCGTGGCCGAACTCGGCCGCGTGCTTCGCGTAGTTCCGGCCGACGGCGATCACCTTCGACGGAAGGATCGGCGCGAGCAGCCGGACGTCGGCCAGCGGCCAGCGCTTGCCGGTGAAGGTCGGTTGGCCGAACGGGTGCTCCGCGATCTCGAGGACCTGGGCGTCGCCGCCTTCACCCTCGATCGAAGCGAACGCGACACCACTGGGATGAGCAATACGAGCTAGACGCACGACGCCAGTCTACGTACCCCCGCCCCAGCGCGCGCACTCCGCGCAGGTGCGAAGGGTCCATTCGCGTCGGTCCCGTACGAACGGACCCGTCGTACGGCTCCGACTCGACCCGCTCACGCGCGGCCCGTTGCGCCGAACACGCCGGGATACGCAGCTCAGCCCGAGTGCTCATCACAGGACCCGACGCGGTGGGCACCTCATGCATTCACCGCAGCCACCTCCTGGTCAGCAGGAGCGTCCGCCGAGGTCACCGCCAGACTCTTGTGGGCGAACGCGTCGCACATCGCGAGCCAGCTCGCCTCGACGATGCTGCCGTGCACGCCGACAGTGGTCCATTCGTGTTCGCCGTCACTTGTTTCGAGAAGCACCCGCGTCACTGCGTGCGTACCCGGGTTCGACGGCAGAATCCGCACCTTGTAGTCGGCCAGCTCGACGCTGTCCAACCAGGACAGATGGGGCGTCAACGCTTCCCGCAGCGCCGCGTCGAGCGCGTGCACCGGGCCGTTGCCTTCCGCGGTCGAAATGACCCGCTCGCCCGAGACGCGCACCTTCACCGTCGCTTCGGAGACGACCGCGCCGTCCGGACGGTGGTCCAGCACCACCCGGTAGGACTCGAGCTCGAACGGCAACGGCTCCGGTTCTTCGCCCGCGTCCTCCTCGACCTCGCGGCGCAGCAGCAGCTCCAACGAGGCATCGGCGGCTTCGAACGACCAGCCTTCCGATTCGAGTTCCTTGACCTTCCGCACTGCGTTCGTCAGCGCGTCGGGCCGGCCGGCAAGGTCGACCCCGAGTTCACGTCCCTTGAGCTCGAGACTGGCCCTGCCGGCCATCTCCGTGACCAGTACCCGCATGCTGTTGCCGACTGAAGACGGATCGATGTGGTTGTACAACAACGGATCCACCTTGATCGCACTCGCGTGCAGCCCCGCCTTGTGGGCGAAAGCGGACGACCCGACGTAAGCCTGATGGGTGTCGGGTGCGAGATTGGCGATTTCGGCGACTGCATGGGAGACGCGGGTGAGCTCGGCGGCCGCTCCGGTCGGGAGGACCTCCATTCCGAGCTTGGTCACGAGGTTTCCCGCTACGGCGAACAGATCGGCGTTGCCGGCCCGTTCGCCGTAGCCGTTCGCGGTGCACTGCACGTGCGTCGCGCCGGCCTGAACCGCGGCGACAGAGTTCGCCACGGCACAGGAAGTATCGTCCTGGCAATGGATTCCCAGCCGGAATCCGGTCTTCTCCTTGATTTCCCTGACGGTTTCGGCAAGTCCGAGCGGCAGCTGCCCGCCGTTGGTGTCGCACAGGACCAGGACGTCCGCGCCAGCGTGCGCCGCCGCGTCGAGGACCCGCAACGAGGTTTCGGGAGAGAACGCGTATCCGTCGAAGAAGTGTTCCGCGTCAAGGAAAACTCGCCGTCCTTCGCCGACGAGGAACGCCACTGTGTCCCGCACCATCGCGCACGCCTCGTCGACCTCGACTCGCAACGCACGCTCGATGTGCCGAAGGTCCGATTTCGCCACCAGAGTGACGACCGGCGCCTCAGAATCCAGCAGCGCACGCACCTGCGGGTCCCGGTTAGCGGTAGTACCCGCTTTGCGCGTGGACCCGAAGGCAACAAGCGCAGCGTGCTTGAGAGCGAGTTCTCCCTTGGCAGCCCGGGAAAAGAACTCCGTGTCCTTCGGCAACGCGCCCGGCCAGCCGCCCTCGATGAACCCGACCCCCAGGTCGTCCAGCAGTCGCGCGACCGCCAGCTTGTCCGTGACGGAGTAGGTGATCCCCTCGCGCTGCGCGCCGTCACGCAGGGTGGTGTCGTAGAGGTGGAAGGCATCGCCGAGCGGCGTGCCGGCGGGTTCCGTGCGGGTCACGGTGTTCTCCTTGTGGCGGGGCAGAACCTTGTTCAGGCAACAAAAAAACCTCCCGCATGGGTGCGAGAGGTTGCGCGCCGGTAGCTCTTGTGGAGCGTCTATCCGGCGCGCAGCGCAATAATGACGGAGATGGCGGCCATGACAGACACTATGCCACAGCTTCGCCCGGCTTCCAAGCTCCGGGCGAAGCATCCCACCTTCTGAGAGCCGTCAGCCGGGCAGATTCGCCAGGTAACGGCTGAAATCCTCGATCGCGGAAGCGTTCCGCGGACCTTCCACCAACGCCGCGTACGGCAGCGCGAAAAAGCGTCCCTGCTTCACTGCGGGGAGATCCCGGAGACCCGGCCGCGAACGGAGAAAGTTCTCCTTGTCCGCGACGCTGCCGACCTCGCTGCCGTAGTCGTTGATGAGGATGACGTCCGGCGCGCGCTGGACAACGGCCTCCCAGCTGACACTCGTCCAGCTGTCGTCGAGGTCGGCGAAGATGTTGACGCCACCCGATTTGGTGATGATTTCGTCTGGGCCGGCGTTCCGCGCGGAGGTGAACGGCTGGTCACGGCCGTCGTCGTAGAGGAACACCTTCGGCTTGACCCGGCCGGCCGGCATCGAGTTCGTGGCGGCAGCGACGCGGGACCGGTAGTCTTCGATCAAACGTTCTGCACGATCGCTGATCCCGAAGATCGTCCCCAAATTGCGCACGTCTGTGTACAGCGCGTCAAGCGGCCTCATGATGCCCCTGTGCTTGCCTGCGCCGTTACGGCACGCCTCGGTGAGCTGGTAGCTGGAGATGCCCAGCTTGGAGAGGGAGTCCGGAGTGAACCCGGTCCCCTCCGAAAAGCCATAACCCCAGCCCGCGAACACGAGGTCCGCGCCCGCACCCTGCACCACCTCGCGATTGATCTTCTCCGCGAGCTTCGGCACCTTGGCGAACTCGGCTTTCCATGGCGATGACGCCACACCGCCGGACTGTCCTTTGTCGACTACGTAGCCGGCCATCCGGTCGGCCAGCCCCAGAGCGAACATCAGCTCCGTGATGCCGATGTCGTTCGCGACCACCCGGGAAGGAGGTTTCGCCACGGTCAACGACGAACCGCAATTGGTCACGGTCACCGGAAACCCGGCCGGAGCGGCTGCGCTGTCCCGTTCGGACACCTTGGCGCCACATCCCGTGACGACGAGAGCGGCTGCCACGATCGACGCGACTGCTTTACGCATCACTGTCCTCCTGAGACTCGAGCCGGTCGAACAACAACTGCGGCCGTCCCGACGCCGGGTGCGGCACCACATGCGCGCGCACTCCGAACACCTCGGCGAGCAAAGCAGGGGTGAGCACCTCGTCCGGAGTTCCGCTCGCGACGAGGCGCCCGCGGTCGAGCACGTGGACCATGTCGCACACGGCAGCAGCCAGATTCAGGTCGTGCAGCGCGGCCAGCACAGTCGGTCCGCTGCGGCGGGCGAGGTCGAGGACTTCCAGCTGATGCCGGACGTCGAGATGATTGGTCGGCTCGTCGAGCACAAGGATCCGCGGTTGTTGCGCGAGCGCACGAGCGATCAGGACGCGTTGCCGCTCGCCGCCGGACAACGTGAGCACGCCTCGATCCGCCAAAGCGGAGAGGCCGACCTGCGCCAGTGCGGCGGCGCACAACCGGTGATCGGCCGCAGTCATTCGATCGAGCAATCCATGGTGCGGAAGCCGGCCCATCGCCACGACCTCGGCGACCGTGAAATCGAACTCCGCGTGCGTTTCCTGGGCCACCGCGGCGATCGCGCGTGCCCGCTTCCGCGGAGCCATCCTGTCGATCGGCTCGCCGTCGACCAGCACAACACCGACGGAGGGCTTGAGCGCTTGGTACGCGGCGCGCAACGTGGTCGACTTTCCGCTGCCGTTCGGCCCGAGCAGCCCGACGAACTGCCCTTGCCGCGCTTCGAGAGTCACGTCGGCGACGAGCTTGCGGCCGGCGGCCGTCACGCTGACGTCGCGGAGCGAGAGGTCCATTCACGCGCCTCCGAACACATAGGCGCGGCGACGCATCAGGATGAGGAACGCTGGCACGCCCACCGCCGCGGTGAGCACACCGATCGGCAATTCCTCGGGCGCGGCAAGAACCCGCGCGGCGACGTCCACCCACACCAGGAAGACGGCACCGGCGAACGGAGCGACGGCAAGCACTCTGCGGTGGTCCCCCCGACGACCAACCGCACCAGGTGCGGAAGGACCAACCCGACGAAGCCGATCGCTCCGCTCACCGCGACCAGGACGCCGGTCATCGCAGCGCAAACGACGAACAGCAAGATGCGGAGCTTCCCGACGTCGACGCCGAGCGTGGTCGCCGCTTCGTCGCCCATGGCGAGCGCGTTCAGCCGGCCGGACAACGCCCACAACAGCAGCGCCCCGCCGCCGACGACGATCGCGGCCACCGGCAGTGTGCCCCAGTTCGCGCCGGCGAGACTGCCCAGCAGCCAGAACAGCGCCGACCGCGCGGCCTCGCCGTTCGGCGCTTGGAAGACGATCACGGTGGTGATGGCGAAGAAACCATAGGACAACGTCGTCCCGGTCAGCACGAGCCGCAGCGGCGCAAGCCCTTGCCGCGTACGGGCCACGACATAAACGATCAACGTCGCACCGAGCGCGGCGACAAACGCGCCAGCCGAGAGCGCGTAGATCCCGAGCGACGCGAAAACCCCGAACAACGTCACCGCCGCCGCGCCAACCGACGCCCCGGAAGAAATCCCGAGCACATACGGCTCGGCGAGTGCGTTGCGCACCATCGCCTGGATGGCGACGCCGACCGTCGCCAATCCGGCGCCGACCACCGCCGCGAGCAGCACCCGTGGCAGCCGCAAGTCCCAGATGATCCGGTACTCGCCTACGTCGTCCAGGCCGATCGTCCCGCCGAACAGGCCGGCACGGAGAAAGGCCCACGTATGAGTGACCGGCACGGCGACCGTTCCGATCCCGACCGCGACGACAACAGACCCGGCGAGCAGTACGGCGAGCGTGCCGAGGACCGGGCCCAGCGTCCGTCGCCGTGGTCCGGCAACGGCCCCGACCAGGGATTCGCCATCCTGCGGCGACGCGGCCGAACTCCCCGCGGAGCGGGTGCCGCCCGCACCGACGAGCGACTCGGCTGCGGATTCGCCGTCCAGCGGCAACGCATCTCGCCGCCCTTCGGACCGGATGCCGGGCAGCCGGGCAAACCGCTCGGATCGAGAAACGTCCAGGAGGCTGGTGTGGTGGTCATCCGGGCCTTCGAGGACCGACCGGTCGGCCGTCCCGGCGCTCGCTCGCGAATCTTGATCGGCCTTGGCCGCGCTTCCCCACCGGGTGTCGCCTGACATCGGCGAAGCATCGTCTGCCTCGGTGTCGGCCGATGGCTGTGAGTCTCTGGCCGCACTGCCGCCGCGCAACGGCGAAAGTCCGCCCGCCTGGCCAAGGTGGTCGGTCCGGGCGGCTGGCGTCGAGGCAGAGCCGCTCGCGCTCCGGGCATCGGCATGGCCAGAAGAAGGCGGTCCGGCCGCTCCGGGTACCGGTTCGGGACGGGAGGAAGGATCTCGCGACGACGAAGACACTGCGGAGGGACCCAATCGGATACCGGGTCCACGGGCGCAAGACGGCAGCCGCCAGCAACGTCAGGAGCGGGGGTGTCGTCTCCCGCGGACCGCGACGGGAGGGGACGAGGTAAAGCGAGAACTCCCGCCGGTATCGGGCTTGCCTTCCGGTCCCAGAGGAACAGGACCGGAAGGCCCACCGTTGCGCGTCAGCGCCGGACTTCGACCGGCTTCCGCGGCGAGGGGTTCTGAAAAGGGCTGCCGGCGTCAGCCGACCTGACGGACGTTGGACGAGACCAGTGCGGCGAGCCGGTCGCCGATCGCCTGGGTCGCGCCCGGCGACGACTGGTCTCGCGTAGCGAGGTCGAACGCCACCGACGCCTCGATGCGGCGCGCCGCTTCCTTCTGGCCCAGGTGGTCCAGCAAGAGCGACACAGACAGCACCGCAGCGGTCGGGTCGGCCAGGCCCTGGCCGGCGATGTCCGGCGCGCTGCCGTGCACCGGCTCGAACATGCTCGGGTTGCGGCGGGTGATGTCGAGGTTGCCGCTGGCCGCGAGGCCGATGCCGCCAGTCACCGCGGCCGCCAGGTCGGTGAGGATGTCGCCGAAGAGGTTGTCGGTGACGATCACGTCGAAACGGGACGGGTCGGTGACCATGTGGATGGTCGCGGCGTCCACGTGCGAATACGCGACGGTGACCTCGGGGTGCTCCAGGGAGACCTCTTCGACGATCCGCGACCACAGCGAGCCGGCGTGCTCCAGCACGTTGGTCTTGTGCACCAGAGTGAGGTGCTTGCGAGGCCGCTGCTCGGCGCGGTTGAACGCGTCCGCGACCACGCGCCGCACGCCGAAGGCCGTGTTGACGCTGACCTCGGTGGCGATCTCGTGCTCGGTGTCCTTGCGCAGCAGACCGCCGTTGCCCGCGTACGGGCCTTCGGTGCCTTCGCGCACGACGACCATGTCGATGTCGCCCGGGTCGGCCAGCGGTCCGCGCACCCCGGGGTACAGCCGCGCGGGGCGCAGGTTCACATGGTGGTCGAGTTCGAACCGCAGCCGCAGCAGCAGGCCGCGCTCGAGGATGCCGCTCGGCACCGTCGGGTCGCCCACCGCACCGAGCAGGATCGCGTCGTGCTGGCGGAGTTCGCCGAGCACCGACTCCGGAAGCAGCTCGCCGGTGGCGTGCCACCGGGAGGCGCCGAGGTCATAGTTCGTGATCTCCGCCGACGGTGCCACTTCACCGAGCACCTTCAGCGCTTCGGAGACCACCTCGGGCCCGATCCCGTCCCCTGGGATCACAGCGAGCCGCATCCACACACCTCCGTAGCCAAGGCCACCGGGCGCACCGATGGCCCATTCGCACAAAAACGCCAGCAGCGGAAGGTTACCGGCCGTAGACAAGAGGCCGTAGCCGCACCACCCTTATGCCGCATCCTCCCACAGGGTGAGACACCCGTTCGGGGGAACGAGAACGGGGGCTTGCCCAGGCCGGACAGCCTGGCCAAGCCCCCGCGTTCCCGCAATGCGGCCGTTCGGCGACCACAGCTCATCCTCCCCTGAACGGGTGACGAGCTCAGCCGCGCTGCAGCTGCGATTCGATCCGCACGACCGAGGCTCGCTGCCCGGACGCGTTGTGGTGCTCGATCGCCAGCAGGCCCTTCGCCTTGTCTCCGGCGATCGCACCCTGGTTCCGGTTGACCACCAAAGCAGTCCCCGGCTTAGCGGCGTAGCCGAGAGCCGCGTCGCCGCCGCCTTGGACCGCGTACGCGGGCGCTAGCGCGTCGAACGAGAGCGGAGTGCCGACCTCGTCGATCAGCCCGTTCTTGTTGCCCGGAGCGACGTAGTAGCCGGCGGTGCCGACCGTGTAGCTGATCCGGTGCGACGCCGCCTTCGGGTCGATCCCGAGCGCGGCGATGCTGACCGGCAGCACCATCACGTTCGAGTCGAACACGTTGGTGTCGACGTCGCCGAGCTGGCCGTTGATCGCCTGCAGATCCACCGACGGGTTGCCCGGTTTGGTCAGCGACACCGTGTTCACCAGCAGGACGTCGGACCCGGTCGCCTTCGTCACGAAGGTCTCGAAGTCCGGCTTGCCGTCGCCGGTGGTGTCGATGTCCACGAACGGCACCGTGTTGCTGCCCAGGTTCGCGAAGTCGCTCCAGGTGGTGACCCCGAACGCCAGCATCGCGTTCTCCGGATCCCCCTGGGCCTTGGCGAGCGGGGCCGTCGACGCGGCGCCGACGTACCGGATGTCGCCGCCCTTGGCGGTGCGGTTGAGCGTGCAGTCCGCCGTGACGTGCGCGTCGCACTCCGGCAGCTGCGGCGACTCGGCCTGCAGTTCCAGCACGCTGATCAGCGAGCGGTAGCGCTGCGCGCCGGTGCCCTGGTCGATGCCCTTGCCGCCGACGTTCAGCACGGCCTGGGCGCTGTTCGCGCCGAAGCGCACGCCGGTCGGCGTGGTGATCGCCGAAACCGGCTTCGGCGACGAGTACACGGCAACCCGCAGCGGAACGGTCGAGCCGTTCTTCGGGGTGAACGCGATCCGGCCCGAAGCGTCGGCCACGAACTGTCGCGCCAGGCCGGCCTGCGTCGCCGCCATCGTCGGGTCGAGCACCTTGCGCAGTGCCTTCGGGTCGGCGATCTTCAACGTCACCTGCACCGTCGCGACCCCGCGCGGGTTCAGCTTGACCGAGCTCTTGTCCACTGTGTACTCGACACCGGGCAGGCTGTTGACCGCCTCGTAGCCCACCGAGTACTCCGCGGCCTTGACGCCTTTGTTGACCACCTTGATGGTCTTCGACAGCGTCACTGGACCGCCGGCCTCGACTGTGCCGAACGTGACGCTGACGGCACCCGGGTCATCCTGCACGTACGCGAGAACCTGGTTGTCCAAGGCAGCTTTCGCGTCGATCCGGCCGGCCCCGACGCGCTGCGGGCCGTAGGTGTGGCCCGCGCCGTCGGTGATGTCGTGCACCGCGGTGCCCACGACGTCGGCCTTGACCTCTTCGACGCTCCAGTCCGGGTGTGCCTGGCGGACCAGCGCCGTGATGCCCGAGGTGTGCGGGGCGGCCATCGACGTGCCCGAGATGACCAGCCGGCCGTTGCCGCTGCCGCGGAACGCCGACGTGATCGTGTCGCCCGGAGCCGCGACGTCCGGCTTCACCGACGGACCGCGTCCGCCGCGCGAGGTGAACGAGCTCGGAGTGTCCACGATGGACTGGTCATAGGTCTGCAGCGTGGTCCGCCCGGCACCGAACAGCCGCACGGTCAGCGTGCCCGCGTTCAGGCCGGCGCGAGCCGACTGCGTCGCTTTGCCGGTGAACTGGAACATCGGGACCGCCGCGTTGCCCGCGATACCCGCGCCGAAGTGCTCCACAGTGGACGAAAGCAGCACCGCCTTGGCACCGGCGGCCTGCGCGTTGTTGGCCCGCGCCGCGGACCCGCACGCCCGGGTGGCGTCGTTGTCGTCCCACTCCAGCCACACCGTCTTGCCGGCGGCCTTCGCCTTGTCCTCGGCCGAGTAAGCCTTGCAGCCGGCGTTGTTGTCCGCCGCGAGCGGCACGACCGGAGCAGTCAGGTCGAGGTTGTCGTAGCCGGTGTATTCCTGGCTGTACTGGCCCGGCTGCTGACCGGCGGTCGGCGTCTTGACCTCGACCGCGTCGCGCAGTTCGCCCGCGTCGCGGCTGCTGGCCACGGTGAGCGCTTCCGGGGTGTTGCCCGGCGAACCGGCGATGTCGTTGATATCGCCGCCGTTGCCCGCCGAGATCACTGGCAGCACGTTGTTCTGCGCGAGCTTGCGCACGAACAGCGAGTCCGGGTCGTCCGGCGCGCCGAAGTCGCTGCCCAGCGACAGGTTCACCACGTCGAGGTGGTCGGTGAAGTCGCCGTCGCCGTCCGGGTCGAGAGCCCAGTCCAGCGCCTGCGAGGTGACGTTGGTGGAACCCTTGCAGCCGAATACCTTGACCGCGTAGAGCAGAGCCTTCGGCGCTGTGCCCGGCCCGATCCGCATCGCGTCGAGCGTCTTCCTGTTCAGCTTCTTGTAGTCGCCGGTGAACGTGCTGCCGTCGGCGTTCACGCCGAACCCTGCGATGGTGCCCGCGACGTGCGTGCCGTGCTCGCCGCACGCGATCGGGTTGAGGTCCGGCTTCGGCGTCGGCGAGCCGGTCTTGCCCGCCGAGTCGTAGTCGTCGCCGACGAGGTCGGTGCCGCCGACCACCTTGGCGCTCGGGAACAGCGGCGACGGCTTGGCGCGGTCGACGGCGTTGTACGCCTCAGCCGTACCGGGGCCGCCGAAGTCGGCGTGTGTGTAGTCGATGCCGTCATCGATCACGCCGACGCGGATGTTGTCGCCGAACTTGCCCGTCTTCTGCCAGCTCACCAGCGTGTTCGTCAGCTGCTCGGCGCTGGCGTTGGTGCGGGTCTTCGGCACGACGGTGCGCACCGACACGACGTCCGGACGCCGCGCGAGTTCGCGGATCTTGGCGGCGTCGGCGGTGACCACCGCACCGGCCACCGCGTTGGCGGTCTGCGTGACCAGCTTCATGCCCGCGTCCGCGGCCTTCAACTGACCGACGACGGAGTTGACCGCGGCCGCGGTCTCGGCCTTCGCCGCCTTCGCCGCCTGCTTGGCCTTCTCCTTGCCCTTGCCCTCCTCCGCCTTGAACGCGTCCACGGCGGGCTTCTTCGCCAGCTCGATGAACGCGGTGACGGGACCCTGCGCGGCGCTCAGCCGGGGCGAAAGCTTGCCCGCGACCTTGCTCGCGTCGACCTTCGCCGGGACGACCGGCTCGGCCAGCGGCGCGCCCTGCGCGGACGCGGCGGGCACGGCGACCGCCGCCGCCAGCACCACCGCGGAGCCCACGACCACTGAACGGGCGGCCCACCCGGGCAACCGGGTTCTGCTCATGAGTAACCCCTTCTCGAGGCCAGCATCACGAACCTGCCGGTGCTCCCACCTCGCAACCCCCGACGGTGAGCACTGGCGCCGCGCCGTGCTCTCACGGCGCGTGGTTCGGCCTCGCGGCACAGAACCTAACCGCCCGAAACACCTACTTTCGTGCGGAAAAGGCTCCGTTACCCGAATGTTGCCGGTCTGGGCGAAGCGCGAAACGGCCCCTCTCCCGGTACGGGAAAGGGGCCGTTCGAGACGTAGGGAACTAGCTGAAGTCGACCGCGCGAATCGTGTGCGCGCCGACGGTGGCCCCGATCGGCTCCAGCACGTTGCTGTCCACGTGCCGGTCGACGCGCAGCAGCATCATCGCGTCCGTGCCGTCGGTGGTCTGGCTGATCTGCGCCGCCTCGATGTTGATGCCGGCCTCGCCGAGCAGCGTGCCGACCCGGCCCATGACGCCCGGGCGGTCCGGGTATTCGAGGACCAGCACGTCGCCCTCGGCGCGCAGGTCGAAGTGCCGTCCCTTGACCTCGACGATCTTCTCGACCTCGTCCTTGCCGGTGACCGCACCGGACACGGTGAGCACCGTGCCGTCGCCGTGCACCGCGCGGATGGTGACCAAGCTGCGGAACTTCGGGCTCTCCGACACCGACGTCAGCTCCACCTGCACGCCGAGCTCCTCGGCCAGCCGCGGCGCGTTGACGAAGGTGACCTGGTCGTCGACCACGCCGGCGAACAGCCCGCGCAGTGCGGCCAGCTGCAGCACCGAGGTGTCCTCGCTGGACAGTTCGCCCTTGACCTCGACGGTCACCGACGTCGGCGCCTTCGGGTTCAGCGCGGTCAGCACCTGGCCGAGCTTCTGGGTGAGCGACAGGTACGGCCGGACCTCGTCGCCGACCGAACCGCCGCCGGACACGTTGACCGCGTCCGGCACGAAGTCGCCGCGCAGCGCCAGCAGCACCGAACGCGCGACGTCCGTGCCCGCCCGGTCCTGCGCCTCGGCGGTGGACGCGCCCAGGTGCGGCGTGACCACGACGTTCGGCAGGTTGAACAGCGGGCTCTCGGTGGTCGGCTCGGTCACGAACACGTCGATGCCGGCGCCGCCGACGTGCCCGCTGCGCACCGCCTCGGCCAGCGCTTCTTCGACGATCAGCCCGCCGCGGGCGGCGTTGACGATGATCACGCCCGGCTTGGTCTTCTTGAGCGCCTCGGCGTCGATGAGCCCCTTGGTCTCCGGGGTCTTCGGCAGGTGGATGGAGATCGCGTCGGCGCGCTCCAGCAGCTCGTCCAGGGTGACCAGCTCGATGCCCAGCTGTGCGGCGCGCGCGGCCGAGACGTAGGGGTCGTACGCGATCAGCTTGGCGCCGAACGCGGCGAGGCGCTGCGCGAACAACTGGCCGATCTTGCCCAGGCCGACGACGCCGACCGTCTTGCCGTTGATCTCGACGCCGGAGAACGAACTGCGCTTCCACTCGCCGCCGCGCAGGCTCTGGTCCGCGGCGGGAACGCGCCGGGCGACCGCGAGCAGCAGCGCGACCGCGTGCTCGGCGGCGGAAACGATGTTCGACGTCGGCGCGTTGACCACGAGCACACCGCGCTCGGTGGCGGCCGGGACCTCGACGTTGTCCAGCCCGACGCCCGCGCGGGCGACGACCTTCAGCTGCGTGGTGGCGCCGAGCACCTCGGCGTCGACCTTCGTGGCGGATCGGACCAGGAGCGCGTCGGCGCTCTTCACCGCCTCGAGCAGCGCGGGACGGTCCGTGCCGTCCACCTGCCGGACCTCTACCTCGTCACCGAACACGCTCAGCACGGAGGGCGCGAGCTTCTCCGCGATGAGGACGACGGGTTTGTTGGGCTTGGTCACGATGCGGCTCCCACTATCTGGTCACGAAATCGAGGACGCTCTCCTGCGGCGCACGCCATTGTGCCCGGACGGCGGGAGTTTAACCCGCTCTTGCACCACCTCGCTGCCCCCGCTGTTCACTTGCCCGTAATCCGGTGAAAACAAGGGACAGCAACCGCTCCGTTCCGCCGTCGCCGGGGAGGTGCGTTCCGCCCCAGGAAGCGCCGTGCAGCAACAGAAGCAGCTCCCGGACGGTCAGATCGGCGCGGAGCACGCCTGCCTTCTGCGCGCGGTCCACTAGATGGGACGCCGCGGTCTGCATCTCCTCACAGGAGGCGTGCAGCCGGGATCGCGGGTCGTCGATCGCATCGGCCAGGAGCTCGGTGAGGCCGCGGTAGGACGAGGACGTCGCGCCGAACCCGACGAGCCACGCGTACAGCGCGTCGAGCGGGTCCTCGGCGGCCAACAGCTCGCGCGCCTTCGCCGCCTGCGTGTCGAATCGATCCCGCAACAGGGCCTCGATGAGGTCATCACGAGTCGGAAAGTGGCGGTAGAGGGTGCCGATCCCGACGCCGGCGCTGCGGGCGACGTCTTCAAGGGAGGCATCGACGCCGCGCTCAGCGAAGGCCCGCCTGGCCTCGACCAGCAGGCGTTCGTAGTTGCGGCGGGCGTCCGCGCGCATCGGTTTGACGTCGCTCATCTCGCCTCCGAGTTTATCGCGTGACAAATCGGAGGGTGACTCCGTATATTAACCGGAGGCTGCCTCAAGTTATGGAGGAATCGTGCTCGAAAAATCCCGGGCAAGACGGGGCGCGGTCGATGCCTGGCTGCCCACCGCCCCGCCGCCGGACGCCGGACGCACCGCGAGCCGCCGGCTGGCCGCACCCGGCTGCGGCCCGGTGTGGCGCTGCGAGGGCCCGGGCACCCGCGAATTCTTCGCGCATTTCGGTGACTTGCCGGCGTCGACGGAGGACGTGGTTCTCGGC
The DNA here is from genome assembly GCF_000383915.1 of Amycolatopsis benzoatilytica AK 16/65. NCBI lineage: Bacteria > Bacillati > Actinomycetota > Actinomycetes > Pseudonocardiales > Pseudonocardiaceae > Amycolatopsis > Amycolatopsis benzoatilytica. The sequence goes on from NZ_KB912942.1 coordinate 5,145,996, forward strand.
ACCGGGATCACGAACGCCTGGTCGCGCCCGGCCGGACCGCTCAGGCCAACGGAGCGACACGGGCCAGGCCCATCCCGGCGGTTCGTGCTCAGCATCGGCCATGCGTTCCAGGCCGCCGTACGACAAGATGCGCCCACAGCTGTCCGAAATGGACACCACAGCCGCGGAAAGACCCACACCGGTCGCCTTCCCGCGACCAGTCGCTGCTGTCGGCCCGCGGATGCTGAAACCGCCCCGTGACCTGGCCGACGGCGCCCACCCGCTCGCTCAACCCGTTGAACACACGCCCTATGCGCGCAAGATTCTCGGGCCGGACAAGCTGTTGCTCCCGCAGCAGACCGTTCTGTTCGACACCCCGCGCGCACGCTCGGGAACAGGTCCATCTGGTCGCGCGAACTGCCTGCGCCAAGCGAAGGCGTACGTCGCCGGCCCCAGCGAACGCTCCACCGACAACCTCGTCCGGCGCGGCTCCCCCGCGACGATCGCCGGAGGACGGAAAGAACTGTTCGACCCCGGAGCCGATCACGCCCTGATCAGCCCGGCCACCACCACTCTGGAGTCTATTGTGGACGTGCTTGCGACACTGGCCCCCGCCGTCACGGAGGTCTCGCGATGACGATCGGAATCTGGACCTTCGCCTTCGACGGCAACGACGCCGGCGCGGTCCGGGCCGCCGCGGCCGAGGCCGAATCTCTGGGCTACGCCGCACTGTGGTTCGGCGAATACCGGGGCCGCGAGGCCTTCACCCACGCTTCGCTTCTGCTCAACGCGACGACTCAGCTGACCGTCGGAACCGGGATCGCCCGGTTTTCCGAACGCTCCCCGATCGCCGCCGAAGCCGCCGGACGCACCCTGAACGAAGCCCACCCGTGCCGATTCGTCCTCGGCCTGGGCGGCCATCTCCCCGGCGGCGCGCGCACGACGATGCGGGAATATCTCGACGCTATGGACGCCGTGGACCTCGCCGTCTCCGGCGAGTTCCGGCCGCGCCGGCTGCTTGCCGCGCTCGGGCCGAAGATGCTGGAACTGGCGGCAGAACGGACCGACGGTGCACACCCGTATTTCGTGCCGCCCGAACACACGGCGTTCGCGCGGGAGACGATGGGCCCAGGCGCGTACCTGGCAGTCGAACAGGCGGTCGTCCTTGACTCGGATCCCCTGCGAGCCAAGCGCATTGCCCGCGAGCATGTCGCGCAATACGTAGAGTTGGCCCCGCACCAGCGCGCGAACCTGCGCCGTCTCGGGTACTCCGACGACGATCTGGCCGGCGGCGGCAGCGACCGGCTCGTCGACGCGATCGTGGCTTATCGCGACGAGGAAGAGGTCGCGGGAAGGATCCGCGCACATCTTGAGGCGGGGGCCGACCAGGTGTGCGTCCAGGTACTGAGCGCCGGCCCGGAGATTCCGGTGGAGGGCTGGCGGCGGCTCGCACCGTTGGTGCGGTGATCTTCGCTTGGTCGCGCTCGGCCCGCGCGGAGATGGCCCGGGCTGCTGAACCGCATGGAGTTGACCTTGGAGCTGCCGTCCGTGGAACGGCTTCATCCGCCCGGGGATCGGGAGCGTCCGGCTACGGTCCCCGGACAGCCGCGGTTCGGGCCGCGGTTCGGGTCGCAGTTTTGGCCGCCTTCCGCCGCCGGGTTCCAGCCGCCGGGTTACGAGCCTTCGACTGGCCGACGCCTGGTGCGTTTCCCGCCCTGGGTCGATCGGCGGTTGCCTACAGCTTCCGTGCCGATGCTGGAAAACAGAGTTCACCGAGAAACGCCCGGTGCCAGCCAAAACCTTCGACTCGCCGGACGCGCGCACCCCCGCACCCGTCCCTTCTTGACGGCGATGTCGCCAATTTCCGGCTACGCGCCCTCCGGCTCTCTTGGCCGCGCCAGCACAACGCCTCCCGCGGACCCTTGACGGCGATGCCAGGCGCCGCCGTGGACAACGCACGACGACCGCCCTCGTCGTGCGCTAAAGTCGTGTCCGCGCGGCAGGGGCCGCATCCTGTCCGCGGAAAGGGCTGAGCCCACCCCCGTACCACCAGTTGCCGAGCGCTCTCCTTCTTCCCTGCCCGGTGCCAGCGGACCACGGGCGCGCCAGGGAAGAAAGGACTCCTGCGATGTCTGCCCTGCCCGCGAAACCCGACCTCGGCCAGCTCCGCAAGCAAGCCAAAGACCTCGCCCGCGCAGACGGCATCGCCCTGTCCGAAGCGCAGTTCCGTCTCGCCCGTCGCTACGGATTTCCCAGCTGGCCACAGCTTCAGTCGTACGTCCGCCGGATCACCGAGTACGGACCCGGCCTCCAGCACGCCTATCACCAAGACGTCGAGTACTACCGCGGCCGGGCCGACGGGCTCCTCGCATCCGCCGAAGACGGCACCCCGCACGCATGCGAGGCATTCGCCCGGCACGAACAACCGCTCACGCGCACTGGCGCGTCGACGGTCATCGCGAGAGAGCACGGCTTCCGGACTTGGCGCGCGCTGCAGGCCCACGTGAAGGAGTTGCCAAAAAACGGCGAACCGTTCGCCCGGGCATATCAACTGATAGAAGCCGGGGACACAGCGGCGCTATCAACATTGCTGAACGAAGCTCCCCATCTAGTCTACGCGCGCGGTACCAACGGCAACGATCTTTTGGGGATGGCGTCCGCGACCCAAGACGAGGGCCTGGTCCGACTTCTGTTGGCCCGCGGAGCCGACCCCTCGCGGGCCAACGCGCACGGGTGGACCGCGCTGCACCAGTGCGCATACAGCGATTTGCCGAAAATCGCCGAGATCCTCATCGAAGCCGGCGCACCGCTGGATGTCCCCGGCCGAGGCGACGGCGGCACACCGCTCGTAGTGGCGTTGTTTTGGGGAAACCGCGCGGTGGCCGAAAAACTGGCAGCGCGCGAACGGTCCCCTCGCAACCTGCGCGTGGCAGCCGGCATAGGCGACGGCGCACTATTGGATGAACTTGTCGGCCCGGCTGGGACTCTTTCCCCGAACGCCGGAGCACACCGTGGGTTCTACCGGCCGCACAGCGGTTTCCCGCGCTGGCGACCGACGACCGATCCGGCCGAGATCCTCGACGAGTCCTTGGCTTGGGCCGCCCGCAACGACCAAGTGGACGCACTGCGGACGTTGGCGGCCCGCGGAGCGAACCTGAACGCGGATGTCTACCGCGGCACCGCTCTCACCTGGGCCGCGGCGCGTGGCCATTCAGCGGCGACCGAAACCTTGCTGTCGCTCGGCGCGGACGTCAACCACATCGGCACCTTCGGCGGTCCAGGCCACGGCGTCGGCATCACGGCGCTGCATCTGGCGGCCCAATCCGAGCACTTGGACGTCATCGAGATCCTCGTGTCCGCCGGCGCGGACCTCACCGCGCGCGACGCTCTCTGGGACAGCACACCTGAAGGTTGGGCAGAAGCGTGCGACAGCCCCGCGGCCAAGGAACTGCTGCACCGGCTCGGTCGCCGCTGACTGGCGACGCCTCGTGGACAACCGGAGTGGTCAGTCCGTATCTTTCTCCTTAGCGGACTTCCCACTCCGTTTTGCCTACGCTTCGGGAGGACTCCATGACCACCCCGCGCGACCTGTTCGACCAGCTCCTCCGCGGAATCACCGAGGGCCGGTTCGCCGACCTGGCGCAGCTCTACACCGAAGACACCGTCGTGGAACACCCCACCGCAGTCCCCCGGCCAACCCGGCTGGAAGGCCGAGCCGCGCTGCATGCGCGATTCGGCAGCGCCCCCAGCCAGGCCATTCGCATCAAGGCCCACGACGTCACCGTCCACGAAACCGCCGACCCGGAGGTGATCGTCGCCGAATACCGGTACACGACGGAGTCGCTTCGCGCCGGCCGGACGACCGAATCGGCGAACATCCAGGTCCTCCGCGCCCGGGACGGGCTCCTGGCCCATACCCGCGACTACCACGACTACCTGCAATTAGCCCTCGCCCAGGACGCGACCGCAGGGTTGCCAGCTGCCTACCAGAACGCGCCCGCCTACGACCTGCGCCCGGCCGCGCCTCGTCCGGAACTCTCCCCGCCGGACAGCAGGGAAGGCGTGTTCCAACGGCTCGTCTTCGGCGTCGCTGACCGACAGTGGTCGGACCTGCCCGATCTCTACGCGGCTAAAACCGACGTCCGCCACCCGTTCCTGCCTGACTCCCCGGTCCTGCGCACCCGCGACGATCTGCGCGCCCACTTCTCCGCCGCTGCCGCGTCCGCGCTACGGATCGAAGTGACCGATCTGGTGCTGCACCTGGGCACCGATCCAGAAGTGATCATCGGCGAGTCGACGTATCTGGGCGAAACCGGAATTGGCACACCATTCCAGATCAATAACATCTTCGCGATGCGCGTCCGCGACGGGCACATCGTGGAGTCCCGCGACTATGGCGACCACCTCGCGCTGGCCGCCGCCACCGGTCGACTTCCGGAGCTGCTCGCCGGTGTTGGCGAATAGCGGCGACCCGTTGCAGCGCCGCCGCCCGGTCTCCCCTTCGGCAGCTGCAACGCCCTCTTCGCCTTTCGCCATTATTCGGCAAGACACTTCGACCAGCGAAAATGCCCCAGTCGCGCTAACTTCCGGCCCCGTCTGCCGCGATGCCGTCGTCTCCGCCACGCCCCTCGACAACTCCCGCCAACGCCGAGGCCACCAACGCGACTGCTCGGTCCCCGTCGTCCACCAGCCCGCGCAGAACGTCCAGCGCAAGAGTCCCCGGCAGCTCGGCGAGCGCCTGCGTCAACCGGATCCGCACCGCGGAATCGTCCGGATGCGCGGCCAGCTCGTCCGCCAGGACCCGGACGATCCCGTCCGCATTCGTGGCGGCCATCTCGCTCAAGACCTCTGCCGCCTCGACATCGCTTCGCCCCGAAACGACCAACTCGACCAGCGTCGGCACCGCGTCCGCCGAACCACGCGCCCCTAACGCGAGCGCCGCGTAGCGACGAACGGTCGCGTCCGAATCGGATAGTGCGGCCGTCAGCACCGCCGTCGCGTCCTCACCCGGCATTTCGATGACCGCCAGGATCGCGCGGCGCCGGATGTCCGGGTCCTCCGATCGCATGCCAGAAGCCACGCTTGCCACACCATCGCCGTCCGCCCGGGCGAGCGCCCAGCGCAAGGCGCCCGCGACATTCGGATCGGATTCGGCGAGGACCGCCCTGGCCAGGACTTCCGCGGGCACCGGCAGCTCGTCGGCCGGAGCCAGGACGGTCTGTTGCCGGCGCGCGGCACCAGGCGAACCCAGTCCGCGCAGAAGCTCGACGATGCGCAGGGCTCCCTCCCAGCCAGAGGGAGCCGTGGCATCGACCGCGCGGAGCCGATCGAGCAACTCCTGCTCCCGCTTCAACCGGTCCTCGGTCCGCCGGATGAGGTCGCCGACCAGTTCGGCCGGCACGAACGCGGGATCTTCCAGCGCTCGTCCGATCTGGCGCAGCGACATGCCCAGCGAGCGCAGGCTCTCCACGTGGAAGATCCGGCGGATGTCCGCCGCGGAGTACTCGCGGTAGCCGCCGACGGTGCGCCCGGTCGGCCGCACCAGCCCGAGGGTGTCGTAATGCCGGAGCATCCGAGTGCTCACCCCCGAGCGGCGCGCGACCTCACCGATCAGCACGCGACCTCCCGCGCCCGCTCCGGACCGAGCGCGACGATCCGTTTCGCCTCGTCCACTGCCTGGTCGAACCCCGTGTCCGGGTCAAGCAGCAGCCGCTCGGTGACGGCTGCGTGCTCGTGTACCTCAGGGTCGGCGTGCGCTTGACCCGCTGCCAGCACCGGCTCGATCACCGGTCCGAGCGCGACGAGCGCCCGGCTGAGACTCAGCCGCACCGTCCGGTCGCCGCGGCCGAATTGAGTCGCCAGTTCCGCGGCGAGCCCGGCTTTGGCCTCGTCGGGCGCGAGGATGACCGCCGCGCGCCAGGCGCTTCGCGCGACCTCGTCGTCCACGTCGCGAAGCAGCGATCGGGTGATCGCCGGCCACGCGCTCCGGTCGCCGATTTTCGACAACGTATGCAATGCCTGGCTCCGGGCCTGCGCCACGGCCGACTGCAGGTCCGCGATCAACCGCGGGACTGTGACCGTCGCCGGGAACCGGGTCAATGCCCAGGTCAACATGTCGCGGACGTAGAAGTCCGGTTCGACCGCGCACCGGCCGACCAGGACATCGACGAAACCGGCGTCGTCCGGGCGCGTCCCGACCGCCAGCGCGGCTTGCAGACGAATCGACGAGTTCTCGGCGCCCAACGCTTCGATCAGCGGCTGGTACTGGGGATTCTCCTGTGTCGAGTTCATCGAGATCACCTCCGCCGACCAGTCAAGACCTTGTCACGATGTCAAGGTCAAGCCCGACCGGCAAACGGGCGGCGAACCCCTGGTCAGGCCGGACGCGATCCGCGCCGGCCGCGACTCGCACGAGCGGGCACGGCTCGTCCGATGCGTGCCATTGCGGGCGTCGCCGTCTTTCGGCAACGCTCCCGGCAGACGAGGCTCGGGCGTTCCCGCGAAAACCTCGGCAACCGTCACCCGCGAATCACCCCAGAAACGCCCGGGCTGCGCACGCGGCCTCGCCGGCAGGGTCTCGCCGCGCGCGCCCGGTTGAGAGTCCTTGACCTGCCTTGTTGTTTCATCTGGTTTTCATCAACCGTCGTTAGCGTGCGGGCAGCGGCGGTTGCCCCGCGGAGGCGGCGCGGAAAGGAAACGATGGTCCAGCAGGTTTCAGGGGATGTGCGGCCGCGTCCAGGTTCCGCGCCGTCCGGGTGCGTGTCCGGGCTGATGGCGATGATCCTGCTCGCTGGCTGCGGGGACGGCAGAATCCTGGGGACGCCAACTGCAGATCCGACTGCAACGGAGAGTGTGGCCGTAACGGGGGCGTCGATGCTGCCGACGCTCCACGCCGGAGAAAACGTCACGTTTCGGTCGCTCAAAGCCGGAACATACAGCGCCCGCCCTGGGGACATCATCCTCTTCAGCCCACCGACAACGTGGGCAGCAGGCGATCGGCAGCGATTGATCGACCGGGTGATCGCGGTCAGCGGCCAGACCGTGGCGTGCTGTGACTCGCAGGGCCGCTTGCTGATCGACGGCAAGCCGCTGGACGAGACGTATCTCCACGGGAAGCAGAGCGATCTCCAGGACCACCCGATGTCGTTCGGCCCGGTCGTCATCCCGCCAGGCCGCCTGTGGGCGATGGGCGACAACCGCAACGACGCTGCGGATTCGCGCTTTCGGGGCGGCGGCGGGGTGTCCGGCACGGTTCCCGTGGAGAACGTCATCGGGGTGCTGGACCCGCCACGGTAGGCGTCCAGCCGCCACGGATTTCAGATCGATTTCGGCCGCCCTCGTCCAGCCCAGCCTGCAACTTCAGCGAGAACGAACAAACCGGGTGCCAAGATCAGGGAGAAGGTGACCTCGATCCAGCGAACCTGCCGCTCCCCGGCTACGGTTTCCCCGGCAAATCGAACTCCCCGTCGCGGACCCCGCGGGAAAACGCGTCCCATTCCGACGGCGTGAACACCAGCACCGCCCCGTCCGGATCGGTCGGCTGCCGGATCGCGACGTAGGTGACCCCGTCCGAATGCGGCACGAACGCGTACTCCGCGCAGTGCTCGAGGGCCGCACCCGCCGGCTCGGCGCGGACCCAGGTCGCGTCAGCCAAATCGAGTTCGTGCCGGATGTGTGCTTTGTCGTCGGTCGCCCCGCTCATCGGACCAGCGTAGGCCGCCGGACGGCCAAACGCCGGGAGACAGCACGAGGCCCCGCCGTCCGAACCAGGGACGACGGGGCCTCGCGGCAAAAAGACTCGCGGATCGGGAAACCGTCAGGCGGTTTCGGTGATCGGGCGGTCCACCCACGACATGAGGTCGCGCAGCTTCTTGCCGGTCGCCTCGATCGGGTGCTGGTTGCCCTGCTCCTCGAGCTTGGTGAAGTTCGGCCGGCCGGCCTCGTCCTCGGCAACCCACTCGCGGGCGAAGGTGCCGTCCTGGATCTCGCCCAGGATCTTCTTCATCTCTTCCTTGACCGCCGGCGAGATGACGCGCGGGCCGCGGGTCAGGTCGCCGTACTCGGCGGTGTCGGAGATGGAGTAGCGCTGGCGCGCGATGCCGCCCTCGTACATGAGGTCGACGATCAGCTTCAGCTCGTGCAGCACCTCGAAGTAGGCGATCTCCGGGGCGTAGCCCGCCTCGGTCAGCACCTCGAAACCGGTCTGCACCAGCGCGGACGCGCCACCGCAGAGAACCGCCTGCTCGCCGAACAGGTCGGTCTCGGTCTCTTCCTTGAAGGTCGTCTTGATGACGCCGGCGCGGGCAGCGCCGATGGCGGCCGCGTAGGAGAGGGCCAGCGCCTGGGCGTTGCCGGACGCGTCCTGCTCGACCGCGATCAGCGCCGGGACGCCCTTGCCGTCGACGAACTGGCGGCGGACCAGGTGGCCCGGGCCCTTCGGAGCGACCATCGCGACGTCGATGTTCGCCGGCGGCTTGATCAGGTCGTAGCGGATGTTGAAGCCGTGGCCGAAGAACAGCGCGTCGCCGTCCTTCAGGTTCGGCGCGATGTCCTGCTCGTAGATGTAGCGCTGCTTGGTGTCCGGCGCGAGGATCATGATCAGGTCCGCCTCGGCCGAAGCCTCGGCCGGGGTCAGCACGCGCAGGCCCTGCTCCTCGGCCTTCGCCCGGGACTTCGACCCCTCCGGCAGGCCGATGCGGACGTCGACGCCCGAGTCGCGCAGGCTGAGCGAGTGCGCGTGGCCCTGGCTGCCGTAGCCGATCACGGCGACCTTGCGACCCTGGATGATCGACAGGTCGGCGTCGTCGTCGTAGAAGATTTCCACTGCCATGGGGGGTACTACTTCCTTCCGTACTTACACGAAATCTGTGGTTCAGCGGGGAGAAGCGGCGGTGATCGAGCGGGCCCCGCGGCCCACCGCGACCATGCCGGACTGGACGAGTTCGCGGATGCCGTACGGCTCCAGCATCCGCAGCAGCGCGCCGATCTTGTCCGACGTTCCGGTGGCCTCGACGGTGAGCGCCTCCGGCGAGACGTCCACCACCTTGGCGCGGAAGAGCTGGACGGTCTCGAGGACCTGGCTGCGCACGGTGGCGTCGGCGCGGACCTTGACGAGCAGCAGTTCGCGCTGCACCGCGCTGCCCGGTTCCAGCTCGACGATCTTGATCACGTTCACCAGCTTGTTGAGCTGTTTGGTCACCTGTTCGAGCGGTAGCTCTTCGACGGCGACCACGATCGTCATCCGGGACACCTCGGGGTTCTCCGTGGGCCCGACAGCAAGGGACTCGATGTTGAAGCCGCGGCGGGAGAACAGTCCGGAGACCCGGGCGAGCACGCCGGGCTTGTTCTCGACCAGCACGCTCAGCGTGTGGACGGTCATGCTTGCTCTCCCTCCGCGGCGGCCTCGGCAGCCTCCTGCGAAACCTCGTCGTCGTCGAACAGCGGCCGGATGCCGCGGACGGCCATGATCTCGTCGTTCCCGGTGCCCGCGGCCACCATCGGCCACACCTGGGCATCCTTCCCCACGACGAAATCGATCACGACAGGACGGTCGTTGATTTCCATCGCGCGGCGGATCGTCGCGTCGACGTCCGCCTTGGTCTCGCAGCGCAGGCCCGCGCAGCCGAGCGCCTCGGCCAGCAGCGTGAAGTCCGGGATGCGGTGCTTGTGAGTGCCGAGGTCGGTGTTGGAGTACCGCTCGGAGTAGAACAGGTTCTGCCACTGCCGGACCATGCCGAGGTTGCCGTTGTTGATCACCGCGACCTTGATCGGCGCGCCCTCGATGGCGCAGGTGGCCAGCTCCTGGTTGGTCATCTGGAAGCAGCCGTCGCCGTCGATCGCCCACACCTGCGTGCCGGGCAGGCCGAACTGTGCGCCCATCGCGGCCGGCACTGCGTAGCCCATGGTGCCGAGGCCGCCGGAGTTCAGCCAGGTGCGCGGCTTCTCGTACTTGATGAACTGCGCGGCCCACATCTGGTGCTGGCCGACGCCCGCGGTGTACACCGCGTCCGGCCCGGCCAGCTCGCCGATCCGTTCGATGACGTACTGCGGCGACAGCGAGCCGTCGTCCGGCCATTCGTAGCCGGCCGGGTAGTCCTCGCGCCAGGAGTCGAGTTGCGTCCACCAGTCGGACAGGTCGGGACGGGCGTGCTCGAACTCGGCCTTCACCGCGTCGATCAGCTCGCCGATGATCTCCTTGCAGTCGCCGACGATCGGCACGTCCGCCTTGCGGTTCTTGGAGATCTCCGCCGGGTCGATGTCCGCGTGGACGATCTTCGCCTCCGGCGCGAACGACGACAGCTGGCCGGTGACCCGGTCGTCGAACCGGGCGCCGAGCGCGACCAGCAGGTCGGCGCGCTGCATCGACGCGACCGCGGCGACCGATCCGTGCATGCCGGGCATGCCGACGTGCTGGCGGTGCGAGTCCGGGAACGCGCCGCGCGCCATCAGCGTGGTCGCGACCGGGATGCCGGTCAGCTCGGCCAGCGCGAGCAGCTGCTCGGACGCCTCGGCCTTGATCACGCCGCCGCCGACGTACAGCACCGGTCGCTGCGCCTTCGCGATCAGCTTCGCGGCTTCGCGGACCTGCTTGCCGTGCGGGCGCAGGGTCGGGCGGTAGCCCGGCAGGCGCAGCTCTGGCGGCCAGGAGAACGAGGTCATCTCCTGCAGCACGTCCTTGGGGATGTCGACCAGCACCGGGCCGGGCCGTCCGGTCGAGGCCAGGTGGAACGCCTCGGCGATCGCCCGCGGGATCTCCGCCGGATCGGTGACGAGGAAGTTGTGCTTGGTGATCGGCATGGTGATGCCGCAGATGTCAGCTTCCTGGAACGCGTCGGTGCCGATCAGGTTGCGCGATTGCTGCCCGGTGATCGCGACCACCGGGACCGAGTCCATGTTGGCGTCGGCCAGCGGGGTGACCAGGTTCGTGGCGCCCGGGCCGGAGGTCGCCATGCACACGCCGACCTTGCCGGTCGCTTGCGCGTACCCAGTGGCCGCGTGCCCGGCGCCCTGCTCGTGGCGGACGAGGACGTGGCGGACCTTCGTGGAGTCCAGCAGCGGGTCGTAGGCGGGAAGGATGGTGCCACCGGGAATGCCGAACACGACTTCCGCGCCGACCGCTTCGAGCGAGCGGACGAGGGACTGCGCACCGGTGAGGCGCACCGGCGTACCGGCGGGCGGGGCCGGCTTCGGACGGGCTCCGGGGACTCCGGGCGCGGTCGGCCCGGGTTTCGCGTCGCTCCGCGACGTGGCACTGGTCATCGGTTCTGCCTCGTGGGTTCTCGGTGTCACTCGTTCGGGTTGTCTGGGCCGTACTTCCGGTCGGGGAACCGGTTTCACGCAACAAAAAACCCTCGCCGACCGTAAGGTCGCACGAGGGTCGCGCGTCGACGCAGCGGACTGTTCCTAAGCGTCGACGCGCTGAGGAAGTACGAGACCGGTCTGCGTAATCACGGACCCGACGTTAGTCTCGCGCCTGGCCGAGTGTCAACTCTACGGGACAGCGGTTCCGCATTGTGGACGGCCAGTACTGCACCGCCGCGACCCGGGCGCAGGTCGCTCCGGGCGTCGGTGCACCATTCCTGCGTGGCCAAGAAACAGCAGCACCAGCGCGCGGACGAGGGCCGGAAGGCCGTGTTCCGGATCCCGACCACGGCGTACCTGGCGATCGGTCTTCTGACCATCTGTGTGACTCCGATCGCACTGGGCGAGATCGGCGGGTTCCAGTGGCTGTACGTCTTCCCGCTCGCGCTGCTGGTGTTCGTCGCACGCACGCGCACCGTCGCGACGAGGGAAGGACTGCACGTCCGGACGGTTTTCGGCCAGCGCGAGCTGCCGTGGTCTTCACTCAAGGGATTGGCGATCCACAAGGCCCGGGTGCGCGCGGTTCTGAAGGACGACACTCAGGTCAGCCTTCCCACTGTGCGGACGCGGCATCTGCCGGTGCTGGCGCTCGTCAGCGAAGGGAAGATCAAGGACCCGTCGGGAGTGCTGAGCGACGAGGAGCTGACCGGGCGGAAGCCGGACGCTCCCGAGGCCGAGGCCGCCCAGGCCGCCGCTTCGGACGCCAAGCCGGATCCGGTCGCCGCGACGCCGGAACACCAGCCGAACGCCGATTCCGGCACCGCCGCCGAAACCGCCGAGTCGCCGTCCGGCGGCGACACGAAGCCGGCCGCCTCGGAGACCGGCGGAGGCAGCGGCAAACCCAGCGAGTAGAATTGGTAGGACCAGTTTGCGGAGCCACTGTTCCGCTCCGCCTGGTTCAGCCTTCTGACCTGGGAGAATGCCGTGCCGCACCTCCGTTCCCGGACCACCACTCACGGTCGAAACGCGGCGGGCGCGCGCTCGCTCTGGCGTGCGACCGGAATGACCGACAGCGATTTCGGCAAGCCGATCGTCGCGATCGCCAACTCCTACACCCAGTTCGTGCCCGGCCACGTGCACCTCAAAGACCTCGGCGAGATCGTCGCCGAGGCGGTGGCGGAAGCCGGCGGCGTCGCGCGCGAATTCCACACGATCGCGGTCGACGACGGCATCGCGATGGGCCACTCGGGGATGCTTTACTCGCTGCCTTCGCGCGAGATCATCGCCGACTCGGTGGAGTACATGGTCAACGCGCACCAGGCCGACGCGCTGGTGTGCATCTCCAACTGCGACAAGATCACGCCGGGCATGCTCAACGCCGCGATGCGGCTCAACATCCCGACCGTGTTCGTCTCCGGCGGCCCGATGGAAGCCGGCAAGGCGGTGGTCGTCGAGGGCGTCGCGCACGCCCCGACCGACCTGATCACCACCATCGCGGCGTCGGCGAACTCGGCGATCGACGAGGCCGGGCTGTCCGAGGTGGAGCGTTCCGCGTGCCCGACCTGCGGTTCGTGCTCCGGCATGTTCACCGCGAACTCGATGAACTGCCTCACCGAAGCGCTCGGGCTGTCGCTGCCCGGCAACGGCTCGACGCTCGCGACGCACGCCGCGCGCCGGGAGCTCTTCTCGAACGCGGGCCGCACCGTGGTCGAGCTGTGCCAGCGCTGGTACGGCGACGACGACGAGTCCGCTCTCCCCCGCTCGATCGCCACGAAGGCGGCGTTCGAGAACGCGATGGCGCTCGACATGGCCATGGGCGGTTCGACGAACACCGTGCTGCACATCCTCGCCGCCGCGCGGGAGGGCGAGGTCGACTTCACGATCAGCGACATCGACGCGATCGGCCGGCGCGTGCCGTGCCTGTCGAAGGTGGCGCCGAACTCGGACTACCACATGGAAGATGTCCACCGGGCCGGCGGAATCCCCGCCATCCTGGGCGAGCTTTACCGCGGCGGGCTGCTGAACACCGACGTGCACGCGGTCCACGCGCCGGACATCGCCACCTGGCTGAACGAATGGGACGTGCGCGCCGAAGCACCGTCGGAGAAGGCGGTGGAGCTGTTCCACGCCGCGCCCGGCGGAGTCCGGACGACCGAGGCGTTCTCCACTGAGAACCGCTGGTCGTCGCTGGACACCGACGCCGCGGGCGGCTGCATCCGAGACATCGAGCACGCCTACACGAAGGACGGCGGCCTCGCGATCCTGCGCGGCAACCTCGCGGAGAACGGCGCGGTCATCAAGGCCGCCGGCATCGACGAGGACCTGTGGCACTTCCAGGGCCCGGCACGGGTGCTGGAAAGCCAGGAGGAAGCCGTGTCGGCCATTCTGAAGAAGGAGATCCAGCCGGGCGAGGTGCTGGTCATCCGCTACGAAGGCCCGGCAGGCGGCCCCGGCATGCAGGAGATGCTGCACCCGACCGCGTTCCTCAAGGGCTCCGGCCTGGGCAAGAAGTGCGCCCTGATCACCGACGGCCGCTTCTCCGGCGGCTCGTCCGGCATCTCGGTCGGCCACATTTCCCCGGAGGCCGCGGCAGGCGGCCTCATCGGCCTGGTCGAGAACGGCGACCAGATCGTGCTGGACGTCCACGAACGCCGGCTCGAGCTGCTCGTCGACCCGGAGGTCCTGGCCGAACGCCGGGCGAAGATGGACGCCTCCGAGCGCCCGTGGCAGCCCAAGGACCGGCAGCGACCAATCACCTCGGCACTGCGCGCCTACGCCCGGATGGCGACGTCGGCCGACACCGGCGCGGTGCGCGACCCGAACCGCTGATCCGGGGTTTTCCGGTTTCGCCGTTACGCGGCAATGGGCCCGCGCGTCGTGCGCGGGCCCATTGCCGTGTCGGCCGATTTTCTGTGCCGGCTGACTTGCACGGGTCCGGACTGCCTACGCGCCTTCCGTCCCCGGATTCCTGCCCGGACCAGGCATTCGCCGCAGGACGGCAACACCTGCACCGCCACCTGCGACGGCCCGCCAGGCCGGGACCAGCTCGGTCGCCCCAACGGCCAGCAGGCCGGCCGCCCGACCACGCTGTCACCGCGTCAAGACGATGACCACCACCGAAGCGGCCGCAGACAGCAGCAGCGAAATCAACCCCAGCGGCAACGGCCGTTTCCGCCACGGGGTGTTCCGCTCCAGCGACACGGTGCCCGCGCCGGTGAAGATCAGAGTCAGCGCGCTCAGCCCCAGCAGCAGCTCGAACTCCCAGCCCTGGCCGGAGCCTTCGAAGAAGCCGCCGTGGAACTTCGCGTAGACGACGTTCGCGGCCACGCCCAGCAGCCCCGCCGCGGCGAGCGGCGTGAACAGGCCGACGATCACCAGCGCGCTGCCCGCGACTTCGGTGACGCCGGTGATCCAGGACAGCAGCGTCGTCTGCTTGTGGTACCCGAACGCCTCGAGCACCTGCGCGAATCCACCGACACCCGGTCCGCCGAAAGCGCCGAACAAATGCTGCAGGCCGTGCGCGCCCATGATCACGCCGAGGCCGAGGCGCAGCACGAGCAGGCCCACGCCCAGCCCGCCTTGGCGCGGCTCGTCGTAGTCGCTGCCGCCTGAGTCCTCAACTCCGGACAGCAGGCTGGTCGGGTAGTCGTCCCCTTGACTGGTCACGCGGCGAAGGTTAAGGGATCACGGCGCTGCTCGCGAGCAAGCACGCCGAGGTCAGGGGCACTTTCAGGGTTCACCCTGAGGTGGTGGCCGACTTTAGGGCACAGTCAGTATTCGCCGCGCACGAGATTGCCTGGTAACTCTCCGCCAGCGTACCGGGCGATTTCCGCAGCGGCCACCACATAAGCACGCCGCCGGACGCCGCGAACCGCACCGGCCACGTGCGGCGTCAGCACGAAACCGGGTGCCGACCACAGCGGATGGCCGGCAGGCAACGGTTCGGGATCGGTGACGTCGAGCGCGGCTCGCAGCCTCCCGCCAGCGAGTTCCGCGACCAGCGAGTCGGTCACCACCACCGGCCCCTGAGCTGCGTTGACCAGCACCGCGCCGTCCCGCATCAAGGACAGGAACTCCGCATCGACCATGCCGCGTGTCCGCGACGTGAGGGGGACCATCATGACCACCACATCGTGGTGCGGCAGCAGTTCCGGCAGTTCTTCGACGCCGTGCACGCCTTCCCGCGCCGACATGCCGACCATCGTGCAACGGACGTCGAACGGCTCCAATCGCCGCCGCAACTGCCGTCCGAGGTCTCCAGCTCCGACGATCAGCACGTGCTGACCTTGCAGGGTGTCCGACGGCAGCGGCTCCCACCGCCTCTCCCGTTGCGCCGACGCGTAACCGTCCAGATTCCGGTACATCGCCAGCAGGACGCCCACCGCCCACTCCGCAGTGCTGCCGCCGTGCGCGCCGCGGCAGGTGGACAGCAGGACGCCGTCCGGAACGCGGCCGACCCAGTCGTCCGCGCTGGCGGTCAGCAACTGGACCAGTCTGAGGTTCGGCAGATCGCGCCAGATGGCGTCGCCGGCCGAGTCCATGTCCGGAACGAGCACTTCGGCTTTCGAAGCCTCCGGCGGCAGTTCGGCACCCCATTCGTAGCGCACGGCGTTGACGAGAGGGTTCTCGGACAGTATGGCGACACCGTCGTCGTCCGGAACCAGCACGGTGACTGTCACGATCACCACGGTAGCCACTTACCAGTTGCTCACGCCGGGCCACCTAGGCTGGGGCATCATGCGTACCCGGTTCCGGTGGTCGGCCCCGCTGGCCTTGCTCGCCTGCGGCGGTCTCGTGCTCTCCGGCTGTGCGCGGTTCGACGACACCGCCGCCGGCCAGACGTTCACCCCGGCACCGGTGCCAAGCCCTGAGTCGCCGCCCCAAATCCAGGAGAACGGCACCGATTCCGGCGGCGGTCCGCACCCCGGTCCCGCGCAAGCTCCGCCGACCCCGGTGCCGCCGCCGCAGGGCTGCAAAGACTTCGACAAGGCTGTCATTGCGACCTGTCTGGACACGGTTTCCGCGGTCGCTGGTCTGCCCGGCGACGGATCCTCCCCGTCCGCACTCGCCGGAGAGCGGAAATCCGGTCGGGTCATGCTGGCCAGCGCCGGCCACGATGCCGCGTCGTTCGCACAGCTGGACGTCCAGGCGGACGGCGACGGCGGGCTCACCAGCCTGGCGCTTTCGCCGAGTTACGTCGAGGACCAGCTTGTCTTCGCCTACGTCACGACCGCGACGGACAACCGCGTCGTGCGGTTCGCCAAGGGCCAGGCCCCGAAGCCGGTGCTGACCGGAATCCCTAAGGGGCCGACCGGTAACCGCGGCGCTGTCGCCAGCGACGGAGCCGGAGCACTGCTCGTAGCGACCGGAGACGCCGGCAACCCTGCCTCGGCCACCGACCCGAGCTCGCTGGCGGGCAAGGTGCTGCGGATCGACGTATCCGGCAAACCTGCGGCGGGGAACCCGACTGCCGGATCCGCCGTGTACGCCGCTGGCCTGCACTCGCCTGGCGGCATCTGCAGCTCATCCGACGGGCAGCGACGCTGGGTGACCGACCACCCGGCGAACGGCCCGGACGCGGTTTACCGGCTGCAGTCCGGCCAGCCCCTCAGCACACCCGCCTGGACCTGGCCGGACAAGCCGACGCTGGGCGGCTGCATCGACTTCGTCGACGCGACCGGGGTATTGAGCGTCGCATCGGCGACGGGCTTGCAGAACGTGCCGGTCGGCAAGGACGGAGCCGTCACGGGCAAGCCGTCGGTCTCCCTGGACGGCAAAGGCAAGCCGGGCACGACGTACGGCCGGCTCGCGGCCATGAGCATGGTCAACCCGCAGCTCGGCGTCGCGGGGACGGTCAACAAAGACGGCGGCAAACCGGTCTCCAGCGACGACCGGGTGGTCCTGATCGTGATGAGCGACACCGGCGGCGGACCGGGGAAGGACTGACTCCGTCCGCTGCGCGACCGGCTGATGCGCTGCGCGTCCGGCTGGCGATTGTGCCGTTCACCTGCGGTTGGCCGGTAAGCGGCGACGACCCGGACCGGGTTCGGCGGAGGTGTGCTGGTCTCGCCTGTGGCAGCCCGGCACCGGCAATCCGGTCGCGCCTCGGGGAGCGTCGCCATTGGGCGGCGACAGGCACCGATAGGTTTGTTCAGGGCCTGATGCCCAGGGTCGCCACCGAACGGCGAATCCGTCAGCAACCACCCTCAAACAGGATCGACCAGCGAATCGTCACTCAACGGCGAGAACGCGAAGCCCTGCTCTCCACCCGCGCCGCGCGGATGTCCACCACCGCGGCCACCGCCGACCCGACCGCGAACGCCATTCCCGCATACCGCCCAACGCCGGCTGAAATCGTCACGCCGGCGGCTTCCAGGAAGGCGCGCTGATCGCTGTCGAACACCCAGTCCAGCGTCGTCCAGCCGATCACCATCAGCAGAATCGTCGCCAATCCGGCAACTAGCCACAACTGCGGCAGCCCGCTGATCCGAGCCTTCCGCACCTGTCCGAACAGGACCACCGCCACGCCAGCAAGCACCAGCAGCAGCGGCGGCCCCCACGAGAACAGATCCGAGTTCCAAGCCGTGCGCACGACATCGCTGTGCGGCAACGTCCCGAACGCGTCCCGCACATCCGACGTCGCCGTGTCGGCAGACAGCACCGTCCAGGGCAGGAACGTCGACCCAGTCGCGAGGAGCCCAGCGCACAGGCCGAGCCACTCGCGCCGGGTGACGCGTCCAACCGAGAAAGCCACTCAGGACCCGACGCGCTCGATGATCAGTTCGCGCACACGCTTGGCGTCGGCCTGGCCCTTGGTCGCCTTCATGACCGCACCGACGATCGCGCCCGCCGCGGCGACCTTGCCGCCACGGATCTTGTCGGCGATGTCCGGCTGCGCGGCCAACGCCTCGTCCACCGCGGTGAGCAACGCCGAGTCGTCGGAGACGACCTTCAGACCGCGCTTCTCGACGACCTCGCGCGGCGAACCCTCGCCGGCGAGCACGCCCTGTACGACCTCCTTGGCGAGCTTGTTCGTCAGCTCCCCGGAGGACACGAGCCCGATCACCTCGGCGACCTGAACCGGCGTGATCGCCAGTTCGGCCAGTTCGACCTCGCGCGTGTTCGCTTCCTGCGCCAGCGTGTTGACCCACCAGCCGCGCGCCTCGTCCGGCTTCGCGCCGGCTTCGACCGTCGCCGCGACGAGGTCGACAGCGCCGACGTTCAGCAGGTCGCGCAGCGCTTCGTCGGAGAGCTTCCAGTCTTCCTGGATCCGCTTGCGGCGCTCCCACGGCATCTCCGGCAGGGCCGCACGCAGCTGCTCGACCCATTCGCGCGACGGCGCGATCGGCACCAGGTCGGGCTCCGGGAAGTACCGGTAGTCCTCGGCGGTTTCCTTGGTGCGCCCGGACGACGTGGTGCCGTCAGCTTCCTGGAAGTGCCGGGTCTCCTGGTGGATGGACCCGCCCTCTGCGAGGATCGCCGCCTGGCGCGTCATCTCGTACCGCACCGCGCGCTCGACACTGCGCAGCGAGTTGACGTTCTTCGTTTCCGTGCGGGTGCCGAATTCCGTCGCGTCTTTGGCCATCAGCGACACGTTCGCGTCGCAGCGCAGCGAGCCCTGGTCCATCCGGACGTCGGACACGTCGAGCGCACGCAGCAGGTCGCGCAGCGCGGTGACGTACGCACGCGCCACCTCGGGCGCCCGAACACCGGTGCCGGTGATCGGCTTGGTGACGATCTCGATCAGCGGCACACCGGCGCGGTTGTAGTCGAGCAGCGAGTGCTCCGCGCCGTGGATCCGGCCGGTCGCGCCGCCGACGTGCAGCGACTTCCCGGTGTCCTCTTCCATGTGCGCGCGCTCGATCTCGACCCGAACGACCTCGCCGTCGTCCAGCGTCACGTCGAGGTAGCCGTCGAAGGCGATCGGCTCGTCGTACTGCGACGTCTGGAAGTTCTTCGGCATGTCCGGGTAGAAGTAGTTCTTCCGGGCGAACCGGCACCACTCGGCGATCTGGCAGTTCAGCGCCAGGCCGATCTTGATCGCGCCCTCCACCGCCTTGCCGTTCACGACCGGCAGCGACCCGGGCAGGCCCAGGCAGGTCGGGCAGGTCTTGGTGTTCGGCTCGCCGCCGAACTCGTTGGCGCAGCCGCAGAACATCTTCGTCTTCGTGCTGAGCTCAACGTGGACCTCGAGCCCGAGGACGGGGTCGAACCGCTCGACGACCTCGGCGTAGTCCATCAACTCGGCCACCGCAGTCACTTCGTTCCTCCCAGTTCCGGAACCTGGTGCACCAGCGAGCCGCCGGCAGCGGCGTCGCGCGCGGCCTCGTACGCGGCGCCAACGCGGTACAGCCGGTCGTCGGCGAGCGCGGGGGCCATGATCTGCAAGCCGACCGGCAGGCCGTCCTCGTCGGACAGTCCGCTCGGCACGCTCATGGCCGCGTTGCCCGCGAGGTTCGACGGGATGGTGCACAGGTCGGCGAGGTACATCGCCATCGGGTCGTCGACGCGCTCGCCGATCTTGAACGCCGTGGTCGGCGTCGTCGGCGAGACCAGCACGTCGACCTTCTCGAAGGCTTGGGTGAAGTCGCGCGCGATGAGCGTGCGCACCTTCTGCGCGGAGCCGTAGTACGCGTCGTAGTAGCCCGACGAAAGCGCGTACGTGCCGAGCATGATGCGACGCTTCACTTCGGCACCGAAGCCCTTTTCGCGCGTCAGCGACATGACTTCTTCGGCGCTGTGCGTGCCGTCGTCCGAGACGCGCAGGCCATACCGCATCGCGTCGAAACGCGCGAGGTTCGACGACGCTTCACTCGGCGCGATCAGGTAATACGCGGGGAGCGCGTACGTGAAGTGCGGGCACGACACCTCGACCACTTCGGCGCCGAGGGCGCGAAGCTGCTCCACAGCAGCATCGAACGACCGAAGCACGCCTGGCTGGTAACCGTCGCCGCCGAACTCCTTCACGACGCCGACGCGTACGCCGGACAAGTCGCCCTTCGCGCCTTCACGCGCCGCAGCGACGACCGGCGGCACCGGTGCGTTGATGGACGTCGAGTCCATCGGGTCGTAGCCAGCGATAGCTTCGTGCAGCAGCGCGGCGTCCAGCACGGTACGCGCGCACGGCCCGGCCTGGTCGAGCGAAGAAGAGAACGCCACGAGCCCATAGCGCGACACTCCGCCGTACGTCGGCTTCACGCCGACAGTGCCCGTTACGGCGCCGGGCTGACGGATCGAACCGCCAGTGTCCGTGCCGATGGCCAGCGCCGCTTCGAACGCGGCGAGCGACGCCGAGGAGCCGCCGCCGGAACCGCCAGGGATGCGCGCGTGGTCCCACGGGTTGTGCGTCGGGCCGTACGCGGAGTTCTCCGTTGACGAGCCCATCGCGAACTCGTCCATGTTCGTCTTGCCGAGGATGACGACGCCGGCTTCGCGCAGCTTGCGCGTGACAGTCGCGTCGTACGGCGGCAGCCATCCCTCGAGCGTGCGCGAACCACAAGTGGTCGGCACGCCCTTCGTGGTCAGCACGTCCTTCAGCGCCAGCGGGACGCCGGCCAGCGGCGACGCCGGCTGCTCGCCCGCGGCCAGCTGCTCGTCGACGGCCTTGGCCGCGCCGAGCGCGCCTTCCGTGTCGACGTGCAGGAACGCGTGCACGTGGTCGTCCACCGCGGCGATGCGGTCCAGGTGCGCCTGCGCGACCTCGACGGCGGACACCTCACGCGAGTGGATCTTCGCCGCCAGCTCGGCGGCGGTCAGCTTGACGAGTTCGCTCACTGCTCTTCTCCCAGGATCCGCGGCACCCGGAACCGGCCCTCTTCGGCGGCTGGCGCGGCGGCCAGCGCTTCCTCCTGCGCGAGGCTGGGGCGGACCACGTCCTCACGGAAGACGTTCGTCAGCGGCACGGCGTGCGAGGTCGGCGGGACGTCGTCCGCGGCGACCTGGCTGACCTTCGCCACCGAGTCCAGGATCTGGTCGAGCTGGCCGGCGAAGACGTCCAGCTCGTCGTCGGTCACGGCCAGCCTGGCCAGCTTGGCGAGGTGTGCGACCTCGTCTCGGGAAATGTTGGGCACGCGGGTGACTCCCGGGGTGTGCTGTGCGGGTGCTGTCGGAAGCTGCAAGTCTATGGTGACGGCGCCGGACAGCTCGACCGGGTTATCCGGGCGACGGGAGCCGGGCAGGGCGTCCCGCGTGTCGGACGGCGGGTCCCCACCGGGTACCGGTCTGTCACAATCGGCGCCCGGCAAGCGCGTCCCACAACAGAGCTGGGACGCCTGAAGCGAGAGGGGCGCGTGGTGTCGTTCCTGATCCGGGTCCAGCTACCGGACTCCCCTGGCACCCTCGGCGCGGTCGCGACCGCGCTCGGCACGGTGGGGGCAGACATCCTGAGCGTGGACGTGGTGGAGCGCGGCGGCGGTCTCGCGATCGACGACCTGGTGGTCGAACTCCCGTCCGGCCGGCTCCCGGACGCGCTGATCACCGCGGCCGAGAGCGTGGAAGGCGTCGAGGTCGACGCCGTGCGGCCATACGCGGGCATCCTCGACACCCATCGCGAACTGGAGCTTGTCGAGGAGATCGCGGCCCAGCCGAAAGAAGGGCTGAGCCTGCTCGCCGAGGGCGTGCCGAAGATCATCCGCGCGGGCTGGGCGGTGATCGTCGAACACTCGGAATCCGGCCCACGCCGGCTGGCCTCGTCGAGCGCGGCCCCGGAGAACCCGGTCACGGACCTGCCCTGGCTGCCGCTGGAGCGCGCCACGGTGCTGGACGGCGAGGAGGACTGGGTCCCGGAGACCTGGAAAGAGCTGGGCACCGAGCTGGCGGCGACACCGCTGGGCAAGCCGGGGGTCGCGATGCTGGTCGCGCGGCCGGGCGGGCCGAATTTCCGCGCCGCCGAAGTCGCTCGGCTGGCCCATTTCGCCGGGATCGTCGCGGTGGTACTGGACGGCTGACCCAAGTTTTGGGTCGGCTGTCCTGACATAGAATCACCTGACACGCAGTTGCATGTCAGGTGGTTCTGCTTCAGCTGCGAGTGCTGCGGGATGCAGTCTCGGTCAGCCCGTAGTCCCGGCACGGCCGCGGTCACCGCTTCGCTGGACATCCAGAGACTGATCGCTGGCCATTAACCGCGCTCTCGTTACTCGGCAATGCCGCTGCGTCGGGACGTCGGGTCAGCATTTATCGGCGCAAAGCGTGATCACCGCGTTAGGTCCACCACGGCTCCTGGTTTGAGGTGGTCTGCCGTCAGTCCTGGTCGCTGATCATCGGCCGAACTGGTGCCAGGCGAATCGACCTCGCGGAGGTTGTGCAGCCCAACTGCCTGCCTCGCCCGTCGCCACGCTCAAGGTCTCCGTCGTGGCCGTGATGGTCGCAACAGTCTCCGTTGTCGTTGTGGTGCCGCCCGGCGGCGCAGCGCTGCACGCGACCGCCAGAAACGCGGCTGCACCGACGATAGGCATGGCGGCTTGAGTGGGTTTCGGCGTCATCATGCATCCCCCGGCCGGCCGGAACTTCGTGCGTGACAACCGTCCAACCGCTGCCACCCAACGACGACAACCGTCGGCCAGCCGCCGCTCTGACTTGTCGCCGAAAATCGGCAACAGGCCCTGACCTGCGACAAGACCTCAGAGTGGATACTCGTACGCGATCAAATCGACCCCCGGATGCGGATGCCAGTCCCGCTCGGGCACCCGGCGGAACCCGATTCGTCCGTAAAGCCGGTGTGCCGTCCGCATCACGTTGAGGCTGCTCAGCACGACCTTGCCGACACCGAGTTCCCGGCCCCGGTCCAGCACCGTCCGGGTCAGGGCCTCGCCGATCCCGCGCCCACGCGCTGCCGCGGCGACTGCCAGCATTCGGAACTCAAGCTCCCCCGGACTGGAAATCTCAGCGAGCGCGCTCCCGGGTTGCACCACCGCGACCGACCCCATGACCTGCCCGTCCGGGTCGACCGCGACCAGCAGTTCCGCGTGTTCCGCTCGGCCGGCGACGTCGCGCAGTTTCGCCTCGTACTCGGCGTCGACTTCGAAGAATCCCTCGACCCGGTACGCCTCGACAGTCACTTCGCCGACCGCGTCGAACTCGTCCGGACGCGCTGGACGGATCTGGATCTCAGTCATCGCCAGTCTTCCCGCCTTCGCTGGTGTCGAGTGCCAGTTCCGCGGCCGCCTCGGGTCCGTTGTCGAGCAATGTCCGGAAGCCGTTCTCGTCCAGCACCGGCACCTTGAGCTGCACCGCCTTCTCGTACTTCGAGCCCGGCGAGTCCCCCACCACGACGAACGCCGTCTTCTTCGACACCGACCCGGCGGCCTTGCCCCCGCGAGCCATGATGACTTCCTTGGCTTCGTCGCGGGAGAACCCGTCGAGCGAACCGGTCACGACGATCGACATGCCTTCGAGGTTGCGCGGGATGGACTCGTCGCGCTCCTCCTCCATCCGTACCCCGGCACGTCGCCACTTTTCGACGATTTCCCGGTGCCAGTCGACCTCGAACCACTCCTGCACGGCATGGGCGATAGTCGGCCCGACGCCGTCGACGTCCGCGAGTTCCCCCTCGCTCGCGTCTTCGATTCGTTGCAGCGAACCAAATTCCCGGGCCAGCGCCTGGGCCGCCGTCGGCCCGACGTGCCGGATCGACAGCGCGACGATCACCTTCCAGAGCGGACGGTCCTTCGCCGAATCCAGGTTCGCCAGGAGCTTCCGCGCGTTCGCTGACAGCTCGCCCGCCTTGGTGCGGAACAGCTCCACCTCGGCGAGCGCTTCCTCGCCGAGGTCGAACACGTCGCCTTCGTCGGCCACCACTCGCGCGTCGAGCAGCGCGACCGCGGCCTCGTACCCGAGCACCTCGATGTCGAACGCACCCCGGCCGGCCAGGTGGAACAGGCGTTCCCGCAACTGCGCGGGGCAGAACCGGGTGTTCGGACAGCGGATGTCCTTGTCGCCTTCCTTCTGATAGGCGAGCTCGGTGCCGCATTCCGGGCAGTTGACCGGCATGACGAACTCGCGCTCGTCACCGGTCCGCGCGTCTACGACCGGACCGAGCACTTCGGGGATCACGTCGCCGGCCTTGCGAATCACGATCCGGTCGCCGATCAGGACGCCCTTGCGCTTCACTTCTTCCTGGTTGTGCAACGTCGCGCGGGCGACTGTCGAGCCTGCGACCTTCACCGGTTCGGTCACCGCGAACGGCGTCACCCGGCCGGTGCGGCCAACCCCGACCTGAATGTCGAGCAAGGTCGTGATCGCCTCTTCCGGCGGATACTTGTAGGCGATCGCCCAGCGCGGCGCGCGCGACGTGGAGCCGAGACGACGTTGCAGCGCGACCTGATCGACCTTGACGACCACGCCGTCGATCTCGTGCTCGGCGTCGTGCCGATGTTCACCCCAATAGGCGATGTGTTCGGTGAGTTCGGTGGCGGTCCGCAGCACACGCGCGTGCGGCGACACCGGCAAGCCCCAAGCGACCAGCGCATCGTATGCGTGCGATTGCGTCGCCGGTTCGAAGCCCTCGCGCTTGCCGATGCCGTGGCAGATCAGCCGGAGCCGGCGTTCCCTGGTGACCTTCGGGTCCTTCTGCCGCAACGAGCCAGCCGCGGTGTTGCGCGGATTGGCGTACGGCGGTTTGCCTGCCTCGACCATTTTCGCGTTCAGCTCGAGAAAATCCTCGATCCGGAAGTAGACCTCGCCCCGCACCTCGACAAGTTTCGGCACCGGGAATTCTTCGGTGCCGCTGAGCTCGTCCGGGACCTGTTCGAGGGTGCGGATGTTGAGCGTCACGTCTTCGCCCGTCCGGCCGTCGCCGCGGGTGAGGCCACGCGTGAGCTTGCCGTTCGCGTAGAGCAGGTTGATGGCCAGGCCGTCGATCTTCAGCTCAGCCAGGTACTCGGTGGACCCGATTTCCCTCTCGACGCGTTCGACCCAGGCAGCGAGCTCGTCCGGGTCGAACACATTGTCCAGGCTCAGCATGCGCTCAAGATGGTCGTGCGCGGTGAACTCGGTGGAGAAGGTGCCTCCGACGTTCTGGGTCGGCGAGTCCGGCGTGACCAGCGCCGGGTACTCGTCCTCGATCGCCTGGAGATCGCCGAGAAGCGCGTCGAACTGGCCGTCGGAGACGATCGGCGAGTCCAGCACGTAATACCGGAACTGATGGCCGCGGATCTCCTCGACGAGCGCACCGTGCCGCTCGCGCACGCCAGCCGGCACGTCTGTGACGTCCTGGGCGGCCTCCGTGGCCGCCGGGTCCTGGGGAAGGTCGGTACTGCTCACGGGTGGTGAGCCTAGTCGGAGGCACCGACACTTACGCCCGGCTGCTCCGGCAGGCCGAGGACGAGCTCACGGAACTCCAGCAAATCGATCGTGCCTTCCGGTTCGGCCTCGGCCGTCTCGACCCGACGCAGCCGCTCTGCGGCTACTCGTTCGCCCAACGTCGCGTCGAGCGGCAGGAATGTCATCGTCGTCCGGGCAGCCTCGTCGAGGTCCGCGAACGCTGGATGGTGGACCGCGACGTCGACCACGCCGCCCTCCACCTGCGCGACGATCCGCACATCGGCGAGCGAGATCCGATGCTCCCCCAGGTTCACCGCGACCTCGGTCGGATCCGGGACCGGCGGCACCGAATCGTGGTACTCCCAGATGGCGTCATCCGGCGGACCGGCGGCCTTCCAGGCGTCCGTGTACGGGCGCAGCTCCGGGTCTTCCTGTCCGCTGACGACCAGCGCGTAGATTGCCCGCCGACCTCGCTCCAGCGAGAAGTGCAGCCGGGGGTGAAAGGTCTCGACCAGCACACACAGGTCGTGCTCGACGCGGCGCGGCTCGCCTTCGCCCAGCGCAGCACTGACCTCGGGCAAAAGGTCGTACCAGCCTTCCCAGAACGCGACCGCCGCCGCGGCTGCGTCGGACGGCACCGGCTGCTCAGGCCACGGCGTACGAGGATCTGGCGGCGCGGCGTCCGCGGATGCGGTGTCAGAGCGGCGACGGAACAAACGCATGATTCGGAATTTCCCCCGGTTGTCTCTCTCTGCATCCACGGTACGCGCCGTCCCCTCGGCACGTCTGCGAAATCACCAGTTCTCAGGCGGCTCGACAAACCCTTTGCCCAGGTCGCGGCTGAGAGCGAGAGCACGGCGCATCCACTCGTTCGTGGCTCCGGCCAGCCCGCATGCCGGCGTTGGGACCGCGCGCTCGGCGAGAATCGAACGGTTGAAACCCAGCCGGTCGACGAGCTTGAGGGCCGGTGCCGCGACCTCTTTCAGGGTCGGAGCGACCGTCGGGCCGAGGGCCGGAACGAGCCCGAGGAACAACGACATCCCGCTGTCCCAAGCCTCGCCGATCTCGTCCAGAAGCTCCGCTGACGCACCGGCGAGCGCGCTGACGTCGAATGCGACCGCGCCGGCGCCAGCAGCGCGGAACAGCGCAAATGGCGGCCGCGGAGCACAGCAGTGGACGATGACCGGCTGACCGGTGATCGCGCCGACTCGCTCGATCGTCGCGGCCAGCAGTTCCCGCACCTCAGGCTCGGGAATCGCCGGAACATTCCCGTATCCCGACGGCGTGCGCAGATTCCCGGCAAGAACCGCAGGCAATGTCGGCTCGTCGAGCTGCACGACGACCGGCGCTCCACTCCGCGTGACCAGTTCGGCGACGTGCTGGGTGAGCCCGTCGAGCAACGACTCAGTGAAGTCCCGCAGCGCGCCGCGGTCGGTGAGAACTCGGTGTCCGCGGGCCAGCTCGATCCCGGCGCCGAGTGTCCACGGCCCGGCGATCTGTGCTTTGAGCACAGCCGGCGCACCGGCGTTCTCCCTCGCCTCCTGGACCGCGTCGAGGTCCCACTGGAGCAGGTCACGCCCCCGGCGATGGTCGTGACCAGGCCGCCCAGCCACGCGGTAACCGCTCGGCACGACTTCGACAGCGAGGTCGACCAACAGCGCGGCGCTCCGGCCCACCAGATCGGCACCAACGCCCCGAGCAGGCAGTTCAGGCACATACGGGAAGCTGGGAAGCTCGCCGAACACCACAGCGGCAGCCTCGACGGGATCGGTCCCGGGCATGGACCCGATCCCGGTAGCGGCACCCGCGGGCCAAGGTCGTTCACTCACAAGCCGAATTGTCGCGGAACGGGACGCCGCTCGCCGCACCACCCCTTCCGAACACATTCACCCGAGTGCGCGTAACTAGCCGGACATTCGCCGCATATCCCTTTGCCTGCACCGAATTCGGGGCCATCAGGTTAGTCTGGATCGTCATGACCAGCGCCGCCCCGCCACCGCCCGGCAAAACACCCGGTGACGCATCCGCCCGGGAGCCGCAGCGAGTAGCCATGCCCGGAGCACTGCCGCGCCGAACCTCGGGCCGATCCCTCGAACGGACGCTCTTCACCGAGCCAGTCCTCTTCGTAAGCCGCACCCCGAAGCCGACGAACGCCGGCGACGAATACGGCGTGTTCGACGGCCAGGGCATCCACATCGGGGCGGTCACGGTCACGACTCCGAGCTTTCTCCGCAGACTCATTCAACTTCTGTGGAAATCCGACCAGTACGTCGGCCGCCGGTTCGAAGTCCGCGACGCAGACCAGAGCACGGTCTTGAAGGTGGCGACACCGGCAAAGGACCCGGTCGCTCGGTTCATTGTCACCCGAGCTGATGAAACTCCGATCGGCAAGATCGCGCCTGACGGCAACGGCCGCTTCGCTCTCCGCGGCGAGAGCACGACAATCGCCACCGCCACCGTTTCGGCGCGGCACCCGTGGGAAGTCGCCGTCGAGGACCACTCCGGCACTGAGGTAGCCCGAGTCGCGCGCATCGCGCCGGACGCTTCCCCGATCAGCGGCGACGCCTGCGTCGTCGAGATTCCACAGCAAGTCCCCGAGCCTCTGGCCAGCATGCTTGTCGCCGCCACGCTGACGATGGACATCGCCTTCGCTCCGCAATCCCGCTGACCACGTGACCGGCGTCTCACCCCCACTCGGTGGACAGCGCACGAAACGCGGCTCAATGTAAGGAAAGTCCGGGACGTCGGAGTCCCGCTGGGACGGAGGTCGCCGTGGAGCCGTTGCCCGAAGGCAGCAACTCGAATTGGGCGGACCCCGGGGTTTACGAAGTAGCCACGGGTGTCTACCGAATCCCGTTGCCCTTGCCGAACGACGGCCTGCGCGCAGTCAACGTCTATGCCGTTACCGACGGCACCGACCTTGTGCTCGTCGACTCGGGCTGGGCACTCGAAGAGTCTCGCCGCCTGCTGACCGAAGCGCTCGACGCGATCGGTGCCGAACTGGGTGACGTTCGCGAGTTCCTCATCACCCACGTCCATCGGGACCACTACACCCAAGCCGTCGCACTCCGGCGCGAGTTCGGCAATCGCATCGCCCTCGGCAAGCTCGAAGAGCCCTCGCTAGACGCAAGTGCCGATCCGAACAAGTTCCCTTTGCAGGCTCAGGTCGACCTCCTTCGTCGCAGCGGCGGCCAAGCGGTCATCACCGCACTGAGCCAGATGTTCGGCTCAGCACCTCGCCCTACCGAGGACGATCTTTGGGAAGCCCCGGACGAGTGGCTGGCACCTGGCCGGCGCACCGTGCTGCCCGGACGAGAGCTGGACGTCGTCCATACACCGGGCCACACCAATGGTCACGTGGTTTTTGTGGACGCCGCAGCCGGCCTGTTGTTCTCCGGCGACCACGTGCTGCCTCACATCACGCCCTCGATCGGTTTCCAACCTGTTCCCGCGGACTTGCCGCTCAACGACTACCTCGAATCGCTCCGCTTGGTGCGGGCCATGCCTGACCACCGCATGCTGCCGGCCCACGGACCGGTCACCGACAGCGTGCATGCGCGCATCGACGAACTCCTTGCCCATCACAGCCAACGTCTCGAGACGATGGCCGCCCAAATCGAAGCCGGCGCAAGCACAGCGTTCGAAGCGGCCAGCCGCCTGGGCTGGACGCGCCGTGGCCGCAAACTGTCCGAAATGGATGCCTTCAACCAGATGCTCGCCGTTCTGGAAACCGGCGCGCACCTGGATCTCCTGGCCTCACAGGGCAAGCTGGCGGTCGAAGAGACCGACGAAATTCGCCGCTACAAGACCGCATAGCGTCCGACCGCCGATCACTCACCCGATGGAATACTGACTGTCATGACACCCCTGGCCGTAAGGAAGGCCCGCCGCGACGATGTCGAAGCGATCGTGCGGATGCTTGCCGACGACCAGCTCGGCGCAACCCGAGATTCGCCCGACGACCTCGACCCTTACCTGCACGCTTTCGAAAGCATTGCCGCAGACCCGAATCAGCTGCTGGTCGTCGCGACCTCCTCGGACGACCAGCCAGTGGCGACGCTTCAGCTGACGATCATCCCCGGTCTCGCTCGACGCGGCGCGCTTCGCGGGCAAATCGAGGCGGTCCGCGTACACCAGGACCGCCGCGGTTCGGGCCTTGGTGCGCGACTCGTGCAATGGGCCATCGACGAATCCCGGCGACGCGGCTGCAACCTGGTCCAACTCACGTCGGATACAAGCAGGCAGGACGCGCACCGTTTCTACGAACGACTGGGTTTCGTCCCAAGCCACACCGGCTTCAAGCTGCGTCTCTGATTCCCCCCTCCGAGCAACTCGGCCGTCTCGCGATCACGCGTTCGACTTTCACCGTGCCAGAACCGCCGCGGAAATGCCAAGCCGCTGCGCGAGGGGTCCGTTCGCGCATTTTAGCTGACAGTATCCGCCTCGATGCGTATCGTGACATTTATGAACATGTCCGCCGCCGCGGCAAACCAAGCCGACCACGGCACCACCACCGAAACCGCCGACCTTGTCTTTTTGCTTCGCGCCATGCAGTCAAATCTGGAACTTTTCGGGCGTCTGCAAGCCGAACAACTCATGGCAGCAGCCAAGAGCGCAGACCGGCAGATAGCGCAGCTGCAGGCTCTGCAGCTGCGCTGCCTGGCCGCACTGCGAAGACGAAGACCGGACCAGCGTGAACTGGCTTGCGAACTCGCCCTTGCTTTGCACATCACGGACACCCGCGCTGGAGCGATGCTCTCCGCCGCCGACGCTTTGACCGAGCGCTTGCCACGGACCCTGCGCCTCATGGACCAGGGCGAGTTGGACCTCTATCGAGCTATGAAGGTCACCATCGGCACGAGTCGCCTCTCCGACCACCACGCACAGCTGGTCGACGTTCTGCTCGAGCCCCGGTTGGCCGATAAGAACCCGACGCAGATCCGCAAAGCAACCGCATACGCTGCAACAAAAATCGATCCGGACGGCGCAGCGAACCGGATGACGCAGAGGCACTCCGAGCGACGGGTCATGCTCCACCACCAAAGCGAAGGCATTTCGCAGCTTACCGTCGACAACGTATCGACCGACAAGGCCACCGCAGCCTATCTTCGCATCGATCGGATAGCTCGATCGCTCAAGACCGGCAGTGAAAAACGCACCCTCGACCAACTACGAGCCGACGTCGCGGTAGACCTCTTGCTCACGGGCAAGGGCGGCGTGCCGGAGCGAAGCGAGGTGTACCTCTATGTCGACCTGCAGACGTACCTGGGGCTCAACAACAATCCAGCAGAGCTGACCGGTCATGGACACATCCCCGCCGAGTTGGCGCGCCACATCGCGACCGGCCCCGACACCACCCTCCGCAGGGTGATCACTGATCCGCTGACCGGGCAGGTCATCGAGGTCGGGAAATTCAGGTACCGGCCCAACATCGACGTGGACGAGCTCATTCGAGTCCGTGACCGAGAGTGCCGGCAGCCGGGATGCCCGCGACCAGCGCAGAGCTGCGTTACGGAAGCAACCGGCTCTGATCCCACAGACACCGATTCGACGTTGAGCTATTGCCGTCGTCATCGCCGGTTGAAGAACCGCGCAGACTGGACCTACCAGGTCTTGGAAGACGGAAAGCTCGTTGTCACAACACCGACCGGGGAAACGGCAGAAAGCACAGCTCCGCCGCTACACGATCCGCAACCGAATCCTGAGCATCCAGGCCAAGAACGCCTGGGCGCGTAAGGAGATCAGCGCGTTCCCGAGATCTTGGCGCTGCCGAGAACGAGGTCGCCTGCCTCGCCGTCTTGCTGGTAGAGGACCACGACCTGACCGGGTGCCACACCCCGCAACGGCTCGCGCAGCTGGATGGAAACTCTCCCGTCGTCGCCCACTTCGGCGACGGCATCGGCGATGCCGCCGTGTGCACGGACCTGAACCGTGCATTCGGTCGGCCCGTCGAGAACTCTCCCGCTCGGCCAGATCGCCCGGTCTGCATCGATAGCTCCGACACCGAGATCAGCCGACGATCCGACCTTCACCGTGCCCGAAACAGGTTCAAGGGAAAGGACGTACCGCGGACGGCCATCGGCAGCCGGCGCATCGATGCCAAGTCCCTTCCGCTGCCCCACCGTGAACCCGTGCACACCGGTGTGGCGTCCCAGCACTGCGCCCGTCTCCGCGTCGACCAACTCTCCCGGACGCTCGCCAAGTCGCTTCTCGAGGAACTTCTTGGTGTCGCCATCCGGAATGAAGCAGATGTCATGGCTGTCGGGCTTGCGTGCAACGGAAAGCCCGCGCTGCTCAGCTTCTGCTCGCACGTCCGACTTCCAGGAGTCGCCGAGCGGAAACATTGCATGGCGAAGCTGCTCCGGCTGAAGGGAAGCCAGTACGTAAGACTGGTCCTTGCCCTCGTCCGCGCTCCGGCGGAGCTCCAGTTCACCGTCGACCGTAGCCAGACGCGCGTAGTGACCCGTCGCGACGGCGTCGAATCCGAGCGCAAGCGCCTTCTCGAGCAGGGCCTCGAACTTGATCTTCTCGTTGCAGGTCACACAGGGGTTCGGTGTCCGGCCGGCGGCGTACTCACCCACGAAGGTTTCGACGACCTCTTCGGTGAAGCGCTCCGCGAAGTCCCAGATGTAGAAGGGGATGCCGAGGATGTCCGCGGCCCGTCGCGCGTCATGTGAGTCTTCGATGGTGCAGCAGCCACGCGAACCGGTCCGCAGCGTGCCCGGTTGAGCCGAAAGCGCCAGGTGCACTCCAACGACGTCGTGGCCGGCATCCACCGCACGCGCTGCGGCTACGGCCGAGTCGACTCCTCCGCTCATTGCAGCCAAAACCCGCATTGCTTACACCTCTTGCTTCTGGATCTGTTTACGCATGCCGGCGAGGCCGGCCTGTCGAGCGCGGGCGACGACACCGCCGATCTCACGGGCAAGGGTGTGCACGTCGTCCAGTGTCGACGTGTGACCGAGCGAAAATCGGAGGGATCCCCTTGCTGCGGAAGCATCCGCACCCATTGCGAGGAGAACGTGACTTGGCTGCGCGACGCCTGCCGTGCAGGCCGAGCCGGTGGAGCACTCGATGCCCTTTGCGTCCAGGAGCATCAGCAGGCTGTCGCCCGCGCAGCCGGGGAAAGTGAAATGGGCGTGGCTCGGGAGGCGGTCTCCTTCACGGCCGTTGAGGATCGCGTCTGGGACCTCACGCAGGACTGCGGCCGCGAGTTCATCACGCAGCTTTTCGACCCGAGCGGCGTAATCCGCACGTCCGCCGACGGCAGCTTGCACGGCGGCTGCGAAGCCGGCGATGGCGGGAACGTCGAGGGTGCCGGAGCGCACGCTGCGCTCCTGCCCGCCGCCGTGCAGCACCGGGACGCAGGAGGTGTCACGGCTGAGCAGCAGTGCGCCGACGCCGTAGGGGCCACCGAGTTTGTGACCAGTAAGAGTGAGCGCGGCCGCCCCGGAAGCGGTGAAGTCGACGGGCACCGCACCGACTGCCTGTACTGCGTCGGTGTGCAGGGGGATGTTGTACTCGTTGCAGACCGAGGCGAGAGCGGCGATCGGATTGACGGTGCCGACCTCGTTGTTCGCCCACATCACTGTGGCCAACGCGACGGTCTCCGGCGACGATTCGATCGCGGTGCGAAGCGTGTCCTCAGCAACCCGGCCCTGATCGTCGACTTCGAGCCAGGTGATCTCCGCGCCGGAATGCTGTTCCAGCCACTCGACTGTGTCCAGAACCGCGTGGTGTTCAACCGTGCTGCAAAGGATACGGCGGCGGGCTGGGTCATCACCATTGCGTGCCCAGAAGATGCCCTTGACCGCGAGATTGTCGCTCTCGGTGCCTCCACCGGTGAAAATGACTTCCGACGGACGCGCACCCATCGCCGCGGCGATCGCCTCGCGCGCCTCCTCGACCGACCGGCGAGCCCGCCGGCCCGAAGAGTGCAGCGCGGAGGCGTTGCCCACGGTGGACAAAGCCTCAGTCATCGCCGCCACGGCTTCGGGCAGCATCGGAGTGGTCGCCGCATGGTCGAGATAGGTCATCGCTCTACCAGCGTAGACCGCTGCGGCCTGTGACGAAGCTCGCCCCAGCCCGCAGAGTGGCACGTCACACCTGTTTCGGCCACCTGCTGGTGAGGCGGACGCCGAGCAGCGCGAGCAGTACGAGCGCGATGGCGAGCACCGCCATCGGCAGCGACGGCTGAGCGGCCGACGCGACGACGGTTAGGAGAACCCCGCCGAGGCCAATGAGCAGCGCCGCTCCGACCCAGTCCGCCAACTGCATGGCTGAGGTGTTGAACCCGCGCTCCCCCTCCGGCGAATAGCGCAGCAGCAGGACTGAGATGGCGGGCATTGCGATGCCCATCCCTGCGCCGCCAACCGCGCAAATGATGAATGCCACCCAGGCCGGGAACCACGGTTGGGCGACGAAACCGAACCCGACCAAACCGGCAGCGACCAGGGCGAACCCGGTTCTCAGCGATACCTCGCGCGACCAATCGAGAAACCGGCCCTGGAGCGCGGACGCGGCGGACCAGCCGAGCGCGGTGATGGTCAGCGGCAGACCGGCAAGAGCGGGGCTGTAGCCATGCACAGAGCTCATCGTCAGCGGGAGGTACGCCTCCATCCCGGCGTACGCGCCGGAGATCAGGGCGCGGGAGGCAACCACCGTGGGCAGCCCGGGCCGAGACGTCATCGTGCCAACGGGCAATAGCTTCCGCAGCGCGACCGCCAGCGCGACCAGCCCCGCGGCACCGTAGATGATCGCGACCGGCGACGGGTGTTGCCCCGCCCAACTCAGCGCCGCGACGCCCAACGCAGCGACCACCGCAGGGATAACTCCGGCACGACGTCCGCGCGACGACGGGACATGGGCCGGCAACCGGCGAGTGACCGCGTAGAGGAGGGCTACTCCTATCCCGACCAGCGGAATCAACCCGAGGAACACCCATCGCCAGCCGACGGTGACGGTCACCAAACCGGCCACCGAAGGGCCGATGACGGCTGGCAGAACCCATGCCGCCGCGTTGGCGGCGTAGATGACGGGGCGTTCGCGGTCGCTGAACGTCAGAGCGATCAGAAGCGACACCGAGACCAGCAGGAACCCCGAGCCGAAGCCCTGCAGGGCACGGCCGGCGAGGAGCGCTGGCATGGTGGTCGCGGTGCCCGCGACGAGGAGTCCGGCTGCGAACAACGCCGGCCCGACCAGCAACGCCGGGGCCGGGCCCCGGCGATCTCCCAGCCGGCCGGACAAGACTGTGGCCACGACGCTCGCCACCAGGAAGGTGGTGAACGGCCACGAGTACAGCGCGAAGCCGTGCAACTCGGCGACCAAGGTCGGCATCGCAGTGGCAACGCCCATGTTCTCGAACGCCACGAGCGTGACCACGAGCAGCAGGCCGACAGTGACGAGACGGTGCTCGGGACTCCACAGAACACTTTTGTGCGGCCGCGTTTGGACGGTCTGACTCATGATCACGAGACTGCAACCTCCAGCACTGTGGAAGTCAAGCGGGTTGGCGAGGCACGCGCGCGCCGGGGTGATGCGCAAGACCGCGACGGAAACGCTGGGTGACGCCGCTCTGGAACTTGGCGGCGAGGCCCAGCAGGTCGGCCAGCCGATGCGGTGAACCAGGTTCACCGCAGCTGTCGCTGAGCACCGCTTATGCCGAGCCGGGACTAGCGTTGGCCGCTGGCAGGCGAATAGAGCATGGCTCGGAATGTTCCGGGCGTTGACCAGCTTGAGATAGGACGTACGGCGTGCCGCCGCGGATCGAAGGAGAGTGCGATCGAATGCGAGCTATCACTTTCGCCGAGTACGGCGGACCCGAAGTCCTTCAACTGGCCGAAGTCCCGGCACCGGAGCCTGGCCCGGGCCAGGTGCGCGTCGCCGTTCGGCGGGCAGGCGTGAACCCGATCGACTGGAAGATCCGGTCCGGAGCGATGGCCGGCGGCGCAGCACTCGAAAACCCGCAGATCCCGGGCCTGGAGATCGCGGGGGTAGTCGACGCGATCGGCGGCGGCGCTGAGTTCAGCGTCGGCGACGAGGTGTTCGGATGGTCGTCGACCGGCGGGTATGCGGAGTTCGCGCTCGGTGGAACGATTGTCCGCAAGCCGGCGGATCTCTCATGGGAAGACGCGGCGGCGTTGCCGGTCGCCGGCGAGACGGCGTTGCGGGTCTTGCGTTTGCTCGAGGTCAAGCCCGGTGAGCTTCTCGTAGTTCACGGCGCGAGTGGCGCTGTCGGGCGGTTTGCGACCCAGATAGCGGTCAGAACAGGGGCGACCGTCATCGGAACGGCTGGGCAACGAAGCCTCGATGAGGTTCAGTCGTTAGGAGCGACTCCGGTGCGTTACGGCGAGGGTTGGCTTGAGCGAGTCCGGGCAGCGGCTGACCGGCCTGTCGACGCGGTGTTCGATGCGTCCGGCCATGGGGTCTTGCCGGAGTCGGTCGAGCTGCGTGGGTCGAAGGAACGCATCGTAACCATCGCGGATCCGGCGGCATTCGAGATGGGGATTCCGTTCACTTCCGGCGGACAAGATGGCCAGACGCCTGAGGTACTCAACGAGATCCTCGGATACGTCCAAGCTGGGCTGCGGATTGCTCAGGGGAAGAGCTACCCGCTGGCGGAAGCAGCAGCCGCGCAGGAGGAGAGCCAGAACGGCCATCCCGGCGGGAAGCTGACCATCGCCGTTTCTTGACTGCCATTGCCGCGTACAGTCGATCATGAGGACGGTCTGGGGCGAAGTGGTCCGGGGCGGTCGACGGTTCAAGGTTGCCGTTCGCTGACGACGGTTCGGGCAAGTGTGGCTGCCCAGCACCGTCAGAGCCGAGCGGTTTCTTTGACGACAGCAGGTTCTGACTCTCGCCGTTCAGCGGCGACAACGTGCCAGGAGCCGCTGGCAGGAAGGGACGGATTGCCCTCGCCGTTCAGGGGCGACGGTAGTGAGCAACAGGCATGCCGGGAGCCGACCGGAATGGCGAAGCGGGTGTCGCCAGAAATCGGCAACACCCGCTTCTTAGGTCATGACCAGGCAATTCGGTCAGCGAACCGCCGGGTGAGCCGGTTTGCGCGAGCTGACCAGGATCCGACGGCGCTGCGGCGGAATGCGGACCGTGCCGAGCGCGGAATGGACCGCGGACTCTGCCAGGGCGGCCAGGGAATGACGGTCCTCCGCCCTGCCCGGGGCGATCTCCGGACAGACGTGCACTTCGAGAACCAGACCGCGCAACGAGGCGACTCGGCCCAGCGATGCGATCAAGGACTCCGGGCCGATGAACGCAGGCTGGCTGGTTTCGCGGCCGTCGGCCAGTCGATAACGCAAGGCAATCGGCCGGACCGGAACGCCGCCGTCGATCGCGGCCTGGAAGGTGGCCGTCGTGAAGCGGCCCGACGCCAGGCCGCACCAAGTCGTGCCCTCGGGAGTGACATTGACGAGCGCACCGCCGCGCAGGCTGTCGGCTAGCTCAGTCATCGTGCCCGGCAGGGTGCGCAAACGGTTGCGGTCGAGAAAGATGCTGCCGCCTCGGCGGACGAGCGTTCCGAGGATCGGCCAGGAGCCGATTTCGATCTTCGCGAGTGCGCGCATCGGGCGCAGCGCGTTGATGGCGATGATGTCCAGCCACGAGATGTGGTTGTTGACAACCAGCGCGCCTCGGCCTGCGGGAGCGGCTAGGAAGTCTTCACCGCCGACCACGGACAGCCGAACGCCGAACGCCCGCAGGACCGAGCGGAAGATCCGGCGCAGCAAGCGATCCCGGCTCTGTCCGCGGACCACGAGCAGAGCCGGCGAAACCAGCAGTGCCGCGAAGACCACCGTCACCGCGGCGGCGTAACGCATGACCCGGCGGGGCAGGGCGACGGTAGGCGCGCCTTCGGTAAGGCAACCGTCCCCGCACGGGGACGTTGGCATCCAGGCGTGGCTCATGACTTCACTCCGAGGAAGAACTTCAAATAGCGCTCGTCGACCTGCTGCAGGTCAAGAAGGACGAAGAAGTCCGCGACACCGAAGTCCGCGTCGAGGGCAGGCGGGCCGCACACCTTGGCGCCAAGCCGCACATAGCCCTTGATCAGCGGCGGGAGAACTGCCCGGTCCGGGCGTGCGACGCTGCCCGATTCCCAGGGGTGCAGCGGGGAAACGCGCAGCGAGTCCTCGGCGTGGTGCTTGGTGCGCAAGACGTCCCAGACGCCCGCGGCGTAGCTGCCGCCGCCGGTCAGGGGGACCGACGCGCAGCCGGCCAGGTAACGGTGACCGGAAAGGAGCATGTAGCGCGCGATTCCTGCCCAGACCAAGCTGACGACGGCACCGCTGCGGTGGTCGGGGTGAACACAGGACCGTCCGGTCTCGACCAGAGAGGGCCGCAGGTCGGCGAGGGCGGAGAGATCGAATTCGCTGTCCGAATAGAGTTTCCCGGCCTGCGCGGCGCGTTCCGGTGGGAGCATCCGGTAACAGCCGACGATCTCGCCGGTGTTGTCGTCGCGGACGACGAGGTGGTCGCAGAATTCGTCGAAGTAGTCGACATCCCGGCCGGGTACCGGGGAATGCAGTTCCGCTCCCATCTCCTCGGCGAAAACCCGGTATCGCAGCTTCTGCGCGGCGAGCACTTCGTCGTTCCCGTTGGCGACCAGGAGCGAATACCTCGGCGCACCCGCGGGAAGGTCGACACCCGCCTGATCAGTACTGACGAGGAGCTGTGACGACGTCATGGTCAAGGTGTACCTGCCGGTAAGCGGCCGCGGAGAGTGCGAATCGATGACCGGTCAGTGCACGTTGAGTTAATAGCCGGTTCTCAGGTTCTTCTCAGGCACAAGAGCCGTCCCGGGAAACGCGGAAAGCCGCCGCGTGACGGGCACGCGGCGGCCTTCCGGGTGAAAGAAAACGTCAGCCCTTGCGCTTCTCGACGGCCTCGGTCAGCTGCGGCGCGACGTTGAACAGGTCGCCCACCACGCCGAAGTCGGCGATCTCGAAGATCGGAGCTTCGGCGTCCTTGTTGACGGCGATGATCGTCTTCGACGTCTGCATGCCGGCGCGGTGCTGGATCGCACCGGAGATGCCCAGCGCGATGTACAGCTGCGGAGACACCGTCTTGCCGGTCTGGCCGACCTGGAACTGCGCCGGGTAGTAGCCGGAGTCGACGGCCGCGCGGGATGCGCCGACCGCCGCGCCGAGCGAGTCGGCCAGCTTCTCGACGACGTCGAACTTCTCCGCCGAGCCGACGCCGCGGCCACCGGACACGACGATCGACGCCTCGGTCAGTTCCGGACGGTCGCCACCGACGACCGGCTCGACGCCGGTGATCTTGGCGGCCTTGGCCGGGTCCTGCGCCGGGATCTCGACGGTCTCCTCGGCAGCCGCGCCTTCCGCAGCCTCCGCCTCGACCGCACCGGGACGCACCGACACAACCGGCGCACCCTTGGCAGCCTTGGCCTTCACCGAGAAGGCACCACCGAAGATCGACTGGTCCACGGAGCCGTCAGCGTTCACGCCGACCGCGTCGTAGAGCAGACCGGAGCCCAGGCGCAGCGCGACTCGCGCGGCAACCTCCTTGCCCTCGGCGCTGGCGGCGACGAGCACCGCGGCCGGGGAGACCTGCTCGGCCAGCTTCGCGAGCACGTCGACCTTCGGCGTCACCAGGTAAGCGCCGGCGTCGTCGCCCTCGGCGACGTACACCTTCGCAGCGCCATAGCCGGCAAGTGCTTCCTTGGCCTTTGCCGCGGAGCCGGTCTGGCCCACCACGACGGCGGACGGCTCGCCCAGGGCGCGCGCAGCGGTCAGCAACTCGAGCGTGACCTTCTTGACATCACCGTCGACGTGGTCGACGAGGACGAGTACTTCAGCCATTTTCCGGAATCCTCCTCGAAACCGTGTCTCAGATGAGCTTCTGCGCGACCAGGTACTCGGCGACCTTCGAACCGCCGTCGCCCTCGTCCTCGACCTTCTCGCCCGCGGTGCGCGGCGGCTTCGGCGATGCCTCGACGACGGTCGACCACGCGTTGGCGAGGCCGACCTCGCCCGCGTCGATGCCCAGGTCGGCGATGGTCAGCGTCTCGACCGGCTTCTTCTTCGCGGCCATGATGCCCTTGAAGGACGGGTAGCGCGGCTCGTTGATCTTCTCGCTCACGCTCACCAGCGCCGGCAGGTTCGCCTCGAGGTGGGTGATGCCGTCTTCGGTCTCGCGGTCAGCCTTCACGGCGGAGCCTTCGACCGTCAGCTGGCGAACGTAAGTCAGCTGCGGCAGGCCCAGCAGCTCGGCCAGGATCGCGGGCACCGCGGCACCGCGGCCGTCGGACGCTTCGTTGCCGGCGATGATCAGGTCGTAGCCCTCGACCTTGCCGACAGCGGCGGCGATGACCTTCGCGGTGGCGATCGCGTCGGAGCCGTGCAGCGCCTCGTCGGACACGTGGATGGCCTTGTCGGCGCCCATGGACAGCGCCTTGCGGATCGCGTCGGTGGCGCGGTCCGGGCCGACCGAGATCACGGTGACCTCGCCTTCGCCGGCTTCCTTGATCTTGAGGGCCTCTTCGACAGCCTTCTCGTTGATCTCGTCGAGCACGGCGTCGGCGGATTCGCGGTCAAGGGTGTTGTCGGAACCGGAGAGCTTCCGCTCCGAGTAGGTGTCCGGTACCTGCTTGACCAGGACAACGATGTTCGTCATGGGTCTTCTTCGACCTCCCGGTTGGGGCCGGCTCTCGGCCGCGGGACAGTGCTCTACTGAGCGGTAGATTAGGGCCAATTCCGCAGCCGGACCCGTCGAGGTGACCGCATTCACCTGGAAGAGCAATCTATTGGGACCATCGTCCCGGTAACTGAGTCAGTTAGCTCGTCCAGCCAGCCGCTCGCCCGATCGGAGCAACGGCTGCCTACTCGCAGTAGACCGTCAGGGATTACGCTCGACCACCATGTCCGCGCACATCGCCGTAGTCACCGACTCGACCTCGTGCTTGCCCGAGCAGCTCGCCGCCCAGTGGCGAATCGGCGTCGTCCAGGTTCAGCTGCACGTCGGAGACCAAACGGACGACGAGCACCGCTTCGATCGGGGCGAGCTCGTCCAGGCCATGAAGTCCGGCACGACCGTCACGACGTCCCCGCCCGATCCAGGCGCGTTTTTCTGGGCCTACCAGGACGCGGCGTCGGCCGGTGCGTCGGCGATCGTGAGCCTGCACATCTCCGGACGGCTGTCGCAGACCGTGGAAGCAGCGCGGGAAGCCGCCCAGCAGGTGCGGATCCCGGTCCACATCCTCGACAGCGGAACGGCCAGCATGAGCCTCGGCTACGCGGCGATCTCGGCAGCGCGCGTCGCGGCTGCCGGCGGACAGCTCGAACGGGTACTGGACGCCGCCGAACGCCGGGTCCGCAACTCGACCGAGATCATCTACGTCGACACGCTCGAGTACTTGCGGCGATCGGGACGGATCGGCGCGGCCCAGTCGATGCTCGGAAGCGCGTTCGCGATCAAGCCGCTGCTCACCGTCCGCAATGGCGAGGTGAGCCCTCTCGCCCGGGTTCCAGGCGCCAAGCGGGCGATGAACCGGCTCGTCGACCTGGCTGTGAAGGCGGCTGGCGACCAGCAGGTGGACCTCGCGGTAACCCGGTTCGGTTCCGACGAGAGCGAGGTCGTCCGGCGGCTGCGCGAACGGGTGCCGGGCGCGGGCGAGATCGTGGTGGCCGACGCGAGCACCGTGATCGGCGCCCACGTCGGCCCGGGCGCGCTCAGCATCACGGTGTCGCCGACGAACTGACCTCGGCTCGCCGGCCCGGAATCAGCAGCGCCGCCAGCGGGATCAGCACGGTCACCGCCAGGCCGCCGACGATGAGCACCTGGTCGAGCTGCGGAAACTGCCCGACATGCCCCACGTGGTAGATCAGATGCGGGACAGCGAACAGCAGGGCCGCGACGGAAACCAGCCTCGCGACGGTTGTGGTGCCCATCACGGCGGCACCGACGAGCATCGTGCCGAGCGCGAGGCTCAGGCCGCCGAAATCGATGATGAAGTGCACGTTGTAGGGGCCGTCCATGGACACCCAGCCGTGCCGGAAACCGGGGAAGTCCTGGTAAAACCCCATCGGGTCGAGCAGGGGCCACAGCCCTTGCACCAGGGTGTAGAGACCGAGCAGTGCCAGGAGGATGCGCGTGATCGTCCGTTGCATGGGGCTGGAACGAGACAGCTGGGCGGAACGTGACAGGCGCTAGGGTCGCGCAGGTGACCAACGCAGCCGCCCGGGCCGAGGCACTCCACCTCACCGGCGAACGAACCGTCCCCGGCATCCCCGAGGAGAACTACTGGTTCCGACGCCACGAAGCCGCGTACCTCGCCCTCCTGCCCCACTGCGCCGACGCGACGGTGCTCGAAGCCGGCTGCGGCGAGGGCTACGGCGCCGGGCTCATCGCCCAGCACGCCGGTCGGGTGCTCGCGCTGGACTACGACGTGCCGACCACTGAACATGTCGCGCGCCGGTACCCGGAAGTCTCCGTCGCGCGGGCGAACCTGGCCTACCTGCCGGTGCCCGACGGCGCGGTCGACGTCGTCGCGAACTTCCAGGTGATCGAACACCTGTGGGATCAACACGGCTTCCTGGCGGAATGCTTCCGGGTGCTGCGCCCGGGCGGGAAGCTGCTGGTCACGACGCCGAACCGGCTCACGTTCACGCCGGACAGCGACACGCCGCTCAACCCGTTCCACACCCGCGAACTGGCACCGTCCGAACTGAACGAACTGCTGCGCGCCGCTGGATTCTCCGTGGCGACGCTGCACGGACTGCACCACGCGGAAACCCTGCGCACGGCTGAGACCAGTTACGGCGGCTCCATTATCGACGCGCAGCTGAACGTGGTCATGGGCTCCCTTCCCGGGCAGGCGACCTGGCCCGCGGACCTCCTCGCCGACGTCGCCGCGATCCAGGCCAGCGATTTCGCGATCCACGGCGACGACCTCGACGCCAGCCTGGACCTCGTCGCCGTGGCGGTGCGCCCGTGAGCACCCGGAACCCGGAATACGAAGGAACGTTCTGCCTCGTCCTGCACAGCCACCTGCCGTGGCTACCGCATCACGGCAACTGGCCGGTCGGCGAGGAATGGCTGTACCAAGCGTGGACGCATTCGTACCTGCCGGTGGTCGACCTGCTGCGCCGTTTCGCCGCCGAGGGGCGACGCGACGTGCTGACGCTCGGCATGACGCCGGTCCTCGCAGCGCAGCTCGACGATCCATACGCCATCCGCGCCTGTCACGACTGGATCGGCCACTGGCAGCTGCGCTCGCAGCACGCATCGACCCTGTGGCGCGGCGACCCGCTGCTGCGCGACCTCGCTGCGGCCGAGCACCAATCCGCGGTTCACGCCGCCGAGGAACTGGAAACGCGCTGGCGGCACGGCTTCTCGCCGATCCTGCGGTCGCTTGTGGAC
This sequence comes from Amycolatopsis benzoatilytica AK 16/65, assembly GCF_000383915.1. Lineage (NCBI taxonomy): Bacteria > Bacillati > Actinomycetota > Actinomycetes > Pseudonocardiales > Pseudonocardiaceae > Amycolatopsis > Amycolatopsis benzoatilytica. The sequence goes on from NZ_KB912942.1 coordinate 5,188,926, forward strand.
AGTGACACGATCGAGCTGATCGGCGGACCGCTAGCGCATCCGTTCCAGCCCTTGCTGGACCAGCGGGTGCGCCAGTTCGCCCTCCAGGCCGGCCTGGAGGACACCGCGCTGCGCATCGGCCGGGCACCAGAAGGTATTTGGGCACCTGAATGCGGTTATGCACCGGGAATGGAACGAGACTATCAGGACGCGGGAGTCCGGCGCTTCCTCGTCGACGGGCCTTCACTCCGTGGTGACACTTCGTCCGCGCATCCTGTCGGGGACTCCGACGTCGTCTGCTTCGGCCGCGATCTCGAGGTCACGTACCGGGTTTGGTCGCCGAAAGCTGGCTATCCAGGCCACGCCGCGTACCGGGATTTCCACTCCTGGGCGCACGAGGTCGGCCTGAAGGCGTCCCGCGTCACGGGAAAAACCGTTGAGCCGCAAGATAAAGCACCGTATGAGCCGGCGCTGGCCGCAGAGGTTCTCGGCTCGCATGTGAAGGACTTCGTCGAGACAGTCGTCGCCCGGTTGCGCTCGCTCCGTGAACAACGCGGCCGCGAGTCACTGGTCGTCGCCGCGTATGACACCGAACTGTTCGGCCATTGGTGGCACGAAGGTCCCGCGTGGCTCGAAGGAATCTTGCGCGCCCTGCCCGAAGCGGGAGTCCGGGTGACCACTCTGCGCGGAGCTCTCGAAGCTGGACACCTCGGGGAACCGGTCGACCTGCCGGCTTCTTCCTGGGGCTCCGGCAAGGACTGGCGGGTCTGGGACGGCGAACAGGTCGCCGACATGGTGCAGGACAACGCCGCACTCCAAACCCGGCTGCTCGACCTTGTCGATGCGCACGAGGGGACCGCTCGCGACGCCGTCGCCGACCAGGCAGTCGTGGAAGCGATGATGGCCTTGTCCAGCGACTGGGCCTTCATGGTCACCAAAGACTCCGCCGCCGACTACGCCCGCCGCCGCGCCCGCGTGCACACCGAGCGATTCGACGCACTGGCCGGCCTGCTCCGCAGCGGGGACCGCGCTCGCGCCCTCGCGCTAGCCGCTGAATACCGTCGGGCCGACGGCCCGTTCGGCCACCTGGACGCGCGCGCCCTGCGCCGTCCTCCCGCATGACAAGCGAAGGGACCTCAATGGGAATCCGCGAATTGCCGCTCAAGACCCTGTCCGGCGAAGGCACCACCCTCGACGGGCCGCTGGCCGGCAAAGCGCTGCTAGTGGTGAACGTGGCGTCGAAGTGCGGGCTGACTCCGCAGTACACCGGCCTTGAGCGGCTTCAGGAACGATTCGGCGACAAAGGTTTCTCGGTCGTCGGGTTCCCGTGCAACCAGTTCGCGGGCCAGGAGCCGGGCACAGCGGAAGAGATCCAGACGTTCTGCTCCACGACGTACGGGGTGTCCTTCCCGCTGTTCGAGAAGATCGAGGTGAACGGCGAGGGCCGGCACCCGCTCTACGCGAGCCTCACCGAAACTGCCGACGCCGAGGGCGAGGCGGGCGACGTGCAGTGGAACTTCGAGAAGTTTCTGATCAGCCCGAACGGCGAGGTCCTCGGCCGGTTCCGTCCGCGGACCGAACCGGAAGACGACACCATCGTGTCCGCGATCGAGGCGGCCCTTCCGGCCTGAGTTCCGGTTCCGCTCTCCGGCCCGCGTCGAACGCGGCCGGAGAGCATTCGCCGTTCAGCGGCGATACGGTTCGTGACCGCCTGCGGCGAGCGCGGCACCAGAAGCAGCCGGCGGTCGCCGCGGGTCCGTCTCCAGCTGCCGCGCAGTCGTCGCTGTTTACTGGCGAATCCACCGCCATGAACGCCGGACCGGCCTCCTCCGCCGCACCGGATGTCTCGTGACAGTCTCGCCATCCAGCGGCTAATCGCAGGTCAGCCGCCCTGTGCGGCATCTTTATGCGGTTCGCCAACGGTCTTCACCACTGGATGCGAACCCCGCACGATCACCGCTCGGTTGTGGTTCGCGGCGTCGACGAAGTCAAGCTTCTGGACGCGCCGGTCGTAGGTGAGGAGGCCGTTCACTTCATTTTCGACATCCGTCGTCTGAGTGTAGATCGCGCCGGAGAGACCGCGGTCGGAAACCAGCCGTTCGAGGCGTTCGCTGACCTCTGCGTACCGGCGGGTGAGATGCGCGGAATCCGTCGTCATTTCGTAGGCGTTGGGCGGACCAGGCCAGCGGTGGTCGTCGAGAACCAGTCCGAGGCCACCATATTCGCCGTCGACCAGTGCACGACTGTCCCCGTCGTGCGGTTCGCCCGGCCCGACATACGTGTGGTCGTCGTAGATATCGCCGGCACCGGTGTCCGGACGGGAGAAACAACAGTTCACCCCGCTGTTGGCGACCACCAGCCGCGTCGGGTCGAGTTCTTTGACGAGCGCTGCGATCCGGGCTGTGTCGAATTCTCCCCAGCCCTCGTTGAACGGCACCCACGCGACGATCGACGGGACGTTGCGCAGCTGAGCGACCAGTTCCCGCAGCTCCGCCTCGAACCGCCGCTGGCCCTCGGGCAATGGATCCGGCGCGTGCCCAGGCGGCCCTGCGAACGACACGACCAGCGACGGCATGTCCTGCCATACCGCCAGACCCAGCCGGTCTGCCCAGTAATACCAGCGGGCGGGCTCGACCTTGCCATGCTTTCGGACCAGATTGAACCCGAGTTCTTTCGTCTTCTCGAGGTCGAACCGGAGCGCCTCGTCGGTCGGCGCGGTGTAACCGCCGTCCGGCCAGTAGCCCTGGTCGAGTGGTCCGTGCAGGAAGGTGACCCGACCGTTCAGCGCAATCCGCGACTGTCCGTTGACATCCGGGACAATTTCTACCGTTCGCAGGCCGCAATAACTGGCCACCTCGTCCAGGACGTCACCGTGCGCATTCAGCAGACGCACTGTGAGGTCGTAAAGAAATGGATCGTCCGGCGTCCACAGATGCGGCTCGGGAAGGTCAGCCCGCAGCCGTCCGCCGGCCGGGCCGCGGACGCACACCACGCCGTCGCCAGTTGGCGGCGAAACCGCCAGTTCCACTTCAGTTCCGCCCGTAACCTGCGGGAACACCGTCACGCCGGACAAGTCGGAGGAGATCTCGAGCGCGGAAATCCGGTCCGTGGGCACCGGTTCGAGCCACACGCTCTGCCAGATTCCCGACATCGACGTGTAGCAAATCCCGCCCGGTTCGTTACGTTGCTTGCCGACCGGGTAGGGCTCGATGTCTGTGCGGTCCTCGGCGCGAATGGCGATTTCCTGCGGCCCGGATGCACGGAGCGCATCGGTGATGTCCGCGGAGAACGCGGTGTACCCACCCTCGTGAGTGACCACCGATTGGTTGTTGACCCGCACCTCGGCTTTCTGGTCGACTGCGCCGAGATGCAGCAACACTCGTCGCCCGTGCCAGCCATCCGGAATCTCGAACAACCGCCGGTACCAAAGGACTTCGTCACGCCGGCCGATCCCGGACAACGCGGATTCCGGCGCGAACGGAACCAGAATGCGCTCGTTGTAGCCGACCGGCCGTGGCCCGGTCGGCGAGGCCGGCCAGCCGGCGTACTCCCAGATGCCGTTGAGGTTAAGCCAATCCGGTCGGCGGAACTGAGGTCTCGGGTACTCGGGCAGCACCGCGGAGGGATCGACTTGGTCAGTCCACGGGGTGGTCAGCAGCGGTTCGACGCGTCGCCAGTCAGGCTCTGGTTGAGTCATCGCCGTCCATGGTGGCAGAGAACTGCACGCTAGGGCACGGTCGCTAGGGGCGGCTAGTTCGCTGCCGGACGCAGTGGAGCCTGTGCCCCGCGACGCGTTCGTAGGGTCGCCGTCGTGGTCGCCTGTCAATGACGAATGACCCGGCGGTGGCCGGAGACCGACGATCTGGCGCTCGGCGTCAAATACTTCGGAAGGTCTGTTGACGGCCAGCCGGCTGGCAGGAGTCTTTGGGCCGGTGGTTAGCCAGCCAGGAGCGACGGAGAGATGCCATTAGCCGACGCGCGGCAAACACACCGAGCCTGCGGCAGCCGGCCGCACCATCGCAGAGCCCTGTCGGCGGACCGTTGACCAGCACCGATGTCCTGCCGGACAACGGTGAACTCACCATGCAGAAGCCGTCGCCACTTTCCGGCAAAACGCTCTGACCAGCAGTTTCTTCTACCTGCAGTCGGTCTTTGGCCGAGCGTCAGCGGTGCTGCGAGCTGGCAGCTCGGGCGGCCGCCCAAGGTAAGCGACTGGCGAGTAACCTCGGGCCATGCGCGTGCTGATGCTGTCCTGGGAGTACCCGCCGGTGGTCATCGGCGGACTGGCCCGGCACGTCCATGCGCTGGCTAGGCATCTCGTCCAGCAGGGACACGAGGTCGTGGTCCTCTGCCGGCACACCGCGGGGACCGACGCGTCGACGCATCCGCGCAGCGATCGGGTCGTCGACGGAGTCCGGGTCATCCGCGTGGCGGAGGACCCGATGCACCTCACTTTCGAGCGCGACCTCGTCGCGTGGACGCTGGCGATGGGGCACGCCATGATCCGGGCCGCGCACGATCTCCTGCGCGCCTGGCAGCCCGATGTGGTGCACGCCCACGACTGGCTGGTCACTCACCCGGCCATCGCGGTCGCGGAGGCGGCGCGGGTTCCGCTCGTCGGCACGATCCACGCGACTGAGGCCGGCCGGCATTCGGGGTGGCTGTCGCATCCGTTGAACCAGCAGGTGCACTCGGTGGAGTGGTGGCTGGCCAACCGCTCCGACGCGGTGATCACTTGTTCCCAGGCGATGCGGAAAGAAGTCGCGCACCTCTTTGAAATCGATCCGGCCGACGTCGCGGTGATCCACAACGGCATCGAAGGCCGCAGTTGGCGGGTGTCGTCTGGCGAAGTCGAACGGATGCGGGACCAGCACAGCCCGGACGGTGCTCCGTTCCTGTTGTTCTTCGGCAGGCTCGAGTGGGAAAAGGGTGTGCAGGACCTGCTGGCCGCACTGCCCCGGATCCGGCGGCAGTTCCCGGGGACAAGGGTCGTCGTCGCCGGAAAAGGGCGACATCACGACGAGCTCGTAGCACAGGCTCGCAAGCTGCGGATTCGCCGGGCAGTCGACTTCGTCGGACACCTGTCCGACCGGGATTTGCGCGCGCTCCTGGCCGCGGCCGACGCGGTGGTGCTGCCCAGCCGGTACGAGCCGTTCGGAATCGTCGCGCTCGAGGCAGCGGCCGCAAAAGCGCCGCTGGTGGCATCGACCGCAGGCGGTCTCGGCGAGGTCGTCATCGACGGGGAAACCGGGTTGGCGTTCGCGCCTGGCGACGTCACCGGGCTCACCAAAGCGGTGACGACAGTGTTGAACGACGTCCCGTCCGCGACCCGACGTGCGCGGGCTGCCCAAGGCCGGCTCGCGGCGGACTTCGACTGGGGCCGGATCGCGGAGGCGACCGTCGAGGTTTACCGACGGGCCCGGGTGGGCGAACCAGTGGAGCTCGGGCGGCCGAAGATCGCTACCGGGAACGCGTTCGAGGTACAGTAGCCGCAGGTCAGCGCATTGCTCGGGTTTTTGCCGATTGGTGGCGAATCTGGTCGGGCGGCTGAAGCACCTGCTCGCCGTTTGTAGCGTGAGCTGCGAGGCGGCTGGTGGAGAGCTTCGCCGGTCCGCAGCGAATGGCACCGGCGGGTGCTTGATCGGGTCATCTGCACGGCCGCCCGGATTTCGCCAGTTGACGACGATGACCGATCGCCGGGCCGACGCTGCCTGCGGTCGGCTTAGCGCGGGCGGCAGGTGTCAGCGAGGGTCGACGGCTGCGACAATGTCCCGGTAGTCCGGGTCGGCGGCGACGCGGTCGAAGGCGCTCGCCAAGACCGCGTCGGTGATCTGCGCTGATCGCGACAAGGCCGAAGCCCGCGCCCTCCGCCCTGAAGTGGACGACGGAGAAGCGCGGGCTCGGGAAAGACCCGGGTCCGGTGGCGGGGAGCCTCCGCCACCGGACCCGTCCCCCGCCACCATCCCAAACGTGGTGCGGGGCAACCGGTCGCCTGTGGTCAGGTCACGGGCGACCGGAACTGGGGTTACCGCACCGCCTCGGTGAGGTAGCGGGCATAGGCGCCCGTCGTGAGGAAGCTCGGCAGTTTGTCGCCGAGCGCGGTCTCGGTGAAGATCGCGCGGGCGTCGTCCAGGCGAGCCGACGGGCCGAGGTCCGCGCGGACCTTCGCCAGCTCGTCGTCCAGGAACTCGACTGCAAGCTCATGAGTCAGCGCGGTGCCGTCCTCGAGCTTCGTGCCGTTGCGGATCCACTGCCACACCTGGCAGCGGGCGATTTCGGCCGTCGCGGCGTCTTCCATCAGGTTGTGGATCGCCGCAGCGCCGGTGCCACGCAGCCAGGAGTCGACGTAGCGAAGGGCGACGTTGATGTTCGCGCGCACGCCCGCCTCGGTCACTTCGCCGCCGGCGCTCGCGACGTCGAGCAAGTCCGCGGCGGTGACGGTCACGTCATCGCGCAGCTTGCCGAGCTGGTTCGGCCAGCCGCCGAGGACGTTGTCGAACACCTCGCGGCACACCGGGACCAGGCCGGGGTGCGCGACCCAGGAACCGTCGAACCCGTCGCCTGCTTCGCGTTCCTTGTCCTGGCGGACCTTTTCCAGCGCGTTCTCGTTGGTGACCGGATCCTTGCTCGGGATGAACGCGGCCATTCCGCCGATCGCGTGCGCTCCGCGGCGGTGGCAGGTGCGGACGAGCAATTCCGTGTAGGCGCGCATGAACGGGACCGTCATCGTCACCTGGGCACGGTCCGGCAGAACGAAATCGGCGCCGTGGGCGGAGAAGTTCTTGATGACACTGAAGATGTAGTCCCAGCGTCCGGCGTTCAGGCCGGCCGCGTGCTCGCGCAGTTCGTAGAGGATCTCGTCCATCTCGAAGGCCGCGGTGATCGTCTCGATCAGCACGGTCGCCCGGATGGTGCCGCGCGGAATGCCGAGTTCCCTCTGCGCCAGCAGGAAAACGTCGTTCCACAGCCGCGCTTCGAGGTGGCTTTCCAGCTTCGGCAGGTAGAAGTACGGGCCGCTGCCGCGCGCCAGGAGCTGGCGTGCGTTGTGGAAGAAGTACAGGCCGAAGTCCACGAGGCTGGCCGAAACCGGGCGGCCGTCGATGCGGATGTGCTTCTCCACCAGGTGCCAGCCGCGGGGGCGGGCGACGATCGTGGCCGGGTCGTCGCCGATCGCGTAACGCTTGCCTGCTTCGGTCGTGAAGTCGATGTTGCGGCGGATGGCGTCGAACAGGTTCAGCTGCCCGTCGACGACGTTGTGCCAGGTCGGGGACGTCGCATCCTCGAAGTCGGCCAGCCAGACCTTCGCGCCGGAGTTCAGCGCGTTGACGGTCATCTTCCGGTCGGTCGGCCCGGTGATTTCGACGCGGCGGTCCTCGAGACCGGGCGCGGCGGGCGCGATGTGCCAGCTCTCGTCGGCTCGGATCGACTGAGTCTGCGGAAGGAAGTCCAGGTGCTCCTCACCCGACTGCAGACGTTCGCGGCGGCGGCGGCGCTCGTCGAGGAGCTCGCGGCGGCGTCCGGCGAAGGTGTTGTCGAGCTTGGCTACGAAGTCCAGTGCGGCCGGGGTGAGGATCTCGGCGAAGCGGCCGTCGACGGGCCCGGTGACCTCGATGCGGGTGTTCAACGTGTCAGCCATCTCGTACCTCCGCGAAGGGGGAAAGGGAAGGGGCGGGCCGGCGACCGGAGTCGCCGGCCCGCGAGGTGTGTCAGTGGAACTGGTCTTCTTCGGTCGAACCCTTGAGCGCGGTGGTCGAGCTCTCCGGGTTCAGCGCGGTGGAAACCAGGTCGAACCAGCCGGTGCCGACCTCGCGCTGGTGCTTCGTCGCGGTGTAGCCGCGCTCCTCCGAAGCGAACTCGCGCTCCTGCAGATCGACGTAGGCGGTCATGCCCTCGCGGGCGTAACCGTGCGCCAGGTCGAACATCGAGTAGTTCAGCGCGTGGAACCCGGCCAACGTGATGAACTGGAACTTGTAGCCCATGGCGCCGAGTTCGCGCTGGAAACGCGCGATGGTGTCGTCGTCCAGGTGCTTCTTCCAGTTGAACGACGGCGAGCAGTTGTAGGCCAGCATCTGGTCCGGGTACTGCGCCTTGATCGCCTCGGCGTACTTGCGGGCGACCTCGAGGTCCGGCGTGGAGGTTTCCATCCACAGCAGGTCGGCGTACTGCGCGTAGGCCAGGCCGCGGTCGATGCACGGCTCGATGCCGTTGCTGACCTCGTAGAAGCCCTCAGAGGTACGGCCGCCGGTCAGGTACTTGCGGTCACGCTCGTCGACGTCGCTGGTCAGCAGGGTCGCGGCCTGTGCGTCGGTGCGGGCGACGACCAGGCTCGGCACGTTCAGCACGTCCGCGGCGAGGCGGGCGGCGTTCAGAGTGCGCTCGTGCTGCTTGGTCGGGATCAGGACCTTGCCGCCGAGGTGGCCGCACTTCTTCTCGGACGCGAGCTGGTCTTCCCAGTGCACGCCCGCGGCACCGGCCGCGATCATGCCCTTCATCAGCTCGAACGCGTTCAGCGGACCGCCGAAGCCGGCTTCCGCGTCGGCGACGATCGGGGCGAACCAGTCGATGTCGCCGTTGCCCTCGGCCCAGTTGATCTGGTCCGCGCGGCTCAGCGCGTTGTTGATGCGGCGGACCACGGCCGGGACCGAGTTGGCCGGGTAGAGGCTCTGGTCCGGGTAGGTCTGGCCGGCCAGGTTGGCGTCGGCGGCGACCTGCCAGCCGGACAGGTAGATGGCCTTGAGGCCGGCCCGCACCTGCTGCACGGCCTGGTTGCCGGTGAGCGCGCCCAGCGCGTGGACGTAGTCCTCGCTGTGCAGCAGCTCCCACAGCTTCTCGGCGCCGCGGCGCGCGAGGGTGTGCTCTTCGACGACCGAACCGCGAAGCTTCACCACGTCGGCGGCGGAGTAGGTCCGCTGGACGCCCGCCCAGCGGGGGTCGGTCTTCCACTGCTCGGCCAGCTCGGCCGCCGCCTGCTCGAGCTGATTGGCCTGCTCGGTCATCGGACTCTCCCGTGTTGCGAAGTTTGCGATTGCTCGCCTTGCCTGGTCACGACCCTGACACGAGCGGGAAAACCGGGTCTACACCTCCAATTTGCCAATTTCTGCGAAGGCCGCCTAGCATGTTGCGAAGGTTGCGAATCCACGGTTCGCAACCACAGCGAAAATTCGCGGGCTTGATCGTTCACGTAATCGTTCAGGCCCGGAAACCTTCCGGCCGAACGGAGCTCCCATGGACAAAACTTTCGCCGGAGCGCGGCTACGGCATCTGCGCGAGAGCCGGTCGATGAGCCAGGCCGACCTGGCCCGTGTGCTCGAGATCTCACCTAGTTACCTCAACCAGATCGAGCACAATTCGCGCCCGCTGACCGTGCCGGTGCTGCTGCGGATCACGCAGGCGTTCGGCGTCGACACGGAGTTCTTCGCCAACAACGACACGTCTCGGCTCGTCGCCGACGTGAAGGAAGCGCTGCTGGACGAGGTCGTGGGCGTCGACGTGACCACGACCGAACTGAACGAGCTGGCCAGCAACCTGCCGTCGATCGCGCAAGCGCTGGTGAAGCTGCACCGCAGCTACCGCAACGCGGTCGAAAGCACCGCCGCGCTGACCACGGAAAACGGTCTGGGCCTGCACGGCAGCGCGGCCGCGTCGCTGCCGCACGAAGAGGTCCGCGACTTCTTCTACGAGCGGGAGAACTACGTCGCCGAGTTGGACGAACGCGCCGAGCGGATGGCCGCGTCGATCCCGCTTCGCCGCGGTTCGGTGCTCGGGTCGTTGAAGGACCGGTTGTGGCAGCGCTATGGCGTCGAGGTGACCAGCGAGGGCATCGACGAATCCGCCGGCGAGCAGCACCGGTACGAGCCGGCGACGCGAATGCTGCGGCTGGCCCCGAGCTTGCGGGTCGGGCAACAGGCGTTCCGGATGGCATCGCAGATCGCGTTGCTCGAGTACGACGACCTGATCACCGAACTCGCCGATTCGTGGGCGTTTTCCGGCCCGGCGGCGCGGACGCTCGCCCGGGTCGGCCTGGCGAACTACTTCGCCGGCGCGCTGATCCTGCCGTACGGACCGTTCCTGGCCGCGGCGGAGGAGTTCCGGTACGACATCGAGCGGTTGTGCGACCACTTCGGCGTTGGATTCGAAACCGCATGCCACCGACTGTCGACGCTGCAGCGGCCGAAGCAGCGCGGAGTCCCGTTCTCGTTCGTGCGGGTGGACCGTGCCGGGAACATGTCGAAGCGCCAGTCAGCGGCAGGCTTCCACTTCTCGCGCGTCGGCGGGGCGTGCCCGTTGTGGAACATCTACGAGGCGTTCACGTCGCCAGGCAAGATCCTCACCCAGATCGCGGCGCTCCCGGACGGCAAGCGGTACTTCTGGGTCGCGCGGACCGTTTCGCGCAACATCGGCGGCTACGGCAGCCCAGGCAAGACGTTCACCGTCGGCCTCGGCTGTGAACTGCGGCACGCGGGCCGGCTGATCTACTCGATGGGTCTCGACCTGGACGAACCTGCCGCCGCGACGCCGATCGGCATGGGCTGCAAGGTGTGCGACCGGCCGGCGTGCTCGCAGCGCGCGTTTCCGGCGATCGGCAAACCGCTCACCGTGGACGAAAACACCAGCACCTTCGTCCCGTATCCGGCAGTGCCGAAGACGTGAGCGGCAACGATGAGATGTGTTGACGCGAGTGCCCCGGACGTGTTCGCCGGGCGCGAAGTACATTCACCCGAGTGCAGGACATCGACACGGTGAACGCAGAACTGGTCGAGCAGGCCGCCGCTCGTCTCGCGGGCGTGGTCACGCGGACGCCTCTCGAACCCAACGCGCGGCTCTCGTCGCGCGTAGACGCGCGCGTCTGGCTCAAGCGCGAGGACCAGCAGACGGTCCGTTCGTACAAGATCCGAGGCGCGTACAACTTCATCGTGCAGCTCGACGCTGCAACGCGGGAGCGGGGCGTCGTGTGCGCGAGCGCGGGCAACCACGCGCAAGGTGTCGCGTACGCGTGCCGTCGGCTTGGAGCAGACGGCCGCGTCTACGTGCCGGGTACTACGCCTCGCCAGAAGCGTGAGCGCATCGCGGCGCTCGGCGGGACGCACATCGAGGTCATCGTTGTCGGCGAGACGTACGAAGATGCCTTCGCGGCGGCTCAGGATGACGCCCGGCGCACGGGGGCGACGCTCGTGCCTGCGTTCGATGACGTCCGCACTGTCGCCGGTCAGGGCACGGTGGCCGTTGAGGTGGTTTCGCAGCTCGGGTTCGTCCCGGACGTCATCGTGGTGCCGGTCGGCGGCGGCGGATTGCTCGCCGGGATCGCGACCTGGGTCCGGGAGCGGCACCCGGAGATCCGAGTCGTCGGCGTAGAGCCGGCCGGCGCGATGTGCATGGCGGCCGCGCTCGAAGCGGGCTCGCCGGTGCGGATCGACTCGGTCGACCCGTTCGTGGACGGTGCGGCGGTGCGCGAGGCGGGGAAGGTGACCTTTCCGTTGATCCGCGACAGCGGCGCGGAACTGACCTCGATCGCCGAGGGTGCGGTGTGCACGGAAATGCTCGCGTTGTACCAGTCGGACGGGATCATCGCCGAGCCCGCGGGCGCACTCGCCGCTGCGGCGCTGGGGACGAGCGTGCAGGTCGAGCCGGGTCAGACGGTGGTGTGTGTCGTGTCCGGCGGCAACAACGACGTCAGCCGCTACAGCGAGATCCTCGAGCGTTCACTGATGCACGAGGGGCTGAAGCATTACTTCCTCGTCAGCTTCCCGCAGGAACCCGGCTCGCTGCGCCGGTTCCTTGACGAGATCCTCGGGCCGGAGGACGACATCACCCGGTTCGAGTACGTGAAGCGCAACAACCGGGAGATCGGGCCGGCACTGATCGGCGTCGAGATCCCGCGCCGGGCAGACCTTCCGGGCTTGCTGGCACGGCTGGAGAAGAGCCCGCTGCAGGTGGAACGGGTGGAGCCGGGGAGTCCGTTGTTCCATTTCCTGCTCTGACCTGGTCGAGACAGTATTAGTCAGGCCTGGCCGAGCGTGGCGAGCGCACTCCGGCGACCGAAAGCCCGCTGCTTCTTCGCCACCTCAGGGCGAGTCGTTTCCGCAGGTCAGCAAGTTTCGCCAGAAAACGGCAACGCCTGGTCACTCCAGCTCGGCCGTGCCTTCACGGTAGATCTTCGCCGACGCGATCCGGTCCCCTGCCAGCCGGTAGAACCCGGCGATGGCGAACACGAGGTCGTCACCGTTGTGAGTCAGCCGTTCCGTCAGCTGGGCTGCTGCTTGATCGCCGTCCACCAGGACGTTCTCGATGGTCAGCGTCGGGAGAAGCTGTTCCATGGCACCGCTGAACAAGTCAGTCAGTTCCGCGCGCCCGCGCGCGACGCTGGTACCGGTGATCCAGACCGCGTCGTCGGTGAAACCGTCGAGGAGGGTTTGCAGATCCCGGTTGTTGAACGCGGCGACATGCTGGTGCAAAGCATCGCTCATGGGGAGACGCTACCGACGCGGTCCAACAGTTTTTCTGAACCGCTCGCACCCAATGCGCGGGAAGTGCCAATTACTGCCACTCGCACGACCACGGCAGATGACCAGCGTCCTAAGCGGCAAACCCCGCCGATGCCGCGGATTCCGCTGCACCGCACCAGAATCCTCGGGACAAACGGTTCCGCGTCAGCTTTCGCCGAGCGTTTTCTGCAGTGCTTTGTTCGCCTTGCGCGCCATGTCGGCGACCGCTTCCCGGCGGGCCGCATCCGCGGCGTAGTCGTCCTGACGGTTTCGGACCACCCGGGCAGGTGAACCGACCGCGATCGAGTAGTCCGGGATGTCACCGCGCACCACCGCATGCGCGCCGAGCACGCTGCCGCGGCCGATGCGGGTGCCCTTGAGGACGCTGACCTTGGTGCCGAGCCAGGTGTCCGGTCCGATCCGGACCGGCGACTTCACGATGCCCTGGTCCTTGATCGGCACGTGGATGTCGGCGGTGACGTGGTCGAAGTCGCAGATGTAGACCCAGTCGGCGACGAGCGTGGCCGCGCCGAGCTCGATGTCGAGGTAGCAGTTGATCACGTTCTGCCGCCCGAACACCGACTTGTCACCGATGCGAAGGGACCCCTCGTGACAGCGGATCGCGTTGCCGTCCCCGATGTGTACCCAGCGGCCGATCTCCATCCGGCCGTAGCCGGGGCGGCAGTGGATCTCTACATTCTTGCCGAGGAACAGCATCCCGCGGAGAATGATGTGCGGGTTCGCGATGCGGAATTTGAGCAGGCGGTAGTACCGGACGAGGTACCACGGCGTGTACGCGCGATTGCGCAGCACCCAGCGCAGCGAGTCAGCCGTCAGGAACTTCGCCTGGTGCGGGTCCCGACGGGCCCGCCGCCAGGCGCGTACGCGCGACAGCGCGGGCGCACCCCACATCGACGTCATACCGTTGACCGTAACCTGTCGACGACGGCCGGCCGCAGGCAAGGGGAGCAGGATGGGGACCAAGCTGATCATCGACACCGATCCCGGGGTCGATGACGCTTTCGCGATCGCACTGGCCGCGAGGTCGGAGGACGTCGACCTGCTGGGCGTCACGACCGTCTTCGGGAACGTGCCGCTGGCCACCACGACGTCCAACGCGCGCCGGTTGCTGCAGCTGTGCGACCGGCCGGACGTCCCGGTCGCGGCAGGCGCCGCGCGGCCGCTTGTTTACCGCGAGCTGCACCGAGCCAGCACCGTGCACGGTTCGGACGGATTGTCCGGACGCGGCGGTTCGCTGCCGGAGGCCACCCGTCCGCTTGAAGACTCGGACGCGGTGAGCCTGATGGTCTCGCTGCTCGAAGCCGCGGACGAGCCGGTGACCATCGCTCCGATCGGTCCGCTCACGAACATCGCCGCCCTGCTCGCGGCACACCCTGGCGTGCGGTCGAAGATCGCGCGGATCGTCCTGATGGGCGGCGCGATCGTCCGTGGCAACGCGACCGCGGTCGCCGAGTTCAACATCTGGGCCGACCCGGACGCGGCGCGACGGGTGATCGTCGAGGACGACGTCCCGTGCGTGATGGTCCCTCTCGACCTCACCCACCGCTGCGCCGTCGACGGCGAATGGCTGGCGAAACTCGCCGCGTCCGGGCCGGTGGGGCAGGCGCTGAACGGGTTCACGCCGGACTACCTCGCGCACTATCGGCAGGTGCTCGGCTACGAAGGCATCGTGATGCACGACGCGGTGGCGGTCGCCGAAGCGATCCGGCCGGGCCTCCTGCGCACGGAGACGCATCCGGTCAACGTCGATTCGACGCCCGGCCCGACTCGCGGCATGACGATCGTCGACCAGCGGGCGGTGCCGAAGGCGCCGACCGGACGGCTGGTCGAGGTGGCGGTCGACACGGAACTGGACGGGCTGCGTGAGTTCGTGCTGTCGAGACTCGCCGGGGGTCGGTGATGGCGGCGGTCGGGGGGTCGCCGTTTGACGGCGAGTCGCAGGTCGGGGCCAGCTCGGGGGGCGGCGGCGAGTCGTTGCCGACTATTGGCGACGGGGCTGGCGGCTCCTCGGCCGCGAGCGGCGGAGCGTCGGGCAGCGTGTCGCCGACGGATGGCGAAAGCTTGGCCAACGGGGGCGGGTCGCCGGCAAACGGCGACGCCGCAGGAGCCGAGGGCGCGTCGCCGGTAAGCGGCGAAACCGCGAAGGGCGAGCGTGGGTCGCTAGTAGGCGGCGACAACGTGACGGGCGAGCGTGTGTCGTCGCTTACCGGCGAAGAGGCCGGCGAGCTGTCGCCGCTCAATGGCGACAGCCCCGGTCTCCCGGCACAGAGCGGCGAGATTTCTACGTCGACCAGCGTGTCGCCATTGGGTGGCGAAACGGCTGAGCCCTCGAGCACCGGGACCGTGGGTCCAGCGAAGGCGGGCTTTCTTGCCCGGAATCGGCGAGTCGCGGTCGTGCTGGCGACGGTTGTCGTGGTCGTCGCCGCGGTGACGGTCGCGTTCCAGGTTCTGCCTGGCGGTCGTGGCCAAGCGGAGCCCGGGAACGTCGCGGCGACGTCGGCGCCCGCTCCGGCGAGCGCGGCTGCCTCGTTGCCGCCGTCGGCGTCCGCGGTGCCAGCTCAGCCGGGCGTGCCGCAGCCAGGCGAGTTCGGGCCGTGGGCGTCGCGGACGAGTCAATGGCTCGACATCCCGCTGCGGGCGATGAACGGGTACGCGCAGGCGACCGTCACGCTCAGCAAGGAACAGCCGGAGTGTCACCTTTCCTGGATAACCCTTGCCGCGATCGGGAAGGTCACCAGCGACCACGGGCGTGCGCAGGGTGGCCACATCGGCGACAACGGGACTCTCGGTAAGCCGCTGGGCACCGTCGAAGTCCGCGACTTCTACCACCGCGTCGTCTCGACGCCGGGTGCTGCCGGGCCGTTGCAGCTCTCCCCCGAGGTGTGGTCGAAGTGGCAGCGGAGCGCGTCCGGCGGCAAGCCGGACATCCAGAACGTCGACGACGCGGCCCTCACCGCCGGCCGGGCGCTGTGTGCGAATGGTCGCGATTTGGCGACGGACTGGTGGAACGGCGTCGCCACGCTAGAACCGGCGCCGGTCGTCCTGCACCGGACGCTCGCGACGATGAACGTCTACGGCACGGTCGGCCAAAGCGCCCAGCCGCCGAACCCGGCAGTCCTGACCGCGGTCGACTTCGCGATCGACCAGATCGGGCTCCCCTATGTCTGGGGCGGCAACGGCACCCACGACGCGGATCCCGGATTCGACTGCTCGGGCCTGACGACAGCCGCGTACGCGAGCGCGGACATCAAACTGATGCGCACGGCCGACACGCAGTTCCGCAGCGTCACCCGCGTGAACGAGCCGCAGCTGGGCGACTTGATCTTCTACGGCGAGCCGGCCACGAAGATCCATCACGTGGGGCTGTACATCGGGAACCAGCAGATGATCGACGCGCCCCAAACCGGGCAAGCGGTGCAGGTTCATCCGTACCGGAAGCCGGGCGACGACTACGCGGGTGCCGGGCGGCCTACTGCTTGACGCCGTCCGGGCCGGCCACGGTGTTGCCGTGCCGGTCCGCCGTGCGCGGCAGAGCGGACGCGGTCGTCTCGTTGAGACTGCTCGGCTAGGACTCCCGGGTCGTTGCGGGTCGGCTCGGGTATCTGCGACCGCTCGCCAATTGGCTCGCCGGCGCGGATACCCGAGCCTTCTCGTTCACCCGGGCGGGGTTCCGCACTCGGTCATCCCGGTGCGAAACCTCGTTACCGCCGGACTCAGGTCTCGGATCGCGGGACGTCGAGGGTCCGCTTGACGACGTCCAGGCCGCGCGACATCGCGTCGGCCATCGGTGCAGCGAGCGTCTCCGGGAGTACGTCGCGGATCCACACCAGCCGGCACCGTTGCGCGCCATCCGCGATGATCTGCATGGAAGCGTTGTCATGTTCTGGTTTAACGGTGCCGTCGACGACCGAGTAGACGATGCGGCGCGCGTCGTGGTCGACCGCGACGCGTCGTTCGCGGACCACAGTGCCGTCGGCGAAGGTGACGACTCGGCAGTCGGCCTCTGGGCGGGTGTCCGTCACGAAACCGGGGGCCATGCGCGAGGGGCCGGCGGTGAAATCGCCGATCACCTCCCACACGGCCTCGGCATTGGACTCGATCGTGATTTCCTTGCGGATGGAAGCCATCTCTCCTGCTTGTCTCGTCAGCGGATCAGTCGCGTGCGGCCAGGCACAGAAGGTGCCCCTGCGGATCGGCCAGGACCACCCATTGGCCTTCGCCGGGTTGAAAGTCGGGCTGCCTGGCGCCGAGTTCGCGCAGCCGGGCGATGGTCGTGTCCAGGTCGGACACCAGAAAGTCCAGGTGGGCTTGCTTCCCGGGGCCAGGCCAGGCGGGCGGTTGATAGCCCTCGACCCGCACGAAGGCGAGCTGGAGCTCACCGTCGCCCAGGTAGACGGAGTCCTCGTCGCTGGCGGTCGTCGGCCAGCCGGTGATTTCTTGGTAGAACTCGGCCAGTGCTGCGGGATCGGCGCAGTCGAGCACGACTGTGGCGAGTTGGACCAGTGCGGGCATGGCGTACCTCCTCGGGTTCGGTCTGCACCAGCCTGCGCCGAAGCCGCTGTCCGGTCTTGAAGATCTTTGCGGAATTGTCAGACCCTCCGCATAGCCTGCGACGGTGCTGTCCTTTGAAGCTCTCGCGACTCGTACGGAATTCGCCGTCGCTGCGGTGGACTGCCAAGACGACCACCGCGGATGGTCGGCCGAGCAGCCGCGCGACGACGTGCGGCTCGTCCTCGTGCGCGAGGGCGGGTTTCGCCGACGGGTGCGCGGCGTCGACGTGGACCTTGATCGCACTGTCGGTTACCTCGGACTGCCGGGCGAGGAGGAACATTTCGCCCACCCGGCAGGCGGTGACAAGTGCACGTCGATCAGCTTGACCCCTGAGTTCTGGCGCGCCTTCGCGGGCGATGCACCCCGGTTGGCTCGCGGATCGTTGTATGTGGACGGCAGGCTCGAACTTGCCCACCGCCAAGTCCTCGCGACGGCGCGCACTGCTGGCGACGCGGGCGAGGAAGGGCTGGCCGAACTCGTGGCAGAGGCCGTTCGGCAGGTGGTGGTGTCGACTTTTCCGGACAGTGGCCGGGCGGGGGTCCACGACAGGGCGCTGGCAGCTCGGGCCCGCGCTGCGATCAACGACGGTCATCCGGCTGCGGACGGACTAGTTTCGCTCGCGGCGTTGCTGGACGTCTCGCCTTATCGGCTGAGTCGGGTTTTCCGTCGCGAGCTAGGGGTTTCGTTGACGCGCTATCGAAACCGGGTCCGGGTTTCCCGTGCGATGGACCGGCTGGCGAGCGGCGAGCCGAGTCTGGCGGTCCTTGCCGCCGACCTCGGTTTCGCCGACCAAGCACACTTGTGCCGGACGGTTCGTGAGCACTTGGGTCATACGCCGACCGCGTTGCGCGGGCTGCTCAGGCCGGGTGGCCGCGGGTAGGCCCATACGATCAGAGGTCCGAGAACCCAAAGTCAGCTGGACCGCTCGCCTAGTGCCGCGACCAGGCGCTTCGCTGCGGCATCGAGCGCGGGACTGTGCTGCCCCGCCCGGTATCGGCGCGCAGCAACGATAATCGCGGCCGCCACGGTTGCCCGGTCGAAGACCGGGACGGCGATCGCGCGGATGTCCGGGTCGGCCAGCCCGTCGCTGCGGGCGATCCGCTGCGCCCGGATCGTCGGCAGTTCAGCGTGGAACGCCTGGACCAGCTCGACGTTCGGCTCAGCTCGTAGCAGCTCTTCCCGGTCACGGTCCGCGGCGAAAGCCAGCAGCAGCCGGCCAGCCGCTGTCCGGAGGGCTGGACGCGGCGCGTGTTCGTCGGTGACCCGTTGGATCCGTTGCGGCGCACGCGGACCCGCGTGGTCGAGGTACAGCACCTGCCGTCCGACCAGCACCGCGAGGGCCAGCGGAGCGCGGGCCGTCTGGCTGAGCCGTTCGAGTTCGCCGTGGTGCAAGCCCGCCGGGGCGGTGAAAGCGCCTGCCAGCAGTCCCAGTACTTGCGGGCGCAGGCCCAGCCGGTATCGCCGGTCCTCGGCGACCAGGTATCCGCAGGCGCGAAGTTCCTGGACCAGGTCCTGAGTGGAACTGACCGGGGCGTCGACGGCGGCCGCGATTTCGGACAACGTCAACGGAACTGGCGCGCGAGCCACGACATCGAGGATCTGATCCGCTCGCCTGAGCGCGCGTTGTCCGGCCATGGCCACACTTTACGCATATCCGGAAAGACGCTCAGCGGTGCCGAGACCGCGAAATGCTGGTGTCATGAGCGAAGAAATCGTTGCCGCGCTAGCGGCGGACCTGGGTGTCGAGGCAGGAAAAGTCCAGATCGTGGGAGCCGATCCGGTGACGCCGTCGCCGCACCGGCTCGGCGAATCGGCCGCGGCCGCGATCGCCCTTTTCGGGCAGCAGATCGCCGCGATCGCGGAGACCGGGCAACCGGTCCGGGTGCGTGTTGACGAGGCCGTCGACCAGTTGCGTTCTTCGTATCTGACCACGATCAACGGCCAGCCGGCGCATCATCTCGCCGAAGACCCCGCCGCGCTCGGCAACAACGACTTCTACCGGGCACGAGACGAGCGGTGGATCTTTCTCATCACCACGTACCCGCACCAGCGCGACGCGGTGTGCAAGGTGCTCAACTGCCCGCCGTCGCGGGATCGGATCGCTGAAGCTGCCCAGCATTGGGACGCGTTCGCGCTTGAGGACGCAGTGTGCGCGGCCGGCGGTGTCGCGGCGGTTGTGCGCAGTGCCGAAGAATGGCGCGCGTCAGCCGTCGGACAGGCGAGTCTGGCTCATCCGGTGATCCGGCTGGAGCGCATCGGCGACGCCGAGCCGCGCCCGTTGCCGGAAACCGGCCACTGGCCCCCGCTCGGCGGGTTGCGGGTGCTTGACCTCACGCATGTCATCGCGGGTCCGTTCGCGACCAAGCTGCTCGCCGCGTTCGGGGCGAACGTTCTGCATGTCACGCGTCCGGACCTGCCGGACCCTCAGGCGATGATCGCGCTGACCGGCGGCGGCAAGCGCAACGCCTACTGCGACCTCCGCGAGCCGGGCCAGGCGGATCGGCTCGGCGAGCTCTGCGCCGAGGCTGACGTCTTCGTCAACGCCTACCGCGGGATGACCGCCCGGGGTTTCGACGCGGAAACCCTCGCTGCGCGGTCTCCGGGCCTCGTCGCGCTCGATTTTCACTGCTGGGGCGCGGACGGGCCGTGGGCGCGTCGTGGCGGATTCGATCAGTTGGCTTGCGCCGCCACGGGATTCGCACAAGCTGAGGCGCGGGACGGGATTCCGTCGTTGCCGCCGACCTACTTGCTCAACGACTACCTGGCCGCCTACCTCGGTGCTGCCGGGGTGCTGGCGGCCGTGCGCCGACGCGCCGTCGAAGGGGGCAGCTGGCGAGTGCGGGTCGAGCTGGCGCGAGTGTGCACCTGGGTGCAGGAGCTCGGCGTGTTTCCGCTGGAGCAGGTCCGCCATCTCCCCCGGCCGGATGCGCCGGCGATCGGTCGGCACCCGACCCAGGGTCCGATGGGCACGATCGTCGAACCTGCTCTGCCACTGGACTTCGGCGGGTTGCCGACGCCTGTTCCGAAGCCTCCGCATCTGCTGGGAACGTCGCCGTTGGCGTGGTGAACGTCGTCGTTGGCGTGGTGCACATCGGCGTTCCGGGCGGTTTGGTCGCCGTTGCGATCGTCGCAGGCAGGGCAAGACCGGGGGTTCGCGGGGTTGCGACGTCGCGACAGCCCGGTCGGCGGTCGGTGCGAATCGATCGCCGTTGCGGATGCTCCCGGCGGCACCGATCCGCGGCGACGATCGAACCGGCTTCCTCGCCAGCTCCGAGCCACGATTGCGATGTCCACGGCCAATGCGCGTGTCAGGCCTGGCAGCCCGGACGATCGGGACGTTTACGTCGCCGGTCCGAGCGGATTGTCGATAACGCACCGCCAGCGGCCGTCCGCGCCTTCCCTGGCGACGGCGGCGGCAGGCCCGCGGCCCGGTCAGTTTTGCCGAATCAGGTCGACGGAGACCTCCCAAAGCTGTTGCGCTGCCATCGGGTCGCACGCCCACTGCTTGACGGCATGGCTGTTGCCGGCCAACTCCGCTTCGTCGGCGACGGTGGCCGCTTCGTTGCAGTCGTCGAGGTAATGCCCGCCGCTGCGCGCGAACTCCGGCGCGGTCGCTGCGACGAGCGTGGTCGCCGCGCCTTGTTCGACGGTCTTGTAGGCGAAAACGCCGGCCGCCTCCAACCGGTCCAGGTGATCCTTCATCTCCTGGGTAAAATCTCGTTGCAGGCCAGTGGAAACGCCGCCGGGATTGACCGCGTTGGCGACGATGCCGTCCGCTGCCCACCGCCGCGTCGCCTCTACCGTGAACAGCGAGTTCGCCGTTTTCGACTGCCCGTAGGCCAGTTGCGGGTCATAGGCGCGACGGACGAAGTGCAGATCCTCGAAGACCACCGGCGAGTACATGTGCGCCCCCGAGGTCAGCGCGACGATCCGCGCGCCGCCGCGTTCGGCCGCGCCGGCGGCGAGCGCGCGATGCAATCCGGCGGCCAGTGCGAAGTGGCCGAGGTGATTGGTCGCGAACTGCAGCTCCCAGCCTTGCCGGGTGCGGCCCAGCGTCGACAGCATGACGCCGGCGTTGTTGATCAGCAGGTGCAGTGGCCCCTCCCAGCGGTCAGTGAACCGGGCGATGGCGGCCGGGTCGGCGAGGTCGAGGCGAGCGGACTGGACTGCCGGATTTCCGGTGGTCGCGGTGATGTCGGCAGCGACGGCGGCGCCGCGTGCGGGATTGCGCACGGCGAGGGTGACTTCGGCTCCGGTTGAGGCGAGAGCGCGGGCCGTTTCGCGGCCGAGGCCCGACGTGGCGCCGGTGACGATCGCCCGGACCCCCGCGAGGTCAAGCCCGGCCACGACGTCGTCGGCGGTGCTGCCAGCTCCGAAGGAAGTGCGGATCAACGAGTGGTGCGACATGCCCCGACTATACGTCTTGAACAGATCTTGTATAGTGGGTTTATGACCGATCGGCGGACTCAGGTACTGGAGTCGGCGCTGCAGGTCTTCGCGCGCTACGGCTATCGCAAGACATCGATGGACGACGTCGCGAAGGCTGCCGACATCTCGCGCCCGGGACTGTATTTCCACTTTTCGTCCAAACCGGAGCTGTTCCGCGCCACCGTCCAGCACTCGCTCGAAGACGGTGTCGAGGCCGCGCGGCGTTCCCTCGCCGATTCCGGGCAGTCGCTGCCCGAACGGCTGGCCGAGGCGTTCGACCAGTGGTGCGGCCGGTACGTCGGACCGATGTCCGCGGAGATCGACGTGCTCGTGGACGCGAACCCGGATCTGCTCGGCGACCTTCCCGCCGAGTACCCGCGGCGCTTCCGCGACATCGTCGCGGAAGCGATCGGCGGCGACCGCGCGGACGCGGTGGCCGACACGCTGATCAGCACGGCGGCCGGGATCAAGCACAACGCCGTCACCCGGGACGAGTTCCGCACCCGGATGACGATCGCGATCGACCTCTACTGCGGGCGTTGACCTAGCCGCCCCTAGCCGTCCCTGGCCACTCCTTCGACCGCCCGCACGTCTTCCCGGCCGGGCCGCGTCGGCGTCCGGCGATACCTCACCCTCGCCGAGTCAGTCCCAGTAGTTGAACAGTGCCTCGCCGACCGTCACGGGCTTCCAGTGCGCGACGTCGGCGGGCAGCAGATGGGGCCACTCCGCGGCCACGAAACTGCGTTCGAGATCAGCGGGGGCGAGCACACGGAACTCCGCGTAGCCGGCGAGGACGGCGGACAGCTCCGGTTCGTCGACGAACTCGAGCGGGCTCCAGTCCCGGGTCGGCGTGAAGTCGAACGAGCGCGGGCGGGCGATCGCAAGCACCGGCAGATCCTGGGCAGCGACGACCGCGACAGTCCGGTCGCGATACTCGACTACCGCTTGCCAGAAATTCGGAGTGGCGCCCGGGATACGGAAATCGGCCAGTGTCCCGCCGGTGAACCGAGCGGACTCGAAGCAGACCCGACGTACCGCGCGCAGATCGACCACTGTCGCAGCGTACCGGCCGATCTCCCGCCGGAGTCGCGGAATGCGCCCGTCATCAACGCCGTACAGCCCTCGTCCTTCCGGAACTCGCGGGTGATCACTGCGCCCTCGATCTCCAGCGGCGGGTCCAATGGCAGTACGCGAGTCGACGTCGCCGTCGCTTGGTCGGCGGGCAGGAGCGCCCAGGTGTCTGGCGCGGCACCGACCGCAACGGACGACGCCCCGCCTTCCCAGTAGGGCCTTCCCTACCGGAAACCCTCCGGTCGCCTGGCGTGTGGGCGGGACTCGTCTTTCCTAGCGTCTTAGCCATGCTGATCTCCCTTCTGTCCAGAACAGCCGCGGTCGTCGCGGCGGGGGCGCTTGCCTTGGGCACAGCTGTCCCGGTGTCGGCTTCAGGCCAGGACGATCGCGGGCGAGTGGTGTCGGCCGTCCACCTGTCCGGGCTGGACCCGGCCAGCGCCAGGGCCGCGCTCGGTCATGCTGGCTTCGACTCAGCTGCCGCGGTCTACGGCGTCGACCTCTACCGGCTCGAGTACCGCACGATCGATGCCGCTGGTCGGCCGACTACGGCCAGCGGGTTGCTGGCACTTCCCCGTAGTCGCGCGCGGGCATTGTGGACGGTCTCGTTCGCGCACGGCACCGAGAGCTACCGGCCGGACGCACCGTCCTCGCTCGAGCCCAGCGGCTTCCTTTCCGCGCCGGCAGTCACTTACGCGGCAGCCGGTTTCGCCACCGTGGCACCGGACTACCTCGGACTGGGCCAGGGGCCTGGCGCGCATCCGTGGATGGACGTCCCCTCCGAAACCACCGCGTCGTTGGATCTGCTGCGCGCGGCTCGGTCCTTCGTGCCTGGCACCGGGCGGAGGCTGGAGCGGAAGGTGCTGGTCACCGGTTTTTCCCAAGGGGCTTCTGCGGCTCTCGGGCTGGCACGAGCGGTCCAAGCCGGGGCGGATCGGCGGTTCGAGCTCGCCGGCGTCGCGCCGATCAGTGGTGCGTACGAATTCCAGCGCGCCGAACTCCCCGCGCTGCTGGACGGGCGGATTACCGGAAAGACCGCGGTCGCCTACACCGCCTACCTGCTTGTTGCCTGGAATCGGCTGCATCACCTGTACCGAAGCCCGGGCGAGGTGTTTCGGGCACCGTATGCCGATCGGGTCGACGCGTTGTTCGACGGCAGCACGCCCGGGCTCAAGATGCTGGCAGCGTTGCCGGACAGCATTTCCCAGTTGCTCACCAGTCGCGGCCTTGCGCTGCTGAAACAACCCAACCAGCAGTTCCGCCAGGCGCTACAGGTCGCGGACAGTGTGTGTGCCGACTGGGCAACGCAGTCGCCGATTCGGCTGTATCAGGCCGCGGGCGACGAGCAGGCCGTCACGGACAACACCGCGGGCTGCCATTCCGCTTTCGCGGCCAGGCAGGTGAACGCACCGGTGGTCGAGCTCGGAACGCCCGACTACCACGGCTCTCGGCACCTCGGTTCCGCTGTCGCCGGGACGGCGGACATCGTGCGGTGGTTCACGCAGGTGTCGCGAGCCGCCTGAAGCGGGCCCGGTCTGGTTGAGACGTTGCGGCCAGACCGGGTGCTCAGGCGAGCGAAACGGCGACTTCTTCCAGGGCGTCCAACGATTCCTGCATCCCGGTTTCCATGCCGGACTCGATGATCGCGTCGCGGAGTTCCTTCGTGGGCGTACGGGTCAGCATGGTCACCGTTGTGCGGCCATCGGATTCGGCGAAAGTCACGGTGACCACCGGAGCATCCACTTCGGACACTTCCGGGGTTTCGTAGACCTCCGTGTGGACCAGCCGCTCGTTCGGGACGATTTCCCGGTACTCGCCGTGGAACGCGACTTCGAAACCGCCGTCCGCGGCCATCACGTAGCGCCAGCGGCCGCCGACCCGCAGGTCGATGTCCACCGACGTGACCGTCCCCCGCTTGCCCGCCCACCAGCGTTTCACCAGTTCAGGCGTGGTCCAGGCGCGGTAGACCTGCCGTGCGGGGGCGGCGAAGTCCCGGGTGATCCGGATCTGGTCGTCAGCGGGCAGGGTCAGTTTCGCGGTGCCGCTCGTCGTTTCCGCCATGATCGTCCTCCTCTGTCGAGCCGATTTCCTCCAGTACGGCGTCCAGCGCCGCGAACCGGTCCTCCCAGGACCGCTCGTAGCGGCGGACCCAGTCGTGAATCGGTTTGAGCGCGGTGCCGTTCAGCCGGTAGAGCCGCTGCCGGCCGTCCTCGCGCACTTGCACCGCGCCGACCTCCCGCAGCACCCGCAAGTGCTTCGACACCTGCGGCTGCCCCAGCCCCAGCAGCCGGACCAGGTCGCCGACCGGACGCTCGCCTCCGGCGAGAACGTCCAGGATTTCCCGGCGCCTCGGTTCGGCTACCGCGTTGAAGACGTCGGTCGTGGTCGCGGCCCGTGCCATGCGCCCATCATATTCCGATATGGGTATGCGTCAAGAGGCGGGCCGGGCACGGACGTGGAAGCGCTCCCCCTGCGGGCCGAAAAGAGCGAGCAGTTCGCAGACGGGCTGGCCTGCGTTGCCGAACCAGTGCGGAACATGGGTGTCGAACTCGGCCACCTCGCCGGGCTGCAGGACAACGTCGTGTTCGGCGAGGCGCAGGCGCAACTGTCCGGAAAGGACATACAGCCACTCGTATCCCTCGTGGACGCGCAGCTCCGGCAGCTCCGCGTGCTGCTCCGGCGGCAGCACGATCTTGTATGCGCGGACTCCGCCCGGCCGGCGCGTGAGCGGCAGGTAGGTGCGGCCCTGCCGGACGAATGGTTTCGGATGCAGGCGCGGGTCTCCGATCGGCGGGGCACCGACGAGTTCGTCCAGCGGGACCTGGTACGCGCGGGCCAGCGCCAGCAGCAGTTCGAGGGTCGGTTTGCGCTGACCGGCCTCCAGCCGCGACAGGGTGCTCACCGAGATGCCGGTGGTTTCCGACAGCCCGGACAGCGTCGCGTTCCGCTGTTTGCGCAGCGCACGCAGTCGCGGGCCGACCGCGTTCAGGACCTCGCCGGGGTCTTGGCCGTCTTCGCTCATGCCCTATTTGCTACTTCGGCAAATATCTTTGTCAAGTCGGCGGGTTCTGCGGATAGTCCGAGGAGCAGCGACGATTCAGGAGGATCCAGTGGACGAGAAGTACGACGTCGTAGTGGTCGGCGGCGGCGCGGCCGGGCTCAGCGCGGCGGTGGCGCTCACCCGGTCGCGACGGTCGGTGCTGGTGGTGGACTCGGGCGAGCCGCGCAACGCGTCCGCTGGACACGTGCACAATTATCTGGCCCGGGAAAACACGCCGCCGGCCGAGCTGCTCGCGATCGGGCGGGACGAGCTGGCCGGTTACGGCGGCGAAGTGGTCCGGCAGACCGTGACGTCGGTGTCCCGCGCCGAGGAAGAGTTCACGGTTTCGCTGGCGGACGGCCGGCGCGTGCGGGCGCGGCGGGTGCTGGTCGCGTCCGGGCTGGCCGACGAGCTGCCCGAGGTGGCCGGACTGGCGCAGCGGTGGGGCCGCGACGTGCTGCATTGCCCGTATTGCCACGGCTGGGAGGCACGCGACCAGGCGATCGGCGTGCTGTCGACCGGGCCGATGACCGTGCACCAGGCGCTGATGTGGCGGCAGCTGACCGACGATGTCGTCGTGTTCCGGCACACGTATGGGGATTTCGACGAGGCGCAGCTGCGGGCGCGGGGAATCCGGATCGTGGACGGACTGGTCGCGGCAGTCGAAACGGAGAGCGGCCAGCTGACCGGCGTCCGGCTCGAATCGGGCGAGGTCGTGGCGCGCGAGGCGTTGGTCGTCGCGCCGAGGTTCACCGCTCGGGCGGATTTCCTTGCGCCGTTGGGCATCGAGCCAGCGCCGGTGGAGGTAGACGGGTTCGTGGTCGGCACAGCGGTGCCGGCGCAGCCGACCGGTACGACGTCGGTGCCGGGGCTGTGGGTCGCCGGGAACGTCACAGACATGCACGCGCAGGTAGTCGTAGCAGCAGTGGCAGGACTCAAGACCGGCGCGGCGATCAATGGGGAACTTGTCATGGAGGAGGCCGAGGCCGCGGCACGGTTGGCGCAGGAGCCGTTCTCGCATGAGATGGAACGCGAGGTCGCGAGGCGGGTCAACGCGCATCAGCACGAGGCGTCGCCGTTCGACCAGAGCTCCTGGGAGGAGCGGTACCGGTCGCGTCCGGAGATCTGGAGCGGGCGGCCGAACGAGCAGCTGGTGACCGAGGCGACCGGTCTCGAACCGGGCCACGCGCTGGACGCCGGCTGCGGCGAAGGCGGCGACGCGATCTGGCTCGCGCAGCGGGGCTGGCAGGTGACGGCAGTCGACTTCTCGGTCACCGCGGTCGAGCGCGGGCGGGCACAGGCCGAGAAACTCGGGGTGGCGGAACGGATTTCCTGGGTGGTCGCGGATCTCGCCGAGTGGGTTCCCGCAGCGAAATTCGATCTGGCGACGTCGCATTTCCTGCATGTGCCGCCGACGGCGCGGAAAGCGGCGTTCGAGAGGCTGGCGGACGCGGTGTCACCGGGCGGGACGTTGCTCGTGGTCGGACACGACCTGACCGACCCGCACGCGTCGCGGCCGCACCTGGCGGACATGGTGTTCACGGCGGAGGAAGTGGCGAAGACGCTGGACTCGTCGTGGGCGTCCGTGGTGACGGAGCTTCGGGAGCGGACGGCTGCCGGGGCGGACGGAGCGGAGATGGCGGCCCGGGACACGGTGCTGGTGGCCCGGAAGGGGTGAGCCGGTCGGGGCCAGGCCCGGCCTGGAGAGTGCTGCGGGCAGTACCGGTCAGCCCCGGCGTGGCAGCACCGCGCCGGGGCTGACAAGGCACGCATCGCGACGGCGCGGACTGCCGCCTGGCATCGGGACAAAGAACCGACCGATGAGTTTTGGCGGTCCCGCCGGTCTACCCCCTGCGAACCGAACCGACCGGAGCAGGGAGCACCTCATGGGCAAAGTGTTGTGGCACGTCGCGATGTCGCTGGACGGCTTCGTAGCGGGCGAAGGCCACGCGATGGACTGGATGTCGGGCGTCAACGTCGCCCCGGGAGTGCACGAAGCGGCCATTGCCCGCATCGGGGCGATTCTCGGCGGACGACGCGGGTTCGACGCCGCAGTGGCGAAGGCACCTGGCCAGGTCGGCAAGCAGCCCTACGGCGGCGGCTGGACCGGGCCGATCTTCGTCCTCACTCATCACCCCGATGACGCGCCCGCGGAAAACGGCATCACGTTTCTCGACTGCGGCCTCCGCGAGGCCGTCGAGACAGGGCTGGAAGCAGCGGGCGGGAAGGATCTCGAGCTGCACAGCCAGGACATCGCACGGCAGTGCCTGGAACTCGGGCTCGTGGACGAGTTCGCCGTGCACCTCCTGCCGGTGATGCTCGGCTCCGGCGTCCGGCTGTTCGACAACCCGGGCGGGCAGCCGGTCCGGTGGCAGCGGATCTGGGACGGGGACCCGGTGCGGGCGGTCGATCTGCGGTACGCACCGGCCCGCTAGTCCCGGTCAGCGGGACGGCGCGGCATCCGAATGGCCGATGGCCTCCACGCGACTATTGGTCTATACCACATGGACAGGGTTTTTCCGCCCGCCGGTCCTCACCGTGGAGGTTCCACTCATGCGTCTCCCCCGGAAACTGGCCGCCGCGTTCGGCGGGTTGCTGGCTGTCGCCGGGTTGGCGGTGCCTTCGGGCACCGCCAACGCAGCCAGTGCTTCGATTCCGCTCGCACCGTATGTGGACATGGGAGCTTGGCCGACTCCGGTGCTCTCCACCATGTCCGCACAGAGCGGCGTCAAGAGTTTCTCGCTCGGTTTCGTCACCGGAGCAGGCTGCAAGGCCAGCTGGTTCGCCGCCTACGATCCCCGGCAAGGCTGGCAATCCGACGAAATCGCCAAGATTCGCGCAGCGGGCGGGGACGTCAAGGTCTCCTTCGGCGGCGCGTCCGGCGTCGAGCTCGCGCAAGCGTGCGGCGACGTCGATTCGCTGGCCGCCGAGTACGACGCGGTGGTCAAAGCCTATGCCCTCAAGTACATCGACGTCGACATCGAGGGCGCGGCGGTCGCCGATCCGGGCTCGATCCAGAAGCGGTCGCAGGCGCTCAAGAAGGTCCAGGACGCCAATCCCGGTCTGAAGATCTCGCTGACACTGCCAGTGCTGCCCAGCGGCCTCACCTCCGACGGGCTGAACGTGGTGACCTCGGCCAAGAACGCCGGCGTGAACCTCGACTTGGTGAACGTGATGGCGATGGACTACTACCAGGGTGCCGGCGACCAGGGTGCCAAGGCGATCCAGGCGGCGCAATCCACGCAGGCGCAACTGAAATCCGCGCTCGGACTGTCCGATGCGGACGCCTGGCAGAAAGTCGGGCTCACTCCGATGATCGGCGTGAACGATTCGCAGAACGAGATCTTCTACCAGAAGGACGCCACCGCGGTGGTGGACTTCGCCCGCAGCGTCCACTTGGGAATGCTGTCGATGTGGGAGGTCGGCCGCGACGCGAACGCGTGCACCGGCGCGCTGTACAAGTGCACCAACGTTCCCCAGCAGCCGTACGAGTTCTCGAAGATTTTCGCCGGCTACACCGGATGAGACGGGCGCGGCCCGGGCCCGGCGCGGGACCCGGGCCGCGACCGGAAATCAGGGCAGGTAGTACATCGGGTTCGGCAGCTTCACGGGACGGTCGGCGTAGCCGCCTTCCAGGTCGCTGAACTGGTCGCCGAGGTTCAGCACGATGTGCGCGCCGGTCGCCTGGATGTGCGCCCGGGTGCCCGACTTGTACTGCACGGTGTTGCAGGTCAGCCCGCACGGAAGGTAGTCCGGCGGGGTCGTCTTCGGCTTGAAGTACGCGCCGGCTGGCGCCGGGTAGCCCTCGTTGGCCAGGTTCTTCAGCGACTGCGGACCCTGCCGGTCGTTGCGGCCGGTCAGGAAGTAGACCCGCACGCCGTGGCCGGCGGCCCAGTTCGCCAGCTCCAGCACCGGTTTGTTCGGCCCGAACGTGCCCTCGTCGATGGCCTTCTGCTGCTTCACCGGGTCGAAGCCGAAGTCGTTGTCGACCTCCCAGCCGTAGGTGATCTCGGCGGTGTCGTCCACGTCGAGCACGATCGCCGGGTTCTTCACCGTGCCCAGCTTCTGCTGCAGGAACCGCTTCGCGTCAGCGACCACGCGCTTGGTGTCGGCGACGAACCGGCTGCTTTCGGAGTAGTGGTGCTTGCCGGACGCGTCGATCCAGTCGCCGTAGTACGCCTTGACGTCCAGCTTTGCCTGGCCGACGTTGGCCGGTTCCCGGCCGTGCGCGGCGGTGACGGCGTCCGAACCGGCCAGTGCGGTCGCACCGCCGGCCACGGTGGCGCCGATCGCCGCGGCGGCGGCCAGCTTGACTAGAGCGGGAAAACGAGACACAGCGACCCTCCAGTGATCATTCGGAACCCGGAGAATCTACGCTCCGTCAACCGGAATGAAAACCCTCCGTAGGTATGCGTTCAGCGCGGCACACGAACGCCACCGGCGACCGGCCGATCCGAGTCAGCACCACAGTGGACTCGTCGTGGCCGCGCGGCTTCAGCCTGCGACGCAACGCGTCCGGGTCGACGTCCAAGCCACGCACGAGGATTTCCAGCCGGCCGACGTCCAGCTTCTTCAACGCCTGCCCGAGCGTCTTCTCCCGGTACGGCAGCTGTTCCCGGATCCGGAACGCCCGCACCCCGGGCGGCGGTGTGTCCCCGGTCAGGTAAGCGATGCGTTCGTCCAGCTGCCACAATCCGTGCTGGGCGGCGTAATGCCGGACCAGGCCGGCCCGGACGACCGCGCCGTCCGGATCGATGAGCCACTCCCCGGGATCCCGGACCGGAATGTCATCCGGCAGGGAGTCCGTCAGAGTCCACTGTGTACCGTCCGACCGCAACACGGTCGCCCGGCGCGTGACGCCCGAGGAAACGCCGCGCCACAGACACGCCTCGCGGACTTGACCGTCGAGCGACACGAGTTCGACCTCGTCCGCCCACGGCGCGATGGAGAAGTCCATGCCAGGTGCGCATTTCACGGACAAGATCCGGCCCGGATAGGCGTCGACCAGTTCGTCCAGCGGCGGCAGGAAATCCGCCGGACGCCAGACCCGGCGGCCGGCGGAATCGCGCCGGGCCGGGTCGGCGGCCACCGCGGCATCCCGCGAGACCGGGCGCAATGCGTCCGCACGAGCCACCAGGACCGCAACCTCGGCGACCGCGGCGTTGTGCCGGGCCATTTCCAGCCGCACCGGGTCCACATCGGACCCCAGCGCCACCCGGGCCACCCGGCCCAGTTCGATCAGATCGGCGCCGACCGAACAGGTCACGTCGTGCACGGCCAGGCCGGCCAGCCGCGCGGCGCGATGGCGGGCCACTGGAGTGGCGCTCGCCTGCTGGACGGCATCGCCGGTGAACAGCCAGTCCGAAGAGGACTCCAGCTTTCCGGCGGATTTCCGGCGCAGGGACACGGTCTC
The DNA here is from genome assembly GCF_000383915.1 of Amycolatopsis benzoatilytica AK 16/65. NCBI lineage: Bacteria > Bacillati > Actinomycetota > Actinomycetes > Pseudonocardiales > Pseudonocardiaceae > Amycolatopsis > Amycolatopsis benzoatilytica. The sequence goes on from NZ_KB912942.1 coordinate 5,219,908, forward strand.
CAGCACCGCGGCCGCGCGCTGCTCCCCTACCGCACGCCGCGCGGCAGCGACGTCAGCGATGCGCGACGCGTCCAATTCGGAACAGCCGGCGAGCGCCGCCTTCCCCGCGTCCGAGCGGAGGAAGGCGACGTCGTCGAGCGTGAAACTGTAAGGCAATTCAGGACGGCCGCTTGGTCCCGGTGATCATCACGTTGTAGAACAGTTCGCGCGGCAGCACCTTCGACAGCAGCTTCTTGTCCAAAGCGGACAGCCGCAGCCACAGCCGGTAGGCGAACAGCCGCCAGCGCACCGTGAGCTTCTCCTGCGGCACCGCCGCTTCGAAGGTGCGGATCGGCCAGCCGGCGAGCGCCGCGGAGAACTCCTCGGTCACCGCGCGCACGTCCTGAGCGCCAGCGCCGCGAGCCATCGCTTCCAGCTCCGACGGGTCGAAGGTGTGGATGTCGACCACGGCCTCCAGCGCGGCGGCACGGGATGACTCGTCCAGCTCCTCCTGCGGCCGCCGCCAGCCGCTCAGCGCGGGCAGCTTGGTGATGTTCGTGGTGAGATACCAGGTGACCTGGCCCAGCCGGCGCGCGTACCGGTCGCCGATCTTGGTCGGCTCGCCGGCGAACACGAACCGCCCGCCCGGCTTGAGCACCCGCAGCACCTCGCCGAACGCCTGGCGCACGTCCGGGATGTGGTGCAGCACCGCGTGCCCGACCACCAGGTCGAAGGTGTTGTCGTCGTAGGGGATCCGCTCCGCGTCGGCGACCCGGCCGTCGACGTCCAGGCCGAGGCCCTCGGCGTTGCGCAGCGCGACCTGCACCATGCCCGGTGACAGGTCGGTGACCGAGCCCTTCTTCGCGACGCCGCCCTGCATCAGGTTCAGCAGGAAGAAACCGGTGCCGCTGCCCAGCTCCATCGCGTGCTGGTACGGCTGGCCGTCGTCGCCGGCCACCGCGTTGAACACGTCGGTGGCGTAGGAGATGCAGCGCTCGTCGTAGGAGATCGACCACTTCTCGTCGTAGGTCCCGGCTTCCCAGTCGTGGTAGAGGACGTTCGCCAGCTTCGGGTCGTCGTAGGCGGCTTTGACCTCTTCGGCGGTGGCGTGCGGATTCGGCGCCGGGTCCGACACGGAAGTCACTTCCCCTCGAAGACGGCTTTGCCCGGGCCGTTGTCGATGAACGACTGCATGCCGTTCTTCTGGTCCTCGGTCGCCCACAGTGCGGTGAACAGCTGGGTCTCGATCTTGAGGCCGGTGGCCAGGTCGACGTCCAGCCCGGAGTCGATCGCGGCCTTGGCCGCGCGCAGCGCCACCGCCGGGCCGTTCGCGAACTGCGACGCCCACTTGTGCGCGGCCGCGTACACGTCGTCCGGCGCGACGACCTCGTCGACGATGCCGAGTTTCAGCGCCTCGTCGGCCTTCACGAACCGGCCGGTGAAGATCAGGTCCTTGGCTTTGCTCGGGCCGATCAGCCGGGTCAGCCGCTGAGTGCCGCCGGCGCCCGGGATGATGCCGAGCTGGATCTCCGGCTGGCCGACCTTCACGTTGTCGCCCGCCACCCGGTAGTCCGCGGTGAGCGCCAGCTCCAGGCCGCCGCCGAGGGCGTAGCCGGTGATCGCGCAGACGACCGGCTTCGGGATGTTCGCGACCCGGGCGAGCGACGCGGTCAGCTCGGCGCCGAACTTCGCGATCTCCGGGTAGGTGCGGGAAGCCATCTCCTTGATGTCCGCGCCGCCGGCGAAGGTCTTCTCGCCGCCGTAGAGGATCACCGCGCGCACGTCGTCGCGGTCGGACGCCTCGCGCGCGGCCTCGGCGAGCTCGGCCTGGACCTGATTGTTCAGCGCGTTGACCGGCGGCCGGTCGAGCCGGATCGTGCCGATCCCGCCCTCGACCTCCAGGGTTACGAACTCTCCCACGCGACTCCTCCTCGTGAACGGGCGTTGACGGGCTGCCAAAAGGCTACCGGCCGGTAAGGACAAGCTACCGGCGACGGGCGAAGAACCGCTCGCCCGAGCGCTGCAGCACCAGGTCCTGGTCGAACGTCTTGGACAGGTTCTCGCTGGTGATCACGTCGTCCACCAGCCCGGACACCACCGCGCGGCCCTCGCGCAGCAGCAGCGCGTGCGTGAAGCCGGGCGGGATCTCCTCGACGTGGTGGGTGACCAGCACCATCGCCGGCGCGTCCGGGTCCATCGCCAGTTCGGACAGCCGGGCCACCAGGTCCTCGCGGCCGCCGAGGTCGAGGCCGGCCGCCGGCTCGTCGAGCAGCAGCAGCTCCGGGTCGGTCATCAGCGACCGGGCGATCAGCACCCGCTTGCGCTCGCCCTCGCTCAGCGTGCCGAAGGTGCGCTCGGCCAGATGTCCGATGCCGAGCGCGCCGAGCAGCTCGCCGGCCCGGTCGATGTCCATCCGGTCGTACTGCTCGCGCCAGCGGCCCATCACCGCGTAGCCGGCGCTGACCACGACGTCGGACACCTTCTCGTCGCCCGGCACCCGCTGGGCGATCGCGGCGGAGGTGAACCCGATGCGCGGGCGCAGGTCGAAGATGTTCACCTTGCCGATCCGGTCGCCGAGCAGGTCGAGCGTGCCGGAGGTGGGGTGCAGCTCGGCGGCGGCCAGCCGGAGCAGAGTGGTCTTGCCCGCGCCGTTGGGGCCGAGCACCACCCATCGCTCGTCCAGCTCGACCGCCCAGTCCAGGGCCGCGAGGAGGTCGTTTCCGGTGCGGCGGACGCCGACACCGGACATCCGCACGACGAGGTCGTCGGGATCGCTGGGCAGGATCGGCTCGCTCACGGCCCCATTGTGGCGGTCGCCCGCGCACCCGTGCGCACCCGCCCGGGGGTAACCGTCCAGCGGCTGGGACAAGCGGCCGTACAACGGACGGTTGTGGCAGCATCGAAGGCATGTCCAGGTCCGTGACCGCCGCCGCGCCCGCTCTGTGGCGCCGTCGTGCGATCGACCTGCTCCTGGTGGCTTCCAGCGGATGTACCCGGGCGCGGCGCTGAGCCCTTCGCCGGCGCGGCGCGCTGTGCCCGGCCCATTCCGACTCGCCCCAGGAGCACCCCGTTGACCACGTCCATCGTCCGCCACGACGTCGAAATCCATCCCCGGCTGACCGATCCGCTGCTCGCCGAGCTGCTGCACCCGTCGCGGCTGCTGTGGACGCCGCGCGAGCTGGCCGGCCTGACCCGCGCCGTCGCCACGGAACTGACCACCGGCCTGCGCGGCATTCTCCGGTTCGATGAAGACCAGCGCTGGTGGGCACGGCTCGCGCTGACCGGCGGCGTCGAGCTGTGGCTGCTGTCCTGGCTGCCCGGCCAGCACACGAAACCACACGACCACGGCGGCGCGGCTGGCTCGTTCACCGTGCTGCAGGGCGAACTCGGCGAGGAGTACCGCTACCCCGGCGGCCCGGTCCGCCGCCGCACGCACGCCGCCGGCGAGGGCATCGGGTTCGGCGCCGGGCGCGCGCACCAGGTGCTCGGCGTCAGCGACGAGCCCGCGGCGAGCGTGCACGCTTACTCGCCGCCGTTGGTGCAGACGCGCGAGTATGCGAGCCTGGCCGACGTGCCGAACGAAATTCCGCCGCTGCCCTCGATCGTGCGGCCGTGACCGCGATCGACCGTTTCCTCGCCGCCGCCCGGTCCGCTCTGGACCGGGCGGAGCCGGCGCGGGCGGCTCAGTTGCAGGCGGACGGCGCGCTGATCGTGGACATCCGGCCGCACGCGAACCGGGCCGCCGAAGGGGAAATCCCGGGCTCGGTCGTGGTGGAGCGGATCCATCTGGAGTGGCGGCTGGCGCCGGACAGCGAGTGGCGGCTGCCCGGGGTCACCGCGGAGACGGTCGCGGTGGTGGTGTGCAACGAGGGCTACGCGTCAAGCTTGGCGGCGGCGGATCTGCAGCGGCTCGGGCTGGCCGGGGCGACGGATCTCGTCGGCGGCTTCCGGGCCTGGGCCGCGGCCGGACTGCCGGTCCAGGCGGGCGGCTCCCCGGCGGTCCGGTAGCCGCCGGTCCGGGCGTGGCTGCGCGGCGGTCCGTGAAGGGAACATCGAGGGACTCTGAGTACCTCAATGTTCCCTTCACGGCATCTCAGTCCCTCAAGGGGCCCTTCACCGACGACCGGCGCTGCGACGCGGGTCAGGCCAGGACGACCCGGGCCAGTTCCGCGGGGCTGGCCAGCAGCCGGTGCTTCGGCAGTACCCGCACGGTGTAGCCGACCGAGCCGGCGCGCGGCAGCCGCAGGGTCGCGGCGAACGCGCCGATGCCCGCCGGGGCCATCTCGACCTGGACCGAATCGGCGAGTTCGTCGCCGTCGCCTACCTGGCCGACCACCGCCTGGATATCCACTTCGGACGGTTCGAGGCCGGCCAGGTCGATCCGGGCCCGGATGGTCACCTCGGTGCCCACCACGAGCCGTTCGGTGTGGTCGTACTCGAGTTCGGCGTCGAAGATCCGCACCCGCGGCCAGGCGACCTCCAGTTTGGTCCGGTAGTCGGCCAGCGAAAGCGCGCCCTGGTTGCCGTCCTCGGTCGCGGCGGCGACCATCCGCGAGGCAGGCAGGTAGCCGGAATCCACGTACTCGCGCACCATCCGGGAGGCCTGCACGCGCGGGCCGAGCGTTTCCAGCGTGTGCCACACCATCGACAGCCAGCCGGTCGGCACTCCTTCCGCGCCGGTGTCGTAGTACAGCGGCGCGATCTGCTGGCCCAGCAGGTCGTACAAGGCGGCGGCTTCGAGGTCGTCGCGGCGCAGCGGGTCGGTGACGCCGTCGGCGGTCGGGATGGCCCAGCCGTTCGAGCCGTCGTAGCACTCGTCCCACCAGCCGTCCTTGATGGACAGGTTCAGGCCGCCGTTGAGCGCCGACTTCATCCCGGACGTGCCGCACGCTTCCAGCGTCCGCACCGGGTTGTTGAGCCACACGTCGCAGCCGCGGTAGAGGTAGCGGGCCATCGACATGTCGTAGTCCGGCAGGAAGACGATCCGGTGGCGCACCTGCGGATCGTCGACGAAGCGCACGATCTGCTGGATCAGCTGCTTGCCGTTCTCGTCCGCCGGATGCGACTTGCCGCCGATCACGATCTGGATCGGGCGTTTCTCGTCCAGCAGCAGCGCGCGCAGCCGGTCCGGGTCGCGCAGCATCAGTGTGAGCCGCTTGTACGTGGGCACGCGGCGGGCGAAGCCGACGGTGAGCACGTCCGGATCGAAAACCCGGTCCGTCCAGCCCAGTTCGAGCGCCGACGCGCCGCGCTGCATCCACGCCGCGCGCACCCGTCGCCGGACCTCGCCCACCAGCTTCTCCCGCAGCTCGCGGCGCAGTTCCCACAGCTGCTGGTCGGTGACGCCGTCGCGCAGCGAACTGCCCGGAGTGCGGCCCTCGTGACCGAACTCCTCGTGGTTGCCGCCGAGCAGCGCGCTCAGCTCGCGAGCCACCCAGGTCGGCCCGTGCACGCCGTTGGTGATGGACGAGATCGGCACCTCGTCGTCGTCGAAACCGGGCCACAGGCGGGAGAACATCCGGCGCGTGACGCGTCCGTGCAGTTCGGACACGCCGTTCGCGCGCTGCGCCAGCCGCAGCCCCATGTGCGCCATGTTGAACAGGCCCGGGTTGTCCTCCGCGCCGAGCTGCAGGACGCGCCGCACGTCGACGTCCGGGACCAGGCGGCCGTCGGAGAAGTAGCGCTGCACCAGGTCGACCGGGAAGCGGTCGATGCCCGCGCTGACCGGCGTGTGCGTGGTGAACACCGTGCCGGCGCGGACCGCGGGCAGCGCCTCGTCGAAGGCGAGCCGGTCGGTCTGGACGATCTCGCGGGCGCGCTCCAGGCCGAGGAATCCGGCGTGGCCCTCGTTGGTGTGGAAGACCTTCGGCTGCGGGTGCCCGGTCAGCTCGCAGAACTTCCGCACCGCGCGGAAGCCGCCGATGCCGGCCAGGATCTCCTGCCGGATGCGGTGGTCGGCGTCGCCGCCGTACAGCCGGTCGGTGACCGAGCGAAGGTCCTCGTCGTTGCTTTCGATGTCGGTGTCGAGCAGCAGCAGCGGGATCCGGCCGACGCGCGCCCGCCACATCTGCGCGTGCAGGTCGCGTCCGCCCGGCATGGCGACCTCGACGAGCACCGGGCGGCCGCCTTCGGCGACCAGCTCCAGCGGGAACGCGTTCGGGTCGATCACCGGGTAGTGCTCGACCTGCCAGCCGTCCAGCGACAGGCCCTGGCGGAAGTAGCCGGACCGGTAGAGCAGACCCACGCCGATCATCGGCACGCCGAGGTCGGAAGCGGCTTTGAGGTGGTCGCCGGCGAGCACGCCGAGGCCGCCGGAGTAATTCGGCAGCGCCTCGGTGACGCCGAACTCCATCGAGAAGTAGGCGACCGCCCGCGGCAGGCCCTCGTCGGTGCGCCGCTGATACCAGCGCGGTTCGGTGAGGTAGCGCTCCAGGTCGGCGGCCGCCTCGTGGGTGCGCTGCAGGAAGTCCGCGTCGCGGGCCAGCTCTTCGAGGCGCTCCGGCGGCAGCGCGGTGAGCATCCGCAGCGGGTCGCGGATCTTGTTGAACAGCTCGGCGTCCATCGAGGCGAACAGGTCGCGGGTCGGCGGATGCCACGTCCAGCGGAGATTGGTCGCGAGTGCGCCGAGCCCGGCGAGCGGCTCGGGCAGGCTGGCGCGGACGGTGAACCGGCGGACTGCACGCATGGTCAGCGACAATATCCGGCTCGGCCGCGGCCCGCTTCGGGGATTGTCCGCGCGCCGCGCCCGGCGACTAAGTAAGGTCCGGGTTCGTTGTCGACCCGGAAGTGGAACGAGGGAACATGAGCCGAGGGGGACGCCGGTACGCGCTGGTCGCGATGGCCGCGCTGGTGGCGCTGGGCACGACGGCGTGCGGCGGGAGCAGTGCCGCTCCCGCGACGGCGGGCGCGGGCAACGTCGCCGGACTGCCGGTCACGCACTTCGAGAGCGGGCTGAAGGCGGACGCGCCGAAGCCGAATCTGCAGGTGCAGAACGCGGCCGGCACCGAGGACGACCAGATCGCCACCGCCGCCATCGCCGACGTGCAGGCGTACTGGGGAGAGATGCTCCCGGCGGACTTCGGCAAGCAGTTCGAGCCGGTGAAGTCGCTGCTGTCCTACGACGCGAAGACCGACACCGAGGAGACGGCCTGCGGCAGCGTCAAGCAGCTCGTGAACGCGTTCTACTGCGCGGGCGACGACTCGGTGGCCTGGGACCGCGGCGTGCTGCTGCCGATGCTGCGCAACCGGTTCGGCCCGATGTCGGTGGTGACGGTGCTCGCGCACGAGTTCGGGCACGCGGTCCAGTACCGCCTCGGCCCGGCGGCCGGCATCTCGAAGTCGACGCCGTCGGTAGTGAAGGAACAGCAGGCGGACTGCTTCGCGGGCGGCTACTTCCGCTGGGTCGCCGAAGGCAAGAGCAAGTTCTACCAGGTGTCCACCGCCGAGGGACTGGACAAGATCATGGCCGCGATGTTCCTGATCCGCGACCAGGCCGGCTCGAGCGCGACCGACAAGCAGGCGCACGGCACTGCGTTCGACCGCACGTACGCGTTCCAGGCCGGGTTCGAGAAGGGCCCGAAGGAATGCGCCGGGATGAACGCGCAGAACGTGAAGGCGCGAGTGGTGGAGCGGCCGTTCGACCCGGGCGACAAGGGCAAGGGCGACAAGACCTTCGACGAGCAGATCGTGGCGCTGCTGAAGGACAGTCTTGACGACGCGTTCAAGGGTGCGGGCGTGCCGGGCCCGCAGTTCGTCGCCGGAAACGGCAGCTGCGCGGGCGGGGCGAACACGCCGCCGGTGTCGTACTGCGCGAACGACAACACGGTGAACTACGACCTGAACGCGTTGCGGAAGCTGGCTCAGCCGGTGGACCAGGAAGCCGAGTTCAAGGGACAGGCCGGCGGCGGATCAGGCGACTTCGCGGCGTTCGCCGAGCTGGCGTCGCGGTACGCGCTGGGGATCCAGAAGGGCGTCGGCGCCTCGCTGGACACCCCGAATGCCGGGCTGCGGACGGCATGCCTGGTGGGCGCTTGGGCGAAGTTCACCACCCGGACCGACGGCAAGGCGAAGCTGCGGCTGTCCGCGGGCGACCTGGACGAGGCGATCTCGGACTTGCTGCGCCCGGACGGCCTGGTGTCGGCGAATGTGAACGGCGACCGGCCGGACAGCGGGTTCGACCGGGTGGAATCGCTGCGGCGGGGCTATCTGGAGGGGTCGCCGGCTTGCTCGAAGGCGTATCCGTGAGGTGAATCTGTCCCCGGCCAACGTCCGGGAAGGGCCCCGTGAGGGAATCCAAGTCCCTCAAGGGGCCCTTCCCGGACAGCTGGTCAGAACAGTGCCGACGCCAGGTCCCGCCGGGCCTTCATCACGCGTTCGTCCGCGGCGTCGAACAGCTCGAACAGCGCCACCAAGTGCTCCCGGACCCGGTTGCGGTCCTCCCCGGCCGTCCGGCGCACCACATCCACCAGCCGCCGGAACGCGCCCTCGACGTCCTGCTCGGCGATCTCCAGGTCCGCGGCGGCCAGCTGCGCATCCAGATCCGACGGGTCGGCCTCAGCGCGCTCCCTCGCCGACGGGTCCGCTGCCTCCGCGCGGGCGGTGAACCGCACCTGCGCCAGCGCGTTCTTCGCCAGTTCGTTGGCCGGTTCCGCGTCCAGGATGCGCTCGTACGCGGCTTCCGCGGCGGCGAAATCGCCCTGTTCGAATGCTTCTTCGGCCTCGGTGAACCGGGGGTCCTCCGGCTCTTCTACCGGCCCGCGCGCCTCCTCGGCCGCGCGGATGCCGGGCAGCCGGTCGCGCAGGGCGTCCAGCAGCGAGCCCAGCCACTTGCGGATCTCCGGCTCCGGCAGCGCCCCGGAGAACGCGTCGACCGGCTGGCCGCCGGCGATCGCCACGATCGTCGGGATCGACTGGGCGCCGAACAGCTGCGCGATCCGCGGGTTCGCGTCGACGTCGACCTTCGCCAGCACCCAGGCGCCGCCCGCTTCGCCGGCCAGCCGCTCCAGCACCGGGCTCAGCTGCTTGCACGGCCCGCACCACTCGGCCCACAGGTCGACGACCACGAGCTGGTTCAGCGACCGCTCCACGACGTCGGCCTGGAAGGTCGCCTCGGTGACCTCGAGCACGGCGTCCGACGGCGGCGGGGCCGAACCGTCCGAGGGAGGGGCCGCTCCGGCCGGCGGGGCCGGCGGCTGGTTCCGGGTGGCTTCCGCCCGGGCCTTGAGCGCGGACAGGTCGACCGCGCCGGACAAGGCGGCGGACATGGCCGCTGACTTCGCTGCAGATCCGCGTGGGTGTGTCACGCCCTCCATCCTGGCACGGCTCGCCCCGGCGGTTCAGCAGCATCCCCGGGGTTGGGATCGGTTCGCGTTGGCAGGACGCCGCGGCTGGGGCATGCTCTGCCCCGGGAACACCGAGGAGGATCCGAGGATGCTGAGCCGGCGCAACGCCACCGTGGTGGGCGCTGTCGTGGTGGGCGCGGGATGGATCGCCGGTGTCACCCTGCTGATCACGCATCAGGACGAGCCGGGCGCGGCGTCCGCGCCGGAACTGCGCCAGCAGCTGGCCGCGGCGCTGGCCGACCGCGACTCGGGCGCGCTGTCCGGCCTGTTCGACCTTCCCGGCTCCGGCGGCAGCGACCTCGCCGACGACTACGTCCGCGTCCTCAAGGACGCCAACGCGCACGACATCACGGTCCGGCTCGCCCCGGACGAGCGCTCCCCGACCGCCGCGCTCGTGCAGGGCAAGACCGGCCAGGGCACGCCGTTCAGCTACCAGCTAGCGGTGACCACCGCGAAGGGCCGCTGGACGGTCGCGTTCACCCCGCCGATCCCCTGAGAACGGGTAACCGACCGGCGGACAGCCCCGGCCGCGTTGCGGAAGCCGGGGCTCGCTCGCGCGGCGGCCTCGCGGAACCTCCTGATCGCCTGCTCCGCGAGCGAAGCACGGGTACGTCGCTTGGCTGCCAAGCCGCGTCAGTCCTCCCGCAGGTGCGCCTCGATCCGGTCCACCTTCGCGGTCAGCTGCCCGGAGTCGAAGCCCGGCCGAATGTCCGCCTTGAGCACCAGCCCCACCCTCGGCGAGCCCTCGCCGGCCGCCTCGACGGCCTGCTTCACCACCGCCATCACGGAATCCCAGTCGCCTTCGATCTCGGTGAACATCGAGCTGGTCGAGTTCGGCAGCCCGGATTCGCGCACCACCTTCACCGCGCGCGAGACGGCCTCGCTGACGCCGCCGTCCGGATCTCCGCCCGACGGGCTCACGCTGAATGCCACGATCATTCCGGCTTCCTTTCCCCGCGGGCTTTGCCGCGCTGAGCAGGGCGATCGCCGCCACCGGGGTACCCGCTGGTAGCTTCGCGTGTCATGAACCGTCCGCTGCCGTTCGATCCGATCGCCCGTGCCGCCGAGCTGTGGCAAGACCGGATCGGTCCCGCCGGAACGATGGCCGCGGTCACCGGTGTGATGCGGGTGCAGCAGATCATCCAGTCCGCGGTCGACGGCGCGCTCAAGCCGCACGGACTCACCTTCGCCCGCTACGAGGCTCTCGTGCTGCTCACCTTCTCCCGCAACGGGCGGCTGCCGATGCGAGTGATGGGCGAACGGCTGCAGCTGCATCCCACCAGCGTCACCAACATAGTGGACCGGCTGGAGCGGGACGGGCTCGTCAAGCGGGTGCCGCATCCCACCGACCGGCGCACGACGCTCGTGGAGATCACCGACGAGGGCCGCGCGCTCCGGGAGACCGCCACCGTGTCCGTCACCGGCATCGACTTCGGTCTCACCGGGCTCACCGAGCGGCAGGTGGAGCAGCTGACCGAGCTGCTCACCAAGGTCCGCAAGTCGGCGGGCGACTTCACCGGCTGACCGGCAGGCAACGCGAAACGGGCCCGTGCGAAGTTCGCACGGGCCCGTTTGCGCAAGCGGGGAGGTCAGGCGTTGGCCGGCTCCGGCACGCGGACGAACAGGCCGACGCCGCCCTGGGCGAGACGCTCCGGGCCGTCCAGGCGGCCGTTGCGCAGCGCCCACTTCTCGAACAGCCAGGTGAACAGCGGCGGGATGCTCGCCAGCAGCGCCAGCAGCAGCGTCTTGCCGCGCCATCCCAGCGGCTTCGCCACGGACAGGGAGGTGATCACGTACAGGACGAAGACGACGCCGTGCACCATGCCGAGGACGGGCACGCCGCCCTCGTTAGACGCGCCGACGACGTACTTGAGAAACATCCCGATCAGCAAGCCGAGCCAAGACAGAGCCTCGGCAACTGCGGCCACGCGGAACACGAGAGCGGCCTTGCTGGACACGACATCCTCCTGTGCGTCACCTGGTGCGTGCCGACTGCACACACAAAAAACACGTCCGACGGACTGTCCAAGGGGGACTGGCCACCCCTGGCGTCAACTGCGCTGTCGAACGCGATGTGACCAGTGTGAGGCGTGATCGGCCTCACCGGAACACCGGGGCCCGTGACCCTGGTCACGAGCAGGCGCAAAATGGTCTGAACCACTTTAAGGCAGTCGGCGGAAACGCGCGGGAAATGCCCGGTTAACGACGAAGGCCGCCCCTCGATCCCAAGATGCGAGAGGCGGCCTTCACCGAACGTCCACAAACGAACACTAAGCGGCACAAGGAGACGCTGGCGCCGACGAAGGTGATGTTCCCCACGCGGCCCGCGCCGCGTCGCCGGTCAGCGTGAAGTCCAGAGTGGACCCGCGGCGGAGCTGTTCCAGGCTGACGAACGTCTTGTCCGACGAGGTCCCGTTCACCCGCAGCCCCGACACGTACTGCAGCTGCGCGCCGTTCGCGCTGCCCGCCTTGATGGTGATGTCCCGCCCGTTCTGCAGGTGCAGCACCGACTTGGCGAACCGCGGCGCGTTCAGCGCGAAGTTCCCGGTGCCCGGAACGGCCGGGTACAGGCCGAGCGCGCTGAAGACGTACCAAGCGGACATGGTGCCGAGGTCGTCGTTGCCGGTGGCGCCGTTGGGCTTGTTGGTGAACAAGGTGTGCGCGGCCCGGACCACCGCGGAGGTCTTCCACGGCTGCCCGGCGAGCGTGTACATCCACGGCGAGTGCAGGTCGGGTTCGTTGTTGGGGTTGTAGCGGAACTGCTTGTAGTAGTCGTAGGGACCGACCACCCACTTCTCGTGCGCGGTCTTCGCCGGGTCCTGCACGAGGTCGGAGTAGTCGAAGAAGTCGTCGAGCCGCTTGCCGACGTTCGCCAGGCCGCCCATCTTCGCGGCCAGCCCGGGCACGTCCTGCTGTACCAGCCACTGGTACTGCCATGCGGTGCCTTCGTGGAAGCCGTCCTGGCCCTGCGGGCTGTACGGGCCGTCTGCCGGGGTGTACCAGCTGCCGTCCGCGCTCTTCGGCCGGAAGTAGCCGGTGAAGCCGCGGTCCGTGACCGACGGGTCCCACAGCGTCGCGTACGTCCGGCCCTTGGCGGCCAGCTGCTTCGCGTCCTGCTGACGGCCTAGGGCGGAGGCCATCACCGAGAGGGAACAGTCGGCGAGGGCGTACTCCAGGGTCGCGGACGCGCCGTGCGCCGGGTCGATGTCCTGGCCCTTCTTCGGGAAATTCGGGTCGTACTGCACGAATCCGTTGGCCTGGTAGCTGGCGTTCCCGGACCGGCCCTGGAACGGAGAACTAGCCGGCGGGATTTCGCGCGAGTTCTGCAGCAGCGCTTCGTAGGCGTGCAGCTCGTCGCCGCGCAGCGCGCCGAACCGCCACAGGTCGACCAGGAACGGCGTGACCGGATCTCCGGTCATGGTGTTCGTTTCCTGGCTCGCATACGCCCAGCGCGGCAGCCAGCCGCCCTGGTCGTGAATGGCGAGGATGCTCTTCGCGATGTCCCGCGCCCGGTCCGGCTTCAACAGGGCGAGCAGCTGGTTCTGCGACCGGTAGGTGTCCCACAGGGAGAAGAAGTCGTAGTACGTCCAACCGACAGCGCGGTGGATCTTCTTGTCGAAGCCGTAGTACCGGCCGTCGGCGTCGTTGGCGGTCAGCGGCTGCAGGAACGCGTGGTAGAGCGAGGTGTAGAAGACCGTGCGGTCGTCTGGTGTGCCGCCGGTGATGTCCACACTGGACAATTCGTGCCGCCAGGCGCGCTGGACCTCCGCCCGCACCGCGTCGAAGGGCAGCACTCGGGACGCGGCGAGGTTGCCGTCCGCGCCGCGGGCGTCCACTTGGGACAGCGAGGTGGTGGCGGTGATCTGTCCGCCGTCCGGGAAGGTCAGCCACGCGCCGCGCAGGCCCGCGCCGCCCTGCGCGGCCCGGCTGCCGGGCGTGCCGCCCTCCGGCGACCAGGTGCCGTACGAAGCGAACGGCTTGTCGAACTTCGTGGTGAAGTAGGTGGTGTAGGGCTTGCCGCCGCAGAACGCCTGTGACTCGACGGTGCCCGCGATGGTGTGGTCGTCGACGATCCGGACGCTGCTGCCGCTCACCGGTTCCTTCGCGTTGGCCTGGCCGACGTTGACGAACACGTTGGCCGGACCCGGCTTCGCGAACGAATACCGCTCGACGCCGCTGCGGGTGCTGGCGGTGGTCTCGACGTCGATGCCGCCGTAGCCGGTGAGGTGCACCTTGTAATAGCCCGGCTTGCCGACTTCACCGTCGTGGGTGTACGGCGCGGCGTACTTGGCCTGGTCGAACGTCGCGGCCTGGCTCGTGTCGAAGGCCGCGCCGGGACCGACGTCGCCGGTCGTGGGCAGCATCGACACCAGGCCGCCCTGCTCCCAGCAGCCCGCGCCGGACAGGAAGAAGTGGCCGAAGCCGCGGATCGCGGTGTCGGTGTAGAGGTAGCCCGCGTAATGGGTGGTGATCGGGCTGGACTGCACCATGCCGAACGGGGCCGAGGCGCCGGGGAAGGTGTTGCCTTCGTCTTGCGTGCCGATGAACGTGTTCACCGCGTCCAGCGGGTCGCCGGGGCGCGCTTGCGCGGCCACTGGGGTGAGCGCCGCGGCGACGACCGCCAAGACCGCCGCTCCCGCCACAACTCTGCTTCTCATGGGACTCCTCGGGTAACGGCCGTGAAGGGAACATCGAGAGACTCAGAGTCCCTCGATGTTCCCTTCACGGAACGACAGACGGGATCAGCCGGCCGCGATCGCGAAGACGTGCATGTCTCCGCCGCTGACGCCGCTCGGCAGGCTCACGCTCGCCACGGTTTTGCCCGCATCCAGCGTGATCGGCGCGGTGGCGAACACCATCGTGCGGATCTGCTGCGGGTCGCCGCCCGCGGAATTGCGGTACGGCGTGGACAGCGCGATCCGGTTGCCGAACGCCGGCTGCGCTCCCCCGCCGCCCAGGGTCCAGTCGGAGAACCCGACCGCGGCGGTGGACTTGCTGCCGTCGGTGTAGGTCACGGTCAGCGTGCCTTGGGCGTTGCCGTTGCTGGCGGAGCCGAGCAACGCCAACCGGCCCGAGCCGGACACGCTGATCGTCTGGCCGGCGGCGACGACATTGTCCGGGTCGCCGACTGGATACGACGGCCAGGTGAAGTTCAAGCCGTCACTGGACACCGTGCTGCCCGGCTTCGCCCCGGCCTGGGCCAGCGCATCCGCCGAGTAGCTCCAGCCGCCCCCGTCGAAGTTGCCCGCTGCCGAATTCGAATCCGGCGAAAGGCCGGTGTTGTCCACTGTGGCCAGCCAGCTGCCCGGCTTCGCGACCAGCACCGTCAACACCGTCTGCACGTCGGCCAGGCCCGGCGAGGAGAACGTGACCGGGATCCGGCGCGGGCCGTCCGCGGTGCCGGCCGGGACGCTCACCGTCACCGCGGCATGTCCCTTGCCCGCTGCGGGCACCTGGATGGACCCGGTCGCAGGGGACAGCGTGATGCCGTCCACGCTGCCCGCGGAGTAGGTCCAGGTCTTCGCGGTGCCGGACAGATCCTGCACCCCGACCGAAACCGAAGCAGTCGTGCCGGCGGGCACCACCGCGCGGGCCGGGTCCGCGAAGGACAGACTCGGCTTTTCCTGTTCCCGGAACGACGGCGGTGCATCGGACGGAGAAGAGCCCCAAGCGGTCTCGGTCGTCGAGCGGGTGAAGTCGAGCTGGCCGCCCTGCGAGATCAGCCCTTCGGGCAGCCACGCCTTGCTGGCCGCGCTGCCGTTGACCTTCAGGCTGCCGACGTACTCGCCGGTGCCGGGCGCGTTCACGGTGATCTTCTTGCCCGCGCCGGTGGTCAGTTCCGTGTGCGGGAACCGAGGTGTGGTCAGGACCGTTTCGGCGCGGCCCGGGATCTCCGGGTAGATGCCGAGGGCCGACCACACGTACCAGGCCGACATCTGGCCCAGGTCGTCGTTGCCGATCAGGCCCTCCGGACGCGGGTTGTACAGCTCGTCCATCGCCCGGCGCACGATGTTCTGCGTCTTCGCCGGCGCGCCGGCGAACGAGTACACGTACGGCGCGTTCGAGTTCGGCTCGTTGCCCAGGAACGCGTACGGCTCATGGGTTCCGGCGTTCAGCTTCGTGAAGAAGGTGTCCAATCGCGACTGGACAGCGGTGTTGCCGCCGAACGCGGTGGTCAGACCGCCGAGGTCGTAGGGGACCATCCAGTCGTACTGCGCGCCGTTGCCTTCGACCCAGCCCTGCGAGCTCGACGGGTCGTAGTTCGCGGAGAACGAGCCGTCGGAGTTGCGCGGCTGCAGATGCCCGGTACCGGGGTTGTAGAGGTTCTGCCAGTTCTGCGCGCGCTTCATGAACGTGGTGTAGGTGGCTCCGTCGCCGAGCCGTTTCGCGAACTGGGCGATGGCGAAGTCCGCGCTGGTGTACTCCAGCGTGTCCGCCGCCGCACCCGGCACGTAGCCGAGCTTCTGGTAGTCGGCCAGACCTGGCCGTTCCACGTAACCCTGCGTCGGCTGGGTTGCGCCCTTGATCATGAGCAGCAATGCCTTCTGCGCGTCGAAGTCACGCGCGCCGTAGGCGTAGGCGCTGGAAACGATGATGTGGTACGGATCCCCGTTCATCACGCCGGTGTAGTCGTTCGCCACCGTCCAGCGGTCCCACGAGCCGCCTTGTTCGGCGTAGGCCATCATCGAGCGCACCAGGTCGGAAGTCTGGTGCGGATCGATGGTGGCCAGCAGCGGGACCTCGGACCGGTAGATGTCCCAGCCGGAGATGTTGGTGTACATCGCGTGCCCGCGCTCGGCCTGGTGGATGCGGCCGTCGAAGCCCGGGTACCGGCCGTCCGCATCGGAAAACACGTTCGGCTGGATCAGCGCGTGATACAGCGACGTGTAGAACGTCGTCGTGTCGGCGTCGCTGCCCCCGCTGACCTGGATCTTGCCGAGCTGGTCGTTCCACGCCTGGCGAGCCGAGGCAGCGACCACGTCGAACGGCTTCTTCCCGTCGTTCTCCGCCTTCAGATTCGCCTTCGCCCCGTCGACGGACACAAAGGACAGCCCGACCTGGACGTTGACCTGCGCGCCGTTCAGATTCGGGAACGTCACGTACCCGCCGCTGCCCGGGCCGCTGACCGTGGTGTCCTGCGGCTTCGAAAACGCCGGCCGGGCCAGCGAGGAGCCGATTCCGTTGAGCTGCGCGACTTTCGCCTTCGCGCCACCGGTCTCCGCGGTCTTGCCCGGCGTCACCGCGCCGTTCTTCCAGGTGCCGACCGAGGCGAACGGGGTGTCGAACTTCGCCGAGAAGTAGACCCGGTAGGAGTCCTTCGCGCCGCAGAACCGGCCGCTGGTCGCCCAGCCGCTGATGGTGTCCTTGCCGATGGTGATCGACGCGTCGTCGGTGCCGTTGACCGAGCCGGAAGTGTTGACGAGCAAGGTGGACGCCGCGCCCGCCGGGTAGGTGAACCGGCCGGAACCGGTGCGCTGGGTCGCGCTCAGCTCGACCTTCGCGCCGTTGTCGAGCGCGACGTCGTACTTGCCGGCGGTCGCGTGCTCGTTCTTGTGGTCGAACGTCGAGGTGTAATGGCCCGGATCGGTCGCGGGCGACGTGCTGACCTCGCCGACGTAGGGCATGAACGGGATGTCTTGATACGTCGTGCAGCCCGCGCCGGAAAGGTGCGTCAGGCTGAACCCGGTGAGTGTGTTGTCGTCGTAGAAATAGCCGCCCGGCTGGGATTTCTTGGTGTCCGGGCTCCACTGGACCATGCCGAACGGGGCCACCGCGCCGGGGAAGGTGTTGCCCGCCCCGCCGCCGGTGCCGTGGTCCGCGCCGCCGGGCCGGGTGCCGACGAACGGGTTCACCCATTTCGCCAGGTCAGCGGTCTTGCCGACGGCCGGCGCGGCCGTCGCCAGTGCGGGGGCGGCCGCCGCCACCACCGCGGAAGTCACCAAGATCAGTCCGGCTCTCCAGCGCGCTCGCGCCATCGCCATCGCCATCGCCTCTCCAGTTGTCCGGCGCGACCCGGGCTGCCCTCGGTCGAGGCATCGATGACAACCTTGTCGCGCTCCGTCGATGCGGGACACCTTGGGCACTGGCTCACGAGGTCGTCAAGACTACGGTGGGAGCCTGTCCAGTTCCAGACAGCGATGTCCACCATCCGCACCAGCACGTTCGTCGGCCACCGGCGCGATCGCGGGCGGCCCATTGACAGCGCACCGGGAAATGGTGTCCAATCCCGGGCATTATGACAACGTTGTCTCACTCCGGCCGGGACGCGGACGGCGTCCCCCGCCCCGCGAGCAGGCGGGCCACGATGAGCGACGTCGCCCGGCTGGCCGGCGTCAGCATCAAGACCGTGTCCCGGGTCGTCAACGACGAACCCGCGGTGCACCCGGACACCGCCGAGCGGGTGGTGGCCGCGATCGAGCAGCTCGGGTTCCGCCGGAACCTGGGTGCGCGCAACCTGCGCCGCGGCTCGACCACCGGCACCATCGGCCTGGTCGTGGAGGACGTCGGCAACCCGTTCTACTCCGAGCTGAACCGCGCGGTGGAGCGGATCGCCACCTCCTTCGGCAGGCACGTGCTGACCGGGTCGTCCGGCGAGAACTCCGACCGCGAACGCGAACTGGCGCTGGAATTCTGCGCGCGCCGGGTGGACGGGCTGCTGATCGTGCCCGCCGGGCTGCAGCACGGGTACCTGGTGCCGGAAATGCGCGCGGGCACCCCGGTGGTGTTCCTCGACCGGCCGGCCGGCGACATCGTCGCGGACACGGTGCTGGTGGACAACCTCGGCGGCACCGTCGAAGCGGTCGGCCACCTTGTCCGGCACGGGCACCGGCGGATCGCGTTCCTCGGCGACAGCCCGGACATCTTCACCGCGTCCGAGCGGCTCCGCGGCTTCCGGGAAGGCTGTGTGCGCAACGGGATCTCCTACGACGAGAGCCTCGTGGTGATGCAGACGCCGACGCCGGAGACGGTCGGGCAGGCGGTGCGCAAGCTGGTCGAAGGACCGGCTCCGGCCACCGCCGTGATCGCCGGCAACAACCGGGTCGCGGTGCACCTGCTGCGCGCGCTCGCGCACGCCGAGCACCGGCCCGCGCTGGTGAGCTTCGACGATTTCGAACTGGCGGATCTGCTCGACCCGCCGGTCACCGTGATCGCCCATGACGTCAGCGCCCTCGGACACGCGGCGGCAGAGCTGCTGTTCGCTCGCATCCAAGGGGATCAGTCCGCACCGAGAAAGGTAGTTCTGCCCGTGCACCTAGTCGCCCGCGGTTCCGGAGAGGCCGCCCTGTGACCCAGCATCTCGAACCGGTCCGGCTCCCGGCCAACCAGCCGCCGCAGTTCTACCGCGGCGGCGACGCGATCGCCGCCCTGCGCGGCGCCACCGGCACCGGCACCAAGTTCGGTCCGGAGGACTGGGTCGGTTCCGTCACCACCATGTTCGGCCAGGAGACCAACGGCCTCACCAAGCTGCCCGGCGGGAGCTGGCTGCGCGACTCGGTCGTCGCCGACCCCGAGGCGTGGCTGGGCGCGGCGCACGTCGCCAAGCTCGGCGACTCCACCGGCCTGCTGGTGAAGCTGCTCGACGCCGGGCAACGGCTCCCGGTGCACTTCCATCCGACGGACTCCTTCGCCCGCAAGCACTTCGACTCGCACTTCGGCAAGACCGAGGCGTGGATCGTGGTCGGCACCTATGGCGAGGACCCGCGGGTGTACCCCGGTTTCCGGGAAACGCTGAGCAAGGACACCGTCGCGGAGTGGACGCGGGAGCAGGACGCGCCGAGCATGCTGGGCGCGCTCAACAGCATCCCGGTGCGGGCCGGCGACACGGTCTACATCCCGGCCGGGCTGCCGCACGCGATCGGCGAAGGCGTGTTCGTGGTGGAGCTGCAGCAGCCGACGGACTTCAGCCTGACCCTGGAATGGCGCGATTTCCTCGCGTCGCCGGAAAAGGGCCACCTCGGCATCGGCTTCGACACCGCCATCGAAACCCTGGACACCTCCGGCTGGGACGACGAGCGGCTCGCGACGATCGTCAAGCACACCGCGGGGGATGACGCACAGACGGTGGACTTGCTGGCTCCCGGTTCCGCGGAGTTCTTCCGGGCCGACCGGATCCAGCTGACCGGTGGCGCGTTCGCCCTGGACCCGTCGTTCAGCGTGCTCGTCGCGCTCGACGGCGCCGGCACGCTGCGCACCGAGCGCGGCGGCGAGTTCCCGGTGGCCAAGGGCGACACCTACGTGGTGCCGTTCGCGGCGGGCCAGACCGAGCTGTCCGGTTCGCTGACCGTCATCCGCTGCCGTCCGCCCGCCCCCGAAGGGAGTTAGCGCCGATGAGCGAGATCCTGCTCGACGCGGTGGACCTGACCAAGCACTACGGATCGGTGGAAGCCCTGCGCGGCGCGTCTTTCCAGGCGCGCGCGGGCGAGGTGACCGCCTTGATCGGCGACAACGGCGCGGGCAAATCCACGCTCGTGAAGTGCCTGTCCGGGGCCGAACAGCCGACGTCGGGCCGGATCTTGCTCGACGGCGCGGAGATCCAGCTGGACTCGCCGGTGACCGCGCGCAGGCTCGGCATCGAAACCGTCTACCAGGATCTCGCCGTCGCGCCGGAGCTGGACCCGGCGGCAAATCTGTTCCTGGGCCGGGAAATCCCGCGCAAGGGCCTGCTGGGCAAGCTCGGCATGCTGGACAAGGCGGAGATGCGCCGGCAGGCGGTCGCCGAATTCGACCGGCTCGGCGTCACGTTGCAAAGCACCGACGTGCCGATCGGGTCGCTCTCCGGCGGGCAGCGGCAAAGCGTCGCGGTCGCCCGGTCGGTGGTGTGGGCGTCGAAGGTCGTGTTCATGGACGAGCCGACCGCGGCACTGGGGGTGGTGCAGCGCGAACGCGTGCTGGAGGTGATCAAGAAGGTTCGGGACAAGGGCATCGCGGTGGTGCTGATCAGCCACAACATGCCCGAGGTGCTGTCGGTTTCGGACCGGATCGAGGTGCTGCGGCTGGGCAAGCGGGTCGCCCGGTTCGCCGGGGCGGACACGAAGCTCGAGGACCTGGTCGCGGCGATGACCGGTGCCCTGGTGCAGGAGGAGGCGGCCTGATGAGCGCTCCCGCGAAGGACATTCAGACCACTGTGGACGGCGGATTCAGCAAGCGTCCACTGGGGAAACGGCTCATCGGGGCCAACACGTTCTGGATCGCTCTCGTGCTGATAGCTCTGATCGCGGTATTCACCGCCATCGCGCCGGCCGAGTTCGCGACGCTGTTCACCTTCCAGACACTGCTGATCGAAACTTCTGTGCTGCTGGTGCTTTCGGTCGGCATGACGTTCGTGATCATCACCTCCGGCATCGACCTGTCGGTCGGGTCAGTGCTGATCTTCTCCGGCATGGTCGCCGGGAAGATCATGGAAGCGCTCAGCGGCGGCGATGCCTCGCACACCGGCTGGGGTGTGATCACAGTGGGGCTCGTCGCAGCAATAATCGCAGGCACGATCTGGGGCTTCGTCAACGGATTCCTGATCGCGGTGGCGGGCATCCCGCCGCTGATCGTCACGCTCGGCACGATGGGTGCCGCCCTGGGCGCGTCCTACCTGCTCAACGGCGGTTCGGACGTGCGCAGTGTGCCCACCGAACTGAACAAGACCCTCGGCTACGGCACATCGTTCGGCGGGATCCCGAACCTGGTGCTGGTGGCCGTGGTGATCACGCTGATCGGCGCGTGGCTGCTGCACACCACGCGATTCGGCCGCTACACGTTCGCCGTCGGTTCGAACGCCGAGGCGGCACGCCGCTCGGGCATCGGCGTGACCGCGCACCTGCTCAAGGTGTACCTGCTCACTGGCTTCCTGGCCGGCATCGCAGGTTTCCTGTCGCTGGCTTACTACGCGTCGACCACGATTTCGGCGCACACCAACGACAACCTCAACGCCATCTCCGCGACGGTGATGGGCGGCACGAGCCTCTTCGGCGGCGTCGGCTCGATGCTGGGCACGGTGATCGGGGTCTTCATCCCGGCGGTGCTGAAGAAGGGCTTCAACATCACGCACGTGCAGGACTTCTGGCAGATGATCGCGGTCGGCGCGGTCCTGATCGCGGCGGTGTGGTTCGACCAGCGCCGCCGCCGCAAGCGCAACTCCCGCTGAATCGGTTCCCCTGAGTACAAAGAGGTGCTTACGATGAAACTGAGCAGGACTTTCCTCGCGGCCGGGACTCTCGCGTCCGCGGCGCTGCTGGTCGCCGCATGCGGGTCCGGGCAGGTGGGACAGAGCGGATCCGGAGACAGCTCGGCTGGCAACTCCGCGAACAGCAAGAAGCTGGCGCTGGTGCCGGGGGTGCAGGCCGAACCGTTCTACATCTCGATGCAGTGCGGCGCGCAGGAAGAAGCGAAGAAGCTCGGCTACGAGCTGACCACGCAGGCACCGCAGAAGTTCGACGCGGCTATGCAGACGTCGATCGTGAACGCGATGGGCTCCAACCCGCCGGCCGCGCTGCTCATCGCGCCGACCGACGACCAGGCGATGCTCGCGCCTATCCAGCAGGTCAAGAACCGGGGCACGAAGATCGTCGAGGTGGACACCTCGCTCAAGGACCAGAGCGTCGCGGTGTCGTCGATCTCCTCGGACAACGCCGAGGGCGGCAAGCTGGCCGCGCAGACCATGGCGAAACTGGCCGGCGACAAACCGGGTTCGGTGCTGATCCTGGACACCATCGCGGGAACATCCACCACCGCGGCCCGTGCGAAGGGTTTCGAGGATGAGTTGAAGAACCACCCGAACCTCAAGTCGGCGGGCATCCAGTTCACGCAGAACGAGCCGGACCAGGCCGCTTCGAAGGTGACCGCGGCGCTCGCCTCGACCCCGGACCTGGTGGGGATCTTCGCGACCAACCTGAACACCGGCGAAGGCGCGGCGACCGGTCTGCGCAACGCGGGCAAGATCGGCAAGGTGAACCTGGTCGGCTTCGACGCCAGCCCGTCCGAAGTGGACGGCCTGAAGAAGGGCGAATACCAGGCGCTGATCGCACAGGACCCGGCGCAGATCGGCACCCAGGGCGTGGACCAGGCGGTGGCCGCGCTGACCAGCAAGCCGGTGCAGCGGAACCTGACCGCGCAGCTGCACTCGATCACCAAGGACGATCTGGACGCCAACTCGAAGTACTTCTACAAGCAGAGCTGCTAACCTCCGGCGTGCCGGCTAAGAGCAGGTCTCGCCTGGCTCTGTCGTGATGCCTGGGCGGCCGACGGCCAGTTTGCCTTTCTGTCCGTGAAGGGCCCCTTGAGGGCATCCAAGTCCCTGAAGGGGCCCTTCACGGCCGGACCAGCAGACGGTTCGGCGTGCACCACCTGAGACAATCTCCAAGGGGACTTTCCGCACGGAAAGTCCCCTTAGTCGCGTTTACAGCTAGGATCTACTCCCCCAGCGCCGGGAGGGAGGCTGCCGATGACCGAGCGCGCGCTCTCGCTGCGCCGTTCGCCGCCCGATGCCTCGGACGTGCTGGTCGCGGCGCGGCGGATCAGCGACGACCTCAAGGACGGCCTGACCAGCGCTCGGGCCCGGCGCGCGGCGACCGGTCTGCGGCGGCTCTTCGGCATCCCAGGCGCCGGGCTGGTCGACGTCTCCGCCACGTCGGTGTGGTCCGGGCCGTTGCCGCCGGACAAGCTGGTGGTGCCCGTCATCGTGGAGGTGCTGCAGAGCGAGGAGCCGGTGCACACCGACGATCTCTTCGCGCTGCCGCTGCACGTCCACGACGAACTGGCCGGGGCGTTGGTGCTGGTCAAACCGGTGAAGGCGAAGATCGCCCAGCGGGCGGCCGAGTTCGTAGTGGAGGCGCTGGAGCGGGCACGGCTCGAAGCGTCCGCCGACCAGGCCGCGCAGGCCGAGCTGCGAGCGCTGCGCGCGGAGATGTCGCCGCATTTCGTGTACAACGCGTTGACGGTGATCGCCTCACTGGTCCGTTCCGACCCGGACCGGGCTCGCGACCTGATGCTCGATTTCGCCGACTACACCCGCTACAGCCTGTCCCGGCACGGCGAGTACACCGTGGTGGCCGAGGAGTTCCGCGCGGTGGAAACGTACCTCGCGCTGCAGCGGGCGGTGCTGGGCGAACGGTTGAAGGTGCAAGTGCGGGTCGCGCCGGAGGTGCTTGCGGTGGCGGTGCCGTACCTGGTACTCGAACCCCTCGTGGAAAACGCGATCCGGCACGGCATCGAGCCGCGTTCGGGCGCCGGGCTGGTCCAGGTGCACGGGCAGGCGGAAGGGAACGACTGCGTGATCAGCGTCGAGGACGACGGGGTCGGCATGGAACCCGCGCGGGCGGCGGACATCCTCGCCGGCCGCGGCGACGGCACCGGACTCGGACTGGCCAATGTGGACAGACGATTGCGCACCGTCTACGGGGCCTGGTACGGGCTGACGGTGGAAACCGCGGTCGGCGCGGGTACCCGGGTGATCCTTCGGGTGCCGCGGTTCCAGCCGGGGGTGCTGCCGTCGTGACCGGGCTGCGGGTGCTGGCGGTCGACGACCTCGCGCCGGCGTTGGACGAGCTGTGCCGGATGCTGCGCGAAGCCCCCGAAGTCGGCGAGGTGGTCGGGGCGAGCGACGCGCTGAAGGCGCTGAAGCTGTTGCAGGCCGACCATTACCACGCGGTCTTCCTGGACATTTCCATGCCCGGCCTGGACGGGCTGGAGCTGGCGTCGCTGCTGGCCAAGCTGTCCGAGCCGCCGGTGATCGTGTTCGTCACCGCGCACGACGGGCACGCGGTGACCGCGTACGGCATCGGCGCGGTGGACTACCTGCTCAAGCCGGTGCGGACGGAACGGCTGTCCGCCGCGCTGGCGAAGGTGACCCGGCTGGCGCCGAGCGTCCGCCGCCAGCCCTCGCCGGACGCGATGGCCGCGCTGCCGGTCGACTCCGGCGGCCGGACCCGCTACGTCCGCCGCGACGACGTGCTGTTCGCCGAAGCCAACGGCGACTACGTCCGGCTGCACACCCGGACCGCCGTGCATCCGGTGCGAATGCCGATCTCGCGACTCGAAGAATATTGGGAAGGCACCGGATTCACCCGGGTGCACCGCGGATTCCTGCTCTCGGTGCGGGCGGTGCTGGAGTTGCGCAGCGACACGACCGGCGGCTTGCTGGCGCACACCGAGGCCGGCGACGTGCCGGTGAGCCGAAGGCACGCGAGGGACCTGCGAGACCGGCTGCTGGAGGCGGCGCAGCGCGGGCAGCTCGGCGGCCCGCGGTGAGCCGCAGCAAACGCGTCGCGGTCACTAGCCCGCAGACCCGGCTCGCCCGCTCCCGGCGGCAGGAGCGGGGCCGCTGGCGGATGCCGCGGCTGCGGACGCCCGAGGCGGAACGCGCCACCGAGCTGTACCGGAGCCAGCGGCGGCGCGGGATCCCGGCGCTGGTCGCGATGTTCGCGCTGGTGCTGGGGCTGCCGGTGGTGTTCTCGCTCGCGCCCGGCCTCGACGCGGTGCGGATGTGGGGGATCCCGGTGTCGTGGCTGGTGATCGCGGTCCTGCCGTACCCGGTGCTGGCCGCGCTCGCCTGGTGGCAGCTGCGGCGCGCGGAAAAGACCGAGGACGACCAGTGACCAGCGCCGCCGACCGCCGGTGGTGCGTGAAGGGAACATTGAGGGACTCTGATTCCCTCGATGTTCCCTTCACGCACCGGCAACTCCCGGGAGAAGCCCGAGGGGTGCGCGGGGCCGGGCACGGGAGCAGCTGAGTGGACATCGCGCTGGCGGTCGCCCCGGTAGTCCTCGTCACGCTCCTCATCGGCGTGCGCGGGGTCGCCGCCATGCGCACCACGTCGGACTTCCTCGTCGCGTCGCGCCGGATCTCGCCGTTCGTGAACTCCGCCGCGGTCTCCGGCGAATACCTTTCCGCCGCGTCGTTCCTGGGCGTAGCGGGCCTGGTGGTGAAGGACGGCATCGGCGCGCTCTGGTACCCGGTCGGCTTCACTGCGGGCTATGTGGCGATGCTGGTCCTCGTCGCCGCCCCGATGCGCCGCTCCGGCGCGCTCACCGTTCCGGACTTCGCCGAGGCCCGGCTCGCTTCCCGGCCGCTGCGCCGGCTCGCCGCGGTAGTCGTGCTGGTGATCGGAACCATTTACGTGGTCCCGCAGTTCCGCACCGCCGGTCTGGTGCTCACCGCGGTCGGCGGGACACCGTACTGGGTCGGCGTGGTCATCGCGGGCACCGCGGTCAGCGTCACCCTCGCGCTCGGCGGGATGCGCGCCGCGACGTACGTCCAGGCGTTCCAGTTCTTCCTGAAGCTCTTGCTGTTCCTCGTCCCCGCGCTGTGGCTGGTCGTCCAGGCCGGTGCCGCCACCCGGGACTCGAGCCTGAACCCGGTCGAGTTCACCCGTTTCTCCCACGCCACGCCGGTCCAGTTCGACCACGACGTCACTCTGACCCTCCGCGAGCCCACCGTCGTCGACGGCCGCGGGCCGTTGCCTCCCGGACAAATGGTGGTGCACAAGGGAGAACAGCTCACCTTCGCAGCCGGTGCGCAGGTCCCCGGCGTCAGCGGGGAAGTGGCGCTCGGCGGTCCGGACTGGCAGCGTCCGCTGCTGGAAATCGACAAGGGGCATCCGTTGCTCGGCACCTGGGCCGTCCTGATCGCCACCGTGCTGGGCACGATGGGCCTCCCGCACGTCCTGATGCGCTTCCACACCAGCCCGGACGGCCGCGCCGCGCGCCGCACCGCCGCGATCACCGTGGCGTTGCTCGGCGTCTTCTATCTCTTCCCCGGCATCTACGGTGTCCTTGGCCGGGTGCTGGTGCCGCAGCTGTATCTCTCCGGCGATACGGACACAGTCGTCGTCGCGCTGCCGTCCCAGGTCGACCACAGCTGGGCCGGGCAGCTGTTCACCGCGTTGCTCACCGCGGGCGCGTTCGCCGCGTTCCTGGCGACCTCGCTCGGCTTGCTGCTCGTGATGTCCGGCGCGCTCGCCTACGACCTGATGCCGGGCGGGCTGCGCCGGCTGCGGGCGACCGTGGTGTTCGTCGCCATCGCGATGGTCGTGCTGGCGCTGCCGTCCGCCCGCCTCGATGCGGGAGTCCTGGTGACGTGGGGGTTCACCGTCGCCGCGTCCACGTTCTGCCCGCTGCTCGTGCTCGGCATCTGGTGGCAGCGGCTGACCGCGGCCGGCGCGATCGCCGGCGTCGTCACCGGACTGGCGGCGTCGTCCGGGTCCATTCTTTTCGCGCTCGCCGGCCCGCCGATGCGCGGTTGGGCGGCGATCTTGGTGTCGCAACCGGCACCCTGGTCGGTACCGCTGGCATTCGGAGTAATGATCGCGGTGTCGCTGCGCGGGCGCCCGCCTTCCTGGGCCGGGGACGCGATGTTGCGCCTGCACCTCGACGAACGCCCTTCGTCCACGCCCGGTGACCGTTCGTCGACCGTTCGTCGTGCGGCTCGGCGTTTGAGCCGCTGACGGTTCCGCCGCCCCGACGCCGTCCCTACTGTGTCGCGCACCACATCCGCAGCGTCGCGAGGGAGAGATTCCATGAGCGCAGGCGATTCGTCCGGCGCCCCGCCGGACCCGACCTGGGAACAGGTGCACGACAGCGCCGAGTTCCGTGAACTCCGGGGCCGGCTCCGCCGGTTCGTGTTCCCGATGGCCGGACTGTTCCTCGCCTGGTACCTGCTCTACGTTCTGCTGGCCGACTACGCGCACGGCTTCATGAGCACGAAGATCACCGGCAATTTCACCGTCGGGCTGCTGTTCGGCTTGCTGCAGTTCGTGTCCACCTTCCTGATCACGTGGCTGTACGTGCGCTACGCCAACAAGAAGCTGGACCCGCTGGCCGAGCGGATCAGGAACGACGTCGAAAACCCGGCAGTGGAGGCGGCATGAGCACACAATCGCGACAGCCCGCTCGTGACGCCGACTGGGTGCGGGTATCCCGCGGCGACACCGGCGGCGGCATCAGCACACAATCGCGACAGCCCGCTCGTGACGCCGACTGGGTGCGGGTATCCCGCGAAACACAGGAGGCGGCGTGAAAACCCTGGCCGCGAGCGTGGAGGGCAGCAGCCCGACGCTCAACATCACCATCTTCGCGCTGTTCGTGGTGATCACGCTGGTGATCGTGTTCCGCGCGAGCCGCAACACGAAGACCGCGTCCGACTACTACGCGGCCGGCCGTGCGTTCACCGGCCCGCAGAACGGCATCGCGATCTCCGGCGACTACCTTTCCGCTGCGTCGTTCCTTGGCATCGCCGGCGCGATCGCGGTGTACGGCTACGACGGCTTCCTCTACTCGATCGGCTTCCTGGTGGCGTGGCTGGTCGCGCTGCTGCTGGTCGCGGAACTGCTGCGCAACACCGGCAAGTTCACGATGGGCGACGTGCTCGCCTTCCGGATGAAGCAACGTCCGGTGCGCGCCGCGGCCGCGGTGTCCACCCTGGTGGTCTCGTTCTTCTACCTGCTGGCCCAGATGGCCGGCGCGGGCGGCCTGGTCGCGCTGCTGCTGGGCATCGAGGGCAAGGCCGCGCAGTCGGTGGTCATCGTCGTGGTCGGCCTCATCATGATCGCCTACGTGCTCATCGGCGGCATGAAGGGCACCACCTGGGTGCAGATCATCAAGGCGGCGCTGCTGATCGTCGGCGCGCTGGCGATGACGCTGTGGGTGCTCGGCAAGTACGGCTTCAACTTCTCCGCGCTGTTGCAGGGCGCGGTCGACAAGGCGGGCCACGCCGGAGAAGCGCTGCTCGGGCCGGGCAAGCAGTACGGCGCGAACGGCACCACGAAGCTGGACTTCTTCTCCCTCGGCATCGCTCTGGTGCTCGGCACCGCTGGCCTGCCGCACGTGCTGATGCGCTTCTACACCGTGCCGACCGCGCGCGAGGCGCGTCGTTCGGTGGTGTGGGCGATCGTGCTGATCGGCGTGTTCTACCTGTTCACTCTGGTGCTCGGTTATGGCGCTGGAGCGCTGGTCGGCCCGGACGCGATCAAGAAGGCGCCCGGCGGCGTCAACTCGGCGGCCCCGCTGCTCGCGCTCAACCTGGGCGGCCCGGTGCTGCTTGGCCTGATCTCGGCGATCGCGTTCGCGACGATCCTCGCCGTGGTCGCCGGGCTGACGATCACCGCGTCCGCCTCGTTCGCCCACGACGTGTACGCGAACGTGGTGAAGAAGGGCAAGGCCACCACCGGTTCGGAGGTCAAGGTCGCCCGGATCACCGCCGTGGTGATCGGCGTCGTGGCGATCCTCGGCGGCATCCTGGCCAACGGCCAGAACGTCGCGTTCCTGGTGGCGCTGGCGTTCGCGGTGGCGGCGTCCGCGAACCTGCCGACGATCCTGTACTCGCTGTTCTGGAAGCGGTTCAACACCCAGGGCGCGCTGTGGAGCATCTACGGCGGCCTGATCATCACTATCGTGCTGATCGTGTTCTCGCCCGCGGTGTCCGGCAAGCCGGTCGACCCGAAGACCGGCAAGAGCGCCTCGATGCTGCAGGGCGTCGACTTCCACTGGTTCCCGCTCGACAACCCCGGCCTGGTGTCCATTCCGATCGCGTTCTTCCTCGGCTGGCTCGGCACGATGCTGTCGAAGGAGCACGACAAGGCGAAGTTCGCCGAGATGGAGGTCCGGGCCCTCACCGGCGCGGGTGCGGAGAAGGCCGTGCAGCACTGATTTCCGGAAAGAACCGCCGGGCGTCGCGTTCCCTCGCGACGCCCGGCGGTTTTTCAATACGGCAGCTTGCCTTGCGCGATTTCGCCGAGCACGCCTTCCAGCTTGCTCCGCAGATACCGCCACAGCCCGGCGCCGAGCGAAATCCGGGCTACCCCCAGTTCGGCAAGCCCGGAAATCCCCGGCCCGCCCGGCAGCGCGGAAACGTTCACCGCACCCCCGGCCTGCCGGACGAACTCCGCGATCAACTCGGCGGGCCGCAAGAAGATCGGGTACACGCAGTCCGCCCCCGCCTCCCGGTAGGCACGCCCCCGCGCGACCGCCTCGTCGAAGACCGATTCCTGATCCGGCTGCCCGAGAAACAGGTCGATCCGGGCGTTGATCACCAATTCGTCCCCGGCCGCCGCCCGGATCCCCGCGATCCGCTCCGCCTGCGCGTCGACCGGGTGAAGCCCCTCGCCGGCGTAATCGGTGTCCTCGAAATTCAGCCCGACCGCACCGATTTCCCGCAACCGGGCGACAAGTTCCGCAGGCGGCAACCGGTACCCGCCCTCAGCGTCGACAGTCACCGGCGCCGACACCGCGTCCACGATCCGCCGAGCTGCCGCGAACATGTCGTCGGCCGGCGCCTTCTCCCCGTCCGGCAGCCCGAGCACCGCCGCGACGGCCGCGGAACTGGTAGCCACCACCGGAAAACCGGCGGCTTCGATCGCTTTGGCGGAATCCGCGTCCCACGCGTTCGGCAGCACCAACGGCGTGCCGGGCACGTGCAGCGCCCGCAACTCCGCCGCGCTCATGCCGCCCGCTCCGGCAGCTCGGCGTGGCTGGCCACCATGAGCCGGTTCCAGGTATTGATCGCGACCACCGACCACGCGAGCGCCCGGTACTGCTCCTCGGAAAACACCTGGGCCGCCGCGGCGTAAACGTCCTCGGGCACGTCCTTGTTTTCTGAGATGAGCGTCATCGCCTCGGTGTAGGCGAGTGCGGCCCGCTCCTGCTCGGTGAACAGGTCCGTCTCGCGCCACCCCTCCAACACGAAAAGCCGCCGCGGCGACTCCCCGACGGCGACGGCTTCCGCGGAGTGCATGTCCAGGCAGTACGCGCACCCATTGAGCTGCGAAGCGCGGATCTTGACCAGCTCGACGAGCTTCGGGTCCAGCCCCGCTTCGTTCCCGGCTTTCCTGATTTCGCCCTGCAGCTGGCGCATGGCCTGGTACAGGCCACCAGAGGCAAGCGCGATCCTCTTCGTCATGCCTTCACGCTAACGGCGACTGGCCTAGCTGACTGGTCCAGTTCATGCCATGCGCGCTGGGCCAGTGTCCCCCTGCGGCAAAAGCCGTGAAGGGCCCCTTGCCGGAATCCAAGTCCCGCAAGGGGCCCTTCACGGACCGATGGAGCTTGCTCAGCCGCTTACCGCGCGCAGAACAAGCACAACGGCAACACCAGCTCCAGATCCGTCTTCCGCACCGGCTTCCCGTCCACCGGCACGGTTCCCGGCGGAGTGTCCGCGTCCGGCTGGATCCCGCCGGCCGCGACCCGGTCCAGCGTCCGCAGCCCGGCCTCCCCGACCGTCCCGAACACCGTGTAGTTGGGCCGCAGGCTGGAATCCCCGTACACCACGAAGAACTGCGAGCCGTTGGTGTCCGGCCCCGCGTTCGCCATCGCCAGCAGGCCGCGCCCGTAGGTCCGCCGCTGCCCGGTCGGGTCGTTCGGCGCGGGCGGCAAGCCGACTGGCAGCTCGTCCTTGAACTTGTACCCCGGGCCGCCTTCCCCGGTGGCTGAAGGGTCCCCGCACTGCAGCACCTTCAACGTCGGGTACGCCGTCAACCGGTGGCAGGTGGTCCGGTTGTAGAACCCGCTCTTCGCCAGGTGCAGGAAACTCTGCACCGTGCAGGGCGCCTCGGCCCGGTCGAGTTTGAGCGGCAGCAAGCCCTGGTTGGACAACACCGCGACATCCACCGATCCGCGATCGGGCGTGTGCCGCGGGTCCGGCGGCAGCGACACCGGCCGCACCGCGGGATCGTCCGGGGTTTCGGTGTACTGGCAGGGCCCCGACGTCGCCTTCGGCGGCGCGCTCTCCGCCGCGGAGGCCGGCGCGGCCACCGCCACCAGCGAGAACGCGGCCAGCACCGACACGAGCAACTTCTTCATCCGCTTTCCTTCCCCCCATCGGAGGAACGAAGTATAGGGAAGCGTTCTTGCCCGCGCCCCCGGCGAAAGTCGCAACCTCGCGCGCCGCTGACCAGTTCCTGACCAGGGCGGAGGTCCGCAGTTCGGTCGGGACGCGACGAAACCGCCCAAAGCTGGTGATCGGCTGCGCCGGTTCTCATCGGCACAGCCACTCAGCAGGACTCTAGCTCTTCAGCTCCGCGATCAACCGGTCCGCCGCCGCGAACGGATCCAGCTCCCGTGCCGCCACCAGGTCGGCCAGCTCCGCCAGCCGGCTCCCGTGCCGCAGGTCCGCCAGCTCCGCGTGCAACCGCCGCAGCGCGATAGCGGCGACCTCGCCCCGCGCCCGGGCGGCCCGCCGACGGGCCAGTTCCCCATGTGCGGCAAGCCATTCGTGGTGTGCGCGCAGGGCCGCCACCACCTCGTCGACGCCCTCGCCCTTCGCCGCCACCGTGCGCACGATCGGCTGCCGCCAGCTCGGCCCGCGCAACTCCCGGCGCGCCAACGCGATCATGTTCTTCAAGTCGTGCACCGTCGCGTCCGCGCCGTCGCGGTCGGCCTTGTTGACCACGAACACGTCCGCGATCTCCAGCACGCCCGCCTTCGCCGCCTGGATCCCGTCGCCCATCCCCGGCGCGAGCAGGACCACCGTGGTGTCCGCCAGTTTCACAACGTCCACTTCGGACTGTCCAACCCCGACGGTCTCGATCAGCACGACGTCGAATCCGGCCGCGTCGAGCACCCGCACCGCCTGCGGGGTCGCCCAGGACAGGCCGCCGAGATGCCCGCGGGTGGCCATCGAGCGGATGAACACGCCCGGGTCGGTGGCGTGCTCGGTCATCCGGATCCGGTCGCCGAGCAGCGCGCCGCCGGAGAACGGGGACGACGGGTCGATCGCCAGCACCCCGACCCGCAGCCCCTCCCCGCGCAAGGCGGTGAGCAGCGCGGACGTCGACGTCGACTTGCCGACGCCGGGCGGGCCGGTCAACCCGACGACGCGGGCACGGCCGGTGTAGGGGGTCAGCGCGCGGGCGATGTCCGCCACCCGCGGAGAGGAATCCTCGACTAGCGAAATGAGCCGGGCGACCGCGCGCGGTTGGCCTTCCCGCGCGCGGCCGACCAGTTCGTCGAGGTCGGGGCCGGCCAAATTACGCCGACGGGACGCGGATCAGCAGCGCGTCGCCCTGTCCGCCGCCGCCGCACAGGGCAGCCGCGCCCAGGCCGCCGCCGCGCCGGCGCAGCTCGTGCACCAGGTGCACGGCGAGCCGGGCGCCGGACGCGCCGATCGGGTGGCCCAGCGCGATCGCGCCGCCGTTCACGTTCACCTTCGCCGGGTCCAGGCCGAGCTTCTCGCTCGACACCAGGCCAACCGAGGCGAACGCCTCGTTGATCTCGACCAGGTCCAGGTCGGACACGTCCAGCTTGGCCTTCTTCAGCGCGGCGCGGATCGCGTTCGACGGCTGCTCCTGCAGGCTCGCGTCCGGTCCGGCGACGACGCCGTGCGCGCCGATCTCGGCCAGCGGCGTGAGGCCCAGCTCGGCCGCCTTCTCCGGGCTGGCCACGATCACCGCGGCCGCGCCGTCGGAGATCTGCGAGGACGAAGCGGCGGTGATGGTGCCGTCCGAGGCGAATGCCGGGCGCAGCTTCGCCAGGCCCTCGACGGTGGTGTCCGCGCGGACGCCCTCGTCGGTGTCGAACATGACCGGGTCGCCCTTGCGCTGCGGGATCGGCACCGGCGCGATCTCCTCACGGAAGAACCCGGCCTCGATCGCGGCGGCGGCGCGCTGGTGCGAACGCGCGGAGAACTCGTCCTGCTGCTCGCGGGTGACGCTGTAGCGGGCGTTGTGCTTCTCCGTCGAGACGCCCATCGCGACCTGGTCGAACGCGCAGAACAGGCCGTCGTAGGCCATGTGGTCGACCAGCGTGGCGTCGCCGTACTTGAAGCCGGACCGGGACTTCGGCAGCAGGTGCGGAGCCTGGGTCATCGACTCCTGGCCGCCCGCGACGACGAGGTCGAACTCGCCCGCGCGGATCAGCTGGTCGGCGAGCGCGATGGCGTCGAGGCCGGACAGGCAGACCTTGTTGATGGTCAGCGCCGGCACGTCCATCGGGATGCCCGCGTTGACCGCCGCCTGGCGCGCCGGAATCTGGCCCGCGCCCGCGGTGAGCACCTGGCCCATGATCGTGTACTGGACCTGCTCCGGCGAGACGCCGGCCTGTTCCAGCGCGGCCTTGATCGCGATCCCGCCCAGCTGGGCTCCCGAGAAGTCCTTCAAC
Organism: Amycolatopsis benzoatilytica AK 16/65; assembly: GCF_000383915.1. Lineage (NCBI taxonomy): Bacteria > Bacillati > Actinomycetota > Actinomycetes > Pseudonocardiales > Pseudonocardiaceae > Amycolatopsis > Amycolatopsis benzoatilytica. The sequence continues at coordinate 5,253,302 of NZ_KB912942.1, forward strand.
GAGCCGAGCAGCCGCCCGATCGGGGTGCGGGCAGCGCCCAGGATCACGGAACCGGACACGACGTCCTCCAAAGCTTCGATGCACTGGCAGTGTTTCCACGATACGGCCTGCGCGGGCTCCCCGGCGCGTCTTGATGGAGCCAGTGTGAGGGGGCGCACGCGCTCTTCCCGGCGCGGGGCAGCGGCTTATCCTCCCGGTATGGACACCGAGCCCACCGCATCCGCGCTCAAGCCGTTCGTCACCGCGATCGACCACGTCGGCATCGCCGTGCCCGACCTCGACGCCGCGATCGCGTTCCACCGGGACCACTTCGGCCTGGAACTCGCGCACGAGGAGGTGAACGACGAGCAGGGCGTGCGCGAAGCGATGCTGCGCGCCCCGGGCGCCGCCGGCACCGAGACGATGATCCAGCTGCTGGCGCCCTCCCGCGAGGATTCGACCATCGCGAAGTTCATCGGCCGCAACGGGCCGGGCCTGCAGCAGCTCGCCTACCGGGTGTCCGATGTGGACGCCGCGGCGGCCGCGCTGCGGGCGCAGGGGCTGCGGCTGCTGTATGACGAGGCGAAGCGCGGGACGTCGAACAGCCGGGTGAACTTCGTGCACCCGAAGGACGCCGGCGGGGTGCTGGTCGAGCTGGTCGAGCCGGCGGCGACCGGGCACTGACGCACCCACCCCGACCACCCCAATGCCACATTGGGTGCGTTGAGCCACCCCAATGTGGCATTGGGTGCATCCCAGGCACCCAATGTGGCATTCGGTGCATCCCAGGCACCCAATGTGGCATTCGGTGCATCCCAGGCACCCAATGTGGCATTCGGTGCGTTGAGCGCACCCAATGCCACATTGGGGCGCTGCAGGTTCGGAGCCGCCGAGCGCGGGGGGCGCGTGAGGGAGCGGGGCGGCGCGTGAGGGAGCGGGGCGGCGCGTGAGGAACCGGAGTGGCGCGTCAGGAACCGGCGGGGCGCATCAGGAAGCGGGGGTGGGCGGCGCGCCCTTCGACGCCTTTGCCGACAGCGCGTTCGCCACGAACGTCAGTTCCCCGTCGAATTCCGCCGGCTGGTCGTCGCCCGAGTGCCGGGCGGTCGCGTGCCGGTGGCTGACCGCCCGGGCCAGCAGCCCGGACGCGTTGTCGATGTCCGGCCCGGCCAGCCGCCCGCCGGCCGCGGCCACGATCACCGACCGCATCAGCCGGACCAGCTGCTGGTAGCGGTCGGACAGCGCCTCGCGCACCACGTGGTGCGTGTCGGCCTCGCGCCACAGCAGGTGCGAGAGGCCCAGCGAACCGGTGAACCGGCGGTCGAGTTCGCCGACCAGCCGGCGCAGGGAACCCGCCAGGTCGCCGGGGACGACGACCGCAGCGGGTTCGATGCGTTCGTCCGGCAGCCGGTCGACCAATGCGGCCAGCAGGTCGGACTTGCGGCGGAAGTAGTAGTGGACCAGGCCCTTCGGGACCCCGGCGCGCTCCGCGATGCGGGACGTCGGGGTCGCTTCGAAGCCGGACTCGGCGAACAGCTCCTCCGCCGCGCACAGGATCCGTTCCTTCGCCGAGTCGTCGGTCATCTCCGCCTTCCTCCCCTCCGCCGCCCTCGCCGGGGCGGCTTCGCCGCGCTCTGCTTGTCCTGTCCTCGCCGGGGAATCCCCGGCTTCGTCAGTGCTGCCCGGCCGTGCGGTGGGCGGCGTTGGCCTCCGGCATCGCGGCCGCGCCGGCGATGATCGTCAGCGCCCCGGCGACCCAGGACGTCCACGACGCCCCGTTGAACTGCGTGTACCCCATCACCCACGGCGCGATGAACAGCAACGCGCCAAGGACGATCTGCACGCCCTCGCTGTAAACCATGCTCGGCGCCGCGAGCGACACCAAGCCGTCGATAGCGATCAGCGCACCGAGGACCACCATCGTCCACATCATCGTGGTGTTCGTGCTCAGCCAAAGGGGTGAAAGAGCGGCGACAACACCGATGACGACTTCCGCCCAGTCATAGGGCCGCATCCAGGCGCGCGTCGAGACTTCACTCATTCGTGCTCACCTCCGCCGGAAAAGAGCCGTTCAGGGAGATTTCCCACTTCCACTGTGCGCCTTGACTGGCCAGCCGGTCAAGATTCCGTACGTCACACTTCGACTCGTGGACCGGGGGTTCGGCCCGTACAGTGAGGCCCCCGGTTACCGACGAGTAATTTCGGCTCCCGCGGCCGACCCCCTGGAGGTCTCGATGACGCACCTCGACCAGATCCAGCAGGCGATCCTGAGCGGCCGCCTCGAAGAGCTCGCCGACCTCCCCGTCCCCGAGCGCTACCGCGGCGTGACCGTGCACGCCGACGAGGTCGACATGTTCGAGGGCCTCGAAAGCCGCGACAAGGACCCGCGCCGGTCGCTGCACCTGGACGAGGTGCCGACGCCGGAGCTGGGCCCGGGCGAGGCGCTGGTCGCCGTCATGGCCAGCGCGATCAACTACAACACTGTCTGGACCTCGATCTTCGAGCCGATCCCGACGTTCAAGTTCCTGCAGCGCTACGGCAGGGTCTCGCCGCTGGCCAAGCGGCACGACCTGCCGTATCACGTGGTCGGCTCCGACCTTTCCGGCGTCGTGCTGCGCACCGGCGCGGGCGTGCACAACTGGAAGCCGGGCGACGAGGTCGTCGCGCACTGCCTGAACGTCGAGCTGGAAGGCCCGGACGGGCACAACGACACGATGCTCGACACCGAGCAGCGGATCTGGGGCTTCGAGACCAACTTCGGCGGACTGGCCGAGATCGCGCTGGTCAAGGCGAACCAGCTGATGCCGAAGCCGGCGCACCTCACCTGGGAGGAGTCCGCTTCCCCGGGCCTGGTGAACTCCACCGCCTACCGGCAGCTCGTGTCGCGCAACGGCGCGGACATGAAGCAGGGCGACGTCGTCCTCGTCTGGGGCGCCTCGGGCGGCCTCGGCTCGTACGCGACGCAGTACGCGCTCAACGGCGGCGCGATTCCGGTGTGCGTGGTCTCCAGCCCGGAGAAGGCGGAGATCTGCCGGAAGCTCGGCGCGGAGCTGATCATCGACCGCACCGCCGAGGGGTACCGGTTCTGGAAGAACGAGAACGAGCAGGACCCCAAGGAATGGCAGCGGTTCGGCGCGAAGATCCGCGAGCTGACCGGCGGCGAGGACCCGGACATCGTGTTCGAGCACCCGGGCCGGGAGACCTTCGGCGCGTCCGTCTACGCCGCGCGCAAAGGCGGCACCATCGTCACCTGCGCGTCCACCTCGGGGTACATGCACCAGTACGACAACCGGTATCTGTGGATGAACCTGAAGCGGATCATCGGCTCGCACTTCGCGAACTACCGCGAATCGTGGGAGGCCAACCGGCTGATCGCGAAGGGCCTGATCCACCCGACGCTGTCGAAGACGTACTCGCTGGAAGAGACCGGCCAAGCCGCCCTGGACGTGCACCGCAACGCTCACCAGGGCAAGGTCGGCGTGCTCGCGCTCGCCCCGGAAGAAGGGCTCGGCGTGCGCGACGAGGAGATGCGAGCGAAGCACCTCGACGCGATCAACGCCTTCCGCGGCGCCTGAGGGCGGACCTCCCGCCCCTCCGGTCCGGCCGCTCGGCGCACGAGCGGCCGGACCCCGTGGGTGCTCACCCGTCCGTGACCGCGGAGCAGCTACGGTGGGGGCTATGAGCCTTGGCGATGAACGCGAACTCGTGCCGCTGGGAGCCGGCTTCGACGTGGCGAAGCGGGGGTACAGCCGGGCACAGGTCGACGACCACCTGGAACGGCTTGACGGCGATCTGAAGATGCTCACCGCCGACCGCGACGCCGCCATCGCCCAGGCGGGCGATCTCGCCCGGCAGCTGGAAGTCGCGCGCGGCGAGATCGCCGACCTGCGCGGTCAGGTGGACCGGCTCGCGCAGCCGCCGACGAGCGTCGAGGGACTGTCCGAGCGCCTGCAGCGGATGCTGCGGCTGGCGCAGGACGAGGCCGCCGACACGCGCGCCCGCGCCGAGGCCGAGGCCGGCCACATCCGGGCGAAGGCGGAGACCGACGCGAGCGCCATGCGCGCCCGCTACGAGCAGCTGCTCACCGAACTCGACCTGCGCCGCAAGGAAATGGAAGCCGAGCACCGCAAGGTGCTGGAGGACGCGCGCGCCGAGGCGAAGCGGATCACCGACGAGGGCGAGGCCGAGCGCAAGAAGCTCGACGGCGAGTCCGAGGCCCGCCGCACCCAGGTCGAGGAAGACTTCGAGATCGCCATGGCCACCCGCCGCGCCGAGGCGATGCGGGTACTGGCCGAGCAGGAAGCCGCCAGCAAGGCCGAGGCCGAGCGCCGGGTCCGCGAGGCGGCCGAGGACGCCGCCGCGATCCGCGCGAAGGTGCTCGAGGAGGAGACGGCCGCGAAGGCCGACATCGACCGCCGCCAGCGCGAATCCGTCGCGGACGCGAACAAGCGCCGCCAGGACTCGATCACCGAGGCGAACGCCCGGCTGGCCGAGGCAGCCGACGAGGCCCGCCGCCGCGTCCGCACCGCCACCGACGAGTCGAACCGGCGGATCACCCAGGCCAACGAGCGGGTCGAGGCGCTGCGCACGGTCCGGGCCAGCCTGGCCGAGCAGGTCCGCTCCGCGCGGACGGTGCTGGCCGAGGCGCAGCACGTGCTGGGCGAGATGGACGGGGCGGTGCCCGCGGACATCAAGGCTGCGGCCGACGCGACTCCGAAGCCCGGGGGCGGCAAGAACACAGGTGCGGGCTCGGCTCCGGCCGGGTCCGGCGCGGCCAGCAGCGGTTCGGCGAGCGGCGGCGGCGCGCAGGCCGCGCAGAACTCCGGCGGCAACGCCACCGCGACCGCGGTCAAGACCGCTGCCGCAGGTCAGAGCGCTCCTGGCGGGGCAGCGCAGCCAGCCCGCGGCGATGTCGAGCAGACCATCCGGCTGCGCACCTCCGACGTGCCCAAGCCGCAGCCGCAACCGCGTCCGGCGGGAAAACCGACTGGCGAGTAACCTTCCCCCGCGAAGGGGCCGCGCCGCCCCGCTGACCCATCTCGCCGGGAGGTTGTGCATGGCTGTCTATCGGACTGTGGTGGTGGGCACGGACGGATCCGACTCGTCCTTCGCCGCGGTGGACAAGGCCGCTGGGGTGGCCGCGGCCGCCGGGGCGTCCCTGGTCGTCGTGTGCGCCTACCACCCCGCCAGCCGTCATGACGTGGAACTCGCCCAGGACCAGCTGGGCGAGGAGGCTTACCAAGTGGTCGGCTCCGCGCCCGCGGAGGACACCCTGCAGTCCGCGCGGGACCGGGCGATCCGGGCCGGTGCGGAGAAGGTCGACACACTGGCCGTCGAAGGCGAGCCGGTGGACACCCTGCGCAAGGTCGTGAAGGACCGCGAGGCGGACCTGCTGGTGGTCGGCAACCGCGGCCTCAACACGCTCGCCGGCCGGATACTGGGCTCGGTGCCGTCGGAGGTGGCCCGCAAGTCGGGTGTCGACGTGCTGATCGTGCACACCACCTGACCTCGTGGCCGATTCTTCCCGGGACCTGCAGCAACGACTGGAACGCACCCTCCTCGGCGGACCGCGCCGCTACACGCGGCTCGAAGTCGCCGAACGGGCCGGCGTGCCCGAAGAACGGTCACGCCGGCTCTGGCGGGCACTGGGCTTCGCCACCGTGGAGGACGGCGAGCGGGTCTTCACCGACGCGGACGTCGAGGCGATGCGGATCGCCGACGGACTGGTGAGCTCCGGTCTGGTCGCGCCGGGCATGGAGGTCGCGGTCACGCGTGCGCTCGGCCAGCACCTGTCGCGGCTGGCCGAGTGGCAGGTGCACATGCTGTGGCAGCTGATCACCGACAACCCGGAGCTGGCGCGCAACGACCGCCAGGTGACCCGGCTCGTGGAACGGCTGCTGCCGGAACTGGAGCAGGTGCAGAACTACGTCTGGCGGCGGCACCTGGCCGCGTTCGCCGGGCGGGCGTTCGCCAGCCCGGAGGAGGACCTGGAGACGCGGTCGCTGGTCGTCGGGTTCGTCGACATGGTCGGCTACACCCGGTTCACCCGCCAAGCCGACGAGGAACAGCTGACCCAGGTCCTCGACGGCTTCGAAACGCTGGCCACCGAGATCATCGCCGAGCACCACGGCCGGGTGGTGAAGATGATCGGCGACGAGGTCTTCTTCGTCGCCGACACTCCCGAGGACGGCGCCGAGATCGCGTTGACGCTGGCCGAACGGACCGGCGAGGACGACGACCTGCCCGCGGTCCGGGCGGGCCTGGCTTCGGGACGGGTGCTGTCGCGGTTCGGCGACGTGTACGGGTCGGTGGTGAACCTCGCCGCGCGGCTGACGTCGGTGGCGCGGCCGGGAACCGTGCTGGTCGACCGGGAACTGGCCGGCGAGCTGGAATCGTTGCCGCAGTTCGACCTTCGCACCCGGCGGCCGATCGCGGTGCGCGGCTACAACCGGCTGCGGCCGTCCGCGCTGCGGCGGGCCAAGGAAAAGCCGACCGGCCGGTTCGCCTCCTCGCAGGAGCTGGCCGCGGAAATGATGGGTCTCGCCGAACCCGCCGCCGAGACTCCGGAGCCGGACGATTTCCCCGCTGCTTCGCGCAAGCGTCGCCGCCGGCGCTGACCCGTGTCAGGCGTCGAAGTCGACCGTCACCCGCTCCGAAACCGGGTGCGACTGGCAGGTCAGCACGAACCCGGCGTCCACTTCGGACTTTTCCAGCGCGAAGTTGCGGCGCATGTCCACCGATCCTTCGGTGACCTTCGCTCGGCAAGTGCCGCACACGCCGCCCTTGCACGCGAACGGCAGGTCCGGCCGGAACCGCTGGGCGCCGTCCAGCACGGACGAATCGCGGGGCAGGTTCATCGTCGTGGAGCGGCTGTCGAGGACCAGCGTCACTTCCGAGGACGCTCCGGCGATCGCCGGGTCTACGTGCTTGACCGGCTCCGGCGGCACCTCGTCCACGTAGAACAGTTCCTGGTGGACCCGTTCCGCCGGGACGCCCAGCGATCCCAGGAGTTCCTGTGCGGAAGTGACCATGCCGAACGGGCCGCACAGCCAGAAGTGGTCTGCCTCCTCGACCGGCACGATCGACCCGAACAGCGCACCCAGCTTGTCCGCGTCGAGGCGGCCGGTGAACAGCTCCGCTTCGCGCGGTTCGCGGGACAGGACGTGCACGAGTTCCAGGCGCGCCGGGTAGCGGTCCTTCAGGTCGGCCAGATCGTCGGCGAACATCACGGTGTCGGTGCGGCGGTTGCCGTACAGCACGGTCACCGTCGCGTCCGGCGTGGCCAGCAGCGAGGCCGCGATGGAGAGCACCGGGGTGATGCCGGAACCGGCGGCGATCAGCACGTGGTGGCCGCCCGCGGCCAGGTCCGGGGTGAACGAGCCGGTCGGCGCCGAGACCTCGACGGTGTCGCCCGGGCGGACCTCGTTGACCAGCCAGGTCGAGAAAACGCCCTCCGGGACCAACCGCACGCCGACGCGCGGCCGCTCCCCCGCCGGGGCGCAGATGGAGTACGAACGGCGCTCGTCGCGGCCGTCCACCATGCGGCGCAGGGTGAGCGACTGCCCGGGCGCGAAGGCGTAGGTTCCGGCGAGCTCTTCCGGCACGTCGAAGGTGACGGCGACGGCGTCGTCGCAGAGCCGTTCGACGTCGGCCACCCGCAGCGGGTGGAACCCGGTGCGGCGGGAAACGGTGGCGGTCACTCAGATCTCCTTGACGTGTTCGAACGGCTCCCAGCAAGACCGGCAGCGCCGCAACGCTTTGCACGCGGTCGCGCTGAACCGGGACTGCTCTTCGGTGTCGAGCGAGCCGCAGCGCGGGCACGCGACCCGGCGCACGGAAGGCCCCAGCGTCAACGGAATCGGCCCGGACCGGCGCGGCGCGGCTCCCGGCGGCGCGATCCCGGCTTCGGCGAGCTTGCGGCGGCCGTTCTCGCTGATCCAGTCCGACGTCCACGCCGGCTCCAGCACGGTGCGGATGTCGATGTCGGTGTAGCCCGCGCCGCGCAACGCGTGCTCCAGGTCGTCGCGCATGGTGTCCATCGCCGGGCAGCCGGTGTAGGTCGGGGTGATCGACACCGTCACCCGGCCGTCCTTTTCGGACACTTCGCGCAGCACGCCCAGATCCGCGAGCGTCAGCATCGGCAGCTCGGGATCGGTGACGGTGGACGCCACCGCGATCGCGGTGGCGGACGCCGCCTCCGCGGGAGGACGCACGCCGGCGGTCACCAGGTCGCTCCCGGCATCGCGCGCGCCACGCTCTGCAGCTCGGCCAGCAGGAAGCCCATCTGCTCGGTGTGCACACCGTCGCGCCCGGTCCGCCCGGACACCCCGGCGACCGTGCCGGTTTCCGGCCGGGACAGCGTCGCCGCGGCCACGGCCCGGTCCACGATCTCGTCGAACTCCGGCCGCAGCGAAGCAGCGTCGACCAGCTCGTCCGGATGCGTCGTGAACAGTTCCGCCACGTACGGCCACACCGCGGCCAGGCCCTCCGCCATCCGCTCGTGCGACAGCGGAGTCCCGTCGCCGAGCCGCACCAGCCACTGCGCCGAGTAGTCGCGGTGGTAGGCCAGTTCTTTCACGCCCTTGGCCGCGATCGCCGCCAGCACCGGGTCCGCGCTGGACTCCAGCCGCTGGAACAGCGCGAGCCGCCAGGTCGAGAACACGAACAGCCGCGCGATCAGGTGGCCGAAGTGGCCGCCGCCCAGCTCCGCCAGCCGCACGTTCCGGAACTCGTTCTCCGCGCGCAGGAATGCGAGGGTGTCCTCGGACCGGCCGGTGCCGTCGGCCTTGCCGGCGCGGGCCAGCAGCAGCCGGGCCTGGCCGAGCAGGTCGAGGGCGATGTTCGCGATCGCGACCTCGTCTTCCAGCTCGGGCGCGCCCGCGACCCATTCCTGCAGCCGGTGCGAGAAAATCAGCGCGTCGTCGCCGAGCATCAGGCAGTACGCGGCCAGCCGCGCACTGTCCACTCCGGACGGCACCGAAGTGTCCACGCCGGACAGCGGATCGGCGAAGCCGGTGCCGAACGCCCACCGCGAGTCGTTCTCTTCGGTGATGGATTCGTAGACGTTGTCAAAGGACACAGCAGGACATCCCTTACATGTGCGGAACGTTGTCGGGAATGTCGTAGAACGTCGGGTGCCGGTACACCTTGTCCCCGCTGGGCGCGAAGAACGGGTCCTTCTCGTCCGGCGACGACGCGGTGATGTCCGAGGCGCGCACCACCCAGATCGAGACGCCCTCGTTGCGGCGGGTGTAGAGATCGCGGGCGTGGTGCAGCGCCATCTCGTCGTCCGCCGCGTGCAGCGAACCCACGTGCACGTGGTTCAGCCCGCGCTTCCCGCGGACGAACACCTCGTACAGCGGCCAGTCGTGCTTCATCAGGAACCCTTCTTCGCAGCATGTGCGGCAGCGGCCTCGCGAACCCAGGCCCCGTCTTCGTGCGCCTTGCGCCGGTGCGCGATCCGCTGCGCGTTGCACGGACCGTTGCCCTTGAGCACGTTCTTGAACTCGTCCCAGTCGACCGCGCCGAAGTCGTAGTGCTCCCGCTCGGCGTTCCATTTCAGGTCCGGGTCCGGGAAGGTGACCCCGAGGGCTTTCGCCTGCGGCACCGACATGTCGACGAATCGCTGGCGCAGCTCGTCGTTGGTGTGCCGCTTGACCTTCCACGCCATCGACTGCGCGGTGTTCGGCGAATCCGCGTCCGGCGGCCCGAACATCATCAGCGAGGGCCACCACCAGCGGTTCACCGCCTCCTGCACCATGTCCCGCTGCTGCTCGGTGCCGCGCATCATGGTCATCAGCAGCTCGTAGCCCTGCCGCTGATGGAACGACTCCTCCTTGCAGATCCGGATCATCGCCCGCGCGTAGGGCCCGTACGACGAGCGGCACAGCGGCACCTGGTTGCAGATCGCCGCGCCGTCCACCAGCCAGCCGATCACGCCGACGTCGGCGAAGGTCAGCGTCGGGTAGTTGAAGATCGACGAGTACTTCTGCTTACCGGTGATGAGCTTGTCGGTCAGGTCCGCGCGGTCCGCGCCGAGCGTCGCCGCCGCGGAGTACAGGTACAACCCGTGGCCGGCCTCGTCCTGCACCTTCGCGAGCAGGATCGCCTTGCGCCGCAACGACGGCGCGCGGGTGATCCAGTTGCCCTCCGGCTGCATCCCGATGATCTCCGAGTGCGCGTGCTGCGCGATCTGCCGGATCATCGTCTTGCGATAGCCCTCGGGCACCCAGTCTCGCGGCTCGATCCGCTGGTCGCGCTCGATGGTGTGCTCGAACAGGGCTTCCAGGTCCGGTTCCGCTACCGCAGTCACGGCTGCTCCTTCGAGACGAGGGTGAGCACGTCGTACTTCGCCACCGAGTCGCCGTCGGCGTTCGTGACGTCGGCGTCCCAGCGGACTTCGCCGTACTCCTGGTCGATCCGCGGCGTGATCTGCTTGGCGGTCAAGGTGACGGTCAGCGCGTCGCCCGCCTTGACCGGCGTCAGGAACCGCAGGTTCTCCAAGCCGTAGTTGGCCAGCACCGGCCCCGGCTCGGGCGAGACGAACAGGCCCGCGGCGAACGAGAGCACCAGATAGCCGTGCGCCACAATGCCGCCGAACAGCGGGTTCGCCGCCGCAGCGGCCTCGTCGGTGTGCGCGTAGAAGGTGTCGCCGGTGAACTCGGCGAAGTGGTCGATGTCGGCGCGCGTGACAGTGCGCGGACCGGCCACCACGGTGTCGCCGATGTTCAGCTCTGCCAGCGACTTCCGGAACGGGTGCTCGCCTTCGACGCGCGGACCGCCTTCGACCCACCGGCCGGTGACCGCACCGAGCACCTTCGGGCTGCCCTGCACGGCGGTGCGCTGCATGTGGTGCAGCACGCCGCGGATACCGCCCATTTCCTCGCCGCCGCCCGCGCGGCCAGGCCCGCCGTGCACCAGCTGCGGCATCGGCGAACCGTGCCCGGTGGATTCCTTCGCGTCGTCGCTGTCGAGCACGAGCAGCCGGCCGTGGTACGGCGCGACGCCCAGCACGATCTCGCGGGCGAACACCGGGTCGCCGGTCACCACGGACCCGGCCAGGCTGCCGCCGCCGCGCGCCGCGAACTCGATGACCTGCTTGACCGACGTGTACGGCATCAGCGTGGACACCGGGCCGAACGCCTCGACCTCGTGCGGCTCCGCGCGCTCTGGATCGGCCTTGAGCAGCACCGGAGAGAGGAACGCCCCGGTCGCCGCGTCACCGTCCACGACATCGACGTGTTCCGGGTCGCCGAAGACGATGCTGCCCGCGTCGAGCAGTGCCTTGAGCGAACGGCGTACCTCTTCGCGCTGTTCCAGACTGGCCAGCGCGCCCATCCGGACGCCCTCCGCGTTCGGATTGCCGACAGTTACTTTCGCGAGCCGGGCGCTCGCCGCCTCGGCGACGTCGTCCAGCATCTCGGCCGGCACGAACGCGCGGCGGATGGCGGTGCACTTCTGGCCCGCCTTCACCGTCATCTCGGTGACCAGCTGCTTGACGAACAGGTCGAACTCCGGCGTCGACGGCCGGGCGTCCGGGGCGAGGATCGAGCAGTTCAGCGAGTCGGCCTCGGCGTTGAATCGCACCGAGTTCCGCACGATCGCCGGGTGCGCGCGCAGCTTCTGCGCGGTGGACGCAGAACCGGTGAACGACACCAGGTCCTGCGCGGTCACGTGGTCCAGCAGGTCTCCGACGCTGCCCGCGACGAACTGCACCGTGCCCTCGGGCAGGATGCCGGATTCGACGATCAGCTCCACGAGCCGCGCGGTCAGGTACGCGGTCTGGCTGGCCGGTTTGATCAGGCTGGGCACGCCGGCGAGGAACGCGGGCGCGAACTTCTCCAGCGGACCCCACACCGGGAAGTTGAAGGCGTTGATCTGGATCGCGACGCCGTGCAGCGGCGTGGCGATGTGCTGCGCCACGAATGTGCCGCCCCGGCTCAGCGGCTCGACCGCACCGTCTACGTACACGGTGTCGTTCGGCAGCTCGCGCTTGCCCTTCGAGCCGTAGCTGAACAGCACGCCGATGCCGCCGTCGATGTCGAACTTCGAATCGCCGAGCGTCGCACCCGTGCGCGCCGACAGTGCGTACAGCTCTTCACGGTGCTCACGCAGGTACGAAGCGAGCGACTTCAGCAGAGCAGCACGCTGATGGAACGTCAGCTTGCGCAGCGCGGGACCGCCGACCGTGCGGCCGTACTCGAGCGCACCGGCGAAATCGACTCCCTCCGAGGAAATCCGGGCCACTTCCTCCCCGGTAGCCGCGTCGTGCAGCGGAACACCCTCGCCAGGCGCCGTGTGCCATCCCCCGGAGACGTAGCTGCGGAGCAGAACCATGCCGACCCTCTCGCCGAATTACCAACCGGACGTTCAGTAATTCGCAGGATAGCTGCTCGCCGCACTGATCGGAACCCCCGCACTGCTTGACACTGCCGAAGACGCCGCCTTTACTGGGCCCAGCGACAATTACCGGCCGTTCGGTCAGTAAGTAACCAGCTTCGGAGGACGGTCGGCCGTGACCCGCAATGCCGCGCACACCATGTTCGACGCCGATGAAGCGTCCCGTGCGCTCGGCATAGAACTGGTCGAAGCGGCGGGCGGGCGAGCGGTGGCCACCATGAAGGTCACCGAGACGATGGTCAACGGCCACGACATCGCCCACGGCGGGTACGTCTTCCTGCTCGCCGACACCACGTTCGCCCTCGCCTGCAACACGCACGGGCCGGTCACCGTCGCCGCCGGCGCGGAGATCTCCTTCGTCGCGGCGGGCAAGCTGGGCGATCACCTCGTCGCGACGGCCGTCGAGCGCACCCGCTACGGCCGCAACGGCATCTACGACGTCACCGTGCACCGGGAAACCCCCGGCGGGCCCGAGGTCGTCGCCGAATTCCGCGGCCGCAGCCGCGTCATCGAGAAGACCCGGGAACCACAGTGACTGCCGAGACGTCCGAGACCGCCCAGACCGCAGATTCCGCCGAAACCCTCAGCGCCGACGAGCTGGCCGCGCTCCAGCTGGAACGGCTGCAGTGGACACTGCGACACGCGTACGAGAACGTCGCTGTCTACCGCAAGAAGTTCGACGACGCCGGCGTGCACCCGGACGACTGCCGCGAGCTGGCCGACCTGGCGAAGTTCCCCTTCACCACCAAGGCCGACCTGCGCGACAACTACCCGTTCGGCATGTTCGCGGTCCCGCAGGACCAGGTACGCCGGCTGCACGCCTCCAGCGGCACCACCGGGAAGCCGACCGTCGTCGGCTACACCGAACAGGACCTGGACACCTGGGCGACGGTGATGGCGCGGTCGATCCGCGCGGCCGGCGGCCGGCCCGGGCACAAGCTGCACAACGCCTACGGGTACGGCCTGTTCACCGGCGGCCTCGGCGCGCACTACGGCGCGGAAAAGCTGGGCTGCACCGTGATTCCGGCCTCCGGCGGGATGACCGCCCGGCAGGTCCAGCTGATCACCGACTTCAAGCCGGAGATCATCATGATCACCCCGTCGTACATGCTGACGCTGCTGGACGAGTTCGAGCGTCAGGGCGTGGACCCGCGGGCGAGTTCGCTGCGGGTCGGCATCTTCGGCGCGGAGCCGTGGACCGAGCAGATGCGCACGGAGATCGAGGACCGGTTCGGACTGGACGCGGTGGACATCTACGGCTTGTCCGAGGTGATGGGCCCGGGCGTCGCGCAGGAATGCGTGGAAACCAAGGACGGCCTGCACATCTGGGAGGACCATTTCTTCCCCGAGGTGATCGACCCGTTCACCGAGCAGGTGCTGCCCGCGGGCGAGTCCGGCGAACTGCTGTTCACGTCGCTGACCAAGCAAGCGCTGCCGATCATCCGCTACCGCACCCGCGACCTGACCCGGCTGCTGCCGGGCACCGCGCGGCCGGCGTTCCGGCGGATGGAGAAGGTGACCGGCCGCAGCGACGACCTGATCATCCTGCGCGGGGTGAACGTCTTCCCGACCCAGATCGAGGAGATCGTGCTGCGGACCGCCGGGCTGAGCCCGCACTTCCAGCTGGTCCGCTCCACCCGGGGACGGCTGGACCACCTCACCGTCCGGGTCGAAGCCCGTCCGGACGCGTCCGCGGACGCCCGGACGCTCGCCGCCTCGGTGCTGGCCACCGGAGTGAAGGACGGCGTCGGCGTGACCGTGTCGGTGGAGGTCGTGGACCCGGACACGCTGGAGCGCTCGGTCGGCAAGATGCGCCGGGTGCTGGACCAGCGCTCGTGACCGCACCCGCCCGCCGCGGCCGTCCCGGCTACGACCTGGAGTCGCTGCTGCAGGTCGCCGTCGAGCTGTTCAACGAACGCGGCTACGACGGGACCAGCATGGAGGACCTGTCGCGCAAGCTCGGCATCACGAAATCCGCGATCTACCACCACGTGCCGAGCAAGGAGGAACTGCTGCGGCTGGCGGTGGACCGGGCGCTGGACGGGCTGTTCGAGGTCGCGGACCGGACCGAGGCGCTGGACGGCCGCGCGATCGACCGACTGGAGCATCTGGTGCGCGGCAGCGTGCTGGTCCTCGCGGACCGGCTGCCGTTCGTGACGCTGCTGCTTCGGGTGCGGGGCAACACGAAGGCCGAACGAGCGGCGCTGGCCCGGCGGCGCGAGTTCGACCGGCTGGTGACGGATCTGGTGAAGCAGGCGGAGGTAGAAGGCGACGTCCGGCCGGACCTCGACCCGGCGGTCGCCGCGCGCCTGCTGTTCGGCACGGTGAACTCGCTCATCGAGTGGTACCGGCCGAGGCGCGGGTCCTCGCCGGAGGAACTCGCGGACGCGGTGTGCAAGATGGCGTTCGACGGGTTGCGCGCCTGAGTTTTACCGGCTGCGGCCCCGCGGTTGCCTGCCGAGTCAGTCGCGGGGTTGCCGGAGGCCGTCCGAACGGGCTTTCACGGCAATGGACTGCAGGGCGGACAGGTGCTCGGCCAGGGTGTCGCGGCCGCTGTCGGTCAGGTTGAGCCAGGTGCGCGGCCGCTTGCCCACGTAGCCCTTGCGGACGTCGACGTAGTCGTTTCGGGAAAGGGTGGAGATCTGTTTGGACAGCGCGGAATCGGAGAGCTGCACCGAGTCGCGCACGAACCCGAACTCCGCCCATTCCGCGGCGGAGAGCAGCGCCACGATCGCCAGTCTCGTCGGGTCCAACAGGAGCTGGTCGAGCTCGGCCACCACTCAGTCCTTGTCTTGCCGGCGAAGCAGCCACAGCTGGAACCTGGGGCCGAGAAAGATGATATAGAGCCCGGCTAAGACGCCGTAGCAGATGGTGCCGTGCGGGATGTGGAGCAGCGGGATGGCAACGCCCGCGACGATCGACAGGCCCACGATAGGGGCGAGGCGCCACCCGGTGGGAGGCAGAGCCCGGCTCGACACCGCGACCGGCTGGCCGAGCAGGCTGCTTCCGATCCTGGTGCGCAGCAGGACGACCAGCAGCAATCCGACGGCCAGCACGACCCAGGTCAGCCAGGACCGCGTCGCGGGGAACAGGTCGATGGCCACCGTGTAGCCGACCACGACCAGACCGGCGACGATCGAGTTCCACCGGCTGCCCAGCGCGGACGCGACCACCCGCTGCCTGCTCTCGTTTGCACTGCGCAGCGCCGCCGCCGCCTCTTCCGGCGTCGGCGTGTTCATCGGTTCGCTCACAGCTGCCACTCCTTCGCGCCGGACGCCCCTCAGGCAAGTAGTTGCCTGATAAGAAAGTAACTTGTACTTTCCGCTTAGGCAAGTACGTTCCTGTGCGGCTGATCTTCCGCGTCGGCCGGCGGCCAGTGCCCGGGCAGCGCTTCGGGACGAGTCTCGGGCCGGACTCACCTCCGGTCCCGCTGCGCGGGCATGGTCGCCACGAAGCCCGTGCTGCGCCCCAGATCGTCCAGCAGCCAGCCCATTCGCTTCACCGTCCGCAGAATCAGCGCGGAATCGAGCACCGACAGCGGAGCCAGGCCCTGTTCCAGGTGTTCCTGCATCCGCATCGACTCCTCGATCGACCGCATCCACGTCGTCACCAGAAGATTGGCCGGACCGGGCAGGCTCGCCACCTGGCGCAGCGCCGGGTTGGCGCGCAGCCGGTCCACGCAGGTGGACACGTGCGCTACCGGGACCTGGCACCACCAGTTCACGACGATCGGCGACGGGGTGAGGCCCTGCGCGATCTCGCAGCGGAAGGTCAGCGCGTCCGCGCTGAGCAGGTGGCCGAGCTGACGGCGGACCGTCGACACCGGCCGCCCGGTGATGCGCGCCAGGTCTGCGGCGCTGCGACGGCCGTCTTCGCCGAGCGCGATGGTCAGCGGCGCGTACGGCTCCTTCCACGGTTCGACCGCGGCAGGCCGGCCACTGCCGGCTGGAGGCAGCTGAGACACCGCCTGCACCCGGGTCCGGTCCAGCGCGCCCACCCGCCACGAACTGCCTTCGACGTGCAGCCGAGACGCCAGGTGCGACCGGGTGTTGAGCACCCCGGGCAGGCTCGGAATCGCGTCCAGCAGCAGCGTGGACAGGTCGCGCATGCCAAGTCCGAACACGGTCAGCACCAGGCTGTACTCGCGCGAAGCCTCCTCGATGCTGGCGACTGACGGCCACGTGCGCAGTTCCCGGATCAGGTCCCGGACCTGGCCGCTGGCGCAGCGGATCTCCACATACGCGGCTTGGATCTGGGGCAGCGCCGAGACGTGCGGGTACGCGGTCACCCAGGCCGCGCCGCCCTCGCGCAGCCGTTCCCATCGCCGGGCGAGGGTGACCGGCGACGAGCTGAGCGCGTCGGCCAGGTGAGCCCAGCTGGCGCGGGGCCGCAGCTGCAGCGCGTGGATGAGCGAAAAATCCTCCTCTTCGAGGGTTTCGAGCACGTTTTCTTCTCCAACCAGCTGATCAACAAGCGATTCCGGCGATTTTAGCCCGAGATCAGCCCTAAATTCGCACACTCGACCACCAAGACGCCCGTTCCCCGACGAAGAGGAGCCGAGCCGGTGGACCTCCACGACGACGCCCGCAGCCAGCAGGACGATCTGGCCCAGTTGCGCCGCGAACTGCACCGCGAACCCGAGATCGGCCTGGACCTGCCCCGTACCCAGGAACGCGTGCTGCGCGAACTCGACGGGCTCGGGCTGGAGATCTCCACCGGAACCGGTACGACGTCGGTGACCGCGGTGCTTCGCGGCGAAGGCCCGGCGCGCGATTCCGCTCAGCCGCGCACGGTCTTGTTGCGGGCAGACATGGACGCGCTTCCGGTCCAGGAGGCGACCGGGCTCGACTTCGCCGCCACCAACGGCGCGATGCACGCGTGCGGCCACGATTTGCACACCACGTCGCTGATCGGCGCGGCTCGGCTGCTGCGCACTCACCGCGACCGGCTCAACGGCGACGTCGTGCTGATGTTCCAGCCCGGGGAAGAAGGTTGGGACGGCGCAGGAGTGATGCTGCAGGAAGGCGTGCTCGACGCCGCGGGCCAGCGGGCCGATGCCGCGTACGGACTGCACGTCTTCTCGGCGATGCTGCCCAGCGGCCAGTTCGCCAGCCGCCCCGGCACGCTGATGTCCGCCTCGCACAAGCTGCTCGTGACCGTGCACGGCGAAGGCGGCCACGGCTCGATGCCGCACCGCGCCAAGGACCCGATTTCCGCCGCCGCGGCGATGATCACCGCGCTGCAGACGATGATCACGCGACGGCTGGACATCTTTGACCCGGCAGTGCTGACCGTCGGCGTGATTCGCGGTGGCACCAAACGCAATGTCATCCCGGCGACCGCGGAGTTCGAAGCCACCGTCCGCTGTTTCTCCGACGAGACGGCCGCTCTCCTCGACACGACGATCCGCGAGACGATCGACGGGGTCGCGCGGGCGAACGGCGTGACTGCCGACGTCACGTTCGAGAACGAATATCCCGTGACTGTCACCGATGTCGACGAGACCGCGTTCGGCGCCGAGGTCGTCCGCGAAGCGATCGGCGAGGAGTTCTACACCGAGCTGCCGAACCCGGTGGCCGGCTCCGAAGACTTCTCCCGCGTGCTCGCCGCGGTGCCCGGCACATTCCTCGGCCTCGGCGCACTGCTGCCTGGTCTCGACCCGCAGGCCGCGCCCAACAATCACAGCCCGTACGCCGATTTCGACCCATCGGTGCTCTCCCGCGCCGCCACCGTCTACGCCGAGCTCGCTGTCCGCCGTCTCGACCGCTTCGCCGAAGGAGCCTCCCGATGACCACAAACGTCATCCCGGACCGCCGCCGGACTCTGTTCGGACTCGGTGCCGGCAACGCGATGGAATGGTTCGACTGGAACATCTATGCCACCTTCGCGTCCTTCTTCGCTTCGCAGTTCTTCAACGCGCACAGCGCGGTTTCGGCGTTGCTGAGCACCCTCGCGGTCTTCGCGGTCGGCTTTGCCGCGCGACCGCTCGGCGGCCTGGTCTTCGGCTGGATCTCCGACCGCAAGGGCCGTCAGCTTTCGATGGCGCTGACCGTCGCGATAGCCGCCGGCGGCAGCCTGGTCATCGGGTTCTCCCCCACCTACGGCCAGATCGGCGTCGGCGCGTCGGTGATCCTGGTGGTGGCCCGGCTGGCGCAGGGTCTCGCGCACGGCGGGGAACTGCCTTCGGCGCAGACCTACATCGCCGAGGTCGCCCCGGCGTCCCGGCGCGGGCTGTGGTCGAGCCTGATCTACTTCTCCGGTACCTGCGGCGTGCTCGCCGGGACGCTGATGGGCGCGGTGCTGTCCGGCGTGCTGACGCACGAGCAGATGCTCTCGTTCGGCTGGCGGATCCCGTTCGTGGTCGGCGGGATCTTCGGCTTGTACTCGCTCTACGTGCGGCTGCGGATGCGGGAAACCGGCGTGTTCCTGGCCGAGGCCGGCACCGCGAAGAAGGCGGAAAAGGGCCGGATCTGGCAGGCGATCAAGCAGAACCCGAAGCTGCTCGCCCAGGTGGTCGGGCTGACTGTCGGGGCCACCGTGATCTACTACATGTGGGCCGTCGCCGCGCCGTCGTACGCGATCACGGTGCGCGGGGTGAACCCGACCGGCGCGCTGTGGGCGGGCGTGTTCGCGAACCTGGTCTTCCTGATCGCGTTGCCGCTGTGGGGGATGCTGTCCGACCGCATCGGCCGCAAACCGGTCCTGTTCCTCGCCACCGGCGGTCTGCTCGTACTGAGTTACCCGCTGAACGCGATGGTCGGACACGAGGCGTGGCAGCTGTTCCTGGCGATGTCGATCGCACTGGTCTTCATGGCCGGCTTCTCGTCGGTCGGCCCTGCGGTGTACGCGGAGATCTTCCCGACCCGTATCCGGACTGTCGGCGTGGGCGTCCCGTACTCGATCGCAGTCGCGGCTTTCGGCGGCACGGCACCGTATCTGCAGACGCTGTTCGCCGAGCAGGGGCACCCGACGCTGTTCGTCGCCTACGGCATGGTGCTGGCAGTGATCAGCACGGCGGTGATCTTCACGCTCCCGGAGACGCGCGGGGTGGACCTGCGCTCGGGTGCGAGCACACCTGCCGAAGAACGGGCTGCTGCCTGAGCCGTCCGTGAAGGGCCCCTTGCCGGACTTGGATTCCGGCAAGGGGCCCTTCACGGACCTGCTCCTCGGCAGCGCAGGCAGCTGCCGGCCAGCCGAGTTAGTCGACCGCCCCCGACTGCCACCGCAGCGCCTCCCGCAACTGCCCGATCAGCGCCTCGTCGTCCTCCTCGCTCGGGTCCGCGCCGAGCGGCACCCACTGCTCGGCGACCAGCGTTCCGTCGGCGTAGCTGCTGATCAGGATGCCCTGATAAGACACCCCGGGGCTCTCGTCCACCCGGACGTGCCGGTGCTGCAGCCGCACGCCGACCCAGCGGCCGGGCCGCCGCGGGCAGTGGTCGGTCCCGTTCATCGCGCTCCGCTCGCCCCTGTCCCCCGGCTGTTTGGTCGCGAACCGGGCCTCTGGAGTTACTCGCCGGTTGTTCCGGTTCCGTAACAGCACCCTCTCCCCCGGGCGGCCCGGCGTGTTGACAACCGGCTCGCCCGGCGGCGAGGCTGGCCGGATGAGCGGACCCCGGCGCCGGCTGGACCCCGCCGAGCGCCGGGCGGAAATCCTCGCCGCGGCCCGGCGGTGCTTCGGCGCGGGCAGCTATTCCTCGGTGTCCACTTCGGACATCGCAGCCGCCGCCGGGGTGGCCCGGCCGCTGATCAACCACTACTTCGGCGGCAAGCGCGAGCTGTACCTGGAAGTGGTGCGGCAAATGACGATCGTGCCCGCCCCGGTCGTCGACGCGCTGCCGGACGGGCCGGTCCGGCTGCGCCTGGAAGTCGGCCTGGACCGGTGGATCGACATCGCCGAACGCCACCGCGAAGCCTGGCTGACCGTGCTCGACGCGGCGCACGACCCGGAGGTCGAGCAGATCATGCTGGAGGCGGACGAGATCGCCGCCGACCGGGTGCTCGCCGCCGCGCTGCTCCCGGCGGACGGGCATCCGCAGCTGCGCGCGATGATCCGCGCGTACGGCGGCATGCTGCGCGCCGCGTCGCGCGAATGGCTCGTGCGCGGCGCGCTGGACCGGGACGAACTACGCACGTTCCTGGTGGAAACGCTGGTACAGCTGCTGGAGACCACCTATCCGGCAGTGGTCGCGCAGCGGACTTCCTGAATACGGCGACCCCGCCGTCCCGGTGACCAGCAGGCTGGTGCCGACGAGGAAGCCCGCGAAGACGACCCACCAAGGCGCTTTCCGACCAGCGGCACCGCAAAACCAGCGCCCCGGATCGGCCCGCTGAACGCCCCCGGTGAGCAACGACGGGTCCGCTAACGCTTCCCCTGGGCACGGCGGGCGTACGCGGCCGGTGTGGTTCCGGTCCAGCGCTTGAACGCGTAGATGAAGCTCGATGCCTCGGCATAGCCCAGCCGCAGCGCGACATCGTCGACCGACAGCGCGCCGGTGTCCAGCAGTTCCTCGGCGAGCGTCTGCCGGACTTCGTCGAGCAGCTGCCGGTAGCCGGTGCCCGCCTCGGTCAGCCGGCGTCGCAGCGTCCGGGTGCTGAGGGTGAGCTGACGCGCGATCTCGTCCATCCCGGCGTCCGCGCCGCCGAGCCGCACCAGCCGCTCCCGCACCAGCTGCGGCACGCCGGACCGGGCACGCCGACGGGCGACCAGCGCGTCGCATTGCGCGGCGCACAACGCCACGGTCTGCTCGTTCGCCTGCGGGAGCGGACGATTGAGCAGATCCGGCTCGAATGTCGCGCGGTGCTCGGCCGCGCCGAAAAACGGCACCGTCCCGAAGGCGGTCCGATAAGACTCCACATAGGACGAACCCTGGAAGGTGAATTCCAGTTGCCGCAGCGAGATCCCGGGCAGCAGGTCCTGCATCACGGTGTAGATCGCGGACAGGTCGCGCAGCACGAGGAACCGCGCGACGTCGGCGGGCACCCGGGAATCGTCGAGCACCAGGCCGAGGCCGGCGTCGCTCAGCTCGACGTGCGGAATGCAGAAGGTGAACGACAAGTCCAAGTAGCGCAAGGCGAACACCATCGCGTCGCGCATCGTCGGACTGCTGATGCAGGCGAACCCGAAGATCCCGAACGTCGTTACCCGGTACCGGCAGCCAAGACTCAGCGCGACGTCGTCGCCGGAACCGACCGCCGACAGCAGCGCCCGCACGACAGCCAGTTCCTGGCGCGCGTCGAGCTGCCGGTCCGGCGCACGGAGTTCCGCGACCGGCACGCCCGGCAGCTCCGCTCCGCGCTCCGCGGCGAACTGGTGCATCAGCAGCACGCTCGCGGTGCCGCGCGGATAGTCCCAATCGCGGATCGAAGGCGCGGCCAGCTCGCTCATGGCCGGAATTATGGATCAGGTCGCGGTCGCGGCGCCGCGCGAACGCGGAAAAACTGTCGGTGCTGCCGGTTAGGCTCCCGCCGTGCGCCTTTCCCGCCGCGCCCTCAACCGCGCCACACTCGAGCGTCAGCTGCTGCTGAAGCCGGCCGAGATGCCGGTGCTCGACGCGGTCGCGCATCTCGCCGGGCTGCAGGCGCAGGCACCGTTCCCGCCGTATTACGCCTTGTGGTGCCGGTTGCGGGGATTCCAGCAAGAGGAGTTGTCCAGGCTGCTGCTGGACCGCAGCGTGGTGCGGATGGTGCTGATGCGCGGCACCGTGCACCTGGTGCCCGCCGCGGACGCGCTCGCCTGGCGGCCGCTCGTGCAGATCGTGATGGACCGCGCCCTGACCGCGGTCAACCAGCATCGCGAACCGCTGTCGAAGGTCGACCACGGGGCGGTCGCGAAGACCACCGCCGAGCTGTTGCGCGAACGGCCGCATTCGAGCGACCAGCTGGGCAAAGCGCTCGCCGAGCGGTACCCGGCGGCCCCGGCCGCGTCGCTGATGTTCCTGGCCCGCGCGGTGCTGCCGCTGGTGCAGATCCCGCCCCGCGGGGTGTGGGGCAAGGCCGGGCAGCCGACCTACCAGGTCGCCGACCACTGGCTGGAAGGCGTCGCCGCACCGGATCCTTCGCCGGCCGCCCTGGTCCGCCGCTATCTCGCCGCGTTCGGCCCGGCGACCGTCGCCGACGTCCAGACCTGGGCCGGCGTCACCAAGCTGGCCGAGGTCGTCGAGCGGATGGACCTGCGCACCTACACCGACCCGGACGGCCGCACGCTGTACGACCTGCCGGAGGCCACGCTGCCGGACGAGGACACGCCGGTGCCGCCTCTGCTGCTCGGCCCGTTCGACCAGACGATTCTGTCCTATGCCGACCGCACCCGGGTGGTCACCGACGAGCATCGCAAACGGGTGATCACGGTGAACGGGCTGGTCAAGGGCACGCTGCTGATCGACGGCCACGTACGCGGGAGCTGGGAGACCAGCACCGCCCGGGGAGCGGCGAAGCTGGTGCTGACGCCGTTCGAACGACTCGCGAAGCGTGACGCTGCGGCGCTGGAGAAGGCTGGCCGGAATCTGCTGGCCTGGGCCGAACCGGAGAAGACCCACGAGGTGCGGCTGACGAGCGGGTGAAGGACGCGGACGGACTCCGGCGACCGCGCGAACCGGCCGCACGGAGCCAGCAGGCACGACTGCCCCACGCAGCGGCGCGCCGCTGGATGAGCTGCGGCCGCCAGCCAGATGGCCGGAATTCTCGATCGGCTGGCCGTTCCTGACCTTCCCCGCCGCCGCCCGGCTGCGTAATTTCAGGTCATGAACGACACCGCCAGTACGACGCCGTCCGTGCTGATCGTGGGCACCGGGTTCGGCGGGATCGGTGCCGCGATCGAGCTGAAGCGCGCCGGGTTCGCCGACGTCACCATCCTCGAACGCGCCGCCGAACCGGGCGGGGTGTGGCGGGAGAACACCTACCCCGGCGCGGCCTGCGACGTTCCCTCGCCGCTCTACTCGTTCTCCTTCGAACCCAACCCGGACTGGCCGAAGCGGTACGCGATGCAGCCGGACATCCACGCCTACCTCAAGCGCGTGATCGAGAAGTACGGCATCGGCCCGCACATCCGGTACGGCCGCGAAGTCACCTCCGCCGCATACGCCGACGGTCGCTGGCGCGTCGAGACTGCGCAGGGCGAGACCTTCGTGGCGGACGTCTTCGTGCCCGCGGTCGGGCAGCTGTCCCGGCCCGCGCTGCCCTCGATCCCGGGCCGCGAGAGCTTCGCCGGCACGGCGTTCCACTCCGCCCAGTGGAACCACGATATCCCGTTGGCGGGCAGGAAGATCGCCGTGATCGGCACCGGGGCGAGCGCGATCCAGTTCGTGCCGGAGATCCGGAAGCAGGCCGCGCACGTCACCGTTTTCCAGCGCACGCCGCCGTACATCATGGCCAAGAACGACGGTCGCTACGCGGACTGGCAGAAACGCGTCTTCCGCCGTCTGCCCAAGACGCAATGGCTCGGCCGCGCGCGGATCTTCCTGCTCGCCGAGTACGCGACCTACGCGATGACCCGGCATCCGGTGCTGGCCAAGATCTTCGAGCTGCGCACCGCCCAGCTGCGCCGCCGCCACCTCAAGTCCGCCGCTCTCCGGAAGAAGGTCACCCCGGACTATCCGCTGGGCTGCAAGCGGATCCTGTTCACCAACGACTACCTGCCCGCGCTCGCGCAGCCGAACGTGTCCGTCGAAACGGCCCCGATCAAGGAAATCACCCCGCGCGGGGTGCGCACCGCGGACGGGGTGGAGCACGAAGTCGACGTGCTGATCTACGGCACCGGTTTCAAAGCCACCGAGTTCCTCGGCCCGATGCAGGTGTTCGGCCGCGACGGCCAGCCGCTGTCCGAGGCCTGGCGCGGCGGCGCCCGCGCGTACCTGGGCCTGACGGTGCCCGGCTTCCCGAACCTGTTCTGCATGTACGGCCCGAACACCAACCTCGGCGCCGGTTCGATCATCTACATGATCGAACGCCAAGCCCGGTACCTCCGGCAGGCGGTCGAGCACCTCGCCCGCCCCGGCGTGGCGTCGCTCGAAGTGCGCGCCGAGGTCGAAGAGCGCTACGACCGCGAGGTGCAGGCCCGGCTCGGGCACAGCGTGTGGAGCGGCTGCACCAGCTGGTACCGGCAGGAAAACGGCCGGGTGAGCACCAACTGGCCCGGGCTGGTCGTCGAGTACGACCGCCGGACCCGGGTGCTCGACCCGGCCGACTACGTCATCCGCTCCTGAGCGGCTAGGCCGGAGAGAACCGGCCTAGCCGCTCAGGAGGGTCAGGGAAGGTCCTTCAGCCCCGCGCTGACCGTGTTCGCGAAGCCGTATCCGTTCGACGCGTCCCAGTTGATCGACCAGGTCATCGCGCCGCGCAGGTCCGGATAGGCCGCCGAGGGCTTGAACGAGCCGCAGCCGGAACCCTTGGCCATGCAGTTCATCGCCGACACGACGTTCGACGGCGGCTGGTAACCGCCGCCCGCCGCGGAACCGGACGACGGCAGGCCGAAGGCGACCTGGTCGGCGCGCAGGCCGCCCTGCAGCTGGATGCAGGAGAGCGCGGTGAGGAAGTCGACCGTGCCTTGCGAGTAGACGCTTCCGTTGCAGCCGTTCATCGCGCCCGAGTTGTAGTACTGCATGTTGACGACAGTGAGGATGTCCTTGATGTTCAGCGCCAGCTGGAAGTAGCCGCCCTGGGCGGACTGCATGTCGATGGTCTGCGGTGCCATCGTGATCACCGAACCGCCGCCGGCGTGAATGCCGCGCAGCGCCTGTGCCATGTAGGTGGCGTTGATGCCGTTCTCGAGGTCGATGTCGACGCCGTCGAACCCGTAGGTCGAGATCAGCTGCTTCACCGAGTTGGCGAAGTTGTCCGCCGACGAGCTGTCGCCGACGCTGATCGTGCCCTTCTCGCCGCCGACCGAGATGATCACCTTCTGGCCGCGCGCCTGCACGGTCTTGATGTCCGCGCGGAACTGCGCGTCGGTGTAGCCGCCGAGCTTGGACGACAGGCCCGGATCGAGCGTGAAGCTCACCGCGCCGGGCGTGCTGGTGGCGTCGGCGAAGGCGACCGCGATGACGTTGTAGGTGGTCGGTACGTCCGCCAGTTTCAACGTCTTCGCGCCGTTGTCGAAGTTCTGCCAGTAGCCGGTGAGGATGTGCTTCGGCAGGCCGCTCTCCACCGGCGGCGGCGTGGTCGTGGTCGGCGTCGACGAACTGGCGGACGTGGTGGGAACGGTCGGCGGGGCCGAGGTGGTGGGCGAGGTGGTGGGCGGGGTGCCCGGACCGTCGAGGCTGACGTCGTCGGCGAGGTAGGCGGGCTGGCCGTACCAGCCGTGCAGGTACACGGTCAGGCTGGTGGACGAGCCGGTGGTGAAGCTCAGGCTGAGCTGCTGCCACCCGCTGCCGCCGGGAGTCCACGTGCTCTGCTCGACCGAGCCGGAGACGCCCAGGTAGACGTAGCTGCCCTGGACCCAGGCGGACAGTTTGTACGCGGTGTTCGCCTGCACAGTGACCTGCTGCGAGCACTGTCCGGTGTCGGACGAGGACGGCGCGGCGCTCAGCGAATGGCTGCCGTCGTGCGCCTGGGTGGCGACCACCGAAGCCGTTCCGGTGCAGGTCCAGCCGTCGAGCGAACCGCTCTCGAAGCCGGGGTTGGCGAGGATGTTGGCGGCCGATGCGGTGCCGGAGCCCAGCGAGAGCGTGACGCCGAGCGCCAGCGCTACCGAGGCCAGCAGGGACAACAGCGCAGGCAGGCGCCGTCGGGACGGGTGTGGGGACACGGTCGGACCTCCGCGGGGGCAGTGAGGCAGATCACCTCAAAGTGGACTAGACCAATGCGGAAGTCAAGGAACTTTCGGCGGGCCATCCGCGACCCGCCGGGCGGGCAGCGGCAGAATGCAGACCCAGAGCCACCCGAGACGAAGCAGGAGCCTGGTTTGAGCGTGCAGTCGGTCGAGCAGCGGATCGCCGAAGAGCTGGGGGTGCGCGAAGGGCAGGTCAAGGCCGCCGTCACGCTCCTCGACGAGGGGTCGACGGTGCCGTTCATCGCCCGGTACCGCAAAGAGGTCACCGGAGAGCTGGACGACGCCCAGCTGCGGACGCTCGAAGAGCGCCTGCGCTACCTCCGCGAGCTGGACGAACGCCGGGCCGCGGTGCTCGACTCGATCCGGAGCCAGGGCAAGCTGGACGACGAGCTCGAAGCGCAGATCCTCGCCGCGGACACCAAATCGCGGCTGGAGGACATCTACCTGCCCTACAAGCCCAAGCGGCGCACCAAGGCACAGATCGCCCGCGAAGCCGGCCTGGAGCCGCTGGCCGACGGACTGCTGAACGACCCCGCGACGGACCCGCAGGCGGCCGCCGCGGTGTTCGTGGACGCGGACAAGGGCGTCGCCGACACGCAGGCCGCACTGGACGGCGCACGCGCGATCCTGGTCGAGCGGTTCGCCGAGGACGCCGACCTGATCGGCGAGCTGCGCGAGAAGATGTGGGCCGAGGGCCACCTGGCGTCCAAGGTCCGCGCGGGCAAGGAGACCGACGGGGCCAAGTTCTCCGACTACTTCGCCTTCTCCGAGCCCTACACCAAGCTCCCCTCGCACCGGATCCTCGCCATGCTGCGCGGCGAGAAGGAAGAAGTCCTCGACCTGTCGATGGAGCCGTCCGAACCGGTCGCCGAGGACGCCCCGCCGCGGGTCGGCCCGACCGAGTACGAGCAGCGCATCGCCGCCCGGTTCGGCATCAGCCAGCAGGACCGGCCTGCCGACAAGTGGCTCGGCGACACCGTGCGCTGGGCCTGGCGCACGAAGATCCTCCTGCACCTGGGCATCGACCTGCGGATGCGGCTGCGCCAGTCGGCCGAGGACGACGCCGTGCGCGTGTTCGCCGCGAACCTGCGCGACCTGCTGCTGGCCGCCCCGGCCGGCACCCGCGCGACGATGGGCCTCGACCCGGGCTTCCGCACCGGCGTGAAGGTGGCCGTGGTCGACGCGACCGGCAAGGTCGTCGACACCCACGTGATCTACCCGCACCAGCCGGCGAACAAGTGGGACCAGTCGATCGCCGAACTGGCCGTGCTGGCCAAGAAGCACAACGTCGACCTGATCTCGATCGGCAACGGCACCGCGTCGCGGGAGACCGACAAACTGGCCATCGAGCTGATCAAGAAGCACCCGGAGCTCAAGCTCACCAAGGCGGTCGTGTCCGAGGCGGGCGCGTCCGTGTACTCCGCTTCGGCGTTCGCTTCGCAGGAACTGCCCGGCATGGACGTCTCGCTGCGCGGCGCGGTCTCGATCGCCCGCCGGCTGCAGGACCCACTGGCCGAGCTGGTGAAGATCGACCCGAAGTCGATCGGCGTCGGCCAGTACCAGCACGACCTGTCCGAGGTGTCGCTGTCGCGGTCGCTGGACGCGGTGGTCGAGGACTGCGTGAACGCGGTCGGCGTGGACGTGAACACCGCGTCCGCTCCCCTGCTGACCCGCGTTTCGGGCATCACCACGTCGCTGGCCGAGAACATCGTGGCGCACCGCGACAGCAACGGCCCGTTCCGTTCCCGCACCGCGCTCAAGGACGTCGCCCGCCTGGGCCCGAAGGCGTTCGAGCAGTGCGCCGGCTTCCTCCGCATCCCGGACGGCGACGACCCGCTCGACGCGTCCTCGGTGCACCCGGAGTCCTACCCGGTGGTCCGGCGGATCCTCGACCGCACCGGCACCGGCATCCGCGAGCTGATCGGCAACGAGCGCACCCTGAAGACGCTGAAGCCGGCCGAGTTCGTCGACGAGACATTCGGCCTGCCGACCGTCACCGACATCCTGTCCGAGCTGGAGAAGCCGGGCCGCGACCCGCGTCCGGCGTTCAAGACCGCGACCTTCGCCGAGGGCGTGGAGAAGATCGCCGACCTGAAGCCGGGGATGCGCCTGGAGGGCGTCGTCACGAACGTGGCCGCGTTCGGCGCGTTCATCGACGTCGGCGTGCACCAGGACGGCCTGGCGCACGTTTCGGCGCTGTCGAAGAACTTCGTGAAGGACCCGCGCGAGGTGGTGAAGCCCGGCGACATCGTGAAGGTGAAGGTGCTCGAGGTCGACGTGCCGCGCAAGCGGATCTCGCTGACGCTGCGGCTGGACGACGAGCCGGGCGCCGGGAACAACCGCGGTGGCGGTGGGGGCCGGGACCGTGGCCAGGGCAGCGGCGGCCAGGGCGGCCAGGGCGGTCAGCGGCGGAATCCGCAGCAGCGCGGGGGCGGCGGCGGCCGGGATCGTCGTGACTCCGGAGGCAGCGGCTCGATGGCGGACGCGCTTCGTCGGGCCGGGTTCGGCAAGTAGGACACCCCAATGCCACATTGGGTGCGTCAGACGCACCCAATGTGGCATTCGGTGCGTTCAGCGCACCCAATGTGGCATTCGGTGCGTTCAGCGCACCCAATGCCACATTGGGGCAGCGTCGGACGGCGCGCTGACGGGTAGCGCGCGTCAGGGATTCATCTCGTAGGCGCCGGACAGATCCCGCACCAGCGCCCACACCCGGTCGAACCGCTCGCCGTCCACCACCGGCTTGCGCAGGCCGGACAGCACCAGCTCCTGTTGCTTCTCCGTCGAGCTCGGCTTGCCGTGCAGATCGACCGCGGCGAGGCTGAAGTCCTGAACCAGCACCGCGAACAGCTGGTCGATCAGGTCGTCGGCGACGCCGGTCAGCTCGGCTTGCTCCAGGATCAGCTGGCCGTACACCACGAGGGTGAACAGCTCGGTCAGCGCGAGCCCGAAGTCCAGGTCCTTCTGCTGCGCCTCGTCCGGCGTGGCCTCCGACAGCAGCCGCACCAGCACACCGGCCTGTTCGGCGAACAGCGCGACGTTCGGGATGTGCTTGGCGTTTTCGTAGGCCGGTTTCCAGTCGTGGAACCGGATCTTCGACAGCCCGCGCGCCGGGCCTTGGCGGAACAGGAAGTCGTCGTCGGCCGCGTCGTCGCGGGTCGGGACCGGCGCGTACTCCTCCGGCGCGAACAGGTACGCGGGCATGAACTTCGCGATCAGCGCGAGGTTCACCGCGACGGTGCCCTCCAGTTTGGGCAGCCCGTCGATGTCGTTCTTCGCCATCGCCAGGTACGTGTCGGCCTCGAATCCCTTGGCCGCCACCACATCCGCGACCAGGCCGATCACCTTCTGCGCCTCGGTGGTGACCTTCATCTTGGTGATCGGGTTGTACAGCAGGTAGCGGCGGTCCTGCTGGTTCGCCGAGCGGAAGTAGTCGACCGCACGGTCGGAGAACAGCTTCATCCCGTTCAGCCGCGCGTACGCCTCGACGAATTCACGGCGCACGTGCGGGAAATCGGTGACCGGGTTGCCGTACAGGATCCGGTTGTGCGCGTGCGTGATCGCCTCGTACAGCGAGTGCGTCGCCATTCCGATGCCGCCGAAGCACAGGTTGAACTTGCCGATGTTGACCGTGTTCAGCGCGGCGCTGAACGCTTCCGGTCCAGTGTGGAGGATGTCCTCGGCGCGCACCGGGTAGTCCTCCAGCCGGAACTCCGCCACGTACATCTGCGACGGCACGACGTTCTTCACCACGTGGTAGTTCGGATGCTCGGAATCGGCGTAGAAGAACACGTACTGCTCGGGTCCTTCGACGCCCTCGATCCGGCCGAACACCGAAACCGTGCGGGCGCAGTTCCCGTTGCCGATGTAGTACTTCGACCCGGTGGCGCGGTAGCCGCCCTCGCCGTCCGGGGTGAGCACGAGGTCGGACGAGTAGATGTCCGCCCCGTGCTCCTTTTCGGACAGCCCGAACGCGCCGACGCCGCCCGCGTCCAGCGCCTCGGCGGCGCGTTTGCGGGCGGCTGCGTTCGCGCTCTGCCACACCGGGCCGAGGCCGAGGATGGTGACTTGCCACGGGTACCAGTAGTTCAGGCCGTAGAAGCCGAGGATCTCCGACAGCGCCGCGACCCGGCTGGTGTCCCAGCGCTTGTCCGGATTCCCCGCCGAGTCCGAGGCCGGGGTGAGGAAGGTCGAGAACAGGCCTTCCCGCCCGGCGAACTCGAGGAAGTCGGCGTAGAACTCGCGTTCGTGGTACGCCTCGGTCAGGCGCCGCTTGCCGCGCGCTTCGAACCAGTCGATCGTCGCCCGCAGCAGGCGCTGGGTCTCCGGGTCGAACTTCCGGGCGTCGTAGTCCCGCGGGTTCAGCAGCGCGCTCATCGCATCTCCAGGTCAGCCGTGGTTACCGCCCGGTAACCTTAGCGCGGTGCGGCCGCCGAATTCCAGCGCGTCCACCCGGCCGTGGCCGTCGCGCCGGAAACGGGCGCTCGGCCTGCGGGTGTCCGTGGCCCGGGCGAGCAGGTCTTCGCCGACGAAGACGACCTCGAACGGCGGCGGCGAGACGATGTCCGAGCTGTCGCTGTCGAGCAGCATCTGGGCCCAGAGCGAGCCGTCCCGCTCGGTGACTTCGAGGGCGAGCGCACCGGTCTCGAACTTGCCGAGGAATTCGCCCGGTTCGACCGCCACCGCCGGCGCGCTTTCCAGGCTCGGCAGCCCGGCGAGGTGCTCCAGGCACCAGTCGACGATCCGCGGGCCGAGCGCACTGCCGCCCACGCTGTTGGTGAGCACGGTGACCGCGAGGTCCTCGCTCGGCGCCAGCTGGAATTCGGACAACTGCAGGTTGCTGACGTTGCCGCCGTGCCGCACCAGCTGGGTGCCGCCGTGGCGCTGCCGCAGCCAGGACAGCCCGACCTCCTCGATCGCCAGCGCCGCCGGACGCTGCGCGGCCTGCATCAGTTTCCGGGTCTCGTCGCTGAGCACCTTGCCGCCGGACAGCTGGAACCGAGCCCACTTCAGCTGGTCACGGGCAGTGGACCAGAGCCCGCCAGCCGGCGCGTCGCTCCGCGAAAGCCCGACCAGGTGCGCGACCGCCGGGCCGTCCTCGCGCATCGCGTGGCCGACCGCGTGACGGCGGGTGAGCACCTCCCACGGCTGGAAGAACGAATCCGTCATTTCCAGCGGGGCCAGCAGCCGGGTGCGGACGAACTCCTCGTACGGGAGCCCGGAGACCGCTTCGACAAGCCGGCCGGCCAGCAGGAAGCCGGCGTTGCAGTAGGAGAAGACCTCGCCGACCGGGAAGATCTGCGGCAGTTCGTCGAACTTCCGCACCGCGCGGGCGAGCGCGTCGTCGCCCCAGCCGGTGTCGACCTCGATGTCGCCGAGAAAGCCGGAGCTGTGCGTGAGGAGATGCCGCAGCGTCACGGTTTCGCGGGCGACCGGGTCGGACAGCCGCAGCTCCGGCAGGTAGCCCGCGATCGGCGCGTCCAGTTCGAGCACGCCGTCCTCGACCAGCACCAGTGCCGCGGTGGCGGCGAACGTCTTGCTGGTGGAGCCGATCATGAACAGCGTGTCGTCGTCCACCGGCAGCTGGGTGTCCACACTGGACACTCCGGCGGTGAGCAGCGTTTCCTCGCCGCGGTAAGCGATTCCGACCGATACGCCGGGCACCGCGGCTTCCCGCGCCCAGTCGCCGAGCAGTCCCCGGAGTTCGTCTGCACTCATGCCGCCACTGTCGCACCCGGCGCCTGGCCGGGACTGGTGGGAACGGACGAAGATCGCCGGCCCGCTTCGTCGGTTCGCGCATGGCGGCCTGCGGGCGATATCACGTAGCCCTGCCGATCTTGGCCCGCTACACTGGACGACGCGGTCCGCTCAGTTCTGCCTCGGGCCGCGCTTCACTGTTGTCGACGACCACGCGCCGCAGCCGTCCGAGGCCGCGCCGGGCAGGACAACCGCCGCAACGTACGGAGATACCGGACGCCTCTGCGCGTCCATACCGCCATGACGACTTTCACTGAACTCGGCCTGCCCAAACCCCTGGTCGACGCCCTCGCGCAGCAGGGTGTCACCGAGCCGTTCCCGATCCAGGCCGCGACGCTGCCGCACACGCTCGCCGGCCGCGACGTGCTCGGCCGCGGCCGCACCGGCTCCGGCAAGACCTACGGCTTCGTGCTGCCCGTGCTGGCCCGCCTGGCGGCCGGCCCGACCCGGCGCCGGCCCGGCCGCCCGCGCGCGCTGATCCTCGCGCCGACCCGTGAGCTGGCCACCCAGATCGAGGCCGCGATCGTGCCGCTGGCGCGCCCGCTGGGCCTCAAGGCCACCACGATCTTCGGCGGCGTGAGCGCGAACCCGCAGATCACCCGCCTGCGCGACGGCGTCGACATCGTCGTCGCCTGCCCCGGACGGCTCGCCGATCACATGCGCTCCGGCGAGGCGAAGCTGGACAAGATCGAAATCACCGTCCTCGACGAGGCCGACCACATGGCCGACCTGGGCTTCCTGCCCGAGGTCCGGCGCATCATGGCGGCGACCCCGGAGCGCGGCCAGCGCCTGCTGTTCTCCGCGACCCTGGACAACGGCATCGACGTGCTGGCCAAGCAGTTCATGAACGACCCGGTGCTGCACAGCGTCGACTCGGCGCAGTCGCCGGTCTCCACCATGACGCACCACGTGCTGCACCTGGAGGAGACGCACCGGCTCCCGGTCCTGGTCGATCTGACCGCCGCGCCGGGCCGCACTCTGGTGTTCACCCGCACCAAGCACCGCGCGAAGGCGCTCACCCGGAAGCTCATCGCCAACGGCGTCCCCGCGGTCGAGCTGCACGGCAACCTGGGCCAGAACGCTCGCACCCGGAACTTGGAGGCATTCTCCTCCGGCACCGCGAAGACCCTGGTGGCCACGGACATCGCGGCCCGCGGCATCCACGTGGACGACGTGACCCTGGTGATCCACGCGGACCCGCCGGTCGAGCACAAGGCGTACCTGCACCGCTCCGGCCGTACCGCCCGAGCGGGCGCGTCCGGCACCGTCGTCACGCTGATGACCGACGAGCAGGTCTCCGACGTCCGGGCGCTGACCCGCAAGGCCGGGATCTCCCCGACCACCACGCGGATCTCGCCGTCGCACCCGCTGCTGTCCGAACTGGCCCCCGGCGACCGGTCCTTCACTGCCTCGCCGCGCCGCCCGGTCGTGGACGACCGGCCGTCCAAGGTGACCGCTACCGGTGCCGCGCCTGGTGCTGGCCGTCGCCGCGGAGCCCCTTCGGAAAACCGCGGCGGGCAGGGGGCGCGGGCCGCTTCGCAGGCGCGTCGCGCCGCCGGGACGCGAGGTGGCCCTCGACAGGGCGCGGAGCCGCGAGGCGCTCGCGCCGGGTCTGCTGAGCGGCAGCCCCGCCGGGAAGACCAGCCCCGCGCTTCGAACACGGGCGGTCGCCGCGCCGCCGATGGCAGCCGCGCTTCCGGCAACG
Source organism: Amycolatopsis benzoatilytica AK 16/65 (assembly GCF_000383915.1). NCBI lineage: Bacteria > Bacillati > Actinomycetota > Actinomycetes > Pseudonocardiales > Pseudonocardiaceae > Amycolatopsis > Amycolatopsis benzoatilytica. The sequence goes on from NZ_KB912942.1 coordinate 5,286,904, forward strand.
CCCGCCGCGCGTCCGGCGGACAGCCGTCACGGGGCCGCCGCAACGGCAGCTCCGCTGGCGGACGCCGGGATTCCTGAACCGGGGCACGTCCAGGCAGGCGCACCAGGCAGACCGGGTGCCGGGTCACCGCACTGGGAACACCAGATGGGTGACCCGGTCTCCTTGGACGCAAGCGGTCGGGTTGCCGAGCAGGACGTCCGGCGACGAGAGCCGGCCGAAGAAGGGCCGGTTCCCCTCGCCCATCACCACCGGCACGAGGTCGATGGCTACCTCGTCGAGCAGTCCCAGGTCCAGGCACTGCTGGGCGATGGTGCCGCCGGTGACCGCGACGACCCGGTCGCCGGCGAGCTCCTGCGCGGCCGCGACCGCCGCCTCGACGCCGTCGGTGACGAAGGTGAACGGCGCGTCGGGATGGGCCTCGATCCAGTCTTGCGGGACCCGGTGCGTCACGACGACGACCGGGACGTCCATGCTGTGCCGGCCCTGCCAGCCCTGAGTCACGTCGAACAGCGTCCGGCCGCAGATCAGCGCTCCCACTGACGACACCCAGTTCCGCCAGTGCTGCGCGCTCGCCGGGTTGAGGTGCACGGTGAAGTCGCCGGCCGGGGTCGGGATCGCGACCTCGCCGTTCTGCAGCCAGTCGAACAACCGGCCGATGCTGTTGTCCTGCTTGGCGACGTACCCGTCGAGGGACATGATGGCGTTCGCTACTACCTTGCCCATGGCTTCTGTCTCCTGACTTGTGCTTCCGTGCTTGCCATCCCGTCGAACGAGACCAGCGGATTTCGACACGGCTCCCCAGCCGCCTTCCGAGCGGGTACTTTTCGGCGCGCCGCCCGGTAACGCGTGCGCGCAACGCCAGGCGGCTTCGATCGCGTCCCGAGGTGCGGATTGGCGCCCTTCGCCGGGCCGGGCCGGTCCGGTCCGGGACGCCTTCGCCAGGTGCACCCGAATGAGTGACAGCGGTACCGAACACCTGTTCTATACACTGGTGGCAGGCGTTTCCCGCTGTTTGACAACTCCATCAAAGACCGAAACCGGACGGCGTCGGCTACCGTGATCACGGTGGAGCATCAGGGAAAAGTCGTGCGCTGGGACCGGGAGCGCGGCCTCGGCGTGCTCGAATCGTCCACTGTAGAAGGCCCAGTGTGGGCCCATTACTCGATGATCGACGAGAACAGCCGCGGCGTGCGCGAAGCTGGCGGGTTCCGCGCATTGGCCGTCGGCGACGAGGTGCGGTTCACCGTCGAGCAGGCGGAACAAGACGGGTACCACTGGCGCGCGATCTGGATCTGCACCGTCTGATCAGCGCGCGTACCAGAACAGCAAGAACGGTCCGCCGGCCAGCACGAGCAGCACCAGTGCGTTCGTCTTCCGGTACTGCAGCAACAACGCCACGAATTCCCGCAGAAACGCGCTCGGCACGAAATAGGACGCCGTCTTCGCGCCGATCACGTTCAGCTTCAAGCCCAGCTTCCGGGCGAGCACCGCGGTGCGGAACACGTGGTAGTTGTTCGTCACGGCCAGCACCGCGCCGGAAAAGCCGCGCCGGTCCAGCACCGCGACGCTGAAGCGCAGATTCTCGCCGGTGGTCGTCGCCCGGTCCTCCAGCAGCACTTGATCCGCGGGGACGCCGGCCTCGACCAGGTAGCGCGCCATGGCGTCGGCTTCCGAGGTCAGTTCGTCCGGGCCCTGCCCGCCGGACACCACCAGCAGCGCCCCTGGCGACCGCTGGTGCACCTGCACCGCCCGGTCGAGCCGGCTGGCCAGCAAGGGCGGCACCCGGTCGCCAAGCAGGCCGGAACCGAGCACGATGACCGCGTCGGCCCGGGCGAGGCGGTTCACCCGGCTGTACAGGATCGAGTACAGCATCAACGCCACGAACAGGAAGGCCAGATAACCCGTCACCAGCAGCACCGTCGCGGCCAGCACGAGCAGCCACGGCGGGTCGTTGAGCGCCAGCGCGCTCACCGAGAGGACGAAAACCGCCAGCAAGCCCAGGCCGGCCAGCAGCGAGAGCAGGTTCGCCAGCCGCCGCCCTTCCCGGCGCAGCATCACCACGCCGTTGGCGATCAGCGCCCACGGCAGCACCAACGCGGCCAGAGCGCCGGCGATCGCGACGCCGGCGATCACCGCCAGCTGCGCCCATTCGGAGTGCCGCAGCAAAGACAGCAGCCACAGCCCGGTGAATCCGAGCGCGATCGCGAACCAGATCGCGTTGCCCACCCGCCTCGGCTCGCGCGCGAACCGCACCACGAACACGAGCACGGAAGCCGCTGCGAACACTCCGGGGATCATGATCGAACATTCTGACCGGCCTGCCTGGGCAGCGCTCGTCAGGCGCGGTCGCCGCGCCGGGCCGTTCCGAGGAGGAGACCGGAAGACTTCTCCCTCACAGCGACGCGGTCAGCCCCCGAGCCCGCAGCACCGACCGCTCCAGCGGGCGGAACACGATCAGCTCGATCGCCACCCCGACGAACAAGATCAAGAAGATCGCCGCGATCACCTTGGGCATCGAGTTGTACGACGAGCCGTCGTTCAGATACGTCCCCAGCCCGACGCCGAGGCTCGGCGAGCGCGCGATCAGCTCCGCCGCCATCAGCGACCGCCACGAAAACGCCCAGCCCTGCTTCAAGCCGGCGAGAAACCCGGGCAACGCTGCCGGCAGCAGGATGTGCCGCGCCGCCGCCAGCCGGCCGGCGCCCATCACCTGGCCGACCCGCGGCAGGATCGGCGGAATCTGGTCGATCCCGGACACCAGGCCGTTCGCGATCGACGGGACCGAGCCCAGCAGCACGACGAAGTAGATCGCCGCGTCGTTGATGCCGAACCAGATCACCGCGGCGGGCACCCACGCGACCGAGGGCAGGCTCTGCAACCCGCTCAGCAGCGGTCCGATCGCGGCCCGCACCAGGCGCACCTTGGCCACCAGGATGCCCAGCGGCGTGCCGATCACCACTCCGGCGGCGAAGCCGAGCGCGGCGCGGTGCACGGACGTCCAGATGAAGCCGAACACCGAACCGTCGGTGACCGTGCTCCAGAATTCCGCCCACACGTCCAGTGGCGCGGGCAGAGTGGTTTCCGGCCAGAACGCGGCTGCCCACAGGATCTGCCAGATGAGCACCAGCAGCACGAGCGCGCCGAGCGGCGGCAGGAAGCCGCGCGCGAAGCGGCGGCGCAGCGACGGCGGTCGCGCGGCGGTGGGCGCGTCGAGCCGGTCCAGGCCGGCGCCGACGGCTTCGTCGAGGTCGGGGGCCGCCTGGTCAGGCTGCGGCATGGGTGCTGATCACCTCTCGCAGATCGGCCGTGATCTCCTCGGCCAGCAGTTCCGCGGCAGCGGACGCGACGTCGGTCCACTCGCGCACCACACGGCCGGGGCGCGACGAAAGCAGCACCACCCGCTGGCCCAGCCGCACGGCCTCGCGGACGTCGTGTGTCACGAACAGCACCGATGTGCCGGTGCTGCGCCACACCCGCAACAGTTCGCTCTGCAGCACGTCGCGCGTGATCGCGTCCAGCGCGGCGAACGGCTCGTCCATCAGCAGCAACGCGTTGCCGTCGTCGCCGCCGACGCGATGGGTGGCCGCCAGCGCCCGCGCCAGCGCGACCCGCTGCCGCATCCCACCGGACAGCTCGTGCGGTCGCTTGCGGGCGGCGTCGCCCAGCCGGACCAGGTCCAGCAGCTCGGCCGCCTTGTCGCGCCGCTCCGCGCGGCCGAAGCCGGCCAGCCGCAGCGGCAGCTCCACATTGCGGGACGCGGTGAGCCACGGCATCAACGCGGCCTCCTGGAACATCACCGCGGGCCGCGAAGTGGTGAGCGTAATCCGGCCGGCCGAGGGCCGGTCCAGGCCCGCGACCAGGTTCAGCAGCGTGCTCTTGCCGCAGCCGGACGCGCCGAGCAGGCAGACGAACTCGCCCGGCGCGACGGTCAGGTCGACACCGTCGAGCGCGGTCACCGCGCCACCGGCGGAGCCGAACACCTTGCCGACGCGGTCGAGGTGCACGGCCGCGACGGTGGCGGCGACGGGTCCGGGCAGGGTGGTGGTCATCGAGGATCGCCTTCCGGTCGGGACGTCACTTGGCCAGCTCGGGCGCGTTCACGGTAGGCAGCTGCTGTGCCTTGAGGACTTCGTTGAGTGGGCCGAAGTCGGCGAACCCCTTCAGGTCCACGACCTGGTCGACCACGCCCGCGGTTACCGAGTCCTTGGCCAGCTGCGGGAACTGAGCGGGCACCGGGTCGGCGGTCAGCTCGATGTTCGCGAACGCGCGGTCGAGCACGGCTGGGCTGAGCGAGCTGCCGGACAGCTCCTTGAGCGCCGCGTTGACGACGGTCTTCGCCTCGGCCGGGTTCCGCTTCGCCCAGTCGATCGCCTGCAGCTCGCCCTTCAGCAGCGCGCGCACGGTGTCCGGGTGCTGCTTGAGAAACTCGCTACGCACGATCGCCACGGTGCTCGGGAACCGGCCGTCCGGCCACAGCGACTTCTCGTCGACCAGCACCTTCGCGCCCGCGTCCGCGACCAGCCGCGAGGACCACGGCTCGGGCAGCCAGCCGCCGTCGACCTCGCCCTTGCGGAACGCGTCGAGCGTCTTCGGGTTGTCCAGGTTCGTCACGTTCACCTGGCCGGTCAGGTGCTTCCCGGCCAGGAACTTCTTGAGCGCGACGTCCTGGGTGTTGGCCAGCTGCGGCGTCGCGATCGTCTTGCCCTTGAGCTGGTCGACCGAGGTGATGTCCGGTTTCACCACCAGCTGGGCGCCGCCGGTGACCGCGCCGGCCACCAGCTGAATCGCGCCCTTGGACTTGGTGAACGCGTTGATGGCCGGCCCGGAGCCGATGAACGCGACGTCCAGCGAGCCGCCGAGCAGCGCGTTCACCTCGGCCGGGCCGGCGTTGAAGGTCTGCGTGGCGAGCTTCGTCCCGCCCAGGTTCTGTGCGAAGAAATCCTTCTTGACCCCGATCAGAGCGGGCGTGTGCGTGACGTTCGGGAAGAAGCCGACGCGGACCTCGCCGGCCGCGCCCTCGTTCGTCGCGGCCTCGCCGCGGTCCGCGCGGGAACACCCGGCGAGCGCTCCGAGCACCGTGAGCGCGGTCAGCGCGGAAGCGATCGATCGAGTTCGCCGAAATGTACGCACAATAGCCCTTTCCCGGTAAGCAGAACGGAGCGAGAATGGCACGTTCACCCACCGGGTTGCCTACGCATCCGCATCCCGGGAAATTGCGCGGAATTACTTGACAGCCGCGGGGCTCACCTGCTTGTCAGGAGCGAGACGTCGCCGAACTCGTGCCACAGATACCCGCGCTCCACCGCGGCGTCGTAGGCCCGCTGCACGAGCTTCGGACCCACGACCGCTTCCAGGAGCAGCAGGTGGGACGCCTCGGGCGCGTGCAGGCCGGTGAGCAATCCGTCCACCGCGCGAGCCGGCCGGTCCGGGCCGAGGACCAGTTCGGTCCACCCGGCCGCGGCGGTCGCCAGGCCGCCTGGGTCCGTCGCGGATTCGAGCGCCCGCACCGCGGTAGTCCCGACACCGATGACGCGTCCGCCCTGGTCCCGCACCCAATTGACGAGCGCCGCAGTGGTTGCTGGAACGCGGAACCGTTCGGCGGATGGCGGTTCTCCCGCCTCGGGCGACGAGACGCCGGTGTGCAGCAGCACCGGGGCGAACAGGATGCCGCGTGCGACGAGCCGGGTCACCAGCTCAGTGGTGAACGGCCGGGCAGCGCTCGGCATTTCCGCCGATCCCGGATCCAGCGCGAACACGGTCTGGTAGTTCGGCAGCGGCCAGGCGCGCGGAACGTAGCCGTAGCGAATCGGGCGACCGACTTTGGCCAGATAGCGCGCGACGTCGCCTTCCAGGTCGATTTTCGCGCGCCACAACCGTTTAGCCCCGGCGACCGATGGCTCGATCAAAGTAATTGCCGCGCCCGCGGGCAATGCCAATTGTTCTCCGGGGTGCCCGTCGAGCAGCGGGCCGCCCGGGGCGCGCAGTTCCGTCACCCAGGTACCGTCGTCGAGTTCAGTGGAAAAATGCACGGTGACCACCTGGTCGCCGCGAATCGCGTCGACCGCGGCGGGCAGCGTGCCGGAGGTGTTGACCACCAGCAGATCGCCGGGCCGCAGGAAAGAATCCAGGTCCCGGAAAACCGTGTGCCGGATGTTCGCCGGATCGGCCGCGAGCAAGCGGACCTCGTCACGGGCCAAGCCGCGGGCCTCCGGCGGTGCGGAGGCGCTGCGGTCGGCGGTCAGGTCGAATCGAGTGCGCGGGACGGTCATGACCGCACCCGCAGGTCCGCCGCCCGGTACCGGCCGCTCGGCGGGCGTTCGGCCAGCAGCCGCAGGAAAGCCGGCACCGCGGTCTCCGGCAGCGGCCGGTCCGAAATGTCCTCGCCGGGGAAGGCGGCCTGGTGCATGGCCGTGCGCAGGTCACCGGGGTCGACGGCATACACCGCGACCTTCGGGTTCTCGACGCCGAGCACGGCGCTGACCTGGTCCAGCGCGGCTTTCGCCGAGCCGTAGCCGCCCCAGCCCTCGTACGGCTCCGCCGCGGCGTCGGAGCTGATGTTCACCAGCACGCCGTGCGCTGCGGTGAGCGCGGGCAGAAGCAGCCGGGTGAGCGCCAGTGGAGCGAAGACGTTGGTGCGGAAGACAGTTTCCAGCTCGTCCGGCGGATACTCGGCCAACGGCGGCAACGGGCTCGCGCCGAGCGTGCTGGCATTGTTCACGAGCAGGTCGAGCCGCGGGCCGGCGGCTTCCGCGAGCCGCGCGCGGTGCGACGGGTCGGTCACGTCGCCGGGCACCGCGGTGAACCCGAGCTCCGCGGCGGCGGCGCGCAGCGGTTCCGGGTCGCGCGCGGTGCCCAGCACTGTCCAATCGCGACGGACGAGGGCCGCGGCGAGCGCCCGGCCCAGACCGGCGGAGGCGCCGGTGACTACTGCTGCTGGCATGGTCCCTCCAGAGATAGGCACCTGCCAGCGTGCGACCTCAACCTTACTTGAGGTCAACCGTACGGCGGCCGCGTAGCAGCAAATACGCCACGAGCGAAACGACGAACCCGGCGTAGTAGGCGAGGTCCGCGCCGTGCAGTGCGGCGGCGACCGGCCCGGTGTAGACGGTCGTGTTCATGAACGGCACCGCAGCCGCGAAGCCGACCACGAACGCGACCAGCGCGGCCCAGCTCCGCACCGGACGCCGCAACTCGGCCAGCACGTCGACGTCGCGGCCACCGCGGGTGCGGCGCAGCCAGTCCGGTGCCACGACGCCGAGGAACGGCGGGATCCAGTAGCTGACCACCAGCAGCACATTCTGGAATTTCGCGGCCAGATCGCCGGTGTGCATCCACAGGATCAGCGCGAACGCCAGCACCGTCACGACCACCGCCGAGACCGGCCGCCGCACCCGCACGCCGACGGTCTGCAGGGCCAGCGAGCCGCTGTAATCGTTCATCGCGTTGGACGAGACCGCGGCCAGCGCGATCACCAGCAACGCCACCGCGCCGAGCACTCCCCCGCCGAGCAGCGTCGCCACCCCGGCCGCGGTCTGGTCGCCCAGCGCGGTGCCGAGCGCGAGGCCGATACCCTCGCCGAGCGCGTACGACGCGGTCAGGCCGAGCAGGGTGAACCAGAAAACACCGCTCGGCCGGGTCGAGGCGGGCAGATAACGGCTGAAATCCGAGGCATACGGCGCCCAGGAAATCGCGAGGCTGAGCGTGATCGTGGAAAACAGCACGACCGCGCCGGCGAAATCGCCGCCGGTCGCGGAATCGGTGAAGGCGATCGGGTGATCGAGCACCACTTTGACGGCGAGCGCGACGAATGCGACCACCAGCACCACGCTCATCACCGCCTGCACCCGGTGGATCACCGCGTAGCCGAACACGCCGAGCGTGCACTGCAGCACCAGTACCACGAGCACCGCGGCCCAAAACGGCATGCCGGTCAGCTGTGCCAGCGCTTCACCGCCGAACAGCCCGACCAGCGCGTCCCAGGCGATCGAGCCGAGCCACTGCACCAGGCCGGGCACCACCACGCCGCGGCCGAACGGAAGCCGGGCGAGCGGCAGCTGGCCGGTGCCGGTGTGCGGGCCCCAGGTGGACAGCCAGGCAACCGGCAGCGAGCCGATCACGGTGCCGATCAGCGCGACGACGAAGCCAGTGGTGAAGCCGAGTCCGAGCGTCGCGCCGAGAGTGCCGGTGAACACCGCCGTCATGGTCAGGTTCGGCGCGAACCACACCCCGGCCAGCCGCCACGGGCGGCCGAACCGGTTGGCCTCCGGAATCGGGGTGATTCCGTGCGTTTCGATCGCGAAATCCCCTGCTCCAGACGGCATCCGGCCGCCGAACACCTCGGCGTCGATCCCGTTCATGCGTTGCCCTTTCTCCTGGCTGACACGTGAGTCTGGGCCTCCGCTCGCCCGCGCGCCAATATTGTGTGGCGTTCCCGACCCGGCGGCGGCACGATCGGCGGGTGGGGGATCAGCCGCGCACACCGCTGCGCCATCGTCAATTCGCCGTTTTCTTCACCGGTCGCCTGATTTCGCTGCTGGGCAGTGCCATGACCCCGGTCGCGCTCGCCTTCGCCGTGCTGGACAGCAGCCACCGCACGACCGACCTGGGGGTGGTGCTCGCCGCCGGGATAGTGCCGATGCTGGCTTTCCTGCTGGTCGGCGGCGCGGTCGGCGACCGGTTCCCGCGCAACCGGGTGCTGCGGCTGTCGAACTTCGGCGCGGGCGCGGCCCAGCTGGCAGCCGCGACCATCCTGCTGACCGGCAACTACTCGCTCGCCGCAATGGCCGCCACCGAGTTCGCCGGCGGCATCTGCACCGCGTTCACCACCCCGGTGCTGCGCGGGATCGTGCCGCAGATCGTCCCGGCCGAATCGCTGCGCCAGGCGAACTCGCTGCTGTCCACCGGCCGGAACCTCACCAAGATCGCCGGTCCGGCGGCAGCCGGGGTGCTGGTCGGCACCGTGGGCGGCAGCTGGGCGATCGCCGCGGACGGGGCATCGTTCCTGCTCGCCGCGCTGCTATACCAGACGATCCGGCTGCCCGCCGCGGAGCCGGCCGGGCAGGCGGCCGGGGTGTTGCACAGCGTGCGGACCGGCTGGCGCGAGTTCTGGCAGATCGGCTGGCTGTGGCGGGTGGTGACGGCGTTCAGCGTCTACAACATCGCCTTCACCGGCTGCTGGCTCGTGCTCGGCCCGGGCATCGCACAGCAAACCATCGGAGCGGCCGGCTGGGGCGTCGCGCTGAGCATGCGCGCGGTCGGCGGGCTGCTGGCCGGGCTGGCGATGTACCGGTTCGCGCCGCGTCGGCTGCTGCCAGCGGGGCAAACGTTTGCGGCGCTGACCGCGCTGCCATTGCTCGCGCTCGGACTGCACGCGAGCTTCGCGGTGCTGGTGGCGACCACGTTCGTGTCCGGGTTCAGCCAGGGCTCGATGAGCGTCGCCTGGGACACCACGATGCAGGAGAACATTCCCGGGCACCTGATGTCCCGGATGGCCGCCTTCGACGACTTCGGCTCCTACGCGGGCATCCCGATCGGCGAACTGCTCGCCGGTCCGCTGGCCGCCGCGTTCACGCCGCAGTCGGTGGTGCTGGCCGGCGGGATCGTGCTCGCGATCGCCGCGCTTTCGCCGCTGCGCTCCGCCGAGGTCCGCGCGCTGCGGCATCCCCCGGCGCCCGTCCCCTGACGGCGAAGGGCCTGCCAGGGAAACCCTGGCAGGCCCTCGGTCAGCGACCGCCGGTCAGACCAGCAGCAGGAACGCGACGCCGTTGGGCGAGCCGAGGCCCGTCACGTCGTCGTAGCCCTTGGTGGTGTGGATCGTCAGGTTCGGGTAGTCGAGCACCCGGGCGGAGGTCTTGAGCCCAGCCTTGTCGTCGACCCCGTTCGCGAAGTCCACGCGCTGGACCGCACCGTCCACGTGCTGCACGTCGTAGATCGCCGACGTGTGCGACGTCAGCTGGTACAGCACCGGGTTGATGAACCCGTGGTGGAAGTGGTCGAGGCTGTCGGCGACCGCCATCACGCCGGCGAACACCGGCGAGGCGAGGCTGGTGCCGCCGATCCGGTACTGGTCGTAGTAGACGCCGTCCGGGAAGGTCTGCGTCTGGCCCACCAGGAACCCGGTGTTCGGGTCGGCGATCGCGGAGATGTCCGGGACCACGCGGCCCTTCGCACCACCGGTCTGGTTCTTCGTGGACAGTGCGTCCGGCACGACTCCCTTCTGGTAGAAGGGCTGGCCGAACAGCCGGCTCGTGCCGCCGCCCGCGCCGCCGAAGAACGCGCCCGGGAATGCCGGCGAGTAGGTGCCGTTGGCGAGCGTCGACTTGCCGGTCTCCCAGCCGGTCTCGAAGATCCGCTTGCCGTCCTTGCCGACCGCCAGCGAGGTTCCGCCGACCGCGGTCACCCACGGCGCCGAGGCGGAGAAGTCGGGCGACGGCGTGCCAAGCCGCGCGACCTCGTCGCCGTTGTCGCCGGAGGAGAAGTACACGCCGATGCCCTCGAGCACCGCCTGCAGCGAGATCTGGTTGAACACCTTGACCTCGGCGGCCGGGATGTCCTCGCCGGTGTCGCCGTAGGAGTTGGAGATGATGTCGGCCTTGTGGCCCGCGACGACGTAGTTCAGCGCGGTGTCCAGCGACAGGTCTTCGCAGTCCTGCCCGCCGACGTACAGGATGTTCGCACCCGGCGCGAGACCGTGCGCGGCCTCGACGTCGAGCGTTTCCTCGCCGTACCAGCCGGACGCGTCACACTGGTCCGGCGGCTCGAGCACCGGGTTCGGCGGGAAGATGTGCTGTTTGAACTGCCCCTTGGTGAGCGGGTGCGCCGGGTCGTTGCGCTTGGCGTACTCCGCCGCGTCGGCGTAGATGGTCGGCGACGCGAAGGCGTCGACGATGGCGATCGTGGTGCCGTGCCCGTCCGCGCCGAACTTCGCGACCTGGTCGAGGCCGTACGCCGAACGCAGCTGCGCGGGCGTGTAACCGCACGGCGCATACGGCAGCTGCTTGCCGTTGTAGGCCGGGTCGGTCGTGTCGGTCTTCTCGCCGTAATAAGCGCTGCACGGCCCGGAGTTGCGGAACCCGTTGCTGGGCGGCGCGGTCGTCGGACTGCTCTTCGCCTCGGCCTGCTTGGCCGAAGACGGGTCCGCGCCGTCAGTGTGGTTCGGCTTGAACAGGTTGGTCGCCTGGTCGACGCCGACCACGCCGAGAACGTCGTTCGCCAGCGAGGCGGGGACCGACAGGTCCTTGTCCGCCGCGCGCAGCGTCTGGCCCTTCACCTGGTACTTGCCCAAGGTGACAGCGAACGCGCGCTGCACCTGGTCCGCGGTGCCGGTCGCCTCGACGTACGCCTTGTTCGACGGCACCTCGCCGATGCCGAAACCGCTTGCCGACAGCCAGTTCTTGACCGCCGACACCGTCTGGTCGGTGGCCGCGAACTGATCGCGCACCTGGTCCGGCGACAGATAGTGCCGGTAGTTCCCGCTCTTCGGGTCCGAAACGGACTGCGCGGCCGCCTCGGCGGCGGCCTGGTCCTTGAGGTTCAGGTAAACCCGAAAGTCCATAGTGGACGACGCAGCCGTGTCGGCGACCTTCGTCTGCGGGTTGGCCCAAGCCGGGTGCGACTGCGGGATGTCCGCTCGCCCCTGGGCCGACGCTACGGCAGGCGAGGCGGCTAAGCCGCCCACCACCGCCAGCGAGAGAAACATGGTGACGCTTCTACGCACAGCAACTCCCTCGTGTTTCGCGACCTCCACGACGCGACGCGCGATCGAGACTAGGACTGGGCAGCAGGACGGGGGAAGCGTCCCATTGTCCGGTGCGGAACCGTTATCTGGTTCACCCGAGAGGCGCTCGGGAACGATGGGGACAAAGTCTGGTTCGTCCATATTGGATTGGACTGATTGCACGGTTTTATCCTCTTTGTACTATATGGGTGGTTTGCCGGAGAACGCGGTAAGGCCCGCAGGGGTAGCTACGAAGGTCGGGGGTTGTTGATCAGGCGGGGGATGTTCCGTGGGCAGGGCAGGGTTTGCGCGTTGTTTTCGCCTCGGCCGATGAGGACGACAACGGATATGCGGCGCAGGGCGAACAACGGTGCGCGGCCGTCCCCGCAAGACCGGCCTGCCCACGGCTGCCAGGCCTCCGTCGGCGCGACACAGCCGCCGAAGGCGCATCGGCACCACCGCGGCACGCGGCGGGCAGGGCCTCCTCGTTCGCGCCCTTCATCCGACCACCGCTATCCCTCGCGACCGGCCCAGCCCGCGATCGCCACCCTCACAACCGCCCCACCCTCGCAACTGCCTCAACCCCGAGCGTCCGCGACCGCCTCCCGTTGGACACGGCGCCCGCTCAGCCCAAGACCGGCCCCGCGCAGCCGCCCCGTCGAAAAGGCCAAGCCGAACAGTGCGACCAGCGCTCCCATTCCCGTCCCACCTGAAAACGTTTCACAACGCCCTCTGCGAACAGACAGTGACAACCCCGGAAAGAAATAACGCCGTACGGAGGATTCCGCCCCAAGTGGATCTAGCAAACTGGCACAAACGCTCCTAGCATGCCGACCTATGGGGACCTTGCCGCCAAGGCGGGTAAATTGATTTCGCTGACCTTCCGCATCCTGGGGCCGCTGGAGGTCGCAGCCGAAGGGCAGGCCGTGCCGCTGGGCGGGCCGAAGCCTCGGCTGCTGCTGGCCGCGCTCGCGCTGCAGCCCAACACTGTCGTGTCCACCGAATCGCTGGTCGAAACGCTCTGGCCGGCCACCGCGCCGCGCTCCGCGGCGGCCAACATCCGGACTTACATCCACTCTCTGCGCCGCCGGCTCGGCGAGATCCACCCGGACCTCGCCGACCGGATCACCAGCCGGGCGTCCGGCTACCTGCTCACCGTCCGGCCGGAAGAGCTCGACCATCTCGCTTTCGCCCGGCTCGCCGCGGAAGCGTGGCGAATGCTCGAGGAAGGCAATCCGGAAGCCGCGCTCCCCCTCCTCGACGAGGCGCACGCGCATTGGCGCGGCGAAGTCCTCGAAGGACTCCCGCACGACCCGAGCTGGGGACCGGCGGTGGCACGGCTCGACGAGTTGCGGCTTTCTGTCCGGGAGCAACGCTTGCGCGCCCGGCTCGCCCTCGGCCGGCACAGCGAAGTGATCGCCGAGCTGCGTGCGCTCGTCACCGAACATCCGTTGCGCGAAGAACTGTGGCACCATCTGATCACCGCTCTGCGGGACGCGGGCCGAAGCAGCGAAGCAGCAGAAGCGTACGAACAAGTGGAACGCATTCTCGCCGACGAACTCTCCGCCCGTCCGGGTGCCGCGCTGCGCGAACTCCGGGCGACTCTGGAATTGCCTCGCGCCGAGTTGCCGCCGGTGTGCCAGCTGCCGCTCGATCTTCCGGATTTCACCGGCCGCGCCGAGGTGATCAGCAGTCTCGTCGCGAAGCTGCACCGGCACGCCGAGACCGGGCGGCCGACCGTCGCGGTCCTTTCCGGGCCGCCGGGGATCGGGAAGTCGTCGATCGCGGTCCGGGTCGCGCACGCGGTGCGCGAGCTGTTCCCGGACGGGCAATTGCATGTCGACCTGGCCGGCACCTCATCCTCGCCGCGTTCTCCGATGAGCGTCCTGGCCGAGCTGCTCCGCGCGCTCGGCATCCCCGATTCCGGGCTCCCGCGCGACCTGGCCGAACGTGCCGCGCTGCTCCGGTCCCAGCTGACCGGCCGCCGGATGTGCGTCGTCCTGGACGACGCGGGCAGCGCCGCGCAGGTCCGGCCGCTGCTGCCGGGCGCGGGCACCTGCGCGGTGCTGATCACGAGCCGGATCCGGCTCCCCGGCCTCGCCGGGGCGCTGCCGGTGGACGTCGACCTGCTGCCGGGGCCTGAAGCCGCGCGGCTGCTCGAAGGGATCGTCGGCCACGACCGGGTCGCGGCCGAGCCCGAGGACGCGGCGGCGATTCTCCGCCAGTGCGGCCATCTTCCGCTGGCGATCCGGGTCGCGGGCGCGAAGCTGACGCATCGGCCGAGCTGGTCGCTGCGGATCCTCGCCGACCGGCTCCACGACGAGCACCGCCGGCTCGACGAGTTGCGGGTCGGCGACCTGGCCGTCCGGGCGAGCGTGACGTTGAGCTACGACCTGCTGCCGATGTCGGCCGCCGCGGCGTTCCGGCGCCTCGGCGTGCTCGGGCCGGTGCAGTTCCCGGCGTGGACGGTCGCGGCGGTGCTGGGCCGTCCGACCGCCGACGACGTCCTCGACGTGCTCGTGGACGCGCACCTGGTCGAGCTGGTCACCACCGACGTGGCCGGCCAGCCCCGTTACCGGCTGCACGACCTGCTCCGGGTGTACGCGGCCGAGCTGGCCGATCCGGAGGAAACCAGAGCCGCGGTCCACCGGGTCCTGGAGGGCTACCTCGCCCTCGTGATCGAAGCCGACGACCGGATGCCCATCCACTTCTTCGGCCAGTACCGCGACCAGCCCGCGCCGGCGCTGCCGCCGGAAGCGGACCGGCTCCTGGCCGACCCGGCGGCCTGGTTCGCCGCCGAACGGGCCACCTGCGTCGCCGCCGTCGCGCTGGCCGCCGAACTCGGCTTCGATGATCTGGCCTGGCGGCTCACCGCGGCCCTCACGCCGTACTTCGACCTGCGCGGGCACCAGGACGACTGGCACGCCACGCACCTGATCGCCCTGGCGGCGGCCCGGCGCGCGGGCGCGACCCGCGGCGAGGCGATCGTGCAGCGCAACCTCGGCCAAGTCCTGCTCTACCAGGACAACGACGCCGACGCGCTGCTCGCTTTCCAAGCCTCGCTGGAGCTGTACCGCAGCATCGGCGACCCGCAGGGACTCGGCGAGGCGCACGCGGGCATCGGCACCGTGCTGCGGCTGCAAGGCCAGTCCGAGCGGGCGCTGGAACCCAGTCACGAGGCGCTGCGATTGTTCGGCGAAGCAGGCGACCCGCACGGCGAAGCGGTGATCCGGATCGCGATCGGCTCGATCTGGGTCGCGCGCAAGTGTTACGCGACCGCGCGGCGCTGGTTCACCGACGCGCTCGAACAGTCCTGCGAGATCGGCGACCGGCACCGCGAAGCCCATGCGCTGAAACGGCTCGGGCTGCTGTACCAGCGCGAAGGCAACCTCGCCGAAGCTCGCGAGCACGTCACCCGCGCCATCGCCGTGTTCACCGACCTCGGCGACGACCATTGCGTCGGATACGCGAACCAGAATCTCGGCGAACTGTGCCTCTACAGCGGCGACCTCGCGCACGCGCAGCTGCTGCTGGTGAACTCGCTGAGCGTGCACCGGCGCAACGGTGACCGCCGCTCGGAGGCGGAGGTGTCGCAGCTGCTCGGCGAACTCCACGCGGCGCTCAGCCAGCCGGAGCGGTCTCGCAGCTACACCGAACGCGCCAGTGCGATCCGCCGGGAACTGTCCGCCGACCTCCCGTTCCCCGACCCGCGTCGCGAAACCGGACCGCACCGGATCGTGTCCGCCTAACGTGCGGGCGCGCATTACGCGTCCGCACGCCGTCAGCGGGTCAGGATTCGCTGGTGAAGACCCGGAATGCCGCTGCTCACGCCCTCCTCGTCGGCATCCTTGTCGCTATGTCGATTTCGGCCCCGGTCGAGGCGCGGCCCAAACACGACCGGAGAGCACTGGAAAGACCCTTGACCTATCGGCTGTTCGCGACCCGCGAAGGACTCGTCGGCGGCACAACGGCGAGCGGGCACCAGATCGTCGAACGGGACCATTTCGTCGCGCTCCCTTCGCCGAAAACCCTGCCCCGCAAAGGAAACTTCACCGTCCGGGTGTGCCGGACCGACGGCCGGCGCTGCGAGTACGCGCCGGTGTGGGACGTCGGCCCGTGGAACGAGCACGATGACTACTGGAACCCCGCCGGAGTGCGCGCCCAGTTCGGTTCGCTGCCGCAAGGCGTGCCGGAAGCCCAGGCGGCGTACGAAAACGGCTTCAACGGCGGGAAAGACGAACGCGGCCGCACGGTGCGCAACCCGGCCGGTCTCGACCTCGCCGACGGCACTTTCTGGGACGGCCTCGGCCTCACCGGCAGCAGTTACGTGGACGTCGCGTTCCTCTGGACCGGCACCGCGCCGGACACCGCTGTCGTGACCACCGCCGGAGCGCCGCTGGTCCTTCGCACCGGGACCGGCACCACCGCCCCGGAAGCCGGCTTCGCCGCCAATGGTGCGCAAGTGCCGGTCGAATGCACTGCGGAGGGCGAAGCGGTGGATGGCACGACCGCGTGGGACCGGATCGGGCCAGGTCATTACGTGTCCGAGGCGTATCTGCGGCGGAGCCGGGCGGCCGTGCCGGTGTGCTGACCCGGCGGCCGGGAAGCGGAGCGCGGACTACGCCATCCAGCGGTTGAACTCACTTGAGTAACCGTTTGCACACTAACGGTTGACCCCGGACAGCAGTACCCCTACCTTCGCCTCCAGGTCGAGTTGCCGGGGAACGGTGGGGGATGCGAGGGCGGACGAAGACGCTCGTTCTGGGGGGCGCGCTGCTGGCGAGCGCGACGATAGTCATCGGCAGTTGCACACCGGCATTGCACAGTTCCGCGCCTCAACCGACCACCATCGCGTTCGTGCCCAAGGTCGCCGGCATCCCGTACTTCGACGCGATGAACGCCGGCGGCGTGCTGGCCGCCAGCCGGCTCGGCGCGAAGTGGATCACCCGTGCCCCGGCGACGGTCGACCCTGCCGCGCAAACGGCGATCGTGAAGCAGCTGACCGCCGAGCACGTCGACGTGATCGCGGTGGCTCCCAACGACCCGGTCGCGCTCGCCCCGGCGATCGCCGACGCGCGGGCGCAGGGCGTCCACGTGCTCACCACGGACACCGACGCGGCCGGTTCACGGCGCGAGGTCTTCGTCAACCAGACGACCGCCCCCCGCCTCGGCGCGGCGCTGATCGACTCGCTGATGCGGAAGACCGGCGGTTCCGGCGAGTACGCGATCGTCTCCTGCGGGGCCGCCGCGGAGAACCTCAACTCGTGGATCGCAGCCGAGAAAAGCTATGCGGCGCAGAAGTATCCGCGCGCGAAGCTGGTCGACACGGTATATGCCGGGGAAGACACCACGAAAGCCACTGCGCTCGCGAAGGAGCTTCTGTCCGAGCATCCGCGGCTCACCGGGATGATCGGCCAGTGCACGACAGCCACGCCGGGCGTCGCGCAGGCCGTGCGCGATCAGCAGAAGATCGGCCGGGTGTTCACCGTCGGCACCGGCACGCCGCAGACGATGAAGCCGTACCTGACCGACGGTTCCTGCTCGATGACCGTGCTGTGGAACGTCGAATCCCTCGGCTATCTCACCGCCTGGACCGCCGAGCAGCTCGCGACCGGCACCGCGCTCAAGCCCGCCAACAACGTCAGCCCCGAGCTTCCCGCGGTGCGCTACGACGCGGCGACGCGGACGGTCCTGCTCGGCGATCCCTTGCTGATCACACCGGACAACGTCGACCAGTTCAAGTACTGACGCACGTCCACCGGGACCGGCAGCGTGCGTGGGCGGCACGCCTGGCTCGGCGTCGGCGGCACGATGCGGAACGCTCGCAGGTCAACGTCCCGGCCGGGTCAGCCCGTCGTCTCCCGCCCCGCGTGAAAGCACCACCCGGTCGGTGTTCGCGAGCGCGTCCTTTCCGCGCGGCGTCGGCGGGGCCGTGGTCAAGTCGCGCAACCGGATCGGCGGTCCGAGATCGATCAGCGTCGGCACGTACTCCGCTTTCCGGACCGTCCAGTTCCCGTCCGTGCGCGCGAAGGTGAACCGGGCCGCGACGCCTTCTTCGGTCGAGCCGCGCGGCTCGTCGTGCCGGGCGATCTCGTTGCCCAGCCCGAACGCGACCCACTTCCCGTCGATCTTCTGGAACGGCTGCACCACATGCGCGTGATGGCCGATGATCAGGTCGAGGTCCGGCGACGCCATCAGCTTTTTCGCCAGCTTCTCCTGATCCGCGGTGACGTCGTGCTGGTACTCGACGCCCCAGTGCAGG
The DNA here is from genome assembly GCF_000383915.1 of Amycolatopsis benzoatilytica AK 16/65. NCBI lineage: Bacteria > Bacillati > Actinomycetota > Actinomycetes > Pseudonocardiales > Pseudonocardiaceae > Amycolatopsis > Amycolatopsis benzoatilytica. The sequence goes on from NZ_KB912942.1 coordinate 5,304,882, forward strand.
CTCGCGATCACCACTTCGGCACCGGCCGCTTTCGCCGCCTTGGCCGCGGCAAGGATCTCGTCGCCGTCGATTTCGTTGGCCAGCCACGGTTTCCCGGCTGGCCGCTTGATCCCGTTGAAACCGAACGCATACGACAGCTGCGCGACTTTCACCCCGTGCACGTCCAGGATCAGCGGCTTCCCTGCTTCCTCGGCCGAACGCGCGGAGCCGGTGTGCTTCAAGCCGGTCTGGTCGAGCTTGTCCAGCGTCCGCGTGACGCCCGCCGCGCCCTGGTCGAGCGTGTGGTTCGACGCCGTCGAGCAGGTGTCGTACCCGGTGTCCTTCAGCGCATCCGCGATTTCCGGCGGTGCGCTGAACGACGGATACCCGCTATAGGGACCGCCTTCCGGCGCGAGCGGCGTTTCGAGATGGCAGATGCCGAGGTCGGCACCGGACACGAGCGGCTTCACCCCGGCGAGCAGCTGGCGGTAGTCGATGCGGCCGCCGCCGTCCGTCTCGGCCTGATCGGTGAGGCGCGGGTGGATGAGCACGTCGCCGGTCGCCACGACGGTGAAGGAGTCCTGCGACGCGGCGGCCGACGGCACCGGTCCGCCCGATGCCGGTGCGGACGCGGCAGGCGCGGGGGCAGGGTCACCGCCACACGCCGCCAGCAGCAGCGCGACCCCGGCGAGGGCGGCGGCGCGGCGTACGTTCGTCATCATCATCCCCTTTGCCCGGCTGCCCGGCCCATCCTGCCGCATCACTCTTGTGGGTCGCCTTGCTGGTCTTGACCAGGGGAAAGAGCCAGGCAGTCGGCTGGCTGCCCCCGCGTCAGCGCCGGGTCGGACTGGTCGAACGTCCGCGCGACGCCCGGGCCGGATACGCGCGTCTCGAACCGCACGGTCACCCGGCCGTGCCCCGCGCCCTGCACCCAGCCGGTGCCGTGCTCGGCGTGGACCACGTCGTCGCCTGGCCGCCAGCCCGACGACGGCGGCGCGCTCCCTCCGGGCGACGGCTCCGAAGAGGTGAGCACTGGTTCCGCCGCCGGAACCGTCAAGCTGAACAACGCGTCCTGATGCGGCACGGAAAGCCCGCTGAACGCGACTCCCGCCAGCCGGACGCCGCCGAACTCCTGCGGGTCGAGCAGCAGCCGTTCGGCGGTCGCGGCAAGCTGTTCCAGATCGTCAGTCGGCGACGCGGCGGTCTCGGAACGAGTCACCGTGCTCATGTCGGTGTGCCGCAGCTTGATCACCACCGTCCGCGCGACGCGTCCCGCCTTCACCAAGCGCGCGTGCGCACCGGCAGCGATCTTCCGGACTTCCGTGCGCAGCCGGGCGAGGTCGACCACGTCCACGTCGAACGTCGTCTCGGCGCTGACTTGCTTGGCCTCGCCGCGTTCGGCGACCGGCCGGTCGTCGAATCCGCTGGCCAGCCGCCGCAAGTCCCGCCCGACCACGCCGCCGAGGGTCGACACCGCGTCCGGCTCCGGCAAGGCCGCCAGCTCGCCCAGCGTGAGGACGCCGATCGCGCGGAGCTTGGCGTCCGCCACCGGCCCGATCCCCCACAACGCGCGCACCGGCAGCGGCGCGAGGAATTCGCGTTCGGTTCCCGGTGCCACCACGAGCAAGCCGTCCGGCTTCGCCCGGTCCGAACCGATTTTCGCCACCTGCTTGCCGGTCCCGGCCCCGATCGACGCGGTCAGCCCGGTTTCGCCGCGGATCCTTCCGCGCAGGTTCTCCGCGAACTCGACCACCTGCTCGACCGAGGCCCCGGCCAGCGCGGGCGGTTCGGCGAACGCCTCGTCCAGCGAGATCCGTTCCAGTACCGGCGCGACCTCGCTGACGACGTCGAAGACCTGCTTGCTCAGGATTTCGTACAACCGGAACCGCGGCGGCAGCACCACGCTGCCCGGCGGGAGCATCCGCCGCGCTTGCGACATCGGCATCGCCGAACGCACGCCGTACTCGCGCGATTCGTAGCTCGCTCCGGCGACGACCCCGCGCGGCCCGGTGCCGCCGACGACCACCGCGCGCCCGCGCAGCGTCGGCCGGGTGAGCTGTTCCGCGGAGGCGTAGAACGCGTCGAGGTCCAGGTGCACGACCCAGCGGGACATGTCAGGTCCCGGTGTCCAGGAGCCGGTGCAGCGCCTTCGTGTAGCTCTCGAACGCGGCGCGGCCGGTGCTGGTGAGCCGCACCAGCGTGACCGGCGTGCGGTGCTCGTACGCCTTGGTGATTTCGACGTACTCGGCGTCTTCGAGCTTGCGCAGGTGCGTGGAGAGGTTGCCCGCGGTCATTTCCAGCAACTGCTGCAAACGCGGGAACGTGATCTGGTCGCCGGGACGCAGGCCGGCGAGCGCGACCGTCACGCGCAGCCGCGCCTGCGCGTGGATGACGGGGTCGAGTTCCGGCAGCTCAGTCACCTGGCCGCACCACAGAGACCAGGGCGGCGACCGCGAATCCGCCGCCGCCGGCGAGGGAGAGGACGAGGAAGTTTCCCGGCACGCCGACCAGCACGCTCGCCCCGCTGCACACGATGATCCAGCCGCCGAGGAAGTACTGCCGGAAGTCCTGCCAGAGAATCCCGCCGGCGAGGTAGATCGTCCCGGTGAGCAGCAGCGACGTGCCCGACCACAGCAGCGGCGTCAGCTCCGAGCCCTCGGGCAGGAGCTTGGTGATCCGGATGTCGATCAGGCTCATCCCGGCGTAGGAAATCAACCACATCCAGCCGTACATCGCGCTGATCCGCTTCGACGGCCCCCGGATCCCGCGGCTGCCCTTGCTGCCGTGCCAGGCCGAATAGACGATCGCGCCGATCATCAGCACGCCGACGACGACGCCCGCGACCCAGCCGGGCACCAGCGCCGCGGTCGTGTCGTCGGACAGGTAGACCAGGCCCCAGCCGACCAGCCAGGTGAACGACCAGACGGCGAACAGACGCGCCGGGCTGACTCGCAGCTCCCGGCGCGTCCGTTCGTGCTGACGGGCGATGAGTTCGAGCGATTCCGCCGCGGACAGCGGCTCGCCTTCGTCCTCCACGGGGTCCCCCGCGTCGTCGTTCACCCTGACCGCCCTTCCCCCGTACTGACCCCGCATGCAGCACGGAAGCTAACACGTCACGCGATTTTCACCGGTCCCAGCCGGAACCGCCGCACCACCACGAGAGCGGGCACGACCAGCCACGCCGCCAGCACGCCGGCCGCGACGCCGAGCCCTCCGCCGTGGTCGACCGGCAGCGTGCCGACCCGGCCGAGCCAGTAGGTGGGGAAGAAGTGCGCGAGCGCGGTCATCCATTCCGGCATGATCGACAGCGGCATCCAAAGCCCGCCGAACACGCCGAGCGGCAGCATCAGCGCACCGGTCATGGCACCGACCGTGTCGCCCTTGCCGAAGAGTCCGAGCAGCAGCCCGAGCACCGCGAACGGCAACGCGCCGAGCCACAGCGAAATACCGCTGAGCAGCCACTGCGCCGCGGTCAGGTGCACGCCGCGCAACGCGCCGGCGAGGAAGATGACGACCACGACGGGCAACGCCATCGCCATCGCGGACGCCAGTTTGACGGCCACATAGCCCGGCCCGCGCATCGGGGTGAGCCGCAGCTGCCGCTGCCACCCGTCGGTGCGCTCGGTGGCGACCCGGGTGCCGGTGAACAGGGCGCCGCTCATCGCGCCGTACGCACCCATGTTGATCATCGTGGTGACACTCGCCTTGATGCCGTTCACCCCGACCTGGTTCCCGAACAGCCCGCTGAACAGCAGGAACATCCCAAGCGGCACCGCGATGGTGAAGAGCGCGAACTGCGGGCTGCGAACGATCCGCACGATCTCGAGGCGGAGATAGACGAGGTTCATCGGAGCGCTCCCTGCGACTCGTCGGAAGTGAGGGCGAGGAACGCTTCCTCCAGCCCCGCGGAGGTGATCTCGATGGAACTGGCGTCAGGGAAAGCGCTGAGCAACGCCCGGATCGCACGATCGGAATCGGAGCAGTCCAGCTCAGCTCGCTGCCCCTGCATCCGCGCACTGGCCACCCCGCCGAGCGCGACGAGCGCGGCTTCGCTCGCCCCTGGCACGACGGCCCGCAGGACCCGTCCGGAAACGTTCGCCCGCACCTCGGCGACCGGCCCGTCCGCCACGACCTTCCCGCGCCGCATCAACACGACCCGGTCCGCGAAGTCCTCGGCCTCGGCGAGGTAGTGCGTCGCGAAGAGAACGGTTCGCCCGCTGGCGGTGAACTCGCGCATCGACGCCCAGAACGCCCGCCGCGCGTCGACGTCCAACGCCGCGGTCGGCTCGTCGAGCAGCAGCAATTCGGGGTCGCCGGTGAGCGCGAGCGCGTACCGGACCCGCTGCAACTGCCCGCCGGACAACTTGCCGCACCGCCGCTTCGCGAAGTCCCCGATGCCAGTCCGCTCGTAGACTTCCTCAGCGGACAACGGCTTCCGAAACATCGACCGCTGCAAGGCGACGAGCTCGGCCGGCGTGACGTCTCGCAGCAGAAACCCGTTCTGCACCATCGCCGCGAGCCGCCCGGAATCGAGCGCCGCCCGCGGCGGCCCGCCGAACACCTCGACGCTCCCCTCATCCGGCGAAGTGAGCCCGAGCAGCATGTCGATGGTGGTCGACTTGCCCGCGCCGTTCGGCCCGAGCAACGCGACCACCTCGCCTCGCTGGACCGACACGGACACGCCGTCGACCGCGCGGACCTGGTTGAACTGCTTGACCAGGCCGGTCAGCCGGAACGCTTCTGTCATCACTGCCCCCAGTGCTTCGGTGTCCTGAACTTTGTAACACAAAGTAGGTTGTGATGGAAAGTGGTGGGTGGGGCGAAGTCGTTCGCGGAAGCGAGTTGATCTCACCCCGGAGCCGCACCCAGGACCTCACCGCTGCGGGTCCGACGCCCGGATAATCCGGTTGCTCCCCCGTCCGGCCGGCACTACCGTCTTGATCATGTCCTTCGTCTTCGGTCGCCTCCGCCAGCACTGACCCGGCACGACTTTCCGGCCAGCCCGCACCCGGGCGGCCCTTCCCTGCGTGCCGTGCCCTTTTCCGTCCGGAAAGGACACTCTGCCTCATGGGCAAGCACATCGTCATGGTCGGTTGCTCGGCGCCGAGCCATGTCTACCCTTCGCTGGGCATCATCCGCGAGCTGGTGTCACGCGGGCACCGGGTCAGCTATGTCGTGGGCGCACCGCTCGCCGACCTGGTCGCGCCGACCGGCGCGGACGTCGTCGCGCATGCCACGATTTTCCCGCTCGGTCCGGAAGCCGCATGGCCCGAGGACCCGGCCGACGCGATGCGCGTCTTCCTCGACGAAGCCATCGCGATCCACCCGCAGTTGACCGAAACCTTCGATCAGGACCGGCCGGACCTGGTGCTGCACGACATCGGCGGCCTCGCCGCGCCGCTGCTCGGCCGCCGCTACGGCGTGCCCGCGGTGCAGCTCTCCCCGACTTACGTCGCCTGGGACGGGTACGAGGACGACCTCGCCGAAGTCCTCCGGCCGCTGCGCGCGTCCCCGTCCGGGCTGGACTACAACCGGACGTTCACCCGGTGGCTGAACGAAAACGGTGTCGACCAGGACGGCTGGACCTGGCTCGCACGCCCGGCGGAAATCCTGTCGCTGATTCCCCGCGCGATGCAGCCGAACGCCGACCGTGTACCGGAAACCGTCCAGTACGTCGGGCCGTGCCTCGACCCGGCGCGGCTGGCCGAGACCTGGAGCCCGCCATCCGGCGGAAAACCCGTGCTGCTCGTCTCGTTCGGCACGGCGTTCACCGACCAGCTGGACATCTACCGGCACTGCATCGCGCAGTTCCCCGACTGGCACGTCGTGCTCTCCGTGGGCAAGCACGTGTCGAAGGATGACCTCGGCCCGTTGCCACCGTCGGTCGAAGCGCACGAATCCGTGCCCCAGCTGGCGGTCCTGGACGTCGCGTCGGCCTTCGTCACTCATGCCGGCATGGGCGGCTGCACCGAATCACTGTGGTACGGCGTCCCGACGGTCGCCATCCCGCAGGCCGCCGACCAGTTCGGCAACGCCGCGCACCTGGAAGCCCTAGGCGTCGGCAGGCACCTGCCCGCCGCCGAGGTGACCGCCGAGTCGCTGCGGGAAGCCGTCGACAAGGTCAGCAGCTCGCCGGACATCGCCGCGCGACTGGCCGAACTGCGCACCGAAATCCTTGCCAACGGCGGGATCCACGCTGCCGCGGACGCGGTGGAGCGATTCCTTGAGTGATGACGAGGTGCGCGTCGCGGCCGGCTGAGCCGCGGACGTGTTCCCTAGCGTGGGTCGTCGCGCGGGCAAAGCGTCGCCGAGCCGGGTCTGGCAGCATCGCGCTGCCCGGCCCGGCTCAGTCGGCACGGCCCTGTCATCGACCGCACGCTCCGCGCACAGAGTCACCAACTCCACGACCGCAGCTGGGCTCGCACTCGGGGATGCGGCCCTCACGTCCCCCGAATCTCGTTGAGATAGTTGTAAATCGTGTACCGGGTCACCTCGAGCTGTCCGGCCAGATGATCCACCGCGTCCTTGATCAGGAAATACCCGGCCTCGTCCAGCTCCCGCACCACCGCCGACTTGTGCCGCTTCTTCATCAGCTCCACCGGGATCCCGGATTTCCCGATCGCCCGGCCGACCAAGAACCGTTGCAGGCTGTCGACGTCCGGCAGGAACGTCTCTTCCTGCCGCTCCTCCGCCGCGTCCCCCGCGACCGGCATCTCGCTGTTCACGCACAGACAACCGATCGCCACGCCGTCCGCGTCCCGCAGGAACAGCGTCGACGACCGGATCGCCCGCCCGTCCGGACTGTGCGTGCGGTAGTTCGTCAGATCCTGCGTCGTGCCCCGGCGCACCAAGCCGAGCAGCAGATCCGTCATCGGCCCGCCGACGGTCCGCCCGGTGAGCCCGCCCGCGATCGCGACGATGGAATCCGGCAGCCGCGACAGGTCGTGCAGCAGCACCTCATTTCCTGGGCCGAGCATCGCGGCGAGCCCGTCGACCGCCGGGATCAACGCGGTGAGCAGCTCGTGCGTCGCCGTGCCGGAAGCCGACGCGACCGGAACCGTCGTCCGCGGCCGCACCACCGACGCCAGCGCCTCCCGCACCAGTTCCGCGGCCGACGCCGGAGTGGACGCGTGCGGCGACAGCCGGACGTGCTCCGGCCGGACGGTCGCCGCGATCCCGGCCGCTGCCAGCGCCGCGCCGACCTGCTCGGATGGCTGGTCCGGCACCGAAAACGCGAGGATTCCGGCTCGCCGCTCGGTCGCTGACACGATCTGCGCGCCGGCCGCGCGCAGCACGTCCTCCAGCTCGCCGACGCGTTCGGCGATCCGGCTCGCGATCGCCTCTACGCCGGTTTCCTCGACCAGTTCGAGCGCCGCCGCGAACGCACCGGACGTGACCGGGCTGAGGTTCGAAAGCGACCAGCCCGCCGCGGTCGGGTCGGCCGGGTGGATCTCGTCGTCGAACAGGCCGGGGTCGCGCGCGCCGGTCCAGCCGGACAGGATCGGGTCCATCCGCTCCAGCGCCCGGTCCGACAGCACGGCGAATCCCGTGCCCCAGCCCGCCCGGAGCCACTTCTGGCCGCCGACGACGAGCACGTCCGCGACTTCCCACGGCGCCTCGATCACGCCGAAGCCCTGAATCCCGTCGACCACCAGCAGCCGATCGCCCACTACTTCGCGCAGCGCGGCCAGGTCGGCACGGTACCCGGTGCGGAAATCGACCGCGCTCACCGAAACCACGGCGGTGTCCGGGGCTAATGCTTCGGCGACCCGTTCCGCCGTGACGCAGCCGCCTTCGAGCCGTCGCAGCCGGACCCGGCCGGCCTGCTCGGCGCGCGCCCACGGGTAGGTGTTGGCAGGGAACTCCGCGGCCGACACCAGCACCTCGCCCTGGCTGTTGAACGCGGCTTGGAACAGCCCGAGGCTGGTGTGCGGCAACAGCACAGTGTGGTCGGTGTCGCTGCCGCACAGCCGCGCCGCCGCTGCTTTCGCCCGGATCTCCTGCCGCATCAGCTCGTCCACAGTGGACGGACCGGCCTTGGTGGCGGCTTCCAGCAGCCGCGCCGTGGTGTCGAGCACCGCGTGCGACGGCGGCCCGAACCGGGCGAAGTCCAGGTAGCCGGCCGGCTCGTCGAACTGGAGCAGGTACCGGGGCGGGATCCGGGTCACGCGAGCACTCGCGCGAGGAACTGCCGCGTCCGCTCATGTTCCGGTGCCTTCAGCACCCGCTCCGGCGGCCCGGTCTCGACCACCGCGCCATCGGCGAGGAACACCACCTCGTCCGCGGCTTCGGCGGCGAAAGCCATCTCGTGTGTCACGACCACCATCGTCATTCCCTCCCGAGCCAACGTACCCATCACCGACAGCACTTCCCCGACCAGCTCCGGGTCCAGTGCCGAGGTCGGCTCGTCGAACAGCATCAGCTTCGGCTTCATCGCCAGCGACCGGGCGATCGCGACCCGCTGCTGCTGCCCTCCGGACAGCTGCGCCGGGTAGGCATCGGCCCGGTGCGCGAGGCCGACCCGGTCGAGCAGCTCCAGCGCCTCCGCCCGAGCGGTCGCCGGATCGGCGCCCAGCACCCGCACCGGTCCCTCGACGACGTTCTCCAGCGCCGTGCGGTGCCCGAACAGGTTGAACCGCTGGAACACCATCCCGATGTCCCTCCGCTGCCGCGCGACGTCCTTCTCCCGCAGCTCGTACAGCTTGCCGCCGCGCAGCTTGAACCCGATCGGCTCGCCGTCGACCCAGACCTGACCGCCGTCGATCGTCTCGAGGTGGTTGAGGCAGCGCAGGAACGTGCTCTTGCCCGCGCCGGAGGGCCCGAGCAGGCACACCACTTGTCCTTTGCGTACTTCCAGGTCGATTCCCTTGAGCACCTCCGTGCTTCCGTAGTTCTTCCGTACTCCGACGGCCTTCAACAGCGGTTCAGACACGCGCACCTCGCACCAGCGGAATTCCCTTGAGCGCCTTCCCGGCGCGCGCGGCCGGGCTCCGGTCCGCCGTCCCGAACGCGCGCTCCAGGTAGTGCTGCCCGACGCCGGCCACCGTCACCACGACCAGATACCAGATCGCCGCCGCGATCAGCGTCTCCATCACCAGCAGGTTGTTGGAGGAGATGTTGTTCGCCGCGTGGATCAGCTCGGTCACCCCGATCACCGACGCCATCGACGTGCCTTTCAGCATGTTGATGAAGTCGTTGCCGGTCGGCGGGATGATCACGCGCATCGCCTGCGGCAGCACGACCCGGCGTAGCGTCTCGCCGGGCGTCATGCCGATGGACTTCGCCGCCTCGGTCTGCCCTTCGTCCACACTGGACAGACCGGCGCGGACGATCTCCGCCATGTACGCGCTTTCGTTCAACGCCAGTCCCAGCAACGCCGCGGTGAACGCACTGATCAGCACGTTCGTCGGCTCGTGCACCAGGAAGCCGCCGAACGGCAGCGGAATCGACACCGTCGGGAAAATGAGCGCGAGGTTGTACCAAATCAGAATTTGCAGCAATACCGGAAGGCCTCGGAACAACCAAATGTACGCCGCCGCGAACCACTTCGCCACCGGATTCGCGCTCAGCCGCAGCAACGCGATCACGATGCCGAGCACGATCGCGATCGCCTGCGCGATCACCGCGAGCACGACGGTGTTGAGCAGGCCGAGCGCCATCACTCGGTAGAAGACGAAGTCGGGCACCGAGCCCCACTTGATCTGCGCCTGCGCGAAAGCGACTCCCAGAAGGGCAAGCAGCGCAACGATGAGCACCGCACTGACCCACCGGCCCCAGTGCTTCAGCCGGACGATCGGCAGCGCGTCAGCTTCCGCCATTGACGGCCGCCTCCTTCACCGCGCCCTGCTCGACGCCCCACGACTGCAGGATCTTGCCGTACGTGCCATCCGCGACGAGTGACTGCAGCGCCTGCTTCACCGCGTCGCGCAGCTTTGCGTTGTTCTTGGCGAAGCCCATCCCGTACGGCCCGCCTTCGATCGGCTGGCCGGGTACGACCTCGAAGAAACTGCCATCGCCGGCGGTACGCGAAATGTAGACCGCGCTCGGCAAATCGTTGAGAATCGCCGCGACCCGCCCGGTACGCAGCTGATTCTGGTTCTGATTGTCACTGTCCGTCGCGGTAACCGTAATCGCGGGCTTGCCCGCCTGAACGCACTTCGCGCTCTGCGCGGTCGCGAACTTCTGGTGACTGGTCCCCTGCACGACAGCGACGTTCTTGCCGCACAACGTATCCGGTCCGGTGATGCCGTCCGGGTTTCCCTTGCGGATCATGATCGTGATGCCGGACGAGAAGTAGTCGACGAAGTCGATCTGCTTCTGGCGTTCCTTGGTGTCGTTCATCGCGGCCATGGTCAGGTCGACTCGACCGGACTGCAGGCTGGTGATCAGCGAGCCGAACGCCAGGTCCTGGTACGTGACGCTCACGCCGAGCTTCGCGCCGACCGCCTTGGCCAAGTCGACCTCGTAACCGATCGGGGTTTTGCCGTCCGCCGCGTAGAAGTTGTTCGGCGCGGACTGGATGTTGGACGCCAGATGCAGCGTCTTCGCCTGCGCGACGGCAGCAGGCAGCTGTCCGGCCAGCTGCGGGTCGGGCTTGATCGCGCTGAGCAGCGCCGTGTTGTCCGGGACAGCGCTCGGCTTCTGCTGTCCGCCGCCGCCGGCCCCGTCGGGGCCTCCTCCGCAAGCGGCGGTGAGCATTCCGGCCAGCACCAGGGCCAGCCAAGCGCGGGAACGAAGCGACGGCATGCCGGGACCTCCAGGTCGTCGTGGTCCGCCGGACGCTACAACTCGCTGTTTAAGAGGTCAACATGCAGTTGAAATTCTGTCTCGTCTAGCGTTCCGGACATGACACTCGGCGAGGGCTTCCGTCAGTTCTGGACCGAACGGCGGCTCGCGTCGCTCACGACGGTGCGCCCGAACGGGACGCCGCACGTCGTCGCGGTGGGCGTGACGGTCGACTTCGACCAGGGCATCGCCCGCGTGATCGCCTCCGGGACGTCGTACAAGGCGCGTTTGGTCCGCGCGGCCGGCGACGGCGGACTGGCCGGGGCGATCTGCCAGTTCGAGGGCCGGACCTGGTCGACGCTGGAGGGCCGGATCCGCCTGCTCGACGACGAAGCGTCGGTGCAAGACGCGGAGGCGCGGTACGCGGTCCGGTACCGCCAGCCGCGCGAGAACCCGCAGCGGGTCGTCCTTGAGCTCACTATCGGACGCGTGCTCGGCAACGCTTAACCCGCGCGCGTCAGACGTACTGCGCCAGAAGCCCTTCCGCGCTGCGCACCACAACCTGTGCCGCTGCCCGTTCCGCCGGAGGACGGTCCGGACGCTCGGCTTCGTACCGCCACCGCATCATCGCGTCGAGCGCAGCTTCGTAGATCTCTCGCGGCTCTATGCCGCTTTCCAGCCCCAGCCGTTCATCCGGCGCTGTCCCCTCCGCACCGAGCAGTCGCGCCGCTTCTTCGGCTGCTTCGCCCGCTAGCGCGGTACGCCCGCCGCGGATGTCCGCGATCAACCGCAGCTCGCGAAAGTCGTGCGCAGACGCCGAGAACCGCTCAATGCGCGCCGCCAGCCGGTCACTGTGCGGCCGAGGCTCCGCGGCGAGGACCATCTCCAACCGCAGTACCGCTGTGCGCGCGCGCAGCATGTCGGCGCGCGCAGCGAAACAGCCGGCGATGGTGTCGCGAAGCTCGCCGAGGCCGCTACGCCGCACCAGTTCGGTCGACAGTTTCATTCGGTTGTCACAGCCGGTGCGGATCAGCGTAAGCGCGAGTCTCACCCCGAACAGACCGAACCGCACTACCAACGAACGCCGCGTCTCGACCGACACGGGCCCGGGAAACGCCGGATCGGTGAAGGCGTCCACGGAAAGCAGATACCGCTCCAGCTCCTCTCTCGGAACAGCCGCGAAGGCCGCGAGAAGCTCAAACTCGTCGTCTGTGAACGCGCGCGCCCCGTACGCAAGCTGCGCGGCTACCGCGATCACGCCTTGGAATCCGCCGCACAGCGGATCTTCGCGCCACGCGCGCCGCGCGATCTGCTTCGCCGTCATCAGTGCGTCGATTCGTCCCGCGCCCACTTCGTCCGCGCGCGCAAGCACGAGGATCGTGTCGACTGCTGTCTGCCGCGCGAACGTCGAAGGAGCCACCGGACGCAACACTGCCAGCTCTTCCGGCTCTAGGTGCCGAAGCAGCCGTACGGAAACATCGGTGAGCACGGAAGGCGGCGGTGCGTCGACGAACTCCACGTCGCGCAACGCCCGGGTCGGCCAGTCCCCCAACGCCGCGGCGAGCATCGACTTCCCGGTGCCGGCAGCGCCGCCGATCGCGACCCGTAGCGGTTCGTCGAGGTGGTCGAGCGCTTCGCCCAACAACGCCGACGCCCGCGGACTGTCGCGGTAGTACGCGAAGGCGTCCGACAGCAGGCTCCGTACGTCCTCACTCACGCGCGACACCACTCCCCACTTCGCTCACGCCCGTCGCCGCAACATCTTTTACTACCCGGTCTTGTCCCGCCGCACGAACGTCACAACTCGTCCATCACCTGATCCGGCGCGGAGGTCCTGATGCGGAAGCCCGAGCGCTGCGAGGGATCACGGACAGTCGCACGGACGGCTCCCGGATCCGCGTGCCCCCGCCGACCGCGGCCTTCCGTCTGGCTTCGCAGTCGCCATGCCTGCCGTCCTTCAGCCAGCTCGCCCGGGTGCGTCACCTCGGACGCACCGCCGCCACCGCTCAAGCAGGAAGCTCCCGAGGCGTCCGGTTGGCAATCATCCCCAGTTCCCCGGCCCGCTTGTGGAGCCCGGCGAGCCGATCGATCTCCTTCCGCAGCTGCGCACTGCGCCGCTCTCGCTCCGCCGACCCGGCGATGATCATCTCGCGCTCGCGCGTCAGCTCGTCGGCGAGACCGTCCGCGAGCGCCGTGAAGTGGTCGCGCAACCGGCGATGCACGAGCCGGATCGCATCGCGGCATTCCTTGCTGAACCGGAGGAACACGTCGTCCACATGGCGTTGCGCGGTCAGCTTCGCGACCGCCTGCCGCCGCTGCAGCCGCATCCCGCCTTCGTCGCTGATCGTCTTCGCCGCGAACGCGACGCCCGCGCCCAGCGACACCGGGTTGATCAGCGGCAGTCCCGCCAATCCGGTCACCAGGCCGAACATCAGCACACCGCCGTACGAACCGCGCAAACCGGTGAACGCCTTCTGCCCGATCTTGAACCGTTCGATTCGCGGTTGCCGGACCTCGGCGATCCGGTCCGAGCCGGAGTCGGTCAGCGGCAGCTCGGGCAGGTCGTACTGCGCGCCGAAGCTCACCGCCACCGCCTGCGCGATCCACTCCGCGCGCTCGGCAGTGAACGTGTAGGTCGTCTCGACCGCTTCCGCGAGCGTCTGGTCCAGCCACGGCCCGAATTCGTCCCACACCTTCACCGGGTCGCCGCGGTCGAAGGTCTCGTCGATCGTCTCGACGATCTTCCGAGTGCGTTCGCGCAGGTCGTACTCCGCGTCGGACTGCAGGTCGGCGATCTCGTCGGACAACAGGTTCTGCCAGCGGCTGTTGCGCCGCCGCAGCTCGTCAGCCCGGCGCTGCGACCGTTGCAGCAACGTCGTCTGGTCGACGCCGACTTCCTGCCCCGCCGCCTCCGCGCGCGCCCGCAAGGTCTCGACCAGCTCCGCCGCGGCAGCCCGTACGCTCACCGCGGCCAGGACCGCCGCCGTGCTCTCCGCCGGCCGGGAAACCTGAGCCGCGATCCAGGTGAGCAGCTCCGGGAACCCGGAGCGCACATTCAGGTCCTGGTCGCCGCCCTTGGCCGCGGCGAAGCGCACCGTCGCGGACACCGGCAGCACCGGCGAGTCGATCCCCGCGCCGGACAACGCGGCGCGATTCTGCTCGGCGACCGCCCGCCAGCCAGCACTGACGTCGATCTTGGTCAACGCGACCACCACGTGCGGGCACCACGTGCGAATGTGGTGCGCCAACGCCAGCTCGGCCTGGTTCAACGGCGCCGCCGCATCGGAGACGAGGATGACCGCGTCCGCCTCGGCGAGAACGTCGAGCGCAGCCGCGGTGCGCGGCGATCGCGGATCACCGATCGCGGGAGTGTCGATGAGCACCAGCCCCGCCGACAGCAGGTCCCGCGGAACCCCGACCTCGACCCGCCGCAACGAGCCGGCCGGCCGGGCGCCGACTTCACCGGTCAGCTGCTCGACGTCGACCGGAATGCGTTCGTCCGCACGCCCGACGAGCGTCGCCGCGGGTTCGGCGGCGTAACCGATCTCGATCGGCACCGCCGGCGTCGCCGCGTCGCCGACCGGGCAGACCAGCGCGTTCAGCACCGCGTTGACCAGGTAGCCCTTGCCCTGCTTGGGGAATCCGAGCACCGCGACGCGCGTGCCGGAGGGCGCTCGGTCCCGCCGCCGGCGGAGACGTTGCGCCAGGTCCTCGCGACCGTGCGTCCGGCAGGCGTCCGAGGTCTCGTCGAGTACTTCGAGCCACGAAGGAGCCGTCACGACGAACCAGTGTCCCCCGTGTACGCGGAGTATCCGAACCGGGTAGCGGCTCCGCGGTCGCACCCAGACCGCGGAGCCGCTCCCGAATCACCCTTTGTCAGAGGGAAAGGTGCAGCTCACCGCCGCCGTGCGAGGTCTCCGCGCCGGCGTGCAGGTCGATGCCGAGACCCTGGTGGGCGGCATCCGACAGCGTCGAGACGGTGTCGTGCACCGCGCTGACGCCAGCGTCGGTGCCGGCGTGCGTCTCGGAAACCGCCTCGGACCGCTCGGCGTCGCCGTGCGACATGATCGAGTGCGCCTGCTGTGCCACGCCGTTGACGGCGTGGTTGAGGCCGTCCGCGCTGAGCGTGTTGCTCAGGCTGCCGACGTTGTCGGTGACGATCCCGGCGGCGTCGCTGACGTGCCCGGCGATCCCGCCGCCGACCTCGGTGGCGTGGTCAGCCGCCTGGTCGAACGCGTTCGCCCCCGGCAGGCTGCCGACGCCCGCCGGAGCCGCGGACTGGACTACGCCGCCGAAGTGCTGGACCTCGGAAACGACGCCACCCGCCGAAGCCGCCGCCTGCCCGTTCGCGAGCGCGACCGCGGTGGAGTCCAGCCCGTTGCCGAGGTCGTTGCCGAACGCAACCGCCCCGCTCGGGTTCTGCGCCAGCGCGGTGACCGAAGCCGCGGCGTTCTGCGCGTCGGCAAGGCCCGGAACTGCCGCAACGCCCGGAATCGCCGGCACGGAGGGCATCTCACCCGCGCCCGGCATGGCCGGCACGGAGGGCAGCTCGCCCGCGCCCGGCAACGCCGGAACGGCCGGGATCGCACCGGCGATGTTGCCGACGACCGGCAGCGAGCCGATGGCCGACAACGCGCCAGCACCCGGCACCGCGCCCACGACCGGCAGGGTCGGTACCGCGTCCGTGCCGGGACCCTGGAGCGCGCCCGGGCCCGGAAGCTCGCCAACCGCCGGCAGCGCCGGGGCCGCCGGAACCATGTCCGCGACATCGCTGACCGCGTGCAGCGCGCCAGCACCCGACAGCTCATTCACCGCGGGCAGCGCACCGGCGTTCGGCAGCGCACTGGCCGCCTCGCCGACGCCCGGCAGCTCGCCCACCGTGGGCAGCGGCGAAACACCGGCGACGTCGCTGACGACCGGCAGGTCACCCGCGCCCGGCAGCGCGCCAAGGCCGGGCAGCTCGCCCGCGCCCGGCACCGCGGGAACGCCCGGCAGGCTGCCAAGGCCAGGCAACGCACCGGTGCCCGGCAGTTCGCCCGCGCCCGGCAGCGCGCCCAGACCGGGCAGCTCTCCCGCGCCCGGCAGCGCACCGAGACCAGGCAGCTCGCCCAGCCCCGGAAGCGCCGGAACGCCCGGCAGTTCGCCGACGACCGGCAGAGCCGGCGCGCCCGAGGCCGACGCCGAACCGTTGGCCGACGCCGAACCCTCGAATGCGGCCGACCCACTGGCGGGGTGGCCCAGCGACGCCGTCAGCGCCTGCAGCTGCTCGATCGCGCCCTGCGGCCCGCTCGACAGCGCGCCAGCCAGGTCGCCCGGCTGCGGGAGGTGGCCGAGCGCGGCGTTGTCGACCGGGACGTAGTCGAGCACCAGGGGGACGACCTCGTGCACGTCGGCGGCGCTGATGTCGCCCAGACCGGCGGCAGCCAGTGCGGCCTGCGGATTCTGGCCGAACGCGGCGAGCGCGGACGGGTCTTGCAGCAGCGTGAGCGTGAAGTCGTGCAGAGTCTGCACCGGGTCCATCGAGGATCTCCACTTGTCGTGATTACGGGGGATGCCCGGCCCTCCCCGGCCGAGCGTGGCGCTCAAGCTAGGGAGGGGATACCCCCGCTCACATCGGGGTTTACACCCAGTCGCGCCTCGCTCAGCCGTTAGGGGGTCGATATGAGATCGTTAGGGAGTTAGGGGATCGGACACGCGGAACCCGGTTGGGTTAAATCCCACCCCACCCTTGCCCGACTGACCCGAACGGGTGAGGATGCGTATCCGTTCAGTCAATACGCCTCTCGGCCGAAACCCGACTGCGACGAAGGGAGGAAGCGGCGGTGCCCTACGTGCTCGGCATCGACCTCGGCGCTGCCCGGACCCACGCCGCCCTCCGCCGCCGGCAGGGGGACCGGTGGGACGACCCGGAGCCGCTGTGGCTGGGCGAAAGATCGCCCGCGACCGCGACCGCACTCTTCCTCGACGACGAGGGCTACCTGCTCAGCGGCGACACCGCGCGCCATGCCGGAGCGACTGAACCCACCCGGCTGATCACCGGTTTCCAGCGCCGGATCGGCGACGACGTACCGATTTTCGCCGGGACCGAGCCGTTCACGCCGGAATCGCTGACGACGGTGTTCGTCGAAGGCATCGCGGATGTCGCCGCCGGGCAGGCCGGCGGCCCGACCCGGCAGCTGGTTGTCACCCACCCCGGTGACTGGGGTGGTTACCGGCGCGAACTTTTGCGCCAGTCGCTCGCCGAGTCCGGTTTTTCGTCCGTTACGCTCGTTCCGAGCGCGATCGCCGCGCTCTGCGCACACCTTCCTGACCCCGGCCCCGGCGACCGGGCTGCCGCCGTCTGCGAGTTCGGCCCAGACGGAGTCGTGGTCACCTTGGCGACCGCGTCCGGGGCCAGCGGCTGGATCGCCCGGACCAGCACCGAAGGCGTCGCACCGGCTTCCGCGGTCAGCACCGCGTTCGGCCTCGCGCAAGCCGCCAACGTCTCCCCGGAATCGCTGGCAGGCATCGTGTTCTGCGGCGACCCCGCTCCAGGCCAGCTGCCCGCACAGCTGCCCTGCCCGGTCTTCGCCGGCCAGCAGCCCGCCCTCACCGCCGCGCTAGGCGCCAGCGTCCTCGCCAGCCAGCGGACCAGCCCGCTCGCCCGCCGCGAGGCCCCGGCTGCCGAAACCACCCTGCTGCCGCGAGTCGACCGCGAACCCGAACTTCCCGAGCGCCCCGAGCGACCGCCGGTGGAAATCACACCGTTCACGCTGCCGGAGCCCGACGGCGCTGCCAAACTGTTGCGTCGATGGCGACCGCTCGCCGCTACGGCGGCAGTGCTCGCGATCAGCTCTTCGATCCTGGTCGCGGTCCTCACCTCGCATGAAGCGACCGCGGACAAAGAACCGGCTTCTCCCCGTCCCCCTGCCCTGAGTTCGTGTGCCCACCCAGCCACAGCTCCCTCCAGCGAAGGCCACTGTTGAACGCTCTGCTGGCGAAAACCGGCAATGACGCTGTCCACCCCGCAGCCCGCCGCCTCCTTGCCGAAGTCGCCGCCACGCCGTCGACCCCGGTACGGCTCGTTGTGGTGGCACCAGGCGGGTACGGCAAGACTGCCTTGCTGGCCGCGCTCGACCGCAGCTACCGCGAAGCAGGCATCGACGCCACCGTCATCGACGACGCCGACCAACTCGGCGACGAAGACCTCACCCGGCTCACCATGCTCGCGGCCGCCAAAAACGCACCGCTGGTGGTGGCACACCGGCCGAACCCTCGCGGCCAAGCGCTCCGTGGCCTAGGCGAGACTCTGCTGCTGCCGCCGCTGACGGTCGACGAGGTCGGCAAGCTCGCGAAACAGCTCACCGGCCGCGCCGCAGACGCGGCTGCCCTGCACACCAGCACCGGCGGAGTGCCCAGGCTCGTCGAACGGGTCGTGACCGCCCGGCTCGGCGACTTCCGCGCCGAACTCGCCGCGCTCGACGACGACGTGCTGCGCTACCTCATCGCCGCCGAAGCCGGCGCGGCACGCAACCTGGATTTGCTCTGTTCCTTGCTGAACCGCACACCGGACGAACTGCCCGAAGTCGTCGACGGCACCCGCGCGACCGGCTTGCTGGACACCGAAGACACTCTGCTGCCCGCCGCGGCCGAGGCAGTCCGGGCGTACGGACCACCGGCCCGGCGGCTGGCCGTGCTGCAACAGCTCGTGGAGGTCCAGCTGACGCGCGGCCTGCCGGTGCTGGACCTCGCGACTTCGCTCCTCGACGCGGGCAGCTCCGGCGCTTCCGCCGCAGCCGCGTTCTCCACCGCGGCCAGCGAGGCACTGGTCAGCGACCCGAAGCTCGCCGCGCGTCTCTTCGAAGCCGCCGCCGACGCTGGCGCCCGCGACGCCGCGACCACCGCAGGCTGGGCTCGAGCCGCAGCGCTCTCCGGAGATCTGGACACTGCGCTGCGGCTGGGCGACGGGATGCTGTCCGGCGATGACCCGGAGGCCCGCGCCGCGGGTGCCGAGATCGCGGCGACGGTCTTGGCCCACCGCGGCGAATTGGCCCGAACCGCTGAGCTCTACCGCTGGGCCGCCGCGACGGACGCCTGGTCCCGAGTGCAAGCTGCGGCCGCAACTCACCTCGACGATCACCCCACTCCGCCCAGCGGTCAGCACACGACCCCGAGCGCCTTCGGCAACCAGAACCCGAATCTTCTTGCTCCGGATACGGCGACCAAGCACCCCACGCCGACGAACGTGCACAGCCTCGGCCCAACGCCTGCCGCCGACCACGGCCGCGTCCCCGTCTCGGCCGGGCACCGGAATGGCAGTACCGCACAGCCTGACGACCAGCGTGCGCCTTCCGCGTCTACCAGCAACCATTCCGCGCCGCAGCGGCCGTCTGTGAGTTCGGCTCAGCTGCACACCACCGCGTACGGTGCCGCCGAGCACTCGTTTCACACGGCGCACCAGCCAACCGGGGAAACCTACCGCTGGGCCGGTCCCGGCGCGGTCGAAGCATTCGCCACGGTCGCACTCGTCGGAACCGGCCAGGCGATCAGCGGCCACGGTCACTCCGCTCCGATGCCCGGCGTCGCACCGACGCTGTTCACCGGCGCGGCTGCCCGGACCGCAAATGGAATCGTGGAATCGGTATCCGGTTGCGGGACCGAGGCGTTGCCGACCTTGGTCGGCGCCGCAGCCATGCTGGAACCGGCGGTCGGCGGCGCACCCCTTTCGGACAGCCCGGCCGCCCTTGCCGCCCTTGCCGGCCTGCACGCCGGCGAACTGGCACTCGCCGAGTCCGTCCTGGAACGAGCACTGGCCAGCGGCGTCGGCGGCGACCTGCTGACTGTTCGGCACCGGCTGCTTCTCGGCTGGGTAGCGATGACCGGCGGCCACCTCGCCGCCGCGACCAGGCATCGCGACGCCGTCGCCGGTGCCAAGCTGGAAGCCCGCGACGAGCTTTTCTTCGCGACGCTGGAACTCGGCCTCGCTCGACGAGCGAGCGACTTGGTCGGGCTGCAGCAGTCGTGGGAGCGGGCATACCAGGCGTCGATGCGGCAGCAGGTCGATCTGTTTACCCTGCTGCCCTTGGGGGAACTGGCCATCGCAGCTGCCCGAACCGGTGCCCACGCGAAGCTGTCTCGTCGGCTCGAGCGAGCGCACGCGATGCTGGAACGGCTCGGATATCCTCCATTGTGGACAGTATCGTTGTCATGGCACGAGCTGCACGCCGCGATCACCACCGAAGACCGCGCGACAGCGGAGAAACAGCTGGCGGCGTTGACCCGATTCGCGGACTGTGGCCGCTATCCGGCCGCGCTCGCGCGCGCGGCCGGATGCTGGCTTGCCGTTCTCAGCGGAAGTTTCGACCCCGGAGCGATCTCCGCGGCTGCCGCGGAACTCCACGAGCTGGACTTGTGCTGGGACGCTTCCCGGCTGGCCGGCCAGGCCGCGATCCGCACTTCGGACCGCAAGGCGATGGTGCAACTGCTGGAAGCGGCGCGACAGTTCCAAGGCGCGACCGGACGTCTCGAATCCACCGCACCGGCTACTGGCACGGCACCAGGGCTGAGTGCGCTGAGCGAACGCGAACTGGAAGTGGCGCGCCTGGTCGTCGACGGCCTGACCTACAAACAAGCGGGCAGCAAGCTTTTCATCTCCGGCAAAACTGTCGAACATCACATGGCTCGCATCCGCGGAAAGCTTGGTGCCGCGGACCGTCGCGAACTGCTCGCGACCCTGCGAGAACTGCTTGCCAAACCGACAGCGCACTGAACGCCGCCGCCGGCTCAGTCCCGGCTGGGGCCGAACCGTTCGGTCCGAATCGAGTCCGGCGTGTGCCCCAGTTCCAGCATGAGGTCCGCCGCCGTCTCGACGAACCCGGTTGGCCCGCAGATGTATGTGGTGGCACCGAATTCGACCGGCCAGGACACGGCGCTCATCGTCGCCAGGTCGACCCGCCGCGGAACTCCGGAATGTCCGGCCGGCAGTTCCCGGGTATAGACGTACGTGATGTCCAGCCCCGCATAGGGTTTGCGGAGTTCTTCTGCGTAGTACAGCTCCGCCGGCGTACGCAGCGAATAGAGAAGCCGGAACAATGCCTTGCTGCCAGCTTGGCGGCGAGCCCGGATCATCGCCATCAGCGGAACGATGCCCGCGCCGCCCGCGATGAGCAGAACTGGAGCCGCGTCCGCCGGTCGCCATACAAACCAACCGCCGATCGGGCCGCGGATCTCTACCGGGTCACCGATCGCATACGGACCCGCGAGGTGTTCGGACACTTCGCCGTCCGGCACCCGCTGCACGGTGAGCTCGATCCGGTCGCCGTTCGGCTGCCCGGCGAGCGAGTAGCTGCGCTGCGCCGTGTATCCGTCCGCAGCGGTGAGTCGAACGTCGACGTGTTGCCCTGCGAGATGCCCGGGCCAGCCCTCGATGTCGAAGACAAGCGTGCGCGCCGTCGCCGTCTCCTGCCGGACGTCTGCGAGCCGAGCGACACGCCACGCTAGTCGCCCTGATACCGCTGTTCCCGCCATGGATCTCCGTAATCGTGGTAGCCGACCTTCTCCCAGAAGCCCGGTTCATCTTTCGTGGCGAGCCGCAGCTCGCGTACCCACTTCGCCGATTTCCACAGGTAGAGGTGCGGAACCAACAAACGCGCCGGCCCTCCGTGTTCCGGAGTGAGGGGCTTGCCGTCGTATTCGTACGCGATCCAAGCCTGGCCGTCGAGCAGGTCGGCGAGGGGAAGATTCGTGGTGTAGCCGCCGTAGGAATGCGCCATCAGGTAGTCGGCGCGAGTTTCGAGGTCACCGATCAGCGCGTCCACCGGAACACCACGCCAGCGCGTGTCCAATTTGGACCACTGAGTCACGCAGTGAAGATCTGTTGTGATCTTCTCGCTCGGCAGGTCCATCAGCTCACGCCAGGACCACGAACGGCGCTCACCGCTTTCCGCCACGACCGCGAATTCCCACCGATCCGTGCTGACCCGCGGCGTCGGCCCGGCCGACAGCACCGGGAAGTCTTCGGCCAGGTACTGCCCCGGCGGCAGGCGCGGGTTGGCACCGCGCTCGCGCCCGGTGAAACCTGGCGTGACAACCCCCATCGCTCTCCTTCCGATACCCCAGCCAGCTGCGAGGCTACCCGCGCACCTGCAGGCCAAGCGATGTGACGAGCACAGCGGCCTGATCGGGCGACACAATCGCACCGGTCAGCACCGCACGGGTCAGATCCAGCGCCGACAGGTCGCTCCCGCGCAGCTCGGCACGCGCGATGTTGATGTCCTGCAGGTCCGCCCCGGACAGGTCCACATCGGCGAACACCGCGCCGGAGCAGTTCGCCTTGGCCAGGTCTGCCTCGCGCATCCGAACGCCCTGGAACGTGACTCCACGCAGGTCCGCCCCGGACAGTCCAACGAATGACCAGTCGCCGCCCGTCACTCGCAACGGGCGAAGATCGCATTCCTGGAATCGGCTGCCGACCAGCTTGCACCCGGTGAACTCGGCGTCGAACAGGTTGCATCGCTTGAACTCGCATCCGGTGAATGCCGAGTCGGTGTGCCGGGAGGCGTTGAACTGCACGTTGCCGAAGACACAGTCCAGGAACGTGACGCCGCGGGTGACCGCCTCGGTGAGGTCGACCTGATGGAACTCGCAGCGCACGAACCGGCGCGACACGAACTCTTCCGCGTACCAGTCTTCCTTCCGGTAAGTGCGGCCTTCGACCGTCTCGACGCTGGCCGGTTCCTGGTCGTGCTCAGACATTCGCCCAGCGTAGTTCGACCATGCCGAACCGGACACCGTCCGTGGCCGCTCTCCTGCCGGACTCCACCCGGTGGCCAGGATCACCGCGGCCCGACAGGATGCCGTACCGCTGGCGAACTGCTGTCTGAGTGGCCGACCGCCCCCTCTCCGCAACGCTGCTCAGGCCACAGCGAGGAGCGCTCGCCGCGACCGCGCCATACGATGGCTGGATGAGCGAAGGCCGGTGGTTCGATGCCTGGCTGCCTTGGCCCGAACTGTCGGGCCTGGCTGCCGCGGGGCGAGCACTGCTGCCCGCAGTACCCGCGACCCCGGCCGCGCTCGCCCGGACCGTCACCGAACAACTGGTCGGCCGACGCCTCGCGACGACGGTGCAGGGCTACGAGGTCGGCCTGACCCTCACCGAACTCGACTATCCGGCTGACTCTCTTCGACTCGCCACGGGCAGAGTCGGTGATGTCCGCATCGTCGCGGAGGACATCGACTGGCCGGTCCCCGGCACTTCGGCGGGCCCCGCTCAGCCCACTGTCGACGGCCCTGACGGCCCTTCCGCCTCGAGGGGCTCGGCGCGAACTGGAACGGCCGGAGCAACGTCGCGCGCACGTGGTGAAACGACGGGCCCGCCCACCGCGGACACCTCGCACGTGGCTGTTCGGGGCGACTCCCGCGTTCGCGCTGGAACTCCCCGCCCAGCCGGCCCTCCGGACAACGCGCAGCTCGCACCCGGCCACAACGGGCAGCCAGACTCCACCGGCCGCCGCCCCGCCGAGGGGCCGACCGTCCGACGGGAAAACGCCGGAGCGCCGGGTTCTGCTCAGCCTGCACCCGACCGCCCGTCTGGCAAGAGCGCGACGGCTGGGGAGCGGAACGCCACGACTGCGCCTGGGGCACCGAACGCGCGATCACGCGAAGTCGCGCAGCCGACCTCACGACGCGATCCGGAATCTTTGCGCACTGAGCGTGAAGCCAGCTCCACGCAGCCGCCAACAGCCGGGAAACCCGCTCGGCAAGCCGTCGACCGCATTCCGCTGCGTCGCGTAACCGTGTTCGCCAGAGACGTGCGGCTTCGCGGATTGCCTTCACCAGCGGCGATTCCCGCCTCTGTCGAACTCGACATAGAAGTGAGCGGAACCGTGGTGCGGGATCGGGTCGCCACCGCTCGCCCGGACCTGATCGCGACCCCGCACTCGGACGGCTTCCGGGTGCGGTGGCGGAAACATCCGCACTGGGGCTATTTGGCACTCGCCGCGGACATCGAAGACTCAGCAGTGGTACTGACCCCCACCGAGCTCCACATCGGACGGTGGACGAGGCGTCCGCCGAAACGGATCCAGCCGATTGTGCTGCCGTTGCCAGATCTGCCGAAAGGCCTGCGGCTGACCGGAATCCGGCCAGACGAGGACGAGCTGACACTGACGATCGCAGCCGACGAATGGCCCGGCAGACTCGCCCGGATTCCCTTGCCGGACTTGCTGAGCTGGCTGACGACGGCGGCAATGACGTTGACGCTTCCCGGATTCGGAACACGGTCCCTCCCCTGAACCGGCAGCGGTGCCCACCGGACCCCTCGGGCCCGTCTCATGAGCACTGATGGTGCTCTCTGAATAGGGCCAGTCCTGCTCTCTGAAATTCCCCAGCTGGGGTGTCCTGTCGGCGCGTCGTTTGCGCTGGTCAGCGGCCTCGGGGTGACGGTTTCGGTGTTGATCACCGTGATCGTGACCGGAGGCGTGGATGCTCACTCTGGAGGAAGACGTGGAGGCGCAGGCGCTGCGTGCTCAAGGCTGGTCGGTCTCGGCGATCGCGCGACATCTCGGACGCGACCGCAAGACGATCCGCCGCTACCTGGCCG
The DNA here is from genome assembly GCF_000383915.1 of Amycolatopsis benzoatilytica AK 16/65. NCBI lineage: Bacteria > Bacillati > Actinomycetota > Actinomycetes > Pseudonocardiales > Pseudonocardiaceae > Amycolatopsis > Amycolatopsis benzoatilytica. The sequence continues at coordinate 5,329,165 of NZ_KB912942.1, forward strand.
GCGAGGTGGTGCCGGGCAAGCGACGGCCAGCGGGGCCGGACCCGTTCGAGCCGTTCCTCGGCTACTGCCGCGCCCGGCTGGCCGACGACCCGCACTTGTGGGCGGCGACGCTGCTGGACGAGGTCACCGAGCTCGGCTACCAAGGCGGCTACTCGACGTTCACCCGGGCGCTGCGCCGCTATCAGCTGCGCCCGCACTGCGAGCCTTGCCAGGTGTCCCGCGGCCGGGACGTCGCGATCATCACCCACCCGCCGGGCGAGGAAACCCAGTGGGACTGGCTCGAGCTGCCGGACCCACCGGCGAGCTGGGGCGCCGGGAAGCAGGCACATCTGCTGGTCGGCGCGCTGGCGCACTCGAGCAAGTGGCGCGGCGTCCTGGCCGATGCCGAGGACTTCCCGCACCTGGTCGAGGCCCTCGACGCGGTGGTCCGGCGCCTGGGCGGGGTGACCCAGGTCTGGCGCTTCGACCGGATGGCCACGGTCTGCCACCCCGCCTCAGGCCGGATCACGCCCGCATTTTCCCAGGTCGCGAAGCATTACGGGGTCCGGTCGGTGACGTGTCCGCCGCGGCGCGGGAACCGCAAGGGTGTGGTCGAGAAGGCCAACCACTCGGCCGCGCAACGCTGGTGGCGCACCCTCGGCGATGACGTCACGATCGCCGAGGCGCAGGCCGGGCTGGATCGTCTCGCGGCCAAGCTCGATAGCCGCCGCCGGGTCCTCGACGGTGAGCGCACCACGGTCGCCGGCCTGGCCGCGGCCGAGCGGCTGCACGCCCTGCCGCTGGTCGCGTTCCCGGCCGAGTTCGACCTCGGCCGGATCGTCACGCCGCAGGCGCTGGTTTCCTTTCGCGGCAACTCCTATTCCGTCCCGCCCGGGCTGGGCGGCGCGCAGGTTCAGGTCCGTCACCGGCTCGGCGCGGACGTGCTGCGGATCGTCACCGAGGGCGGCGCGACGGTCGCGGTCCACCACCGCGCCCCGGACGGGGCCGGCCGGGTCGTCCGCGACGACGGGCACGTGATCGCGCTCGAACACGCCGCGATGGGCGCGTTCAGCACCGATCGGCCCTGCACCCACAAGACGCGCCGGCCGCCGTCGGCGGCGGCGTTGGCCGAAGCAGCACGACTGCGCGGCCTGCCCGCGACGGGGCCCGCGGCCCACGTCGTGATCGACCTGGCCACCTACGCCGCCACCGCGGCGAAGCTGGGCAGCGCACCCACCTATGAGTCCAAGGAGGACTGATCACTTGTCCGGAAACCGTTCAGGGCCACAGATGAGCGAGGCCCGCCGCTATCAGCAACTCCGCTCGCACTTCTCCTACCTCAAGCTCGACAACGCCGCCGAAGCCCTGCCCCGCATCCTCGACCAGGCCCGCGCGGAGAACCTGTCGATGACCGCGGCGCTGGAGAGGCTGCTGGAAATCGAGGTCAACGCCACCGAAGAACGCCGCCTCGCCGGCCGGTTGCGGTTCGCCTGCCTCCCGGATCCCTGGACTCTGGCGGACTTCGACTTCGCCGCCCAACCCGGCGTCGACGAGAAACTCATCCGCGACCTGGCGACGCTGCGGTTCCTCGACGACGCCTCCAACGTGTTGTTCGTCGGGCCGCCCGGAGTCGGAAAGACCATGCTCGCCACAGCACTCGCGCGCGGCACGGCCGAAGCCGGCAACCGGGTCTACTTCACCACCGCAGCCGACCTCGCCGCCCGCTGCCACAAGGCCGCGGTCGAAGGACGCTGGGCCACCTGCATGCGGTTCTTCGCCGGACCGAAACTGCTCGTGATCGACGAGCTCGGCTATCTCCCACTGCCCGGCGACGGGGCCTCAGCGTTGTTCCAGGTGATCAACCAGCGTTACCTCAAGTCGAGCACGATCCTGACGACAAACGTCGGGATCGCTGACTGGGCAACGGCTTTCGGAGACGCGACCGTCGCCGCAGCGATGCTGGACCGGCTGCTGCACCGCGCGACCGTCGTCGGTATCGACGGCCCCTCCTATCGACTCCGCTCACATCAGTCCACATCGGACAAGCTGCGCAAGGCGGTGAACGCACATGTCTCCTGACCCACACGACCCGAACTACAACGCGACCCGCAAGACCTGCCCGATCTGCTGGGAAGCGTTCGTCGCCACCGGCCGGCAAGCCAAGACCCGGCTCTACTGCTCGCGCCAGTGCAAACGCACCGCAGCCGCCCGACGGGAGGTCGAACGCACCACACCCGTCTCAGTCACCGCCAGGTCCTTCGGGACACCGCCTCCGGCGGCGCCCCCGCTGGCGCCTGCAGTGCCCCTGCCGCACATCGCGGCCCAGCGGGACTGCCCGCACTGCGGCGGCCCGGTCACCATCGTCGCGCTGCTCACCACACCCGAAGCCGCACGCCCGCAGATGCCCGTCGCGGCACCCGACGGAGTGATCCCGCTCCGCCGCTGACACCGGCTACGCTGCACTCCTCAGCTGGCCCATTTCGGAGAGCAGGACTGGCCCATCTCGGCGAGCGCCATCAGCACCGCACTGCCGCAATCCAGGATGCTCGAACAAGGGTTCGAAAACATCACCCGATCAGGGAAAAACTGAAAACCGTTGGCACACAAAGAAAACGCGAAAAAGGCCAAAAATCCGGTCGTCACGGTCAGCTAACCTCGGATGTGAGCCGTCAGCCCGCTCCGAGGGGGTAGCACCGATGACAGTTTCTGCCGAAAGAACCCGAAGACCTCGTCCCGCCGCCGAATCCGACAGGAAGGGAACCACGCGTTCAGAGCGACGCCTGCTCCTCCACCGGAAGACAGACCTCGAACCGCGTGTCGCCAGGTTCAGAAGTCACCTTGATGTCGCCCGAGTGCCGCTCCACGATGATCCGCCACGAGATGTCCAGCCCGAGCCCGGTCCCTTCGCCGACACCTTTCGTGGTGAAGAACGGCTCGAAAATGCGCTGCCGCACCTCTTCCGGGATGCCTGGCCCGGTGTCGCCGATCTCGACCCGCACTTGTTTGCCGACCTGCCACGTGCGCAAGGTGAGCGTGCCCTGGCCGCCCATGGCGCCGACCGCGTTGTCAATGATGTTGGTCCACACCTGATTCAGTTCGGCGGCGTAGGCGGGAACCCGGTCGACGGAGCAGTCGTACTCCTTGACCACGCGGATTCCGTCGCCGAGCTTGCCCGACATCATCACCAGGGTGGAGTTGAGCCCTTCGTGGACGTCGATGAACTGATGCGGCGCGCGATCCATCTGCGAATACTGCTTCGCCGCGCCGACGAGCGTGGATACCCGGCTGGTGGAATCTTCGATCTCGCCCATCAGCATCTCGGTTTCGAGCGCATACGCGAGCCAGCGAACCGCGCCGTCGAGCAGCCCTTCGCCTACGGACTCCAATACATGGTCGAGGTTGTCCGAGGTGAGCCCGGCGGCGACGAAGATACTCGCGAGGTCCCAGCCCTGGTCGATGCCGTGCTCGTCGAACCAGTCGCCGATTTCATCCTCGCGGTCGGCCTGCTGCATAGCGCTCAGCCGCGGCGCGTCGCCGACCTGCTTGACGAGCCGTTCCTGCACGTCGAGCAGCAGTTCGAGCAGGTCCGGGTCGATGTCCTTCTTGGCCAGTATCGCGAGCTTGTGCCGCATGCCGGCCACCCGTTCTCGCAGCGCCGCGGTGGCTCGCACCGCGGCTGCGGCCGGGTTGTTGAGTTCGTGCATCAACCCGGCGGAAAGTTCGCCGAGAGCAACGAGCCGACGGCGCGAGGACACCAGCGCGTCGGTGTTGCGCCAGCCGAGATACATGCCCTCGAGCAAGTGCGCCGCCATCGGGAACCATTGCCGGAACTCGACGGCGAACTCCGCGGCGGGAAGCGCGAGGAACGTCAGGTCGCTCACCGCGTAAATGGTCGCGCCGTAAGTGGCCTCGCTGTCCTGGTAGGCCAGGAATTGCGTTGCCCCGCAATAGGAACCGCGTTGATCGGACCGCTTCATCTCGACTTCGGCCCCCGCCACCACGCGCGTCATCCGCAACGCGCCGTTGAGCAGGACGTAGAAGCAGGTCGCCGGGTCGCCCTCGCGGATCACTACGGAGTCGGCTTTGAACTCCTCGCGGACCGCGTTCTGCTCGATCCAGTCGAGCTGCCGGTCGCCGAGGTGCTCGAACAAGAACAGGCCGCGCAGTTCCTCGCGCGGCAAAGCGGGCTGAGTCACTGTTCCTCCAAGTAACGGTGGACCAGGGTCACGGCCATGGCACCCTCGCCGACGGCCGAGGCCACGCGTTTCACCGACTGCGATCGCACGTCTCCGGCGACGAAGACACCGGGCACGGACGACTCCAGGTAGTGCGGATCGCGGTCCAGATGCCATCCCGGCGGCCGCCGGCCGTCCTCGAGCAGATCCGGACCGGTGCGGACGAATCCGTGGGCGTCCCGCAGCACGTCCGTCCCCAGCCACTCCGTGCGAGGAGCGGCTCCGATGAAGATGAAGAGGTGCCCGGTGTCCACTGTCTCGGTCACGCCGTCTTTGCAGATCGTGATGGCCTCGAGGTGATCGGCCCCGTGAGCTTTGACCACCGACGTGTGAGTACGCACGTGGATATTCCCGATGCCGGCGATCTGCTCGATCAGATAGTGCGACATCGACGTTTCCAGCGACGCGCCCCGCACCAGCAGGGTCACCTCGGCGGCGTGCTGCGCGAAGAACACCGCGGCTTGGCCCGCGGAGTTCGCTCCGCCGACGATGTACACGTGGTCGTCCGTGCACTCCGGGGCTTCCGTCGCGGCAGACCCGTAGTAGACGCCCCGGCCGGTCAGGTCCTCGACTCCGTCGGCTTCGAGAGCGCGATAAGTGACCCCGCTCGAGAGAATCACAGAGTGGGCCGCGATCTCGGATCCGTCGCCGAAGGACACCACCCGGCTCGATCCGCGCGCCTCGAGTCCCACCACGTCTCGCGCGGTGAGCACCTCCGCGCCGAACTTCTGCGCCTGTCGCCTAGCCCGGTCGGTAAGCTGCGCGCCGGAGACTCCGTCGGGGAAGCCCAGGTAGTTCTCGATCCGCGAACTGGTCCCAGCCTGGCCGCCAGTCGCTTTCCGCTCGACGAGAACGGTCCGCAGGCCCTCGGAAGCGCCGTAGACCGCAGCGCCGAGTCCGGCCGGCCCGCCGCCGATCACCACCAGGTCGTAGAAGTCCTGCGCTGGCTGCGTGGACAAGCCCACCGCGTCCGCGATCTCGCTGCCCGAAGGCTGTTTCAGCACCGCACCATCCGGCGTCACCACGACCGGAATGTCGGTCTGGCACGCACCGGCGGCCTGAAGGATGCGACCAGCTTCCTCGTCTTCCACCGAGTACCACCGGTACGGCACCGCGTTGCGGGCGAGGAAGTCGCGGATCTGGAACGACGGCGCCGAGTACCGGTGACCGATCAGCTTCGTCTGCTCCACCGGACGGTCGCCGACTGCCCGCCATGTCTCCACCAGGGAGTCGATGACCGGGTACAACTTCTCCTCGGGCGGGTCCCACGGCTTGAGCAGGTAGTGGTCAACATCGACGACATTGATCGCCTGGATCGCGGCGTCGGTGTCGGCGTACGCGGTCAGCAGGGCACGCCGGGCGTTGGGGAACAGGTCCATCGCCTTCTCGAGGAAGACGATGCCGTCCATGTGCGGCATTCGGTAGTCGGCGAGGATCGCCGCCACCGCGTCGCCGCGCAGTTTTATCTCGCGAAGGGCATCGAGGGCGTCAGCACCGGAATCGGCGCGGATGACGCGATAGTCCTTGCCGTAGCGGCGACGCAGGTCGCGCGCCACCGACCGCGAAACGGCGGGGTCGTCGTCGACGGTCATCAGGATCGGCTGGCTCACACGCGACAGCCTACGGCCTCGCGCCGGCGGCCGGGGCAAGCAACGGCATCGTGTGACGCGTGCAGCTGGCAAGCCGACCGGATGCTATGGATGGCGCGTTACGTTCACCGGCTGCGTGTCCGCCGGCGTCGTCGCTCCGGTGCCGTTGATCACGTGCGCGATGGTCCCCTGATAGTTGAGCGACACTGTGACCAGGCTGTGGAACCGCACACCCGGCGAATCCGGCCCAGAGAACGCACACTCCGAGGCCACCGACGGGTTGGCGTTGAAGTAGCAGTAGCTGCCCAGTCCCCAGGCCTCGTGCCGGGTCGCCGCCGAGGTGACGAGATACGCCGGGTAGCCCTCCGTCGCGCCGTTCATCCAGACAGCTTGGTCCGGGACGTCATAGGGCATCTCGTTCTGGAAGAAGTAGGTGCGCCCGCCGTCTCCGTTCCACACCACCTGGGTTTTCTGGAAGTGCTCGACGAAGAGGCCGTAGACCGTGACTTCGTCGCCGTTCACGACCAAGCCGGTGTCCCCGGTGTTGACGCTCCAGCCGACGCAGCTGTCGTCCGCTCCGTGGTCAGCCCGCCAGATCCACAGGTGATCGCCGATGACATGGTTGCTGTTGACGACCAGGCTGGTGTGCGCCTTGCCGGCCACCGCCCCGCCGACGCGGAAGAACACGTCGTGCAGCGAGACCGGGTTCGCCGAGTGGTCGGCGTCCGCGCCCGGCGGCCCGATCTGCATCAGGACAGCCGACGCGGTCGTCCCGGCTTCCACCAGCAGACCGGCGATCTTCACACCGTCCACATCGGCCACTTCGACCGCGGCGATCCCGCCGAGCGGCACGAAGGTCGCGATGCCGAGCCCCAACACCACCGTGTCCGGCCGAGTCACCCGCAGTGTCTCCTCCAGGCAGTACACCCCGGGAGTGATCAGGAGGTTCTTTCCCGCCGCAAGCGCCGCATTCATCTCGGCCGCGCTGGCACCCGGCAAAACGACGAAGAACTCCTCGATCGGCAACGAGACGCCTGGCCCACCGAAGTGCTCCCAGGTGACGCCCGAGGTAGCAGACCGGAGCGCGGGCACGAACACGCAGTAATTCCCGGCCTCGTCCACTTGCAGGCAAGGCTTCTCGCGAACGACAGGAGTTCGGTCCACCGTCGTGTACGGCGGGTCCGGGAACGTGCCAGCTGGCGCACCCTCCACGCCGACGAACACCATGTTCCAGGTCGACCCGGTCCAGCCGCCGAACTGCGAATCGCGCGAGATCCACTGCTGCTGAGACCCGGACCGGACCCGGCCGTCGATCTTCGTGTCCGAGATCCAGCCTCCACTCGACCAGCCGCCGTCGTCGAGCCGGAGGTCTCCGCGGATGTGCATCCGGCGATACGGGCTCGCCTGCGAAACCGCCCATTGATCCGCGCCCCCGACCGGGTTCACGGACAGGTTCTCCGCACCACGCCAGAAGTTTCGCGTCGCGTTGTTCGGCGGGAACCAGTCCGCCTCGACGTGCACGGCACCGTTGATCGTGACGTCGTCCGGAGTCCGGCCCAGGCCCAGAACCTGGGTATAGAAACCGACGTTGACGTCAGCGGCGTACTCCCCCGGCTTGAACAGCACGGCATAGCGCTGGCTGCCGAACTGGTTCTTCTCCTGCTCCGCGAAGATCCCGTCCACCGTGCGCTGGATCTCTGCGCCCGGCATGGACGGATCGAACACGACTACGTTCGGCCCCAGATCCGGCTGCCCCAGCGGCCGAGGAGTAATCCCACCCACACAGCCAGTGTGAAGGACCAGCCAGACTGCCGGAACGGCCGTACTGACGGCAAAGCGCGATGCCAGCAGCAGCCCGTTCCGCGGCCGGTTCGATGACCACGGCCGCTGCCCAGAGCGCGCGTAGAACGACGGATTCGCTGGCCATCGGGGTCCGGGCGGACTGAGCAAGGCCGCCAGACACCGACCCTGAATACCCCGTCGAGGCATGCGCGCGCCGCGTCGACGAGGCGAAACAGGGACCGAAGGTCGTCTCCGTATCGCTCTCCAGGGGTGAGTCGGAAGTGCCGATTGTGCGCGTTCGTTCCGCTGCCGGTGTACGGCCGGACTGGCAGACTTGATTTCGGACGACGCAAGCAGTGGCCGGCACAGGCGGGCTCGCCACGCAGCTCGTCGGCCCGAAGGCTCGGCAGGTCGCGTACTGCGGGGTTCACCCTCTGTCACCCCCGCCCCTTCCCGGCGATCCCGTCGGAGCGGTGACTGTCCGACAGCACCGATGCGCGAGGTGTCAGGACTGGGGCTCGGAACGCAGCTCCACCGACCACGCCCCCAGCCCGCATCTGCCACCGCGGCGGATCCAGGCTCCGGATTCGACCGACCGGCGCTGACGTGCCGGAGCGTCTCGCCGACCTGCACTAACCGGCCCCAGCAAGCGACAGCGAAGTGCGGTTCGGAGAAGGTCGAAGCGGGCACTTCGGGCTGCCGAGACGCCTAACCGACCCCCCTGAGGACGGCCTCAAACGTGCCGTGTACTGTATGTCCATACGAGATGCGGAGTTCACCTTCGCCTCGGGGCTATGGCGCAGCTGGTAGCGCACCTCACTGGCAGTGAGGGGGTCAGGGGTTCGAGTCCCCTTAGCTCCACCGTGACGAAACACCGCCCATCAGGTCGAAAGATCCAGGTAGGGCGGTTTTTTCGTCGCAGCGGATCTTGAGTTTTGCCGGGCCGGACTTCAGCTACTGTTCAGTAGCTGGAGCAATCCTGGAGCACGCCCTGACCCTATTTCGGGTTTGGCGCAGGTTCTGCTCCAGAACATGTCGCCGATCGGGTGGTTGTCGTGAAGGTCCTTCGGTGCACGACAAGCTGATGCTCGCCGCCTGACCACTCAAACGTCAGACCAACCAGCCGCCATCGGTGCCGGCCCGGCGCAGCTGGACCGGCACCGCAATAGGTGCGGTTCCGAGCCGCCGCTCGGAAGAGCTGGCACGCCGGCGCTCAGCCGCAACGACCCCGGGTCCCCACCGCTCCTGGTTCAGCAGGTGCGTACGCATTCACCAGGGAATGCGGCGGGGTACAGATGAACTCCGAACATGGCCAGAAAGCGACGAGTCCTTAGTCGACGACCTACTGCGCGTTCACGAGCGCGGCTGCTGAGATACATCGAAGGACGCGTCGGAGACACGGGCGTCGCCCAGAACATCCGTCAGACGACCCTTCTGTGCTTCCTGAAGTACTGGCGCGATCGTCCCGGGCAAGGCAGCGGCGAGCCTGTCCGCGTGCTGCATGGAATCGTCGGACACAAGATCGGCAACTGGCGCTGCGAACAACTCAACGCCAAAGTCGCCACCTGGGTGACGCGTTACATCGAAGCATGCACTCGCACCGGCCGGGACGCCGACGCTGCGGTTGCTCCGCCAGCGCGGAGCCCAGATACGGCCTCGGCCGGCCATCCCAGCAGTCGCCGCGCGCCCAGTTCTGCCCCGCGTGTCGAGCCGGACACACCAAACCCGAAACAGTCCCGGCTAGCGTGTAGGCATTGGAATGAAATCCACGGGGACGTCAGTGAAATCCCACTTCAGAAGGTTGGCTTCACCGGTGTTTGTCAGGATTTCGTAGAGAAGTCGCGTGGTCGGGCCCGGGTGTTCGCCACTCGTCAGCGCCTTGGCTGTGGCAAGCGATCTTCCAGGTGTCCGGGCCTGTCGATGCGGTGACCCAGCAGAAGGTTCCGCCTTGACCGTCGCGTCCCCAAAGCAGCAAGCCGCCCGGTTCGGGGAAGAGATGCTAGTCAACGTCGGCGAGGTATTCAAGGTCTTCGTCGCCGAGAATGTTCAGGAGTTCATCAAGATCGACCTTGTACTCGATCCAGGCTCGCTCAGTCGCGACCGGACCATAAATAGCGATCCTGCGAAATACGCCACCCGGGAAGCGATTCAAGAGTTACTTATAGTCGACTGGCTGTGGTGTGCAGAGTTCGCGTTCCACGTCTGTCCACCCTTTTTCGGAAGTGAACTCGTCGTGCCAGTCGAAGATTCGAGCGATCTCGTCGAAAAAGGAGGGGCCATGGGCTTCGGTCATCGGTTCCCCCAGGGACTGGCGGCGACAAGCAAGCGCATCTGACCTCCTGGTGCCAGCATCGTGTCTTCGTCTCGTTTCCATTAGGAAGGTTCTGTATTTCTGCGGAGCAGTTGAACCCTTTGGGTCCTACGGCATCGATGAAGATACATGCTGGCATAGCGGCTGTCGGACTGGAGTATTGTACCCACACTTTGTAGAGGACGGTCACACCCGAGTTATTGTCAAGCACCCCGGCAACTGCGTTCTCGATGATCCTGACGTCCGAGCAGTTGACCGTGAGGTACTGGGTGACGATGTCGTCTACCAAGTTGGAGCCGTGCAGTCGGGCTGCGACGAGTGTCCCTTCTCGACCTTTTTCCCGTTCAGCTGCCGTCGAGAGGGTGCCCGACCGGGGTGGCCCGAGGACTATCATCCTGGGGTTGCGTTGGTTGCGCAGACGATGCCGCCGGTAGCGCGCTGCGCGGGCGCGCCGAGCCAGAAGAACGGCTCCTTCGGGAAATTCTGCGGCACGTTGGCTTGCATCTGCCCCTGGAAGCAATAGTCACGGTCCGCTCTGCTGGTGACATCGGTGAGGCGACGTGCGGCCTTCGCGTCGACCTTGAACTGGCTGTTCTGCTCATCCATCTCGTCTTTGCGGCGCTTTTCCTGCTCGACGACAATACAGGTCTCTCCTCCGCTGCCGGCTAGTGCGGGACGATAATGAAACAGCTTTGCCCAGCTGGCGGGAACAATCGTCCGAGGGTGCGCTCTCCTGAACGACTCCGCCGGCCGCTGGTGCCTCGCCCCGGTTCGCGAAAAAAATCGGACGCCCTCTTCTGCCGCCGTGCGCGCCTTCCAACCAATACACGCACGTGCCGATTAGCGAATGTGGGCCGCTTAGGCGATTCGCCTCAGCAGTCGTTTAGCCGGCAGGAGGCGTTGCCGTTTCTCGGGTGGACGCAGGCGACTTGTCGCCGCGGCGTTGCCGCTGCGCGAGCAGCCGCAACGGCTGCAGAAGGCCTCCCTCATGAGCAACCGGTCGCTGCTGGGCCGGCCGCTGGCGGATCTCGACGGCTTCGATGATCGCGGCCAGCCCTCTCGTTCTCCTCGCGCGAGCGGGGTGGTCTCAGCGTGGAGGCGAACCCGGTGGCACGGCTCTTGCCTTCCCCGTGCGAGCGGGGGTTCGCCCTGGCTCAGTCCGGCCCCTCCGCTGTCCGCCGAGGGGTGATCACGCGGGTACGACTGCCCGCGTGATCACCCGCCCGCGCAACGTGAACTAAGTCAACCGTCGCGCTATATACTCCGAAACTTGATCAAATTTGACATAATCGTCGAACAAGCCAGCATCATCCTCAAATGCCGCGGTCTTTGTGTCATACGCAAGCAAGGCCTGGAATTCAGCACTGCCGACTTCTATCCACAGAAACCAGTCCCAGGACGTTTGCTCCGCAGGTTCCGAGCCCGGGTGCAGCTCGACCGAGACCGCCTCCGCGCCAGCGAGAAGGTTCGAGATTTCAGCCTGCCAGCGCTTAGAGTAGGCAAGCATGCCGGAGTGCTCCCTCGACCACTTGTCAGTGCTCATCCGTCCATTTTCCCTTGAAACTCATATGCCCGTGAAAGATATCGTAGTGCCGCTTCTTTCCTACTCCCACGCGGAAACTTGCCAGCCCCGCCTTCTTGATGCCCATGTGCTTGAGTCCGGTCACACTCCATCCAACTCTGACGCGGGATCCTTGACGGTTCAACCAGCCTTGCCGCGACCCGTTGATGGAGTGGTTCCCGAACAAACGGCTATTGTATCCGAAATACTTGCTCGTGAAAAGTTTCGGAGCGAACCTGGTCTTCACGGCTGCGCGGACGGCGCGGACAGCCGAAGTTGCTTTGCGAACGACGCTCACGGCTTTGGCCACACATTTGCCGATACCGCCGGTTATCGCGCCGAAGGCGCACTGTGCGGCCGCCGCCCAGTTTCCTTGGATCGCATTGCCGGCTGCTGCGACGCCGCCGGCGATCGCACCAATCGGTCCAGGAATCCATGAAACGGCCTCTGCGACGCGAGTAACGGCGCTGATTAGCGAGCTGAACCAGCCGTGCCCGTTCAGATCGAGGGTGTTAATGGGGTCGCCGGCGACGTAGTCGTAGTCGTTGGCGGAGCCGCTTTCTTCCGGGTCGACGGAGAGGAATCGGCCGAGCAGTGGGCTGTAGGGCCGGGCACCCATCTGCACCAGCGACAACGCGCCGGTGTGCTCGTAGGGCCGCTGGTACTGGCCGAGCCGGCCGTAGTCCATCGCTCCCGGCGAGTTGTCCGGGACGTTCTGCGTGTCCACAGCACCCGACGGGCCCAGGGGCTGGCCGTAGGGGTCGTAGGAACGCAGTTCGCTGACCTGGTGCCCCGCTGTGTCGGTAGTGAGAACGAGATCCCCCCGGACGGAGGGGTGGTCGTAGCTGGTAGTGAAGGCACCGTCAGTGCCAAGTTTGCTGGTAAAGAGAACGCCGCCAGGCAATGAGAGCGACAGCGAAGTGAGACGGTTGTCGGTGTTCAGGGTCAGGTCAGGCGTGTCGCCGTCGCCGGTGAAGCCGTAGCGGGTGACGGTGTTGTTGTCGCAGTCGCGGGGGTCGCGGCGGACGATGCGGTCGGTGGCGTCGCGGGTGTAGGCGATGTCGGCGTTGAGCGCCGTGGTCGGGCCGGTGGTGCGGGCTCCGGTGTTGCGATCGGAGCCGTCCCAGGTGAGCGTGGTGGTGCTGCCGTCGGCAGCGTTCCAGCTGGTGGTGTTGCCGTCGGCGTCGTAGGTGAACCCGGTCAGGGCGGTGGCGCCGTCGGTGGCCAGGAGCCGGTCTGCGGCGTCGTAGCAGTAGCGGGTTTCCGCAGTGCCGGAAGCTGTTTGGTCGAGCAGGCGCATCCGGTTGGTGTTGAGGCCCGCGTTGGCCTGGGTGCCGGTGGGGCAGGTCGCGGATGCGGCGGCGGTGTAATCGTAGGTGTAGTGGTGACCGGTGACGTAGGCCTCTGTCAGGCGTCCCGCGCCGTCGTACACGTAGTTCGGCGAGTTAGGCCGGGCGTCGTTGCCGGCGAGGGACTCGTCGATGATCGTGCCCGCCGCGGTGCGGCCGACTTGGGAGACGATGTGCTTGTCGTCGCTGGTTTTCCAGTCGAGCAACAGTGGCCGCGCGGCGTTGTCTTTGCCGACTGCGCTGAGGCTGGCGCCATTGGCATAGGTGACTGATGCGAGTTCGCCCGCGTTGTCGTAGGCGACGCTGGCCAGCACGGTGCTGTCCAGCGTCTGGGTCTGGACGCGTCCAGCGTCGTCATAGGTGGAGGTCAGCGTGTGCGGTGCGTCGGCACTGTCGGGCGGGGTGATGGTGCTGGACGCGGCCCGGCCGACCTGGTCGTAGCTGGTGGTCGTGCGTACGCCGTTGACGTCGGTGTAAGCGACGACTCGGCCGAGTACATCGACGGTCGTGGTGATGGTGCCCTTGTCGTCGGAGACTGAGCCGGTGAGAGGGTCGCCGCCAACTGCGTAGTCGTGCTTGACGGTGCGTGCCGGCGATGTCGCCGATGCGGGGATGCGTTCTTCGACCGGTCGGTCGCGATTATCATATGTGGTGCAGGTCCAGTCACCGCCGGTCGCCTCGGCGACCACCCGCCCGGACGCGTCGTAGACCTGTTCGTCCACGCGGGCAGGCCCGGCCGCCGGGGCTGCCGAGGTGACGAGTTTCGCCAGGCCACCCTGGTTGACCGGTGCGCTGCCTGCGACGCAGGGGTTGGCGCGGGTTTCGGTGTCGCCGTAGTAGGCGTAGGAGGTCTTGGCGCCGGTGGCCATGGTCTTCCCGGTCTTGCGCAGGTAACCGGTACCGGGTGTCTCGTAGGAGACCGAGCCGTTGATCTTCAGTCCCGCCGGGTTGCCCTGGCCGGAGGTGGCCAGGCCGTAGACAGGGTCAAGTCCGTTCTCGTCGAACCGGGTGGTTGCGGCCTTGTCCGGCACGCCGTCCGATTCTGACGCGGTCGTGGAGGTCTTGAGTCCGTAGCGCGGGCGCAGTGCGGTTCCGGGAACGAGTTCTTCGGCTTTGCCGGGGGCGATCCAATTGGCGGTTTATTCGGTGGCCCTTATCTTGAGTTTCGCTCCGCCCGAACTTCAGCTACCGCTCAGTAGATGGAGCAATCCTGGAGCAGTCCGTGACCCCATTCAGATCCGGGCATCAGCACTGCTCCAGAATGATCACCCGATCGAGCGGTGCCGAGAAACGTCTTCTGTGTGCGCCAAGGCGATGCTGACCGCGTCGCCGTCATCATCCGATCTGCCTATCTCCAGCCATGCCATGCCGAACGCCCGACCTATAAATTCCGTAGCAAGCATAGCCCGGGTCGCATTCTCGGGCCGACAAGGAATGCGACGTCCCTGCCTGGCCGCCGAGCCTGTGGTGATCGGGATGCTCGAGGTGTCCTGGCGTGCCGCGTCAACGGCGGCTCCCAGCGACATCAGCGGGGCGCGTGAGCGGATGCATTCGGTCAGCGCCCCGATGTCTTTGTGCAGCAGGACCACCGCCGCGGCTTCGGTCCCGACCGCTGTCAGGTCCCTGCGGGGGCGAGGACGATGTCGAAGCGAACGCGCGACCATGTTCGTTCGCCGAGGGGCCGGGCATCAGGCGCGGGTGTGCCGGACGGCTGTGGAGCGAACTGCTTGACCAGTGAATCCTTGACGCCGAATACGCTGTCATTGGCGAGAAGTTCGTCACCGGCAACGAATATGTGGGTGATCAAGGTGCGAAGGTTCTCGGCGGTGACCATGAAATGCAGGTGAGACGCGCGCATCGGTGAGCGGCCCGTTGCGGTGAGCAGTCTGCCGACCGGGCCGTCGTGCGGTATTGGGTATGGAGTGGGGGTGAGACCCCAGAATTTATAGGTGCCGTTCCGGTCGGTGTACAGGTGAGCTCGGCCTGCTATCCGGCCGTCGGGATACTGCACGTCGTAAAGTCCGGCCTCATCGGCTTCCCATACCTCGATCCGAGCCCCTGCGATGGGGTTTCCTGCTGTGTCGGTGACCGTGCCCTCGAACCAACAGGGCTCGCCTGGCGCGCCACCGGCGATGTCTCCGCCGAGAGGGACGCGCGGGGCGTCGTCGACGAAGAACGGACCGAATACCGTGGCTTCCGTCGCGTTTGCGTAAGCCTGGTTGTTTACCGCGACGGTTTGCATGGAGGCGCCGAGTACATCGGAGAGCAGGATGAACTCCTGGCGCTTGTCATCAGTGATGTTTCCGCATTCGGTCAGGAATGCGATGGCGCTGTTCCACTCGGCCTCGGTCAGCCGCACATCGCGGATGAAGGCGTGCAGATGCCGAGCCAATGACTGCATGACCTTTCGAAGCCTTGGGTCGGCCGTGTGGTCGAATGACGCAACCACACGGGCTACGAGGGCGTCCTCGACGGCCTGTTGCTGGTCGGATGGCTGTTTTGCGCCGACCTGGGGCTCGGTCGCCGGTGCGCGCTCTGTCATCGTTTGTTCCCCCTTCCGTATGCGAACGATGCCGGGTCGGCTCCGCTGTATGCTGCGTCGAGCAGGCGTCGCAGATCGTCGGCGGTGACCGGTCGGGGGTTGCTGACAGGCACGGCGGGAACGATGGCGTCCACAGCGCGTTCGATGTCGGACCGGTTCAAGCCGTATTCGCGCAACGCTGTCGGCGCGTTTAGTCGTTTCCGGAGTTGTTGGAGGCCGTCAAGTGCGTCGGTCGCGCTAAAGGCTGCCGCGATCTGCTGTTCTGCTTCCGGTGCCGCTGGTGCGTTGTAGGCGAGCACGTAGGGCAGCACGATCGCGTGGGTTTGCGCGTGTGGCAGGTCGAAGGTACCGCCGAGAACGTGGCAGATCTTGTGGTGCAGTCCGGATCCGGCCGATGAGAACGCGCGCGCGGACAAGTAGGCTGCGTACAGGGCGTGCTCGCGGCCATCGAGGTCAGCCGGGTTCGCGGTCACCTGCGGCAGGCCGATCCGCAGGGCGCGGATGCCTTCTTGAGCGAGTGCCCGGTCGATGGGGTCCGCGCGTGGGCCCCACATCGAGTCGACGCAGTGCGCCAGGGCGTTGAGCCCGGAAGCGACGCTCATCGGCACCGGCAGGGAGAGTGTCAGCGTCGCGTCGTAGATCACCGCCCGAGGCAGCACTCGTGCAGCGGAGCCGGTGGTCTTGCGAGCACCTTCGGTCAGGCCCCATACGGTCGTGGCCTCCGAGCCCGCATACGTGGTGGGAACCGCCACGATTGGCAGCCCGCTGGTCAAGGCGATCGCCTTCGCCAGCCCAGTCGTGGAACCACCGCCGACACTGACCAGCAGATCAATTTCATGCCGGGCCGCGGTCGCGCGCGCTCGCGCGGCGGTTTCCACCGGCACGTGCATCACGACCTCGTGGTGGTGATGCGCTACTGGCAAGTCAGCGGTGACGTCCTCTGCGAGCGCTGATTCTGCCGGTGCTGCGATCACCATCACCCGGGAGGCCCCGAGCCGCGCGATCTCGTCGGTCAGCATCGCGGCCGCTTGCCCCGAGCCGAAACGTACCCGTTGGGGAAAGCTTTCGTGTTCAAAAAACAACGTCAACCGCCTTCTCCGCGGAGCTGGTTGTCTTGGGCGCTTCGCGATCGGATTTCGCAAGCCGGTCGGCGAACCAATCCGCGACTAGGTCGTTTCGTTCGTCGGCGTGGTTGTAGATGGTGTGCTCGCCGTCGTCCCAGATCCGCACTGTGGCATCGTCGTTGGCCGCGCCGTCGAGGAAGGGTTGTTGGTCGTCGAGAGAGACAAGCGGGTCGGCGGCCCCATGGAGCACCAGCAGGGGACAACGGATCCGGTCGTTGGTCGGATCGAATCGAAGCCGGGCGAAGTTCGCGTCGATGGCAGCTTCGTCGGTGGTGCCGAGCATGGCCGCGGCTTGTTCGGTGAATGTCCGGAACGGCAGCAGCCGCGGCGCTGCGAAGGCGCCGTTGATGCAGCAGGCTCGAACGTCGGCATTACGGGCAGCGGTCAGGGCGGCGAACAGGCCGCCGATGCTGTTACCCCACATCCCGACCGGTCCGCCCGACGATTCCCGGGCGTAGCTGACGAATGCGCTGTAGGCGGCGGCGACGTCGGCATCCAGCTTGATTCCGTACCGCAGCCGGCTCTCGCCTTGCCCTGGGCCTTCGGCAAGGATCGCGGCCAGCCCTCGCTTGGCGAGGGCGTCGGCATAGCGCAGGTACGCCGCGCCCCAACCGCTTTGGCCGCCGAACACAACCACTGTCCCGACGACCGGCGAGGACTTCGGCTGCACGTGCCAGCCGACCAGCCGGCCGTCCGCGAAGGGCAGCTCGATCTTGCGCATCGTGGACGGCGGCACTGCCGCTGCGGCTGCGACTGCGCCGCCGAATCGCTCGTACAGTTCGCGTTTGCGGCCGGTGTCGAAATTGATCGACATCTGCGCGAACAGGTAGTCGGCGGCAGCTGCCCGGAAGGCGCTCCGGGCGGTCGCGGTGTGCCCGGCTCGCAGGGCGGATTCGGCCAGTGCCAGCCGGCGCTGTGCGAGTTCCGTTGCGGCAGAGTCCCACGTGCAGCCTGCTCGGGTGGCGCGCTCGAGCTGAACGACGTCGGCATAGAGCATGCCGCCGTCGACCAGCCGGGTCGCGGGCATCGCTCGCCAGTGGGCGGCGTTCTCGACTGACAGCGGGGGTTCTCCCCCGAAGTTCTCAGCCGGGGCTTCGCTGGCATTGCCATGTCGGTCGGGGTTGGCCACGTAGCAAAGCGCGGACCGCAGGGAATCGACGAGCGCGGGCAAGTCGCTCATCCCGCCGGCCCCGTAAACGTAGAAGTCAGGGCGCGCAACGTATGCCTCGATGTCGTGAGCGGCCATATAGCCGGCATAGGTTCCGTCGACGTCATCGATCGAATCGGGACACCCGCCTTGAGTGGTCGCGACGATGGCGCCGACGTCGTCCAGGAAGGCCAATCGGTCCTCGTCGAGCACCGAGCGGGGATCGCCAGCCGCGACGAGGACGAAGCCCCAGCCGAGGACGTCGTCAAAACGACCGGCCTTCCCGCCAGCGGAGATAGTGCCCTGCGGGGACAGCGTTCCCGCCAGATGCTGCAGCTCGCCGTCCGCCGCGGTGGCCAGGACACCTGCTGTGAGTGTCGGAAACTCCGGCAACGGGGGGACCTCGCCGCGCAGGAACGCGGCGTCGCGGGCTGCGGCCGCATCCGGATCCTTCAGGTTCGCGACCTTGCCCAGCTCAATCGCGCAGCGTTGGATGACCTCGACGTGCGGGCGGCGCTCGAGTTCGTACGTGTCGAGCAGGTCGTCGGCGGCCCGGCCCGACAACACCAAGTCCAGTTTCCAGGCCAAGTTGATCCCGTCGCGCATCCCCGAACACGCTCCTTGCCCCATGTA
Organism: Amycolatopsis benzoatilytica AK 16/65; assembly: GCF_000383915.1. Classification (NCBI taxonomy): domain Bacteria; kingdom Bacillati; phylum Actinomycetota; class Actinomycetes; order Pseudonocardiales; family Pseudonocardiaceae; genus Amycolatopsis; species Amycolatopsis benzoatilytica. Next base: position 5,347,417 of record NZ_KB912942.1, read on the forward strand.
GGGCGGCATCGTGTGCGCAGCGTCGCCGGCCAGCAGAACACGTCCGCTGCGCCACGCCTCGGCCGTGCACGCGGAGAAGGTGTAGACGATATGCCGCAGGATCCGAACGTCCTCCGGTCCCAGGTCGTGACGTTCGCGGAACCAGCGCCACGCGAATTCCGGAGTCTCCATCTCCTCGGCATCGTCGGTGGGCAACACTGCCAGTTCGAACCGTTGTCGGCTGCGGCCGATCGGCATGAACATGTTCGGCTGTGCCGGATCGCAGATCTGACGGGGAGTATCGAAGTCGGGACCCAGCGGACGCACGCACTCGGTATCGATGTTGAGCCACCGGTCGTGCACTCCGTGATCGGAGCGTTCGATGCCCAGCGCATTGCGGACGAAGCTGTTGGCACCGTCGGATCCCACCACGTAGCGCGCAGTGACCGTGCGGTCTTCGGTCCCTACGGACCACTGCTCGTCCCGATCTCGCGTCCAAGGCCGGACCACCAGAGCGACATGATCGGGCTCGCGCTCGATCGCCACCACGCCCACGCCCTGGTTGATCTGGACGTTCGCACAGGAGCGGTTGCGATTGTGGATCGCCAGTTCGATATCCGGCTGATACATCGAGTAATGCGCCGCGAAACCGCTGGATTCTCCAGCCCAATCCACCTCGAGCAAACGATCGCCCAGTCCGTTGTGCCATTCGTAGGTCTGCTGAGGCGAGGCGTCGCGCAGCGCGAATTCGATATCGCCGGCCGCTTGTACGATGCGTGCGGTCTCGCCGTCGATGTGGGTCAGGCGCGGCAGCCCGTACAGGTCCGGCCATCGTTCGAACACGACCACGCGGTGACCTGCGCGGCCGAGAAGCGACGAGAGCACAAGGCCGGTTGGCCCGTACCCCACGACTGCGACATCGAAGTCTGTGGACACGGCTAAAACTCCCTGCTCATACCTGGGGCTTACTGATTGGGTGACCCAGGACGCTACGAGCGTGCGATCTGAGCTGCTATCCGCTTCGCGTCGGAACGAGCCGCTTCGCGCCAGCAGTCTTCGACGGGTGACCCCGGATGCCTCCCGCGCTATAGTCACCAGACAGTGGTCACCAATCGACCGAGGTAGACGTGGGCAATCGCGGCTCTGAGGGCCTCGTTCAGCCAAAGGCGCACCGGCCTGAGGCATGGTCGCCAGGGTCCGTGCGCGGAGCCGGTCCGCTCGCGCGCCACAGCAGGCTGGCCACAGCGAGCGTCGACGAATTCTGCGGTCAGGCGTCCAAGCTGCTGACCGCACACCGGATCCGCCGCGCCGATGCCGTCGATGCGTCCCCGTTTCGCGGACAGGTGCGCGCTGTCCAAATCGCCGACCTCCAGCTCATCTACCTCGAGCAGGGCGTCAACGTCCAGGTCGACATCCGTGACCCGATCGACTACTACGACTTGATGCTCGCGGTCTCCGGAACGAACGAGCTGGTCAGCGACCGCGGCGAGAGCACGCAGATCACCCGGCTGCACGGCGCTCTGCTCTCGCCTCGCAGGCGAGCGCAGATGCGCATGGACGCCACCTACCGGCAGCTGCACGTGCGGATCGAGCGACACGCCTTGGAACGCCGGCTCGAGGACCTGATCGGCCCCGTGTCGTCCAGTCCGGTGATCTTCGATTTGCCCGTCGACCTGGAATCACCGCGTCTCGCCACCTGGATGTCGTCTCTGCGGTTGCTGCTCAGCGATCTGGACCAGGACAACGGCATGACAGCGCATCCCCTGGCAGCCGCGAGCTGGCAAGACCTGCTGATCACCGGCCTGCTGCTTGCCCAGCCAAGCAATTTCACCGCAGCCCTCCATGACTGCGACCCGCCGAAGGCTCATCGCCGCCTGCTGCGCGAGGCGCTGGACTACTGCGAGCAACGCGTAGCCGAACCTGTGACTGTCGGAGAGATCGCCCGGCACGTCGGTGCCAGCGTCCGATCGCTCCAGCGCGCGTTCCAGGACGACCTGGGGATCTCGCCAACCAATTACCTCCAGTCGCTCCGTCTCGCCCGAGTCCGCCAGGACCTTCTGACGGCAGACTCGAGCTCCCCCGACTCCGTGACCGAAGTCGCTCTCCGGTGGGGGTTTGTTCATCTCTCGCGTTTCGCCGCGGCATACCGGCGGCGGTACGGCGAGGCACCCTCGGACACGCGGTCGCGCGCAAGAGAGAGGAACTGATCCACGCGCGCGGTCTTTGCGATGGTGTCGAATGCACCGGCACCTCCGGCATTGGCGATGAGACGACGCTCTGTTCAGGTCAGCGGATGCCCGGTGGCCGCGAGCCCCGGCGCCGAGGTCAAGACAAGCAGGGCAGCCGGCGACGAGGTTTACCGCGGCCGCCGGGAATGCGAACGAACACCAGACGCGCTGGCGGCTGCCCCACAGCGCCCGACGGCCGCAGCAGCGGGCAAACGCCATTGCTGCAGGCGCGGCCAAGCAGGCACGGCAACGCGTCTCGGCCGGTAACGGCGCAAGAGACTACGGCTGCCGCGGCCTGGTCCCAATCGACGCAGCAGCCGGTGCGCAGGGCGAGCATCGCCGGCTCCCTATGGCCTGCCATTCCGCTGCGAGCCGAGGCAATCCCGCTCTGGCGCGGCGTTCACGCGGATTGACCGAGGCAGGAGTTCCGCGAGGCTGCCTCGCGGGTTCGCATCGCGTGCGGGCAATTGCTTTGTGTCACCGAGTTCATTGGCCCGGGTCCGTGCTGGTCCTCCGGTCACGCAGGACGCGGGCGGGGCATATGCAGGATCGGAGGATCCGCAGTCCCCGCGCTGCCAGGCGGTGAACCGCACCACCGCGGCCGCCCGGTGCCATCGACGAGTTCAGAAACCTCAGCGGACGAGCCCGCCCAGAAAGGCAGCCTCGGGACAAGTTGCCGTCCCCGGAGCAGATCGACCAGCAAGGCCGCAACCGCCGGGAATAGCCCCGGCTTTCGGGCTGCGCGGAAGCAGCCTTCCGCAGAGAAGATCCCACTTCCAGGCCGTCGACCGGGGTCTCCGTCATTTTCTCCGCTCTCAAAGAGTCGATCTTGTGCACTACTTGCACAGCTTGTGCACTATCTACTACATTCCAGCGCTGACAAGCGCCGGGCGGAACTCCGCGGCGCGACCGTGGTCAAGGAGGATCGCGATGGACAGGACGTCCTCGGCTGCCAAGCCGGGCATCGCACGAGGCGGAATCGCCGAGACGACGCTGCGCCGCGTGCGGTGGCGGATCTTGCCGCTGATCGTGGTGCTGTACCTGGTCGCCTATCTGGACCGGAACAACGTCGGTTTCGCCAAGGCCGGGCTGGCGCACGATCTCGGCATCCAGGACGCCGCCTACGGGCTCGGCGCGGGTATCTTCTTCATCGGCTACGTGCTGCTGGAGATTCCCAGCAACGCGGCGATGTACCGGTTCGGCGCGCGGCGGTGGATCTCGCGCATCCTCGTCAGCTGGGGCGTGCTGGCGACCGCGATGGCCCTGGTGTCCGGCGAGACGTCGTTCTTGGTGCTCCGGTTCCTGCTCGGCGCGGCGGAGGCGGGGTTCTTCCCGGCCGTGGTCTTCTACTTCACCCTGTGGTTCCCGGCCGCGCAGCGAGTGGCGGTGCTCGGCATCTTCGTGCTGGCGCAGCCGGTGGCCAATGCGGTGGGCGCGCCGTTGTCCGGCGCGATCCTCGATCTGGACGGCCACTGGGGCCTGCACGGCTGGCAGTGGGTCTTCGTCGTCGAGGGGCTTCCGGCGATCGTGCTGGGCGTGCTGACGTTGTTCTGGCTGACTGACCGGCCGGAGGACGCCGCCTGGTTGAGCGAGCAACAGCGTGCCTGGCTGACCCAGATGATGAACGCCGAACTCGCCGCCAACGCCTCGCCCGCGCGCCGGCCTTTCCTCGCCGGGTTGAAATCGCGGCGCGCATGGGTTTACGGGGTGCTGAACTTCGGCATGGTGTGCGGGATCTACGGCCTGGGCCTGTGGCTGCCGACGATCGTCAAGAGCCTCGGCCATTTCGGCAACTCCGCGCTGGGCTGGCTGGTGATGGTCCCCTACGCCGCGGCCGTTCCGTGCGTGTACTGGTGGAGCCGCCGCGCCGACCGCACCGGGCGGAGGGCGCTGCACGCGAGCGTCAGCATGGTCGTGGCCGCTGTCGGCCTCGTGGCCGCGGGTTACCTCTTGCCGGTCAGCGCGACCCTGGCGCTGATCTTCCTGTCCATGGCCGCGATCGGGATCTTCTCGGCCATCGCGCCGTTCCTCTCCATCCCGGCCGCGCTCTTCTCCGGCGCCGCGGCCGCCGCGAGCCTTGGCCTGGTCAACTCGCTCGGCAATATCGGCGGTTTCGTCGCGCCGTACGCGGTCGGCCTCATCAAGTCGGCGACCGGGAGCGACCGGCTCGGGCTGACGTTCCTGGCCGCCTGCCTCATCGTCACCGCCGCGGCCACCTACCGCTACGCCAACCGTCGTCCCGAGGGCAATACCGCCGCCCGCGCGTCATGACGAACGCTCCAGCACACCATCTGACGGGAGAGAACATGGATCAGCTGCTCGCCGGGAAAACCGCGTTGGTGACCGGTGGCGGGGTCGGCATCGGGAAGGCGATCGCGCAGCTGTTCGCGCGGGAGGGGGCCCGGATCGCGATCACCTACCGCACGCACGAACCGGATCCCCAGTTCTTCGAAGACGTCACGCGTTCGACCGGCAGGGAACCGCTGGCACTCGCGGCCGACGCCACCGACCCGGCGCAGGTCTCCGACGCGATCGCGGCCGTCGAGGACGGCCTGGGCGGGTTGGACGTGCTAGTCAACAATGTCGGCGGGCTGGTCCAGCGGGCCACCCTCGGCGAGCTGACGCTCGAGCTGTGGCAGTCAATCCTCCGCGTCAACCTCGACAGCACCTTCCTCTTCAGCCAGGGCGCCTTGCCGCTGCTGCGCCGCGGATCGGGCGGGCGCATCGTCAACGTCGCCTCGCTGGCCGGCCACACCGGCGGGCACCCCGGCGCGCTGGCCTACGCCACCTCCAAGGCCGCACTGTTCGGGTTCACCCGTGCCCTGGCGACCGAACTCGCGCCGGACGGCATCACCGTCAACAGCCTGGCGCCAGGTTTCATCGAAGCGACGCCTTTCCACGACACCTTCACCACCGCCGAGTCCAAAGCGCGCACCGTCGCCGGCATCCCGCTCGGCCGCGCCGGTGCCCCCGAGGACGTGGCCGGAGCGGCCCTGTGGCTGGCTTCGCGCTACGCCGGCTACGTCACCGGCACGGTCACCGACGTCAACGGCGGCCAGTACCTCCGATAAGCCGCACAAGGAGAATTCAGCGATGATCGCGAGCACCGTCACCCACCCCGAAGTGCTGGCCTCGCTGGCCCGCACCGGGCACGGCTCCACCGTGCTCGTCACCGACGGGCACTGGGCGGTCAACCGCGTCGGGCGCCAGGCCCGAACGGTTTTCCTCAATCTCACCGCCGGCACGCCGACCGTGCCCGAGGTGGCATCCGCCGTGCGCGACACCGTCCGGATCGACCGCATCACCCAGATGCGGCCCGGCCCGGAAGGCCTGCCCAGCGAAGTCCAGGACCAGACCGCGGAGCTGTTTCCCGCCGACGTGCCACGCTCGCTGGTGTCCCGGGAAGAGTTCTACGCGCTGGCCGGCAGCGACGACCTCGTGCTGGCGGTCGTCACAGGAGACCTGCGGAAGTTCGGCAACGTACTGCTGCACGTCGGCGTGCTCCCCGCCGCCGAGCTCTCGTAGCATTGTGCGGTCAGCGCACTCGCGGCGGAAATGCTGCACCCGGCGGAGGAGCACCAGCCCAGAATGGCCCAGACAGTCCAGCGCGCGATCGACATCCTGGAGTTCTGCAGCATCCGGCCGCGCGCCCTGGCGGAGATCAGCGACATGTGCGGGGTGCATCGCACCACTGCGCTGCGGCTGCTGCAGACGCTCGAAGGAGCCGGTTTCGTCCGCAAAGACGAGCGCGGCCGGTACGGCGTCGGGTTCCGGCTGGCGGCGCTGTCGGAGTCCGCGTTGGCGCAATTCGACCTCCGCACGCTGGTCCACCGCCACATCGTCGACCTCAGCGAGCGGGTCGGGCAGACCGTGCAATTCGCGGTCCGGCAACGCGACCGCATCGTCTACGTGGACAAGATCGAACCCGCCGGCTCGATCCACCTGGACACGCGCATCGGCGGGTACGTCGTCGTGCACACCGCAGGCGTCAGCAAGGCGATCCTCGCCCATCTGCCGCCTCAGGAGGCGGACGCGATCCTCGACCGCGCGACTTTCGAGAGGTTCACCGACGCCACGCTGACCACCCGCGCGGCGTTCGAAGAACGCCTCGGCGAGGTCCGGCGGCAGGGCTGGGCCTACGACGACGGCGAATACGAGACCATCTCGAACTGCGTCGCCGCGCCGGTGTGGGACTACACCGGCGACGTCGCAGGCGCGATCAGCATCACCTCGATCAAAACGCAGGCCGACCTCGGCGAACTGCGCCGGCTGCTGCCCGAACTACTGGCCACCACGGAAGCGGTTTCCCGGGATCTCGGCCACCTCCGCGAGCCGGAGAAGCCGGCGGCCGGCGAAGACGACTGAGCCGTCTTCGCCGGTGCCCCAGATCGACCGGCTGGATCAGACGTCGGCGGACTGCCCGCGACGCCTAGCCCGCCTGGCGAGTGCGACGTAGAGACCGGCCGAAACGCCGAGGCCGACGAACGCGGAGAGATCGGCCTCGCCCAGTGCCTCCGCGACGGGACCCACATAGAGGCCGGGAACGCTGAAGAACGGGACCATCACCGCGAAGCCGGCCAGATAGGCGGTCAACCCGGCGGCGGACCACCGGCCGTACTGGCCGCCGTAGCGGCGGAGCAGATCGCCGACGTCGTACTCGCCCCGGCGCAGCAGGTAGTAGTCGACGAGGTTGACGGCCGTCCACGGAATCATGAAATAGAGCAACAGCAACAGAAAGTTGTGGAAGTTGTCGAGAAACTGGCCCGGCGCGAACAGGGCCAGCAGCAGCCCGGCTCCCCCGCCGGCCGCGACCGCGGCGATCCGCTTGGCGCGGGTCGGCCGCAGCGCGCGAATCGAGTCGGCCATCGACAGCAGCGTGATGCTCGCGGTGTAGAGGTTGACCGCGGACACGGCGACGAGGCCGAGCACCGAGTAGATCGCGACCAGCATGCCGAAGCCGTGGAACACCGTGTCGCCGGCGATGATCACCGCGCGGACCGGACTGAGCTTCGGATAGGCCGTGCCGAGATAGCTGCCGAGACCGATGAGCCAGATCGCCGCGACGGAAGAACCGGTGTAGGTCCAGGCGAACGGGGCGACGTGGCCCACGCTGGGCTTAAGGTAGCGCGAGTAGTCGGAGACATAGGGTGCCCAAGCCAGCTGCCAGCCCGAGACCAGCCCGAACATCACCAGGAATCCCGACCCGCTGAACGACGAGGGCGCGAACTGGCCAGCGGACAGCGGAACGTGCAATGGGACAGCCACCGTCAGCACGCCGAACAGCAGCAGGAACGGGTAAGCGAGCCAGCGTTCGGCCGCGTGGAGAGCGCGATAGCCCACGACCGCGAGCACCACCGCGAGCACCCCGCCGCCGATCACTCCCCACGGTGCGGCTTCGCCAGTGCCGCCGGCGGCCGCCTGACCGATGAGCTGCAGGTTGAAGATGTTGAAGCCGAGCAGCATGAGCACCACGAACACCATCGGCAGCAGCACGCCCAGGAAGCCGAACTGCGCCCGCGACTGGATCATCTGCGGCAGGCCCAGGTGCGGTCCCTGCGCGGAGTGGAACGCCATGAAGAACGTGCCGAACAGCGCCCCCGCGACGATGCCCGCGATCGAGGTGAAGAACGAGGCGCCGATCTCCGGGCCGATGAAGCCGACCGCGAGCGCGGTCAGCTGGGCGTTCACCATGAACCACAGCGTGCCCAGGTGCCAGGTCCGGCCGTGGCGTTCGGCAACCGGCACCACTTCGATGGAATGGCGTTCGACCACCGATGCGGCACGGTGCGTGGCCGAGGCGTCCGGCGGTGCGTCCGCGGAACCCCGTGGGGAGGTGCTCATCCGTTTCTCCGTCCTGCGAGGGTGCGCCGTCGGAAGGCGACGGTAAAGCCGCGCCGACCGGGATCGTATGTGCGCCTGCCCAGCGTTGCGGGTGTTCGGCTGGGCAATTGCCCGACGCCTGCCGCGGCCTGATGTGGCAGGCTGGGCCGATGTCGGTGTACGTCGCGGATCTGCTCGCCGACGAACAGCTCCGCTTGTCGGCGGTGGCTGGACCGAGCAACGGATCGGCGTCGCCGATCAGCTGGGTGTCCACCACCGAGCTCGACGATCCGGTCCGGTTCCTGCGCGGCGGCGAGCTCGTGCTCACCACCGCGCTCCGGCGCCGTTCCCGGGACCAGTGGGACCGGCTGGTGCGGGATCTGACGGCCGTTCCGGTCGCCGCGATGTGCGTCGGGATCGGGCTGGTGCACGACAGCGTTCCGGCCGGCTTGCGCCAGGCGGCGAAGCGGCACGGGCTCGTCCTGCTGAGCTCGCCGGTCGAAGTGCCGTTCATCCAGATCAGCCGATGGGTCGCAGACCGAATCTTCGCCGAGCAGTACCGCCGGATCCGGGAAGCCGCACTGGTGCAGGACGAGATCACCGCCGCACTGCTGGCCGGCCGCGGACTGGAGCACGTCGTGCCCGCGCTGGCCCGGCGGCTGGACGCCGAGGTCGCGGTCGTCGGCGCGGCCGGCGAGGTCTGGGCGCAGTGGCCGCGCGGCCGGTCCTGGGGAATCGACGAACTAGTCCTGGCGACCGCGGCCGGGCCGGCGGAGGCGGACGCGGCCCGGCCCGGGGACACCGCGGTCGTCGCGTATCCGCTCCGGGTGGACGACGGGGTCGCCGGGTACCTCGCCGGCCGAGGCACACAGGACAGGCTCAGCGTGCTGTCCGCTGCCGCCAACCTGGTCGGCATGGAAGTCGGCAGGCGGCAGGCGCTTCTCTCCGGCCGCCGCGAGCTCCTGGCACAGGTGCTCGCCGATGTCCTGCACGAGTCGGTGCCGGTCTCGGACGCGCGGCGCAAACTCGCCGCGGCCGGCATCGACGCGGCGCAGGAGCACCGGGTGGTCGTCGCCAGCTCGGCGCGGCTGGGCGAGGTGTTCCGGAACCGGCCGCTCGACCTGGCCGCGCTGTTGCGCGGCGAGACCGACCTGCACCCGACCTGCCAAGTGGACGGCGACATCGTCGTGGTGGTGCCGGGATCCGCGGACGCGCTGGCCGCGGCCGGCGCGCTGGAGGGCTATCTCGCCGACAGAGACCGGCAGCCCCGGATCGGCGTGAGCGGCGGTCACCGCGGGCCGCGCGGCATCCGGATCGGCTACCACGAGGCCCGGCACGCACAACGGCAGGGAACCGGCGTGCAGGTGTGCCGGACGTTGTCGCTGACCGGTCTGCTGACCAGCGGAGCGGATCTGCCGATAGCCGAGCTGGCGACCGCCCTGCTGGCCCCGTTGCGCGGTTACGACGCCCAGCACGGAGCGGAGCTGGAACACACCCTCCGGACCTACTTGGAGCACGACGGGTCCCCGGCCGCGACCTGCCGGGTGCTGCGGCTGCATCGCAATTCGCTGCGGTACCGCCTCGACCAGATCGAGCAGCTGGCCGGCAAACGGCTGTCGGCGACCGAGGACCGTCTCGAACTGTGGCTGGCCCTGCGTGTGCTGGGCCCGTCCGAAGGCAGTTCGCCGGCGCGATGAACGTCGTCGCCGGCGAGGACGTTCCGCAGTGGTCGCGTCGCGCCATTTCCTGATGCGGTCTTCGGCGGAACGCGGTGCGACGTCGAGGCAAATGACGGCTGCCCGGCCCGGACCACTGCAGGCGCACACTCGCGGGGGATCGCATGAACCACCTACTGCGTGGCCCCGTCGCGCGGTGGCTGGACTAGGCACTGTGATCCGCAAGGCGGAGACAGCCCGCTTCACCGGTCAACCCGGAACCGGCAGCCGCAGCCGCGCATGAGTGCGTGTTCCATGGCGGTGGCTGTCAGCACGGTCGCGATGGCCTTCTCCGAGGAGCGGAACCATGCATCCGCTTTGCGGTGGCCCGACCGAGCCGACGCCTCGGCAGCCGGCCCGGACCACCGGGCTCAGGGCCGGATCAGCCCTTCAGCAGCGCCCGCGCCATCACCACCCGCTGGATCTGGTTGGTGCCCTCGTAAATCTGGGTGATCTTGGCGTCGCGCATCATCCGTTCGACCGGATGGTCGCGCACGTACCCGGCGCCGCCGAGCAGCTGCACGGCGTCGGTGGTCACCGACATCGCGGTGTCGGAAGCGAGGCATTTCGCCGCCGCACCGAGGAAAGCGAGATCGGGGGCACCGCTCTGCGCCGCCGCAGCGGCGCGGTAGGCAAGGGCGCGGGCGGCTTCGATGGCCATCGCCATGTCGGCGATCATGAACTGAACGCCCTGGAATTCCGCGATCGCCTGGCCGAATTGGCGCCGCTCCCGGACGTAGCCGACGGCGTAGTCGAGCGCGCCCTGGGCGATCCCGACCGCCTGCGCGGCGATCGAGACCCGAGTGTGGTCGAGCGTGGCCAGCGCCAGGTGCACTCCTCGGCCGCGCTCGCCGAGCAACCGGTCCGCGGGAATCCGGACCCCGTCCAGGTGCACTTCCCGGGTCACCGATCCGTGCAGGCCCATCTTCCGTTCCGGTGCCCCGTAAGCGATTCCGGCGTCGGCGGCCTCGACGAGAAACGCCGAAGCCGAGCGGCTGCCCGCGCCCGGGTCGGTCACCGCGAACACGACCAGCAAGCCCGCCTCGCCGGCCGAGGTGATCCAGCTCTTCGTGCCGTCGAGGCGCCAGCCGTCGCCGTCGCGCACCGCCCGGCACCGCATCGCGGCCACGTCGCTTCCGGCTTCGCGTTCGGAGATCGCGTAGGCGCACAAGACGTCACCGGTCGCCACTGAAGGCAGGTACCGGGCACGCTGCTCCTCCGTCCCGCCCAGCAGCAGCGGTGTGACGCCGAGCTTGTTCGAGGTGAGCACCGTGGAGATGCCGGCCGAGACGCGGGCGATTTCCTCCACCGCGACTGCCTGCGCCAGCGCGTCCGCCCCAGCGCCGGAGTACCTTTCCGGCACGCCCAGCGCGTGAAAACCGGCCGCGGTCAATTCCCGGTAGGCCGCGGGGGAAAACGCGTCCGCGGCATCGACCTCGGCCGCGATCGGGCCGAGCCGCTGCTGCGCGAACGCACGCACCGACGCGCGCAGGTCCTGGTACTCGTCCGGCAGCCGGAACGCTTCGCCCGTCGCGGGCGTCTGCTGAGTCGTCGTCATGCTGCCAGTCAGGCAGGTCCGCCGCGCTGTCGGCAATGTGCGACTGCCTGAAAGCCGTTGCCTGCTTCAGGCGACTGCCCATTTCCCGTGCGGCCACGGCTTCCTAGCGTCGGGCGCAGTCGACGCAAAGGAGCCAAAATTGTCCACATTGGACGGAATCCGGGTGCTGGACCTGTCCCGGGTGCTCGCCGGGCCGTTCTGCACGAGCATGCTCGCCGATCTGGGCGCGGACGTCGTCAAGGTCGAGCCCCCGGGCGGGGACGACACCCGGCACCTCGGTCCGTTCCGCGACGGGACCAGCGTCTACTTCGCCATGCTCAACCGCGGCAAGCGCGGCATCAGCCTCAATCTGAAAGACGACGGCGACCGGGCGGAGTTCCTCCGCCTCGCCGAGCGCGCCGACGTGGTCGTCGAGAACTTCCGGCCCGGAGTCGCCGACCGGCTCGGCGTCGGAGCGGGCGAAGTCCTCCGCCGGAACCCGCGCGCCGTGTACGCCAGCATCTCCGGTTTCGGTCAGCACGGCGCACTGGCCGGGCGACCGGCCTACGACCTGATCGTGCAGGCGATGTCCGGGCTCATGGCCGCCACCGGCGAGCCGGACGGCGAGCCGACGAGAGTGGGCGAGTCGCTGGCCGACGTGATCGCCGGACTGTACGGCGCGTGGGCAGTGTGCGCCGCACTCGTCCAGCGCGAGCGCACCGGGGCAGGACAGCATCTCGACATCGCCATGCTCGACGCCATGGTGTCGCTGCAAGTCACCAATGCGAGCCTGCTCGCGGCCACCGGTGCGGCACCGGGCCGAGTCGGGAACCGGCATCCTGTGACGACCCCGTTCGGTGCCTACCGCGCCGCCGACGGGCAGGTGGTGCTGGCCGCCGCCAACGACCGGACCTTCCAGGCGGTGCTCGCCATGATCGAGCGCCCCGGGCTGGCCGGCGACCCGAGGCTGCGGACCGATGCCGACCGCACCGCCCACGAGCCTTGGCTGCGGGGCATCATCGAGGACTGGACGAGCACCCGCAAGATCGAGGAGATCGTCGGCCACGCGGAGACGCACGGCGTGCCCGCCGGGCCGGTACAGGATCTGACGGCGGCATTCGGCGCGGTGCACGGCCGGGGCGTGCTCGGCCGGCTGCACGACGCCACCCTCGGCGAACTGGCCTGTCTCCGCCAGCCGGTCCGCTTCGGCGCGGCCGATCCCCAGCCTCGCCGGGCCGCCGAAGTGCCCAGGCTCGGTGCCGACCGCGCCCAAGTGCTCCGGGACTGGCTGGACGCGTGAGCAGGTAATGCGTTTCGTTATGGACAATGCGCGAAGGGCATAGTACGCGTGTCGGCTGGTCCCGGTTCAAAGCCAACAATCGCGGCTCTGGTTCGCCCATTCCCGAAAGGCCACCCAGCCCGCTCCGATCAGTCCGCACGCCTCCGCCGCTGGTGGCAACTGCATCCGACGGGTCCAGCATGGTCGGCTGCCCCGTGCCTAAGCATCACCCGGGGCATAGGCGTCGAGGTAAAGGCCATTCTCGGCGTTGTGGACGAGTTGGGAGGCCGCCGATCACTGGGCCCGCGTCTACGCGACCAAGACCCTCGTGACAGCCCTGGACAGCCGTCGCGGCGCAGCCCGAACCCGCATCGTCGAGCACCAACCCGGAACTCATGGTCCGGATGCTGGAAATGCTCGACATACGCGACGGTCGCCGGGTCCTGGAGATCGGAACCGGAACCGGATACAACGCCGCGCTCTTGTGCCACCGCCTCGGGGACGACAGGGTCTTCTCCGTCGACATCGACCCGGAGCTGATTGCTCTGGCGCGTCAGCGGCTTGCCGACGCAGGGTTTCGGCCCACCGTCGTCGCTGTCGACGGCGAGCGCGGCTTGCCCGAGCACGCGCCGTACGACCGGATCATCGCGACGTGCGCGGTCCCCGCGGTTCCCGCGTCGTGGACGCGTCAGCTGGCCCCCGGCGGAGCCCTCCTCGTCGACCTCAAGCTCGCCGTCAGCGCCGGCAACCTCGTCCACCTTCACCGCAAGGACAACGGCACCTTGGAAGGACGATTCGCCGCTAAATGGGGATCGTTCATGACGATGCGACACAACGGCGAAGCCGGGAATCCATTGCCCGCAACCCATCACACCGAAGCAGAGCGGTCCTTCGGCACTTCCGCGCCGGTGCCGCCGTGGGAAAACCGTGTGATGTGGTTCCTTGCTCAGCTCGTCGGACTGCCGCGAGACGTGGTCTTCGGCGCGCTTCTCGACGAGGCGACGCGACGACCGTACGCGCACACCTTGACCGCACCGGACGGATCTTGGTCGCGTGTCGACATCGCCGACAACACGGTGACCGAAGGCGGGACAACGTCGCTGTGGCAACCCGTCGAGTCGGCGTACCGCCTGTGGCGCGACAACGATGAGCCCACGTGGAGCCGTCTCGGGTTGACCGTGGACACCGAGGGCGTCAACACGGTATGGCTCGACGATCCGGACGGCGAACATCGGTGGTCGATCGGATAACACCATGAGCGGCCCTCGGCGATCGAGCCCGTCAACACCACGCCGAGAGGATCCTGGGCTGGCGCGTCACCGATCAGGCGCAACTCGCCCAGCTCGGCGACGCCTCGCTCTGCCACGGATGGGCCGGGCTGGTCCACAGCGTCTGGCGCGCCGGCCAGCACGGACCACCAAATGTGCGGCTTCGTGCCCCTGCGGAACGGGATCGCCGACGACCCGCGCGGAAGATTCCGCTGACCGCTGACAAGGCGGTGAAACTCCAGCTCAACCAGGAACACACGATCGACTCAGCAGGGCTGTTGGGGGTGTTTGACCGTCCGCGATTCGAGGCGTGGACCGGTGTCAGGTTCGTGCCGATCCAGTCGCTGGAATGGCTCTACCTGTGGCTCGCGTGCGTGCTGGACACCAGCCTGTGCTCCATGTCGGTTGACCACGCCGCGATCGATGCCGGTGTGGTTGAACCGATGTTCCGTGCGAGCACGATGGCCGTGCCTGGGGAGCGTGAGCTCGCCTATTTGACGTGGCGTCTTGCCGGGCACACCGAGAGCGGCGGCAAGATCATGGAGGTCGGGTTCATCGGTCACAGCGAGGCGGGAGCCGGCCTCGCCGATCGTGTTGCCGAGGAAGTTCGCGCCTGGAGCGAGGACCACCGCAACCGCACCGTCCAGTTCGAGATTCCGCAGACCGGCGGCAGCGATCCGAAGGCACGCAGGTTCTTCCTCGACCGGCCGCACCATGGCCTGACAGTCATCTGGTGGTGGCCCCTTGCACGATCGAAACCGTTGGCGCACTGTGATCGATAGGTGACCCCGGGCGTGTGATTCGGGTTGGCACCGTCGAATGCCAGCGGCCAGTTGGAATTCCCCACGGACGATGGGTTAGCGAGGAGTTAGCTGGCCACGTATAGGCACGGAACGTGACGTTAACGAGCTTGCCAAGGTTCGAAGTCGTCTGCACAGCCGCGAATGGACCGATCTGATCGATGGGGCTGTTCTGTGAGCCGGGTATTCAGTGGGCGTTAGCGTGGCGGTTGGGCGCCCAGAGTTGGTCAGCATCGCCGGCAGCGAGTCGGCCTCGATAGACGTCGATCTTGTGATCGATGAGTTCGAGGTTTTCTTGTAGCTCAGCGAGTTTAGCGGTCACCTCGGCGCGATGCGCCTCCAGAAGGGAGAGTCGTTCCTGCTCGTTGCCGCGCCCGGCGCAGACGAGTTGGGCGTACTGTCGGATGGTCTTGATAGGCATGCCGGTGGCACGCAGCTTGGTGCAGACGGTGATCCAGTCGAGGTCGAGTTGGTGGTAACGGCGCCGGCCGCCAGTGGTGCGGTCGACAGGGTTGACGACCAGTCCGGCGCGTTCGTAGTAGCGCAGGGTGTGCACGCTGACCCCGGTGCGGCGGGCGGCCTCGGCAATGCTCAGGCCCTCCTGGAGATCGGAGCGAGCGGGTCCGGATTCCGACTGTGACTTGACTTCGAGCATGCTCTAAAACGTAGCGTGCATGGTCATGACAGCAACGCTGATCACCGGAGCGAACAAGGGGCTCGGCTTCGAGACCGCCCGCCGACTCATTGCCGCAGGTCATACCGTCTACGTCGGAAGCCGGGACGCCGAACGCGGGCGCCGTGCCGCCGAGCAGCTCGGCGCACGGGTAGTCCAGCTCGACGTTACCGACGATGCGTCCGTGGCGGCCGCGGTCAAGGCCATCGAGGCCGACGGAGGGCTGGACGTGCTGGTCAACAACGCCGGAATCGCACCGGAATGGCGAGACACCAATGACGTGATCGGCGCCGCGGACCTGACAGTTGGCCTGATGCGGCAGACCTTCGAGACCAACGTCTTCGGCACGGTGCGCGTCCTCCGCGCGTTCCTCCCGCTGCTGCGGCGTTCCACCGCCGCAGTGGTGGTCAACGTCAGCAGCGCTCTGGCCTCGCTGACCCGGGCTACCACCCCGGGTACCCGGCAATACGCCTATACGCTCGTCGCGTACCCCGCGTCGAAAACCGCGGTCAACATGATCACTGTGCAGTATGCGAAGGCGTTCCCGAACATGCGGATCAATGCGGTGGAACCTGGATTCACCCAGACCGACCTGAACGGCAACACCGGCCTCCAGACCGTCGAGCAGGGCGCCGAGATCATCGTGCGCATGGCACAGGCGGGGACTGACGGCCCCACCGGAGGCTACTTCGACGCCGAAGGCACCCTTCCCTGGTAATCCGAACGGGGCGCGGCAGGTGTTCGCGACGGTCGATCCCAAAACGAGGTCAACTTGCTCACAGAGCAGCAGACCGAGGGGCCGCCTATCGATCACAGGGGCCAACTACCAATCACAGGCACACGCACAACATAAAATTGCGATTGGCTGCTTCCTCGCGGTGCCTGCGGTGTCCCGCTTATTCGTCGACATGAGGACGGTGCCTCTCGTCTGCCGCGATGAGCACCGCACGCCGGGCGAGGCGTGGTGGGCGACCGCCGACAGCCCAGAGGGCTGCCGCGGGCTCCTCCGCGCGCACGCCTCGATCGTCGTCCACCGGTCCCCTGTTAGGACTGCCGGCCCAGCCGTGTAACAACGGCTCGTCTCACGCGATTGGACCTGAGCGCGAAACGCGCACGGGTGGCGTGGGTAGACGAAGCCCGCAGCGTCCTGGACAGCCGAAGGAGTGCCGTGGCTCGGCGACGAACACAGGTCGACGGCTGTACGTCAGTGCTCGCCCTTGGGATTGCTGCCGGGCTTCTGGGCGGGGTCGTCCTGGTCGCAGGGCTCGTCGTCGCACACCCGGTCATCTCGATTGTCGGCTTCCTCGCGATCGCGGCGGCAGCTGTCACAGGCGTGGTGCTGCGGTACCGGTCCCGAGCGCGCGCCGAGCTCGCGCGCGCAACGGCTGCCCGCCAAGCCTACGAGCTGGAAGTCATCAGATCGCAGGAAATAGCGCGATATCACATGATGGGCGCACCCGAGTTCGAGGAAGCCCTCGCGTTCCTCTGCGCTCGCGACGGCTGCGCCTACGCAGAACGCGTCGGACGCGCAGGCGACCTCGGCGCCGACGTGATCGCGACCGCTCCGGACGGTCGAAAGATCGTGATCCAAGCCAAGCGCTACGTCCCGACGAACAAGGTCACGGGCCCAGATCTGCAGAGATTCGGCGGAACCTGCTACAGCGTGCACGGCGCACACATCGCCGCGGTCATCACTACGTCGACGTTCACACAGCAGGCCCGACAGTACGCCGCGCACCACGGCATACGCCTCTTCGACGCAGACGCTCTCGCCGCATGGGCCAGCCGCACTGGTCCGGCACCATGGCATTAGCCGAATTACGGCAATAAGCGCAGGCTGAATTCCGGAATGCTGAGAACGAAGCCTTGCGCGAGTGTGGCGACACGCCCTTTGGCAACGCCCCATTCGCCGGAGGTCGCGACGGCGTCGACTGGAAGCTCCAGTGTGCGCAGCGGCCGGGCGGCCTTCTCTGTCTGGTTGTCGACAACATCCACCCACGCCCCGCTCGCGCGGAGGGCAGCCAACGCTGGCTGGGCACCCGGATAGAGGTCACACCCCTCGATCGCCTCGCCGGCACCGGCATACCTCACGCTGCTCGGCTGCGAGGCCGGAACCGGGCCGCAGCATTTGGAAGGTCTCGGCGTTGTTCAGCCCTGCCGCCGTGACGGTGCCCAAGACAGTGGAGAACGTGTGCCGGGGACGCCGAGCCAATCCGTCGATCTGCCGAACTCGGCGCTGTCGTCCAGCACAGGTTCGCCAGCGCCGAGCGCTACCGACTCGATCGCAAATCTCCCGGCCCTCTCGATGTGGTGCCATCCGCGCCGCAGCCAACCACTTCTCGCCGTTGCGCGCGGCGGGCGAACCTCGTCAAGGAGCGTCAGGCTTGGCGTCCCAGGTTGCGAGTTCTCCACCAGGCATGGAGACGACCAGGAATCCGTCGGGCCCTGATACTGTCCATGCTTCGTATTCGTCGTCTTTCTCCGCCTGGATCGCAGCGCCATTGTCGAATGCGATTCTTAGCGTGCCAGAATCATCGACATCGGAATTCGCTACGACCTGGGACAGCAAGATGTCCATCGGCTGGAATGATTCTTGCGGATCGCTCTCCGGGGAAAAACTGTACTGCCTCCCCGGCACGCTGAAGCTGAACGGTGATTCGATGCGCGCCGTGTAATCGTCGGAGAAGTGCAGGACGGCACTGTATTCGACCGTTATGGAGAGCAGCTTCTTTCCCTCAAGGCCGAGATTCACGGCTACCATCCTTCCGGGGTCGGGTACGATCCGTCTGCGTTGCGTGGGATATGGGTTTCCGCCCTGGATCCCGGCTTGCCGTCAAGCTTAACAGGCTGGTTGTGTTCGTTGGTGAACTTGACGTAGCCGTTCGGGTATCGCGGATCCGCTCCGGGTTCCATGACTCGGACGGAATTCGCGTCACCGCCAGCTTGCGGAACCGATCACCGAGCGGCTCCTCTCCCTCCGGAGGCCGGTTGCCCGGGGTGCCGGGGAACGAAGGTAGTTCGTCAGGCCGTAAGCCGCCCGCACCCAGCTCCTCGGCCCGCCGTCAAGCTTGCTCCGCCACGGGTAGCCGGCACACAGCTGATTCAACGACGCGATGAGCGTGGTCGTGAGCGCGACAGCTTCGTCGATGTTCTTGCCGACCGGCTTCTGGGCCCGGCCGGTGTCGGTGTACTCGGCGAGCGCCTTGTTCAGGTTGTCCGCCAAGGGCGCGTAGGCGACGAGCAGTCCGTCCGGCTTGCCGCGGAAGGTACGGTTCACCCGCGCCAACGTCTGCATCAGCAGAGCGCCTTTGAGCGGACGGTCAAGGTAGAGCGTATGCAGCGGAGGCGCGTCGAAACCGGTCAGCATCATGTTTTTGGACGAGGACGATCTGAAGCTCGTCCTCGGCATCGCGGAGCCGCTTCTGGATGACCTTGTTCTGCCCGTCGCGGCGGACATGCCGAGCCCCGGGCATGACGTCCTGAGCCTTGCCGGAATAGACGACTTTGATCACGCCCTTGTCATCGGCATCGTGATGCCACTCGGGCTTGAGCTTGACGATCTCGTCGTACAGGTTGGCGCAGATCTCCCGCGTCGCCCCGACAATGAACGCCTTGCCGGGAGAACCGATGAACTTGCGCATCTCCTCGGACCGCGTCTCCCAATGCGCGAAGATGTCTGCTGCCAACGCCTCCAGACGGGCTGGCGCTCCGTACACGGCGTTGATCACCGCAACGGACTTCTCGATCTTGGCGCGCTCGGCCTCGTCGAGTCCGAGCGTCGCCTCGTCCGCAGCCTTGTCGAGGTCGTCCTCGGTGACGTCATCGATCAGCTTGACCTTGCAGGAGAAAGGGCGCACGTCAGTCGGCGAAGTTCCTACGTGGCTGCGCTGGCGAGCTGATCGGGGTCGGTGTCTGCTGGCTCGGGCGCGGCCGGTCTGCCACAGTGGGAACCGGGGCTCGGAGTTTCACGCGGCGCCGCCGGACGAGGCCGGGACTCCTGCTGGCTGCGCGGGCCCCATGGACGTGGCTACACCGAAACCGTCCGGAACAGGGCGGGAGGCTCTGCCTGCGACAGAGGAGGCGACGGGAGATGGATCAACAGCTGCCACTCGCGAACATCATCACCCTCGGCGTACATGACTTTGGGCGCGAGCGTGAGTTCTACCGCGGACTGGGCTGGCCACACGCATTCGACAGCGACAGCTTCACCGTCTTCGAACTGCGCGGCACCCTGCTCGCGTTGTTCGGTATTGACCAGCTCGGCGCCGATGCTCGCGTTACGCCGGAGCCCGGGCTCGGCGGCATCCGCAGCGCGGTCATCATCACCGTGGATCGGCCGGAGGAGGTCGACGCCCTCATCCGACGCGCCCGCGAGGCCGGTGGCACCGTGACGAAGGAGCCGACGGACGCGGAGTTCTTCGAGGGGCGCGACGCGTACTTCGCCGATCCCGAGAACAACTACTGGGAGGTCGCGTGGGCCGCGGGAGACAATCCGGTTTCTGCGGCGGCTCGGCGCGCCGCCGGCATCCGGTCAGAGTGACGTCCAGATATCAGCGGGCGATGATTGCGGCAGCTTGAGTCCCGAAACGGACTTCGGTGGCAGTCGGGCGCGGTACCGCCAAAAGTCGAGAACACACACGTCAAAGCCAACAGTCCACCTCCTTGCGCGGTTGCACATCACCTTCGGCTGGCCGGGTATCAGACACGAGCGCCAGTGCCCGCCTGTCGATCATCGACGTAATCAACTGTTGACTAAATCCAAAAACAACCGAAACAAGGAAGAAATCCTGCAAATTTCTTATGGTAATTATGCCGTTGAAAACTTGAATTAGTGGAAACTCCAACTAAGGCAGTCAGCGAGCCTGCCAGAAGCTTAACGAGCAGCTGCGGCGTGTCGCGGACATAACGGGCTTCAACACTTGGAGCCGGAGTATTCGTGAGTTTGGCGACGATGATTAGGCATGAACCGACGGTGCCAGACAACGCTATCAGAAAGGTTTCCAACAACTTTCCAATGTAACCCTGCGCATTACACGGAGGAATATGGCAACCAACAGCAAAGTGATACACCTTACGGCAATAATGAGCCAGTCGGCCGGGATTTCCGTCCCAGGTCAGCCGAAATGGTCGCCAAGGCCGCCACGAAGCAGGTCGAAGGCGTGGTTGGCGTTGGCCACGGCCTCGGGGTAAAGATCGTCGGCGCAGCGCCCCTCGGCCAGCTGCCGCCAGTTCAGCTCGACCAGGACCTGGAGGGTCCGGTTGATCTGGCGGGCGGCCAGGTGTGCGGTCGTTTGAGCGGCGTTGGCCGCACGCAACGCGTCGGTCAGCGCGTCGTCGCCGCGGGTTCCGTACTGCTTCAAGCGGGCCCTGAGGCTGTCGGTCATGGAGACCATCCGATAGAAGGCGAGCACCTCAGGGTCGTCGCACAGGCCATAGGCCGGATCGCGCTCGGCCAGTCGGTCCAGGAAGAACCGGTGCAGCGCGGCCAACGGCGTCTCCCCCGCCGCACGGTCTAGGACCACCCGGGCGGTCTCGGTCTCATGGTCGGCGAAGCGGTGCAGCACCAGGTCTTCCTTGGTCGGGAAGTACTTGAACAGGGTGCGCTTGGAGACCTCCGCCGCCTCGGCCACCTCCGCGACCGAGACCCGGTCGAAGCCGGACCTCAGGAACAGTGCGATCGCCGCCTTGGAGATCGCGGTCCTGGTCTGCAGCTTCTTACGCTCTCGCAACCCGGTCACCGGTAAATCCTACACCAAGGCGATAAGTAGACCTGGTATATATATCTACCGGGTTTACCGAAGGAGCGGAGGGGCGATGGAGACCGAGGTCATCGTGGTGGGCGCTGGGCCGACCGGGTTGATGCTGGCCGCCGAGTTGGGCCTGGCCGGGGTGCGGACCGTGGTGGTGGAGAAGCTTGTCGAGCGCAGCGGCCAGTCCAAGGCCGGCGGCCTGCAGCCGCGCACCGCCGAGGTGTTGGACCAGCGTGGCCTGCTCGACAACGTGCTGGACCGCGCGAGGGCGCGGCACGGGGCGGGCGGTCACTTCGCGGCGCTGCCGGTGCCGCTGGACTGCCGGCCCTGGCGGACCCGGCATCCGTGGGGTGTGCCGATTCCGCAGGCCCGGGTCGAGGAGGTGCTGGAGAAGCGGGTCGTCGAGTACGGCATCCCGGTGCTGCGCGGGCACGAACTGGTGGCACTGGATCAGGACACCGAGGGCGTAACCGGGAGCGTGACCGGTCCGGACGGCGAGGCGGTGCGGCTACGCGGGCAATATCTGGTCGCTTGCGACGGCGGGCACAGCAGGGTGCGCAAGCTGGTCGGCGTCGGTTTCCCCGGCACGGCGGGCACGATCTCCGCGGTCGTCTCCGATGTCGTGCTGACCAGCCGGTCGGACGCGGTACCGACCACAGTGGAGCATTTCAGCCGGCACGTCCGCGGCAGGGACGGCCACTGGACGGCACTGTCCCCATTGGATAATGGGTGCTACCGACTGATGTTCGGCTCGCCGACCCGGGTCCCCCGGGATACCCCGGTCGCCTTGGCCGAGGCACGCACCGCACTGCAGGCCGTGTACGGCGAGGAAACCGACCTCCAGGAAATCCGGTGGGCATCGCGGTTCAGCAACGCCTCGCGGCAGGTCGACCGGTATCGGGTGGACCGGGTGTTCTTCGCCGGCGACGCGGCGCACATCCACCTCCCGGTCGGCGGGCAGGGCATCAACCTCGGCATCCAGGACGCGGTCAACCTCGGCTGGAAGCTCGCGGCGCGACTGCGTGACCGGGCGGGAGACGCGTTGTTGGACGGCTACCACGTCGAGCGCCACCCGGTGGCCGCCCGCGTGCTGAACAACACCAGGGCACAGGGCGTGCTGATGAACGCGATCGAGGACGAGAACGTCGCGGCGCTGCGCGACATCGTCCTCGACCTCGCGCGGACACCCGATGGCAACCGTTACCTGGCCGGCATGATTTCCGGCCTCGACGTGCGCTACGGCGACTCGGAGCATCCCCTGGTGGGCTCCCGGATGCCCGATCTCGGGTTGACCACGGCCGTCGGCCCGACCCGGACCTGCGAACTGCTCCGCGGCGGTCGGGGCCTGCTGCTGGAACTCGACGGCCAGGCGACGCTGGCCGGCCACGCGCGAGGCCGGGTCGACCACGTGTCGGCGACCGTGACCGAGAACTGGCGAGACGCGGTGGACGCGCGGGCGGTGCTGGTTCGCCCGGACGGCCACGTGTGCTGGGCAGCAGGTGCGGAGAGCCCAGAAGCCGCGCTGCTCCAATGGTTCGGCCGGTAACGATCGTCCGGGTTCCCCCTCGGACAACGAGGGGGAACCCGGCCACGGAGAGCCTGCTGGCCGATGCGACCAAGGCGATCGAATCACCGCCCACCCCAGCCGAGCGAGGACCGACGTCCATGGCCATCCCGCGCATCGACCGGGACCGCGCTCAGCCAAACCGCGAGCTGTGGGCGCTCGAGGGCGGCGGGGTCGCCGTAGCGCTCCCCGAACACGGTGCCCGAAGCGTGCTCGCGCAGCGCGGCCTCCAGCACGGTGCCCGCGACTCGGCCTAGCACGCGTGCGGTGGTGGCCAGGGTGCAGGCGGTTGATCATGAAGGCTAGAGGACTCAGAGGCGGAGAAGGTCGGATTTGGCGCAGCCGAAAATGGCGCGTTTGATCAGCTTCAGCCGGTTCATATCCCAGCGCACTGTCCGGATAGTGGCGGGCGACGCTACTGCGGGAAACCCTCATGCGAAACCTGCCGTGATTCCTGGCATTTCGGCGTTCGACCGGCCCGCGCGGATGGTCGAATGTCGGGATGCCGGGTGCAGGGCGTCGCTGCCGGTCGACGCGGCGTCGATCGCGGCGACCCGGTTGTGCAGGTCGAATGCCCGCGCGTCGTCGGGACGCGGAATCTCGAGCCGACCGGAGACTCCTGCGGTCTCCTCGATTCAGCGGAGGAGCGCGTGCAGGACACGGGCGTTGGTGTCCGGGTCCGGCGCGTTGCCGGTGATGGCTGGGGTGTGGATGAAGGACTCGGTGATGCGCACGGTCGCGTAGGCCAACTCGTCCGCCTCGAGATCGATGCCGGTGATCCGGTCGCGCTCCCGGTCCGCGCTGATCAGCTGCGCCACGCGGTCGATCAGCCGGCGCTGGAACTCACTGTGGTTCAGCATCGCCAGGCGGGCGAACATTTCGCCCTCTTCGGTCTGCAGCCGGCGGACGCCGGCGTGGCCGATCACCTCGGCACTCCATCGGCTGAGGACCTCCGCCGTGTGGCTGCTCGGCACCTGTTCAGCCACAACCGCGTCGTGCAGGCGGGACAAAGCGCGATCGGTGCTCGCCCAGAGCACTTCGGTCAGCAGCTGCTCGCGCGTGCCCACCCAGCGGTGCAGCGTCACCCTGCTCACGCCGAGTTCCGCGGCTAGCCCCTGGATGTCGATGCGGCGCCCTTGGTTGAACCACTTCCGCGCGAGCTCGAGGGCCGCCAGCGGGGTGGCCTTCGGCGGTGCCGCCCCGTCTTGAAGCTGGCGTTGCAGCGGCGTCGAAAACTCGCCTCGCCCAGGTTGCGCCGCCACTGGTCACCTGACTTCCCGATCTCCGCCGCCGTTCCTGTTGCACATATTACATCTTCCAATCTATGCTCCGCCGTGTAACGCAATGTCGCGTGTGTAACGGAGATGAACATGAACGGTAAAACGTTGCGCGTCCTCGCGGTCGTAGCGGTGACCGTCGCTTCGGCCTGCGGCTTGGTACCCGGCGTGGCGACCGCCGCCACCGAGGGGCGGTTCGCTCCGGTCGATCAGCCCGGTCCGCCACTGTCCGTGCCGCAGTCCGTGCTGGACGCGGCCCTCACCTGCACCGCCAACGCTCGCTCCGCGAGCAGGGAAGTGGTCCTGTTCGTGCCGGGCACCACTTTGACGCCACGCGACGACTACGGCTGGAACTGGTTTCCCGCGATGGACCGGCTCGGGCGCCCGTACTGTTCGGTGACCCTTCCGAACAACGCGATGACCGACGCGCAGGTCTCGGCCGAGTACGTGGTCAACGCCATCCGCCGGGTGCGCCAGCTCAGCGGCCGCAAGGTCGACATCATCGGCCACAGCCAGGGCGGCACCGAGCCGCGTTTCGCACTCCGGTTCTGGCCCGATCTCCGCGCCGACGTCGATGACTACATCGGGCTCGGCGCCACCAACCACGGCAGCATCGTCATCGACGCGATGTGCGTGCCCGGCTGTGCGGAATCACTGTGGCAGCAGCGGTACAACTCGAACTACACGCAGGCGATGAACTCGTACCAGGAAACCTTTCCCGGAATCTCGTACACGCAGATCTACACGCGTACCGACGAGTTCGTCCAGCCGAACCTCGACGGCAACGGCACCACCTCTCTCCACGGCGGGGGCGGTGACATCACCAACGTTGCCCTGCAAGACATCTGTCCCGCCGACGTGGCTTCGGAGCACCTCGCGGTCGGGACCTACGACCCCGTCTCCTACGCCCTCGCACTCGACGCGCTCGACCACCCCGGATCGGCGGCGCCCGAACGGATCGACCGCGCCGTCTGCGGCAAGCTCTACATGCCGGGCGTCGACCCACTGGCGTTCACCGCGAACTATGCGGCTTTGACCGCCGTCATCGCCCAGCAGCTCACGCTCGCCCCGAAGTCATCGCACGGCGAACCGGCCTTGAAGCCGTACACCTTGCGGCAGAACTGACCGCCAACGCCGGCTGGCCGCACACGCCGGGGGGATCAGTGGTGCACCCCGTCGTCGGAGGCACTCGCGCGGAAGGCGATGCCGGTGATGGCCGAGGCCACGATTGAGCCGATGTAGCCGAAGGTACGCAACAGGCCCGATGCGGTGCCGAGTTGGGACGCGAAGACGTGGCCGGCTACCGGCAGAAGATGACGGGGCCGAGCTGACCACGTCGACCTGCGCGCCCGCTATCCGTGGGGAACCGTCTCCAGGACGAATCCCCGGGGCGGCCCGGACAGCGCGGCCTTCGCCTCCGCGCCGAACCGGTCGGCGATGATCTCGGTCGTGCCGGCCTCGATCCCGTCGAGCGCGGTCCGGACGACGTCCACCGGGTCGTTCATCACCGCGTCACTCGCGTGCGTGCGCATGGGATCGGTCGCGGTGGGGCCGAAGACCACGCCGCTGACCAGCGTGCCCTGACTGGCCAACTCGAGCCGGACGCCGTTCGTCAGGCTCTACTCCGCGGACTTGGCGACGGCGTAGGCGTTGTTGACCGGCAGGGTGACGTCCCCGGCCACGGCAGCGGCCGCCGCGACCGACGTGGGTTCGGTGACGTCCAGCGGCAGCGCTGCGGCGTTCGAAGCTGCTGGCAGGTCAGTCGTGCTTCGAGGGTGCCGGGAATGCGGCCAGTCCTGCTTCGGCCAGGCGGGCCGCGCGGCGGACCTCCCGGGCCACGGCGTCGATCGCATCCGGCAAGGGGCGGCCGGGGCGCACGTGGGTGCGAAGAGCGCGGAACTGGACTCGCCACAGGCCGAGGAGCGTCGCCGCGGCGATTTGGGGTTCAGGGTCGCCGGGGCGCAGTCCGGTCCGGGTGGCGAGCGCTTCCGCGGCGATGTCGACGAAGCGGTCGGCGGTGTCGCTCTGGTATGCCCGCAGAGACGGGGTGTTCCGGATCAGGTCGCCGAACTTCCGGTACTGCGCCAGCGCGCGGTCCTGGTCGGCGTCGGCGGCGAGAGCCGCCGCGAGGCCGCCCAGTTCGTGGTCGAGGATCGTCAGCATCGCGCTGACCGGGGTCAGCGCCGGGTCCGGCAGATGGGTGCGCAACGCGTCGGCCGTTGCCTCGAGCCGGTCCAGGAGCAGCGCTTCCTTGCTCGGGAAGTAGTTGAAGACGGTTTTCTCGGACACCCCGCACGCTTCGCCGACGTCGGCCACTCGGACGGCGTCGAAGCCGCGTTCGAGGAACATCCGCGTGGCGGTGTCGGACAGCTGCCTGCGCGTCGCGCGTTTCTTGCGCTCGCGCAACCCCTCGACGGCCGGCCGGCCGGTTCCCGCTGCGGTCATACGGCCATCCTACTTCAGCCACCCGAAAAATTCTGCTACCGTAATTTTATAGCGACTGAAGTTAGGAGGCTGAAAGTGACCGAGATCCACGTCGTTCGCGACTACTCGCACTCGCCGGTGAAGGTCTGGCGGGCCATGACCGACCCGGCGCTGATCCCGTACTGGACCTCGACGGGCAAAGGCGCCCGCGCCGTCGGGTTCGAGCCGGCGGTCGGCAACAAGTTCCAGTTCGTCGCCAAGCCGATGCCCGGCTGGCGGGGGATCGTCGACTGCGAGGTGCTGGAGGTCCGCGAGCGGGAACTGCTGCACTACACCTGGGTGGGCGCGGAGGGGGAGACACCCAGCCACGTCCGCTACCTGCTCGAGCCCACCGCCGAAGGAACCCGTTTCACCTACCACCACACCGGGTTCACCGGCATCGGCGGGTTCGCCATGGCCAAGCTGCTCGGCTCGGTCCGGACCAGGATGCTCACCGTCGGCGTGCCCGCCCTGCTCGCCGAACTGGACGAGACCGGCGCACTGCTCCCGGACGCGACCCGGCGGCTGACGCGACCGTCGCGCCCGTCACGGCGCTGACCGCGGCCCACTCGGGCGCGGCCCGGAACCACGGAAGGAGCCCTAACAACGGGACTCGCCGATCCGGGGCGGAGGCCGCACGATCGTGCCTCCCCCGCGTTTTCGGTTACCCGATGCGCTTTCCGCTCCCGGTCCAGGCCTTGTCCCGCAACACGAACTTCTGGACCTTCCCGGTGGAGGTCTTCGGATGTCGGTGAGCCGCTGCTCGAGGTGTCCACAGACAAGGTCGACACGGAAATCCCCTCCCCCGTCGCTGGTGTCGTTGGCGCGCTCCTCGCCGCCGAGGACGACTCGGTAGACGTCGGGGGCCTCTTGCACGAGTCGGCGAATCCACAAGCCAGATAACGCAGCCCGACAGGGACGGCCCTGTCGGAAGCACGGCGTCTAAGACCGAACCCCGCGAGCAGACCACGGAACCGGGACCTCCGCAGCACATCCCTGAGGCCGAGGCGATCCTGGATGACGCCACACTCTCGTGCCCCAGCGGATACCCAAGACGCCCGCTGACACCGGCTCCCGCGATCTGGCGGGAACAGCGGTCCCGATGTCGCGGCTGCGGCAGATCATCGCCCAGCGCATGAACGAATCCCTGGCTGACGTTCCTGCCGTTCTTCGCGAAGGCGGTCATCGAGACGCTCGTCGCATTCCCCGCGTTCAACGCCTCGGTCGGTGAGGACGGGAAGTCCGTGATCCACCACCGCGGGATACACCTGGCGATCGCGGTGGACAGACCGCGCGGTCTGCTGGTGTCAGTGATCCGTGATGCCCAGGACCTGAGCCTCAGCGGTCTCGCCAGGAAGATCGCGGACGTCGCGGAACGCACCCGCTTGAACACGATCAAGGTCGACGAGCTGAACGGAGGAACCTTCACGATCACCAACATCGGGAGCGTGAACGCTTTGCTCGACACCCCGATCATCAACCAGCCACAGGTCGCGATCCTTGCGACAGGCGCGATCTACCGCCGCCCCGCGGTGGTCACCAGTCCCGACGGCGAGGATCAGATCGCTGTGCGGTCCGAGGATGGCGACGGCAGTCGCACGTCCGGTACCGCCGAAGAGTGCGCGGCTGAGATGCCCCAGGTTTCGGTGAATGTGTCATCGGGATTTCATCGCGGACGCCTACCGTCAGCGGACAGGAACGATCTGTGGTGGTGGCATGGTCGGGTGGTGGCGGGCGCTTTGCCTGCTCATCTACGTGGTCGCGTCGGTCGCGGCTGTGGGATGGGCGGTGACGGTCCAGTGGGAGCTGCGCTGGCCGCGCAGGACGGCGCTGCGACGGCCGTTGTCCATCGACGAGGCCGCCTACCTGCTCGGCGGCGCGACGCGGTTGGCCGACACGGCCATCGTGCGGCTGGTCGACCAGGGGACGCTGCGCGTGTCCAGCACCGGCTTGACGAGGATCGCCGGCGCGGATCTGGCCGAGGCCAGGAAGAACCGGGTGGACGCGGCCGTGCTGCGTCAGCTCAGCCAGTGGCGTCCGACACCGGTCGCCGGTGCGGCACGGGACGCGATCGGCGAACCCGAGTTCACCGCGGTCCGACGCAGGCTCGCCGACCTGGGGCTGATGGCGGGCGGGCGGACGCGTCGTCGTCGTGGTCGCTGGCAGTCGTGCGGGGCAGTGCTCGTGATGTTCACGGTCGGCGCGGTCTGGTTGGTCGCCGAGGCCGGACCACGCCGGCCGGAGGGATGGCTGGGCATCTGCCTCGCCGCGGTGGCGATCTCACCGCTGTGGTGGCGGCGCGACTCCCGCACCATAGGCAGGCTTACCAGCCTCGGCCAGCAGGCAGCGGCACAGATTCGTGCAGACGGGGCGGCCGTCGGTCTGTGGAGCACACCGGCGGGCCTGGTCGCGCTTGGCGGACTGGGTGCCCATCCCGACCCCGACCTGCGCACGCACTTGCAGACCGCCACCACCGAATACGCGATCCCGCGCGGCCCGCTGCCATCGACAAACCGGACCAGCGCAGCCTCCTTCCCCCGCCGCACCAGCCCGCGCCAGGCTACGACCAAACGCCACCACGACCACTGGGGCGGCGGTTGCGGTACCTACGGCGGGAACGGCGGCGGCCACGACAGTCACGGATGCGGTTCTGGGGGCCATGGCTGCGGCGGTGGGCACGGCTGCGGTGGGCACGGCTGAGAGCCCTTGACCGATCCGCGCGTCGCCGCTCAGTTCGTCAACGCGATCTTCTCGATGCTGTCTTTCCTGGTCTTCTCCAACTCCGCGGTGGACACCGACTCGCGGGGCATGGCGACCGGGATGGCCCCGCAGCGCCAGCAGGTCGATATCGCCATCGGCATCCCGTTGACGAGCGCGGCGTTCACCGCGGCCGTGGCGGCTGGGAGCGGACCGGCGGTGGAGCTGTCGGGCATCCAGGTGGCGATCGCCGTCGACGCCTTTACGCTCATCGGTACCGGCGCTCTCCTGCGGCTGGCACTGCACCGGACGTCGCGTTGACCGAGCCGCGCGGAGAGCGCGCGTCAAGTGCGAGTGCACGGGGCTGCGCGCCGGAACCGCGGTGGCTCGGCGAGGACCCCGAACAGCCAGCCCTCGACATGGCGCTGCCCGGCTGCCCGATCCTCGAAGTGCTCGACCCGGCGTCGGCTGTCACCGTGACTGCGGCAGCTTGGGCTGCATGCGGTCCGAAAGCAAAAAGAGCCCGCCGGCGAGCAGGACCGGAAGCCCCACCGTAACGGCGGCGGCGCCCGCGGACAGGGCCAGCAGCGCACCCACTGCCAGCAGCAACCACCCCGCTCGCACGGGCCGGCGCAGGCCGAGCACGCCGAGGGGCACGGCGACCGCGAACACGCTGATGAAACCGACTGGACCGGTCCTCAGGCGCAGCGCCGCGTCGAGCAAGACGAACACCGCCACCACCGCCGCCGCTGCGGTCAGCACCCCGGCCGCCGCATGTGGCCACCGGGCCGCGCAAAACGTCAGGCCGGCCATGGGCACCAGCCAGGCCAGAACGAACAGGACGCCCCGCACCCCGCCCGGGTCGGCCATCGTCTCCCCGATGATGAACAGCCCGCCGAACGCGGCCAGCGCCATCAGCAAACCGAACGCGACGTACTCGGTGATCCGCGCCGGACCTGCCATGTCAGCACCTCCACGACGAGGGTTCTCCCGCACCCGGCATCCGGAACAGGGACGAAGACCCTCGCCCGGCGCGACATTCGACTCTTTCCGCCGGATGGTGAACCGGCGAGGCTCGGCCTCGGCAGCACTGGATCCGCGGACGGAGGCAGAAGTCGTGCAGGACTACACGGTTGACACTCGCCACCAAGCCGAACAGGACACAGCGGTCCTCGAAACCACCTTGTCGGTACCCGAGATCGGTCCCTGGCTGGGCCGGGCGTACGCAACTGTCGCGGAAACCCTCGCCGCCCAGCACCTCCGGCCCACCGGGCCGCCGTTCGCGCGATACTACGGGCCCGACGGAGGCCATTTCCGGGTCGAGGCGGGGTTCCCGGTCGAAGCTCCGATCGCGCCCGCCGGTGAAGTCCACCCCTCGCGGCTGCCGGGCGGCACCTCGGCGGTGACCGTCCACACCGGACCGTACGACGCGATGGAGCCGGCCTACGACGTGATCACTTCGTGGATCCGGTCTCACGGCGGCGAACCGGTGGACGCCCCGTGGGAGACCTATCTCGACGACCCGGGCCAGCACCCCGATCCCGCCACCTGGCACACGGAAATCGTCCAGCCCTACCGAGTGCCCGGTCACTGATCACTGCCGACGGCGATATGCCGGCCCGTGCTCACCTCCGAACCTGTTTCTCGACGCGGCCGCCCCCATGGCAGGTTCCGCGCTTACTGCCGAAAAACCCGCACCCCGGCAGGGGCCTGAACCGCCTCAGGACGGGCGGCCGTCGATAGCCCGGCGGAAAAGCGCTTCGATCTCTTCGCGGGTGGGCCGGGGATCGGCCAGGGCCGCCTGCATGAGCAATCCACAGAACAGTCCGGCCAGGAGGCGGCCGGTGAGCGGATCGGTGCGCAAGCCGTACAACTCGGTCAGTGCCTCGTCCCAGGCGGCACTTGCTTTCCGCAGCCGGGGGCGGTGCAGCGCGGCGACATAAAGGTCGTACTCGACCACCGTCGCCCGGTATTGCTCGTTCACGTACCCCATGACCAGGTCGGCGAGTGCCGCGGCGAAGTCGGCGTCGGGCGGGAGCGCCGCCTCCCATTCCTTCAGCGCGCGCACGTTGTTCTCCGCGGCCTCGTGCAGGGCGACTTCCAACAGGTCGTCCAACGTCGCGAAGTGGTAGGTCGTCGAGCCGAGCGGCACGTTCGCGGCGGTCGCCACTGCCCGGTGGGTCAGCCCGTCGATGCCCCGCTCCGCGACCACCTCGATCGCCGCTTTGGCGATCCGCGCCCGCCGTTCCGGATCATTCGGGCCGCGACGCCGGGTCGAGGCGGGCTCGCTCTTCACCATCGAATCTCCTTGTGGACATCCGTACACACTTCGCGTACAAATGTACGCACTCTTCACGCGCAGCCGCCACCACCTATCGGGGAAGGGGCCGCATGAAAGACCTCTGCATCGACGGCATCTGGCTGGAAGCCTCCGCCGGGACCCGGTCGGACGTGCTGAATCCCGCCACCGGCGAGGTCCTCGCCACCGTCGCCGAAGCCGGGCCGGCGGAAGTCGATGCCGCGGTCAGAGCCGCGAGACGGGCCTTCGACGAGGGCCCGTGGCGCCGCACGACGGCGGCCGAACGCGGCCGGCTCCTGCGCAAAACGGCCGATCTGCTGGTCCGCGACCGCGAAGAGCTCGCCCGTACCGAATGCCTCGACACCGGCAAGACACTGGGCGAAGGCCGCATCGACGTCGACGACGTGACGGACGTGTTCCGCTACTACGCCGACCTCGCAGGCAAAGACGCCGGCCGGATGGTCGACGCCGGCAGCGCGACCGTGGTCAGCCGGATCGTGCACGAACCGGTCGGCGTCTGCGCGCTGATCGCGCCGTGGAACTACCCGCTGCTCCA
The DNA here is from genome assembly GCF_000383915.1 of Amycolatopsis benzoatilytica AK 16/65. Classification (NCBI taxonomy): domain Bacteria; kingdom Bacillati; phylum Actinomycetota; class Actinomycetes; order Pseudonocardiales; family Pseudonocardiaceae; genus Amycolatopsis; species Amycolatopsis benzoatilytica. The sequence continues at coordinate 5,379,322 of NZ_KB912942.1, forward strand.
GATGTCCTGGAAAATCGCGCCCGCGCTGGCCGCGGGCAACACCGCGGTGCTCAAGCCCAGCGAGGTCACCCCGCTGACCACGATCAAGCTGGTCGCGCTCCTGGCCGAGGCGGGCGTGCCGGACGGCGTGGTGAACCTGCTGCTCGGCGACGGCCGCGTCGGCGCGGCGATGGTCGAGCACCCGGGCGTCGACCTCGTTTCGTTCACCGGCGGCTACGCCACCGGCGAGAAGATCATGACCGCGGCCGCGAAGGGTGTCCGGCGCGTCGCGCTGGAACTGGGCGGCAAGAACCCGAATGTGGTTTTCGCCGACGCCGACTACGAAACCGCGCTCGACTACGCGCTGACCGCCGCGTTCGTCCATTCCGGACAGGTGTGTTCGGCGGGCGCGCGGCTGATCGTCCAGGACGCGATCCACGACCGGTTCGTCGCGGATCTCGCCGCGCGCGCCGACCGGATCCGGGTCGGCGACGGGCTCGACCCGGCCACCGAAACCGGTCCGCTCGTCTCCGCCCGGCACCGGGAGAAGGTCGAGGCGTACCTCCGCGGCGCCATCGACGCGGGCGCCACCCTGCGCGCCGGCGGCCGACGGCCCGAGGAACCCGCCCTGCGCAACGGGTTCTTCCTGCGGCCGACGGTTTTTTCCGGCTGCACCAGAGACATGGCCATCGTCCGGGAAGAGGTATTCGGCCCGGTCGTCACGGTGGAGAGCTTCGCCGAGGAGGCCGACGCGATCGCGTTGGCCAACGACACCGAATACGGGCTCGCCGGGGCGGTGTGGACGTCGGACGCGTCCCGTGCCCAGCGAGTCGCCGCGGCCCTGCGCCACGGCACCGTGTGGATCAACGATTACCACCCCTATCTGCCGCAGGCGGAGTGGGGCGGGTTCGGCCGGTCCGGCATCGGCCGCGAGCTCGGACCGGCCGGGCTCGCGGAGTACCAGGAAAGCAAACACGTCTACCAGAACATCGATCCCGTTCCGCAGCACTGGTTCAAGGGTTGATTCCCCTTCCCCCACCACGTGAGGACGCACCCGATGACCATAGATTCGAAACCGGCGGGCGGGGGGCGCGCCGCCGACGACAGCTCCGAGCTCGCCAAGTTCGGGTACCGCCAGGAGCTCGAGCGCTCGCTCGGCTCGTTCTCCAGCTTCGCCGCCGGGTTCAGCTACATCTCCATCCTGACCGGCGTGTTCCAGCTGTTCTTCTTCGGCTTCGGCTCCGGCGGCCCGGCCTTCATCTGGACCTGGCCGCTGGTCTTCCTCGGCCAGCTCGCGGTCGCCCTGTGCTTCGCCGAACTGGCCGGCCAGTTCCCGCTCGCCGGCTCGGTGTACCAGTGGGCCAAGCAGATCGCGAAACCCGCGACCTCGTGGCTGGCCGGCTGGATCATGATCATCGGCGCGATCGTCACCGCGGCCGCGGTCGCGGTCGCCTACCAGATCATCCTGCCGCAGGTCTCGACCGCGTTCGAGATCGTCGGCAGCGCCTCCGACGCCGGCCAGACCTCGACGCCGGGCGGCGCGGAGAACGCGATCATCCTGGCGCTGGTGCTGGTCGTGTTCGCCACGATCGTGAACATCATCGGCGTCAAGCTGATGGCGAAAATCAACAACTTCGGCGTCGCCGTGGAACTCGGCGCGAGCCTGCTGCTGGTGATCGCGCTCGTCGTCCACCTCAAGCGCGGGCCCGGCCTGGTCTTCGACACGCACGGCACCGAGAGCGGGCACTCGTGGGGCTACCTCGGGGCGTTCCTGGTGGCGTCTCTGATGAGCGCGTACGTCTTCTACGGCTTCGACACAGCGGGGTCGCTGGCCGAGGAGACGACGCAGCCGCGGCGGCACGCGCCGCGGGCGATCCTGCGCGCGCTCAGCGCGGCGTTCATCGTCGGCGGGCTGATCATGCTGTTCGGCATGATGGCCGTCGGCAACCTGAACGCACAGGAGCTGACCACCTCGGGCATGCCGTACCTGTTGAAGAGCACTCTCGGCGAAGGGCTTGGCGACGCCTTCCTGATCTGCTCGGCCATCGCGATCACCGTGTGCTGCCTGGCCGTGCAGACCGCGGCGATCCGGATGGCCTGGGCGATGGCCCGCGACGGCCGCCTGCCGTTCAGCCGCGCGATGGCGAAGGTGTCGCCGCGGTCGAAGACGCCGGTGCTGCCCGCCCTGCTCACCGGCGGCCTCACCGTCGTGGTGCTGCTGATCAACCTGGGCAACCAGCGGGCGTTCTTCATCCTCACCTCGACCGCGATCGTCCTGTTCTACATCCCGTACCTGATGGTCACCGGGCCGATGCTGGTGCGCCGTCTGCGCGGGCACTGGCCCACCGCGGAGCACGGCCCGTACTTCAAGCTCGGCCGCTGGGGCACCGTGGTCAACCTGGTCGCGGTGCTCTACGGCGGCGCGATGACGGTCAACCTGATCTGGCCGCGGCCCGAGGTCTACGGCAGCGACCACTGGTACTTCCAATGGGGCGCGGTGATCGTCACCGGACTGATCGTCGTCGTCGGCGCGATCATGCTCTACGTCCGTCGCCGCACCTGGGGTTCCGCGCACACCAGTCCCGAGCACCTGCCCGCGGGCACCCCGGACACGCTGCCCGGCTGAGGAGGACGCATGAGTTCCGAAACCTACGACTTCGTCATCGTCGGCGGCGGCTCGGCGGGCTGCGCGCTCGCGAACCGGCTGTCCGCCGACCCCGCGAACAAGGTGCTGGTCCTGGAAGCCGGCCGGTCGGACTACAAGTGGGACGTGTTCATCCACATGCCGGCCGCGCTGACGTTCCCGATCGGGTCGAAGTTCTACGACTGGGGATACCGCAGCGAACCCGAGCCGCAGCTGAACCGGCGTCGCGTCTACCACGCGCGCGGCAAGGTGCTCGGCGGATCCTCCAGCATCAACGGGATGATCTTCCAGCGCGGCAATCCGATGGACTACGAACGCTGGGGCGCCGACCCTGGAATGTCCACTTGGGACTATGCGCACTGCCTGCCGTACTTCCAGCGTATGGAAAACTGCCTCGCCGATCCGCCGAACGGGAAGTGGCGCGGCCACGACGGCCCACTGGAGCTGGAACGCGGACCGGCGACGAACCCGTTGTTCAACGCCTTCTTCGACGCCGCCGAGCAAGCGGGCTACCCGCGCACCGACGACGTCAACGGCTACCGGCAGGAAGGCTTCGCGGCCTTCGACCGGAACGTCCGAAAAGGACGGCGGCTGTCCGCCGCGCGCGCTTACCTGCACCCGGTGCAGGGCCGGCCCAACCTGACAGTGAAGACGCACGCGTTCGTGTCGCAGATCCTCTTCGACGGCAACCGCGCGATCGGCGTCGAGTACGCGCAAGGCCGCGGCGCGCCGGGCGAGGTGTACGGCAAGGAGATCATCCTCTGCGGCGGCGCGATCAACACGCCGCAGCTGCTGCAGCTCTCCGGCGTCGGGAACGCGGCGGAGCTGGAAAAACTCGGCATCGACGTCGTACGGGATCTGCCCGGCGTCGGCGAGAACCTGCAGGACCACCTGGAGGTGTACATCCAGTACGCCTGCAAGCAGCCGGTGTCGATGCAGCCGTCGCTGGCCAAGTGGAAACGGCCCTACATCGGCGCGCAGTGGCTGTTCCTGCGGTCCGGTCCGGCCGCGACCAACCACTTCGAGGGCGGCGGCTTCGTCCGCTCGAACGACGAGGTGGCGTACCCGAACCTGATGTTCCACTTCCTTCCGGTGGCGATCCGGTACGACGGTTCAGCACCCACCGAAGGGCACGGCTACCAGGTGCACGTCGGCCCGATGTACGCCGACACCCGCGGGTCGGTGAAGATCACCTCCACCGATCCGCGGCAGCACCCGGCGATCAAGTTCAACTACCTGTCCACCGAGACCGACCGCAAGGAATGGGTCGAAGCGGTGCGGGTGGCGCGGAAGATCCTCAACCAGCCCGCGCTGGAGCCGTACAACGGCGGGGAGATCTCGCCCGGGCCGTCGGTCGAGACGGACGAGGAGATCCTGGACTGGGTCGCCAAAGACGCCGAAACCGCACTGCACCCGTCGTGCACCGCCAAAATGGGCGTGGACGAGCGGTCGGTGGTCGACCCACAGACCATGCGGGTGCACGGCACCGAGGGCCTGCGGGTAGTCGACGCGTCAGTCATGCCCTACATCACCAACGGCAACATCTACGCCCCGGTGATGATGACCGCCGAGAAAGCCGCCGACCTGATCCTCGGCAACACCCCGCTGGCCCCCGTCAAGCTGCCGTTCTACCGGCACGGCGACAAGGCCGCGAGGTAAGCCGAGGAGCCGATGGCCCGTTCCGCCGCTCCCCGGCACGGGCCATCGGCACATCCCGAGCCCGCAGAAGGAACCCGCGAAGGCCGCCGGGCCGAATTCCCGCATCAATGACTCGGTAGTCGCGTGCACCGAGCTCGGCCGAGGTCGTCGACCAGCCACTTCGTCCGAACAGACGGACGCTGTCGGCAGCGAACCCACGAGGTGCCGCAGGAGAGTCGTCTTGCCGCACCCCGACGGTCCGAGGACCACCGGGACCGGTCCCGCCGGCACCGACCCCCGGACACCGGTTCTTCGCCGAGAACCGCCGTCACGTCTTCGAATTCGATCTCCGAGGCTAGCGGCGCGCGCCATGCGCTCACCTCCGCACAGCCGGCTGCACCGCGAGCGAACTTCATGGCGCGGCAGACCAGTCGAGGGTCTCCACCTTCAACCGGCCGTTCGCGTGGTCTCCGCGCAGTACCTTCTTGTCAAACTTCCCCACGCTGGTGCGGGGAATCTCCTCAACGAAGGCCCACCGCTCCGGCAGCCACCACCGCGGCAGCTTGTCCGCCAACCAGGATCGGAGTTCCCCCGGCGAGACGACCGCTCCCTCGCGAAGGACGACAGCCGCCAGCGGGCGTTCCTGCCAGCGCTCGTCCGGCGCGGCGATGACCGCCGCTTCGAACACGTCGGGGTGCCCCGCCAGGGCGGATTCAAGCTCGACCGACGAGATCCACTCACCGCCGGACTTGATGACGTCCTTCATCCGGTCGGTCAGCGTCAGGAAGCCTTCGGCGCTGAGGTGCCCGACGTCGCCCGTTCGCAGCCATCCGTCGTGGAAGCGCGCGTCGTCGTCGACCTGGTAGTACGAACCGGTCACCCACGGGCCTCGGACCTCCAACTCGCCGACGGCCTGCCCGTCCCGCGGCTGAGGCGTGCCGTCGTCGCCGACGATCCGCATCTCGACCCCGCAGACCGGGCGTCCCTGCGTCGCCCGCATCCGCCACGCGTCGGCCGGTCCCGCGGTGACCGCTGGGCGGGCCACCGACGCCAGCGGCGAGGTCTCGGTCATTCCCCACGCCTGCAAGATGGTCACCCCGAGCCGGTTCTCGAAGGAATCCAGGAGAGAGCGCGGCACCGCGGACCCGCCGCAGACGACCAGCCGCAACGACGAGAAGTCCAGGCCGGGTTCCTTCTCCGTGTGCAGGAGCACGTCGTTCCAGATCGTCGGCACCGCCCCGGCCACGGTGGGCCGTTCCGTGTGGACCATCCTGGCCAGCGGAGCCGCCTGCATGAACCGGTCCGGCATCAGCAGTTCCGCACCGGCCATCAGGGCCGCGTACGGCAGGCCCCACGCGTTGGCGTGGAACATCGGCACGACCGGCAGGATCCGGTCCTGCTCCGCGATGCCCAGTCCGTTGCCCGTGCAGGCGGCCATCGAGTGCAGGTACAGCGAACGGTGGCTGTACACCACTCCCTTCGGGTCGCCCGTCGTGCCACTCGTGTAACACATCGCCGCCCCGGCGTCCTCGTCCGCGTCGGTCCAGGCGAACTCCGCTGACTCCGCGGCGAGGGCGTCTTCGTAGCGGAACACCGCCTTGCCGCTGCCCTCCAGCCCTGCCAAGTCACCGTCGTCGCCGGTGACCAGCACGACTTTGACCGTATCTAGCCCGGGCAGGACGCGGGCCAGCAGCGGCACGAGCGACGAGTCGACGATGACGACCTTGTCCTCGGCGTGTCCGGCGATGAAGCAAATCTGCTCGGCAGACAACCGGATGTTGAGCGGGTGCAGCACCGCGCCCATAGCGGGCACCGCGGCGTACGCCTCCAGGTGCTCCTGGTTGTTCCACTGGAACGTGGCCACCCGGTCGTCGCCGGCGATCCCGAGGCGGCGCAACGCATTGGCGAGCTGACCGCACCTCCGGCCCACCTGCTCGTAGCTCGACCGGCGGAACCCGCCGTCCGTCGCGGTGATCACCCGCCGGTCGCCGTGGACCTCCACGCCGTGGCGCAGGATCGACGCGACCGTGAGCTGGGTTCCCTGCATGGTGCTGAGCATTACTTGACCTCCGTCACGCCGAGGACGTCGTCATCGGAACTCCGTTCTTAGCTCACGCCTTCAGCAGGTCGTCCCGGCCGTCGCGCTCGAGCAACGACTCGTAGGCGGGGAACAGCGATTTCGCCGCCGGCACGAGCTTCAGGATCTTCGAGACCGGCCCCTTCGCCCGGACCTGTCCCTTGGCCATCGCGACGGACAAGTTCACCTTGCCCAGCCAGAACCGGTTGCCGGTGTCGGCGGTCATGAACAGCTCGACGTGCGGCGTCAGGTCGCTCGCGCCGGTGCGCACTTCACCGGCGGGGAAGTCGACCGTCAGGATCGAGTCGGGGTCGGTGTAGGTGATCTGGAGGACGACACCGGAGCCTTTCAGCTTCGGGCCCACCTCCGGGTCGGCCAGACCGTTTTCGAAGACGCCGCCGATGTACTTGTAGACCTCGGAGTCATCCTTGAACGCACCCATTTTGCTCTCCTCGCTGAGTTTTTTGCGGAAAACTGTGTAATGTGGACGGACGGCGGGTTCAGTCCATCCCGATCCAGACCGACTTGGTCTGCGTGTAGCCCAGCAGCGACTCCTCGCCGAGGTCACGGCCGTAGCCCGAGGACTTGTAGCCGCCGAAGGGAGCCGCCGGGTCGATCATGTTGTACATGTTCACCCAGACCGTGCCCGCCTCCAGATCACGCGCGACGCGGTGCGCTCGCTTCAGGTCGTTGGTCCACACGCCCGCGGCGAGTCCGTAGACGCTGGAGTTGGCGCGGCGCACCGCTTCGTCCTCGTCGTCGAACTTCAGGACCGAGAGCACCGGGCCGAAGATTTCGTCCGCGGCGATGGACATCTCGTCCCGCACGTCGGTGAAGATCGTCGGCTCGAGGAAGTGCCCGCCGGCCAGCGCGCCCGCGGGCCGTTCGCCGCCGCACACCAGAGTCGCGCCGTCGCGAACGCCCTCGCCGACAAAGCCTTCCACCCGGTCCAGCTGCCGCGCGGAGATCAACGGACCCATCTGGGTTTCCTCGTCCAGGCCGTGCCCCAGCTGGATTCCCTGGGCCTCGGCGGCGAGAGCGGCCACGACCTCGTCGTGGATGTCGCGGTGGACGAACAACCTCGAGCCCGCACAGCACACCTGGCCCTGGTTCAGGAAAATGGCGTTGAGCGCGCCCTGCGCCGCCGCCTCGACATCGGCGTCCGGGAAGACGATGTTCGCCGACTTCCCGCCCAGCTCGAGCGTGAGCTTCTTCAAACTCCCGGCGCTGGCGGTCACGATCCGCCGCCCCGTCTCGGTCGAACCGGTGAAGGAGATCTTCGCGACGCCGGGGTGGTCGATGAGGGCTTGCCCGGCTTCTGGTCCCAGACCCGTCACCAGATTCAGCACGCCCGGGGGCAGACCTGCTTCGAGCGCGACCTCGGTCAGCCGCAGCGCGCTCAACGACGTGAACTCGGAAGGCTTGAGCACCGCCGTGTTCCCCGCGGCGAGCGCCGGTGCCACCTTCCACGACGCGATCATCAACGGGAAGTTCCACGGCACGATCGCCCCGACCACGCCAAGCGGCTCGCGCTGGGTGTAGACCAGCGCCTCGCCCACCGCCGGCGACACCGGCAGCGTCTGGCCGCCGAGCTTCGTGGTCCACCCGCCGAAGTACCGCCAGATCTGCGCGGACAGGCTGACGTCGAGGTAGGTCGACTCGGTGAGCGGCTTCCCGTTGTCCAGCGTCTCGAGGATGGCCAGCTCCTCGGCGTACTGGTCGATCGCGTCGGCGACGTCCAGCAGCACCCGGCCGCGCGCGGCCGGGCTGAGACGCCGCCAGCTGGCGAATGCCTTGTGCGCGGCCTCGACGGCGCGGTCCACGTCCTCCTTGCCGCCCGCCGCGATATTCGCCAGCAGTGCGCCGGTGGCCGGATCAGTGGTCGGTATCTCGCCTCCACCGGCCGCCGTCGTCTTCGCGGCACCGATGACGATGCTCGCCGCCGCGTTCTCCAGGAAGGGAGCCACCGCCGGCGGAATCCCGACTGACATCATCGTCATCAGCGAACGCCTTTCTGACTGGGTTGTTCACGAAGCACCTTGTGTTCCACCTCGGGTTTCACTCCACCGCGACCGGGTCGACCAGCTCGGCCAGCCGGCGGACGGCGCGGTGTTGCAGCGCGCGCACGGCGCTGCTCTTCCGCTGCATGGCCTCCGCGGTTTCCGACACGGACAGACCGTCGAAGAACCGCAGCCGCAGGCAGATCCGCTGGTCCTCGCTCAACTCGAACATCTGCCGGGCGATTTCGTCCCGGCACGGCTGCGAGAAAACGCTGAACTCCGGAAGCAGGACGACCTGCTCCTGCTCGGAAAACTCGGAGACCGTCACCTCGTGCCGGAAGCGGCCCGACTTGATCTGGTCGAGGATGATGTTCCGGGCAATAGTCAGCAGCCATGCCCGGACACTGGACCCGACGTACCGCACCGTGCCGATGCTGCGGAGCGCGCGGAGGAACGTTTCGCTGGTGACGTCTTCGGCAGCGTGTTCGTCGCGCAGCCGTCCTCGCGCGAAGCGGAACACATCCGCCGAGAACCGGCTGTACAGCAGGCCGAACGCCCGGGGGTCACCCTCTTGCGAAGCGCGGACCAAAGACCATGGATCCGTGTCGGAAGACGCGAAGGATGCCTGGCCGTGCCCTCTGGCCTGGTCCACCCGTTCGCAGTCGATCGTCGCCATTGACGTCATCCGGAACTCCTTTGTGGCCGCCCGCGGCCGAAACCGGTCCGGAGCGCGCAGTGTCGCGGCTAGTTCTTTTCGAAGTTCTTCACGTACTCCGTGTCCTCGATCGGGACGTCGACCTTGGTCGACCCGCCCGGGCTGCCGAGTACGTCGAACGCCGACTTCGCCGATTCCTGGAACGGCCGCCAGCGGTCGTCGACCTGCTGGGCCGGCTTGATGGCCTCGACCGGGCAGACCGGTTCACAGGCCGCGCAGTCGATGCACTCGGAGGGGTGAATGTAGAGCATGCGCTCGCCCTCGTAGATGCAGTCGACCGGGCATTCCTCGATGCAGGTCATGTCTTTCACGTCCACGCACGGTTCTCCGATGACGAAAGCCATCAGTTCCACCTCCTCGGGTCGTTCGTTGAATGTCGCTGTGCTTCAGGCGCCGGTCGGCGCGGGAATCGTCAAGTCACTCGAGTGCCCCGGCGCGAGCCCGGCCCGCGGGTCGAGCGCCACGGCCGCGTTGTTGACCGCGGTCGCCACTTCGCCGAAGCCGACCGCGATGAGCTTGACCTTGCCGTCGAAGGTCGCGGCGTCGCCGGCCGCGAAGACCTCGGGCAGGTTGGTCCGCATCCTGCTGTCGACCCGGATCGCACGACCATCGAGTTCGAGCCCCCATTCCTTGATCGGGCCCAGGTCCATCAGGAACCCGAGCGCGGCGACGACAACCTGCGCCTTGGTCTCGCGGACCTCGGCTTCACCAGCCACCTTGATGGCGACGCTCTCCACTCGGTCCCGTCCGCGCAGTTCGGTCACGTTCGCGTCGACCAGCACGGTGCAGGCGGACTGGTGGAGCAACTGAACCGAGTGCTCGTGCGCGCGGAACTGCCGCCGGCGGTGCACGAGTGTGGTCGAGCGCGCCCGCGGCAACGCGGCGAGCGCCCAGTCGACGGCGGAGTCGCCGCCGCCGACCACCACGACGTCCTTGCCGTCGAGCACATCCAGCCTCGGGACGAAGTAGCACAGGCCGCGACCGAGGAAGTCCTCGCCTGCCGGGATGGGCCGGGGGGTGACCGCCCCGACGCCAGAAGTGATCACGACCGCGCGTGCGTCGACCACCGCACCGGCCGACGTCGTGGCCCGCCACCCGCCGGCACGGCGCTCGAGCCGCAGTACCTGCTGCGAAAGCAGGTACCGCGGAGCGAACGGCGCGGCCTGCCGGACGAGGTTGCCGATCAGCTCCTGTCCCGGCACGCCCGGCAGGCCGGCGATGTCGTAGATCTTCTTCTCCGGGTAGATCGCCTGGACCTGGCCGCCGACCTCGGGAAGGGCGTCGACCACCGCCATGCTCAGGCCGCGAAATCCTGCGTAATACGCGCCGAAGAGACCCACCGGCCCGGCGCCGATGAAGAGCAGATCGACGTTCGTGTTCGCTTCTTGCGCAGAGCGGTCCTGCAGCATGACGGTGATTTCCTTGGGTTCGAGGTCGGCATCGACCTGGTTGCCGGGGAGAACGCGAAAGGTCAGGAGCCGACGGCCGCCAGCGCCTGCTCGACCGCCGCTTCGTCTTCCGCGGCGAACTTGTCCTCGAGCTGCATCGGCGAGTAGTCCTCGTCGATGTCCTCGACCTGGCAGCCCCGCGCGCTCTCGATCGACCCGAGCCTGCGGTTGACCTTGTCCAGCGCGTAGTCGGTCATCTCGTCGATGTTGATGCCGAACGGCGTGTTGTCACCGAAAGCGTCGAACAGCCCGACGATCAGCTGCAGCGCCGGCTGGAGCAGCTCCTGCATCCGCTCGTCGACGACGTCCCAATTGCGGTCGTCGGCGGCGACGTGCCGCCGGCAGGTGAAGGTGCCCCACGCCATGTGCCGCCGCTCGTCGTCGCCGATGTACTTCACGACCTGCTGCATGCCCGGCAGGATGTTGCGGCTCTTGCACACCTTGGCCCACGCGAAGTAGCCGGTGAGGGCGAGACAACCTTCGACCACGTGGTTGTAGGTCACGGACGCACGGATCTGGGCGGCCGGGGACGGGTCCGTTGTCAGCGCGTACAGCGATTTCGGCAGCTCTTCGGTGAAGATCTTCGTGTACGCGTCGCTGTACTCGACGAATTCGTGGAGGTCGGTGCCGAGACCGACCGCGTCGAACCACAGGCGGAACGCCTGCATGTGCTTGGCCTCTTCGAAGGTGAACTGCGTCAAGTAGGCCTCGTCGGCCAGCCGGCCTTCGGCGGCCATCGCCGTCGTGAACGGCTGCAGGTCCTGCGTCACGGACTCCTCGCCGGCCATGAACTGGGCGGCCAGGATCGACGTGAGCCGCTTCTCGTCCGGGCTCATCGCCGCGAAGTCCTTGGCATCCTGGGAAAAGTCGATGTCTTCGGGGTTCCAGAACTTCTTGTTCCCCTTGCGGAACAAGCGCATCGGGAAAGACTCCATGCGGAGACCTCCCTCGCTCAGGCTGCCGTAGCCGGTGCGCTTGCCGTGTTCGATGTTGCGTTCGATAGCCATGAAACCGTCCTCCATCAAGAAGTTGAGCCGTTGCGGGCGAGCGGGGCGGGTCAGTACCGAATGAGGCCGCGGATGTTCTTGCCGTTGCGCATGTCCTCGTAGCCCTGGTTGACGTCCTCCAGGGAGTACTCGGTGGTGATGAGCTCGTCGAGCTTCAGCAGCCCGGCGTTGTAGAGCTCGAGCAGCCGCGGCACGTCGTGCTGGCCGTTGGACGAACCGAACAACGAACCGCGGAGCTGCTTTTCGTACAGCGTCAGCTCGATGAGACTGGTCGTGATCGACGTTTCGTCGGGGTGGCCGATGGCCGTGACGACGACCCGGCCGCGCTTCCCGACGAGCGAGAGGGCGGGCGTGATGTGCGCGCCCTCGGCGACGTCCGTGGTGATCACGCAGACGTCGGCCAGCTGGCCGCGAGTCAGCTCGCTGACGGTGTTCCACGCTTCGTCCATCGACGCGGCCGTGTGAGTGGCCCCGAACTCGAGAGCCTTGGTGCGCTTGAATTCCACCGGGTCGATCGCGACGATGAGCCGGGCGCCGGCGATCCGGGCGCCCTGGATCGCGTTGACGCCGATCCCGCCGGCGCCGACGACGACCACCGCGTCACCGGCCCGCACTTCGCCGGATCGGACCGCGCTGCCGAAACCGGTCGTCACGCCGCACCCGACGAGCGCGGCCTTGTCCAGCGGAATGCCAGCGTCGATTTTCACGACCGACGCCGCCGGCACGACGGTGTATTCGGAGAACGTGCCGAGCAGGCACATCTGGCCGACGTCTTCGCCGCGGGCGTGGAAGCGGTAGGTGTTGTCGAGCTGCGGGCCGAGCATTACGGCGGCGCCCGCGTCGCAAAGGTTGCCCAGACCGCGCGCGCAGTAGGAACACCGGCCGCACGCGGGCAGGAAGGTCATCACCACGTGGTCGCCCTCGGCGATGTCCGTGACGCCGGGGCCGACGACCTCGACCACACCGGCGCCTTCGTGGCCGCCGACCAGAGGGTAGGGGAAGGGCAGGTCGCCGGTGACGAGGTGCTCGTCGGAGTGGCACAGTCCGCTGGCGGTCAGCTTGACCAAGACCTCGCCGGCCTTCGGTGGATCCAGGTCGATTTCCTCGACTTGCCACTTTTCGTGCTGTCCCCAAAGGACCGCAGCCTTCGTCTTCATTGACGTCAACTCCTCACAGCTGAAGGACTTGAGCCATCATCACAAGATCCGGCGCGAGGAACACCGATCGCGCGAGCCATCGGTGGCCCGCGTGGGCCAACCCCGTCTGCCCGCGTGGGCCAGGCAGCCGGAAACGGAAGAGAAAGGCGTCGGAAACCGAGAAGTACCCGGCCGGAACGGCGAAACGTGCTCAGTCGACCGGCACGTCGAGGCAGACGACCAAGCCGCCGCCCGCGCGCGGCCGGAACCGGATCCGGCCGTCGAGCGACTGGACGATCTGGTCGGCGATCCACAGCCCGAGTCCCGCGGTGCCCCGGCGTTCGCCGATGGACACGAACCGCTCGGTGACGACCGGCGCGAGTTCGGCAGGGAAACCCGGCCCCCGGTCGAGGATCAGGACCCGGAGCCGTCCTCGTCCCAGCCGTGCGACGACCTCGACGGGCGTGCCCCGGCTGTGCCGTCCGGCGTTTTCCACCAGGTTGGTGATGACGCGTCGCAGCAGTTGTGCGTCCAGGCGGGACTGTGCGCCCGGCGGCGTGACGGTGATCCGCAGCTCGGAGTCCTCCAGCCCGGCGGCGTCTCCGGCCGCGTGCAAGAACTCCTTGATGTCGACGAGCCTGCGGCGCCCGGTGCTGAAGGTGGGGCGCCGGCTCGCGGCGACGTCGCCGAGCGCGTCCATCATCGACGAAAGGTGGCCCGCGTGGGCGGCCAGCAGCCGCAGGCTGGTCCAGCTGTCGTCGTCGGCCACCGCCGTGCCGGCTCGCTCGACCAGGTTGTCGGTCAGCGCCTTGAGCGAGGCGATGGGAGTGCGAAACTCGTGCAGGATGACGTGCAGGCCGGTTTCCTGGGCCTCGTAAGACTTCAGGAGCCGGGCGCGCAGGTCCCGTTCCTCTTCCGCCGCCGCCCGTTCCGCGACCGCCTGTGCCCGGGCGGCGCTGTGCGCTCGGGTCGCCCGTTCGGTCAGCAGCGCGAAGCCGCCTGTCAGTGCTGCGGTGAACACCAGGTAGACCGGCCACCAGAACCCGGCCTGCGTGCGAGTCTCCGAAGACGTCTGGCCGACGTCCATCAGCATCGCGACCAGGAAATAGGCACCACCGAGTGCCATCGAAACGGCCACTGTCGCCACGAACGACAATCGCATCGCCGCGGCCGCGATGACCAGGAACAGCAGCGACACCGCGACGCTGCTGGCACCTCCGGTGAACGCGATGATGGCCAGCGAAAGCACCGCGTCCAGACCGGTCACCACCGCGGCGGACCGGATGCTGCGCAACTCGATCGTGGGGTCCCAGAAGACGATCAGCGCGTAGATGCTGCCGACAGACAGCCACACCAACCCGATCGCGAGGTGGTGCCGCACGGAGTCCGGCCCGAGCGCGAGGAGCAGGCCGACGGACACCACGACGCCGAGCCGGACGCTGGCCGGCACCCGTTCCACGATCCGGATGTCTTTCTCCCGGAACGTCTCCGTCTGAAGGATCGTGCTTGACCGCACAGAACGCCACCACGGTACGGTCGACATCGGTGCCTCCACGACGCTGCCGCCAGCGCCTCTGCTGACGGCTCGTATAGTGACTTTGTCATCCTCCGATGAGGAGAGCCATGCAAGACGACAAACTCGTTCTGGTGCTTGTCGATGACCACGACCTGTTCACTCAGGGGCTAGCTCTGCTGCTCAAGGCGAAAGCCGGTGACCGGTTCGAGATCGGCGGTACGACGAACCGCGCGGAGGAAGCGGCCTCGCTCGTCGGTTCGTGCGGCGCCGACATCGCGATAGTCGATCTCGCGATGCCGCCCGTCAACGGGATTCCGGCGATCCGCCACATCAAGTCCCGCCATCCCGACACGAAAGTCCTCGCTTTGTCGGGCACGTCGGACCTGAAGCTCGCCGAAGAAGCTCTCCGGGCCGGTGCCGACGGATTCCTGCCGAAATCGGCTGATCCGGATGTGCTCGTCGCTCCCCTGCTGTCCGTGGCGGCCGGCTTCCGAGTGGTCGAGGACACCTTGTTCACCGCGTTGCTCGATGCGGTGCGGCGGCCGCCGGAGGAGATCTTCGGTCCGCTGGCGGTGGAAGAGATTCGGCTGTGGGTGCTGTTGTCCCGCGGCTTGGAGACCACCGAAATCGCCGAACGCATGCTGGTTTCCGAGCGGACAGCGAAGCGCCTGGTCGCCTCGCTCCTGAACAAGCTGGGGGCTCCGAACCGGATCGTCGCCGCCGGCATGGCCGGTCACTACGGCTTGCTCGGCAAGGAGGCGCCGAGCCTGGGCTGACCAGGCGCGGCGCCCGCCGGCTAGAAGAGCGCGGCAACCGACATGACGACGAAGACGGCGGCGACCGTGTAGGCGCTGACCGCGCCTCGGCGGACGACTTTCGCGCGCCGCTCGCGCTCGGCCATCGGCAGGTTCGCCGGCACCAGATCCAGTGCGCGCACGCTGCCCCACCGTCCCAGAAGGACGAGCAGAACCGCCAGGACGAGGAACGGGACGGCCGTACTCATCGCGAAGGAACCGGCTGTCCTTGTGAAGGCCCGCCCGGATTCGCCGCGCCTTGCTGACCGGTCACCGGGCTCTCGCCGGGCGTCACGTCCGGTGCGGCGTCGGGATTGTCCGGCCGGTACTCGTCCGCGTACTCCACGTCGGCTCCCTTGATCTGCTCTCCCAGCCAGGAACGCCACACTGCGAGCATTTTTTCCATCTGCAGCTGCTGTTTGAGATTGTCGTGCACCTTGTCGAAAGTCGCCGGCACCGGAGCCGTCACTTCATTGACCCGTCCGACATTCCAGCCGAACTGGTTCTGCACCGGGCCGAAGACCGTCCCCGTCGCCGCGCCGAATGCCGCTTTCCCGTAGTCGTCCTGCAGCTGGCGCCGGGAAAGCGTGCCGAGGTCGCCGCCCCGGTCGCGCGTCGCGGTGTCGATGCTGCGCTGCTGGGCCACGGTTTCGAAGGTCGCTCCGTGCGCCAGGTCGGCGATCACCTGGTCGGCTTCTCCCCTCGTCCGGACCACGATGTTGCCGATCTTGCGCTGCTCCGGAGTGCCCAGCTGGTCCTTTCGCGTCGCGAAAGCGTCCTTCACTTCCTGCTCGCTGACCTCGCCGGATCCCTTGGCCACCGCGTCGAACAGTTGAGAGAGAGCCATCTGCTGCTTGATTTCCTCGAGCACGGCCGGTTCGGACGTGCCGACGTTGCCCAGCTGCTGGACGAACTTGTCGTGCGCTTCCGTCCCGTCTCCGAGCTGCCGCGAGATCAACCGGGCCAGCGCGTCCTGCGCCACCTTGTCACCGATCACGATTCCACGGTCTCGCGCGGCTTTCTGCAGGATCAGGCTCACCGCGTACGCCTTGGCGGAGTCTTTGCGGAACTTGCCGAGGGTCGCTTCGTCCTGCGGCGGCTGGACCCCGTACATGGCCCGCCAGGTCTCGAGGACACCGCTGAGCTGGTCGGCGGTGACCGTGCGGCCCGCGACGCGGAAGGCCGCGCCGGCCGGCAGCCGCTGGGAGTCGTACCAGACGTAGCCGCCTGCTCCGCCGCCCGCCAGGAGCAGCAAGACCGCGAGCAGGATGACGCGCATCTTGCGGGTTTTCGGCAGCCTGTCCCGGATGACGCCCTTCAGACCGGCCTTCGGTTTCCGCGGCCCGGCTTCGGCGTCCTCGTCCTCGGCAGGCTCGTCGGCTTCGTCCAAGTCAGATGAGTCAGATGAGTCGGACGCGGGGTCGCTTTCGGCTGGTTCTTCCGCCTCCTCGCGGCCTTCTGGGAGGTCGGCGTCGACTTCCTCGTCTTCGATCGTGCTGGGCCGCGAAGTCTTCACGGTCGCCTCCTCGTCGTCAGTCTTCTTCTCGCGTTCGACTCGCAGGCTCATCGACCCGCCTCCACCACGACTCGTCCGACAGGTTCGGGAACGGGCGTCGCCGCCCCGGCAACGCGGTCACGCGGTGGCCAGAGCCACACCACGCAGCCCGCGGACAGCAACGCCAGCACGACCGAGCCAGCCAGCAGGATGCCGAACTCGCGTACGGCGGCCAGCTTGGACAGCACCAGGACCGCGTACCCCACGGTGGAGGTGGACGCGGCGAGCAGGATCGACACCCGAAGTCCCCTGCTGCGACGGCGGGCGGCTTCCGACAGCAGCACCGTGAACTCGCACCCGACCGCCGCGGTCAGCGATCCCAAGCCAGCCGTGACGGGGCTCAGCGGCACCCCGGCCAGCCACAGGAAGCACAGCCCCGCACCGGTGGCGATAGCGGCCGCCGCGACCGCGCGCGCCGCGTCGGCCCGCTGCCGCAGCGCGATCAGCAGGACCGCGCCCGCGGCCAGGATCCCGGCCAGGTTGGTGAGCAGGCGGTCGGCCGACACCAGCTCGTTGCCGCGGACCGCGACCATCGGCAAGCCGGTCAGGTCCACGTGATACCCCTGCGGGGGCGGCGGCAAGTGCCGCACCACGTCGTCGCGCAGGGCTCGCAGCTCGCTCAGGTCTTCCATCCGCACGCCGAAGCTCAGCAGCGCGGAGGTCCGGTCGTTGCGCAGGACCGCGCCCATGAGGTACGGCGGCAGCAACCGGACCCCGGCCGCGATCTGGCTCGCCGTGGGCGAGCTGCCCAGAAACTGCAGCAAGGTCGGCGGCGACACGACGGGGCGCATCTGGTCACCGTGTCGCGAGACGATGCTTTCTTGCGCATCGCTGGTCCATTTCACGGCCTCGGGCGACAGCACATCAGGACCGTTGAGGACGAGGGCGACCTCGCCCGACGACCCGATGACGGATTCGACGTGCTGGGCATCGGTGAGCGCGTCCAGTCCGGCGGCGAAGCTCTGGAAGTTGCTTTCCAGCTCGATCCGCGGGAGCGCCATCCAGCCGGCCAGCGCCACCGCGCCCGCGACGGCGCCAGCGGCGACCCGAACCCATCGAGGCGACGTCGCAGCGCGCGACGAGGAGACCGTCTCATCGAGCGGCCGGTCCGGTTCGGCGGTGAACGAGAGACCGCGGATGAGGAGCATGCCGACCAGCGCGGCGATGAGCACCCCCATCGAAAGCGCAAGACCGAGTTGACGGACGAACGGCAACGGGGACAGCAGCAGCATCGCGAACGCCGCGGCGGTGGCGGTGGCGACTGCCAGTACCACCCGGCGTCTGGCCTGCTGGGCGAAGTAGGTCGGGTAGTAGCTCCCGACGCCGAGCAGGACGGGCAGGAAGGCCACGACGCCGAGCGACAACGGCCGCCCGAGCCACCCGAAAACCGAGAGCGTCAGCCCGATCGCGACGACGGTCGTCATGACCGGCACCAGCCTGCGGCGCACCTTCCGCGTCCAGGGAATCGCCAGGAAGCACGCGGCCACCGCGAGCAGGGCGGTCCCGCCGATCCACGGGATCTCGCGTTGCACCTGCTCGCCCAGGGACACGGCGATGACCGGGACCCCGGACACCGTGATCCGCCGCGCGTCCGGCTTGGCCGTCGCGACGGCGTCACGGACCGCCCGGACCAGCCGTTCCGTGCCCTGCTGGTCCAGGCCC
The DNA here is from genome assembly GCF_000383915.1 of Amycolatopsis benzoatilytica AK 16/65. Lineage (NCBI taxonomy): Bacteria > Bacillati > Actinomycetota > Actinomycetes > Pseudonocardiales > Pseudonocardiaceae > Amycolatopsis > Amycolatopsis benzoatilytica. The sequence goes on from NZ_KB912942.1 coordinate 5,397,493, forward strand.
TCGCGCGGGCGGACGAGAATTGCCACCGACCGGTCGGAGGGCACGACGAACCGCCACTGCGGACGGGGTTGGCCGGTACCGGTGTACACGACCGTGTTCACGAAGGACGGATTGTGCAGGGTCGGGAGGCCGGCCGGCATGCCCTGCACCAGCAGCGGCCCGTACCGGGCGTCGAACGCGGCGACCGCGGCGTCGCCGGCCTTCTCCGCGTTCTTGCCGGTCTTGCCCTGCTGGGCTTGGGACCGGACGGCGTCGCGCCGTCCGGACAGCTCCGCGAGAAGGTCCTGCGTCCGCCCGGCGATCTGGTTCAGCGTGGTACCGGGACCGTACGCGGCCGCGACGTCGGGCAGCCGGGACAGCCGGCCTTCGAGGTTGAGCAGTGCCGGCAGGTGCTGCTGGTCGAGCTGGGCCCGCGGCTGCTCGGACTCCAGCAGGACGACGATCGGGTCCCCGCCGAAGGAGCCCGACTCCGCCTCGAACTGGCGCACCACCGGGTCGTCGGTGGGCAGGAACGAGTCCACGCTCGTCTCGACCCGCACCTTCGCGAGCCCGCCGAGCACGAAGCCCGCCATCGCGAGCACGCCCACGGCCACGAAAAGGCCACGCTTGGTCGGCCGTCGCCAAAGAGCGCGCGCCCTTCGCGCCCCTCCGCGAAGGAAGGGCCTCGGGGACAGCTTGCGCAACGACGGCCGACGCACCATCACTTCGTTCCCTTCTCCACTCGCGGGTATGCGCCGCCCGGGTACGGCCCAGGGTTCAAGGACTGGCCGGGTGCCGGGTACGGGTTGCTCTTGTCCAGGGGCGGGATGTTGTTGAGGTTGAGCGGGTTCCCGCGCAGGCTCTGCTCGTTGAGGATGATGAAGACGCGCAAAGCCGTGCCGTTGTCGTCGCCCCTCGCCAGGGCCTGCCCCATGTTGGTGAACATCGCCGCGACGTCGTGCCCGTACGGCTGCAGGTAGGACAGCATCGGGTTGACGTCGCCGAGCGCGACGTTCAGCGTCGGCAGCAGCTGATGGGCGTCGGCGGCGACCACCGGCACCCGCGCCAGCGTGTCCGGCGCGTGGTCGAGCACGCCGTTGAGCGAGGGCAGCAGGCCGCGCAGGTCGCCGGCGGTTTGCGGCAGCTGTTCCAATGCCTTGCTCAAGTCCGGGGCGGCGGCGTTGAGGTTCTTCGCGACGGGCGCGAGCGCACCCGACAGCTCGTTCAGGCCGTCGCTCGCGCTCTTGGCGTCGTCCAGGACGCCCGGCAGCTCCCGCAGGACGGTCTGGAGGTCTTGCCCGCCGTCCGCGGTGGTCTTCGTCAGGGTGTCCGCGTCACGCACCAGCTGCGCGATCTGGCCTTGCCGGGTGTCAAGTGCGGCGAGCAGGTTCGCGGCGTTCCCGCTCAGCTTCTTCAGGTCATCGCTCTGCGCGGCCAGCGCGGCCAGCGCGCCTTGTCCCTCCCGCCCGAGGTCGCCGAGACCGCTCAAGGCGCGGGAGATGCTGTCCTGGCTGTCCTTCGTGGACGCCCCGAGCGAGCGGACGGTGCTCGCCAGCGCCTGCCTGGTCGAGGGGTCGATGCTGGCCAGCACGTCGTTCAGGCCGACAGCGGGCTTGCCCGCGTTCGCCGGCAGAACTGCTCCGCTGTCGAGCGCCGGACCGTCGCCGTCGGTCAGCTGGAGGAAGGTTTCCTCCACCAGCGTCTTGTTCCGGACCTGGACCGTCACCCCGCCGTGCAGCGGGTACTGCTGATCGAGCTCCATGGTGACGTGCGCGCGGCCGCCGTCGTTCTTGATCTCGGCCACCTTGCCGACGGCGACACCGCTGATCATCACGTCGGAGTCGGGCACGAGGTTCGCCACGCGCGGGAAGGTCGCCGTGAGCGTGTAGCGGGGGCTGCTGAAGGGGAGCTTGCCGCCGGAGTTCACCCAGAGGTAGCCGAAGAACACGGCGCAGGCGGTGGCGAACACGACGAGCACGATCAGCCGGATCACCGGCATCGCGGAATGGGGGATCCTCATGGCAGCCACCTAGCGGGGAGTCTGGCCGGACGGGGCGCCCACACCGGCGATCCGCAGGCTGCTCGGAGTGAACTCGAGCAGGCCGCGCAGGATCCCGCCGTTGGCGTCGTGCAGGCTGGTCAGGGAATTCGTCTGGTAGACGAAGGCCGACAGGTCGTTGAGGTAGGGCAGGACGGCCGCCGTGACCTGGTTGAGCCGGCCGGTGATCTCGTGCAGGTCCGGCAGCGTCCCGTTGAGGTCGCCGACGAGCGGGCGCAGGTCGTCGACGACGGGCTTGGCCTTCGCCACGACCGGGGTCGCCTGGTCCACCGTGTTGCCGGCCTGGTCCACCGCCTTCGTCAGCTTCGACAGGGAATCGGGCAGCTCGCCTGACGCCTTGCGCAGGTTTTCCAGCGTCGGATCGAGCTGGTCGCTCAGCCCGACCACGCTGCTCGTCGCCTCGTCGAGCTGGCGAGTCAGGTCGGGCAGCTGCGCCAGCGACGCGTTGAGCGGACCGCTCTGCGCGCCAGCGGCTCCGAGCGTCTCCCGCAGGCTCTTGGCCAGTGCCGACAGCCGCGCGTCGTTCCCGCCGACGGACTTGGAGATCTGCGCCAGTGCGGTCACCAGCTTCGCCAGCGTGTCCTTGCGGGTCTGCAGCGCCGTCACGACCGGCTTGAGGTCGGTCGCGACTTGGTCGGTCGCCGAGAGACCGTTCGCGAGCGACTGCGGTGCGTGCGCCAAGGCCGCGTCGGACTCCTTGACCAAGGACGTCAGCGCGTTCAACGTGTTGTCGTCCAGGTGCCCGAGCACCTCGTCGACCTGGATCGGCCGCTGCGAGTGGCTCGCCGGGAGCGTCCCGTCCTGCGGGATTTCCTTCCCCGGCGGCCCGCCGGGGTCGATTTCGACGTACATCTCGTTGAGCGGGCTCTTCGGACGCAGCACCGTGCGCGCGTTGTCGTACACCTTGTACCGCGGGTCGATCGAGAGGGTGAGCAGCGCCTTGCCGTCGTCCGAGACGGACGCCGAGTCGATCTGGCCGACCTTCACGCCGGCGATCCGGACCTCCTGGCCGTTGCCCGGGCTGACCGCGGGAGCGTTGTCGAACTCCGCCTTCATGACGAACCTGTCCTGCCACGGCCAGGTCGTGGTCCCCGCGCCCTGCTGACTGACGATGTAGCCCCCGACCGCCAGTCCGAGCGCCACCAGCGCCACCAGCGTGAGCACGTTCCGGCCGAGCTTCGGCTCGCTGCGGACGCGTTCCCAGGTCTTCTTGATCCGGCCTCGCTCGCGGGTCATCGCCCCTCCTGCTGCTGTCCGAGCCTCATGAGGTTGCCGAAGAGCTGTTCGAGGCTGATCGGAAGCCCGCCGACGCTGCCGGGGCCGACGCCGGGTTCGAACGCGATCGACGCGCCGTTGCCGTCGGTCATCGACGACGCCCTGTCCACATTGGACAGCATGTATCCGAGTTCCTGGTAGAGCGGCCGGTCACCGGAAGTGCCGGCGTACGGTCCCGTTCCGAGGTAAGGCGAGAGGATCGTGGACTTGATCGGGCCGTTCACCCGGTCGAGCACCGGTCCGCGCACGTCGTCGAGCACCGTGGTCAGGCCCTGCGCGGCCGGCACGAGGTCACGGACGACGGGTCTGGCGTCGGCCAGCAGGTTCTTCAGGTCGTTCACCAGCGGACGTGCCTTCGCCAGCACCGGATCGGCGTGCCGCAGGGCCGTGTCGAGCTCGCGGGCCACCGGACGGGCCGGATCGGCGACGTCCTTGATCTTGGCCAGCGTGCCGTCCAGCCGGGACAACCCGGCATTCGTCGAGTCCAGCGCAGCCGGAAGGCCGGCGACCGTATCGGACAAGTCCGCTGCGCGTTCCCCCAGCACGGTGCTGACCTTGCCGAGGTTCTGGACGATCGAGTCGAGCTGCCCCGGCTCCTTCGTCAGCACCGAGGAAGCCGACTCGAGTCCGCTCACCACGTCGGCGAGGTCTTGCCGGGGCCGGGTGCCCTGGGCGGCGCGGAGGACGTCGCCGGCCGGGTCCAGCGTGCCCGGCGCGTCGGCGAGCAACTGATCGATCGCCGCGCGGCCTTCGTCGTCCAGCGTGGCGTCCAGCCGCCCGACCGTCTTCTGCAGTGAGGCCAAGGTGTTCGGCGACAGTGCGCCGACGACCTTGCCGAGCTCGACCGGTACCTGGGTGCGCTCCTTCGGGATTTCGCCCGCCGGAGTGCCCTTCTCCCCGCCGGGAACGAGATCGACGTAGTACCTGCCGCCCAGCACGGTGGCCGCCCGGATCACCGCCGAGGGCGCCGTGCGCAGCTTGGCGGGCACGTCGTCGTCGACCTTCACCGTGACGTCGGCGGAGCCGTCCCGCGCCTCCTGGACGTCCACCACCTTGCCGATCGGGACGCCGGCGACCTTGACCTCCGTGGCGAAGGGCTGGAGCCGGTAGTCGCGCGCGAAGTTGATGGTCAGCTCCGTGCCCGGCCGCAACGTGGTGAGGATCCGGTCCTTGTTGAACAGGGCGACGCCCGCGACGAGCGCCACGACGACGAACGCCGCGCCCAGTTTGAACAGCGAGCCCTTGCCCTTCGGCCGCCGCCAATTCTTGATACCCAAAGCCATCATCCTCACCTCGGCCCCAGCAGAGAGCTCTTCTTGTCCCGCGGTGCCTGTCCCGGTTCGGGATAGGCGTTGCGCGCGGCGACCGGGTCCTTGATCGCGCTCAAGGCACCGGACAGGGACTCGGTGTTGAACAGCGGGTAGATGCGCAGCCAGTGACCCGCCGCGTCACCCTGGCTGAGCGCGTTGGCCGCGTAGGAGAACCACGACGCGATCTCCGGCGAGTACGGCGCGAGGATCTCGAGCGGCACGTGCGCCGAGCCCACGGCCGAGCGCACGGCCGGCGCGAGCGGCCGCGCGTCGGAGAAAGTCTGTGCCAGCGCTCCGACCGCCGAATCGGCCGGCCCGGCGACGCCCGGCACCTTGTCGAGCGGCGCGACGCCCTCGCGCAACACGCCGCGGACGTCCGGGGTCGCCTTGCCCAGCGCGTCCGCGCCCGGCTTCAGCGACGACATCGCCGCCTGGGCATCCGCGAGCGGTGCCTGCAACGACTGCAGTGCCCCACGCACCTTTCCCAGCGTGTCCGGCGCCCTCTCCACGACATCCGCCAGCGGCTTTCCGCCATCGACGCCGACCGAGTCCAGCGTGGTCTTGAGCTGCCCGACCAACGCCGAGATCTCCTGCTGGTGCTGGGTGAAGCGGCCGCTGAGACTGTCCAGCGCACGCAGCGTCCCGGTCAGGTCCTGCCCGTTGTTCGTGGCCAATGCGCTGGCCACCGTGCCGAGATCCGGCAGTTCCGCGGGCAAGGAGCCCAGCGCGTCGCGGAGATCCTGCTGGTGCCCGACGACGCCGCCGCCGGTCTCGCGCAGTGTTTCCTGCAGCGCCTTCCGCGTCGGCTCGTCGAAGACGGCCAGCACATCGGAAAGCTCCTGCGCTCCCTCGGTCTTCGCCGACGGGATGACCTCGTCCTCGCCGAGCACGCCCGCGTCGGGGGTTCCCGGCGTGAAGTCGACATACTTCTGGCCTAGCGCCGATCGCGCGCCGACCGATGCGGTCACGGCTTTGGAATTGCGGTAAATCGGCTTGTCGCCGTCGAACTTCAGCTCGACGACGGCCTGGTTGCCGACCAGGTTGATGTCGCCCACCTGCCCGACCCGCACCCCGCCGATGCGGATGTCGTCGCCGCTGCGCAGGGCGCCGACATCGCCGAACGCGGCCTTCACGACCGTCGTCGGCTTGCCCGGCAGGCCGTCGCTCGCGGTGATCGCGATACCGACCGAGGCCACGAAGAGGGCCAGGACGACGAGCCCGAGGAACCGGGACCTCCTCCTCCGGCCGGCTGTGCTCGCCATCACTGACCTCCACCGATGAGGAACTGCAGAGCGCCGCTTTCCTGCTGCTGGCTGAGCCCGGTCACGCCGCCGTCGGACTGCGGTCCGGGGGCCAGCAGACCACCGAGCACCCCGCCCGAGCCGGTGAGCCCGGGCAGGCTCGGCAGCGGCAGGGGCGGCGCTCCCTGAGCCGGCGTGCCCGTGCCCGGAGCAGGCCCCTGCCGCGGAGGGGTGGGCGCTCCGTTCGGCGCGCCGAATCCGGGCACCAAGCCGGTCAGCAGGTCCGGGTTGACCACGAGCATCGCCCGGAAGTAGTGGGAAACCCCGTCGCCGCCGTTGGTGGTCAGAGCCCAGTTGCGGACGAAATTCAGCACGTTCCCGAAGTTGTTCGTCAGGTCGGTGACGACCGGGCGGGCGGAGCCGACAGTGGTCCGCAGGTCCGGGCCGGCGGCCTTGAGCTGGTCGACCACCGGGCGAGCCGCGTCGAGCAGGCCTTGCGCCTTGTCCAGGACCGGCTTCGCGCTCGCCAGCGCCGGGTCGAGCGACTCGGAGAATTTCTTGAGCTCGTCGCTGATGGCGCTCAGGTTGTCCGTGGTCGGCCTGATCGACTGCAGGACGGGCGTCGTGGCCTGCGCGGTACCAGCCAGCTGCCCGAGCGTTTTCCGGGCCGCGGAAAGGGTGTCTGGCAGCTGGCTGAGGGTCGACTCGAGCGCGGCACGGTTCTTGGCGGTGGCTTCGGTCGCGGTCTGCGCGGACGAAAGGAGACCGTCGAGGGTCGCCCCGTTGTCCACGGCCAGCGCCTGCGCCACCGGTTCGACCTTCTCGACCACGCTGGTGAGCAGGCCGTTCTGTTCCTTGAGAACCTTCGCCAGCCCGTCGGTGTCGTTCATGGACGACTCGAGCGCCCGGATGGTCGCGTCGGCATTCCGGCCGTTCCCCCGCATGCCTTCGCCGAGCACGGTCACCAAGGCCGCCAGCGACCGCCCGGTGGGGTCGTCGATGGTGTTGAGAACCTGGTCGAGATCGGTGTAGACGCTGGTCTGCCGCACCGGCAGGACGTCGCCGTCCTGGAGCACGGGCGCTGAGGGCGTCCCGCGGTCCAGGTCGAGGTACCGCTCGCCGAGGATGCTGAGCGGTTTCAGTGTGACCTTGGCGTCGGTGTGCACCGGCAGCGCCGCACGGTCCAGGCTGAGCGCCACCGCGGCGTGCTTGTCGCTGTCCACCGTCATGGCGGCGACCTGGCCGACGTCGACGCCGTCGACCTTCACCTCGTTGCCCGGGATCAGCGGGCTGGCGTCGGTGAACTTGGCGACGATAGTGATCTCGCCGGGTTGTCCTTTGTCGTTCGCGCCCGCGGCACCGGCGGTCACGCCGACGCACGCGACGACGACCACGGCCAGACCGCGAAGCCGGTAAGACGCCGGACGGGACGGCCGGCGCGGCCGGGAGCTGTGATTGCTCATCGGATCCCACTCCCGAATGCGTCGGTCCAGGGCTGGCCGACTGGCGATCCTGGCAACGGGGTCTGGTCTCTGCTGAAGCCCGGCGGCACGATGCCCGGATTGACGTTCACGCTCGACGCCCCGGCCTGTATGTAGACGCGGCCGTAGTGGCCGTTGGCGTCGTAGTTGCCGGTCGCCGAACCCCAGTTGGACAGCAGGCCCACCGCTTCCGGCGTGAACGGGCGCAGGAAGCTCAATGCGGGCATCAGGCCGCTCACGGCCGAGTTCAGGCCGGGGGCCGTCGCGTGCGCGGCGTCCAGCAGTCCCGGCGTGTAGTTCAGCAGGATCTGCGCGTCGGCCAGGGCCGGCCGCAACTCGGCGACCAGCGGCCGCAGGTCGGTCAGCACCGGCCGGAGGTTCCGGCTCACGTCCGGCAGCTTCGCCGTCGCCGGTTCGAGATCCTTGAGCAGCGGCACCGCCTGCCCGACCGCGTCGGGCACGTCGCCCAAGGTCTTGCCCGCGGTTCGCAGGGTGCCGGGCAGCTTCTTGAGCGCCGAGGCGAGCGCCTCGTGCTGCTGCGCGGTGAGCGACGTCGCCTTCGACAGCTGGTCGACCACCGTGCGCAGGTCGGCCTCACGACCGGCGAGGGTTCCGACCATGGTGTCGAGCTGAGTGACCATCTGTTTGATGGCCGGCCCGTCGCTGCCGAGTCCTCGCAGCACTTCACCGAGCGCTTGGACGGCGGGGCCGGCCGAGCGCACCGTCTGGTTCACGTTGGTCTCGTTGCCGTTGACCGTGCTGTCGAGCCGGTTGATCAACGAGCTGAGCTTGGCCCGGGTCGGCGGATCCAGAGCGTTCAGCACCTGGTCGAACTCCATCGGCACCGGCATGTCGCCCTTGATCATCCCGTGGTCGGGGATCTCCGCGTTGCCGCTCGGTCCGTCGGTGATGTTCACCATCCGCTCGCCGAGCGCCGCCTTCCACTCGATCCGCACCTGCGCGCCGTCGTGGAGGGGAACGTGGTCGCCCTCGAGCGCGAGCACCAGCTTCGCCTTGCCGCCCTCGACCGAGATGTCGGACACCTTGCCGACTTCAAAACCGTTGACCTGCACGGTTCCCCCGGAGACCACGTTCGTCGCGGAGTCGAGGAGCACGCCGACCTCGTAGTCGCCGCTTCTCATCGCGGCGACGGCAGCGACCCCGACGCCCAGTGCCGCCACCGCGAGGACGCCGACTGTGAACACACGTTTCATGAGTCAGTCCATCCCCAGCGGGCCCGCGGATTCGCCGGCCAGGAATTGCCGTACGAACGGGTCCTCGGACGCGAACGCCTCCTCGGCTTCGCCGTAGTGCACGACCTGCCCTTGCCAAATGAGGCCGACGTAGTCGCTGACCTTGCGCGCGGTGCGGATGTCGTGCGTGACGAGCAGGTAGGTGCCCTTGTGCTCGCGGTGCATGTCCAGGATGAGGTCGTTCAGCAGGCTGGTGCGGACGGGATCCAGACCGGAGTCGGGCTCGTCGAACAACACGATGTCCGGGTTGAGCACGAGCGCCCGCGCGAACCCGGCGCGCTTGCGCATGCCTCCCGACACCTCGTTCGGGAGTTTCGTGATCGACCGCTCCAAGCCGACTTCCGTCAGCCGGGTCATCACGATGTGCTCGATCTCCGCCTCGCTCATGTCGGTGTGCTTGCGCAGCGGGAAAGCAGTGTTGTCGTAGATGTTCATGGAGCCGAACAAGGCGCCGTCCTGGAACAGGACACCGAAGCGCTTGCGGAGGTCGTAGCGCTCCTGCTCGGTGATCTTCCACAGGTCCTGGCCGAAGACGACGATCTCGCCCTCGTCGGGCTCCAGCAGCCCGACGAGGTGCTTCAGGAGCACGCTCTTGCCGGTGCCCGACGGCCCGAGCACCGTCGTGATGGCGTCGTCGACGAAGTTGATGTTCATGCCGCGCATGACGTGGAAGTTCCCGAATGCCTTCGAGACGTTGCGCACTTCCATCGAGTGCGTCCGGTCGGCAGGGCCGGCCATGAGGTGGCCGCTGCGGGTATGGATCCGCGTGGGTGTGTCGGCGGTGTTCGAAGTGGACACAGATTACTCCTGGCGGGGCGAAGGGGCAGCGGGCCGGTCAGTTGGCGATCGGTGCATTCGGCGCCAGACCCCAGAAGAGCTGGGTCCCCAATACACCGATGATATGTATCAGCACCATGTTCAGCATCATCGACTTCGCCGTACTTCGTCCCACGCCGACGGATCCACCACTGGCGTTGTAGCCGTAATAACATCCGACGAAAATGATCGCCGTTCCCATGGCCATCACCTTGCACAGGGAGAAGAACAGGTCCTGCGGATTCTGGTAGAGCCAGAAAATGAAATTGTAGCCACCGGGGGAAACCCCGCCGAGCATCTTCACCGTCGTGAGGAACTCCCCGATGTACATGATTCCGAGGCCCACCACGTAGAGGAACGGCATCGCGATCCAGGCCGCGACGATGCGACTGCCGACCAGGTAGCTCCTCGACTTGACGCCCATCACCTCCATCGCGTCGATCTCGTCGGAGATGCGCATCGAGCCGATCTCGGCGACCAGACCGCAGCCGACTTTCGCCGCGAAGATGTAGCCCCACATGTACGGTGCCATCTCGCGGATCGCGCACCAGGCGTTGAAGATCCCGGAATAGAGAGGGACGCCGATCTGCTTGAGCGTGTAGTTGCCTTCGAGGCCGCACTCGTACCCGATCACGAATTGCATGAGCCAGATGACGAGCCCGCTGGACAGCACGAGCACGCCGCACTGGTGGAAAACTTCGGTGGCATAGTGCCGAAGATCGGGCAACGCACGGATCGTCCGGCCGGAAAACCTTGCGATGTCGCCGCCGGTTTCGACCGCGGACTTGACCGAAGTCGCCATGCCTTTGAACGAAATCTCGATGTCCGCGGGCTTCGGCGCACCGGGCAGCTTCTTTTCGCCGACTCCGCCGTTCTGCGCAGCTCGGGTCACGGTGTCTTCTCCCCGCCTCGTCACTTGTAGATCTGCATCTCGGGGTTGAGACCGAGCATGATCGCGGTGAAGACCGCGTTGAAAATCCAGATCGCGGCGAACGCGATCACCACGGCCTGGTTGACGGCCCGGCCCACTCCGATCGGCCCGCCGCCGGTCTGCAAGCCCTTGTAGCAGCAGACGACGCCGATGATCAGCCCGAAGATCGACGTCTTGAGCACGCTCGCCCAGATGTCGGTCGTTGTCGCGTTGTCGAAGAAGCTGCCGAAGAACGCGCTGCTGTTCGCCTTGAGGATCGGCACGGCGGCGATGTATCCGCCCACCACACCGAAAGCCAGTGCCAGCAGGTCCATCAGCCCGGTGATCAACGTCATCGCGATCACCCGCGGCACGATGAGCGTCCGGATCGGATCGACGCCCAGGACCTCCATCGCGTCGATCTCTTCCCGGATCCGGCGGGCTCCGAGGTCCGCGGTGATCGCCGTGCCCATCACGCCGGCCACGACCATCGCGTTGATCCAGGGCGCGAACTCGCGGACGCTCGCCATGATGAAGAACGAGCCAAGCCGTTCGGGGATCCCGAAGAGGGAAAAGATGTTCCCGCCCTGCAGCCCGGGAGCCCCGAGGCCGAAGGCCGTGGTCGAGATGATCATCGGGAGCCAGCACAGCTTGAGCGTCTGGAACATCTGCTCGCGAACTTCGCCCCAGTAGCCAAAAGGGTGCCGGATGGCGGAGTACAGCACGTCGCCCATCAGCCGCACCATTTCGCCGGCCTGCTCCAGCGGACGCGCGACCGCGGAGCCCAGGCCGGACCGCCGGATCGCCTTGCGCCGCTCCCGGCCTTTCGGCCTCGGCGGTGCCGCTGCGTGCGTCGTCATCGGGTGCACTCCTTGGTGGTCTTCGAGTCAGTTCTGGGTGGCGGGGCTCATCTGAGGAACGAGGCTCACGCGATTCCGCCACGCCGCGATCGCCGTACGTCGTGCGAGAGGCACGGAAACCGTTGCTATCACTGCTAATTCCGGGCCTTCCGCGGGCCGCTCATGCGTCCGCGGAGGAAACCGACCGCGGTGCCGACCACCACCGCCGTAGCCGCAGTCAGGCCGATTTGGAGAGGATCGCGGCCGGCCGGTACGAGCAGGGACACCGGAAGGGCAAGCAGGTAACTGCACAGCGCGGCGACCGCACCGTGCGTCGCGGGCGAGCTGGCCGTGCCAATTCGCTTCGAGGCAACAAAAAACGCCGCCACCGCGACGAGCGGAAGCCACGCGTAACCCAGGAGCGGCACCCAAGCCATAGCCAGCGGCTGGGCGAGCCCGCCGATGAGGAGAACGCTGAACCCGGCCGAAGCACCCCGGACCGCGACGGGCGCGTCGATTCGGTCCGCCCAGGACAGCCGGGCCGGACCGGCGGCGTTGTCGCCAGGACGCGTCATGGGGATCCCACCTTTCACTGGTTGCCCCGATCAGCACGAGGTGCCGTCCGACGCGTTAGGTCGCGAAGGGGATTCGAGTTGCGAACCCGCGGAAGGCGATCCGGTCGCGGGGTGGTGACCGTGGACGCGGAGCATCCGACAGCGATGTGCAGTGAGCGTCCACGACGGGCGGAGGGCGACCGGGTTCCGATGGCTGAGCCCAGCATCAGAAGCTCGCCGGCGCTACGCCGGGCACGGGTTCCCGGCGTCGCCGGCTTCCGGGGTTCGACAATGAACACTGCGGAAGTATGTCCGGCCGACACTGGGCCATATGGGCCAATGCTGGCACCTGAGGGCCAACGTCGGACGGCCGCTGGGCGGCAGCCGCGGCAGCCGCGGCAGCCGCTTTGGACGGCTATTCCGCCTGGTACTCCAGTCGCGGTTCGCGTTGGTCCTGGTTCCTGGGTGGCTGCCACTGGCGGTGGCGGCGCTGGTCGCGGTGTTGACCACGTCTGCGCCACCTCGGGCAGCGGGCCGGGGTGCGACCTCGAGAACGAAGCGGCTGAGCAGACCGGCCCTCGCCGGCACCGGGCATCGCCGACGGCACCGCCTGGCAGGCCACCGCACGGCCGGGAACCGGACCGGCCACCGTCTACGCGGTCCCGCGACGGACACCTCTACCGCCCGCACGCGGCACCGTGACCCCGAGTCACCAGCCCGCTGCCACACCCCGCACCACAAAACCGTCCCCACTCAGCGGTGGCCTGCCTCTGTCGACCGCAGAAGCAGGCCAACGCCGAAATGCGACCGCTTGCCGGGTTTCCTTTTTGCCCGGCTGATTCCTGAGCCCGTCTGGTAACGATTCCCGGGTTCCGGCGATAGCGGGGTGAACGGATACCCGGTGGAGGTCTGCGGTGGGATGGATTCGTGGTGCGGCGAGCGCGGGAACGGTCTGTGTCTTGCTCACGTGCGTGCTGGCCGGGACACCGGCCGCCGCGTCAGGCAGCCCGGCGGCGGCGAGCGCGCCGAGGGCGAGCACCGCTAGCGCGCCGGCGCATCCGGGCGCTGACTACATGGGGTCCACGATCGGCGCGGATCCGGGCACCACGCAGAGAACCGCGCCGCGGGCAGCCACGGCCTCGGGCGTGACCACGCCGGGCATGGACGTCTCCCATTATCAGGGCGCAGTGGACTGGGGCGCGGCGGCCGGCAACGGCGCGAAGTTCGCGTATATGAAGGCCACCGAAAGCACGACCTACGTGGACCCGCAGTTCACCGCCAACTACGCCGGCTCCGCGAACGCCGGAATCCTGCGCGGTGCCTACCACTTCGGGCTGCCCGACACCTCCTCCGGCGCCGCGCAGGCACAGTTCTTCCTCAGCCACGGCGGCGGCTGGGTCGCCGACGGCAAAACCCTGCCGCCCGTGCTGGACATCGAGTACAACCCCTACAGCACCGCGGACTGGGCGGGCTGGTGCTACAACATGACCCCGGCCCAAATCTCGTCGTGGATCTCCGACTTCACCACCACGATCCACGATCGCACCAACCGGTGGCCGGTCGTCTACACCACCAACGGCTGGTGGAACCACTGCACCGGCAACAACCCCAACTTCGCCAACGATCCACTGTGGATCGCCGGCACCGTCACGATGCCGGCCAGCTGGACCGACTACACCTTCGACCAGACCTCGAACTCCGGCACGTTCCCGGGCGACCAGGACGTCTTCAACGGCAGCGGCACCGACCTGCAGACCTTGGCCACCGGCACCGAGCCGGACAAGATCGCCGAGCACTACAACGCACTCGGCGGCCCGGCGTCCTACCTCGGCAGCCCGACCGGCGACCGGTACCCGGCCGCGAGCGGATGGGCCCAGGACTACCAGTACGGCATCATCGGCTACTACCCGCCGAGCGGCGCCTACGCGGTGCACGGCGCGATCTGGCAGCACTACCAGCAGCTCGGCGGCCCCAGCGGCGTCCTCGGCCTGCCGATCACCGACGAGACCGGAACGCCCGACGGCGTCGGGCGGTACAACCACTTCTCCAACGGTGCGTCGATCTACTCCACCGCGTCGACCGGGGCGCAATCCATCCGCGGCGCCATCCGGCAGAAGTGGGCCGCGCTGGGCTGGGAACGCGGCTTGGGCTACCCCACCACCGACGAATCCGGCACCCCCGACGGCATCGGCCGCTACAACCACTTCAACGGAGCCCAAGGCGCCTCCATCTACTGGACCCCCGCCACCGGCGCCCAATCCATCCACGGCGCGATCCGCACGAAATGGGCGTCACTGGGCTGGGAACGCGGCCTGGGCTACCCCACCACCGACGAATCCGGCACCCCCGACGGCATCGGCCGCTACAACCACTTCAACGGAGCCCAAGGCGCCTCCATCTACTGGACCCCCGCCACCGGCGCCCAATCCATCCACGGCGCGATCCGCACGAAATGGGCGTCGCTCGGCTGGGAGCGAAGCGGCCTGGCCTACCCGACAAGCGATGAGTTCGCCGTCACCGGCGGCCGCCGCAACACCTTCCAGCACGGGACCATCACCTGGTTCAGCGCCGACTCCACCACCCAGGTCGCCTACAGCTGAACCGCCACGGCGGCGGACAACAGCGATCACTCCCCAGGCAGTCCGCCGAAGGGCAAGCCGGAACGTGGTCGGCACTAGGTACAGTGGCGCGCGTTGTCCCGTACCAGGAGGGTTTCGCATGGCTGCTGTCCAAACGGACGCGGCGTCGGCGGCACCGCGGCCGAGTCGGGGAGCACGCCGGCTCCCGGTCATGCTGGTGTCGGTTGTGCTGGTCGGCGCGTTCCTGGCCGGCGCGTGGGCGGCCTGGTTCTTCACCGTCGACGACGCGTTCATCAGCTTCCGGTACTCGGCGAACTTGGCCGCGGGGCACGGCCCGGTCTGGAACCTGCACAGTCCGCCGGTGGAAGGGTTCACGAACTTCGCGTGGGTCGTGTGGGGCGCGCTCGGCTCGGTACTCGGGATCGCGCTGCCGCTGTTCACTAAGGTGACGTCGCTCGTGCTGGGCTTGGCGACGCTGGCGATGCTCATCCGCGAGGGGCACCGGCGGGGCGGGATGCCGGGCCTGCTGGTCGCGGCCGGTGCGTACGTGGTGTTCCTGCCGACTTACTTCCACCTCACCAGCGGCCTCGAAACCGCGGCGTTCGCGGCGGTGCTGCTCCGGGTTGTCGTGCTCGGCCTGCGGACAGTCGAGGGGACGCGGGTAAGGGCGTGGGAGCCGCCGGCGCTGCTGGTCCTGCTGGGCATGATCCGGCCGGAAGGCGCGCTTGCCGCGCTGCCGGTCGTGCTGTGGTGGCTGGTGCGGCAGCACGGGAAGGCCCAGTGGGCCTGGACCGGTGCCGCGGCCGTCCTCGGCACCGGATACTTCGTCTGGCGCTGGCAGTTCTACGGCCAGTTGCTGCCGAACACGTTCTACGTCAAATTCGGGAATCTGGCGCACGGCCTGATCTGGACCAAACACACCACTCTGCTGCTGCTTCCGTTGCTGCTGCTGACGCTGTCGCTGCTGCTGCGGCGAACCACGCGCGCGGCGGGCGCGCTGCTCGTCCTGACCGTCGCGGTCACTTATGTGACCTACGCGGTGTCCGGGCCGACGATGGACTATGTCGACCGGTTCGCCGATCACGCGGTGCCGGTGTTGTGCCTGGCCAGCGGAATCGCCGTCGGCACGCTCGGCAGTCGCGTCCTCGGCTCGATTCTCGGCGCGGTCGCTGTCGGCTGGTCCGCGTGGGCCGGTGCGACCGCACCGGACCTGCCGGCGATCGTGAACTACGGCCCGGATCTGCAACGTGCGCACGTCGCGATCGGCCAAGGGCTCGCCCAGTCGGATGTCCCGCCCGCCGCCCGCACGCTCGCGGTCACCGACGCCGGCGCGATCCCGTACTTCAGCGGCTGGGAAGCGATCGACTACCTCGGGCTCAACGACCGCGCCATCGCGCACGGCGCGAATCCCACCGACGTCGTCGTCCAGGCGCGTCCGACCGTCATCGTGGTGACCGCAGGCGAACCGACGCCGACCGCGGGCCGCTATGGATTCGACCTGGCACGCGGGACCGCGGGCTACGTCAAAGTCGATGCCGTGCTGATGCGCGAAGGCTACTGGCAGGTCGTGTACGCACTGCCCCAGTACGCGAACACCGTCAGCACCCACGTCCGCGCCGCCGTAGAACAAGCCGCGAGCGCCAACGACCCCGGCCAGCCGCAGGACACCATCAGCCGCTGGCTCGATCGGCTCCGCCGCCAACTCCCCCTCTGACCGCGGCCCGCGACGACCTCGGGCTCGGCCAAGCCCGAGACTTCCGGCAGGCCACCCGCGGGACCGTCATCGTCGGCGTCGCGGCGCTCCCCGATGCTCATGACGAGCGCCGTCACCGCACCCGCGGCCGGGCCTCGGGATCAGGATGACGTGGTCGTGACGAGTCCGTGGAGCAGGGCGTCGACGATGCGGGCGGGCAGGTCCGGTTCGAGCGGCTCGCGGGTGAGCACGATTCTGAAGTGCAGTGGCGCGACGAGCAGCTCGAGCACGAAGCGGGGGTCGGCGGTGTCCGGCAGCTCTCCCCGCTGGATCGCCCGCGCGGCGATCTGGCCGGAGTGGGCGTAGCGGGCGTTCCAGTACTGGTCGCGCAGTCGCCGGGTGGCCGGGTCATCGCCGGCCGAGGCCAGCGTTCGATCGAGGGCGTTGCCAGCGGGCGAGGTCAGGTATTTGGCGAGCGCGGTGGCGTAGGCGATCAGATCGCCCCGCAACGTCCCGCTGTCGGGCACCGGAAGCTGTTCGGCGGCATCGGTGAGGAGAGCGTCGATGATGAGGTTCTCGCGGGTGCCCCACCGTCGGAAGATCGACGTCTCATTCACCTGCGCCCGCCGGGCCACCTCGGACACCGTCAGGCCGGTCAGCCCCTGGTCTTGCAGGAGCTGGTTGGTGGCTTCGAGGACAGCGGCGCGCACGCGCGCCGCCCGTCCGCCAGGCCGACGCCGGACGTCCGCATCACTCACGGGACAGCACTCTAATACAAGTCTTCTTGCTTTAGTGCGGGCGAGTCGCCATACTCCTGAAGCAAGCAGACTGGCTTTAAGGGCGACCGACGGATGCTGGCGACCCGGACGACGTGGTCGCCGCGGCGGCCCCCGGACTCGGCCCGCCCGCCCCTCCGACAGGAGTACTGAGATGCGCATCGAACGGGACATCGAGGTCCCCACCCGCACCGGCTCGCCGATCCTGGCCGACGTGTTCCTGCCCGACGACGACGGCGTGTTTCCCGTGCTGGCGTCGATCAGCCCGTACGGCAAGGACGTGCACTGGCCGGACCGCTACCCGCTCTACGAACTCGTGCCGCACAACGAGCACATGGTGTGGGAGACCCCGGATCCCGAGTGGTGGACGGCCCGCGGCTACGCGGTGCTGCGCGCCGACACCCGGGGCACCGGCAAGTCGCCGGGCCGGATGGACCTGATGAGCTCGAGTGATTCCGAGGACTTCTACGACGTCGTCGAATGGGCAGCCGGACAGTCGTGGTCCAACGGCAAGGTGGCCTCCAGCGGCATCTCGTGGCTCGCGATCATGGGCTGGCGGGTGGCGGAGCTCCAGCCACCGCACCTCGCCGCGATCGTGGCCTGGGAAGGCGCGACCGACTTCTACCGCGACTTCATCTACCAAGGCGGCCTGTACGCCCACGGCTTCGTCGAGTTCTGGTGGAACCGTCAGATCACCCCCCAGCGCAACAACGACGACGGCGACGACTGGCGCGAGGTGCTTCCGCAGCATCCGGTGCTCGACGACTACCACCGAGCGCACATCGTCGATCTCGACCGCGTCAGGGTGCCC
Source organism: Amycolatopsis benzoatilytica AK 16/65 (assembly GCF_000383915.1). Classification (NCBI taxonomy): domain Bacteria; kingdom Bacillati; phylum Actinomycetota; class Actinomycetes; order Pseudonocardiales; family Pseudonocardiaceae; genus Amycolatopsis; species Amycolatopsis benzoatilytica. Next base: position 5,415,069 of record NZ_KB912942.1, read on the forward strand.
GTGCTGTCGGCCGGAAACTGGGGTGCCCTGCATGTGCACCTGCGCGGCAACATCGAAGGCTGGGCCCGCGCGGCGTCACGGGACAAGTGGCTCGTGGTGCACACCGGCACCCATATCGATCCCTACTACGCCGAGTGGGCGCTGGATCTGCAGCTGCGCTTCCTCGACCGTTTCCTCAAAGATCAGCCCGACCGCATGGACGGCGTGGCCCCGGTGCGACTGGCGATCCGGCACGGGCGCGAGATCGAATGGCGAGACGCCGCGGACTTCCCGCTCCCGCAGACCAAGTGGCGCGAGCTTCACCTCGGCGACCGCGTCCTCGACTGGGACCCGCCCGAGGACGCCACGACGGTGGCCTATCCCGCCAGCTTCGACACCGCCCCAGCGTCCGAACCGCTCGAGCTGACCGGTCCGGTCGCGCTGCGGCTGTGGCTGAGCGCCGACCAGGACGACCTCGACGTCTTCGCGCGAGTGCAGCACATCGGCACCGATGGCGAGCCGATCCCGGGTGTCGGCCCGCAAGGCGACGCGGTCCCGATGGCCATGGGCTGGCTCAAGGCTTCCCACCGCGAGACCGACCCCGAGCGGTCGCTGCCGCACCGGCCGTGGCACCCCCACGCCCGCGAGATCGCCCTCGTGCCCGGCGAGCCGACCCTGCTCGAGGTCGAGATCTGGCCCACCAGCATCACCCTCGCGCCGGGCGAGCGGCTGCGCCTGGAATTGGTCGTCGGGGACAGCGACCTCGGCTTCCTGACCCACGACCACCCCGATCTACGCCGCCCGGCGACCACCGCCGCCATCCACGTCGGCGGCGACCACGCCTCCCACCTGCTCGTCCCCGTCATCCCGCGATAGCGCCCCACTGCCGCCCCGTGCCGGCCTCTCCCGAAAAGGAATCGCCCATGCGACGACTCGTGGACATCTCGGTCCCGCTGCAGAGCGGAATCGCCTCCGACCCACCCGGCCACCGGCCCTCGATCACCTACATCGACCACCAGCAGTCAGTCCCGGACATGCTCCGCTTCTTCCCGGGCGCGACGGCCGCGGACCTGCCCGACGGCGAGGGCTGGGCGATCGAGCGGATCGAGGCCACCACCCACACCGGCACCCACCTCGACGCCCCCTATCACTACGCGTCCACTATGGACGGAGGCCGCCCGGCCATCACGATCGACGAGGTCCCCCTGCACTGGTGCTTCCAGAATGGGGTCAAGCTCGACTTCCGCCACCTCCCCGACGGCCACGTCGTCACCCCCGCCGACATCGACACCGAGCTCGACCGGATCGGCCACCAGCTGCGCCCGCTCGACATCGTGCTGGTCAACACCCGCGCCGGCACCCGCTACGGCCAGGACGACTACGTCGCCTCCGGCTGCGGAGTCGGCCGCGCCGCCACCCTGCACGTGCTCGAACAAGGAGTGCGGGTGACCGGCACCGACGCCTGGAGCTGGGACGCCCCGTTCTCGTTCACCGCCGAGCGCTACGCCCGCGACCACGACGCCTCCGTCATCTGGGAGGGCCACCGGGCAGGCCGCGAGATCGGCTACTGCCACCTCGAGAAGCTGCACAACCTGGAGAGCCTCCCGGCATACGGCTTTCAGGTTGCCTGCTTCCCGGTCAAGATCCACGCGGCGTCGGCAGGCTGGACCCGCGCGGTGGCGATCTTCGACGAGGAGACGGCATGAGAATCGGTTCCTTGCTCGTCGACGGTGTGCCGCGCTACGGCGTCATCGACGGCGATCGCATCGATCTGCTTCCCGAGACCGCAGACGTCTTCGAAGTGCTCGCCGCCGGGCAAGCCGTAGCGGCAGGCGAACGGTCGGCCTGGGACGAAACCGCCTCGATCGCCGTCCCGGTGCCGATCGCCAGCATCCGCGACTTCATCACCTTCGAACAGCACACGGCCGGCTCGCTCCGCGCGATCACCGGGAACAGCGACGTCCCGGACGCGTGGTACGAAGCGCCCGCTTTCTACTTCACCAACCCGCATGCGGCGATCGGCTCCGGCGCACCGGTCCCGATGCCGCCCGGATGCGAAGTGCTGGACTTCGAACTCGAAGTCGCGGTCGTGATCGGCACCGCGGGTTTCAACCTGTCCGCGGCCGAGGCGGTGAACCACATCGCCGGGTTCACCATTCTCAACGACTGGTCCGCCCGCGACCTGCAGAGCCGGGAAATGCGCGTCGGTCTCGGGCCGGCCAAGGGCAAGGACACCGCCACCACCCTCGGCCCAGTGCTCGTCACCCCCGACGAACTCGCCCACTACGAAAGCGATGGCCGGTACGACCTCGCCATGGAGGTCTTCGTCAACGACGCCCGCATCGGCGGCGACACACTCGCGAACATGGCCTGGACCTTCGCCGAGCTGATCGCCTACGCCAGCCGCGGCACCTGGGTCCGGCCCGGCGACGTGCTCGGCTCCGGCACCTGCGGCAGCGGCTGCCTCGCCGAACTGTGGGGATGGCACGGCGAGCGGCAACCACCGCCACTGCGCATCGGCGACACCGTCCGCATGACCGTGCAAGGGATCGGCACCATCCACAACACCGTGATCGCCGGGCCGCCTCTGCACGACGTTCCGCCCGCTCGCCGCTCACGCTGAAGGCGAAACCTCCACGACCGTCGATTCTCGTGCGAGCATCCCGGATCGCGTGCCGCACCGGAGCACCGGTCCATGCAATGTCCGGATAAGAGACCTGTCTTGCGTGACGAATCGCCCGACCTGGAGGCGGTGACGCAAACCCACGCAGTTCGCCAGGTCCGGGGGCCGACGATCCCGGCCAGCGGCACCTGAAGTCCACAAAGGACTCATTGTGACCTCGACAGCGAACGCCCTGGCGAGCGGTCAGGCCCCGCCCTTCGACGCTGCGCAGTGCGTGGAAACGCTCACTGCGTGGGTGCGCACGCCCGCCCCGGCTGCCGACGCCGAAGTTCTCCGCGCCAGGACCGCGGCCACCTACTTCGGCTACTGCACCGTCCGGACCGCTGTCGTCAGTGCATGACGGGCCCGCCGCTCGGTGAGCAGCGGTACGAAGTCACGAATCCGAGCGTCCTCGAAGGCGCGGTAGCTCTCATCCACCACATCATGGATGTGGTCGGCACTGTGGACAGTGCCGAACTTCGCGGTCAGCCGCTGGACGACGAGCCGGATTTCGAGGAGCTCGCGAAGGGAGGGGTGAGTGGACATGCTTTCGTCTCCTTCGGCGAAAGTCCTCTCGGTCTCGCCTCCGAAGGTAACCGCCGCGTGCCGCTGCGCCCAGGGGCCAATGTCCCCGCGCCGTAGGCACTTCGTCCCCGTCGCGACGCGAGACCCGGCGATCCTCGTCCGACCCGGTGCCTCCCGACGGATCGGCACCCGCGAACCGCGGGTGCTGGTAGACGCCGCCTGGGCGAAAGACGCCCAGCGGATCGAAAACGCGGCGAAGGAGCTTCGGTGTCACCGCCGGTCCGTCCGCCGCGATGCCCGGGCTCGAGACGCCGTCAAGGGAACTTTGAGGGAATCTGAGTCCCTCAATGTTCCCTTCACGGCACCCGGGCAATGCCCGAAGTCGTTGTTCACTCCGCGCCGGAGCCCGGCGACGGCTCGAGAATCACGACCGCGGTCTGGCCGGGCCGGCGCGCCGCGTAGGCGTCGAGATTCTTGTCCAGCTCGCGCCACCGAGCCCAGAGCCGCTCTCGCTCCTCGCCGTCGGCCGCTCGGCCCCGGATGCGGTGCTGGCCGTCGACCAGCGTCACGGTCGCTTCGGGACGGGCCTGCAGGTTCAGCCACCACGCCGGCTCGGGCCCGGCCCAGCCGTTCATCGCGAGTGTGACCAGATCCGGGCCGTCACGGAAGTAGGCGAGGATCACGCCGCGCTCCTGGCCAGTCCGCCGGCCCACGGTTGTCAGCCGCATGGTGCCCCACCGGTCCGGCTTCGGCGGCCATAACCCGGCCCGGCCCCGCGTGAGGCGATACAGAGCGCGGTGCCCCTTCCACGCCAAGCGGATGAACCACCGTGGCGGAAGCGGCGCAGATCGCGTGCGTTCGTCGGACATCGCACCTCCGATGCTCTCGATCGGCCGACCGTAGGTCCGCGCCGGACCCGCGTCGTAGGGCCGCTGGTCCAGAGACACCGGGCCGACAGTCCATCGCGCGACGGTCACGTACCTCCGCGCCCCGGCGAGAGTGCGTTCGAAACCCAGCCCTGCGTACCGACGCTTGCGCCGGGCCCTGGCCAAGCGGTCCTGGCTGCGCCCGGTCGCCGTCACTGTCTTCGGCGGCGTCGACCCGCCCGGACGCACGAATCGGCACCGACGGGACCTGCGGAACTGGGACGCGATCCGGCGCTGGGCCCGGCAGATGCCGGAGCGGTCCTGACGACGTTTGCCCGTCGTCGCGGTCCTCAGCGGTTCCTGGGTACCGCGGGTCGCGCGGCGGAGCTGAACCGGGCGGCGCGCCGGTGGGTCCGGTATCCCTCCACACGAGCTCGCCGGACCGGCGTCGCGGGAAGGGTGCGGAAGAACCAGCGCTTGGCCAGTTCGACCAGAACCACGTACCCGCTGATCATCAGCACGAGCACGAAGAAGAACAGGCCAGGCAGCGGAGCGAAGCCGAGCTCGCCGGCGAGCGGCGTGGCGGGCAGCACCGCACCGGCAGCCACCACGGCGAGCGTCGCGGTGAGCAGAGGCACGCTGGGCCGGCTGCGGTAGAACGGGCTGCGCCGGGTCCGGATCACGAACAGCACCAGGGTCTGGGTGGCCAGCGACTCGACGAACCAGCCGGTCCGGAACAGCACCGGGCCGGCGTGGAAGACCTGCAGCATCACGGCGAAGGTGACGAAGTCGAACAACGAGCTGACCGGCCCGAACACCAGCATGAACCGGCGGATCAGGCCGATGTCCCAGCGCGAGGGCCGCTCCAGTTGTTCGGCATCGACGGTGTCGGTGGGGATCGCGAGCTGGCTGGTGTCGTAGAGCAGGTTGTTGAGCAGGATCTGCGAAGGCAGCATCGGCAGGAACGACAGGAACGCCGAGGCGCCCGCGGCGCTGAACATGTTGCCGAAGTTGCTCGACGTGCCCATCAGGACGTACTTGATCGTGTTGGCGAAGACGCGCCGCCCTTCGACGACTCCGTCGGCGAGCACTTGCAGGTCCTTCTCCAGCAGGACCACGTCGGCCGCGTCCTTGGCCACGTCGGTGCCGGAGTCCACCGAGATGCCCACGTCCGCCGCGTGCAGCGCCAGAGCGTCGTTGACCCCGTCGCCGAGGAAGGCCACGTCGACCTCGGCGGCGCGCTGGGCCCGCACAATCCGTGCCTTCTGCTCCGGGTCCACCCGCGCGAACACCGTGGTTCCCGGGAGCCGCTCGGCGAGGTCCGCGTCGCTGAGACGGTCGAGGTCGGCACCGGTGAGGACGTCGCCCGGGGGCAGGCCGAGATCCGCGCACACGCGAGCGGCGACCGACGGGTTGTCGCCCGTGATGACCTTGACGGTCACGCCGAGGCCGGCCAGCCTGCGCAGCGCGGTGCGCGCGCTTGCCTTCGGCGGATCCGAGAACACCAGGAACCCGCACAGCGTCAGGTCGCGCTCGTCGCTCGGTTCGAGCGGCGGCGGACCGGTTGCCGAACGGGTGGCCACGGCGACGACCCGGTGTCCGGCCGCGAACTCGGTTTCCAGCACGGCCGCGGCGGCCTTCGGCGCACCGGGACACCGCTCCAGCACCGCCTCCGGTGCGCCCTTGGTGACAAGAATCCGCGCACCGGCCGGGGTGTCGACGAGCACCGAGGTGAGCCGGCGCCGATGGTCGAACGGCAGCACAGCCAGCCGTTCGTATCGCTCGACAGCGTCTCGGGAGGCACCGGGACTCTGCCACAGGGCAGCGTCCAGCGGGTTGCCGTCCACTGCCTCGTCCGAGCAGACCAAGCCGAGCAGCAGAACGTCGTCGTTCGCGCTGCCGTCCGGACCGAGCGCGCGCATGAATTCGATCCGGCCTTCGGTCAGCGTGCCGGTCTTGTCGGTGAAGAGCACTTCGGTGTCGCCGAGGTCTTCGATGCACAACAGCCGTTTCACCAGCACCTTGCGCCGGGCCAGCTGCCGCGAGCCCGCTGCCAGGCTGGTGGACACGACCGCCGGCAACAGCTGCGGCGAGATGCCCACCGCGATCGCCAGCGAGAACAGCAGCGCGTCGAGGAGCGGGCGGTCCAGCACCAGGTTCACCACGAAGATCCCGCCCGTGAGCACCGCCGCGACCTGCACGAGCAGCCCCGAAAACCGGCGCAACCCGACCTGGAACTCTGTCTCCGGGTGGTGCGCGCCGAGGCTGAGCGCGATCCGTCCGAACTCCGCCGCCGCCCCGGTCGCGACGACCACGCCCCGCCCGGCGCCCGCGGTGACCACCGTGCCCATCAACGCGCAGCCGGACAGCTGAGCAACCGGGCTGCCGGACGGCACCGGTTCGACCGACTTCCCCACCGGGAGAGCTTCTCCGGTCAGCACAGACTCGTCGCACTGCACGCCGGTCGCGGAGATCAGCCGGATGTCGGCCGGGACCACCTCGCCCAGCCGCAGCTCGACGACATCCCCGGGCACCAGTTCGACCACGTCGACCGACTCCGCCTCGCCTCCGCGGAGCACGGTGACCCGGTGGGTGATCTGGTCGTGCAGGGCCTGAGCCGAGCGTTCCGCGCGGTACTCGTTGAAGAAACCCAGGCCCACCGAGACGGCCAAGATCACCCCGATGATGACCGCGTCGGTTCGCTCGCCCAGGAAGAACGACGCGATCGCGGTGACCGCGAGCAGGACCAGCAACGGCGACCGCAGCTGACGCATCAGCACCGGCAACGCATGTGCGCCGTGCGAACGGACCGCGTTGGGGCCGAACCGTTCCCGTCGCGCCTGGTACTCCACAGTGGACAAGCCGCCGGCAGTACCGCCGAGTGCTTGCAGCACCTGCTCGGTCGGCAACGCGCCCGCTTCACGGACGCCCATCATCCGCGGCGGTTCGGGAGCGGTCGCAGCCGACGGGGCAGTCTGCTTCATGATTCCGCATCGTGTCGGCGGCCACGCGACCGGCACTAGGGACCAATGACCCTCAGCCCGGGACCATCGATCCATCCCGTTACCGGACGGGACAGGGCCCCGCGATCTGTCCGCTTTACGGCGGAACTGCCGTGAAGGGGCCCTTGCCGGACTCAGATTCCCGCAAGGAGCCCTTCCCGGAACTGGTCGCGGTGCCTACCGGCAGGCAGGGCCGCGCAGCGGGAACACGCATTCTCTTTTGCGAGAGCCGGACCGGAATCACGTGAGCGGCACCCGGACCACGGCCGGCGTGGTCGGCTGCGGGGACCCAGCGGCGGGTTCGGTGGTGATGCCGATGCGGTCCACGTCCGCCGGCAGGGCCGCGGTGACCGCGCCGGAACCAGTGGGCAGCAATCCGGCCGACTGCGCGCCGCGGCGGCCGATGAACCACACCTGGTAGGTGTGCCCCGCCGCCGGCATCGGGAGCGCCTGCGCGGTGACGACGGCTTCGCCGTGTTGCCGGGAAAAACTGACCACCACGGCCCCGCCGGCGGTGGCGGTCGCGCGGATCGAGGTCATGTCCGGTGCGGGCCCGGCGATCTGCGTCGTCGGCTCCGGGCTCGACCGGAAAGCGCCGATACCGATCCCTCCGAAGAGGACCGCGACCGCGGCGGCGACTGCCGCGAGTGCGATCGTCGCTCGTTTGCGCCACGGCCGCCGGTGCGGCGGCTCGACTGCCGCCGGCGGCGGAAGTTGCCTCGTCGCGGCGACCTCGGTGAGGACCCGGCTGCGCAGCCGGGACGTGGCGGCAACGGTCGTTGCGAGTCCGATCTTCGCCGCGGTCGCGTGGAACTCGTCGACTTCGCCTGCGCAGACCGGACATTCGGCCAGATGCCGGGCGAACGCGGCCCGTTCGAGGTCAGTGACCGCGTCGAGGGCGTACGCGCCGGTCAGGGTGTGGACGTCGGCGGTGGTCATCGGGTCGCTCCCAACGCGTCCCGCAGGCGGATCATGCCGTCGCGCATACGGGTTTTGACGGTGCCGACGGCGACGCCGAGCTTCTCGGCGACCTCGCGGCAGGTGAGGCCGTGGTAGTAGGCGAGCAGGATCGATTCCCGCTGCAGTTCGGTCAGCGCGGACATCGCCGCGCGGACCTGCAATTGGTCCGCTGTGGACAGTGCGGTCTCGACGACGTCGTCGTAGGGCTGGCGCACGTCGAGCAGGTCCACGCGGTCCTCGCGGTCGCGGGCGGACTGCTCGGAGCGGACCCGGTCGACGGCGCGGCGGTGCGCGATGGTCAGCGCCCAGGTCATGACTTTCGCGCGGGCCGGGTCGAACTGCGCGGCCTTGCGCCAGATCTCGAGCAGGACCTCTTGGGCGACCTCTTCGGCGTAGCTGCGAGAGCGCAGTACCTGCAGCACAGTGCCGAAGATCGGACCGGCGAGCTGGTCGTGAAGAGCGGAAAACGCTTGTTCGTCGCCCAGCGCGACGCGCCGGAGGAGGTCCTCGGGAGTCGGCGCCGCGTCGGCGGCGCTGTCGAGCGGTGGACGAAGAGCGGTCAGTGTGGCGCGCGCTGCGGCCATGGCGAGTCCTTCCCGGCGGAACCGAGCCTGGGCCCGCGGCGGAGTGCGCTGTGGGCAAGCTGTTGCCGGTGATTCGCCAGCCGGGTCGGCGCGTATTGGTCCGGATCTCCGAACCGTGTCGATCATCACCTGTTCGAGCTACCGCTGGTGTCGCCGGGACAACCGGACCCATACCGTCGCGGCGCGGGTCCGAACCACAGATATGGCCGCAACCAAGCAGACTCTCCCGTCCGAGGACTCCGCCCCGCCACAGCGAACGCGGCTGCGGTTCTTCGCGGCCGCGTTCACCGGCGTCCTAGCGCTCGCCGCGGCGCTGGCGGCCGGCCACCTGGTCGCGGGGTTCATCAATGTCAACGCCTCCCCCTACCTCGCGGTGGGCAACGGCGCCATCGACCTCACCCCGGTCCAGCTGAAGGACTTCGCCGTCCGCACGTTCGGCACCTACGACAAACTGGTCCTGCTGAGCAGCATGGCCGTGGTCCTGGTGGCCGTCGCGGCGCTGGCGGGTGTCCTTTCGCGACGGTCCGCACGTCCCGGCATCGCGCTCATCGCCCTGTTCGGCCTGGTCGGCGCCTTCGCCGTCTTCGAGCGGCCGGACCTGACCGCGGTGGCGCTCCTCGCGCCGATCGCCAGCCTGGTCGTGGGCGTCGCCGTCTTCCTGCTGCTGCACCGAATCGCACCGAGAGGGTGGCGAGACCCGGAATCCGGCGACAAGTCCGGCACGTCGCGGCGGGCGTTCCTGCTAGGCGGTGCCGGGGTCGTCGTCGGCGCCGGCGCGGCCGGGCTGGGCGGCCAGCTGATCAGCTCGTCCCGCGATGCCACTGCCTCCCGCGAAGCGGTCGGCAAGCTCATCCCCGCGCGGACCGCGCCGGCGATCCCCGCCGACGCGGATTTCGCGAAACTGGGCACGCCGCCGTTCCTGACCCCGAATGGCAAGTTCTATCGGGTGGACACGGCATTGTCGGTGCCGCAGGTGCGGACCGAGGACTGGAGCTTGCGCCTGCACGGCATGGTCGACCGGGAGATCCGCTACAGCTACCGCGACATCCGCAACCGGCCCCTGGTCGAACGCACCGTCACTATGACGTGCGTGTCCAACGAGGTCGGCGGCGACTACGTCTCTACGTCGAACTTCATCGGGGTCGACCTCGCCGACCTGCTCGCCGAAGCCGGCGTCAAACCCGGTGCCGAGCAGCTCTACTGCACCAGCGTCGACGGCTGGACCTCGGGCACCCCGGTCGCCGCCGCACAAGACCGCGGCCGCGGCGCGATGCTCGCGATCGGGATGAACGGCGAACCACTGCCGCTGGAGCACGGGTTCCCGGCTCGGCTGGTCACCCCCGGCCTGTACGGGTACGTCTCGGCGACGAAATGGGTGGTCGACATCGAAGTCACGACGTGGGCGGCGCGCCAGGCCTATTGGCTCAAACGGGGCTGGGCGCGGGAGGCCCCGATCAAGACCGAGTCGCGCATCGATTCCCACCGCGGGTTCGCCAACGTGGCCAAGGGAAAGGTACGAGTCGCAGGCGTGGCGTGGGCGCAGCACACCGGGATCGAGAAGGTCGAGGTTCGCGTCGACCAGGGACCGTGGCAGGAAGCCATGCTCTCGCAGGAGGTCAACCCGAACACGTGGCGGATGTGGTGGGCCGAGGTCGACCTGCCGTCCGGGGTGCACCAGGTGTTCTGCCGCGCCACGGACAAGTCCGGCTACACCCAGACCGACCAGCGCGCCGGCACCGTCCCCGACGGCGCGACCGGCTGGCACAACGTCACCTTCACCGCCGCCTGAAAAATTTCTTTCCGATCGACCAAACCGGTTTCCCCCGGGCACCGAATCACCAGCAACAAGAGGTTCTCGCCGAGTCGGCAGCCTCAGCCGCGCAAAACAATGGGAGTGAATTTCCGTGACCAAGCTTCGTATTGCTGGCATCGGCCTGACCGCGGCCGCCGCGCTGACCCTGACCGCGTGCGGCAGCAGCGACACCGCCTCCTCGGGCAACTCCGGCAGCTCGATGGCCCCCTCGTCGATGGCCGCGCCTTCCTCCAGCATGGCTAGCGGTTCCGGCGACGGCGTGACCACCAACGCCGATGTTTTCGGTCCGGCCTGCTCCCAGCTGCCGCAGGGTTCCGCGCCCGGGTCGCTGGACTCGATGGGCCCGATGCCGGTCGCCTCGGCCGCGTCGACCAACCCGCTGCTGACCAAGCTGGTCGCCGCGGTCAAGGCCACGAACCTGGTCGACACGCTCAACAGCCAGCCCGGCATCACCGTGTTCGCGCCGGCCGACCCGGCCTTCGCCGCCCTCGGTGACGCGAAGTTCAAGGAACTGGCCGGAAAGCCGGACCAGCTGGCCCCGATCCTGCAGTACCACGTCGTCGGCAAGCGCTACGACGCCAAGGGCCTCGCCGCCGCGGGCACGCTCAACTCGCTCAACGCCAGCGGTGGTCCGCTGAAGATCGAAGGCTCGGGCGAGAACATGACCGTCAACGGCGCCAAGATCCTCTGCGGCAACATCCCCACCAAGAACGCCACCGTCTTCGTGATCGACAAGGTCCTCACCCCGGGCACCAACAAGAACTGACCTCAGCAACCGGGCCGCCGACGGACGGCCCGGACCCCGGACGGCCGTTCCGGCTCCACCCGCCACCCTGGAGCCGGAACGGCCGTCTTTCTTTGCCCGATACTGAATTCCGTGAGGGACAGCCGCGGTAACCGGTACGCAAGGTGAAGTCCGTGAAGGGCCCCTTGAGGGAATCCAAGTCCGGCAAGGGACCCCTCGCGGACATCAACCAGAGCCACCGGCTCTCCACACGGGACACCCAAAGCCGTGAAGGGCCCCTTCAGGGAACCCAAGTCCCGCAAGGGACCCGCTGCAACGGGTTACGGCTCGTCGACCGGAATCTGCACGTGCTCGCGGAATTCCAGCGGGACGCGGCGCACGGCAGGCACGGCTACCCCGAGGCCAGCATGTTCGACCAGCCCGAACTGGAAGCGCTCCTGCGCGCGGGCCTCACCCGGCACCCCGCGGTCACGATGCGCGGCGGCGTGGAGGTCGCCTCGCTAGCCCCGGAAGCAGGCGGCGTGCGGGTCGCGTTCACCGATTCGGCCGGCCGGCCGGACTCGGTGCTCGCGCAGTACGTGTTCGGCTGCGACGGAGCGAACAGCTTGACCCGCACCGCGGTCGGCGCCGTCATGCGCGACCTCGGGTTCACTCAGCGCTGGCTGGTCGTCGACCTCCGCACCGACGCCGAACTCGGCGTCTGGGAAGGGGTGTACCAGGTCTCCGACCCGGCCCGCGCCGCCACCTACATGCGGATCGGGCAGAACCGCTACCGCTGGGAATTCCAGCTGGCCGAAGGCGAAACGGCCGACGACTACCGCGCGGCGGCCGCGCTGCTCCCGTTGATCAAGCCGTGGACCGGGGACGTACTGGCCGACGATTTCGAGATCGTCCGCGTCGCCGAATACACCTTCCGCGCCCAGGTCGCCGACCGCTGGCGGGACCGGCGGGTCTTCCTCCTCGGCGACGCCGCCCATCTCACCCCTCCGTTCATCGGCCAGGGCATGGGCGCCGGGATGCGCGACGCGATGAACCTCGCGTGGAAGCTCGCCGGCGTGCTTGACGGGACGCTCAGCGAAACCGTTCTCGACAGCTACGAAACAGAGCGCAAACCCCACGCCACCGCCATGATCCGGCTCGCCAAGCTGATGGGTGCCGCGATGACCGAAGGCGGTGAATTCGGTGGCCTGCTCCGTCGCGTCGCCGCACCCCGCCTGCACCTCGTACCTGGGCTGCGCAGACGCGTGCTCGCAACCGAAACCCCCGCCCTCCGCCGTTCCGCGCTGGTGGCGCGCCCGCGCCTGAGGCGTTCCCTGGCCGGACGGCAATGCCCCAACGCACCGGTTGACGGCCGTCGACGCCTCGACGAGGTGACAGCCGGCCGGTTCGCCGTCATCTGCGCCGCCGAGCCGTCGCCCGCGCAGCGAGCGGACATCGAAAAGCGCGGAGCCGTGCTCGTGGTGGCCCGGCCGAGGAGCCCGCTCTACCGCTGGCTGCGCCGTGGCTTCGCGTACGCCGCAGTGATCCGTCCCGACGCGACGGTGCACAGCGCCGGCCGCGACCTGGACGCTCTCTGCGCGGCGATACCTCCGTACCGCACAAGGGAATACCCGGCAAACCTGGGCTGAAGGCGGGTCGCGACGGCGCGGCCGCACCGGTCGACGGCGCACGGAAACCGACGATCGGCCGGAAGGACCACCTCGTCGGAGCAATTCACGCGACGCGGATCACGGACGATCGCGCTTTCCGGCGGGTGCCGCCTACGGCGGCCGCCGTTCGAGAGCGGGTCAGCGGGTGCGGTCGCGCTTCTCGCCGCAAGCGGCTTCTTCGACGGCGGGCACCGGCCACTTGTCCTCGAGCCGGCCCAGCTTCCACACCGCGATCGCGACGGCCCAGCCGAGAGCGAACACTCCGACGATGCCGAACCCCATCCGGTTCACGTCCAGTTCGGCGACCCAGTCCCAGAGCCCGCCGGTCAGCCCGAGCTTTTCGGCCAGTACCGAAAGCAGCTCGACGGTGCCGATGAGCAGCGCGACCGCGACGGACAGTCCGGTGAGCGTGAGGTTGTAGTAGACCTTGCGCAGCGGCTGCGACAGCGCCCAGCCGTAGGCGAAGTTCATGAACGACCCGTCGATCGTGTCGAGCAGCGACATGCCCGCCGCGAACAGGACAGGCAGGCACATCACCGCGTACCACGGGAGGCCGGCACCCACGCTGGTGCCCGCCAAGACCAGCAGGGCGATTTCGCTGACCGTGTCGAAGCCGAGCCCGAACAGGATGCCGACCGGGTAGATCTGCCACGGCGCGGAGATCGCGCGCATCGTCCGGCGCAGAATCCGGTTGAGGAAGCCGCGGTTGTCCAAATGCGTGTCGAGCGCGGCTTCGTCGTACTCGCCGCGGCGCATCCGGCGGAAGACGCGCACGATCCCGGCGAGCACGACCAGGTTGACGATTCCGAGCAGCCACAGAAACCCGCCGGACACGACGGTTCCGATCAGCCCGCCGTACTGCCGCAGCCGGGATCCGTCGTCGGTCAGTTCGATTCCCAGCGTCCGGATCCCGGACGCGAGCAGAATCGTCAGTACCACCACGACGGTGGAATGCCCGAGCGAGAACCAGAATCCCACCGAGAGCGGACGCTTGCCCTCGGCGATCAGCTTGCGCGTGGTGTTGTCGATCGCGGCGATGTGGTCGGCGTCGAAGGCGTGCCGCAGCCCGAGCAGGTAGGCGGTCAGCCCGGTGCCGGCTCCGAAAACGCCCGCCCCGATCCGGTAATGGCCGGGAACGACCAGCAGGAGAAGCACGCCCCAGCCGACCACATGCAGCAGGACGATGAAGGCAGCCATCCCGCCGACGTGCGCGCGTTCGCGACGAGACAACGCCCGGCGCGTCGCCGGGCGAGCATTCGCGATCGAACTCATCAGGCACCACCTCGGTTCCCGGGCATCCGGTCGCCCGCTGGATGTTCCGGCGGCGGCTCCCCCGCCGCCGTATCGAATCACCGCACCGCCGGAGCCCGTTCCTCCGCCGGGTCTCGACGATAGGTCCGGCCGGAGCCGCGGCTCGCCGTGCTTCCGGTCGCGGCGGAACTGCCCGGATGGACAGGTGCGCGAGCCTTTCGCCTGCGGTAGGTGCGGCGGACGGACCGGACGCACTCGGGAACGCGGCGCGGGTGCGGCGGATTCCCGCACACCGCTTTCCGAGGCCGCGGCCGCGCACCTGACCGATCGGGCAGGCCGGCCCCGTCCGATCGTGCCGAGCCATGGTGCCAGTCGGCCGGGATCGGTCCGCAGCGGGTTCCCGGACCGCGCCGCGGCGCCTAGCTTTCGGAGGTCCGTGCTCCCTCCGGAGCAGCCGCCCGCCGCACGCACGTCCGCCGGACGTGCGGAGAGGACCAGTGCGATCATGCAGGTCGATGAGCTGTTGAAACCGTTCCCCATCAAGGAGTTCCACCCGTTCCCGCGGGCGCTGCTCGGCCCCGGCTCGCACGAGCTGATCGGGCCGGAAGCCCTCAAGATGGGTTTCAAGAAGGTGCTGGTCATGACGTCCGGCCTGCGCGGGACGGACATCGTGCACAAGATCGTGGAGTCGATGAAGTACCACGGTCTCGAGGTCGTCGTGTACGACCAGGTGGAGTCGAATCCCAAGGACTACAACGTCATGGACGCCGTGACGCTGTACCAGGAGAACAAGTGCGATTCGTTCGTCTCGATCGGCGGCGGTTCCTCGCACGACGCCTGCAAGGGCGCGCGCATCTCGGTCGCGCACGACGGACGCAACGTCAACGACTTCGAGGGCTTCAACAAGTCCGAGAACCCGAAGAACCCGCCGCACATCGCGGTTTCCACCACCGCGGGCACCGGTTCCGAGACGTCCTGGGCCTACGTCATCACCGACACCACCACCGACCCGGACAACCCGCACAAGTACGTGGCGTTCGACGACGCGTCCGTGACCACGCTGGCGATCGACGACCCGGTCCTCTACTACGACTGCCCGATCGACTACACCGCGCAGTGCGGTTTCGACGTGCTGGCGCACGCCTCCGAGCCGTATGTGTCCCGGCTGAACTTCGAGCCGTCGCTGGGCAACGCGCTGCACGCGATCAAGCTGACCGGCCAGAACCTGCGTGCCGCCGTGTGGAACGGCCAGGATCTGGCCGGTCGCGAAGGGATGATGTACGCCCAGTACATCGCCGCGCAGGCGTTCAACTCCGGCGGGCTGGGGATCATCCACTCGATCTCGCACGCGGTCAGCGCCTTCTACGACACTCACCACGGCCTGAACAACGCGATCGCGCTGCCGCGGGTGTGGGCGTTCAACATGCCGGCGGCGTACAAGCGGTTCGCCGACATCGCCGAGGCACTCGGCGTCGACACCTACGGCAAGACCGACGTGCAGGCCGCTGACGCCGCGCTGGCGGCGGCGATCCGGCTGCTGCGCGACGTGGGCATCCCGGAGAAGTTCACCGACGTCACCGCGGACTCCTACTCGAAGAACCGGCTGGGCCAGGGCCCGACCAAATACTACGAGCGGGCGAAGGTGATCAAGGGCGACGACACCGACGTCGACCGCATCACCAACCACGTCCTCGGCGACGCGTGCACTCCCGGCAATGCGAAGGAGTGCACCTTCGACACGGTCCGTCCGGTCGTCGACCACTGCCTCAACGGCGACCTCGACGACCTGCTCGGCTGATCCCGCGCGGCGGGGCCCTGCTCCGGCCCCGCCGCGCTTCCTCCCGACTTCGACGCACCGGAGGCGACGTGCCCACCGCAACCCCTGACCACGCTCGGTTCGGCTCGATCGAAGAGGTGGCCGACCGGTTCGCCGGCGCCGGCTACATCGCGGACCGCCGGCTGGCCGCCACCGTCTACCTGATGTCCGCATTGGACAAACCGGTGCTGCTGGAGGGCCCGGCCGGCGTCGGCAAGACCGAGCTGGCCAAGACGCTGGCCACCGTCACCGGCCGCCGGCTGCTGCGGCTGCAGTGCTACGAGGGGCAGGACGAGACGAAAGCCCTGTACGAGTGGGACTACGGCAAGCAGCTGCTCTACATCCAGATGCTGCGCGAGAAGATCGGCGACGTGATCGCCGACGCGCCGGATCTGGCCAGTGCGATCGCCCGGATCGACGCGCAGGACAGCGTGTTCTTCTCCGACCACTTCCTCGCGCCGCGGCCGCTGCTGGAGGCGGTGCGCGGCGAGGAACCGGCGGTCCTGTTGATCGACGAGGTGGACCGGGCGGACGAAGCGCTGGAGGCGGTGCTGCTGGAATGCCTCGCGGAGTACCAGGTGTCGGTGCCGGAGATCGGCACCTACACCGCGAAGGTCCCGCCGCTCGTGGTGCTCACCTCCAACAACACGCGTGACCTCTCCGCCGCGTTGAAGCGGCGTTGCCTGCACCTGTTCCTCGACTACCCGGATGCCGAACGCGAGCTGGAGATCCTGCGTTCGAAGAAGACCGGGCTGCCCGACGCGGCCGCGCACACCCTCGTCGAGGTGGTGCGGAAGCTCCGCGGGCTGCGGCTGCGCAAGAGCCCGAGCATCTCCGAAACGATCGACTGGGCCCGCACGCTGGCCGTGCTCGGCGTCGAGGAGCTTTCGCCGGAAATCCTCGCCGAGACCGCGAACGTGGTGCTGAAGTACGAACGCGACCTCGGCCGCGCGCTGCGGGTGCTGCCGGACCTGGTCGACCCGAACCGGGAACTGCCCGCCGAACTGCCGCACAGCCACGGCCACGGTCATGGCCACGGCCATGGGCACGGCCACGAACACGGGCACCAGCACGACGGTCATGCGCACGACGAGGACGACGGAGGCCGCGCTGCGCGGCTGGCCAAGGATCAGCCTGGCCGCCACGACGAGAACTACTACGGTTCTCCGGGCGCCGGCCCGGCCCAGCGGTCCAGCGGCGGCCAGGGCGGACGCGCGTTCGAGGCGTTCACCCGCCGGCGTCCGGTCTGAGGCGGCGGCGGTGGAGAACAGTCTGCACCGGTTCGTGCGCCTGCTGCGCCTGTTCGGCTTGCGGATGTCGGTTTCCGAGGCGACCGACGCGATGCGCGCGGCCGCCCAGGCCGGGGTTCTCGCCGAGCGCGCCACGCTGCGGGAGGCGTTGCGGCTGACGCTGATCAAAGACCAGCGGGACGACGAATTGTTCGAGGAAGCGTTCGACGCCTACTTCTCGTTGCGGGAGATCGAGCGGCTGCGCGAGGAAACCGGGCACGGGCACGGCCACGACGATCTGTCCGACACCGGGGAACTCGAAACCTTCACCGTGTCGGCGGAGCCCTCCGAGACGCCCGAACAGGGGCACAGTCACGGCAAGCCCGCCGACATCCGGGACTATTTCGACCAGCAGGACCTGGCCCAGCAGTACAACCTGCACCAGGAAGCGAACAAAATCGACCTGGCCGCGATGACCGACGAGATCGTGCTTTCGAAGGACAGCGCGTCCGGCGGCGCGGCTGCGCCGAGCGTCCAGCTGGAGACGTCGTCGCTGCACAACGCGGGCGTGCCCGGCAAACTCGCGCCCGCTACCGGGCACCGGCTCGACGTCGAGCTGACCGTGGCACAGGAGAACGCCCTCCTCGGCTGGCTGAACGACGCGGAGGAAGACGGCGAGCAGCTGCCGCCGGGGCTGGCCGGTGTGCTGGAGAACCTTCCGGAGCTGTTGCGGCGGCATCTGGAGAAGCTGGCCGAACTCGCCGAGGCGGCGGTGGAAACGCGGGTGGTGGAGGCGGCCCGGGCCGAGCGGGTCGACGAACGCGAGCGCGCGCAGCTGGAAGAGTCGTTGCGGCGCTTGGCACACACCCTGCGCGGCGCGCTGACCAGCCGCAAACGCAACACTCTGCGCGGCCGGGTGCATCCGGCCCGCACGATGCGGCGGAACATGCGCTACGACGGCGTGCCGTTCCGCCCGGTAACGGTTACCCGGGCCGAGGACAAGCCCCGGTTGTTGGTGCTGGCTGACGTTTCGCTGTCGGTGCGCGCCACCGCCCGGTTCACCCTGCACCTGGTGCACGGCCTGCAGTCGCTCTTCGGCCAGGTGCGGACGTTCGCGTTCGTCGACGAGCCGGCCGAGATCACCGAGCTGTTCGCCGAACACCCGCTCGAACGGGCGCTGGGCCTGGTTTTCGACGGATTGCCCGCGGGCGGCCTGCTGGACGTCGACGCGAACTCCGACTACGGGCGCGCGTTCGAGCAGCTGGTCGAAGAGCACAGTGCGGCGCTGAACCGGCGCACCACGCTGCTGGTGCTCGGGGACGGCCGCGGCAACGGCAACGACCCGAAGATCGAGGTGTTCGAGGAAATCACCCGGCGGGTGCGGCAAACCCTGTGGCTGACGCCGGAGCCGCGGTATTCGTGGCGGCTCGGCGGATGCGATTTGCCCGCGTACGCGGAGTTCTGCGACCACGTGCAGGTGGTCGCGGACCTGGCCGGCCTCGACCGGGCGGCGTTCCGGCTGACCGAGGACGTGCTGGCATGACGACGACCGCGCCGAGCACCGCTGGCCGCTACCTCGATCCGCTCGCCCCCGTGCTGCCCGGGACGTACTTCGCGCGGCCGCTCACCGTGGTCCGGGACACCACCGGGCAGGACGGCCCCGAACCGTTGGTCCGGACCGAGCACTTCAGCCTGCACAAGGACGGCCGCCGGGTGGAGCTGCGCCACCGGCTGCGGCCGGAGCGGCTCGACAACGACCTGGCCGGCCTGCTGGCCGACGAGCTCTTCGCGCCCGGCTGGCTGTCCGGCGCGGAGGTCTTCGAGCACGCGTTCACCGGTGTCGTTAAGTCCACTGTGGACGACCCGGTGCGGGCGTGGCTGAGGTTCTACGACAACACCCTCGACCGGATTCGCGCGTGCCTGCGCGAGCCGGCGGCCGCGCCCGGACGCTCGGTGATCGCCGGGTTCGCGCCGGTTTACGAACACGCGCTGCGTCTCACCCCGCCCGGCCGGGTACTGGATCTCGGCTCCTGCTTCGGTTTCTTCGCTTTGCTGCTGGCCGAACGCGGCCGCAACGAGGTGGTCGCCTCGGATGTGTCGGCAGGCGCCATGCAACTGCTGGAGGCAGTCGCGGCCCGGCGGAGGCTCCCGCTGGAGACGCTCGTGTGCGACGCGGCCCGGCTGCCGTTGCCGGACTCCTCGGCGGA
This sequence comes from Amycolatopsis benzoatilytica AK 16/65, assembly GCF_000383915.1. Taxonomy (NCBI): domain Bacteria; kingdom Bacillati; phylum Actinomycetota; class Actinomycetes; order Pseudonocardiales; family Pseudonocardiaceae; genus Amycolatopsis; species Amycolatopsis benzoatilytica. Next base: position 5,434,357 of record NZ_KB912942.1, read on the forward strand.
CACCGTGACGTTGCTGCACCTGCTGGAGCACTTGGACGCCGACGCCGGGGAAGAGGTCGTGCGCGAAGCGGTGCGGCTGGCGCGCGGCCCGGTGGTGATCGCGGTGCCGTTCGAGGAGGAGCCCGCCGAAGCCTACGGACACGTCCGGGTCTTCGACCTGCCCGCGCTGCACGAGCTCGGCGCCCGCTCGGGCCGCCGGTTCAGCGTGCACGAGCACCACGGCGGCTGGCTCGTCCTGCATCCCCGTTGACTGCCGCGCAACGGTGCGCGGCGCACTAAGGAGGAAGTCTCGTTTGGTGCGGTTGACCGGGCGGGCGGACTCGTCCGTGAGGGGCCCCCTGCGGGAATCCAAGTCCCTCAAGGGGCCCTTCACGGACATCCGTGCGGCATCTCGGCACCCCAGCCAACTGAGACGCGACCTAAGGAGGAAGTGATGACTGCAGCGGAAATCGACGTCCCCGTTTCGCACGCGGCCGCCGAACCGGACCCGGTGCCCTCGCCGCTCGGCGGAGATCCGGCCCTGATCGGGGTGCCGACCTTCCTCGTCGGCTCGATCGCGCTCGGGCTCACGCTGGTCGGCTTCGTCCCGGCCGCCGCCGTCGGCGCGCCGCTGGCGATCATCCTCGTCGCCACCGGGATCGGCCAGCTGGTGGCGGCGGTGTGGGCGGCGGCGCTCGGGCAGAACGCGGTCGCCGGCATCTTCGGCGTCTTCTCCGGATTCTGGCTCAGCTACGCGGTGCTGGTCTTCGGCTTGCTGCACGGCTGGTTCGCGCTGCCGGCCGCGGACGTCACGGCGACGCAGGAGCTCTTCCTGGTCTCGTGGCTGGTCACCATCGTCCTGCTCACCCTCGCCACGCTCCGGCTGCCGCTGGCGTTCACGCTGCTGTTCGCGCTCGTCGACGTGGCGCTCGCGCTGGTGCTGACCGCGACGGCGCAGGGCTCGGCGTCGTTGCAGACCGCGGGCGGTGCCGGAGTGTTCGCGTTCGTCGCAGTCGGCGTCTACCTGTTCTTCCACGTCGCTTCGCTGGCCACCGGAGGAAAGGGGCTCCCGCTCGGCCGTCCGCTGGTCGGCTGAACCCGGTCCGGCCGGTCCGTCGCGTGGCGCCTTCCGCGGCGGGCCGGCCGTTTCAGATCACGCCCGCCTTGCTGGCTTCGTAGACCGCTTCCGCCCGGCTGCTGGCGTCGAGCTTGCGCATGATGTTGCGGACGTGGAACTTCACCGTGGTTTCGGAGATGTACAGCTTGCCGCCGATGACGCGGTTGCTCAGCCCGCCCGCGAGCAGCCGCAGCACGCTCAGCTCGCGGTCGGTGAACGACGGCCGTTCCCTGCTCATCCGCATCGAGCGCACCATCGCCGCCGCGGACCGCGAATCGAAAGCGCTTTCGTTGCGCGCCACCGCGCGGATCGAGCGCAGCAGCTCGGTGGTGTCCACGTCCTTGACCACGTAGCCGCGTGCGCCGTGGTGGACCACGTCGACCACCAGCGCGTCGTCGAGGAACGTGGTCAGCACGAGCACGCCCAGGTCCGGATAACGCCGGGTGAGCCGGGCGCACAGGTCCAGCCCTTCGGTGTCCGCGCCGGTGGACAGCTTGAGGTCGAGCAGCACGATCGACGGCCGGACGGACTCGATCACCGCCAGCGCCTCGTCCACCGCGCCTGCCTCGCCGACCACCTGCAGGTCGGTTTCGCGCTCCAGCAGCGAGCGCAGGCCCTGCCGGACGATCGCGTGGTCGTCCACCAGCACGATCCGCACCGGGCCGGCGGGCGCGGTCTGTTCAGCCGTCATCGGTCACCTCCCATTCCGCCGGCACCGGCAGCGGCACCCGCACCTGCAGGCGGATCCCGCCCATCCGGGAGCGGCGGATGGTCAGTTCCCCGCCCAGTTCCTCCGCTCTGGCCAGCATGTTCGCCAGGCCGCGGTGCCTCCCGGACAGGTCCGCCGCTTTCGTCAGCCGCAGCGCCCGGCGGATCTGCGCGGGATCGCCGTCGCCGTCGTCGGACACGCTGATCACCACGGCCGAGCCGTCCGGCCGGTACTGCAGCCGCACCAGCGCGCGACCGGCTTTGCCGTGCGCGGCCGCGTTGAACAGCGCCTCGCCCGCCATCCGCACGATCGACTGTTCCGCGCGCGGCGGCAGCGCCACCGGACTGCCCGCGACCCGCACCTGGACCGACAACTCGGTCAATCCGTGCACAGTGGACAGCCGTTCCAGCAGAACCGGCAACGGCCCGGGGGTTTCGCCGGAAGTGTGGTGCAACGCGTAGATCGACGCGCGCAGCCGCTCGACCGCCTGCCGGGTCAGGTCCTTGGCGGGTGCGAGCTGCTCGGCGATCTCCGCGGCGCGGCCGCCCAGCGCGGCCAGCTCGGCCCGGCACACCTCGATCGTCATGCCCGCGCCCAGCACGGACTGCGTCACGCTGTCGTGCAGTTCACGGGCGATCCGGTGCCGTTCGTCGTCGAGCACCTGCCGCTGCATGACCTCGACCAGACGTTCTTGCGTGTGCGCCAGTTCGGCGCTGCGCGCGGCGAGGTCGCGGGCTTGGCGCTCGGCGGCCTCGGACAGTCGTTCGGTGCGCCCGCGCAGCTGGGCGGCGGCATGGAACAGGAACGAGTTGTGCAGCGCGACCGCGGCCTGGTTGCCCAGCACCCGCAGGATGGCGACGTCGGTGGCGGCCACCTCCAGCCCTGGCGCCGGCCGGGCGACGATCCCGCCGACCGGCTCGTCGTCCAGCGTCATCGTCGCGCGGACCAGCCCGTCCCGGTGCGGCCACGTGTCGAGCTCCCACGGCCGGGTCCGCAGCACGTCGAGGTGTTCGAGGACCTCGTCGGGGACCTCCGCCCGGTCGTCGACGATCGTCCCGCCGATGTTCAGCACGAACCTCGGCCGGGCCGCGCGCAACGCACCGTCGGCGACCGCGAGCAGCAGCCAGTCCGCCTGCAGGTGCTCCGACGCCGCCCGGAGCACCGCTTCGACCAGCGCGCGCGGCCCCTCCGCGGTGCGCACCAGCGCGCGGGAGATGCCGTCGAGCGCTTCGACCGCCCGCGAAACCCGTTCGGTCGAGCGGATGTATTCCGGGTAGAACGACCGCTTGCCGGACCGCACCCCGGTCAGGACGCCCAGGTCGGCCGCGGCTCGCTCGGGATCGTTCACAGCGCCGCCCGGAACAGCGCCTCGATGTCTTCCACCCGGGCCTGTCTCGGGTTGGTGGCCAGGCACGCGTCCTTCATCGTGGTGCGGGCGAGCGTGGCGATCTTGTCCTCGGTGACGCCGAGCCCGGCCAGGCCGCGCGGCACGCCGACCTCGTCGGCGAGCTGGCGGGCGCGGTCGGCGAGCTGGTGCGCGGCTTCGAGCCCGGGCAGGCCAGCGGTGTCGATGCCGGCGGCCGCGGCGAGCGGAACGAACCGCTCCGGCTCGCGCGCGGCGTTGAACCGGATCACGTGCGGCAGCAGCACCCCGTTGACCACCCCGTGCGGTGCGTCGAGCAGGCCGCCCACCTGATGGCTCATCGCGTGGGTGGCGCCGAGGATCGCGTTGGTGAAGGCCATCCCGGCCTCCAGCGAACCCTGCGCCATCGCCATCCGGGCCTCGGCTTCGCGCGGTTTGAGCTGGGTGCGCAGCAGGTTGTGGGTGATCAGGCCGACCGCCTGCAGCGCGTGGTTGTCGGTGAGCGGGTTGTGCGCCTTGGAGACGAACGCCTCGATGCCGTGGGTCAGCGCGTCGAGGCCGGTCGCCGCGTTGAGCAGGTCCGGCATCGTGGTGAGCAGCCGCGGGTCGATCACCGAGATCTCCGGCACCAGCGTCCGGCTGATGATGGTGATCTTCACGTGCTGGCTGGTGTCGGTGACGACGGCGAACTGCGACACGTCCGCGCCGGTGCCCGAGGTCGAGGGCACCATGACCGTGGGCGGGATCGGGTGCACGACCTTGTCCACGCCCTCGTAGCCGAGGATGCGCCCGCCGTTGCCGGACAGGATCGCCACGCCCTTCGCCGCGTCGATGCAGGACCCGCCGCCGAGGCCGACGATCACGTCGCTGCCGCTTTCGCGGTAGTGCTCGAAGGCGCTCTGGATCTCGTGGTCCTTGGGGTTGGGCGTGACGCCGTGCCAGACGACCGGCTGCAGCCCGGCCAGCCGCAGGTGCCCGATCGCCTCGTCGACCCAGCCCGCCTCGATCAGCCCGGGATCGGTGACCAGGAACGGCCGGCGCGCGCCGACCCGCAGCGTGCAGTGGCCGAGCTCGGCCAGCGAACCGGGGCCGAACACGATTTCCGGGGCGTGGAACTTCGCCAGCTGCCCGGGTTCGCGCGCGGTGTGCGCGCCGACGATCTGGGGACCGGTCAGCTCTTCCGGCTGGCCGGCGGACCGCCGGTCCTCGCCCGCCCCGTGTTCCATGGTGTTCGCACGGCCTTCCGCGAGTCGGAGCATCGGGACCTCCCGACCTGCTGAGGAACGTGATGCGGGCACGAGCGTAACCCCTCCTCCGCCGAACGGAGGACTCTCCAGGGTAAGCGCTCGCCGACGGCCCTTACCCCTCCTTCGCGGCCGTTCGCACCTGCCCGATCGGACAGGTGCGAACGGTGCGGCGGCTTGCGAGGATGGATGACCGGCACGCAAGACGACGACGTCGGGATGTCAATGCACGAACTCGATTCGCTTCGACGACGCAGGATCGATCTCGAACAGCAGTGGGCGGAGGTAGTGCCCCGGCTGCGGCAGGCTGCGCCCCGCGCGGAGGCCGGTGACCTCCTGCTCCGCCACGAGGTCACCGAATCGTGGATCAGGTCGTTGCCGACTGTCGACCCGGCGACCGACCGCGCGCCGGTCACCGACGGCGGCGTCGTCCGGCCGCGCTGGACCGGGTCGCCGCTGCGCGAGCCGGTGGAGCGCGTGGCGGACGAGCTGCGGACTGTCGCCGACGACGCCGGCTTCATCGCCGCGGTCACCGACGAGACCGGCACGATCCTGTGGACCTGCGGCGGCCGGGTGATGCGCCGGCGGGCCGAGCAGGTCAACTTCGCCCCCGGCGGGCGATGGGACGAAACGGCGATGGGCACGAACGCGCTGTCGCTCGCGTTGCGCACCGGACGGCCGAGCGCGGTCTTCTCGGCGGAGCACCTGGTGGCCGCGCTGCACGGCTGGGTCTGCTACTGCGCGCCCATCCGAGACGCGCGCGGCCAGGTGCTCGGCGTCCTCGACCTGTCGAGCACCTGGGACCGTTCGCATCCGCTGGCGATGTCGACGGTCCGGTCGCTGGTCTCGGCCATCGAATCCGGGCTGCCCGCGGTGTCGTCCGCCGGACTGCGGGTGTCGGCGCTGGGGGTGGCCGCCGCGGTCCGGGACGGGGTGGCGCTGAACCTGCGTCCGAGGCAGCTGGAGATCCTGACGCTGCTGGCGCTGCAGCCGGAGGGGTTCACCCTCGACGCGCTGCGGGAAGCGCTGTACGGCGACCGGATGGTCACCACGACGACGGTGCGGGCGGAGGCGTCGCACCTGCGCAACGCTCTCGGCGGCATCCTCACCGCCCGGCGCTACGCCTCGACCGTGCCGATCGAGTGCGACGCCGTGGACGTGCTGGCGGCGTTGGAGCGCCGGGACTTGGACGCGGCCGTGCGGCTGTACCGCGGCCCGTTGCTGCCGCAGTCGGAGGCACCCGGCATCGTGCGCTGGCGGGACCACCTCGAAGTCACCATGCGCGAAGCGGTGCTGACCAGCGACGCGCCGGAGCACGCGCTGGCCTACGGCGAGCGTGCCTGGTACGACGCGGAAATCCACGAGCACGCACTCGGTTCGCTGGCCCGCACCGACGCTCGCCGGGCGATCGCCGCCGGCCGGCTCGCGGTCGCCCGGCAGGAGTGACTCCGGGTCCCAACTCCGTGCCAACCTTCCGGGCGGATCGTGAGCCTCGTCACGGTGACGCGACGAGGAAGGGGACACGGTGGAAGGACAATCCGGGCCGGTCGTCCGGGTGCGGATCACCCGGGCCGCCGAGGACCTGATCCTGCGGCTGCGCCAGCGGCACGGCCCGCTGATGGTCCAGCAGACCGGCGGCCTCGGCGACGGAACCGAGCCGATGTGTCATCCGCACAGCGAATTCCGGCTGGGCCGCTCCGACGTGCTGATCGGCGAACTGGCCGGCGGCACGCCCTTCTGGATGAGCGCCGACCAGTACGAGCACTGGCGGCACAACGACCTGACTGTCGATGTCGTGCCCGGTCGTGGAAACGCATTCTCCCTCGAAGCCCCCGAAGGAGTCCGGTTTCAGGTCCGGTCGAGAGTGCTGCCGGACGCGGGCGGGCGAGTCGGGTCGTGACGCCTGTTCGTGCCGGGTTGACGACCGGCCCCCCGGCACGGCCATGCCACTCAGTCGACCGGCGTGACCTCCGCCATCTCCGACCAGGCCTCCCCTTCCAGGTTCTGGTAGTTGATCTGGGGCTTCGCCGCGACGACCGTCGCCATGAACGGGAAGAATTCCTGTGCGTGCGCGGTCGCGACGTGCGCGTCGCCAGCCGCGCTGTCAGCGAAGACCTCGACGATGACGAACGCGTTCTCGTCGCCGCCGTTCTGGTAGTAGTCGAAGGAGACGTTGCCCGGCTCGCTGCGCACGGCGGCGGTGTACTGCTCGATGCCGGCCAGCCATTCGGCTCGCTTCTCGGGACGGATCTGTGCCTTGAGAACGATCAGGATCATGACTGGAGTATTGCAGCCACAGACGGGTCCTGCTGTCCTCCGCTTGCGCGCATCCGGCTCGGTTCCCCGCGCGAAAACCCGGGATCCCTTCTGCTCCGCCAGCTATCGGGCACTCGCTCCGTCCTGGAGAAGAACTCGTCCACGACGTCGCCCGCTCCGGCCGCATATATCGCTGGCGTATCGGAAACCGGATACGCGCTGGCAACACCCGGCTGTCTTGACTGGCAGCCATGACGGGGATCACGCTCTACGGCTGCGGGCCGGACGAGGCCGGACTGGCCCTGGCGGCCGCGCCCCGGCTCGGGGTGCGGCCAACGATCACGGCGGACCCGATTTCGGTCGCCACGGTGGAGCTGGCCAGCGGAAACCGGTGCGTCAGCGTCGGGCACAAAACGCCGGTCAGCAACGCGGTCCTGCGCGAACTGAGCCGTGTCGGCGTCCGCTACCTCTCCACCCGCAGCATCGGCTACAACCATCTCGACCTGCGGTACGCGGAAAGCGTCGGGCTCTCGGTCGGCAATGTCGCCTACTCGCCGGACAGCGTCGCCGACTACGCCGTGATGTTGATGCTGATGTCGTTGCGCAGCATGAAATCCGTCGTGTCCCGCGCGGACGCGCGGGACTACCGGCTGAGCGAGCTGCCCGGTAAAGAGCTGCGCGATCTCACCGTCGGCGTGGTCGGGACCGGACGCATCGGTGCCGCGGTGATCGACCGGCTGCGCGGGTTCGGCTGCCGGATCCTGGCCTATGACCTCCGCCAAGGCACCGCCGCCGAGTACGTCCCGCTGGACGAGCTGTTCCGCCGCAGCGACCTCGTGACGCTGCATGCGCCGCTCACCGCGGACACCCGGCATCTCCTTGACCGGCAACGGATCGCACGGCTGCGGCCCGGCGCGTTCGTGGTCAACACCGGGCGCGGCGGACTTGTCGACACGGAGGCACTGCTGGAAGCGCTGGAAGCCGACCGGCTGGGCGGTGCCGCGCTGGACGTCGTCGAGGGCGAAGAGGGGACCTTCTACGCCGATTGCCGGGACCAGCCCGATGAAAACCCGATCCTGGCCCGGCTGCGGAAGCTGCCGAACGTGCTGATCAGCCCGCACACCGCCTACTACACCGACCGAGCGTTGCGCGACGCGGTGGAAAACAGCCTTCTCAACTGCCTGGAATTCGAAAAGGGAATGAGCGCATGAGCAAAATCAAGATCGGCGTCCTGTTCGGCGGCAGCTCGGAGGAGCACCCGGTCTCGGTCAAGTCCGCGCGGGAAGTCGCGAAGCACCTCGACCTCGCGAACTACGAGCCGTTCTGGATCGGGATCACGCAAGACGGCGAATGGCGGCTCTGCGACGGCCCGTCGTGGGCGGACGCCCGTCCGGCCGCGCTGGCGCCAGGCGGTCGGCTGCTCGTCCTGGACGAGGGCAAGTACGAGGCGATCCCGCTGGACGTGGTGCTGCCGGTACTGCACGGCAAGCTCGGCGAGGACGGCGCGATCCAGGGCCTGCTGGAGCTGTCCGGCCTCCCCTACGCCGGCTGCGACGTGCCGAGTTCCGCGCTGTGCATGGACAAATCGCTCGCCTACCTGGTGGTCCGCGCCGCGGGCATCGCGACGCCGAACTTCTGGATCGGCACCGCGGACGTCGATCAGCTGCCCTATCCCGTGTTCGTCAAGCCGGCCCGGTCCGGTTCGTCGTTCGGCGTCACCAAAGTGAGCGGCCCGGAAGAGCTGGCGGCGGCGGTGGCGGAAGCCGCGCAGTACGACGCGAAGATCCTCGTCGAAGAAGCGGTCGAGGGCAGCGAGGTCGGCTGCGCGGTGCTCGGTAACGGCGCGGACCTGATCGTCGGCGAACCGGACCGGATCCACCTGTCGCACGGCTTTTTCAAGATCCACCAGGAGGACGCCCCGGAAACCGGCTCCGAGAACTCGGTGATCACTGTTCCCGCCGACATTTCCGCCGAGGCGCGCGAGCGCGTCCAGCAGACCGCGCGAGCGATCTACCGTGCGCTGGGCTGCCGAGGGCTTGCCCGGGTCGACCTGTTCCTGCTGGCCGACGGCACGGTGATGCTCAACGAGGTGAACACTTTCCCGGGCCTGACCTCCTACAGCCGCTACCCGCGGATGATGGCCGCCGCGGGGATGCCGATGTCCGAGGTGCTGGACCGGCTGGTGGCGCTGGCGCTGGAGACGCGATGAAGAACGACTTCGTCTTTCTCGACGAGGCCGCGCCCGGAATCCGCTGGGACGCCAAGTACGCCACCTGGGACAACTTCACCGGGAAGCCGGTCGAGGGCTACCTGACCAACCGGATCGTCGGTACGAAAGCGTTGTGCGCGGGGCTGGAGAGAGCGCAGGAGAAGGCCGCGACGCTCGGCTTCGGCCTGCTGCTCTGGGACGGCTACCGCCCGCAGCGCGCGGTGGACAGCTTCCTGCGGTGGTCGCGGCAGCCGGAGGACGGCCGCACGAAACTGCGGCACTATCCGAACATCAGCAAGACCGAGATGTTCGAACGCGGCTATGTCGCGGCGAAATCGGGCCACAGCCGGGGCAGCACGGTCGACCTGACGCTGTATCGGCTGTCCACCGGCGAACTGCTCCCGATGGGCGGCGGTCACGACCTGATGGATTCCGTCTCGCACCACGACGCGCCGGAGGTCACCCCGGCGCAGGCGGAGAACCGGCGGCAGCTGCGCTCGATCATGGAAGACTGCGGCTTCGCCGCGTACCAGTACGAATGGTGGCACTACACCTTGCGCGACGAGCCCTTTCCGGACACCTACTTCGATTTCGTCGCGTAGGCGATGGAAAACCCAGCACCTCGGGTGGTGATCGCGGGCGGCCACTCGGCCGGGCACATCGAACCCGCGATGAACTTCGCCGATGCCCTGCGCGAGCTGGCCCCCGCCGCCGAGATCACCGCGCTCGGGACCGTGCGCGGCCTGGACACGACCCTCATCCCGGCCCGCGGCTACCCGCTGGAACTCATCCCGCCCGTCCCGCTGCCGCGCGCGCTGAACCGGGCCCTCCTGCACCTGCCCGTCGACTTGCGCGATTCCGTGCGCGCGGCCGGGGCAGTGCTCGACCGGGTGCGCGCGGACATCGTGGTGGGCTTCGGCGGCTACGTCGCCGCACCCGCGTACCTCGCCGCGCGGCGGCGGGGCATCCCGATCGTGGTGCACGAGGCGAACATCCGGGCGGGCGCGGCGAATCAACTGGCCGCCCGGATGACGCCGCACGTCTACACCGCTTCGCCGGCAGTGCGGTTGCGGGGCACCCCGATCGGGATCCCGCTGCGGCCGGCGATCGCCGCCCTCGACCGGTCCGCCCTGCGAGACGAGGCTCGCCGCCGGTTCGGGCTCCGGCCGGACGGCCCGGTCCTCCTCGTCACCGGCGGTTCGCAAGGCGCGCAGACGATCAACGCGGCGGTCGCCGCCACTGCGTTCCAGGCCGCCGGTGTGCAGGTCTTGCACATCACCGGACGGCGACACGCCGTCGCGGCTCCCGACGGCGACCCGCCGTACGTGGTGGTCCCGTATGTCGGCGAAATGCATTACGCCTACGCCGCCGCGGACTTCGTTCTTTGCCGTTCCGGGGCGATGACCTGCGCCGAACTGGCCGCCGTCGGGCTGCCTGCCGCGTTCGTCCCGCTTCCCGACCGACGTGGCGAACAGCGGCTGAACGCGGTGGCCGCCGTCGCGTCCGGCGCGGCCCGGGTCGTCGCCGACGCGGTTCTCTCCCCCGCTTGGCTCGAATCGGAACTGCTGCCCGTCCTCACCGATCCCGTCCGCCTCGCCGCGATGGCCGCCCGCGCCGCCGGCACCGGAACCCCGGACGCCGCCGCGAAGCTCGCCCGCCACGTCCTGGCCGCGATCAGCGAACGGCGGGCAACTGCACGGTGACCCGGAGCCCGCCCGCCGTGCGCGGATCCAGCGTCAGCACCCCGTCGTGCGCCTGCGCGATGCTTTTCACGATCGCCAGCCCGAGCCCGACCCCGGCGTGGTCCCGGCGAATCCGCTCGGTCCCGCGCTGGAACGGTTCGGTCAGCGTCGACACCAGCTGAGCGCTGACCGGCTCCCCGGTGTTCTCGACCACGAGCACCCCGGCCGCGAACCGGACCGCGGTGCGCAGCTCGACGGTGCCCCCGCCAGGCAGGTTGTGGACGATCGCGTTGTGCAGCAGGTTCGTCGTCATCTGCAGGAGCAAGGAGCGCGAACCGATCACCGACGTGATGTCCCCGGCCGTCTCGATGGTCACCCCGTGCTTCTCGGCGAGCGGCAGCAGCGTCTCGGCCGCTTCCTCGGCCACTAGCGACAAATCGACTGACTCACGTGGGAAGGAACGCTGCTCGGCGCGGCTGAGCAGCAACAGCGCCTCGGTGAGCTCGATCGCGCGGGCGTTGACCGTCCGGAGCCGGTCGTCCAGCTCTCCGCCCTCACGCTCCGGGTCTTCACGGGCGACGTCGAGCAGGCTCTTGGTGATCGCCAGCGGAGTGCGCAGCTCGTGCGAAGCGTTCGCGGCGAACCTGCGCTGCTCCGCGACCTGCGCTTCGAGCCGGGCGAGCATCGCGTCGAAGCTGTCGGCGAGCTCGCGGAGCTCGTCCTCCCGCCCTTCCAGCTCGATCCGGTGCGACAGCGACCCGGTCGCCGCTTTCCGGGTCGCCGCGGTGATCCGGGTCAGCGGGGACAACATGCGGCCGGCCAGGAACCATCCGCCGACCAGGCCGAAGATCAGCAGAAGGCCCATCACGAGCGCCGCGTACGGCGCGAACGAGCGCAGCAGCCACGGCCCCGAAGGCGAAATCAGGATGGTCATCGTGCGCAGCGCCAGTTCCTGATAGTTCACCAGGAACACCGCCACCGCGGTGAGCAGCAGCACCCCCGCCACCATGACGAAACCGGCGTAGCTCAGGGTCAGTTTGAGCCGGACGCTCATCCCGCTTCGCCTAGCCACGCGCGTCTCCGGCGTCGATGCGGTAGCCGACCCCGGCGACGGTCGCGATCAGCCATGGCTCGCCGAGCCGTTTCCGCAGTGCCGAGACGGTGATCCGGACGGCGTTGGTGAACGGGTCAGCATTCTCGTCCCAGGCCCGCTCCAGCAGCTCCTCGGCGCTGACCACGCCGCCCTCCGCGCCGACCAGTACTTCCAGCACGGCGAACTGCTTGCGGGTGAGCGCGACGTACCGGCCGTCCCGGTAGACCTCGCGGCGGAACGGGTCCAGCCGCAGGCCGGCGATCTCCCGCACCGGCGGCCGGCTGTGCGCCCGCCTGCGATCCAGCGCGCGCAGCCGGACCACGAGCTCGCGCAGTTCGAACGGCTTGGTGAGGTAGTCGTCGGCACCGAGTTCGAACCCGGAGACCTTGTCGTCGAGCCGGTCCGCGGCGGTCAGCATCAGGATCGGCAGGCCGCTGCCGGACGCGACCACGTGCCCGGCGATCTCGTCGCCGGACGGGCCCGGGATGTCCCGGTCCAGCACCGCGATGTCGTAGCTGTTGACGCGCAGCATCTCCAGCGCGGTGTCTCCGTCGCCGGCCAGGTCGGCGGCGATCGCTTCCAGCCGCAGCCCGTCCCGGATCGCCTCGGCCAGATAGGGCTCGTCCTCGACGATCAGCACGCGCATGTCCTCGAACCTACGCGTCGGCGGGTATCGCTGGCATATCCGAAACCGCGTACGCGCTGGCAACGCCGGCTTGCCTTCACTGCTTCGCATGACCCGCAGCGAAGCAGCCACCACGACCGCCACCGCACTCGGCGAGGCCGATGGCGCGATCCCGCCCGGCACGACAGTCTTCTCGAACGTTCCGGCGGTGGCGAATCTCGACCCTCGTTTCCGCGTCGCGCTGCAGGAGGCGGCGAAGGACGCCGTGGCGGACGGGGTCGAGTTCCGGGTGAACAGCGGCTGGCGATCCCCGGCCTACCAGAATCATCTGCGCCGCAAGGCGATCGCCAAGTACGGCTCCGAGGAGGAAGCCGCTCGGTGGGTGGCCACCGCGGACAAATCCGCGCACGTGCGCGGGCAGGCGATCGACCTCGGACCGGCTGCCGCGCAGGCGTGGCTTTCGCGGCACGGCGCCCGGTACGGGTTGTGCCAGATCTATCGCAACGAACCCTGGCATTACGAACTGCGCCCCGAGGCGATCGAGCACGGCTGCCCGCCGATGTACGCCGACCCGTCCGAGGATCCGCGCCTGAACTGACCCATATTCTAGTGCTAGAATATGGCCGTGTCCCTCACCGACGCCGAGCTGACCGTGCTGGGCCTGCTCGTCGAGCAGCCTCGGCACGGGTACGAGCTGGAGCAAGTGATCGAACAACGCGGCATCCGCTCTTGGACCGCACTCGGTTTCTCGTCCATCTACTACTTGCTCGACAAGCTCGCGAAGCGCGGCCTGATCGAAGCAGTCGGCGCACCGCGGTCCGGAAAGTCGCGCGCCACCTTCCAGGCGACCGAGTCCGGCCGAACCCAGTGCGCGGACGCCACCCGCGAAGCGCTCGCGGCGCTTACCCCGGTCCGCGCACGCGTGCTCATCGCGATGGCCAACAGCCCGGGCTTGCCGGACGCAGACGTCACGGCCGGCCTCACCACGCGGCTCGCCGCGTTGCGCGAACAGATCGCCGAAGTCCAGGCGACCCGTTCCGCACAGGAGCCGCTTCCCGCGGCCGCCGCGGCGATTTTCGACTACAGCGAGGCCATGCTCACCGCCGACCTCGCTTGGACCGAAGGCGTGCTCACCCAGGAGACAACATTGGAGAAATACGACGTCAAGAAGGCCCACCGGGCGCTGTACGCGCCTCCGAAGGACGAGTTCTCCGTCGTCGACGTGCCTGCGCTCCAATACCTGGCCGTCGACGGCCATGGCGACCCGAACACCGCGCCGGAGTACGTGAACGCGGTCGAAGCGCTGTACGGAGTGGCGTACGCGGTGAAGTTCGCCTGCAAGAAGACACTCGGCCAAGACAGCGTTGTCGGGCCGCTGGAAGGACTGTGGCGCGCGAAGGACCCGTCAGTGTTCCTCACCCGACGCAAAGAAGAGTGGGACTGGACCATGATGATCAGCCAGCCGGACTGGGTGACCGCGGAGATGGTCCAGCGCGCCGTCGAGAGCGTCGCGAAGAAAAAGGACAACGCGGCACTCGCCAAACTGCGGCTGCGCACGCTCGAAGAGGGGAAGAGCGTCCAGATCCTCCATGTCGGCTCGTACGACGACGAGGCGCCGACGCTGGACCGGCTGCACCGCGAGTATCTGCCGAGCCACCAGCTCACGTTCAACGGCGATCATCACGAGATCTACCTGAGCGACCCGCGGCGCACCGCGCCGGAGAAGCTCAAGACCGTCCTGCGGCAGCCGGTGAAGGACGCCTGACGCAGAAAGCGCGGCAACTGCCAGGCAGTTGCCGCGCTTCCCGAGCCGTCCGCCGCTTACTGGCAGGCTTCGCAGTCCGGATCGTCGATCCGGCAGGCTGCGCCGTCGGTGAGCGGGAAGTCGAAGTCCTCGAGCTGAGGCACGACCGGGGCGGCTTCTTCTGGCGTGGTGGGAGCAGACATACCGGTTGTAGCGCAACCGGCGCCGAGACATTCCGTGACGCCCGCCACAGTCCGGTTGCCCAGGTCAGGCCACCCAGCCGGGCAGAATCTTGGCCCCGTCAGCGCTCGCGCACGCCGGAACCGCGCCGGTCCAGTGCACCCGGGTGGTCGCCGGCGCGCACACGATCGCGGCCAGCCCGTCGGTGGTGCGGATTTGCCGCGGCACGTCCGCGGGCATGATCACAGTGTCGCCCGCCGCCACGGTCGAAGTTTCGCCGTCGAGCGTGATGTGCGCGCCGCCGTCGAGAACCGTCCACACCTGCTCGGCGTCGAACGCGTGCACCGGCCCGGCCGCGCCGGGGTCCATGTCGACCCGCCACACCGCCTGCTGGCTGCCGCCTTGCGTCGCCGAGGCGAAGGTGGTCATCACCGCGTTCGGGGTTTCCGTCCGGCGGGCTTCGGCGGTCCGGATCACAGTCATCTGGGGTTCCTCCAGTAAGATAGACAATCGAGTTGTCCATATAGTCAACGAGGTTGTCTATCATGTCAAGTGATCCGCCCGGATTCGAGCTGCCGCTGCGCCTGCTGTTCGGATTCCGCAGCCTGATCGACGATCTGCATGCCGAGCTCGCGAAGCAGGGGCACGCCGGACTTCGGCCGATGTACGGGTTCGTCTTCCAGGCGATCGGCCGCCACGGCACGACGGCGGTCGAGCTCGGGCACACGCTCGGAGTGTCCAAACAGGCCGCCGGCAAGACGATCGACACACTGGAACGGCTCGGTTACGTCTACCGCGAACGCGACCCCGGCGACGGCCGGCGGATGCTGGTGCGGCTGACCGATCACGGAATCGACTGCCTGGCGAAGTCGGCGCGGATCTTCGATCAGCTGCGCGCGCAGTGGGCGGAACAACTGGGCGCACAGCGGCTTCGCGCCCTGGAAGAGGACCTGCGGAAGGTCGCTTCACCGGGCTCGGCGCGGCTGGATGTGCCCGGCTGGTTCTCCGGTCAATGACACTTGACGCCGTGCCGGACGAACAGTTGGATCTCTCCATGCAGCGAAGACTTCTGGCGGCGTCGGCGATCGCCGTCGGCGGCGCGGCGATCGCCGTGACGGCAGCTCTGGCGGCCAGCAGCGGCCCAGCGAATCCCCCGATACCGCAAGCACATTCAGCGATCAGCTCGACCCCGCCCGCTCCCCCGGCGTCCGTTGCACATCCTTCGTCGGCCGCGCCCGTGCCCTCACCTGCGCCCGCCGTGCCGGTGGTCGACGCGCCTCCGGTACACCACGCCAGTCCAACGCCCCGAACAGCGCATTCGACGCGTTCGACGCGTTCGGGATACGCGCCGAGCGACGCCGTCCGCTACCGCGTCTACCAAGAGCCGCTCAACCCGCGGCCGCAAGGACAACAGGCCAGCGCCTGCTGCCAGCCCGGCACGAAGTCTCCCGCCACCGGCGCGTCCGACTCGCCGATCACCACCCCGACCCCGCTGCCGAATCCGGCGGTCCACCAGCCCTAGTCAGCCACGATGAGTGTCCAGCGCCAAGGTCCGCCGATCGGTCCTCAGCGAAGGCTCATCGGCGGAACCGTCGCGCCGCGCAACGCGAGCGCGTCGATCGTCTCCGGCCGGTACCGCAGCCCCGGCAGCCGTTCCGTCATCGTCTCCAGCGGGTTCTCCCGGTCCGTCCCGAAGAAGAACGCCCACTCGTGCTCCGCGGAACCGAAGTAAACCGGTGCCGGGAACACCTTCTCGAACCGCCGCCAGCACTTCACCAAAGTCGAGTTCCGCCACAACGTGGGGCAGCCGCCCTGGTAGGCCACCACCCCGCCAGACGTCAGCAGCGACCGGCAGGACGCCAAGAATTCCGTCCCGTACAAGCGGTTGTGCTGCGCATCGAGGTCGTCCTGCTCGTCCGGCAGGTCGACCACCACGATGTCGTACTTCTCGCCGCACCTGCGCACGTATTCCCACCCGTCGGCGTACCGCACCCGGACCGGCCCCTCGCCGCGCTCCGCTCGTGCCAGCTCGTCCGGCGAATAGCCGTAGGGAAGGTGCTCCGCGCACAACCGGACCGCTTCCGCGTCGATGTCCACGTGGTCCACCGAAGCCCCGGCCGCCGCCGCGATCTGCGACGCGACGCCTTCGCTGGAACCGACGATCAGCACCCGGTCCACAGTGGACGCCAGCAGCAACGCCGGGACCAGCAGCGCTTCGTGGTACACCAGCTGACTGAACTCGGTGCTCTGCCGCTCGTCGTCGCAGAACAGCGAAACCCCTTGCGCGGTGGTCCCGATCACCAGATGCTGGTATTCGGTCCGGGTGTCGGCCAGCACGTCCGAGACGTGCCACCGCCGGGTCACGCCCTGCCCGACCGGTTCCTCGATGTTCACTTGCCGTCCTGTCCTCTGTGGATAGTGGTGATCCGGGAAACGCCCGCACCGAGCTGGTCCCGCAGCAGCTGCACGGCCAGCTCCGGATCCGCTCGCCGTCCGCAGGTGAACACGTCGACGAACACCGACCCGTTCTCCGGGTACGTGTGGATCGACGCGTGCGACTCCGAAAGCAGCGCCACCACGGTCACTCCGTGCGGCTCGAACTGTTTGAACGTCAGGTCGCACACCGTCGCGCCGGCCTTGTCCAGCGCCCGTTCCAGGCTCTCGCACAACAACGCCGGATCGTCCAGGACGTCAGCCGCGACCCCGGAGAACTCCGCCAGCACATGCCGTCCGGCGAACTCCCCGACGTCTCCGGCGTCCCCGCCGACGAAGTACGTCCGCAGCGGCGGAAATCCGTTGAACGACACCGAAGAGTAGCTCTGCGTGTACGCTCCGGCATCGAGAAGGTCGACGTGATCCCCGCCCCGCAGCGCCAACGGCAGCCGGTAGGGGGTGCGCTGGTAGAGCACGTCGTCTCCGTCGCAGGTCGGCCCCGCCACCACGACCGGTCCGTCCGGCCCGCCGTCGTGTGCGGTCACCAGCCGGTACGCGATCGCCTCGTTCTCCGTCTCGGCAAGCCCGCTGTAGCGGCCGATGTCGAGGTACACCCAGCGCCGTTCGTCGTCGGCTGCCTTGCGGGATACCAGCACGACCTCGCTGCGGATCATCCCCGCCGACGCCACCACCGCCCGCCCCGGTTCGAACGACAACGCCGGTGCCACCGCGAAATGCCGCGCGACCGACTCCCGAACGGCCGTCGCGTACTCGCTCCACGGCGGCGCGTCGCTCACATAGCCGACCGGGAATCCGCCGCCGATGTTCAACCCCCGCAACGACACTCCGTGCTCCGCCACGGCCCGGGAGATGCGCGCCGCCGCCGCGATCCCGATGTCCCACGCCGCCGGGTCGAGATGCTGCGACCCGACGTGGAACGCCACCCCTTCCGGATCGAGCCCGAGCTCCGCCGCCTGGACGAGCAACTCGACCGCCATCTCCGGCGCACAGCCGAACTTGCGCCCGAACGGCGTCAACGCCCCCGGACTGTCCACGAGAATCCGGCAGGAGACCGTCGATCCCGGCGCATGCTCGGCGATGTTCCGCAGATCTTCCGCACTGTCAAAGGCAAAACGCCGGACTCCGACCCGGTGTGCGTACGCGATGTCACGAGCTTTCTTGATCGTGTTGCCGTAGGAAAGCGCCTCCGGCGCCACTCCTTGCCCGAGGCAAAGCTCGATCTCTTCCCACCCGGCGACGTCGAACCCGGCCCCCGCCTGGCGCACCGCGCGGATCACCTCCGGCGCCGGATTGGCCTTGACCGCGTAGTACATCCGGGCTTCCGGAAGCACCCGCTGAAGCCGTTCGCAGTTCTCCCGCACCGTGTCCAGATCGACCACGAGACACGGCGTCGGCGGATCCCGGTCGTCGAGAAACGCCCGACACCGCTGCTGAGCTTCAGTCACGACGCCGAAGTATAGGTTGCCCGGTGCGGTTCTTCACCCGTTCAGCAGCTCCCCGAGCCGTCGCCGCGCGAACTCCACGAACGCACCGCTGTCCATCACCCGGCACTCCGCCGCCCCGATCCGCCCGATCCGCACCTCGCCCGCCGCCTCGAACTCCGCCCCGACCTGAGGGAAAAACCGCCCGTTGTCGTCTCCGACGTCACCGGTCCGCACCCACACTCGCTCGCCGTCCACGAGGTAAGGAAACCGCCGCACCTTCCGCCGGTGATGCGGCACCAGCGACTCCGCGTAGTGCAGGAACGAGTTCCGGTTGTGCCCGACCCCGATCAACACGATCTGCGCGCCGTGCCGGTGCATCCAGTCGAACGGAGACCCCACTCCGACCGCGTACCCGAGCGGTTGCTGCGCGGTCACCTCAGCCGCCCGCTTCCCCACCGCGGCAACAGACGCCTGCGGATGCCGGCTGCGAAACCGCCCCTGCCAACCCAGAACCGCGTTGGGAACCGCTCCCATCGCAGTGGGGAAATCCGGATGGAATAACGGAACCCGATCCCGGGCCGCGTCCACCGCGGAATCGCCCGCCCCGCCGTGCAACGGAAACGGGTCAGCGATCTCCCCGGTAAACGCCGGAACCACCAGCGTCCCGTCCGTGCCCACCGCCCGCAACACACCGCGCACCACCGCCGCTGCGCCGCCGGCAACCTCCCCCAAGGCAGACAACGACGAATGCACGATCACCACGCCGCCTTCCACCACCCCCAACCGCCGCAACCCGTCACCCACCTGGGCAGCATCCACCACCACGAACCCCCATCCGCTCAACCGACGCGGCAACCCTATCCGGTCCGTGAAGGGCCCCTTGCGGGAATTGGATTCCCTCAAGGGGCCCTTCACGGACTACCCCAGCAAACCCCAGAAAGTCCTCAACAGCCCTACCAGGCAACCGGCAATCTCCGCACCCCGTAGATGTTCTGCAGCTCCGACCGCAAGACCACTTCCCCGTCCACCCGCAACCCGGGGAACCGCCGCAACAGCTCCGGCAGCGCCACCGTCATCTCCACCCGAGCCAGCTGCTGCCCCAGGCACTGATGCACCCCGTGCCCGAACGCGACATGCCCCACCGCGTCCCGCCGCACGTCCAGCTCGTCCGGCCGGGGGAACCGCCGAGGATCCCGATTGGCTCCCAGCACCGAAACCACCACCGATTCCCCGGCCCGGATCACCTCCCCGCCGACCTCGACATCTTCCAGCGCCGCCCGCACTCCGGTGTGCGCGATCGACAGGTACCGCATCAGTTCCTCAACCGCCCCGCCAGCAGCCGCCGGATCGTCCCGGACCACCGCCAGCTGAGCCGGATGAGAAAGCAGCGCGTACGTCCCCAACGCGATCATGTTGGCGGTGGTGTCCAGCCCGGCAGCGAGCAGGAACGTGCCCAGCCCGGCCAATTCCTCGTCCGTCAAATCGCTGCCGGTCAGATCGCTCAGCAGATCGTCGGTCGGCGAAGCCCGCTTCGTCAGCACCAGCTCCCCGACGTACTCCTGCAGCGCGCCGTAGGCGTTCATCCGGTCCGTCTCCGGCAGATCCACGTCGCTGATCGCCGCGCTGTTGGCCTGGAACGATTCCCGATCCGCATACGGCACTCCCAGCAGCTCGCAGATCATCACCGCCGGCACCGGATGCGCGTACGCTTCGACCAGGTCGACGCCCGGCCCGGCCGCTTCCATCGCGTCCAGATGCTCGGCCGCCACCTCGGCGACGCGGTCCGACAGCAATCGCATCCGCCGCACGGTGAACTTCCCGGTCAGCAGCTTCCGGAAGCGGGTGTGCTCCGGCGCGTCGATCCCGGTCAGGTCCCCGACCGGAGCCGGCGGCAGCTGTTCGACGTGCTCCATCCCGGGAAGCGGAAAGTGCGACAGCTCGTACCGGTTGCTGAACCGCTGGTCCGCCGCCACCGCCCGCACTTCCGGGTAACCGGTGACCAGCCACCCGAGATGCCCGTCCGGGAACTTCATCCGCACCACCGGGGCCTCGTCGCGCAGCTCGCTCAACGCGGCGGGCGGATCGAACGGACAGCCCGGCGGCCGGCCCAGCGGAACTCCGTCCACCACCTTTTCGTGACTCATTTCATGCCCCCTCAGTGCGAGTATTCGCGATTGAAAAGCTTCTTGGACCAGAAGTAGCCGCCGAGACCCATCACCGCGCACCAGCCGAGCGCGAGCCACCAGTTGTTGCCCAGCGGCTCGTCGAGCAGGAGTCCGCGCAGCGTGTTGATGATCGGCGAGAACGGCTGGTACTCGGCGAACCACCGCAGCCCGGCGGGCATCGAATCGGTCGGCACGAACCCGCTGCCGAGGAAAGGCAGCAGCAGCAACGGCATCGGCGTGTTGCTGGCCGATTCGACGCTCTTGCTGACCTGTCCCAGCGCGACGCACAGCCACACCAGCGCGAGCGCCACCACCACGAGGAACCCGATCGCGGCGAGCCAGGACCCGAAGTCCGCCGCCGGCCGGAACCCGACCAGCAACGCCACCCCGGTGACCACCACCAGCCCGAACAACGCTTGCAGCACACTGCCGAGCACGTGCCCGGTCAGTACCGAAACCCGGGCGATGTGCATGGTCCGGAACCGGGCGATGACTCCTTCGGTCAGGTCCATCGCCACCGAGATCGCCGTTCCCTGCACGGTGGCGGTGATCGTCATCAGCAGAATCGTCGGAGCGACGAAGTTGGCGTATTCCGCTCTGCCGCCGCCCGCGCCGCCCAGCCCGGCGCCCAGTGTCCCGCCGAAGACGTAGACGAACAGCAGCAGGAACACCACCGGCATCCCGACGAGCATGATCGTCATCGACGGATACCGCAGCATGTGCCGCAGGTTGCGGCGCAGCATGGTCATCGAATCGCGGACCGGATAGAACCGCTGGTCCGGTCCGGCAAGGGTGGCAGTACTCATCGGGTGGCCGCCTTTTCGTCGGTCGAGGTGCCGGTCAGGGCGAGGAAGACGTCGTCGAGATCGGGGGTGTGCACGGAAAGCTCGTCGACCTGCACGGAAAGCTCGTCGAGCCGGTCGATCAGGGACTTGAGCGACTGCAGGCTGCCGTCGCTCGGCACGCGCAGCACGAGCGCGTCGTTCTCGCGCGACGCCTCCCGCAGTCCGCGGCTGGCCTGGAGGAGCTCTGCCTCCTCGCCGAACTTCAGCTGGACGTGCCCGCCGGGGATCTGCCGCTTGAGTTCGTCCGCGGTGCCTTCGGCGACCAGCCGGCCCTGTTCCAGCACCGCGATCCGGTCGGCCAGCTCATCGGCCTCGTCGAGGTATTGCGTGGTCAGGAAAATCGTGACGCCGCCGGCCACCAGCTCTCGGACGATCTGCCACATCGCGCGCCGGCTGCGCGGGTCCAGCCCGGTGGTCGGCTCGTCCAGGAAGATCACCTGCGGGCTGCCGACCAGAGTCATCGCCAGGTCGAGCCGGCGGCGCATCCCGCCGGAGTAGGTCGAAGCCGGCTTCTTCGCCGCCTCGACCAGATCGAACTGTTCGAGCAGCTGCCCGGTGCGGGCGCGCCGCGCGGTCTTGCCGAGATGGTGCAGATCCGCCATCAGCAGCAGGTTTTCCTCGCCGCTGAGCAGACTGTCGACCGCGGAGAACTGGCCGGTGACGCCGATCGAGGCGCGCACCCCATCCGGCTGGCGGGCGACGTCGAAGCCGGCCACCCGCGCTTCGCCGGAGTCGGCGTTGATCAAAGTGGACAGGATCTTCACGGTAGTGGTCTTGCCCGCGCCGTTGGCGCCGAGCAGCGAGAACACCGTGCCGCGGGCGACCGAGAGGTCCACGCCGTCGAGCACGACCTTGTCGCCATAGGACTTGCGCAGTCCGGTGGCCGCGATCGCGGGCCGGGAACCGTTGGTGTGCATGGTTTTTCTCCCCAGTATTCGCTGGTCAGGAACGGTGGACGAGGATGCCGCCGAACGAAGTGTGCGCGCGCACCTCGACGGTCTCGCCCGCGTCGGACGGCTTGGCGGATGCCGTCATCTCGTTGCGCACGTGGCCGAAGCCGGTCTTCACGTCGAGCCAGGCCGCGGTGCCTTCCGCGATGCCGATTTCCAGGTCTCCCATCGCGGTTTCGAGAGTCGCCGCGCCCCGGACGATCTCGCGGAGGCGGATCGCCCCGTTGGACGTCTTCGCATCGACGCTGGCCTCCGCCGAGTCGACGGTGATGTCGCCGTTGGCCGAGCGCACCCGCACGTCGCCGGTCGCGGAGGCGATCGTGGTGTCGCCGTTGGAGTTCTTGACCGCCGCGGTGCCGGCGATCGGGCCGAGCTGGATCTTGCCGGAAGCGGTGGTGATCTCCGCGTTGCCCGCGATCTCCTCGACGGTGATGTGGCCGACCGAGGTGTCGACGGTCAGCGGGCCGGTCCGGTCCAGGCTGACGTTGCCCGCCGCGGTCTTGAACCGGGACTGGCCGAGTACGCCGGTGGCGGAGAAGCCGCCGGCCTGCACCTCGGCCGACACCCGGGAGCCGGCCGGCAGCTCGATGGTCACGTCGACCGAGCGGGTCTTGCGAGAGAAGTCGAACAGCCCCGCTTTCGGGCCGGTGACGTGCAACGTCCCGTTGCTGAAGTCGGCGCGGACCTGCTTGGCGGCCTTGACGTCGGACTCGTCGGATTCGTCGGTCGGCCGGACCTCGACGGTGGTGTCGGCGCGGTCGGCCGCGACGAACCGGACCTGGCCGACGCCGAGGTCGAGGGTGACGGCGATGGGCTCGGGCGTCTCGAATTTAGGCATGGTTGTCCCCTGACAGTGTTGTGATGGAACGTCTCCGCAGTTCAGAGACGTGGATGAAGAACGGGTTCTAGCGGACCCAGCCGGTGAAGCTCTGCTTGGCGAATGTTCCGGCTTCGGATGCGTCGAAACGCACTTCGCGCTCCGAGCGCAGGGCGGCGGACGCGGCGCGGACGAGCCACGCGTTGACCGACCGGCCCTCCTTGGCCGCGGCTTCCTCCACTGCGGCTTTGAGCTGTTCGGGCAGCCGGACGTTGATCCGGGCCGACGGGCCGTCCTCGGCGAACAGCGGTTCGGCCTCCGGGACGGGTTCGGCCGCCGGCGCGGCCGGCTGCGGGGTTTCGGCAGGCGGCGCGGTCACGACGAACTTCGGGTCGCGGCCGCGCAGGCGCAGCTCGACCGAACCGGGAGCCAGGTCCCGGGTGATCTCGTCGGCCGCGCCGGACAGCGCTTCCAGCAGGGTCATCCGGATCGCCGATTCGAGCGAGCCGGTCAGACGCTCGACCAGCGCACGCCCCTCTTCGCCGCCGGTTTCGGCCAAGGTGGCGAACTCGCGGCCGAGGTGATTCACGTACGTGGTGAGGTCCATGGCACCACTATGGCACACCGATGGCACCACCACAAGCCATCATGGCTCAATTTGGCACCACGATGGCTCAGCAGCCACTAAACCCGCAGGTCAGCAAGTGGCACCACCACAAAAATTGGCCACCTGACCGCCTACACCAGGCCGCCCTGTCCCGCCCCGCCCCGCCACCCGCACCCCAATGTGGCATTGGGTGCATCACACGCACCCAATGTGGCATTCGGTGCATCACACGCACCCAATGCGGCACTCGGTGCACCACACGCACCCAATGCGGCACTCGGTGCACCACACGCACCCAATGCGGCATTCGGTGCACCACACGCACCCAATGCGGCATTCGGTGCATCACATGCACCCAATGCCACATTGGGGCTCGTTGGGGCGTGCGGCCGGCGGATCGGGCACGGTGGTTTGGGCTAGGAGAACAGTCCGCTGGCGTACCAGTCGTCGCGGTCGCGAACACCGGGCAGCGTGAAGAAGTAACCGCCGCCGAACGGCTGGACGTAATCCACCAGCGGCTCGCCGGCCAGCCGTTCCTGCACGGTTTCGAACTGCCGCCGCACGTCCTGCTGGTAGCAGACGAACACATGCCCGGCCTGGAGCTGGCCGTTCGCGTCGACGCCGAGGTCATAGCTGTAGGAACGGCGCAGGAGACGCTGGTTCTCGGTTGCCGGGGTGCGCGGGTTGGCCATCCGGATGTGCGAGGTGAGTGGGATGACCGAGCCCTTCGGATCCGCCTGGTAGTCCGGGTCGTCGGTTTCGGCGTTCCCGTCGAGCGGCGCGCCGGAATCGCGGCGGCGGCCGAACATTTTCTCCTGCTCGTTGATCGACACCCGGTCCCAGAACTCGACCAGCATCCGGATCAGCCGGACCACCTGGTAGCTGCCGCCGCGCGCCCAGGCCGGCTCCGCCGGGTCGTCGACCCAGACCAGGCCGCTCGCCTGCCCGCCGACCGGATTCGCGGTGCCGTCCTTGAACCCGAGCAGGTTCCGGCCCGCGCCGGACGGCCGCGGCGGCGGGTTGTAGCCGTGCATCTTCCAGCGCAGCTGCATCGCGGCGCGAGTGTGCCGGGTGAGGTCGCGGATCGCGTGGTGCACCGTGTCCGGGTTGTTGGCGCACAACTGGATCAGCAGGTCACCGTGCATCCAGGCGGCCTCCGGCGAATCGTCCGGGAAGATCCGCATCGGAGTCAGCTTCTTCGGTTTGCGATCGGCGAGACCGACTTTGTCGAAGAGGCTGGAGCCGAACGAGACGGTGACGGTAAGGCCGTCGGCGGGCACCGCCGGGCCGAGCACGTCGCTGTCCGACGGCGGTTTGCCCACCCCGAGATTCGGCGGAGTACCGCCAGCGGTCAGGAAACGCGCGCGATCGGTGAGCGTGCGCAGGAGCGCGATCAGGTCCGTCTTGGAGCTGCTGAGCAGGTCGAAGGCCGCGAACGCCGCGGACGCCTGCTTCTCCGCCGGACTGGGCGTGAGCACACCGGACTGGTTCGCGCCGTGAAACGGGTGCTCGGTCGCCGGAGCCGGCGCGGCACCGGCGGCGCGTTCGTCCGCCTGGGCGCCGCCGATCAGTACGCCGCCGGTCAGCGCGGTGCCGGCCGCTCCGGCCGCCGCGCCCTTCAGGAAATTGCGGCGATTGACGTTCGTCACTAGGGATTCACCAGCCGATCAGTGGCTCGGAGGGACTTCGAGCAGAGTGGGTGCCGCGGAAAGCGTCTCGACGACCGCACCGGCCGCGCCGTTCACCGCCTGCCGCTGCGCGAGCGGCACGGCGCTCGGTGCGCGATAACCGGTGGCTGCCAACGCTTCGTGCAGCTTGTCGAGCTGTGCGGTCGCCTCCCGGACGAGGCCTGGGGAACGCTCGTTGAGCAGCGGAGCCAGCTCGGCGAGAACGGTACGAGTGACTTCGACGTCTGCATCCGTTGCGGCGTAGGCCATTGCGCTGCCTTGATCGTCCATTCCGGACAGATGGTCGCGGATCGCGTCTTCGAGGATCTCGTGCACACGGACCGTCAGCTTCGTCGGATCCCCCGCGACGTCGTCGGTGTCGAGTTTTCCGCGCAGCGCGGCGAGATCCGCGGAGAGCTTGTCCGCGACCGGGACCAGCGAAGCCGGCCCCTGGCCGTGCCACAGCCCGTACTCCAGCCGATGCAAGCCGGTGAAGCGGGGATCGGCCGCGCCGCCCGGAAGTCCATCGGGCAGCCCGTCGACCGCGGTACCGGCGTCACCGAAGCTGTTGTAGGAAGCGCCGACGCGTTCCCAAGCCACTTGAGCGGTGACCCAGTCCTTCTTCGCCGCGTCGGCGTTGCCCGCCGCCAGATCTGCGCGGACGGCACCCACGGCGGTCGCCACGGCGGCGAGCTGCTGCCCGGCGTAGCCGAGGTACTTCTTGTTCGGGCCGTCGAGGTCGCCGGTGGTCACCGGTTTGACTGCGGTGCCGACGGTTTCCTTGGCTCCGCCGCTGACCTGGACCGGTGCCGAGGCACTGGCGGGCTGGCCGGACATCAGGCAGCGGAACGTGTACTCGCCGTCGGCGAGCGAAGCGGACATCGTGGCGCTCGTCGCCGGCCCGATCGTCTCGATCTCGGCGACGATCGCGCCGCTGCTGTCGTCCAGCCGGATCTCGCCGGCGTTGGCGGTCTTGTTGGCGACCGTGATGCTCTGCGTGCCGGGCCGCGCGGACTTCCACTCCGGCGCGCAACCCTGGTCGGTCACCGAAACGGCTGCCGCGGAACCGGCCGCCGCGGACGGCAGGACCGCGATCACCAGCGCCGCCACCGCGACCGGCACCAGCACGAGCGCGCCCGCGACGATCGCGGTGTGCCTGCCCGCCAGCCGTTCCCAGCGCCCAGCCGCCTCGGCGGGCTTCTCAGCGGGCTTTTCGGCGGGCCGCCGCCCGGCCTTGACGAACAGCGGGACGACGACCGCGAGGTACCCGATCCAGGCCGCGACTTGCAGCACCGTCATCCGGGGGGTCAGCTCGGTGACGCCGCTGATCAGGGAAACCCACCAGGAGTTCGGGTCGACAGAGCCGGCGAGGTCGAACGCCACCCAGCTCTGGCCGGGCAGGACGCCGCCGTCCTGGAGGTCGCCGAGACCGTAAGACAGCACGCCGGCCGCGATGACGATCAGTACGAACGCCGTGCGGCTGAAGAAAACGCCGAGATTGAGCCGGACCGCGCGGCGGTACAGCAGCCAGCAGAGCAGGATCGCGATACCGAGCCCGAGTGCCGCGCCGGTCAGTGGCGCGACCGTGGCGCCGGACGCCTTCACTGCCGTCCAGAGGAACAGCGTGGTCTCCAGGCCCTCGCGACCGACCGCGAGAAACGCGGTGAGGGCGAGCGCTCCCGCACCGATCGCTGCCGCGCGTTCGACTTCGCCGCGCAAATGGGCGGAAAGCCCGACCGCGGTCCTTCGCATCCAGAACACCATGGCGGTGACCAGGAAAACCGCCAGCACGCTCAGCGTGCCGCCGACGATCTGCTGCGCACGAGAAGAAAGGACATCGGTGGAAAAGGTGAGAATAGCGGCGAAACTACCCGCTACGGTCACCGCGCCCAAAACGCCGAGCCATACCGGAGCGGTCGACACCGAGCCGTCGTCTGGCCGGATCTTGCGCAGAGCGGCCAGCAGGATGCTGACCACGAGGCCCGCTTCCAGACCTTCGCGCAAGCCGATCATGAGATTGGGAACCGCGTCTGCCCACTGCACGGAGATTACGATAGGCAAACCTAATTCGCGGGCCGACAGGGGCCCCGCGATCAGTGCATTTTTTCCACGCTTCTCTGAAAAGTCCTATTCGGTGGCCACGATCCGCTCGACCGCCGCGGCGATCAGCTCGTCGCGTTCTTCTTCGGAGAAAACGTCCGGCAGAGTGAGCTGCTCGACGATCAGCCAGTTCAGCGTGAGGATGAGGAGCTTGACCGCGGTCGCGTCGCCGGGGAGACCGGAGGCGAGGTGATACGAGACGTTCGCGTCGACGTCGGCACGGACCCGTACGGTGAGGACCTCGCGCAGTTCCGGCCGCCGCGTCGCTTCGAGGCGGAGTTCGAGCAGTGCGAGGTAACCCGTGCGGAACGCGGCGATCCGGCCGACGAGCTCGCGCATGATCTGGGCATACGCGGCGCGGTCGCGACCCGGCGGGATCGTGTCGTCGTCCGGCTGCAACCGCTCGTAGACCCGGGCACCGGCCTGCGTGAACAGCTCGTCGCGGTTGGCGAAGTAGTTCGACGCGGTGCCGACCGGAACGCCCGCCTCGCTGTCCACCGCGCGAAAGGTCAGCCCGCGGGCCCCCTCGCGGGCCAGCACCTCGATCGCGCCATCGACCAGTGCCGCGCGCCGCTCGTCGTTCCTGCGCACCATTGACACCACTCCAGTTGTAGTTGTACGGTTCAAACCACTTCAATCAGAGTACTATAAGCGGAGTTGGTTGATGCGAAAGCTCGTGTACTACGTGGCGGTCTCCCTGGACGGCCGCATCGCCGGGCCTACCGGAGAGTTCGATTTCTTCCCCCAAGGCGACGAGCAGCAGACCGCGTCGTACCTGGGGTTCTTGAACAGCCTCTATCCGGAGACCGTGCCCACCGCGTTCCGGCCCATGCTCGGTCTGGACGACCAGCCCAACCGGCGGTTCGACACCGTGCTGATGGGCCTGGCCACCTACCGCGTGGACCCGTCGGTCACCAGTCCGTACGCGCACCTGCGGCAGTACGTGGTGTCGAGCACGCTGAAGCCGGACGTCGACCCGGCGGTGACCGTGGTCCCGGGCGACCCGGTCGGGCTGGTGCAGTCGCTGAAGAAGGAGGACGGCCTGGACATCTGGCTGTGCGGCGGCGGAAAACTGGCCGGAGCACTGTTGCCGGAGATCGACGAGCTGGTGATCAAGAGCTACCCGGTGGTCGCCGGAGCGGGCGTGCCGATGGTGGACGGCGGGTTCGATCCGACGGCGTTCGAGGTGACAGAGCGAACAGCGTTCCCGAATGGGGTCACCGCAACCCGGCTGGTCCGGCGTTGAGCCGGCCCCGCGAGTCCGGTCCGGGAAGGGCCCCTGGAGGGAATCCAATTCCCTCCAGCGGCCCTTCCCGGACGGAGCGGGAGCGGGTCAGTTGAGCTGGTCGGGGTCCGGCCCGGTGCGCAGGCCGCGATCGGCGGCGGCGATCGCGGCGAGGTCGGCGTCGGAGAGGGAGAAGTCGAAGACGTCCAGGTTCTGCCGGATCCGGGCCGGGGTGACCGACTTCGGGATCACGATGTTGCCCAGCTCCAGGTGCCAGCGCAGCACCACCTGCGCGGCGGATTTCCCGGTGCGCCCGGCGATTTCGGTGATCGCCGGATCGTTCAGGACCGCCCCCTGGGCGAGCGGGCTCCACGCCTCGGTGGCGATGCCGTGCTCGGCGTGGAAGGCGCGCAGTTCCGCCTGCTGCAGGCCGGGGTGCAGTTCGATCTGGTTGACCGCGGGCACGAGGTCGCTGTCGTCGATCAGCCGCCGCAGATGGGCGGGCTGGAAGTTGGACACGCCTGCGGCGCGGATCCGGCCGTCGCGGGCGAGCTGTTCCAGGGCGCGCCAGGTGTCGAGGTAGCGGTCGCGGGCGGGGGTCGGCCAGTGGATCAGGTAGAGGTCGACCTGGTCGAGACCGAGTTTCGCAAGGGAGGCGTCGAAGGCGCGGAGCGTCGAGTCGTAGCCCTGGTCCGCGTTCCAGAGCTTGGTGGTGACGAACAGCTCGTCGCGAGACAGGCCGGACTCGGCGATGGCGCGGCCGACGCCTGCTTCGTTGCCGTAGATCGCTGCGGTGTCGATGCTGCGGTAACCGGCTTGGAGGGCACTGGCGACGGCGGCGGCGGTCTCGTCGTCGGGAACCTGGAAGACGCCGAAGCCGAGTTGCGGGATGTCGACGCCGTTGTTGAGGCGAACGGCCGGGACGGTCATGTCAGCTGCCTTTCGGATGGAAATCAGTACTGGACAAGGGTTTCGGCGGCAACGGGCGGTCGGCGTTCGAGCGCGGCCGACCAGACCGCGAGGCCGAGCGCCGAACCGGCGAGCGCGGTGCCGACCCAGTTCGGCGAGGTGTAGCCGAAACCGGCTGCGATCACGATGCCGCCGAGCCACGCGGAAAGCGCGTTGCCGAGGTTGAAGGCACCGATGTTGACCACGGAAGCGAGCGTCGGCGCGCCGTGCGCCTGGTCCAGCACCCGCTTCTGCAGCGGCGGGACGGTGGCGAAGCCGAGCGCGCCGACAAGGAAGATCGTCGCGGCGGCGAGGACCTTGCTGTGCGCGGTGAAGGTGAACAGTGCCAGGACGATCGCGAGGCCGCCCAGGCTGACGTACAGCATCGGCATCAAGCGGCGGTCCGCGAACCGGCCGCCGAGCAGGTTGCCGAGGAACATGCCGATGCCGAACAACACCAGCAGCCAGGTGACGGCGGCCGGCGAATAGCCGGCGACGGTGGTCATCATCGGCGCGATGTAGGTGATCGCGGCGAAGACGCCGCCGAAGCCGAGGACCGTCATCGCCATCGCGAGAATCACCTGGATGTTGCGGAACGCGGCGAGCTCGTGGCGAAGGTGCACTCCCTCCGGCCGCGGCAGGTCCGGGACGAGCTTCGCGACACCGGCCAGGCCGACGACGCCAAGCGCCGCGACGATGCCGAACGTGACCCGCCACCCGACCGCCTGCCCGACGAACGTGCCGAGCGGCACGCCGACGATGTTGGCGACGGTCAGCCCGGTGAACATGAACGCGATCGCCCCGGCCTTCTTCTCCGGCGCGACCAGCTCCGCGGCGACCACCGAGCCGATCCCGAAGAACGCCCCGTGCGCCAGCGACGCGACGATCCGCCCGGCGAGCATGACGCCGAACGCGGGCGCGACCGCGGACAACGCGTTCCCGGCGATGAACAGGCCCATCAGCAGCATGAGCATCGTCTTGCGGTTGATCTTCGTGCCGAGAACCGTCATCACCGGCGCCCCGGCGACGACCCCGAGCGCATACCCGGTCACCAGCATCCCGGCGGCCGGGATGGACACACTGAATTCACCGGCGATCTCGGGCAGCAGCCCCATGATCACGAATTCGGTGGTGCCGATCCCGAAGGCTCCGATCGCCAGCGCAACCAGCGCGAGTGGCATGACCCCGACTCCTCTGTGTCTGTCTGCAGTCCCGCGCGGCGGTCTCCGCGTCGTCGGCATGCTGCCGTTGCGGAGACGTTCTACGGGCTTCGTCAATAGTTGCACGTGCAGTTAGTTGCAGACGCGTGTTATTGACGGAGGTCACAGTAGAAGGCGGGCAGTGGTCAGCTGTCGCCTGCATGTCGTCGATTACATACAGTCGACCGTTGGTGGAAAGCCGGCCGCCCGGCGCCAGCCTCGACCATCAAGCCCGGCGCATGCCCAGAGCGTGCCGCAGGCGTCCGGCGATCCCTCGCGGACAGCGCCCGCCTCGACCGGCTCCGCGTTTCCGGGACGTCGAGGCCAAAGTCTTTGCTCACCACGGGTCCCGCGGTGAAGAGGGCTACGCGGGCCACCCTCAGCCGCGCTCAAGGAGATCTCGCGACGGAGGTCGGCGGGCCGCAGCGGCACCTCCAGCAGAGGCGCGACAGCATCGCGGGATTCGTCGAGAAGCACCCCGCAAAAGTCCGCTCCGATGCGAGAGCGGCCGCTATCCATCTCCGCACGCAACCCCCTGACGCAGCAGGTAATCCATGAGTCAGCGGCCTCAGAAGCTGTTCGCGATGGCTCCCCGTTTTGCTCCCGACCTCTTTACGCTGGCGATGCTCGGCCGGATGCGCGCGGCGGCCGACCCCGCTCCGACTGTCTGTCGAGCATCCACTGTGGACGCTGCTGCGGCGGCACAGCCGGATCGCGCGGCAACAAACTCGCCTGGCTTGACGTGCGCGCGGTCAGCGAGCTGACCCTGTCCGCCGCTGGCGAACCGGCGGCGCATCCGGTGCATCGACCTGGCGCGGCTCGCCTAGCCAGGACCGGCGGCGCAAGTGCTTCCCCGCACTCGCGCCACCGGCCTCAGCCGGCGAGCAGATCCTCCGGCACAATCCCCTCAACCGCAAGCTGTGCCTACCGCTCCGTCAGCACCGGCACTCGGCTGTCCGCCGCGTTATGCGTCACCTTGGCGGTCGCCCTGAGGAATTTCCCCGCCGGGCGCAGGAACCGCACCCGATCACCGCCGTACGCGGACTCCGCGCACAGCTGCGCGGGTGAGCCAGATTCCGGGGAATCCGTTCCTGTCCCGGATATGGGAGGTGCTGGAGCCGAGCCTGCGTACGCCGCGGGCAGGCGCGGACCCGTTGTCCGACCGGGATTGGCAGGCCCTGGCGGACGAACACGGCCGGCTGGTTTCGCTGTTGCGGGAGCGCGACGGGGAAGCCGCCGCGGACGCGTTCGCGGCGCACGCGGCGGGTTTGCCCCTGGAACCGGATTCGGGGGCGCAGAAGAAGAAACCCGCGCGCGGAAGCACGGCGCGAAAGAAGTAACCCCGCGAGACGCACGGATCGAATGCCGCGCGATCCGAGCGGGGCGCGAAATACCCAGATCGAAGGCCGCGCGATCCGGCCGGCGTGCCGTTTACGACGCGTCTGATTCCCGCTCCGCCAGCACCTTTCCCAGCAATCGCAAGAAAGTCTCCCGTTCTTCGCCGGTCAACGGTGCCATCAGCTCGTCCTGCACCTCGTCCAGCGCCTTGTCCAGCCGCTTCACCTGCCGCGCGCCCGCCTTGGTCAGGTGCACGATGTTGCGCCGCCCGTGGTCCGGGTCCGGCGTGCGCTCCGCGTACCCCGCCTCGGCCAGCTGGTTGACAGCCGCCACCACGTCGCTGCGATCCACCCGGCACCGCCGCCCCAGCTCCGCCTGACTCGCCGGGCCGAACTCGTCCAGCGCGGCCAAGATCCGGTAGTGGTACCCGCGCGCGCCGGCCGCGGCGAAGCCGTCGGAAACCAGTCGCCGCACGTGCACGGACAGCTGGGTGACCAGCCAGCTCGGCCGCTTCGTCAACCGTCGCAGGATTTCGTCCATGCCGGCCATGCTATCAGTGTTGGCGGAACCAACAACTTTGCTCTATTGTTGGTCGCACCAACATTGAAGGAGACCGGACATGCAGACCCTCGACCGCCTCGACATCGCCGACCTGTTCGCCCGCCTCGCCCGGACCCTGGACGAGCACCGGCACGACGAACTCGACCGCGTCTACCACTCCGACATCGCCGTCCACTCGCCGCGCGGGGAGTTGCGCGGGCTCACGGAGGTGACCGAATTCCTGAACGCGCAGCACACCGACCTCGCCCAGCACGTGCACAGCGACATCCTGATCGACGTCGACGGCGACCGGGCGACCGCGACCGCCAACCAGCTCGTCTACTTCTACCGCGAGGGCGAACCGCCCCACCGCCGCAGCGGACTGAGGCTGACCACTGCCGCGGCCCGGACCGCGGACGGCTGGCGGTTCACCGAGATGGGCATCAGCCCGTCCTGGATCCAGGACGCCTGAGAACAGCCGGTGCCCGCACCCGGGCGCGGGTGCCAGGTCCGGAAAGCCGTGAAGGGAACATTGAGGGACTCTGAGTCCCTCAATGTTCCCTTCACGGCCGGCGGCTCAGCCGGGCGCGCCTTGCCCGCCACCCCTGCCCCGTTCTGCCGTGAGCGGAACAGCTGTCGCTCGCGCCCGCGCGGATGCGAGGCTGGGGCCTATGGCGGACATCCTTCCTTTCCACCAGCGCCGCGCCCCCGCTCCGGACGACGAGGCAGAGCCGCTGTGGCGCGAGGTGCTGGGCCGGAACCTCCGGGCAGCCCGCGAAACCCAGGGCGAACGCCTGATCGACGTAGCCCAGCGAGCCGGTATCTCGCCCCAGTACCTCTCGGAGATCGAGCGCGGCCGCAAGGAACCGTCGAGCGAAATGATCGCCGCGGTGACGGGTGCGCTCGGGGTGAATCTCGCCGGGCTGCTGATCGGCATCACGGGCGACCTGAGCCGGATCAGCGTGGTCGGCCCGCGGCCGGCCGGCCGCCCGGCCGGTCCGCTGCTGATGGCCGCTTAGCCTCCCGGCACGGCACCCGGCTGAGGTGGCCGCCTGTTCCGGAGTCCGGTTGCCGGCCGGACCCCCAGACCGGCTGGCGACCGCGCGGAACACCTCAGCCGGGCGCGCCCGGTCAAGGCCGGCTGTCGATCACCTGGTCAGCCAGCCCGTAAGCCACTGCTCCCGCGGCGTCGAACACCCGGTCCCGGTCGGTGTCGTGGCGCAGCTCCGCCACGTCGTGTCCGGTGTGCTTGGACGTGATCTCCTCGAGCTGCGTCCGCACCCGCACCACCTCGTCCGCCTGCAGGATCAGGTCCGGGATGGTCCCGCGGCCCTGCGCCGCGGGCTGGTGCAGGACCACCCGGGCGTGCGGCAGCACCGACCGCTTCCCCTCCGCGCCCGCGGCGAGCAGCACCGCACCGGTCGCCACCGCCTGGCCGACGCAGGTCGTCGCCACCGGAGCCTTGATGAACCGCATCGTGTCGTACAGCGCCAGCATCGCGGACGGGTCGCCGCCCTCCGAATTGATGTACAGGTTGATTTCCTGGTCCGGGTTGTCGGACTCCAGGAACAACAGCTGCGCGATCAGCGCGTTCGCGACACCGGAGTCGATCGCGGTGCCCAGATACACGATCCGCTCGGACAGCAGATGCGAGTAGACGTCC
This sequence comes from Amycolatopsis benzoatilytica AK 16/65, assembly GCF_000383915.1. NCBI lineage: Bacteria > Bacillati > Actinomycetota > Actinomycetes > Pseudonocardiales > Pseudonocardiaceae > Amycolatopsis > Amycolatopsis benzoatilytica. The sequence continues at coordinate 5,468,500 of NZ_KB912942.1, forward strand.
ATGATCCGCTCGGTGCCCGCGCTGCGCGTCACGACGTTCGGGATGGTGTAGGTGCTCATGCTCGGACCCCCAGGCCCATCGCGTGCGTGCGCACCGGAACGACCTGTTCCAGGCGGTCGACGAGGTGATCGATGAAGCCGTAGTCCAGCGCTTCGCCCGCGGTGTACCACCGGTCGTGCAGGGAGTCGGCGAAAACGCGGTCGAACGGCTGTCCGGTGTCTTCGGCGATGAGACCGAGGACGGTGTCCCGGGTGTGGCGCAGGTCGTCGGCTTGTACCTCGACCTCCACCGCCGATCCGCCGATCCCGGCGGAACCCTGGTGCATGAGGATCCGCGCGTGCGGCAGCGCGTACCGCTTTCCCGGAGTGCCCGCGGACAGCAGGAACTGCCCGGCGCTGCAGGCCAGCCCGATCGCGAGGGTGGACACGTCGCACGGCACGAGCCGCATCACGTCGCGGATGGCCAGCATCGACGGGACGGATCCGCCCGGCGAGTGGATCCACAGCGCGATGTCCTTGACCGGGTCCTCCCCGGCGAGGGACAGCATCTGGGTGGCCAGGACGGTTCCGTTGTCGTCGTCGAGCACCCCGTCCAGGACCAGGACGCGCTGGCTCAGGAACCGTTCCCGGAGCCGCTGGTCGAACATCGGCTGAGTCGATTCGTTGCTCATGCTTCGACCATGCCGCCGCGGACCGGCCACTGTCCGCCGTTGCTGCTGCCAGCGGATCTGCTGACAGCAGCGCGAAGTCAGCGACGCTGGTCGGCGGGATCGTTGCATAGCTCGGCGGCGCACGGACGGCGTCCGGCGGCTCTGTGTCCTAAGTAGATTCTTGATTCTTTCGCATCGCGAAGAACGCCAGGACCACCACCGCGATTCCGATCAGGTATCCGGCGACCAGCAGCCCGATCCGTCCGCTGAAGTTCCCGCCGATCGGCGGCAGCACCACGGAGAACACCGCGAGCAGGCTGATCAGCGTCGCGCGAGCCCGGCCGGCCGGCAGCGAAGCGGCGAGCGGAACCGCCGCCCACAGGAGGTACCACGGCTGCACTGCCGGTCCGAAGACCACCAAAGCGGCGAGCATCAAGCCCAGCGAGCGCACCGCGTCGATCCGGCCGGTCCATTGCCAGCGCAAGGCCACGACGATGCCGGCGGCGGACAGCACGTAGCCGATGATCTTCCCGACGCCGATCATGGTCTGCGTGAGGTGCGCGCCGAACAGCGACCCGATTCCGCCTATCAGGAAGCCGAACCAGTTCGTCGGGGCCATCCAGCTGTTGACCTGGCCGGAGGTCGTCAGCGCGGAAATCCAGCTGAAGCCGATTCCGGTCGGCAACGAGACGACCGCCGACACGGCGGCGAAGAGCACCAGCATCGCCGCGCCGCACAGAAGGAAGTCGGGCAGCCGCGCACGGCGGCGGGCCAAGGCGGTGCCGACCGCGGCGAGGGCGACCAGGGCGGGCAGCTTCACTTCCGCTCCCAGTGCGATCAAGATGGTGCCGCCGGCCAGGTGGGGCCAGCGGATCCGGTCCCCGACCGCCTCCAGCGCGATCGCGGTCCCGGCCGCCATCAGGCCGAGCATCAGCGAGTCGTTGTGCATCCCGGCCACCACGTGCCACAGCACCAGCGGATTGAGCACGCCCAGCCACAGCGCCGATGCCGGAGAGACGCCCGCGACGGCCGCCAGCCGCGGCACCGCCCATCCGATCAGGAGCAGGCCGGCGATCTCCACGAACCGGTGCAACGCGATCCCGGCGACGAGATTTCCCTGGGAGAGCTGGGCGATCAATCGTTCCACGCTGCCGAAGAGCGGCCCGTACGGAGACGGCGTCTCCCGCCAGTAGACACTGACCCGGCCGAGAATGTCCGAAGCTGGCCCCAAGCCCTGCAAGGGACCGACCGCGTTGACGTCGTGCCCGTTGGCCGCCACCGCGCCCTGTGCCAGGTAGCTGTAGACGTCCCCGCTGAACAGCGGCGGCACGGCCAGCAGCGGAGCGCACCAGAGCGCCAGGGTGCCGCGCAGCCAGGAAACCGTCCGGTCCGCCCTGCTCAGCAGGACCCACGCCAGCGTCACCAGGCCCACCCCGGCGATGCCCGCGGCGAACGGGACCAGCCCGTAGCGGCTGGTCCAGACCGCGACGGTGAGGAGCACCGCACCGGCGAACCCCGTCCAGCGGAGGGTTGCCGGAGGCGCGAACCCGAGGAACTTCGGAAGGGTGACCTGCTGCGTGCTCATCGAGGGCCTTTGGGCGACATGGGACGATCGTAGTGGGGCCGTCAGCCCGCCTGTTCCGCGATCAGCTCCCGCACGAGCCGGTAGGCGGGTTTCGGCGAGTAGTCGTCCCGCAGCAGGCCGAACCGGTTCTCCCGCGGCCCGGTCGAGAGGCCGTCTCGCAGGCCGAAGAGTTCATAGGTATCCACCAGAACCTCGTCGGCGAGCGAAAACACCGTCCGCGCAACCGTTTCCAGCACCCGCGCCTGCTGCTCCTCCGAGTGTTCCGGCCCGGTCGGCCAGCCGGTTTCGGTGATGTGTATCGGCACCGCGGCCGGAATTCCCAGCGCGGTCGCGGATTCCCGGAACGAGCGCACGACGTGCGCGACCGCGCCGGGCAGCACCTCGGACGGCATCGGGCGGAAGACGTCCGGGAAGAAGTCCAGCCCGAGGAAATCGATCTGTGCCAACGAGTCCGGGTCGACCGCCGCCGCGACCGCGGCCCAGAACGGGTCGCCGGGCAACGCCACCGCCGCGTTGAAGCCGATCGCGACGTCGACGCCCAGCCGCGCGCGTTCCGCCACCGCGGCCGCCAACCCGGCGGCCAGCGCCTCGTAACAGCCCGGATTGCCGCCGTCCAGCGGCGCGGGCATGTTCACCTCCTCGCACACCTGCAGCTTCCCGCCGCCCAGCTCGGCGACTTCGCGGACCGCTCCGCGGACCTCGGCAGCGAATCCCGCCACGTCGCCGCCATAGCCGAGGACGTAGTCCACCACCCGTCCGTCGCCCAGGTACGGTGCCGGATCCGGCGGCGTCGGCTCGTGCGGGCCGCGATAGGTGCGGTAGCAGCGCACATAGAAGCGCCGGGCGCCCTTCGACAGGTCTCGCAAGGCTTCCGCGGTGCGCTCGATGTCCTCCGGCGGCGCGTCGACGAACGTCTCCAGCCGCACCAGGTCCTTCGCGACCACACCGGGCCACACTCCGAAAGCGATCAAGGTTCCTCCAGTAGTCGTATACGAGCAAGGTACTCGTATACGACTAACTGCGCTACCCTGGCCGGGTGCCGACGAACGCCCTGGACAACCCGCTCGTGCTGCCGATGCTCGGCCTGCTCGTGGAGACGCCGCGCCACCAGTACGCGCTTCTGCGCGAGCTGCGCGACCGCTACCCGTTCCTGAACGCGAAGACCTCGACCGTCTACACCCTCGTCGCCACGCTCACCCGGCACGGCCTGATCGAGCCCGCCGCGGAAGGCGACCCGCAACCGGTCCGGCTGACTCGTGCCGGGCTCACCGACTTCCGCGACCGGATCGAGCGGCAGCTCGCCGACGCCGACCCGAACCTCGACTCCCGGTTCCTGATCGCACTCGCCTACCTCGGCGCGCTGCCGCCGGACCACGCCGTCACCCTGCTGCGCGACCGGGCCCGCCGGGTCCGCGACCAGCATCGCGAGCTCGCCGAAACGCTCCAGAAGGCCGATGTGCCGGAAATGCACATGCTGGAGGCGCATTTCCTGGCTTCCCGGCTGCGGCACGACGCCGACTGGCTCTCCCGCACCGCCGACCGGATGGCCGCCGGAGACCTCGTCCCGCCTCGGTGAACCGCGCTTTCATCGCAATTTCATCAACTGCCCCTACCGTGCGCGAGTGCCTGGCGAGAGCTCGCCGGGCTGACCGAAGGTGGGGGTATGACCGGCCAATCCGGATCTGTGGTCGACGCCGCGTCGGCTGGGGTGGAGAACTTGGCGGACACCGCGCTCGCCGGGCTGGGCAAGGCAGGGCCGGTCGGTGCCCTGGCCCGGCCGGTGGTTTCCGCGCTGCGCAACGTGTGGGAGGGCTACTTCGGTGCGCCGGTCCCGCCAGGCAGCACCAACTGGAACGCCTACTCGCACGAGCAGCTGTACCAGATGCTGTGGGACAAGGCGGACGTCGGCGACGTCAGCACCGTCGCCGCGGAATGGCAGCGGCACGGCAAGGCGATGCAGTCGCACGCCGAATCGCTGAAGTCGGAGCAGGGGACGCTGCAGGAGAATTGGAGCGGGCAGGCCGCGGAACGTGCGTCCGGACGGCTCGGATCGCTCGGCGAGCGCGCGTCCGGCATCAGCGACCGCGCCGGCACGGTCGGGCACGCTGCGCAGAACGCCGGCGACGCGCTGGCCGTCGCGCGCAACACCATGCCGAAGCCGCCCGGCGACCCGACTGGGGGCGCGGTCGCCGCTGCGGCGGCAGGAGCTGGTGCGGGCGCGGCGATCGGCGGCATCCTCGGGGCCGGGGCCGGCGGGATCGGGGCCGGTCCGGGTGCGCTGATGGGCGCGGCGATCGGCGCGGTCGCGGGCGGCGGGGCGAGCCTGTTCGCCTCGAACGTCGCCGCGGCCGAGCAGAAGGCCGAGGCGGTGCACGTGATGCAGCGCTACGAAAGCAGCCTTGGCAAGAGCTCGCACGCGATCAACCCGCCGCCGGCCGGTGCGACCACCGCGGATTCCTACGGCGCGGATGATTCGACCACCGCGTCCGGCTACGTCGGGCCGGGCGGGGCGGGGACCAGCAGCGGCGGGATGCCGTGGGGCGCGCTGACCACGGCGGCGCCGGTCGAGTCCGGGCTGTCCGCGGGCTTGCGCTCGACGCTCGGCATGGAGAGCGCGATGCTCGCCCGAAACGCCGCGATGGCGGAGATGGCCGCGGCACGCGCGGGCGCCGGCAACGGGATGATGCCCGGCCGCGGCGCGAACGCCTCCCAGGAGGAGGAAGAGGTGCACGAGAACAAGATGCCGGTGCTCGACCAGCCGCTCCTGCACCCCGAAGACAAGACGATCAGTCCGGTGATCGGGCTGTGAACGACAGGAGCATCCGATGACCCGCCACCAGGTCGAACCTCAAGCGCTGGACCGGCAGGTCGCGGCGCTCGGCAGGCTCGGCGAGCAGACCGGCGAGCTGGTCGGCTCGGCGGGCCGGCTGGCCGAACGGATCCCGCAGCTCGGCACCGCGCCGCCCGCGCTGCACCTGGCGCAGCGGCTGCGCGAGGCCGCCGGGCAGGCCGGGCTCAGCGGGGAGCTCGGCGCCGCGGACACCGAGCTGACCGGGTTCCACGAGGCGCTGCAGCACGGCATCCGGCACTACCAGGAGCACGAATCCGGGGTGCAGGAGGCGTTCCAGCGGCTCGAGCGGAGGGCGGAATGACCGCCGCGCTCCCGCGCACCGGGGACGAAACCGTCCACATCGGACTCGTCGAGGCCGATCTGCTGGCCGCGCACGCCGGGGCGGGCTGGCCGTTCCCGTTGCAGGTGCCGTTTTACGGCCGGATCGACGGCGAACGCGAGATCTTGTTCGGCACCGCCGGGCAGACGCTGCGGGCGCGCGGTCTCGCCGACGACGCCGGTCCGGACGGACTGGCCGCCGAAGCCGTGACCGCGTTGCGCGAGCGCCGCGGCGTAATCGACTTGGTGATGGCGGACGCCGAGGGGGCGACCGCCATCACCGCACTCGTATACCGCTCCTGGGCGCTGATCTGCCGGCAACGCCGCGGCGAGAACACCCTCTCGCTGCGCCGAGTGCCGGAAACCGGCCTGGTGGACGCGGTGCTGGCGGAGATCCCGGAGACGAACGCGGCCCGCACCATGCCGGTCACGCTGCCCGCACACGCGGTCGACGCGACGCTGGCGCTCACCGAAGACGACGACGAGGACGACACGTCCCGCGCCATCCGGCTGCGAAACCTCGTCCGGGACAGCGGCGGCGACCCGATGGCGCTGGACAGCCTCGTCGGCCTGGTCGTCCCGCTGACCGGCCGCGGCCAGCTCGGCGCGACCCGCGACGGGCGCACCCGTGCGGGCCTGGAACTGTCCTGGGTGGACGGTCCGCGCGGCCGGGTCCGGGTCAACCGCCCGGACGACGGCTGGCTCAGCGTCAACTCGCTCCGTTATTCCGACCTGCGGTTCGCCCTCGGCGAGCTGGCCACGATCGCGCGCCGACCGCGATGACCGCACCGAATCCGAGGAGAGAACCTTCCGTGCCGACCCAAGACTCGGCGGCCTGGCTCGCCGACTACCAGCAGAAACTGTCCCGGATGCAGGCGAACGCCGAGGCGGCCAGCGCGAGCCTGACCCATGTGGGCGGACGCGCCGCGTCCCCGCGCGGCGAGGTCGAGGTCGAGGTCGGCCCCAGCGGTGCGCTGACCGACCTGCGGCTGAGCCCGGCCGCCCGGGCACTGGAGGCGGACGCGCTCGCCCGGCTCATCCTCGCCACCGTGCAGGAGGCGCACCGCCAGGCCGGCGCGCAGGTCGTGGACATCATGACCGAGTACGTCGGCGACGGCCCGGCGCTGCAACTGGTCCGCGACAACATCCCGGCCGCGGCCGGCGCCACCGCCCCGCGCCAGGAGGACGACTACTTCTCCCACCCCGGGATCATCTCGTGACCGCCGGGTTCGAGGTCGACCCGGCGCAGCTGCGCCGGCATGCGGCGACCGTCGGCGACCTGGCCGACCGGCTCGGCAACGTCGCCCGCAGCGCCCCGGCCGGGCTCGGCGACCAGGCGCTCGGCATGTTCGTCCAGTTCCTCACCGCCGGGCTGCAGGCCGCGGTGGGCAAGACCAACGACGCCGTCGCGCACGCGTCGTCCACTGTGGACCAGGTGAGCGCGAACCTCACCCGGGCCGCGGAAAGCTACGAACGCCGGGACCAGCACACCGCGGTTTCCCTGCCCGGGAAGGACCTGCCATGACCGGCACAGACTCCGGCCAGCTGCTGGCGGACCTGAAGACCACCACGAAAGCCGTCGAGAACCAGGACTGGGTGTCGGCCGGGCTCGGCGGCGCCAGCACCGCGCTCGACCTGCTCGGCGCGTCCCAGGACCCGCTCGCCGCGCTGACCTCGGCCGGCTTCGGCATGGTCACCGAACTGGTGCGGTTCCTGGAAGAACCGCTCAAGCAGTTGCAGGGCAACCCGGACTCGGTGTCGTCGCACTCGCAGGGCATGGAAGGCGGCGGACAGCAGGTGTCGTCGGTCGCGGACGACTACCGGCAGTCCTCGGGACCGGAAACGTCCGGCTGGAAAGGCGATTCGGCGTCCGGCTACCGCGACACCAGCTCGCAGCACGCGGACTGCGTCGAGGCGGTCGGACAGGCCGGCATCGCGATGGCGAAGGCGGCCACCGGGGCCGGGAAGGTCGTCGCCAAGGCGCAGCGAGAGGTCGGCGGGCTGATCTCGGAAGCGGTCGGGAAGATCGTCGAGCTGATGACGCAGGCGTTCGCCGCGGCGCAGGCGACGTTCGGTGCGAGCATCGCGGCGGCGATCCCGCAGGCGGTCGCGATCGCCACCGAGTACGGCGGGCAGATCGCGCAGAAGCTCGCCGTACTGCTGTCCGATTCGGACAACCTGCTGCAGCTGATCACCTCCGTGACGCAGGGGCTGGAAGCGGCTACCCAGTTGATGACCAAGCTGAGCGAGGCGTCCAAACAGGACAGTTCGTCCTCTCCGGATTCCTCGGCCGCGGATTCTTCGTCGCGATACTCGGCGGCTTCGGACGCCAGCTACCGTGATCCGTCCTCTTCGGCCCTTTCGGACTCGGCGGATTCCGACTCGCATTACACTCCGCTCAGCACGACCGTCCAGAGCTGACGAGCTCGACTTCGTTTTCGAGAATCCGTGAGGGGCCCCTTGCCGGAATCAGATTCCGGCAAGGGGCCCCTCACGGACATTCAGGTGAGACGCCGGGCGCCTGCGCCCGGCGTCTCGGTCCCGTGTGCACTCACGAGGGACCCTGATCCGAGCTGAGCACCACCCGCAGCTCCCGGACCAGCTCGGTCCCCGGTTCGACGCCCAGATCCGCGCGCAACCGCTCCCGCGTCCGCCGATGGACCGCCAGCGCGTCCGCCCGCCGCCCGCCGCGATGCAGTGCGCGCATCAGCAGCACCGCGAGCGGTTCCCGATGCGGATGGACCGCGAGCAGGGCCGACAGCTCGTGCACGACGTCGTCCGTGCGGCCGAGCTGCAGCTGCAGGGATGCCTTGTCCCGCACCAGGCTCAGCCGCCGCTCGGTCAGCCGCAGCCGCTCGCCCTCGACGAACGGACCCGGCAGGCCGGCGAGCGGCTCGCCGTGGAACAACGACAACGCCCCGGCATACGCGTCCACCGCGGCCGCCGGATCGCCGCCGCGCGCGGCCGCCGACGCCTCCGCGATCCGGTCCGTCAGCTCCGTGACGTCCAACCGCACCCGATCGCCGGCGAACCGATATCCGCCACGATCGCTGCCAATGACGGAGTCTTCGGTACGTTCGCCGGTCGAACGCAGACATTTCCGCAGCCGGTGCACGTACACCGGCACCACCCGCCCGCCGGTCCCCGGCGGCTCCAGCCCCCATACGCCGTCCAGCAGCTCGCCCGCGCTGACGGTCGTCCCGGGCCGCAGCACCAACGCCGCCAGCAACGCCTGCTGCCGCACCGGTCCTAGATCGAGCAGCCGGGTGCCGCGCCACGCCCGCAGCGGACCCAGCACGCTGAACTGCAACGCGTCCGGCGCGACCGGAACCGAATCCCCGCCCGGCGTCACCAACCCGTGGTCGAAGGCGTAGACAATCGCCGCCGCCCGGTCGCGCAGCCGCAATTTCTCGCGGACCCGCGCGAAATGCGCTTCCACGGCACCGGCCGAAACCGACAGCGCCCCGGCGGCTTCCGCGTCCGTCATCCCGCGTGCCACCGCCGTCAGGACGTCCAGTTCGAGCGGCGTGAGGAGTCCGGACGGCAGCACCGGCCGCTCCGCCGCCGCGCGGTAGGTTCTCAGCACTCGTCCGGTCACCGCCGGATCCAGCCACGCCTCCCCCATGGCGACCGCCCGCACCGCGCGAATCAGGTCCTCCGCCGGCGAATCTTTCAGCACATAGCCGACCGCGCCCGCGCGCAGCACTCCCGCCAGCAGCTCGTCGTCGTCGAACGTGGTCAACGCCAGCACCGGCGGCCGCCGACCGCTCGCCCGCAGCCGCCGGGTCGCCTCGATCCCGTCGACCCGCTTCATCCGCAGGTCCATCACGACGACGTCGATCCCGCCGGCTGCTTCGAGCGCCGCCGGCACCTCGTCCCCGTCCGAACACTCGCCCGCGATCACGAAGCCCTCGCGCTCCCGGAGGATCAACCGCAGTCCGGCCCGCACCAGCTCCTGGTCGTCGACCAGCAGCACCCGCACTTCCCCGGCGGCAACGGTCACGACGCGGCCCCGCGCGCCAGCGGAACCGTCACGTCGACCACCCAGGCGCCGTCCTCCGGCCCGGCGGTGAGCCGAGCGCCGAGCTGTTCGGCCCGCGCGGTCATCCCGGCCAGTCCGGAACCTCCCGGGTTCAGCGGCCCGCCATCATGTCCATTGCGGACGGTCAGATGCGCCTCCGCCGCTTCAATCGTCAAATGCACCAGAGCTTTCGTCGAGGGCGCGTGTTTGACGACGTTCGCCAGCGACTCCTGCACGATCCGGTAGAGCCCCAGCCCCACCGCGGACCCGACCGCGGTCACATCACCCTCCAGCTCGTAGTCCACGGCCAGCCCGGCCGCACACGTCTCGGAAACCAGCACGGCGACGTCGCCGGCCCCCGGCAACGGCCGGGTGCCCGACGAGTCTTTCGACAGGAGCCCGACCGTCCGCCGGATGTCGGCCATCGCCGCCCGCCCGACGCGCTCCGCCTCAGTGAGCGCGGCGACCGCCTCGTCGATGTCGCGATCGGTGCTCAACCCGTGCCGCGCCCCCGTGACGTGCAGCAACGTAATGCTCAACGAATGCGCCACGACGTCGTGCACCTCGCGCGCGATGCGCTGCCGCTCGCCCAGCATCGCCTGCTCCCGCACTGCCTCTTGTTTACCGCGCTCGGCGTCCAGCGCGCGCACGTACCAGCGCAGCATGAACCCGGCCGCGAACCCGACGAGCACCCCGAGCACGTACACCGGATACCCGACAAGCCCGACGGTCGCCGCCGTGACACTCAGCAGCCCGACCGCGCCCGCGGCGCCCGCGAGAGCCATCCGCGCCGACGCGATCGAGGACAGCTCGCCGGCCAGCACGAACAACGGCACCGGCGCGAAATCGGGTACGACCGGATGGGTGAGCAGGACGCCGACCCCGGCGAGCATCCCGAGCGCCTTCACCCAGGACGGAACCAGCCGCCCGGTGACGGCCCAGAACAGCGACGACCCCATCGCGAGAACGAACCCGCCGAGCGCGACGGGCAGTCCGGTGCCGACCCGCTGGACCACCGCGCCGATCAGGCCGGCCCCGGCGAAAGCGGTGGTGCCCACCGGAACCCACCAGGGCAGCGTGAGGCCGGATTGGGCAAGGCCCGCGTCCAAGCGGCTCTTCAGGCGGTCTCTCGCTCTCTCCCACACGGGGTCCAGCCTAGGAAACGCCGGGAAGGCGCGCTGCTCGCGGCGGGATTTCGGCGAGTTCGGGCACGGCTTGGAGCGAAAACCGGCAGGTTCGGAGCCCGGTTGCTGCCCGCCGACGTCCGTGAAGGGCCCCTTGAGGGTTCCTCTGTGTTTGTCAAGCTGCTGGGTTCGGTGTCGTAGAGTTGTGGTTGGCGGGTCCGGGAAGTGACTTGTCCGAAGAGCCGGCCGTCGGGGTAGGGCTGGTCGCGCTGGATGTCAGAGTCGCCCCCGCGTGTCCTCCCGGGCCCGCCGCTCGTGTCTGCCGGCGCTGGTCGGCGATCATGACTCGCCAGACGTGGTCGGCCAGACGGCGTTTCAGGCAGCGCATCGCTTCTTTGTGAGTCTTGCCCTCGGCGATCTTGCGGTCGTAGTAGAGGCGTCCTCTGGTTCCGGACATGCGCACCTGGGTCAAGGCGATCGTGTGCAGGGCATTGTTCAGCTTGCGGTCGCCCTGGCGCGACAGCCGGTGCCGCGCCGTGCCGGCGCTGGCGATCTCGATCGGCGCCGCGCCGGCGTGGACGGCGAAGGCCGCTGCTGTCGGGAACCGCGAGGCGCGACCGGTGCGCCCGATCAGCCGCGCGGCCACCACCGGGCCTATGCCGACGACGTCGGGCAGGCTGCTGCCGGAATCGGCGACGGCCTGCTGCATGCGCTTCTGGTTCGTCTTCACACGGGTGTCCAGTGCGCGGATGTCGGCGACCAGGTCCCGCGCGAGGTCCTTGCGGGCCTGCTCCGCCGGAGAGGCCGGCCGGACCCGCGCCAGCATCGCGGCCGCCTGGCCGGCGGTCAGGTCGGCGGGTGCGCCGCCGGGCATCAGTTCGCGCAGCAGGGCGTGCAGCTGGTTGACCGTCCGGGTGCGTTGCCGGGTGAGGTTGGTCCGCCGCTCGTCGAGCATCCCCAGCACCGTCGAGAGCCCCTCGGCGGTCACCGGGGTCCCGTCGCCCTGCAGCGCTGCCACGCTGGCCGCCGCCGCGGCGTCCAGGGCGTCGTTCTTCCGGCGGCCCCGCGAGAGCTGCCGCACCCGCGCGGTCGCGGTCGCGGGGACGTCCACGACGGTCTCGCCCCGCGCGGTGAGCCACTGCGCCAGATGACGGCCGAGCCCCCAGGCGTTTTCCACCGCCCAGCGGCGTTGCCCGAACCGCCGGGCCCAGACCAGCAGCTTCCGGTATTCCGGCAATGCCGCGTCGATGCGGACGGTGTCCAGCGTCGCGTCGCTGCCCGGGTCGAGCGCCGCCGCAGTGTGACTGGACTTGTGCGGGTCGACTCCGATCACGACCATCAACCGCGTTCCTTCCTCGTCAGATACGGGAAACCGCGGTCGACATTCCGACTTTCAGCTTGTGGTGCCCGAACCTCTGTTGAGTCAGACCGCAGCCGGTGCCGGACCAGGACACACACCCTCAACGAGCCAGCCCGCACAAGGGCGGCAGGAATCTCACGAGCGATCCCAGCCCGGCACTTCCGGCAGACTACGACCAGTGATCAGCCAGCCAATCCAACCGGTCACCACATACAAGTCGGAATCTGAGTCCGGCAAGGGGCCCCTCACGGACGTCGGGGCAGTTGAGGATGTCGGGGCCCACGACGGACGTCGCCGGGTACCTGACTGAACCGTCTCCCCGCCGTCCGCCATCGCTTACCATGGCCGGATGACCGCGAATGCCTACAATCGCCGCGAGCGCCCGGCCAAGCCCGCGCTGAGCCGCGAAGGCATCGTCGCGACCGCGCTGGCCATCGTCCGCGACGAAGGCACCGAGCGCATCACCATGCGCCGGCTCGCGAAAGAGCTGGACACCGGACCCGCTTCGCTCTATGTGTACATCCGAGACACCGACGAGCTGCACGCCGCGGTGCTGGACGAACTGCTCGGCCAGGTCGCCGCGCCGGCCACCGGGCCCTGGCGCAGTCGCTTGTGGACGGTCATCTCGACCTACCGCGACATCCTCTACGCCTACCCCGGCCTCGCCCGGGTCGCCCTGGTGACCCCGCTGACCGGACCGAACTACCTCAAAACGGTCGACACCGTCCTCGGTCTCCTCGCCGAAGCCGGCATCCCGGCCGCGCAAGCCGCCTGGACGGTCGACTTGCTCCTGCTCGTCGCCACCGCCAGCGCGGTCGAACACGGCACCCGCGCCACCAGCCCGACCGCGGACCAGGCGCACGACACCCTCGCCGAGACCGTTCGGTCGATCTCCCCGCGGACCCACCCGCACATCGCCGCCGCGGGCGAGAACCTGTTGTCCGGCGACGGGGACGCGCGTTCCCAGTGGGCGATCGACACTCTGCTCAACGGCGCCCGCACCACCCCGCTGCCGGACTGAACCCGGCCGAGTGGTCTAAACCTCAGCACTCCGGCGAGTCCACAATGGACGCACGGCCGATATCTGCGGTTACCGCCGGAATGTCCGCTTGATCGATTCCCGCAGTTCGCATACTTGATCGCCTCCCTCCTTTCGTAGGTGTCCGCGGAATAACCCGCCGATCTACCTTTACTGCGTTCTCCCCGCACAAAATCCCCGTCCCCGCTTCTTTTTCGGCATGCCCGAAGGAGTTCAGAATGCAACTCGGAAAAACGCCTGCGGTGCTTTCCCTGCTCGCTGCCGCCGGCCTCGCCGCCGCACTGGGCGCCGGCCCCGCCGCCGCGGCCGTCCAGCACCATCCTCAGCACCAGAAGCACGGCCTGGGCCTGAACATCGCCGGCCTGCGCGCCGCACAGACCCGGATGCACGCCCACACCGCCACCGCTCAGGCGGTCCACCCGCGGGCCACCGCGGAGCTCCCGTCCAGCGGCGATCTCACCCAGTACGCGAACGCGCCGGGCGACCAGGGCCAGGTCGGCTCGTGCGTCACCTGGGCCACCGGCTACACCGGCTACGGCGTGCTGATGAACGAGCAGGGCATCAGCGGCGGCCCGATGGCGCCGATGTTCATCTACAGCCAGATCGCGAAGGGCAACGACCAGGGCACCTGGGCGAGCGTCGCGCTGCCGATGGAACAGCAGCAGGGCATCGACACCAAATCCGACTACTGGCAGGGCGATTTCGACTACACCACTCAGCCCGACCAGAACGAAAAGGCGAATGCCGCACAGTACAAGCTGTCCGGCTTCACACAATTGTCGACCAGCGGCACCGCGGCCCGCAACGATATCGAGAACGCCATTTCCCAGGGCGAGCCGGTGGCGATCGGGTTCACCGTGCACCAGAGCTTCATGGACCTGAACAGCCAGACCGCGAGCGACTACTCCTACCTGCCCGGCGACTCCAGCAGCGACCCGGTGGTCGGCGGCCACGAGGTCACCATCGTCGCTTACAACGACCAGGGCGTGAAAATCGAGAACAGCTGGGGCTCCGGCTGGGGCGACAGCGGCTTCGTGACTGTGCCGTGGAGCTTCTTCAACACCGGCGACGTCGACGAGGTCAACGCGATGGGCAAACTCGTTCAGGGCTGATTTTCCGCATCCCCACAAAGAAAACGGCCCCGGGACGCGAGTCCCGGGGCCGTTTTCCGTTGCTGCTCAGGTCACTTGACGTCGAACCGGTCGGCGTCCATCACCTTGTGCCACGCGGCGGCGAAGTCGCGGACGAACTTCTCGTTCGCGTCGTCGCTCGCGTAGACCTCGGCAAGCGCCCGCAGCTCCGAGTTGGAGCCGAAGAGCAGGTCGATCCGGCTGCCGGTCCACTTGGGCTCGCCGGTGGCGAGGTCGCGGGCCGCGTAGTGCTCCGGGTACTCGCCCTCCTCGGCCGCGGTCCACTCGATGCCCATGTCGAGCAGGTTCACGAAGAAGTCGTTGCTCAGCACGCCTTCGCGCTCGGTGAACACGCCCTCCTTCGAGCCCTGGTGGTTGGCGCCGAGCACGCGCAGGCCGCCGACGAGCACGGTCATCTCCGGCGCGCTGAGGCCGAGCAGGTTCGCCCGGTCCACCAGCTGGTACTCCGACGGCAGCCGCTTGCCCTTGCCGCGGTAGTTGCGGAAGCCGTCCGCGGACGGCTCCATCGCCGCGAACGAGTCGGCGTCGGTCTGCTCCTGGGTGGCGTCGGTGCGGCCCGGGGTGAACCCGACCTGCAGGTCGACGCCGCCGTCCTTGGCGGCCTTCTCGATCGCCGCGACGCCGCCCAGCACGATCAGGTCGGCGAGGGAGACCTTCTTGCCGCCGGACTGCGCGCTGTTGAACGCTTCCTGCACGCCTTCCAGCGCGGTCAGCACCCGGGCCAGCTCCTCCGGCTGGTTGACCTCCCAGCCGCGCTGCGGCTCGAGGCGGATCCGGGCGCCGTTCGCACCGCCGCGCTTGTCGCTGCTGCGGAAGGTCGAGGCGGACGCCCACGCGGTGGAGACCAGCTGCGCCACCGAAAGACCCGAGGCGAGGATCTTCGCCTTGAGGTCCGCGATGTCCGCGGCGTCGACCAGCTCGTGGTCCACCGCCGGGACCGGGTCCTGCCAGATGAGCTGCTCGGACGGCACCAGCGGGCCGAGGTAGCGCTGGATCGGGCCCATGTCGCGGTGGGTCAGCTTGAACCAGGCACGGGCGAAGGCGTCCGCGAACTGGTCCGGGTTCTCGTAGAACCGGCGGGAGATCGGCTCGTAGATCGGGTCGAAGCGCAGCGCCAGGTCCGAGGTCAGCATGCTCGGCGCCCGGTTGAGGTCACCGGTCTCCGGGTCCGGCACGGTGCCCGCGGCGGCGTTGTTCTTCGGCTTCCACTGCTTCGCGCCGGCGGGGCTTTCGGTGAGCTCCCACTCGTAGGTGAACAGGTTGTGGAAGAACCAGTTGCTCCACTTGGTCGGGGTCGGGGTCCAGGTGACCTCGAGCCCGCTGCCGACCGCGTCGCGGCCCTTGCCGCTGCCGAAGTCGCTCTTCCAGCCGAGGCCCTGCTGCTCGAGCGGGGCGCCCTCGGGCTCCGGGCCCTTGTGCGATTCGGGCGCCGCGCCGTGCGTCTTGCCGAAGGTGTGGCCGCCGGCGATCAGCGCGACGGTCTCCTCGTCGTTCATCGCCATCCGGCCGAAGGTCTCGCGGATGTCGCGAGCCGAGGCCAGCGGGTCCGGGTTCCCGTTCGGGCCTTCCGGGTTGACGTAGATCAGGCCCATCTGCACCGCGGCCAGCGGCTTCTCCAGCTGGCGGTCGCCGGTGTAGCGCTCGTCG
Source organism: Amycolatopsis benzoatilytica AK 16/65 (assembly GCF_000383915.1). Classification (NCBI taxonomy): domain Bacteria; kingdom Bacillati; phylum Actinomycetota; class Actinomycetes; order Pseudonocardiales; family Pseudonocardiaceae; genus Amycolatopsis; species Amycolatopsis benzoatilytica. The sequence goes on from NZ_KB912942.1 coordinate 5,484,245, forward strand.
CCCAGCCAGGTGCGCTCCGGGCCCCAGTAAACGTCGTCGTCGGCTTCCCACACGTCCGCGCGGCCGCCGCCGAAGCCGAAGGTCGGGAAGCCCATCGTCTCCAGCGCGCGGTTGCCGGCGAAGATCATCAGGTCGGCCCACGAGATCTGCTTGCCGTACTTCTTCTTGACCGGCCACAGCAGACGACGCGCCTTGTCCAGGTTCACGTTGTCCGGCCAGCTGTTCAGCGGCGCGAAGCGCTGCAGGCCCTGGCCCGCTCCGCCGCGGCCGTCGTCGATGCGGTAGGTGCCCGCGCTGTGCCAGGCCATCCGGATGAACAGCGGGCCGTAGTTGCCGAAGTCGGCCGGCCACCAGTCCTGGGAGTCGGTCAGCACCGCGTCGACGTCGCGAGCCAGCGCGTCCAGGTCGAGCCCGGCGAACGCTTCGGCGTAGTCGAAGCCGTCGTCCATCGGGTTCGCGGCGGGCGCGTGCTTGCGCAGGATTTTCAAGTTGAGCTGGTTGGGCCACCAGTCAGGGATGACGGCAGAATCGGACGAGCTGCCCAGGGCCCCGCCCGTCACGGGGCAGCGGCCCGCGGTTTCCTTCACTGCGCCGGCTTCGGCGTTCGGGCTGTCAGACACGGGATTCCTTCCGGAGTTCTGGATCAGTTGCGGCAGAACAGTCAGGGCATTGGCCCCAGTAGACGACCTCGGCCTCGTCGATGACGAAACCGTGGGCTTCGGAAGCGGTCAGGCAAGGCGCTTCGCCGACCGCGCAGTCGACGTCCGCGATGGCGCCGCACGAACGGCACACGACATGGTGGTGGTTGTCCCCTACCCGGGCCTCGTACCGCGCGACCGAGCCGGGCGGCTGGATGCGCCGCAGCAGCCCCGTCTCGGTCAATGCGCGCAGCACGTCGTAGACGGCCTGGTGAGACACCTCGCCGAGGTCTGCGCGCACGGCGCCGATGACGGACTCGGTGTCCGCGTGCGCGTTGGCGTGCACCGCGGAGAGCACGGCCAGCCGAGGGCGCGTGATCCGCAGCTGCACGCCGCGCAGCATCTGCTCGAAGTCCGAGGTCGTCGGCATGCCGGTGAGTCTGCCGCATTTTCTGGAATGAATCAAGAATCAGTCACCCGGTCAGTGCTTCCTCCTCCTGGCGGTCCGGCGACGCACCGGGCGGGCTACTGTGAGTAGACCAAAGAGACGTCCGACACATCCGAGGTGACGCAAGAATGACCGAGGCCGTCGAATCGCCCAGCTCGCACCCCGTCGGGGTCGACATCACGCGTGCGAGCATCGCCCGGGTTTACGACGCAGCACTGAACGGCACCAACAACTACGAGATCGACCGTCAGGTGCTCGCCCAGGTCGCCACCGTGGCCCCGGAGGTCAATGACCTCGCCTGGTCCAACCGCAACTTCCTGATCCGGGCCTGCCGGTTCCTCGCCACCCAGGGCCGGATCACCCAGTACCTGGACTGCGGTTCCGGCCTGCCCACCGCGGAGAACACCCACCAGGTCGTGCAGCGGATCCAGCCCGAGGCCCGGGTGCTCTACATCGACAACGACCCGGTGGTCCTCGCGCACGGCCGCGCGCTGCTGGAGGAGAACGACAAGACGAAGTTCGTCGACGCGGACATCTTCAAGCCCGAGCAGATCCTGGAAAACGAGACCGTCCGCGAGTTCCTCGACTGGACCCAGCCGATCGCGCTGCTGCAGAACGGCACTCTGCACCACTACCTCGGCGACGACTACGACCAGCTGATGCAGACCTACATCGACGCGCTGCCGTCCGGGTCGTTCGTCGGGATCGCGCACTTCCTCGACCCGCAGACGCCCGAGCACAGCGAGATCGCCCGGCGGATGGAAGACAAGTTCACGCACAGCCCGATGGGCAGCGGGGTGTTCCGCACCTGGGACCAGATCGCCAAGATGTTCGGCGACACCGAACTGGTCGAACCGGGCCTGGTGCTCTGCGACGACTGGTGGCCGGACGGTCCGCGCTACCACGCGCTGAACCAGGTTCAGGAGTGCATCGCGGGAGCCGTTGGCCGCAAGCCCTGACCCGCGTTTTCGCGCTGTCGCGCAGTCCGTGAAGGGAACATTGAGGGACTCTGAGTCCCTCAATGTTCCCTTCACGGCGTTTCGCCCACCCGGCGGAAGTCCAGCTCGGACAACGGGGCGTCCGGGTTGAGCGCGATGCCGTTCGCGCGCAGAGTGTCGTCGATGATCGACCAGACCCAGCGGGCCAGCAGGTCGCGCAGATCCGCCCGCTCGATGCCGCGCGGCGCGTCGAGCCAGCGCGCGGTGGCCGACTCGACCAGTCCGACCAGTCCGTACGCGATGGTCTCGCCGATGTTCTGGTCCACGCTGAACAGGCCGAGGTAGTACTCGAACAGCGCGGTGAGCTGCCGCGCGATGGCGGTCTTGACGTCCGCGACCACGTCGCGCGGGCCGGTCACCGACTGCCGCATCAGGTATTGGTAGAGCTCCCGATGTTCGGAGAGCCATTCGATGTGCGCACCGATCGTCGCGTGCACCATGCCTCGCGCAGTATGCGAAGAGCCCCACAGCGGGGTGAATTGCGCGCCGATCATTTCCGCCGCGCGCAAGGCGATGGCACGCTGCAGGTCCGCGGTGTCGGCGAAGTGCTTGTAGATGCGCGTGCGCGCGACGCCGGCTTCGTCGGCGATCTGCTCGGTGGACGCCTCCGGCCCGTAGCGGGCGATCGCGCGCATGCCGGCTTCCACGAACTCGCGCCGCCGGCGTTCCCGCTGCCCTGCCCACCGGGCGGCCCGCCCGTCGGGCGGAGTACCTGAGGAGGTCATCCACGCGAGTGTATCGGCGGGTCAAATACCGGATACGCCACTGTACCTGTTACTGTGAGTGCAGAGGGATGACGGTCAGTGTCCGGTTGCGCGTGGGTGACGGGTATCACCGTCCAGGAACGCGTCATCGGCACGCGGGGAGCGAGTCGCGTCGGTGAAGCGAGCGTCGCCCACACGGGTGGCGTGCAGGGAGGAACACATGGACGGCGAACAGCACCGGCCGGAACTGTCCACCGGCCACCGGGTCACGTACCTGGTCGGTCAGCGCACCGGCAGGCGGCAGCTGTGCCGGCGCGGGGTGGTCACCGGCTCCCCGGTCGTGGACGAAGGCACCGAGGTCACCTGGGTCCCGGTCCAGGTCGACGGAACGCACGACGAGGCCCCGCAGTGGATCACGGCCGACGCGATCATCGACGTGGTGAGCACCCGATGACCGCCGCGGAGAAAGCGGCGACGCCGATCTTCGACGGCGTCGTCGCGGAGGCCGGTCTGGACTGGCCGGAGGACGAAACGACGGGCGGGCCGGCGGACGAGGGGAAGCGGGCCGGGGCCGGCAAGTAGACCGGCTCCCGGTCCTGGAGCAGACCGGGGCGGGGCCCGGCCAGCAGACCGGATCAGGGGCCGGAAAGCGCGCCCGGGTCGGTGGTCCCGGAAAGCGTGCCCGGCTGACCGCTTCGGCACGACAGCGCGACCGGCGCGTCGCCACGACAGCGCGACCGGTGCGTCGCCACGATGGCGCAGCAGGTTCCCGCCGCGGCGAAACGCCGGCTCGGGCCGTGCGACTCAGTAATCGGCCGTTCGGCTCAGTAATAGATCGAACCGGGGACGCCACCACCGGCCGCGATGGCGTCGCCGTTGATCGCGACGCTGCGCGGGGAAGCAAGGAACGCCACGACGTCCGCCACCTCGGCGGCGGTGACCAGCCGGCCGTTGCTGACCCCGGCGGCGAGCCCGTTTTCCAGTTCCGCCACGGAAATCCCACGCTTCGCGGCGATCGCGGCGAACTTCTCCGGCGTCTGCTCGGTCACCGTGTATCCGGGGTGCACGACGGTCACGGTGATGCCGTGCGGGCCCAGTTCGTCGGCAAGGTTCTTGGTCATCGCGGCCACCGCGACGTTGCGGATCGAGCCGAACGTGGACCCGGCCAGCCGAGCGTTCAGACCGCTGACGTTCACGATCCGGCCCCAGCCGCGCTCCCGCATCCCGGGCGCGAGCGCGCGGGCGCAGCGGAGGTAGCCGAGGACTTTGGTTTCGATTTCGGTGCGCAGGTCTTCGTCTCGCAGTTCGGCGAGCGGAGTTCGGACACCGGTCGACGCCGGGGCCGCACAGTTGACCAGCACGTCCGCCGCGCCGAATTCGGCTCGGACGCGTTCGGCCATCGCGGCGACCGCGGTGTCGTCGGTGGTATCGGTGGGCACCGCGACGACCTTCGTGCCGTGCTTGCCGAGGCGCTCCGCCACGGCCGCGAGCGCTTCGGCGTCCCGGGCGACGAGCGCGAGGTCGGCGCCCTCGGCAGCCAGGACCTCGGCGACCGCGAGCCCGATGCCCCGGCTCGCTCCGGTGACTACTGCGCATTTGCCGCTCAGGCCGAGATCCACGGTCTTTCTCCCTATGTCAGCGCCGCCGGTGACCGGCGGGTGTCCCAGACGTCGGCCGCGCTCGCCGCTCGGCCTAGACGTGATCAACACCCGCGTCGGCGCCGATCTTCCCGCCGCTCGCGCGCGAGCCGCCCGGCTCAGCGCCGCCGGCGCGGCTTGCCCCGCCCGCCCGGCTTCGGCCCGCCGCGGCGACCGGCCGGCTCGCGCCGCTGTTGCTGCGGCGCGCGCTTCGCCGGTGCGGCGGCCTTGCCTGTCTTCGCCTGCGTTTCCTGCTGCCCGCGGGTGCTGTTGACGGTCCGGCCGCGGACGATGCCGATGAGCTGCTCGACCAGGTCACTGGTCTGGTCCTCCGGCCAGGACAGCGCGACGCGCGACTGCGGCGCGTCGGCAACCGGCCGGTAGGTGAGGTCGCGGCGATGATGCAGCCGGGCCAGCGACTGGGGCACGACCAGCACGCCGACCCCGGCGGCGACCAGCTCGACGGCGTCGCCGGTGGTCTCCGGGCGCTCCAGCGCGGGTCGGCCCGGCAGCTGGTCCCAGCCGAGCGGGTCGTCGAGCGGATGCAGGACAAGCTCGTCGTCGAGGTCCGCAATGGACACTTCGTCGGCCGCCGCGATCAAGTGGTCCTTCGGGACGACGACCACGCTGGTCTCGGTGTAGAGCGGGATCGCGTGCAGCCCGTCGCGGTCGCCGGGCAACCGCAGCAACGCGGCGTGCGCGCCTCCGTCGCGGACCAGCCCGGCGGCTTCCGCCACGGTGGTCGCGACCAGGTCGAGCGGCACTTCGGGATGGCGTTCGCCCCAGATCCGGACCCACTTCGCGGGGGTCGCACCCGGGACGTAGGCGAGCCGGAACGCCGGGGGCTGCTCGGCTGCGGTCACCTGGCCAGGCTACCGGCGCGACCCCGCCGGTTACGCTAGTGGGCATGACGGCGCAGAAGACTCCCCAGACCATGAAGCCGGCGACGGCAGCGAAGAAGCTGGGCGTCTACCTCGAAGCGACCCCGGAGGAGTTCCGCGCGGGCGCCGTGTCTCGCGACGAGCTGAACGCCCTGCAGGCCGATCCGCCGGAGTGGCTGCGCGACCTGCGCCGCAACGGCCCGCACCCGCGCCCGGTGGTGGCGGCGAAGCTGGGCGTGTCGATCGGCGGCCTGGCCCGCGGCGGCGTCACCGAGGCGCTGACGACCGAGCAGATCGAGGCGCTGAAGACGGACAACCCGGACTGGCTCCGGCGCGAACGCGACACTCAGGCGGAAGTCCGCCGCGAAGCGGCCCGGGTCAAAACGGAAGCCACGGACTCCTGACCGTCCACTCCGGACTCACCACCGCGCGCTCCAGCAGTCCGTGAGGGGCCCCTTGCCGGAATCTGATTCCGGCAAGGGGCCCCTCACGGACGTCGAATCCCGCGCGGGTTGCCGGACCGACGCTCAGAGCCAGCCACGGTCGTCCGCCACCCGGAGCGCCTCCATCCGGTTGCGGGTCCCGGTTTTCGCGATCGCCCCGGACAGGTAGTTCCGGACGGTGCCCTCCGACAGGTAGAGGTTCCCCGCGATCTCCGCCACCGACCCCCCGGCCCGGGCCGCGATCAGCACGTCCCGTTCCCGCGCCGTCAACGGCGATTCCCCGGCGGCGAGCGTCGCGACCGCCAGCGCCGGATCCACCACCCGCTCGCCTCGCACTACCCGGCGGATCGCGTCCGCCAGCGTCTCCGCCGGCGCGTCCTTCACCACGAACCCGACCGCGCCCGCCTCCATCGCGCGGCGGAGGTAGCCGGCCCGGCCGAACGTGGTCAGGACGACCACCCGGCAGTCCGGCACCTGCTCGGCCAGCACTGCCGCCGCGGCGAGGCCGTCCAGCCCGGGCATCTCGATGTCGAGCAGGGCGACGTCCGGACGGTGTTCGCGGGCCGCGTCCACCACCTCGTCGCCCCGGCCCACCTGGACGACCACGGAGAAGTCGTCCTCCAGGTCGAGCAGCGTGCCCAGCGCCTGCCGGACCAGCGCCTGGTCGTCGGCGAGCAGCAGCCGGATCGTCATCGCGGTGCCTCCGTTCCTAGGTTCACCGGGCCGGTCACGCCCGCCGTCACCGCGTCTCGACCTCATCCGCGCGCTCCCCCACAGTGACCCGCAATCGCCATCCTCGCGGCCGCGCCGGACCCGCTTCCATCCGCCCGCCCGCCGCCGATACCCGGTCTCGCAAGCCGGAAAGCCCGTTCCCCGGCCCGCCCGCGGCACCCACCCCGTCGTCGCAGACCTCCACCGAATCCGCCGAAACCGTGACCGTGCAGGTCGTCGCCCGCGAATGCCGGACCACGTTCGTCAGCCCTTCCCGGACGACCCAGCCGAAGAGCTCCTGGTGCGGCCCGTCCGCGGCGGTCGGAAGATCTGCGACGATCCCGGCCGCCCGCAACAGTTCCCGGCCGCGAGCGAGTTCGCCGGCGAGGGTCACGTCGCGGTAGCCGGACACCGCCGCCCGCACGTCCGCCAGCGCCTGCCGCGACAACTGCTCGACCTCGCCGATCTCGTCGGCCGCTCGCTCGTCCCCGTTGGCCGCGAGCCGCCGGGCGAGATTGCTCTTCACCGTGATCGCGGTGAGCGAATGGCCCAGCAAATCGTGCAGGTCCCGGGAAATCCGGGACCGTTCCGCGTCCGCCGCCAGCCGTTGCACCTCGGCCCGCGCCTGCACCAGCGCCCGGTTCACCCGCAACGCCTGCGCGAACGCGACCACCACCAGCACCGTGAACACCAGCGCCGCCGCTTGCGCCCAGCCTGGCGCGTCGCGCCAGACCGCCCACGGCACCAGCACCGTCGCCCCGGCCGCGACTGGCACGATCGCCATCCCCCGCCGCGGCAACCTCGGCACGGCGAGCGAAACAATCACGGTGAGCAGGTAGAACGCGTTCGCGTGCGCGATCGGGAGCACCGCGCCGAACACCAGCGTCAGCACTCCGAGCAACACCCAGAACTCCCGGCTCCGGAGCCGGAACGCGGCATACGCGGCGCCGGCGTAACACCCGCAGAACGCCACCAACAGCACGACCGCGGCCGGCTGGCCCGCGGTCTGGGCGAGGACGATCAGCGGGTACACCAGGAGGCCGGCGTCCAGCGTCAGCCGGCGCCAGCCCAGCACCCAGCGTTGCGCGTCGGAATCGGGGCCGCGGTCCACGTTCGGCACGCTACTAGGCGAACAGCGAGCGCACGTGCCGTCCGTTGGCCAAGACGACCACCGCCAGCAGGAGCAGCCCGCAAACGCCCTGTTCGAGCCTGATCCACAGGGGCAGGAACCCGGGAATCGACACGATCACGATGATCGCGACCGTCATCACCGCGGACACGATCCGCAGCCTCAGCAGCGCTCTCTTCGACCCGCGGGCCGCGCGCGCGGCAAAGAGGAAGGTGAGCAGTGCGCTGGCGGCCACGATCGTAGCACGAACCCAGACGACGTCGGTGACCATCGACGGGTTGTCGCGGAAAAGGAAGATCGCGCCGAGGGTGAGCACGCTCAGCGCCAGGTAGGAACCAGTCAGCACCCGCATCGCCCGGATCGCCGGATCGACGCGAAGCTGCTCGGAAACCGTTGCGGTACGGGGATTCATGACTGTCCTTTCCGGACCTTGCGCGGCCCGGCGGCTCCGGTTCCGCTTACCCGTCCCATGGTGGCCGGACGGGCAAGCGGCCCGTAGTGTCACCGCGCACCGGCGCGCGATGACATTTGTCAGAACCCGGTCATCCCCGGCGTCAGGCGTTGACGCGCGGCCCGATCGCCGCGCCGGCGACGATCAGCAGGCCGCCGGCGAGCAGCAGGTAGCCGCCGAGGCCGAGCTGCGAGAAGTCCTTCGAGAACATGGTGACGACTCCGGCGATGTGGATGATCAGCATGACCACCGCGCGACCGCCGAAAACCGCGCGATACCACCAGAAATTGGCCTGGTTCAGCTCCCGGCTGCGGATGCCGCTCAGCCACCAGGCGGACCGTTTGCCGCGCAGCGCGCCGAGGGTCCACGGGAGGCTGCTCAGCAGGCTCACCACGACGACGAGGAAGGAGATGAACCGGACGTAGTAGGCGGAGAACCCGTCGGCCGCGGCGGGAAGGTTCTGGAAGATGTCGAGGAAACTGGCCGACGACGACTGCCCGGCGATCGTGACAGTGACCCACGGAACGAACAGGGCGACGATCTGCAGCAGGCAGCCGAGCGCGGCGGGAATGGCGCCGAGGCCGGGCAGGGTCAGCGGCCCGGGATTCTGCTGTGGGTAGGACTGTGCCGGATAGCCGGGCGCGGGATAACCCTGTGCCGGGTAGGGCGGCTGGCCGGGCGGGATCTGACCGGGGTACGGGGGTTGGCCGGGCGGGACGTGACCGGGGTGCGGGGGCTGACCGGGCGGGACCTGACCGAATTGCGGCGGCTGGCCTGGCTGGCCCGGCGGTACTTGGCCCGGCCGCGGCTGCGCGGGATACGGCTGGCCCGGCGGTACAGCACCGGCCTGCGGGTACCCCGCGCCGGCTTGCTGCGGATAACCGCCCGGAGCGGGATGCTGCCATCCCGGCGGAGCCGCACCCGTCTGCTGCGGCGTGCCCGGCTGGTGCTGTGGACCCCCTGAGGTGCTCATGGCCGCGATGGTAACTCCCCGGCTGTCCGCGCGAACGGTGAAAGCCCGACCACGCGCCCCCGGCTAAGCGGGGTCTCACTTGGTGCGGCTCGTCCGTGAAAGGCCCCTTCAGGGAATCCAAGTCCCTCAAGGGGCCCTTCACGGACATCCGAAGGCTGATCCCCGACACCCCGCCATGAGACACGCTAGTCCCGCCAAGCCCGCCTCCGCGCTCCCGGGCGGCACAAAGCCCAGCCGCGAAGCGACAGCGGCCGGGCTCCGCCGGACCGTCACCGAGCGGCGCGAAGGATCAGTTCCGTCACCGCTTCCGGCTGCGAGACCAGGACCGCGTGCGAGGCGCCCGGCACCTCGACGATCTCCGCTTCCGCGCGTTCGGACATGAACCGCTGGGCGGCCGGCGGGATGTTCTTGTCCGCGGTCGGGATCAGGCTGTAGACCGGGAGTTCCTTCCACGCCGGGGCCGGGGACGCCGCGTCCAGCGCCGCCGCGGCGACCGGGCGCTGGCCGGCCGCCATCAGCCGGGCCTGGGACTCAGGGACGTCGGCGGCGAACTGCTGGTGGAACAGCTCCTGCCGGACGTAGAGGTCGACGCCGCCGGCCACGGCGACCTGTTCGAGGGTCTCGCCGAGCGTCCCGCCCGGGTACTTCGCGGCGAGCTCTCCGGCGCTTTCGCCTTCGTCCGGGATGAAGCCGGCGACATAGACCAGCGCTCGCACCTGCGGACGGCCGACCGCGGCCGCCGAGATCACCGAACCGCCGTAGGAATGACCGACCAGCACTACCGGGCCCTCGACGCTGTCCAGCACCGACCGCACGTAGGCCGCGTCCTCGGCGACTCCGCGCAGCGGGTTCGCGACCGCGATCACCCGGTGCCCGTGCGACTGCAGCCGCTCGATTTCCCCGTTCCAGCTGGACGAATCCGCGAACGCGCCGTGCACCAGAACGACAGTGGCAGTCATTTGAAACTCCTCGTGGTCAAGAACCGAACACGAGCAACCGTACAACTAAGTTGTGCACTATCAAATAGTATCCAATGTGTCTCCGCTCACTCGCCGGCAGAACCGCGGTAGACACGAGGCGGCACGCCGAGCAGGCGGGCGAACATCGTGGCGAACGCGGCGGGGCTCTCGTACCCGAGCGTCGCGGCGACCTCGGCGACCGGACGGTCCGCGGCGAGCAGCGGGAGCGCGTGCAACACGCACGCCCGCTCTCGCCAGCGCGCGAAACTCAACCCGGTTTCCGCACTGAACAGCCGATGCAGCGTCCGTTCGCTCACGTGCAATTCGGCAGCCCAGCGCGCTGGCGAAGCATGCACGTCCGGAGCGTCCGAAAAGGACTGGCACTGGGCGCGCAGCCCTTCGTGCCGCGGCCAAGGCAGTTCGAGCGGCAGCGGCACGCAACGGGAAATCTCGTGCAGCAAAAGAGAAACCAGGGTGGCATCGCGGCCTCGCCGCGGATACTCCGGCGCGACATCGACGGCGGCGCGAAGCAGTTCGCGCAGCAGCGGCGAGACGTCCACCGCCCGGCATCGGCGCGGGAACCAGGGCACCGCCGACGGCTCCAGGTACAGGCTGCGCGTGGTCACGTTCGACATCACGACGCTGTGCTCGGTCTCCGGCGGGATCAGCACCGCCCGCCGGGTCGGGACCGTCCAAGTGCCGTCCGCGGTTTCGACGCGCATGGAACCCGTCGCGCCATAAAGGAACTGCGCCCGCCGGTGGCGATGGGCCGGCAGGACGTGCTCCGGCGGGTAGTCCGTGCTGATCGCCAGCACGGCGCGGGGAAGAGCGTCGACTTCGGCCAGCGGAACGTTGCGCATGCGTCCAGGGTAGGTGTCCGATCCTCGAAAGAACCTGGCAAATCTTCGAATGCACGCCGCACCGGTACCGGCCTACCTTGAGGCCAGTGCTGACCTCGATCCTTGTTCTTCTGCTCTTCGGCTGCCTCAGCGGCGTGACGACCGTGCTGTTCGGCTTCGGCGGCGGATTCGTGACTGTGCCCGTCGTCGCGGCGGTCACCAGCCGAGGCGACGCGATGCACGTCGCGGTCGCGACTTCCACCGCGGTGATGATCGTGAACGCCGTGAGCGCGACCGTCCTGCAGGCACGCGCGGGCCGGCTTCGGCGCGACTATCTCTGGCCGCTCGCCGCGTTCGTCGCAGTCGGCGCGCTCGCCGGTTCGGCGGCGGCGAGCTTCGCCGGTGACGGGCTGCTGCGCGTCCTCTTCGTCGTCTATCTGGCGGTGACCATTGTGGACAGCCTGGCACGCGGCGGTTTCCTCCACCCGCCGGGAGAGCCGCGTCCGTTGAACAAACTCACAACGACCGCGGGCGGCGTCGGAATCGGCGCGGTGGCGAGCTTTCTCGGTGTGGGCGGGAGCGTGCTGACGGTGCCGCTGTTGCGCCGCAAGGGACTGCCGATGGCGGACGCGACCGCGATGGCGAACCCGCTGAGCGTCCCGGTCGCGGTCGTGGCCACCGCCGTCTACGCGACCGCCGGCAGCGGCGCGACGGGCTACCTCGACCCGGTCGCCGCCGCGGCGCTGCTGGCCGGGTCGCTGCCGGCCATCGCGCTCGCCCGCAAGGTCGCCGACCGGCTGCCGGACCGGGTGCACGCGGTCGCGTACGTGGCCTTGCTGGCGGCCGCGTTGATCGCGGTGGCGGTCAGCTGAGCCGGCTCGCGCCTCAGTCCTGCCCGAGGACCGATCGCACCGTCTCTTCGTCCCGGGCGACGACTGTGGTGCCGTCGTCCGCGGTGATGATCGGCCGCTGGATCAGCGCCGGATTCCCGGCCAGCGCGGCGATCCATCGTGGACGGTCGGCCGGTGTGCGCGGCCACGATTTCAACCCGAGTTCACCAGCGATTTTCTCGCCGGTGCGAGTGATGTCCCAGGGTTCGAGCCCGAGCCGGTCGAGCACCGCGCCGAGCTCGGCCTCGGTGGGAGGTTCCTCCAGATAGCGGCGCACGGTGTACTCCGCGCCTGCCTCGTCGAGCAGCGAGACGGCTGAGCGGCACTTGGAACAACGCGGGTTCACCCAGATTTCCACCAGCGCAGTCTACGTCCCCCGCTTGTCCGGGAAAGGCCCCTATCGTGCGGAGTCGTTGCCGGACAAGCCCCTTCGATGCGGTCTGCGTCACCTGCCCGGCAAGCCCCGATCGGGCGTACCGTTTCAGGCATGACCATGCCGCTGACCACCGACCGTCTCGTGATCCGGGACTGGTCGGAAGAGGACGCCGAAGCCGCCTACGCGATCTACGGGTCTTCCGACGTCACGCACTGGCTCACCCCGGCGATGGACCGGGTCGCCGACGAAGCCGCGATGCGCTCGGTGCTGCAGGCATGGCAGGAAGCCCAGCCGAACCTCATCCCGCCGCGCGGCCGCTGGGCGGTGGAGCGGAAGTCGGACGGGAAGCTGATCGGCGGCTTGGCGATCCGGCTGCTGCCGCCCTACCAGGAAGATCTGGAGCTGAGCTGGCAGCTGCACCCGGACGAGTGGGGCAACGGGTACGCGACCGAGGCCGCCCGGGCGCTGGCCGAGTGGGCGTTCCGGCAGGACGACTGCGACGAGCTGTTCGCGGTGGCCCGGCCCAGCAACTCGCGGGCGATCGCGACCGCGCAGCGGATCGGGATGCAGTGGGTCGGGGAAACGACGAAGTACTACGAGCTGCGGCTGCAGGTCTACCGGATCCGGCAGAGCGACGTGCTTTAAGCGGCCATCCCGCGACGCGAGACGACCGGCGTATCCGCGGCACGAACCGAAACCGCGCGGTGTCGCCTTCTTTGCCGTGAAGGGAACATTGCGGGACTCAGAGTCCCGCAATGTTCCCTTCACGACACACTCGCCCGTCCCGGGGAAAGCCAGCCGCCCCTCCGCCGCCTGGTCAGCGGCCAACCCCCACCGGAGCCCACAGCCGGTCGATCGCCGCCTCCGCGGCAGCCAAGCTCTCCGCCGCCCTCCCCCGAAACTCCGCCAGCGCCGGATTGACGTCCGCCAGCGTGAACTCCGCGGTGATGAACCGCGGCGCCAATCCCGTCAGCGACAAGCCGTGCGGCAGCCATCCCTCCGCGTGGTCCCATCCGTGCCGCGGCGCGCCTTCCTGGTACCCGCCGCCCCGGCTGGCAAGTACCACCAGCTCTCGTCCGCCCAGCACCTTCGGGTCATCGCCGGCGCCGGCGATGATTCGGTCCACCCACGCCTTCACCGAGCTCGGCGCGCCGTAGTTGTACAGCGGCAGTCCCAGCAGCACGACGTCCGCCGCCAGCACCTCCTTCACCAGCTCCTCCCCGATCCGCGCCGCGGCCGCCAGTTCGGGCGTGCGGTTTGCCTCCGGTGTGAGCCGGGCCGTCCAGGCCGTCGCGTCCAGGTGCGGGACCGGGTCGGCACCGAGGTCCCGGTAGCCGACCGTGCCGCCCGGGTTCGCCGCTCGCCAGGCCGCGGCGGCCCGTGCGGTCAGTGCGCGGCTGACCGAACGGTCGCCGCTGATGCTGGAGTCGAGCTGCAACAAGTGCGCCATGTCGATGACCATCCGTAGATAGTTTGTGTAAGACAAACTATTTATAGCACGACAACCGCGGGCGTCTCGTAGACTGGACCGATGGCTCAGGTGCCGCTGGTCGCCCAGACCCCGCGCAGGTCCGGTGCGCTGCTCGAGCACTTCGCGCGCCGCATCCGGATGCGGGCGGAAACCGTGCTGGCCCCGTTCGGGTTGCGACCCCGGCATCTGATCGCGCTCACCGTCCTTCGCACGCGCGGGTCCAGCACCCAGCAGTCGCTCGCGCAGATCCTCGAGATGGACGGCACGAACGTGGTCGGCCTGCTCAACGACCTCGAGGCAAGCGGGCTCATCGAGCGGCGGCGGTCGCCGGAGGACCGGCGGCGGCATGTCGTCGAACTGACCGAGCGCGGCACGCAGGAGCTGGCCCGGGCGGAGGCCGCGCTGGCGGCCGTCGAGGACGAAGTCTTCGCCGCGCTCGACCAGGAGCAGCGCGAGCAGCTCTACAGCCTGCTCTTCCAGGCTGCTTCCGGGATGGTGGACCCGGGCATCTGCGCGGAGGAGACGCCCGGCTGCTGAGAGGAGAGGCCCCACGATGGACGGCGCCGCCGAGCGGTTGGCGAAGTACCGGGCGATGCGGAACTTCTCGAAGACCGACGAGCCGTCCGGGACGAACGGTCCGCAGGCCGCGGGCAACCGGTTCGTGGTGCAGCGGCACCGGGCGCGCCGCCGGCACTACGACTTCCGGCTTGAGCTCGGCGGCGTGCTGGTCAGCTGGGCGGTGCCGAAGGGGCCGACGCTGGATCCGAAGGCACGCCGGATGGCCGTGCACGTCGAGGACCATCCGCTGGAGTACGCCGATTTCGAGGGCGTCATCCCGCGCGGCGAGTACGGCGGCGGAGACGTCATCGTCTGGGATCGCGGCCGGTGGGAAGCCGTCGACACCGACGACCCGGAACAGGCCCTCGCGGACGGGAACCTGCACTTCGACCTGTTCGGCGAGAAGCTCGCCGGCCGGTTCGTGCTGATCCACCCGAAGCGCGACGGCGACGGAAAACAGTGGTTCCTGCTGCACAAGCAGGACGACCACGCGAGCGCCGGATGGGACGCCGAGGACCACCCGAAGTCGGTCAAAAGCGGGCTCACCAACGACGAAATCGCGGCCGCGCCGCCCGCGGTGTGGCGCTCCGACCTGCCGGCGGCCGAGGCGGAAGTACCGCTGCATCCGGTGTACCAGCCGGCGTCCGAAGCAGAACTCGCCGCGCTGAAAGAGCTTGGCGGGCAAGGGACCTGGACGGTCGCCGGGCGTCAGCTGAAGCTCACCAACCTGGACAAGGTGCTGATCCCGGACGATGAAGACCCGGTCACCAAACGGGACCTGGTCGAGTACTACACCCGGATCGCGCCGACCATGCTCCCCTATCTGGCCGGCCGCGCGCTCAACACCAACCGGTTCCCCGGCGGTACCGGCAAACCCGGGTTCTGGCACAAGGAAGTGCCCGCGCACGCGCCGAAGTGGCTGCACCGCTGGCACTACGAGGCAGCCGGCCACGGCGACGTGCAGCAGTATCTCGTGCCCTCCGGGGTCGCAGACCTGGCCTGGCTGGCCAACTTCGCCGCGCTGGAGCTGCACGCCTGGACGTCGCGCACCTCCGACGTCGAACACCCGACCTGGACGCTGTTCGACATCGATCCCGGCGCGGACACGTCGTTCGACGACGTGCTCGTTCTCGCCCGCCTGCACCGTGCGGCGCTCGACCACTTCGGCTTGATCGGGCTGCCGAAGGTGACCGGCCAGCGCGGCATCCAGATCTGGGTGCCGGTGGAACCGGTCTACACCTACGCGGAGACCCGGGCCTGGGCGGAGACGGTGTCCAAGTCGATCGGGCGGATCGTGCCGGAGCTGGTCAGCTGGGCGTGGCACAAGGACCGCCGCGGAGGCCTCGCCCGGCTCGACTACACGCAGAACGTGCTGAACAAAACGCTGGTCGCGCCCTACAGCGTGCGGCCGAGGCCGGGCGCTCCGGTCTCCGTCCCGCTGGAATGGGACGAGCTCGACGATCCAGCGCTCGCACCGGACCGGTGGACGATCCGGACGGTGCTCGACCGGGTGGCGACGATCGGCGATCCGTTCGCGAAGCTGCTCGACGTGCACCAACGCCTGCCTCGGCTGTCGTGAAGATCCCGGCCGCCGCGCTTCCCAGACCGGAACACGGACCTCGGCCCGGCGGAAACCAGCGCGCGGCTGGAGCTGCTCCAGGCATACCGTCTAGCCATGCGCTTCGGAATCTTCGTCCCCCAGGGCTGGCGGTTCGACCTCGTGGGCATCGAGCCCGCCGACCACTGGGCGACCATGCTCGACCTCGCCCGCCACGTCGACCAGGGCCCCTGCGAGTCCCTCTGGGTCTACGACCATTTCCACACCACTCCGGTCCCGAGCGGCGAAGCCACGCACGAGGCGTGGAGCCTGATCTCGGCTTTCGCCGCGACCACGAGCCGCGTCCGGCTCGGCCAGATGTGCACCTGCATCGGCTATCGCAACCCGGCGTACCTGGCCAAGGTCGCCGCCACCGCCGACCTGATCTCCGGCGGGCGGGTCGAGATGGGCATCGGGGCCGGCTGGTACGAGCACGAATGGCGTGCCTATGGCTACGGGTTCCCGCGCGCCGGCGAGCGGCTGGCCATGCTGGAAGAGGGCGTGCAGATCATGCGCGACCTGTGGACCAACGGCGAGGCCACCTTCGCCGGCGAGCACTTCCAGGTCGACGGCGCGCTTTGCCGGCCGCTTCCGTTGCAGGAAGGCGGGATCCCGCTGTGGATCGCCGGCGGCGGCGAGAAGAAGACGCTGCGCACGGCGGCGAAGTACGCGTCGTACACGAACTTCGACGGCAGCCCGGACGGGTTCGCGCGCAAGTCGCAGGTGCTGGAAGCGCACTGCAAGGACGTGGGCACCGACTTCGGCCGGATCACCCGCTCCGCGAACTACAACGTGGTGATCGGCGAGACCGAGAAGGACGTGCAGGACAAGCTCGCCTGGATCCGCGCGCACCACGAGCCGCACCTGCCGGCCGAGAAGCTGGAGACCACTTCCCGTCAGTACGCGAACGGCCCGCTGGTCGGCACGCCGGAACAGATCGTCGAACGTCTGAAGGGCATGGAAAAGCTCGGCATGACGTACGCGATCACGTACTTCGTCGACGCGGCCTATGACCGTTCCAGCATCGAGCTCTACACCAACAAGGTGATCCCGGAGCTGCTCAGCGCTTCGTGAGCACCACCAGGTAGCGGCACGGCTGCCGCCCGGTGTTCTCGTACGCGCAGTCCACCGGGCGGCCCAGCTGAAGGCAATCGCCTTGGGCCAGGTCGTGCACGGTCTCGCCCTCGTGAAACCGCAGCTCGCCGGACAGCACCCAGATCTGGTGGTCCGCGACGACGTAGGAGCTGGCCGGGAAGTTCGCCTTCGCGCCGGCCGGCAATTCGACTTCGACCAGTTCGGTGCCGCCCGGCGGAGAAACCGCGCGGCGCAGGTAGCCGGTGACCGGGTCCTGCCAAGTCGGCTGGTCGGCGCGGCGGGACAGGCCCGGGTCCTCGCCCTCCGCGCGGGCGACGAGCTCGGACAGGGTGAGGCCGAGCGCGCTGGCGAGCCTGCTCAGCAGCACCGCGGTCGGCTGCGCCTCGCCGCGTTCGATTTTCCCGATCATGGCACGGGAGACGCCGGAGCGTTCGGCGAGCGTGCCGGCCGAAAGCTCCCGGTCTTGCCGGGCCGCGCGCACCGCCGCGGCGAGCGAGGCGGACAAGGGATCAGTCACAACTGTCGACTATAGCAGCGGATAATGTCTACTATCGTAACCATGCTGATCCGACCTGCCGAAGACCGAGACGCCGAGGCGTGCGCGGCGATCTACGCGCCGTACGTCCGGGACACGGCGATCACCTTCGAGACCGAGCCGCCGACGCCCGCGGAGATGGCGGTGCGCATAGCGAACTCGGCCAAGACGCATGCCTGGCTGGTGCTGGAAATCGACGGCGAGGTCGTCGGCTACGCCTATGGCAGCCCGTACAAGGAGCGCGCGGCCTACCGGTGGTCCTGCGAGGTGAGCGTGTACCTGGCGGCCGGCCGACGCCGCGCGGGCGGCGGAAAAGCCTTGTACGAAGCCCTTTTCACCCGGCTCGCCGAACGCGGGTTCCGGATGGCGGTGGCCGGCATGACACAGCCGAACGAGCCGAGCGTCGGCCTGCACCGGGCGATGGGGTTCGAGCTGATCGGCACCTACCGCCAGATCGGCTGGAAGCACGGAGCATGGCGCGACGTCACCTGGATGCAGCGCGAACTCACGCCGGCGGGCAAGGAAGCTCCAGCGGAGCCCGCCTGAAGTCTCGCTCGCGTCCTGGCCGAGAAGAACCGGCTCTGCCGCTCACGAGTCGCCGCCGAGGTCCAGTTGCTCGATGTCGTGCTCGAGCCGGGCGCGCCAGGCCCACTTCGGCTCCGTCCAGTCGGTGTCCGACGGCGGCGGTTCCCCCAGCGGCAACGCCTGATCGACCACCCCGTGCGTCACCCGGTAGGCCAGCGTCGACGTCGCCGCCCGGATCCACTTGTCGCCGGTCGCTCCGGACGGCGGAGCGACGCCGAACGCGTGCGTGAACCACACCGGCAGCAGCGCGCTCGACCCGATGGCGTCGGTGATCCGCTCGCGCAGCCGGGTGTGCAGCTCTTCCCAGTCCCGTTCGGATTTCTCGATCTGCGGCAGCACCCGGGTCCGCGTGACGTCGTCGGCGGCCAACGCCTGCCGCGCCGCTTCGGCGTCCTCGGCCGCGGCGGGCAACTGCCGGTCCAGCACGCCGCGTCGCCGAGCGACCACTTCGGACAGCCGGGACTCCGCGTCGTCGCGTTCCGGCGTGCCGCGCTCGGCCTTCGCCAGCATTTCCAGCACCGCGATCAACGCGTCTTCACTCTGCGCCAACGCTTCCCGCGCCTGCGGCAACCGGGCGACATCCTCTTCGTACGGCCGCCGCTGCGCCGACGTGAGCAGCTGCGCGGCGAGACTGTGCCTCCGTTCCGCCCCCGCGGCGAGCTGTCGCAGCTGCGGGCCGACGTTGTCCAGGTCCACCACCGGGACCTTCTCCGACACCCGCACCGCGCGTTCGAGCACGAGCAACCGCTGCCGGAGCCGTTCGAGCTGCTTGGCCGTGCGGTCCAGCCGCGCCTCGTGCCGCGCGTGCGACTCGGTGAACGAATCGATCGTCTCGCGCAGGTCGGAAAGCTCGCGGCCGGTGCGGTTTTCCAGGTTGTCGACAGCCTCCCGCACGCCCCCGACGCTGTCGGTGAGCGCGGCGAATTCCGGGTCGTCCTCGGTGATTGGCTCGCCGTCGGCCGGGTAGTACTCGGTGCCGCGGTAGTACTCGGAATAGGTCATCGGGTCTCCTGCACCAGGAGGGCCACCGTCGCCGCAGCGGCGAGCGCGGCCACGATCACCACCACTGTCTCGCCGGTCGGCCCGGCCCCGATCAGCGCGACCGCTGTCAGCACCGCGGCCAGCGCCCCGGCGTACGCGGCGCGCAATCGCCGGCTGACCATCAACGGCGTCGGCCCGAGCGGGCCGAACGCGATCCGCAGCCCGCCGCCCAGCAGCGGCAGCGCGAGCAGCAGCCACACCGCGCCGAGTGCGCCGAACAGCATCATCGCGCCGCTCACCATGCCGACCGCTACCGGCGCGACCGCCAAGTACAGCGTCGTCCGCTGCACCTTCCCGCGCTTCGCTTCCAGCCGAGCGAGCCGAACCTGCTCGACCGCCACGTCGACTTCCTGCTCGGTGCGCAGCAGCGCTTCCGCACGCTCGACCAGCGCGTCGAGCGTCTCGGTGCGCTCGTCGTCCACCTGGCTCGGCAGCTGCGCCAGGCCCGCGCGCATTTCGCGGCGAAGCGTGGCCGCGCGCGCCATGGCGTGGTCCCGCTGGTCCTCTGCAGGGGTAGTCACGTGGACACTGTAGGTACGAAGCGCGCCGAAGCCCGGCAACGACGCGACTTCGACCCGGCGCTTCTTGCCGCGGACCTTGCTCGCGGGTCGGTGCCCGCGAAACTCAGAGCCGCGCGGTGCGGTCCGGAAGTCCGGGAAGGACTCCTTGAGGGAATCTGATTCCCGCAAGGAGTCCTTCCCGGACTTCGGCGGCCGCGCTCAGGCAGCCAGCTCCGGCACTCGTTCCCCCGCCGGCGGCGGACCCGGCGGTGTCCCGTCCCCGAACGGCCGCCCGCCCAGATCCGCTCGTCCGTGCGGGGTCAGCCAGCCGGTCTCCACCGGCCCGAGCGGCACGATCCCGGTCGGGTTCACGTTCCGGTGCACCACGTAGTAGTGCTCCTTGATCTGGCCGAAGTCGATGGTGTCCCCGAAACCGGGCGTCTGGAACAGGTCCCGCGCGTAGGCCCACAGCACCGGCATCTCGGCGAGCTTCTGCCGATTGCACTTGAAGTGCCCGTGATACACCGCGTCGAACCGGACCAGCGTGGTGAACAGCCGTACGTCCGCCTCGGTGATCGTGTCGCCGACCAGGTAGCGCTGTCCGGCCAGCCGGTCGGACAGCCAGTCCAACCGGGCGAACAGCGTGCGGTACGCCTCTTCGTAGGCTTCCTGCGACGTCGCGAAACCCGCTTTGTACACGCCGTTGTTGACGTCGCGGAACACCTTCTCCGCGACATCCTCGATCTCGTCGCGCAGCCGCTCCGGATACAGCTCGGGCGCCCCGTCGCGGTGGTAGGCACCCCATTCCAGCGACAGGTCGACGGTGATCTGCTTGAAGTCGTTCGTCACCAGCTGCCCGCTCGGGACGTCCACAATGGATGGGACGGTGATCCCGCGCGGGTAGTCCGGGTACCGCGCGAAGAACGCTTCCTGCAGCCGCTCGATGCCGAGCACCGGATCGCGGCCGCCCGGGTCGAGGTCGAAGGTCCAGCTGCGCTCGTCGTGCGTCGGCCCGCACAGGCCCATCGACAGCGCGTCCTCCAGGCCGAGCAGCCGGCGCACGATGGACGCGCGGTTCGCCCACGGGCAGGCCCGCGCGATCACCAGCCGGTAGCGGCCCGGCTCGACCGGCCAGCCGTCCCGGCCGTCGGCGGTGATCCGGTCGGCGACGTAATTCGTGTCTCGCTTGAACTCACCCTGGTCGGGCATGCACAACCTTTCGTCGGCAGGACGGGGCGGGACTAGGCCGGGCACTGCAGGTCGTCCGGCGGCTCCAGCGCGGCGGCCAGCCGGGCGAGGATCGGGCCCGCGGCGCGGACCTCGTCGGACGAGAGGTGGTCGAACAGGAACGTGCGCACCCGCTCCAGATGCCCCGGATACGCGGTGGCGAGCTTTTCCCGCCCCAGCCCGGTCAGCTCGGCGTGCGCGGCGCGCCGGTCGGTCGGGCACTTCACCTTCTTCACCAGGCCGCGGCGCACCAGGCTCTCCACGACCCGGCTGATCCGGCTCAGCGAAAGCGCGGCGACGTTCGCCAGGTCGGTCAGCCGCAGCCGGCCGGACGGAGCTTCGGAGAGCGAGACGAGCACGGTGTAGTCGGTGAGCGAGATGCCGGTCTCGTTGACGAACTGGTCGTCGAGCGCCCTCGGCAGGACTGTGACAATCCTCGCCAACGGACGCCACACGGCCTCTTCTTCGCTGGTCAGCGGCATTCGATCCACCATGTCGGGGAGTATATCGAATACTTGCTCGCGCAATCAGCTATTGTGGGCTACAGTCGTGGTTGAACGCTCAACCAAGGACGTCGAACCCGAAGGAACAGAACACATGACCAGCGCGACCACCTACGCCCACCTGACCGGCACCTACACGATCGACGCCAGCCACAGCCGCATCGGCTTCGTCGCTCGCCACGCCATGGTGACCAAGGTCCGCGGCTCGTTCAACGAGTTCGACGGCGCCTTCACCGTCGATGGCGAGGACCCGGCCAAGTCCAGCGCGAACATCACCATCCAGACCAAGAGTGTCGACACCCGCAACGCTGACCGCGACGGTCACCTGCGCACCAACGACTTCCTGGCCATCGACGATTTCCCGACCATCACGTTCGTCTCCACCGCCATCGCGCAGACCGGCGAAGACACCTTCGACGTGACCGGCGACCTGACCATCAAGGACGTCACCAAGTCGGTCACCGTGCCGTTCGAGTTCGGCGGCGCCGCGAAGGACCCGTTCGGCAACGACCGCATCGGCTTCGAGGGTTCGACCTCGATCAACCGCAGCGACTACAACGTGAAGTTCAACGCCGCGCTCGAGACCGGCGGCGTGCTGGTTTCGGACAAGATCACCCTGGAGTTCGAGATCTCGGCGGTCAAGAACTCCTGACCCCGCCTCGCCTGAGGTTCGTGAAGGGAACTCTGAGGGATTCCAAGTCCCTCCGGGTTCCCTTCACGGCGTTCGGTCAGGCGGCGCGAATGCCCTCGATTCCGTACTCGAGCGCGGCTTCCAGATGTTCCGGTTCGCCCGTGGTCAGCAGCATCAGGACGCCGCCCTGCACTCCGGCAAGCAGCGCCGACGCGGCTCGTTTCGCGTCGACGCCTGGGCGAGTCTCGCCGGCCGCCTGCAACTGCTCGATCCCGGCGGTCAGCTCCGCCAGCCAGCGCCGCGTCATCTGCGACACCACGGCCTGCGCTCCCTCGGTGTTACGGCCGATCTGCGACATCACCACGTTCAGCGGGCAGTGCTTGCCCTGCTCGGTGTAGTGACTCACGACGATCTCGCGCCAGGTGTCGAAGTCCTCCCACGTGCGCAGCGACCCCAGCACCGGCTGCTGCACCTGAAGAACCCGGTCCGCCTCCCACCGGGCGACTGCCAGCAGCAGCTCCTCCTTGCCGTCCGGAAAGTAGTGGAAAAGCTGGCTTTTGCTGGTCCCGGTGCGCGCCCGGACGTCGTCCAGCGTCGTCGCGAGCACCCCACGCTCCCGGATCTCGGCGGCCGCGCCTTCCACGATCCGCTGCCGAGTCGCTTCGCCCTTGCGCGTGAGCGCCATCGCCCGCCTCCCGAATGGACCAGTCAGTCCACTCTACCCGGGTTCAGAACGCCGCGCCGCCGTCCGCCCACGAGGTCTGCCCGAAGTCCTCGTCGTCCACCGGCGCCCGGCGGGCCCGCGGTGGCACCGGCTCCTGCGGCACGGCCTCCGCGACCGCTTCCGGCTCCTCCGCCGCCGGCTCTTCCGCCGCCTCCGGAGTCCCGCCGGGCCAGACGCACGGCGACGTCGCGCCCAGGTAGAGCTTGCCCAGCTCGTTGGCCTGCAATGACATGTCGAACCCGTCCCGCTCGTTGCGGGCGAAGACGTACTGGTCGGCCGGGCGCCGGTCGGTCAGCACGGTGAACCCGTGCCCCTGCCACCATTTCAGCACCGCGTCGAACTGCGCCGCGAAGGTGTCCGGCTTCAGCCCGGTCACCTCGTAGGTCGCCGAGATCTCGAACCGGCCGGCCGGGCCGTTGTCGGTCGGGTCGGTGCATTCGGAGCGGTTGCGGGAGAACAACTGCCGCGCCGCCGACGAGGGCAGCGCGGCGAACGCGTCGCGCACGTACGCCTCGACCTGGTCGCGGGCTTCGGTTTCGGTGATCGTCGGATTCATGGCTCCACCTCCGGGGGAGCAAGCGGCTAGGGGCAGCACGGCCAAGCAGGCGAGCGCCGCGCGACGCGGCGTCACGCCGGCAGCCCGGCGATGATTCTGCCGAAACTGCGCAGCGACGGATTGTTGTCTTCCCAGTATTGGCTGTGCGCGGCACCGGACAGCCCGCCCTCGTACCACGGACCCTTGTCGCCAGGCGCCGAGGCGAAGACGTCGCCGCCGAAGCCGTTGCCCGCCGGGTCCGGGCCCAGCGGGTCGAAGCCGGCGACGCCGATGTTGGTGATCTTGATCAGGTCGTGCTGCGCGACCGTCGAATGCACGTGCTGGCCGACTTGATCCTGCGGAACGCCGTTGAGGTGCAGCTGATTCGCGTGGTCGACGCCGACACCGGGGCTGCCGGCGAAGATCAGGTCGTCGGCGTTGAGCCCGCCGTCGCGGGCGGCGTGCCCGATCACCGTCGTGCCGTAGCTGTGGCCCAGCACCGTGTTGTGCGACGGCGCGCCCTCGTGGGAGGCGCGCAGGCCGTCCTCGAACTTCTGCAGCGGCACCTTGCCCCCGTCCGCGTACTTCTCGCTGGCGGCATCGGTGAGTTCGTTCGGCGCGTCGTAGCCGACCCAGGTGATCACCGCCGTCGACGGCGAACCGGCCATCGTCGCCGACTGCCACATCTTGTCCGAGCGGCCCAGATCGCCGCCGATCTTGGCCAAGTCGCTGCCGGTGCCGGGGACATAGGTCGCGACGTTCGCCGCGGTGTCCGGGTTGCCCGCCGCGACCACCGCGGTGCCGTCGCCGCTGGTGTCGAGCGCGACGAGGAACGCGGGCGGTTTCCCGTCGCCGGTCGCGGCAAGCCGGTCGCGAATGGCGGCGAGACCGCGCTGTTTCGGGTCGTCGGCGGCCAGCTTGTCGATTTCCTGCTGCAGGACGACCCGATTGGCCGAGTCGCGGTCGACCACCGGGATGCCGTCGAGGTTGCGGATCAAGTCCGGGTTGTCGCGCAGGATCGAGGACTGGGCCGAATCGGACAGGCTGTCCCACCACGCGCGATTCTCGGCCGCCGTGCCGTTGGGCTTCGGCCTGCTGGTCGTCGCCATCGCCAGCGCGACGGTGCCGCCGCTGCCGCTTTCGCCCCGCGTCGCGCGATCGAGCACCACGGTGAGGTCCGCGTCGATTTCGGCGGCCTCCCGAAGAACCTGCCCGACCCGGTCGGCGATCTCGCCCTGCCGCTCGGGCTCGCCGGATACCGTTCCGCTGTCGTCGATCCGCATTCCGTTGCGGACAGCGAAATCGTCCAGTTCGCGGGCGGCCGAGACGACCCGCTCGACGCCCGGCTGCGCATCGCTCACCCCGCGCCGCACCGCGGCAACGTCAACGGTCAACTGCCGCAATTCCGCGCTCAACGCGGTGCCCTTGGCCGTCGCCGCGTCCGCGGCCGCACCCTGCCAAGAGCCGAACTTCGTCATGGCGTCGGCATCGTCGTTCGCCTGCGTGAGCTTGGCGGCCCGGTCGCCGAGCGCGTCGACCGCCGCCGCGAGCTGAGCCGGGTTCCAGCGCCGGACGTCGCCCCAGGTGATCACCGGCCGGCCGCCGCGATGTCGTGGGTCGCGGATTGGTCGGCGTCCCGGTAACCGGAACGCGCCTGATCCAGACCGGTCGCGTACGCCTCGGTGCCGGCCGTCCACTTCGGAACGGTGCCGCCCCAAGCCGCGGCGAGCCGATCGGCGGCGGCTACGCTCGTTCCACCGGAGAGCCCGACGTCGGCGAGCGCACCCGCGAGGTCGGCCGCCCGCACTGTCGCCGCCGCTTGCCGCGCCCGACCGGCCGCGGTCGCGACCTCCGCCGGTACGACCTCGAAACCCGTTCCCATGCTTGTCTCTCCCCAGCGAGATGACCGGACGACCGGTACGACGGGCACGTCCGCTGACCGGTTCCCCGCGGGACGACCTTTGCGCAAACTCGGGCGGTGCCGACCACGACGCGCCCGGACCCCTGCTCTGACCTGCGAAAACGCCCACCTAGCGTGTCCACATATGTGAATGCTAGTCACGTGACTGAATAGTTATCAGCCCGCGTCTTGCTCGCTGGTGACCGGCGTGTGACTGTGTACGGCGAAGTTCGTACCGGATACGGCCGGAACGCCCGCGACGAGGAAAGGCGTTGCGCGGCGGGGGAATCGGCCGTCCCCGCAGACCCGGGCCGGACCGGCCCGGCCGGCACTGTCCCACTACCCCACGCTCCGACCCCCACTCGCCCGGCCCGGACGGCGCTGGCCTCTCGCGGCAGCAGACCAGGACCGGCCGGCCATCCCGGAAAGAGACGGCTCGGCAATGACACAGACAGCCGCAGCGCGGCGGCCCATCGGCAGGACCACGCTGTACTTCTTCGGTGCCCTAGGCGGCATCCTGTTCGGTTACGACCTGGGCGTCATTTCCGGGGTGTTGCCGTTCATCGGGAAACTCTGGAGCCTGTCCGGCTGGGACAAGGGCGTCATCACCGCGAGCATCTCGGTCGGCGCGATCGTCGGCGCGCTGTTCTCCTCGCGACTCAACGAAAAGCTCGGCCGCCGCCGCACGATCATGGTGGCCGCGGTCATCGTCATCGTCGGCACGATCGCGGCGACCGCGTCGCCGAACTTCGCCCTGCTGATCGTGTCCCGGCTGGTGATCGGCGTGGGCATCGGCCTGTCGTCCTCGACCGTCCCGACCTACCTGTCCGAACTCGCCCCGGCGCGGCTGCGCGGCGCGATGGGCGCGCTCAACCAGATCTTCATCGTGCTCGGCATCCTGATCGCCTTCCTGGTCAGCTACGGCCTCGGCACGTCGGGCAACTGGCGGCTGATGTTCGCCGGCGCGATCGTGCCCGCGGTGATCCTGCTGGCCGGGCTGGTGTTCCTGCCGGAGACCCCGCGCTGGCTGATCGCGAACGGCCACGAGGAGCAGGCCCGCTCGGTGCTGCAGAGCTCGCACGGCTCGGGCGTCGACGTGGACAAGGAAATCGGCACTATCCGCGAGGTCATCCAGCTCGACTCGGAATCGGCGAAGACCCGCTTCCGCGACCTGCTGGCCCCGACCGTGCGGCCGATGCTGGTGGTCGCCCTGCTGCTCGCGATCGGCCAGCAGTTCAGCGGCGTGAACGCGGTCAACGCGTACTTCCCGACCATGCTGATCGGCCTCGGCTTCGCCACCCAGGCGGCGCTGCTGTCCGGCGTGCTGCTGGGCGTCACGAAGTTCCTGTTCACCGCGTGGGTGGTGTTCGTGGTGGACCGCTGGGGCCGCAAGCCGCTGCTGCTGATCGGCAACGTGCTGATGGTGATCACCCTGGTCGCGGCCGGGTTCATCGTGCTGGAAGTGCACGACACGACCACCAAGGGCATTCTGATGCTCATCGCGATGGTGCTGTATCTGGTCGGCTACGAACTCGGCTGGGGCGCGGTGGTCTGGGTGATGATGGCCGAGGTGTTCCCGCTGAAGACCCGCGCCGCGGGCATGGGCGTGAGCAGCGTCGTGCTGTGGGCCGCGACCGGCATCGTCAGCGCCGTGTTCCCGATCATTTCCGACCCGGGAGCGCTCGGCCTCGGCGGTTCGATGTTCCTGTTCGCCGGCGTCAACGTGGTCCTGTTCGCTCTCACCAAGTGGCTGGTGCCGGAGACGAAGGGCCGCACGCTGGAAGAGATCGAGCTCGACCTGCGCGGCCGGACGCACTCGAAGGCGCGCGTCTGACGGTCTCCCCGAGCGGCTGGGCGGTGAGGGATTTCCCTTGCCGCCCAGCCGCTCTGCGGCGTTTCGCAGGCGGCTGGATTCCGTTTCAAAGCATGTCTCACGTGGTGCTGTCGTGATGCCTGGGCAGCCCGGAGCCAGTGTGATGGCCCGTCCGTGAAGGGCCCCTTGCGGGACTTGGGTTCCCGCAAGGAGCCCTTCACGGAAGTCCGGCGCCGCTTGGCGCGCACCACGTCAGACCAGGTTTTGGCGGTCAGCGCCGGTAGACGGCCGAGACCACCGCACCGCTCTGCTCCGCGGACACGCATTCCAGATGCAGCGGCCCGTCGCGGAACAATCGCTCGCCTTCCCCGAGGACAGTGGGGAAGGTCAGCAGCCGGTACTCGTCGACCAGGTCGGCGGCCTGCAGCGCACGGACGACGCTCAGACTGCCGATGACCACGACGTCTCGTTCCGCGCGTTTGACGGTGTCGGCCAGGTCTCCGCGCAGCAGATGCGAATTGCCCCACGCGGAAAGGTCGGTCCGGGTCCGCGACGCGACGAGCTTCTCGGCAGCGTTCATCCGGGTCGAGAACGGGTCGTCGCGATGCGGCCACAGCCCCGAGAACTGCTCCCAGGTGCGGCGGCCCAGCAGCAGGATCCCGTCGTCCAGTGCTGCGCCGAGGCGGAACTTGTCGCCCGCTACGGTCTCCGGGCCGTGGCGGAACGCCCAGCCGCCGTGCGGGGTGCCGGCGGATCCGTCCGGATCGGACACGATGCCGTCGAGGGTGGTGAATCCGGTGACGATGACACTCACGGGGAGTCTCCTTTCGGTCGGTGTTCGCCAGTACGTACCGGCGAGCACCGCCCGACTCATCGCGCCGCTCAGGAAAATTTCTGCGGCAGCCCGAACAGCTCGAACACGACCGGGTCGGCGAACACGACGTTGCGCGCGATCCGCCCGCCGACCACGGTGAAGACCTGCACCGTGTGCAGCCTCCGCACCCCCGCGTCGTCCGGCGCGTAAGCGGCGAGCGCGGGCTGGCCGTTGGCGGTCAGCGGAGTCATCCGCCAGCCCGGTCCGCGCAGCGCGAACACCCGGTCCAGGAAGCGGCCGTAGTTCTCGCGGCCTTGGTACCAGAGCGGAACCGGCGGCATCTCGAGAATCGCGTCGTCGGTGAGGAGCGTGACGAGCGCCGGAACGTCCGCCGCCTCGAAGGCTTCGACATACCGGCTTATCGCCGCGTGCGTCGCCGCATCGTCCGGCTCGGCGACGGTGTCCGCACCGTCGATCCGCCCCACCGCGGTGCGCGCCCGCTGCAACGCGCTGTTCACCGCCGCGACGCTGGTGTCGAGCTGCTCAGCGACCTCGGCCGCGCTGAACTCGAGCACTTCGCGCAGGACGAGCACGGCCCGCTGCCGCGCCGGCAAGACCTGCAACGCGGCGACGAGCGCGAGCCGGAGGTCGGTCCGCACTTCGACGCGGCTGTCCGGGAACGGCTGCAGCCACGGAATGTCCGCCGAAGGCTGGAGCGGTGCGCCCGGATCGTCGCTGGCCGCGCCCAGCCCGGACGGCAGCGGCCGTCGCGCCCGCCCTTCGAGAGCCGTCAGGGAGACGTTGGCGGCGATGCGGTAGAGCCAGGTCCGGACAGAGGCGCGGCCCGGGTCGTAGCGGTCGCGGGCTCGCCAGGCACGCAGCATCGTCTCCTGGACGAGGTCCTCGGCGTCGTGGAATGACCCCGCCATGCGGTAACAAAAAGCGACGAGTTCGCCCCGATAGGGCTCAAGGTCGAGGACCGGCACAGGTTCATCATGACGGAGAGACCCGTGCCGCGGAGGTCATTTCACCGGACAGCTGGTTCGTCCGTCGCCTCGTCCCTTCCGGCTCGCCCAGTCGATCCGGCTTGCCCGGTCAATCCGGCAGCATAGGCATCTCCGCTCCCGCGTCATGCCGCAACAACGCCGCCCGGGTGAGTGCCGACGAGCCGAACCGGTCGCGCAACGCGTCGACGGCCGAGTCCAGCGCGGTCGCTTCCGGAGTCATCGCCGGACTCGCCGGCTGGCCGAACGGCAGCGCGAGCTGCACCGAACCCTGCTGGTCGAGGTTCATGAACGACAGGCCCAGCAACGTCAAGCCCCGGTCGTACACCAGCGGATGCGCCGCGGCCAGCAGTCTCCGGGCCGCGGACAACAGAGCGTCCGTGTGGTCGGTGCTCTCGCCGAGGGTGTGCGAACGCGTCGCGCGGGTGAAGTCCGCGAAGCGCAGCCGCAGCACCACCGTTCTGCACACGCGCGACGCCGAGCGCAGCCGGCGCGCCAACCGGTCCACAATGGACACCAGGATCTCGTCCAGCTCGGCCGGCGAGCGGGTGTGCCTGCCCAGCGCGCGTTGCGAACCGATCGAGCGCCGGCGGCGGCCGGACTGCACCGAGCGCGGGTCACGCCCGTGCGCGAGGGCATGCAGGTGGCGTCCGGTGCCCGGGCCCAGCATCGACACCAGCGCGGCTTCCGGCAGCTGCGCGACGTCGTGCACGGTGCGGACGCCGCGTTCCCGCAGCTTGCCCGACGTCACCTTGCCCACTCCCCACAGCCGCTCGACCGGCAGCGGGTGCAGGAATTCCAGCTCCCGGTCCGGCGGCACCACCAGCAGCCCGTCCGGTTTCGCGACGCCGCTGGCCACCTTCGCGAGAAACTTCGTCCGCGCCACGCCCACCGTGATCGGCAACCCGACCTGCGCCAAGACCTCCGCGCGCAGCCGCACGGCGATCTCCGACGGGCGGCCGGCTATCCGGCGCAGGCCGCCGACATCGAGGAACGCCTCGTCGATCGACACTCCTTCCACCACCGGCGTGGTCCGCCGGAACACCTCGAACACCGCCTTGCTCGCCGCGCTGTAGACCGCCATCCGCGGCGGCACCACCACGGCGTGCGGGCACAACCGCCTGGCCTGCGCGCCGCCCATCGCGGTGCGCACGCCCAACGCCTTGGCCTCGTAGCTCGCGGCCAGCACCACGCCACCGCCCACGATCACCGGCCGGCCGCGCAGCCGGGGATCGTCGCGCTGCTCGACCGAGGCGTAGAACGCGTCGAGGTCGGCGTGCAGGATCGACCCTTCGTTCGTCACGAACATATGTTCGCATCGAACACCGACAAAAACCGGGATCCGTTCACCCTAATGGCCCAATAAGGCCTCCCGGTGCCCGCGCCGGAGGCGCTAATCTTTTCCGGTGCGGCTCGTCTTGTTCGACCTCGGCACCACCCTCGTCGATCGCGCCGAGGGGTTCCGCCGGTGGGCGTGGGAGTTCTGCGCGGAACACCGGCTCGGCCCGGACGCCGCCGCCTGGCTCGTCACCGCGGACGACGCTGGACGCACTGGCCGGCCGGAGTTCTTCCGGAACGTCCGCACCCGGTTCGGACTGGCCGCCAGCGAGCAAGCCCTGGCCGAGGCGTACCTCGAACGATGCCCGGCGCTCGTGCCGCCGGTACCCGGCGTGCTGGCCGGGCTGCCCCGGTTGCGCGCGGCCGGCTGGCGGATCGGCGTGGTCGGCGAGGGCGATCATCAGCTGGCGGCACTGTTGTGCACCGGCATCTCCGGACTCGTCGACGGCTGGGCGATCGCCGGGCCGTCCGGACCGTCCACATCGGACGCCGGGCGGTTCGCCCTCGCGGCGCGGCGCTGCGAGACCGGGCTGGACGGCGGATGGCTGGTCAGCGCGGACGTCTCGGCGGGCATCGCCGCGGGCCTGTGCACGGTGCGGGTGTCGCCGAAGCGGGGCGAAGCACAGCTGTCCGGTTCAGCTGCCGCAGAAGAACAAGTTCAGCCCGAGCGCGAAGCCGGACGGTTGCAGCCGGATCGCGCGGCTCCCGGTGCCGCCGCCGAACCGGCCCAGCACCGCACCGTCCCCGACACCGCCGCCGCGATCGCGCTGCTGCTCGGCTGAACCGCCCTACTTGTTGCTCTCCACGTCGATCTGCCACTGCCCGTTGGCCTGCACCATCGTGTAGTAGTGCAGCTCCGTCTCGCTCTTGCCGTTCGCGTAGTGGTAGGTGATCGACGCACGGAGGCGGTTGTCGCCGAGGACCGTCAAGTCGGCCACGGTCACCGAGCTGAACCGGGTCCACCAGGACTTGTAGCGGTCGAAAGTCTGGTTGTTCCGGCTCTTGAAGCCGTCGGTGAGCATCGCCCAGCCGTGTTCCAGGTTGCCCGGCAGGGAACCGAAGTACTCGCGCAGCGCGGCCTGCATCGCTTCCGGCGAGTTCGCCGCCGAACTGGGCGACGCGGAGGACGACCGCGGCGATGCCGGAGGAGCCACCGACTGGGCGGCCGAATAGCTCGGAGTGGCGTTGGGAGCCGGAGTTCCGGTGGAGGAAGCCGCCACGGGCTGAGTCGGCTGGCCAGAATTCCGGGTGAGCACGACAGTCAGGATGACCGCGATCACGACGAGCAGCGCGCCCGCGCCGGCGAGGATCATCCCGCGCCGTCTTCGGTCCACCGGAGCGGCCGCGGTCGCCGCGGCCGGGGCCGGCTCGGCGGCGGACGCGGCGAGCACCGGCGGCTTCGCGCCCGGCAGGGTCGGCGGTTCCGGGACGGTCGCGACCGGCGTGACGCCGCCGTCCAGCTTGCGCAGTTCGGCGGCGACCTCTTCCATCGACGGCCGGTTCTCCGGCTTGAGCTCCAGCAGCTTCAGCAGCAGCGGCTCCAGCTTCCCGGCCTGCTTCGGCGGGCTGATCGAACCGCTGGAAACCCGGTACAGCAAGGCGATCGCGTTGTCCGCGGTGCCGAACGGCGGCGCGCCCTCGACCGCCATGTACAGCGTGGCGCCGAGCGCGAAGACGTCGGAGGCGAACGTCGCGTCCTCGCCGCGGGCGACCTCCGGCGCGAGAAACGCGGGCGTGCCGGAGATTTCGCCGGTCGCGGTGAGCGTGACGTCGCCGACCGCGCGCGAAATGCCGAAATCGGTCACCTTGACCGTGCCGTCGTCGCCGAGCAGGACGTTGCCCGGCTTGACGTCGCGGTGCACGATGCCCGCCCGGTGCGCGGCGGCGAGCACGCCGGCCAGCTGCACCGCGAACGGGATCGCCTCGTCGACGGTCAGCGGACCGTCCTCGCGCAGTTTCACCGCGAGGCTGCGCGAGGGCAGGTACTCCATGATCAGCCACGGCCGGTCCTCGTGCTCGACCACGTTGAACACCGAAATGGCGTTCGGATGCTGCAGCCGGGCGGCGATGCGGGCCTCGCGCATGGCGCGGTTGCGCGCTTCCTCGACCTTGTCCTCGCCCTGGTTCACCGGCATGAGGAGTTCCTTGACGGCGACGACGCGGCCCAGGATCTTGTCCTGTCCGCGCCACACCATCCCCATCGCGCCGCTGCCGATCAGTTCGACGAGTTCGTAGCGACCGGCGACCTGCCGGCTCTCCTCGGTCAACGGAAAACCCTTCGGTGCGACATCATCCACGGACGGCGATCACCCAGTTTTCCACGGACGGCCCGGACCGGGTGCGCGACCCACCCGGGCCGGGCCGGGGTTGCTCCGGGTGGCCGAGTCGCGACAGGGTGAGCAGATGACCACGACGGCGCCGACTTTCCGGAGCGTGTTCGGCGTGGCCGAATTCCGCGCACTCTGGCTCGCTCACGTCCTGTCAGTGGCCGGTGACCAACTGGCACGTGTCGCGTTGACCGTGTTGGTGTTCAACCGCACCGAATCCGCCGGTTGGGCCGCCGGCGCCTACGCGCTGACCTATCTGCCCGACCTTCTGGGCGGCGCGCTCGGCGGCCTGGCGGACCGGTTTCCGCGACGTACCGTGCTCGTCGTCGCGGACGTCGTCCGTGCGCTGCTCGTGGCGTTGATGGCGATCCCGGGCATGCCGTGGCCGGTCGCGGCGGGCCTGCTCGTGGTGGTCCAGCTGGCGGCCGGGCCGTTCCAGTCCGCGCGGCAGGCGGTGCTGCCGGACCTGCTCGGCGAGGAACGGCTCGCGACCGGCCAAGCGCTGCTTTCCTCGACGTATCAGGCCGCACTGGTGATCGGCTTCGGTGCGGGAGCCGCGGTCGTCGCGTGGCTCGGGGTTTCGGGCGCACTGTGGGCGGACGCGGTGACGTTCGCGGTCTCGGCGGCGGCGTTGCGGCTGGGGTTACGGCGGTATCCGGTCTCGCACGTGACGGAACGCGCTCCGCAGTGGGCGTCGCTCAAGGCCGGCTGCCGATTGGTGGTGCGGGACCGGAAGCTGCGATCGCTGCTCGCGGTCGCCTGCTGCTGCGGGTTCTACGTGGTTCCGGAGGGGCTGGCGGTGCCGGTCGCCGCGCAGGTCGGCGGGACCGGGGTACTGGGCTGGCTGCTGATCGCGAATCCGATCGGGACGCTGCTCGGAGCGTTGCTGATCAGCCGGCTGCCCCGGGCGCGGCAAGTGCGATGGCTGGGGCCGCTCGCCGTGGCGAGCAGTCTGGTGCTGCTGCCCACCGGCTGGACCCTTTCGGTGCCGGTGCTCGTCGCGCTGTGGACGGTGTCCGGGATGTTCTCCGCACATGACTTGATCACGCAGGTGCAGTACAGCCTTTCCTCGCCGCCGGAACAGCGCGGACAGGTGATCGGAGTCGCGATCGCGGCGCTGCGGGCGGCACAGGGCCTGACCATCGCGGGCGCGGGCGCGCTGGCGCAAGCGTTCGCGCCGACGACGGTGGTCGCGATCGCCGCGGTCGCCGGGACCGGCTGCGCGGCGGCAGCCGGGATCGCGTGGACGCGGGCGGTGCGGGCGGACGGTGCGGCGCAGCCCCGCCGATCTCCCCTCGACGGGGCCGCCCCACCACCCGCGCAGTAGTCCGCGGGACCGGCGCGCCGCGGGGCTGGTACGGGTCAGCTCCAGTTGTTGTCACGCATGCCCTCTCACCTCCTTGGAGACGGGGTTTCGGGACGCGGATCAGCGGGTCCAGTTGTTGTCACGCATGGCGAGGGGCTCCTTTCGTGGTCGAAGGGCGGATTCGGGATCAGCGGGTCCAGTTGTTGTCACGCACCACACGACCTCCTTCCATCGGTCAGACAGCGGATTCCTGCTCAGCGAGTCCAGTTGTTGTCACGCATCGCGATCGGTCACCTCCTTCTCGAACCGGTTGCCAGGCAGCGGTCAGCGGGTCCAGTTGTTGTCACGCACCACACGACCTCCTTCCATCGGTCAGACAGCGGATTCCTGCTCAGCGAGTCCAGTTGTTGTCACGCACCGCACGGACCTCCTTCCCTGCTCAGCCAGCACCGTTTCGCTCCCTTAACGAGCCCAGTTGTTGTCACGCATCGCTGGCACCTCCTTTCTTGGTCGCCGATCGCGGTCCTCAGCGAGTCCAGTTGTTGTCGCGCATCACGCACCTCCCTCCGAAACCCGGCATTTCCGCCACTCCTTGTCACCAGTTGTTGTCGCGCACCGCGCGTCTCCCTCCGCTCGACCTGGCCGCCACCGCCGCCAGGTGTTCTCACCGCTCGAAATCACCAGTTGTTGTCCCGCACTGTGGGCACCTCCTCCCGCCGGAAAAGACCGAACCCTCGACCTCGGCTCGAGACCCCGAGACCGGCCGAGGTCACCGCTGGGCGGTCCAGTTGTTGTCGCGCACGGTCGTCACCTCCCCTCCGGGTTCCCGCTCGCGGCGGTTTCCGCACGTCATCGCGGGTCTGGCGGTCACCGAACGTGCCCGCGGGCAACCCCGCGGCCGTCCGGTGGTTTCCCTGCTCCGCCGCGGATTCGGCGCAGTACGCCGCTACTCGCAGTGGTCACCTCCCCTCGCCGGCCGTCCGGCGCTGGGCTGACCGGGCGAAATCGCCACCGCATTCCCAGAGTCCGGACGACGGGCGGCACCCGACGCGCCTCGTCGTTTACCGTAGAAGCCAACCGGGTGAGGTGAAGAGTGCGCGGACAGGTCGGCAACTGGTTCACGGGGTGGCGCCTGTGGAGGTTGCCTTCTCCCGTCCGCACCTACGTGCTGCTGGTAAACGTCATCGCGATCGCCTCCACTTTCGCTACCGCGTGGCTCGCCCCGGTCCACCGCGTCGACCTGATCCGCTTCGGCGTGCTCGCCGTGTGCGCGGCGCTGGCGATCGAGGCGACGCGGCACATCGAGCGGCAACGCGAGTACAGCCGCGCGCCCGCCGTCGCGTACGTCGACACCAAAGCGGTCTGGAGCATTGCCGCGGTGGTGGCGCTGCCGGCGGTGCTGGCGTCGGCGATGGTGGTGTTCACCTACGCCGTCGCCTGGTGGCGGATCTGGCCGCGCGAACGGCCGGTCCTGCCGCACCGGTGGATCTTCTCCTCCGCCACGGTGCTGTGCGGCACGCAGGCGGCAGTCGCCGTGCTCGCGCTCGGGATGCACGCGTACCCGGGCGGCTTGGCCACCGGGTTCGGGCCCGGGCTGCTGGATCTCCTCGTCTTCGTCCTCGCCGCCGGGCTGCGCTGGGCGATCAACACCGCGCTGGTGATGGCGGCCATCGCGCTGTCGAACCCGCCGCGGTCGTTCTCCGACCTGTTCTCCGGTTTCGGCGACCAGTTGCTGGAAGCCGGCGCGATCGGGCTCGGCCTGGTCACCGCGGCACTCCTGATTCTGGCGAACCCGCTGGTCCTGGTCGGTGTGGTGGTCGCGCTCGTCGCGTTGCACCGGGGGCTGCTGCTGACCCAGTTCCAGCGCGACGCGCGCACCGACGTCACCACCGGCCTCGCCACCAAACGCTGGTGGCGCACCGTCGCCGAGCGCTACCTCGAACGCGCGCGAGCCAGCCAGGACAACGTCGGCGTTCTGCTCCTGGACCTCGACCACTTCAAAGCGATCAACGACACCTACGGCCATCCGACCGGCGATCTGGTGCTGCGCGAGATCGCGCTGTCGCTGCGGTCGGAAGTGCGCGACCAGGACGTCTGCGGTCGCTGGGGCGGCGAGGAGTTCGCGATCGCGCTGCCGGACATCCCGAGCGCCGAACACCTGGGCCACATCGCCGACCGCATCCGGCGGCGGATCCCGCAGGTGGTCGTCGCGCTGCCGGACCGCGACGACGTGATCAGCGACCTGACCGTGTCGATCGGCTGCGCGCTCTACCCGGCGGAACACCTCGCAACGGTCGACGACGTGCTGGTGGCCGCCGACGCGGCGCTGTACCGGGCGAAACAGGCCGGGCGGAACCGGGTCGAGCTGGCGGCCAGCGCCTGACGGTCGCGGCGCGTTCGCCGCGCTAGTCCACCAGCGCTCCGCAGCTGACGTTCACCGTTGCCGCCGTCATCGTGCGGGCTCGGTCCGATGCGGCGAACGCGGCCACCGCGCCGACGTCCGCCAGGGTCGCGGTCCGGCCGAGCATCGTCGGTTCCGCCAGTTCCGCCGCCAGCTCCCGCGCGCCCGGGAAATCCGCCGGGATGGTTTCCGGGACTCCGCCGGTCCGCAGCGTCACCGTGCGCACCCCGTACCGGCCGAGCTCGGCAGCCAGCTGCCGGCGCATCGCCTCCAACGCCGCGAACCCCGCCTGCAGACCGCCGACCGCGTGGTTGCGCACCGGGTCTCCGTCTCCGCCGAAGAGCAGGACTACGCCGCCGTCCTGCCGCTTCATGTGGCGGCCCGCGGCGCGCATGGTGAGGAACGTCGTCCGCACCCCGGTGACCACCGGTTGTTCGTAATCAGCCAGCGACATCTCGATCATCGGGGTGCCCTGGACGTCGCCGTGGCTGATCACGTTCACCGAGATGTCCAGGCTGCCAGCAGCCGCGACCACGGCGTCCGCGTGCGCGTCGACGGACTGCTCGTCCAGCGCATCGACCACTGCGACGTCGGCTGTCCCGCCCGCCGCGCGGATCTCGTCCGCGACTCGCTCCAGCTTCGACCGGGTGCGTCCGGCCAGGAACACCCGCGCGCCTTCGCCGGCGAACGCTCGTGCGAACGCGCCACCGATCCCGCCGCCGGCACCGTAAACGACTGCGTTCTTGCCTTCGAGCAACATCAGGTCGGCTCCCTTCGAAGTGGCATTCACCAGTGCGTCGAACGGGGAACCAGGGAATCGACATCCGGGCGAGGCGAGCCGCGAAAAGCTCAGGGCCGCGGCATGCCCATCGGATTCGGAATCGGCACCCCGCCCGCGTCCACGACCGCCCGGCTCAACGGCGTCGCCAGCTCCAGCACCCGCTCGACCCCGGCCGGGCCCAGCGCGGCCAACGGATCCGCGGCGAGCCGGTCCGTTGTCTCCTCGACCGTCCGCCGGACGTCGGCACCAGCCGAGGTCAACCCGTCGCGGTCCAGCAAACCCCGCTCGGCCAGGCGTTCCGTCGCCGCCGTCCACTCCTCGTCGGTCCAGCCGCGGGCGCGCTGCAGCTGCTCGCGCGTAGTCGCGCCGGTGGCGATGTGCGTCAGTGACGCCTCCAGCCCGGACAGCCCGGACGCCACCGCCGCCAGCACATGACCGTCCCCACGGTGTTCGCGCAGCGCGGCCGTCGCCAGCCACAACCGGGCCAGCGGCCGGTCCGGCCGCGACGCCGCGGCCCAGGCCGCACCGAGTGGCCGGCCGTCGAACCGACAGCCG
This sequence comes from Amycolatopsis benzoatilytica AK 16/65, assembly GCF_000383915.1. Taxonomy (NCBI): domain Bacteria; kingdom Bacillati; phylum Actinomycetota; class Actinomycetes; order Pseudonocardiales; family Pseudonocardiaceae; genus Amycolatopsis; species Amycolatopsis benzoatilytica. The sequence continues at coordinate 5,521,563 of NZ_KB912942.1, forward strand.
GCCACCGCCGTTTCCAGCAGCGCGACCAGTTCGTCGACCGAGACTGGGCCGAGCAGCCGCGCCAACGCTGCCTCGACTGCTTCGACACGGGTGCGCAGCACCTCGTCCGCCGAGGCGAACGTCCACGCGTCCGGCAGCGCCCGCTCGACCATTCGCGGCGCGAAGCCGTAGAACATGGCCGTGACCGGGGCTGGGCCGACCGCACCGAGCGGTGCCGCCCGCCCGGCGAAGTAGCCCATCCACCAACCGCGCAAGCCGGCTTCCTTCGCCGCGTCCGCCGGTTCCGGAGCGAAGTAGACGACCGCGTGCAGCGGTTCGAGGGCCGACCACAGACTCCGTGCTGAGTTCATGCCCCGAACCTTAAGCCGGGGATAGGACAAGAAACGGCCCGTCGTCCGGTGTTTCACCGGACGACGGGCCGCGGAAGCGAAAACGTCAGGCGAGCTCGAGGCCGTAGGACTGCAGCTCCAGGGTCAGCGGGTAGAAGTAGCTGGTCTGGGTGTCGCCACCGGAAAGCGTGCCCAGCCCCTTCGACCCGTCGTACGCGGGGCCGCCGGAGTCGCCGTGGTCGGTGTGCGCCGTGGTGCCGAACTCGTGGTTCAGCACGCCGACGTCGAAGTTCACCGACTCGTCGACCGAGGTGACCTGGCCGCTGCCGCCGCCGGTGGTCTGGCCCATCTTCTGCATCTGCTCGCCGACGGTCGGGGTGCCGGCGCTGCTGATCTTCTGGCCGGTGTTGATCGCGCCGTCGCCGGTGCCGTTCGGCCGGGTCAGCAGGCCGGAGTCGGCGCCGGGGCAGTCGCTCTTCACGACCTGCGCGCCGGACACGTCGCCGCCGGACCAGGTGCCGCCTTCGTTGGTGCAGTGGCCCGCGGTCAGCATGTACGGCTGGCCGCCCTTGGTCACGTTGAAGCCCAGCGAGCAGGTGAACTGGCCGTTGTTGATCGAGTCGCCGTCGGCGATGTAGGTGGCCAGCTTGCCGCTTCGATGCTCGACGCGCGCCGCGTCGCCCAGCTTCGCCGCCGCGGCGGCGACCTTGTCCTTCGCGGCCTGCGACGCGGAGTCGTAGATCTTCACGACGACCTGGTTGTTCTTGGTGTCGATGCCCCACGAGGTCTGGGGCACGTTCTTGACCGCGTCCATCTGGTTCTTCGCGTTGGTGAGCGCGGTGAAGCTGTACTTGACCTGCTTGGTCATGAAGCCGGCCGCCTTGGCCTTCTCCTGCGCGACGGCGTCGGTGACGTTCACGACGGCCTTGCCGTTCTCCAGGTAGATGCCGCCGTTGCCGGCGCCGAGCGAGTCGGCGACCTGCGTCGCCTGCGTGATGGCCTGTGCCTGCATCTGGGCGAACGCCAACGGGCTGGCCGAGGCGGCGTTCACGCACATGCCCGCGGTCAACGCCGCGGCGGACAGCGTCGTGATCCCTGCGACGAGCGTCTTCCGGGAAGTCATGGATCTTCCTCCAGGTGGGGTGAACCGACCGGTGGGACGCCCCACACTGTTGTTGCCCGGCAACCAACGCGAAACCGACGAAGGTTGGTTAATCACCAAACGATGCCGACAAATCGGGTTTCGCTGCGCCGTTCGGCCCACCCGGATCGGCCGAACAGCGCCCTCCCACGCGGATTCAGTGTTCGCCGGGCCACCGCACGTGGTCGGCGTACCCGTCGTTCTTGCGCAGGTACCCGGCGATGAACGGGCACACCGGCACGATCACGTCGCCGCGCGCCACGACGTCGTCGAGCGCTGCCTTCGCCAGCACCTTGCCGAGCCCGCGGCCGCCGAACTCGTCGCCGATCTCGGTGTGCGTGAAGACGGCCAGCGTGCCTTTCTGCGTGAATTCGGCGAATCCGGCCAGCTTGCCGTCCGCGTGCACCTCGTAGCGGCTCTCACTGTCGTTGCGGGAGACACGGGGTTCTTCTTCGCTCATCCCCGCATCCTCACACACAGCTGCCGCCCAGCTCACTCTCCGCCCGGGCGCGCTCCGGTGCTTTCCCTGGCGAGCACCGTGTGCGGCGCGACGAACTCCTCCGCAGGCAGGCCTGGATCCTGGATGCGGGCGGCGAGGCGGGACACCGCGGTACGGGCGATGAACGGAGTGTCCAGCGAAACGGTGCTCAACGACGGCCGGGAATAGCGGCCTTCCTCGATGTCGTCGATGCCGATGACCGCCACGTCTTCCGGCACGCGCAGGCCGGCGTCGAACACCGCGCGGATCGCGCCCATCGCGAGCAGGTCGGAGTAGCAGAAAACGGCGTCCGGGCGAGGAGACTCGCGAAGCAGCGACGCCATCGCGCTGTATCCGGCTGCCCGGCCGTAGTGGGCAGCCGGGGCCTGCAGCGCGTTCACCGGCTCCAGACCGCGCTCGTCGAGCGCCTTGCGGAATCCCTCCGTGCGCTGCAACGGCGTCGAGTACATCTCCTTCGGCTGGGCGCCGATCGCCGCGATCCGGGTGCGGCCGCGGTCGAGCAGATGCGTCGTCGCATCGTGGGCCGCGACGACATTGTCGATCGCCACGTGGTCGAAGCGGTGATCGAAGACGTGCTCGCCGAGCAGGATCAGCGGCGACGAACGCGCCGGATCCACGTCGCGCAGCTCGTCGCCGGTCGCGAGCGGCGCGAACAGCATGCCGTCGAACAGATTGCGCCTGCCCCCTCCGCGCAACAGCTGGCGCTCCCGATCGTGGTCGTGCCCGGTCTGGTCGATCATCACCTGGAAACCGAGGCTCGCGGCGGCGTCGATGACCTCGCGGGCGAGCTGGCTGAAGTAGGGCACGTCGATCTCCGGCACCACCAGCGAGAGCAGCCCGGTCTTGCCGGTGCGCAGCGTGCGGGCGACCGGGTTCGGGATGTAGCCGAGCTCTTCGATGGCCCGCAGCACACGCAGGCGCATCTTCTCGCTGACGTGCTCGTAGCCGCTGACGACGTTCGACACCGTGCGCACCGAAACCTGCGCCCGATCCGCCACGTCCCGCAACGTCGCCGCCATGAAGCTCCCTTCTCCGGAAGTCATCCTACCTTTTGCAACGTGTGCAAGCATGTCGTACAGTTTGCCTACGTTGGCAAATCCACGGCGTGCCGCTCCCCGCCCGCCGCCTTGCCGCCGTCCCGCACAAAGGAGTGCCATGAAATCCACTCTCGGACGGAGCGGCCGGTCAGCCCGTCTCCTCGCCGGCCGCACCGGTGCCGTCGCCGCCGCGGCTCTGCTCGTCGCCGGGCTGAGCGCCTGCGGCCCGGACATCAGCTCCGACAGCACCGCCGCGGACAACGCCGTGCTGCAGGCCCCGGCGGACGATGCGCCGAAGGGCGAGATCACGATCTGGGACCGCTCCGGCGACCTGTACAAGGTCTTCGACTCCGCGATCAAGAAGTTCACCGCGAAATATCCCGGCGTCACGGTCAAGCACGAGGCCGTCGACATCGCCGGCAAGCTCCAGAACACGCTGATCACCGGCACCGACGTGCCCGACGGCGTCTTCCTCGACGACGCGAAGGTCGGCGGCTACGTCAGCCACCTGTGGAATCTCAAGGACGTGCTCGCGCCCTATCTCAAGGACATCGCCAAGCAGAAGGTCGACGTCAACACCGTCAACGGCGGCATTTACGGCGTGCCCTTCGACCTCGACCCCGGGCTGCTGTTCTACAACGCGAAGGCGCTCAGCGCGGCCGGGATCGACCCGAACGCCGTCAAGACCTATGACGACTTGCTCGCCGCGGCGAAGAAATACCAGCAGTTCAAGCCCGGCGCGAAGCCGATCCATCTGGAACAGGACGCCTTCAACAGCCAGCTCCAGCTCGAGATGTTCGCCAGCCAGTTCGGCACCAGCCTCGCCGGCCCGGACGGCGCGCTGCGACTGAATTCCGCGCCGTACCAGCAGATCCTGACCTGGCTGGACACCGTGCGCAAAGACGGGCTCGGCACCCGCGCGGAGTACCTGAAGCCCACCGACGTCAGCGCGCTGGAGTCGGCCGACGAGGTCTTCTACCCGTGGGCGATCTGGTTCGACTTCGCCCCGCAGCAGCAATTGACCGCCACCAAGGGCGACTGGCGAGCGATGCCGTTGCCGGCGTGGACCCCAGGCGGCGCGCGCAGCGGTGCGATGGGCGGCTCGTCGTTCGTCATTCCCAAGGACGCCAAGAACCCGAAGCTGGCCTGGCTGTTCTACCGCTTCCTGATGTTCGACCAGGCCGGCTACACCGGCGTCTACGGACCGAACGCGGTCTATCCGGGCGGCCTGAACACCTCGGTCCCGGCTTACCGGCCCGCCGCCGACCCGGCGAAGCCGCTGTTCCGGCCGATCGACGCGATGGGCGGGCAGGACCTCTGGAAGACCGCCGTCGAAGCCGGCCGGGAAATCCCCGGCGGCGCGCCGATCCCGGCCTGGTGGTCCGGCGCGGTCGACTACCTCGGCACTGACCTGCAGAAGATGCTGGACGGCGCGCTGACCCCGCGACAGGTGATCGACAAGGCGAGCCAGGACATCCAGACCAACCTGGTCAACCGCAAATGACCACCCGTTCCGTTTTCGCCGCGGCGAAGGTGTTCCGGGAACCGCCACCGGCCGTCGAGCCGCGCGCCCGGGCACCGCGCCGCCGGCGGCGCACCCTGCCGTGGCGTCGTCTCCTCGCGCCGTATGTGTTCGTGCTGCCGTTCGTGGTGGTGTTCCTGGCTTTCAGCGTCTACCCGCTGTTCTTCACGCTGCGCCTGAGCTTCACCGACTGGCACGGATCCGGTGCAGCGCACTGGATCGGTCTCGACAACTACCGCTATCTGCTGACCAGCAGCGGGTTCTGGTCGTCGCTCGGCAACTCCGGCGTGTTGTGGCTGCTGATCGTCCCGGCACAGATGGTGCTGGCGGTCGTCGTGGCGGTGCTGCTCAACGCGATCAAGCGGCTGCGCGGGTTCTACCGGGTGGCGTTCGTCGTGCCGTTCGTGACGCCGCTGGTCGCGGTCGCGCAGATCTGGATCGTGCTGTTCGACCAGGACAACGGCGCGGTGAACGCGATGCTCGGCGCGGTCGGCCTTCCGCCGGTCGGCTGGCTCGTCACGAGCGGGTGGGCGAAGCCGACGCTCGCGCTGCTGTTTCTCTGGAAGACCACCGGGTTCGTGGTGCTGATCGTCCTTTCCGGACTCCAGCAGATCGACCGCGGGCTGTACGAGGCGGCCGCGCTGGACGGGGCCGGACGGATGCGGCAACTGCGGTCGATCACCGTTCCGCTGCTGCGCCGGTCGCTGATGTTCAGCCTGGTTCTGCAGACGCTGGCGGTGTTCCAGATGTTCGCCGAGCCGTACGTGGCGACGAAAGGCGGGCCGTACAACTCGACCACCACGGCCGGGCTCTATCTCTACAACCACATCACCCGGGCGGATCTCGGCACCGGGGCGGCGAACTCGTTCCTGCTGGTGATCGTCGTGATGGCGGTGTCTCTGCTGTTCGTCCGGCTGCTCCGAGCGGAGGACTGACATGACTGCCCTCGGCGTCCGCGAACGGCGGACCGCACCCCGGCCGCTGCTCGGCTCGCACGCGTTCCTGATCGTGCTGACCGTCGCCCTGCTCGCGCCGGTGGCGTGGGCGATCCTTTCGTCGTTCAAACCGGCGGGCGAAATCATCCGGAACCCGCTCGGGTTCGATCCGGCGACCTTCACCCTCGCCAATTTCCGCGGGATGTTCCAGGACGTCCCGATCGGCAGCGGGTTTCTCAACACCGCCGTCGTGCTCGCGGCGAAGGGCGCGATCACGATGTTCTGCGCGCCGCTGGCGGCCTACGCGTTCGCGAAGTACCGCTTCGCGGGCCGGAACCTGATCTTCGGCGCCGTGCTGCTCACCTTGATGCTGCCGACCATCGTGCTGGTCATCCCGCTGCTGCTGGAGATGAAGGAACTCGGCTGGGTCAACACCTATCAGGCGCTGATCCTGCCCGGTTCGGTCGACGCGTTCGCGATTTTCTGGATGCGCCAGGTGATCGCGGCGGTGCCGGACGAGCTGCTCGACGCCGCCCGGGTCGACGGCTGCGGCGAGTTCGGCATCTTCCGGCGAGTGGTCCTCCCGGCGATCCGGCCGGGTCTCGCCGGGCTCGGCGTGCTGACCATCATGAACATCTACAACGATTTCGTCTGGCCGGTCGTCGCGGCCAGTTCCAGCCGGATGGCCACCCTCCAGGTGGTCCTCTCGACCCTCGCCCAGAACATCTCGGGCAACCGGGTGGGATCCGACTACGCGACCATCACCGGCGAACTGCTCGCCGCCGCGTCGCTCGCGCTCGTCCCGCTCCTGATCCTGTTCATCGTGCTGCAGAAGCACTTCATCAACGGCATTCTCGCCGGAAGCGTAAAGGGCTGACACACCATGACGATTGCCGAGAACGCCGCCGATCCGATCGCCGCGGAGGCGCTCCCCCGGCCCGGCTATCCGCGTCCGGACCGGGATCGGTCCGCGCGGTGGCTGAGTCTCAACGGCCGCTGGCGGTTCACCGCGGACGACGGGGCTCCCGAGTCGATCATCGTCCCGTTCGCTTGGGAGACCCCGGCTTCCGGTGTGCACCGGACCTGGCTGCCGCGCGCGGTCTACGCCCGCACGGTCACGGTCCCCCCGGAGTGGACTGGCCGCCGCGTAGTGCTGTGCTTCGGCGCGGTGCATCACCGGGCGGTCGTGTCGATCGACGGCGTGCCGGTCGGTTCGCACGTCGGCGGGCACAGCTCGTTCGAGTTCGACGTCACCGAGGTGCTGAAGCCGGGCCGGCCCGCCGAGCTGACGGTCGAGGTCGAGGCACCGGCGGACAAGCGCGAAATCCCGCACGGCAAACAGCGTTCGATTCCCCGCGACGACTACGACGGCGTTTCGTTCACCCCGACGTCCGGGATCTGGCAGAGCGTCTGGCTCGAAGCGCGCGGACGTACCTACGCGGCCGAGGTCTCCGTGCGCGGGGATTCGCTGACCGGCTTCGACATCGCCGGAGAACTCGCCGGGGACGCTCCGGGCAGCGCTGCGGTGGTCGCTCTTCTGGACGGCCGCGAGACCGTCCTGCCGGTGCGCGACGGGCGGTTCTCCGGTCGGCTGGAAGTTCCGTCGCCACGGCTGTGGAGCCCCGAATCACCGCACCTCTACTCCATCGCACTGACCGTGGGCGACGGCGACGACGCCGACCGGCTGACGGTCACCGGCGGGTTGCGCCGGATCGAAACGCGCGGCGAAGCGTTGTATCTCAACGGGGAACAGCTGTACGTAAGAGGAGTGCTCGACCAAGGCTACTGGCCGGAGTCCGGGCTCACCGCACCGGACGACGAAGCCTTGGTCCGCGACCTCGAACTGGCACGGGAACTCGGGTTTTCGCTGGTGCGCAAGCATCTCAAGGCCGAAGAACCGCGGTGGCTCGACCACGCGGACCGGATCGGGATGCTGGTCTGGGCCGAACCGCCGGGCCCGAGCCGGTTCAGCCCGGCCGCGGCGGCCGCGTTCGAGGCGCAACTGCCCGACCTCGTGCGGCGCGACGGGAACCATCCCTCGATCGTGATCTGGGGGCTGTACAACGAAGAATGGGGTCTGGACTGGGACATCCCGGGCAGCCCGGAGCGCGCCGCCGCGGCCGAGCGCGCCTACGACCTCATGCGCTCGCTCGACGACACGCGCCCGATCGTGGAGAACTCCGGCTGGGCGCACGTCAAGACAGACCTGGTCGATTGGCACTACTACGACGAAAACCCGCGCAACTGGGCCGAAAACCTCGCCGCGCTCGCGTCCGGGGAGCGGGAGTCGTTCGAGGTCAGGCTCCGGCCGGACTTCCTGGTCGACAAATCGTTCTATGGTTCGGCCGGCTTCCCGCGCTCCGGCCTGCCGGTGCTGAACAGCGAGTACGGCGCCGGGTTCACCAGCCTGGAACGGGCGTGGCACGTGCGCTGGCAGACCCAGGAGATCCGCAGGCACGACCGGTTCTCCGGATACATCTACACCGAGCTGACCGATGTGGAACACGAAATGGCCGGCCTGCTGGACGCGCACCGGCGGCCGAAGGACTGGGGCGGGCTGGACCCGGCGGACGCGTTCGCGGAGACGACCCTGGTAGTCGACCTCGTTCCGGCGCACGCCGGGGCCGACCTGCCGGTCCCGGTCGAGCCGTTAACGCTGGACGTGCACGTATCGCACACCGGACGCGAGCCGATCGCGGGAACGCTGCACGCGGCGTGGGGCACGTCGGGTTCGCGCGGGCTCCCGGAGGCCACCGCCTCCATCGCGGCGCAAGCGAAACCGTTCCAGCTCAGCGACGCGTTCCCGCTGACGGTCCCGGCACCCGGCGGTCCGGCGCGGCTGCACCTGTGGCTGGAGACGGACGGCAAGGTGGCCGCGCGGACCTTCGTGGACGCGGCAGTCGTGGAGGAGCTCAACCGGCGGGGCGCGCGGGACTGATCGTTCGAGGAAAGGGCGGCCAGCCGAGCCGGCCGCCCTTTCCGATCAGGCGGGAACGTGCCAGACCTGGGTGAACAAGCCGTTGCAGTCATAGATCTGCAACTGCGTGCCGTCCGCGGTCTGCGCCTGCGGATCGTCGAGACAGCGACCCGACTGCGGGTTGTAGATCGACCCGTCGGCGCGGGCCTGCCACTGCTGCGCGGGCGTACCGAGGCAGTCGCGAAGCTCTACTTTGGACGAATTCGCGGTGCCGCCGCCGACGATGTTGAGGCACTTGTCGAAGGCGCGGACAGTGCCGTCGGTTTCCAGCGACCACTGCTGCCCCGTCGCGATACCGCAGGTGTAGAGCTGCACCGCGTTGCCGTTGACCGACGTGTTGGTGTTCACGTCGACACATTTGCCGGTGGTGCCGGGACCGGTGATCTGCCCCTGCGCGTTCGGCAGCGTCGCCGTGCCGAAGTCCGTTTCGCATTTGCCGGTGGACAAATGCGTGCCCGCGAGCATCAGGAAGGTGTTGCCCGAGGGCGCGCCGAGCAACGGCGAGCTGTACCCGGCACAGGCGGTCTCGCCCGCGTCATAGCCGCCGGTCGGCGCGGTGGTCACCGGAGTGGTGATCTCCTGCCAGGCACCGGATCCGAGGTTCCGGTTCACGAACAGCACGTGTCCGTCCTCCGGCTGGATCGCCAGCGCCCCGTCAGCGCCCGCGACGACCCGCTGTCCGGACGCGATGAGGGTCCCGTTCGCACCGCCCGCCGGCGACCAGGTCAGGTACGGCGTGTGCAGCAGGAACCGGTGGTCGGCGGTCTCGATCCGGGTGCCGAGGCTGCCGGGATTCCACGCTTCGGCGTCCGGAGACGTTTTGAAGTAGACGTCGCATGCCTGGTCCGGGTCAGCACCGGCTTTGCAGTCCTCGTAGGTCATCGCGTAAGTGCCGTTGGGCAACGGCACGACGGTCGCCATTCCTGGCCGGTCGACTCCGTTCTGCAGAGCGACGTCGTAAACCTCGCTGCCCCACGTCAGGCCGCCGTCGGTAGAGACGGCGTGCGCGAGAACCTGGGCGTAGTTGTTCACCGACGGGCGCTCGTCGGAGAAGTAGCAGATGAGCCCGTGGTCGGTGGTGGCGAACTCCGGCTCCCAGATGCCGTGGCCGATCGTGTTCGCCATCCCGGACTCGGCCGCGCACGAACTGCGATACGTCCAGCTCGCGCCCTGGTCGGTGGACGCGAATACCTCGACGGCCTGCTGCGTGTAGTCGCCGTGGTTCCAGGCGGTCCCGGCGGCGAGCAGGGTGCCGGCCGGCAGCGCTCCTTCGGCGCGCGGCAGTTCGTAGAGCGTCGGGCCGTCGAGATCCCAGCCGTGCTGAGTGTCGGTGACAGTGCCGATCGGCGAGGACGTCCAGGTGACGCCGTTGTCGGTCGAGCGGTAGACCGGAAAGTTCGCCTTTCCGACACCGGTGCCGGAGTGCGAGAACGTGGCCAGCAGCGTGCCGTTCGCACTGCCGTTGTGCGCCAGGCGGACGACGCGCGGATAGCTCGCGTCCTCAGTAGAACCACTGGCGGTGCTGGGCCGGTAAAGCACCCCGCCAGAGGTGGTAGCCGCGGCAGCGGGGCTCGCCGGAATCGCGGCCATGACGGCAGCGCCGAGCACGACCGCGGCGACCAGTGGGCCGCGCCGTCTCGGGCCAGAGCGAGAACGGAAAGTCTGGGGACCAGGCGACATGAGCGTCACTCCTAGGACGGGACGGCGCCACAGCCGCTCGGCTGCTCCCCTTCCCGGGCACCACGACTCGCGGCCGCAGTGCGCCGAAGCTTCTCGAAGAGGAGGCCGCCACAGGGGTCCAGGCCGCTTTGCCATCGTGTGAAAAACTGAGGGTACTCCGATTTGCACACGTTGCAAGGAAATCTCGCGGCGGACTGCTTCGGCGCCGATTGCCGCGCGCGCAGCCTTGATTCCGTGAAGGACCCCTTGAGGGAATCCAAGTCCCGCAAGGGGCCCTTTACGGCGCTCAAGTCCCGCAAGGGGCCCTTCACGGCGCTCAAGTCCCTCAAGGACCCCTTCACGGCACCCAGTTCCGCAACGGAACCCCTCACGACACCCACCTCCCGCAAGGGGCCCTTCACGGACTATCCGGCCAAGCGCTGCCGCGGGCTCGTCGCCCAGCAGGGTGTGCGCTGCCACTCCGCCGAGCGTTCGCGCCGGCCCAGGGCAATACTCGACACTGTGCAGACCCCCGCCCTCCACTTCCTCGGTCACGCGACTACGCGCGTCGAGCTAGGCGGGCGAGTCGCGCTCACCGACCCAGTCCTCACCCAGTGGATCGGCCCGCTCGCCCGAGTCGCGCCGAAACCGGACGTCGGCGCCTGGACCGGCGTGGACGTCGTCCTCATCTCCCATCTCCACGGCGACCACTTGCACCTGCCGTCCCTCAAGCTGCTCGGCGCTGGCATGCCGATCGTCGTCCCGAGAGGCGCTGGCTCCTGGCTGGCGAAGCACGGCTTCACCGCGGTGGAAGAAATCTCCCCCGGCGAAACGATCGTCGACGGCGACCTCGCCATCACCGCCACCGAAGCCGTGCATTCCGGCCACCGCTGGGGTCCGCGGCTCACCCACGGCCCGCAAAGCCCGGCTCTCGGCCACCTTCTCGAAGCCGACGGCTACCGGATCTATTCGGCCGGCGACACCGACCTCTTCCCCGGCATGGCGGCGCTAGGTCCGGTCGACGTGGCTCTGCTCCCGGTCTGGGGCTGGGGCCCGAATCTCGGCCCCGGCCACCTCACCCCGGAACGCGCCGCCGAAGCCGCGGCGCTTCTGCAGGCCCGTGCGGCGGTCCCGGTCCACTGGGGCACGCTCGCTGTCCCCGGCCTCCACCGCACCGCGAAGATGCGCCGGCTGCTGGTCGAACCGCCGCGGACGTTCGCCCACCACGTCCGCTGCGCGGGCCTGTCCACCGAGGTCCTGCACACCCGGCCCGGCTCCGATGTCCTGCTGCCCGCCCGCCGGGAGCACGGGTGAGCTGGACCGACCCGTCGGCGATCGGTTACCCGGCCGTGTTCGGCGGAGTCCTGCTGGGCTCCGTCATTCCCGTCGTTCCCACCGGCGCGGTCGTCGGCGCGGCCGCCGCGGTCGCGATGACCACCGATCATCTGGCGCTCCCGCTGGTCATCCTGCTGGCCGTCGCGGGCGCGTATCTCGGCGACGTCATCACCTTCGCCGTCCCACGGTTCGGCAGCGAAGCTCTGCTCCGCTTCGTCGAGCGACGCCAGCAAGCCGACCGGCTCACCAAGGGCCGCGACCAGTTCGCCCGCCGGGGCTGGCAGCTGGTGGTGATTGGCCGCCTGGTCCCGGCCGGCCGGATCCCGGTCCTGCTGGCCGCCGGCACCCTCGGCTACCCGTGGCGCAAGTTCCTGCCGTCCGGGCTGCTGGCCTGCGTGCTCTGGGCGGTCGCGTACGCGCTGCTGGGCATCGTCAGCGGCGGCATCTTCGACTCGCCGCTGATCGCGACACTGCTGGCCACTGTCCTGGTGCTGGTGGTGACCGTCCTGACCACCGCGATTTCGAAATGGCGGGCAGCGCACCAGACGGGAGGATCCCGGTGACCGCACCCGCTCCGGCGAAGGGCCGGTTACTGCGCGGCGGCCGCGTCGTCGCCCGTGTCCTGCTGGTGTGGGCGGCGGTCACCGGCGCCCTCCGGCTCCTCGACGCGTGGCTGGACGGGTTCGCCCTGCATTCGTGGTGGCAGCCGACGGTGTGCGCGCTGATCCTCGGCCTGCTGATCTCGGTGGTGTGGCCGTTCGTGGTGCGAGTCGCCTGGCCCATCACGTATTTCACGCTCGGCGTCGGCACCTACCTCCTGCTCAGCGCCGCGACGCTGGGGATCCTGAAAGCCGTGCCCGGCGTCGAACTGCGCGGCTTCTCCACCGCGGTGCTCATCACCGTCTCGATGGCCGCCGTCGGCGCGGTGATCTCCAGCGTGCTGGCCGTCGACGAAGACGAGATCTTCTTCCGCCGCGCCGCCCGCCGGCACCGGAAGTCCGCGCACCGCACGGACTTCTCCGACGCCCCGCCCGGTGTCGTCTTCCTGCAGATCGACGGGCTCGGCTACGACACCGTCCGCCGCGCGATCCGCGACGGCGACATGCCGACCTTCGCCGCGTGGCTCTCCGAAGGCACCCATTCGCTCACCCGCTGGCACACCGACTGGAGTTCGCAGACCGGCGCGGCGGTCTGCGGCATCCTGCACGGTTCGAACCACGACATCCTCGGTTTCCGCTGGTACGAAAAGGATCGCGACCACGTCATGGCGTGCGCGCACCCGTCCGACGCGGCCGAGATCGAGCGGCGGCACAGCGACGGGCGCGGGCTGCTGTCGATCGGCGGCGCGAGCCACGGCAACCTGTTCTCCGGCGACGCCGCGCACGTCAGCCTCACCATGAGTTCCGTGCCGGTCCTCACTCCGCGCAAGCGTCGCCGGGGCCGGGTCGGCACCGGCTATCGCGCCTACTTCGCCAACCCGGTCAACGTGTTGCGCACCTTCGGCGTCGCCCTCGTGGACGTGGTCCGCGAGCTGTCCGCCGCGGCCCGGCAGCGCCGCGCCGGAGTGCTGCCGCGCATCCCGCGCGGCGGCGTGTACCCGCTCGCCCGGCCCGGCACGACGGTGATCGCTCGCGACGTCGTGGTGTCGGCGATCATCGGCGACATGCTCGCCGGCCGGCCGGTGGTGTACGCGGATTTCCTCGGCTACGACGAGGTCGCGCATCATTCCGGCATCGAACGGTTCGACACGCTGGCGGTGCTGCGCTCGATCGACCAGCAGTTCGCGCGGCTGCTGCGCGCCGGGCGGCTCGCGCCGCGCCGCTACCACCTCGTCGGGCTGTCGGATCACGGACAGACGCAAGGGCAGGCGTTCGTCGACCGGTTCGGCGAGACCGTCGAAGCGCTCATCGGCCGGCTGTGCGGCGGCGAACCAGTTGCGGAGCAAGGGAAGCGTCGGCAGGCGGAAAGCTGGCAGGTGAACGCCGCTCTCGCCGAGGCGACCGCGACCGGCGGGCTGATCGCGCGCCGGCTCCGCGCCCGGGTCGAGGACGCCGAATGCGCCGAGGACCGGCCGCGCACCGCGAGCGGCTCGCCGGGCCGGGTCACCCGGGTCGCGCCCGGTGTGGTCGCGGTCGTGTCCGGCCACCTCGCGATGGTGTCGTTCACCGAACACGAGGGCCGGGTCGAGCTGGAGACCATCGAACGCGAGCACCCGGACCTGCTGCCGTCGCTGGTCGACCACGACGGCATCGGGTTCTTGCTGGTCCGCAGCGGCGAATTCGGCCCGGTGGTGCTCGGGCGCGACGGACTGAAACGGCTGGCCACCGGCGTCGTGATCGGCGAGGACCCGCTGGCGGACTACGGACCGCACGCCGCCGAGCTGATCGCGCGCGTCGACACGTTCCCGCATTGCGCGGACATCATGATCAACAGCCGGTACGACGCGGATTCGGACCAGTCGTCGCCGTTCGAACGGCACGTCGGCTCGCATGGCGCGCTCGGCGGACCGCAGCAGCGCGGTTTCCTCTTGCACCCGAAGGAGTTCCCGACTCCCGGCGAACCCGTCGGCGCGGAAGCCGTGCACCGCGTGTTCCGCGACTGGCTCACTTTCCTCGGCCACCCGGAAGCCGGTGCGGCCGAAGACACAACCGCTGTCGTCCCCTCGGAGGTCGTTTCATGAGCAACCCGATCGTCTATGGCGCGAGCTGGTGCCCGGACGTCAAACGCAGCCGCGCGCTGCTCGACGCGAAAGGTGTCGAGTACGACTACGTGGACGTCGAGGCCGACGCTGCCGCCGAAGCTCGCGTGCGCGAGCTGCAGGACGGTGCCCGGCGCATCCCGACCATCGTCTTCGCGGACGGCAGCCACCTCGTGGAGCCGAGCGACGACGAGCTGAACGCGCACCTGGCACGATGATCGCCGATCTCCCGCTCGGCACCCGCGTCGTGGTGCGCTACCGGATCGAGGGCGGGTTCACCGACGCCCTCGGCCCGCTGCGTGCCCGCGACGAGGAAACCTGCACGGTCGAAACGAAACGCGGGCTGGTCGTAGTGCCGCTCGCCGCGATCGTCGCCGCCAAGCCGGTGCCGCCGGCACCGGTCCGGCGGCATGGCTCGGCAGGCGAGTAACAGAGTTCGAGGATCCCGGACGCCGGGAACGGCGAAAATCGAGTGGCTGTCCGCGACCGGACCTGTGACGATCACCGGATGCGCACCTTCGACGAACTGGTGGAAGAGGCCGCCGCCGCATCGGTGGACGGCTGGGACTTCTCCTGGCTCGACGGCCGAGCCAGCGAGCAGCGCCCGTCCTGGGGCTATCAGCGGCTGCTCGGCGAACGGCTGCGGACCGTCGGGTCCGTCGCGGACATCCAGACCGGTGGCGGCGAGGTGCTGGCCGGAGTACCGGTACTGCCGCCGCTGACCGTCGCCACCGAATCGTGGCCGCCGAATCTGGCCAAGGCCGCCGCGCTGCTCGAACCGCGCGGCGCGACGGTTGTCGAAGACTCCGACGAGCCACCGCTTCCGTTCCAGGACAACACGTTCGAGCTGGTCACCTCCCGGCATCCGGTCACCGTGTGGTGGGACGAGATCGCCCGGGTGCTCAAGCCGGGCGGCAGCTATCTGTCGCAGCAGGTCGGGCCGTGGAGTGTGTTCGAGCTGGTCGAATACTTCCTCGGCCCGCAGCCGCCGGACGTCCGCAACAGCCGGCATCCGGACCGGGCGCGGGCGGCGGCGGAAAACGCCGGACTGGAAGTGGTCGACTTGCGGTTCGAGGAGCTGCGCACCGAGTTCCACGACATCGGCGCGGTGATCTACTTCCTGCGCAAGGTGATCTGGATGGTGCCGGGGTTCACGGTCGAGGAGTACCTGCCGCGGCTGCGCGAACTGGACGGCGAACTGCGGAACGGACCGTTCGTGGCGACGACTACCCGGTTCCTGATCGAGGCCCGCAAGCCGGCGTGAGCGGCTAAGCCGGTTCTCACCGGCGGTATCCGCTCAGCAGGCATCGGCGACAGCGGCTTCGATGCCGTCCGCCAGCACCACAACGCCAGCCTCGAAGCTGAGCCGCGCTTCGTGCTCCAAATAGGACACCCCGGCAGGCGGCGGGGTCCCGCCGTCCTCGCCCAGCCGCGCGACGTGCGGGTACCGGTCAGCCAGATCCGGGGCCAGCTCGGCGAGCGCGGCGGACCGCGCCCGCCACCAGTCCTCATCGGACAGCCCGGTTTCCTTCGCCGCCTGTCGTGATTCGGCGGCGATCTGCACCGCGCCGCGAACCACGTTGAGCAGCGCGCTCACCAGCCGCCGCACCTGTCCGGCGGGCAGTCCGGTCGCGAACAGGACCCGCAGCACGGTCTCCTGCATCCGGAACTCGCCCGGGCCGAGTACCGGCCGCGCGTAAGAAACCTGCAGCAGCCACGGGTGGCGCAGGTGAAACTCCCACAGGTCCGCGGCCAGCTCGCCGAACGCGGACCGCCAGCCCGCGGACAGGTCGTGGTCGGCGCGCAGCTCGCCGAACACCCGGTCGCACATCAGGTCGATCAGGTCGGTCTTGCTCGGCACGTAGGTGTAGAGCGCCATCGCGGTGCGCCCCAGCCGTTCGCCGACCGCGCGCATCGACAGCGCCGACATGCCTTCGACGTCGGCGAGTTCGATCGCCGCGCGCACGATCAGATCCACGCTCAGCGCTGGTTTCGGCCCGGGTGCGCTGCGCGGCGACGGGCCAGCGCGCCACAGCAGTTCCATCGAACGACGGGCGTCGCCCTGCCCCGCGAACACGACCACCGGCGACCCCTTTCCCCTTACAGGATAAAGGACCGCCGGAGCCGCGGGTTCAGCCGTCGAGCTCGATCGCCAGCGCCGGGCACAGCTGCGCCGCCTCCTTGACCCGCGCGTGCAGCTCTTCGGCGGGATTCTCCTGCAGCAGCAGGACTATCCCGTCGTCCTCGCGCTGGTCGAACACCTCGGGAGCGACGAGCACGCACTGCCCGGCTCCGACACAGCGGGACTGGTCCACGACCACCTTCATCTCGCGACTCCTTTCACCAGGTCACGGGGAGTTCGTGCACCCCGTAGACGATCATGTCGTGCTTGAAGTTCAGCTCCTCCAGCGGCTTCGCCAGCCGGAGCGTCGGAATCCGCCGGTAAAGCGTCCGGTACACGACCTGCAGTTCGACCCGCGCGAGCGGCTGGCCGAGGCATTGGTGCACGCCGTAGCCGAACGCGACGTGGTGGCGCGCCTTGCGGGTGACGTCGAGCTTGTCCGGCTCCGGGAACTGTGTTTCGTCGCGGTTGGCGATGTCGGTGGCGGCGACCAGCCCGTCGCCCTTGCGCACCGGGCAGCCGCCGATCTCCAGGTCTTCCAGCGCGACCCGCCGCCGCCCGGAGTGGACGATGGTGAGGTAGCGCAGCAGTTCCTCGACCGCGTTGGCCAGCAACGCGTCGTCGGCGTCGCGGACCGCGGCGAGCTGGTCCGGGTGCTCCAGCAACGCGACGGTGCCGAGCGCGATCATGTTCGCCGTGGTCTCGTGCCCGGCGACCAGCAGCAACTGCCCCATCGCGGCCGCTTCCCCGACAGTCATCTCGCCGGTGGCGACCTGCCCGGTCGCGAGCCGGCTGAGCACGTCGTCGGCCGGGTCCGCGAGCTTCTTCTCGACCAGCCGCCCGAGATAGTCGAGCAGCTCCTGCCCGGCGGCGAGCGACTCGTCGGCGCTCGCGCCCCGGGAGACCAGGACCTTGCTGCAGCGGTGGAAGAAGTCCCGATCGGCGTAGGGCACGCCGAGCAGTTCGCAGATCACCAGCGAAGGCAACGGCAGCGCCAGCTCTTCCACCAGGTCGGCCGGTCGCGGACCGGCGAGCATCCGGTCGATCAGCTCATCGGCGACCTGCTGGATCCGCGGCCGCATCCGCTCGATCTTCTTCACCATGAAGTCCCCGGTGAGCAGCCGGCGCTGCGCGGCGTGCTCCGGATCGTCCATCCCGATGAACGACTTGAACCGGCTCCGCCGAGCTTTGATCCCCGGCGTCTGCGACGGATACCCGGGCAGATCCGTATCGGCGCTCACCCGGGGATCGGCGAGCATCGCGCGAACGTCTTCGTAGCGGGTGAACAGCCACGGTTCGCTGCCATCCCAGATCCGCGCCCGCGAAACCGGCTCGTCGCGCTGCCGGCGGCCCAGCTCGGGCGGCGGATCGAACGGGCAACGTCCCCGCGTCATGGGGAACTCGGTCGCGGCTTCGGTCATCACAGCCTCCTGCGGGCAAGTTGCCAAACGATCGTTCGGGTACTTACCGAACACATGTTAGGGAAGGTGGTGAAAGATTGCCCAGGAGCTACCGCGAAGATCACCGGGATGGCCGCGGCGAATGGCGGGAAAAGGGCGGAAACGCCCTCGCCGATGCGGCAGCGGCCGTTCCTGGCAGGTCCGTGAAGGGCCCCTTGAGGGAACCTAAGTCCGCGAACGGCCCCCTGAGGGAACCCGAGTCCGCGAAGGACCCCCTGAGGGAACCCCAGTCCGCGAACGGCCCCTTCAGGGAACCCGAGTCCGTGAAGGACCCCTTCAGGGAACCCAAGTCCGTGAAGGACCCCTTCAGGGAACCCAAGTCCGTGAAGGACCCCTTCAGGGAACCCAAGTCCGTGAAGGACCCCTTGAGGGAACCCAAGTCCGCGAACGGCCCCTTCACGGACCTGTCGCGAGCCGCCGACTCAGTCGAACACCAGCTCCAGCAGCTCGTCCGCGAAACTCACCACGAGCTCCACGCTCTGCCGCCGAGCCTGCGAATGGAACAGCGCCACCCGTCCGTGCATCCCGACGAACGCGATCACCCCGGCCCGCTCGGCCGGCACCCGGAGCGCGAACCCCGCCTCGGCACACTGGGAAAACGCCGCCGTGATCAGATCGACCACGTCCACCATCGGCCCCCGCGGCCGCACGTCCGGCGCGGATCGGCTGGCCCCGTTCGCGGTCATCAACCGGTAGTGACCGGGATTGGCCATCGCGAACCGGCAATACGCGTGCAGCAACGCCCGCACCCGCCCCACCGCGTCGCCGTCCGGCACTTCCGACGCGGCGGTCTCCATCGCCGTCCGCAGCCGGCCGAATTCGTGCTGGGTCAGTCCTGAAACGAGTGCTGCCCGGTCACTGAAATGCTGGTAGATGCTGGCCGGAGCGATACCGACCGCCCGGGCGACGCCGCGGATGGTCAGCGCGTCCTCGCCGTCGAGTTCCGACAGCAGCCTGCTGGCCGCGGCGAGGATCTCTCCGCGCAGCCGTTCGCCCTCGCCCCAGCGGTTGCGCGTGCGGGCCTGGACCTCTTCAGACACTCGCCCATTCTTACCGCTCTTGCCGCGGCCGGCAGCTTCGGCCCGCCGCGGATGTCGGTCGTTTCGTAGCCCGGCCGCCATCCGCGGTTCACCGGGCGGTGCCGGAGACTGGATAGCGTTCGTGGGTGCAAGATCAAGGGTGGCTGGACGACTTCCAGCGGCGAGTGGACGAGATGCAGGCGAAAAGCCTTGCGCTGCAGGAGACGCTGAGCACGGCCGAGGGCCGGGCCCGGTCGGCGGACGGACTGGTCACGGTCTCCGTCACGCCCGGCGGTGCGCTCAAAGAGCTGCAGATCGACGACCGCGCCCTGCGCCACGGCGGCAGCCGGCTCACCGCGCTGATCATGGAGACCTACGGCAAAGCCCAACGCCAGGTGTCGCGCGACGTGCTCGACGCGTTCGAACCGATCGCCGGCGGCAGCGAGGTGATGGACATGGTCAAGTCGTTCATGCCCGCGCCCGAAGAAGAACCGGAGCCGGAACCGCCCGCGGAGCCGCCGCGTGCCGAACCGCCGCGCGGAGCCGCGCCGCAGGCTGCCCCGCCCGCGCCGCCCGCGCCGCCCGCGCCGGACGCGCCGCCCGCGCCGGACGCGCCGCCGGGGCGGCCGGCTGGTGCGTCCGCGCCGAACATTCCGCCCGCCGCGACACCGCAGCCCGCGTCCCCGGAGCAACCCCGGCCGACATCGGGTCCGCACCGCCGGCGCGCGGCCGGCGAGGACGACGACGAGATGGATCCGTGGTGATCGGGATGTCAACCCGTCATTGGTGTTGGTAAATCACCATTAGCCGGACAGTACGAAAGAAGGGTCACAGTCCGGGATCTTCTGCCTACGTTGGGTCAAGCGCGCGCAAACCAGGCAAACTCCCCAACCCCGTCAGGAGCTTTCCGATGTCCAGGAAGTTCGTGCTGTCCGGCGCGGTCGCACTCGCCGTCGCCGCCCTGCCGCTCGCGGGTGCTGTCGCCACCGCGGCTCCGGCCGCGGCCCCGGCGCCGGCCACCGTCGCGGCGACCACGGTGTACTACTCGACGTCCGGCGCCCCGACGTTTCGCGCCGCCATCAACGCCGGTGCCGCGAACTGGAATCGCGCGGTGAGCAACGTGCGGCTGGTCGAGAGTTCGTCCGGAGCCTCGCTGAAGTACGTCGAGGGCAACTCGTCGCAAGGTTCCTACGCACAGACCGACGGCCACGGCAACGGCACCATCTTCATCGACTACACCCAGGCCCGCCAGTACGACAACACCCGGATCACCGCGCACGAGACCGGTCACGTGCTCGGCCTCCCGGACCACTACTCCGGTCCGTGCTCGGAACTGATGTCGGGCGGCGGTCCCGGCCCGTCCTGCACCAACGCCAACCCGAACTCGCAGGAAAGCTCGCGCGTGCAGCAGTTGTGGGCCAACGGCTTCCGCGCCGCGCCCGGACCTCAGCAGCGGATCTACGAGAACCTGCCGACGCGCTGATCGCGGTGCTCCGCTGACCCGGCGGCCGGGCGCTTCGCCCGGCCGCCGCTGTCTCGCGCGGGGAAGAAATTCAGTTGCCGAACCCGGCCCGCTACCCCGACGATCCATCGCATGACCATCACCCGCTGCCGACCGTCCCGTCTCTTCCCGACCGGCGGCAAGCAGCAGACGAGCCGGAAGGGCGCGAACCGGCCAAGCCGATGACCGCGCTCACCGCGGGTCTCGTCGCGGGCTACGGGATCGCCATTCCGGTCGGAGCGATCGGCGTCTACCTGGTCGACTTGACCGCCCGCACTTCCTGGCGAGTAGGCGCGGCCGCAGCTATGGGCGTAGCCACCGCGGACGGCGTCTACGCCGTCCTGGCCGCCACTGCCGGCAGCACCCTCACCCCGCTGCTGACCCCCGTCACCACGCCGCTCAAGTGGGCCTCCGCCGCGGCACTGCTGATGCTGGCCTGCTGGACCGCCGTCCGAGCCGTCCGCCACTACCGATCGGCGGATTCCCCGCTCCCCGCAACGGAACCAACCGCCGGCCGAGCGTATGCGACGTTGCTCGGACTGACCCTGCTCAATCCCGCGACGATCGTCTACTTCACGGCGCTGGTCCTGGGCGACCGTCCCGCGAACGGCACCGTCTACGCCGCCGCGGCCTTCGCCGCTTCGGCCAGCTGGCAACTGCTCCTCGCGGTGGGCGGCGCGTTGCTGGGCCGAACCCTGACCGGCCCGAGAGGAAGGCTGAGCACCGCACTGCTCTCCAGCACGGTCATCCTGGTACTGGCCGTCCGGATCCTCTGACCACGGTGCTTTCCCGCACCTGCAACGAAAACGGCGGCTGAACCGACCGGGGAGCCGCGCTCCCCGCCCCAGCGAGCCGGTCATGGACCAGATCGATCGCCGCCTCGGCAATCGCCGCCTTGTCCGGCGAAATCGTCGTCAACGCGGGCAGGCTGAACGCGCTTTCCTCGGTGTTGTCGAACCCGACGATCGCGACGTCCTCCGGCACCCGAAGCCCGTGTTCGGCCACCGACCGCAACGCCCCCACCGCGAGCAAGTCGTTGAAGCAGAACACCGCGTCCGGCGGCTCGGCATGCGCCAGCAATCGCTTCATCGCGGCCGCCCCTTCGGCCCGGTGGTACTTCGCCACCGGCTCCACAAAGGATTCGTCGACCGGCAGCCCGGCATCCGCCATCGCCGCCCGGTATCCGGCGAGCCGCAGGGACGACGTGCCGCGTTCCGGGTTCGCCCCGATCGCCGCGATCCGCTCGCGGCCCAGCGAAATCAGGTGCGACACCGCGACCCGCGCGGCCCGTACGTTGTCGATCGCCACCCGGTCCAGCGCGACGTCGACCGCGTGCTCACCCAGCAGCACCAACGGAATCTTTCCGTCAGCGGGGAAATCCGACGCCTCGAGCGCCTCCGGATGCACCAGCGCGCCGTCGACCAGATGCGGCCCCAGCGAGTCCACAGTGGCCCGTTCCCGATCCCGGGTCCCCTGCGTCTGCTCGATCAGCACGCTCCACCCGCGCCGCTGCGCCGCCGTGATCACCAGCCCGGCCATCTCGCCGAAGTACGGAATGCTCAGCTCCGGCACCATCAACGCCAGAAACCCGGTCCGCCCGCGACGCAGGTTGCGCGCGCCGACATTCGGCCGATAACCGGTCGCAGCAAGGGCTTCTTCGACGCGTCGCCGGTTTTCGGGCTTCACGAACGCGTAGCCGTTCACCACGTTCGAGACGGTCTTCACCGAAACGCCCGCCAGCGTCGCGACGTCCTTCAGGGTCACGGCCACGCTGACTCCTCTTCTGTCGGCCCAGAGCCCATCACGAGCCCGCGAGGCGCACGGCGGCAACCCCGACGACCACGTAGTGTAGCGACGTTTTGCCTGTTTACAACGTTGTTCCAACGATGTAAAAATAGCCGCAGCCCGGCGGAGTGACTGCGGTCACGTCGCCGGGCGGGTTACCCCAGTCGCCGGCTGTGAGGAGTCCACCGTGTCCCCGTCCGTCCCCGCCCGCGCCGCTCTGGCAGTCGGCGCCGCCGCGGCCCTCGCGCTCGCCGGGTGCACCAGCCGCGAGGAGACTCCGGCCGCACAGAGCAACGGCGCAGGTCCGGCCGCTTCGGCCGCGTCCGCCGCACCGGCCGCCGACGGCTGCACGATCGGCAAGACCGGCTACCCGAAGGTCGACCCGAAGACCGCGATCGTCGGGTTCTCCCAGTCGGAGAAGGAAGCGAACCCGTTCCGGATCGCCGAGACCCAGTCCATCCGCACCGAGGCGGGCAAGCTCGGCATCCCGGCCGAGCATCTGCTCACCACCAACGCGCAGAGTGACCTCAACAAGCAGATCTCGGACATCAAATCGCTGCTGGACCGGGGCGCGCAGCTGCTCATCGTCGCGCCGCTGAACTCCGACGGGCTGCAGCCCGCGCTCGACGCGGCGAAGGCGAAGAAGGTCCCGGTCGTCACGATCGACCGGCAGGTGACCTCCAAGCCGTGCACCGACTACCTGACCTTCATCGGGTCCAATTTCGACGAACAGGGCCACCGCGCCGCCGCCGCACTGGCCAAGTCCACCGGCGGCAACGGCAAGGTCGCGATCCTGCTCGGCTCGTCCGGCAACAACGTGACCACCGACCGCACCAAGGGATTCAAGGACGAGCTGGCCAAGACGCCCGGGCTGACCGTGGTCGCCGAGCAGACCGGCGAGTTCGACCGGTCCAAGGGCCAGTCGGTGATGGAGCAGCTGATCCAGAGCCACCCGGACCTCACCGCGGTGTACGCGGAGAACGACGAGATGGGCATCGGCGCGGTCAACGCGCTCAAGACCGCGGGCAAGAACCCGGGCAAGGACGTGAAGGTGGTGTCGGTGGACGGCACCCGCAACGCGGTGCAGCTGATCGCCGACGGCAGCTACAACGCGGTGATCGAGTCCAACCCGCGGTTCGGCCAGCTGGCCTTCCAGACGCTGCAGCAGTTCGAGGACGGCAAGCCGATCCCGCCGAGCGTCGTGATCACCGACGACGCCTACGACGAATCGAACGCGGCCCAGAAGGTCGGGAACGCGTACTGATGACGAGCACGGCCGGCCCCGAGGCGTCGACCATGACCGCGCCAGTGCTCGAGGTGACCGGGGTGACCAAGCGGTTCCCCGGCACCGTCGCGCTCGCCGACGTCGGCTTCACGCTCCGCCGCGGCGAGGTCCATGCGCTGGTAGGGGAAAACGGCGCCGGGAAGTCCACCTTGATCAAGGTCCTCACCGGCGTCTACCGGCCGGACGAGGGCGAGGTCCGTCACCTCGGCCGGCCGGTCGAGTTCCGCCGTCCGATCGACGCGCAGCGCGCCGGAATCTCCACCATCTACCAGGAAGTCAACCTGGTGCCGCTGATGAGCGTGGCCGGCAACGTCTTCCTCGGCCGGGAGCCGCGCACCCGCGGCGGGCTGGTGAACTGGTCGGCGATGAACGAGCAGGCGCGCGAACTGCTCCGCGGCTACGGCATCGACACCGACGTCCGGCGTCCGCTGCACACGCTCGCGGTCGGCGCGCAGCAAATGGTCGCGCTCGCCCGCGCGGTCTCCGCAAAAGCCGGTGTGGTCGTGATGGACGAGCCGACCTCGTCGCTCGAACCCCGCGAAGTGGACACGCTGTTCGAAGTGCTCGCCCGGCTGCGCGCCGAGGACATCTCGGTGATCTACGTGAGCCACCGGATGGACGAGTTGTACCGGGTGTGCGACAGCGTCACGGTGCTGCGCGACGGCCGCGTGGTCCACAGCGGACCGCTCAAGCCGTTGCCGCGCATCGAACTGGTGTCGATGATGCTGGGCAGGGAGATCCGGCAGATCCGCGCCGAGGGCGTCACCGCGTTCGGCGAGGAGCACCATGCCGGGAAGGAACCGTTGCTGCGAGCGGAGAATCTGTCCGGCGGGCACAAGCTGCACGACGTGTCGGTCAGCGTCCGGCCGGGTGAGGTCGTCGGACTCGCCGGGCTGCTCGGCTCCGGCCGCAGCGAGACCGCGCGAGCGGTGATCGGGGCCTTCCCGCTCGACGGCGGCACCGTTCTGCTGGCCGGAAAACCGGTGAAGCGCGGCAAGATCGCCGCCGCCATGCGGGCCGGGATCGCGCTGCTGGCCGAGGACCGCAAGGCCGACGGCATCATCCCGAACCTCTCGGTGCGGGAGAACATCGTGCTCGCCGCACTGCCGAGGCTGTCCACGTTCGGCTTCGTCAGCCGGTCCAAACAGGACCGGGTGGTGAAGACGTTCATGGACCGCCTGCGGATCAAGGCGGCCGGTCCGGAACAGAAAGTGGCCGAGCTGTCCGGCGGCAACCAGCAGAAAGTGCTGCTCGCCCGCTGGCTGGCCACCGGGCCGAAGATCCTGCTGCTGGACGAGCCGACCCGCGGCATCGACGTCGGGGCCAAGGCGGAGGTCCAGGCGCTCATCGACGAACTGGCGAAAGACGGCCTCGGCGTCCTGCTGATCTCGTCCGAGCTGGAGGAGCTGCTCGACGGCGCGGACCGGGTCGTGGTGCTGCGCGAGGGCGCCGTCGCCGGTGAGCTGACCGGTGCCGCGATCACCGAGGACAACGTGCTGGCGGCGATCGCCGCAGGGGGTGACAACGATGTCGACCGCGACACTGACGAGACCTGACCGCGTCCGCGTCACGAGCTGGCTGCAGGACTACGGCGTGTACCTGGCCGTGGTCGTGCTGCTGCTGTTCAACATCGCGTTCACGGAGAACTTCTTCTCCGCCGCGAACTTCCGCACCCAGCTGGTGCAAGCCGCGCCGGTGTGCATCGTCGCGCTCGGCATGGCGCTGGTGATCGGCACCGAAGGCATCGACCTGTCGGTCGGGTCCATCATGTCGGTCGCCGCCGCGCTCGTTCCGCTGTATCTCGGCGCGGGACCGTTCACCGCGATCCTGGTCGCGCTCATCGCCGGCGTGGTTTCCGGCCTGTTCAGCGGGTTCCTGGTGGCACAGCTGGGCATCCAGCCGATCATCGCCACCCTCGCCCTGCTGGTCGGCGGCCGGGGCCTGGCGCTGGTGATCGCGCACGGACAGCTGACCGAGCTGCACAACCAGGACTTCCTGGCGCTCGGCACCGGCGACGTGCTCGGCGTGCCGATCATGGTGCTGGTCGCCGCGGTCGTTTCGGTACTCGCCGGTTTGCTGGTGCGCCGCACCACCTTCGGCCGGCATCTGGTCGCGGTCGGCGGCAACCGTCCCGCGGCGACGCTTGCCGGGCTGCCGGTGAAACGGGTGCTGATCGGCGTGTACGCCATCTCCGGCGCGCTGGCCGCGATCGCCGGCGTGCTGGCCACCGCCCGGCTCGGCGCGAGCGATCCCAACGATCTCGGTCTGCTGATGGAACTGTCCGCGATCACCGCGGTGGTGGTCGGCGGGACCCCGCTCACCGGCGGCCGGGTCCGCGTGCTCGGCACCGTGTTCGGCGCTCTGCTGATGCAGTTGGTGCACGCCACGCTGATCAAGCACAACCTGCCCGATTCCGCCGCGCAGATGGTGCAGGCCGCCATCATCGTCGCCGCGGTGTACGTCGCCCGGGAACGGAGCACCCGATGATCGCGACCACCGCCGCCCCGCCGTCGGAACGCGGTGCGGCGTTCGCCGCCGTCCTGCAACGCCAAGGCGCGGCTGTCGTGCTCGTACTCGGCATCGCCGCCGCGTGGTTCGCCTTCCCGCGCTTCGGGTCGGCCGACAATCTGCGCGATCTCGCGCTGCAAAGTTCGTTTCTGGCGGTCATCGCGCTCGGCATGACGTTCGTGATCATTTCCGGCGGCATCGATCTTTCCGTCGGCTCGGTGTACGCGCTCGGCGGCGTGCTGGCCGCGTACGGCTCCCGCTACGGCCTGGTCGTCGCGATCCTGCTGCCGCTGGTCGTCTGCGGACTGATCGGCTTGATCAACGGCCTGCTCATCGCCCGCACCCGGATGGCCCCGTTCATCGTCACGCTGGCCTCGCTGCTGTTCGCCCGCGGACTTCTGCTCGCGCTCACCAACGAAGGAGCCACCACGTACAAAGTGGCGGCCGGTTCGGCGCTGCTGTGGCTGGGGCAAGGCAAGATCTTCGGCATCGGGGTACCGGTCTATCTCGCCTTGGTCCTTTTCGGACTTGGCGGCGTGCTGCTCCGCCGGACGCGCTTCGGCCAGTCCGTCTTCGCGCTCGGCGGCGCGGAACAATCCGCGCTGCTGATGGGACTTCCGGTCGCCCGCACCAAGGTCACCCTCTACGCGCTCAGCGGCACGCTCGCCGGATTCGCCGGCGTGCTCACCGCCGCCTACCTGCAGTCCGGCGTGACCGTGCTCGGCGTCGGCACCGAACTGGACGCGATTTCCGTCGTGGTCATCGGCGGGACGCTGCTCACCGGAGGTGCCGGGACGGTCCTCGGCACGCTCGTCGGCGTGCTGCTCAAGACGCTCATCCAGAACGTCATCAACCAGGTCGGCACGCTCGATTCCAACTACCAGACCGTGGTCAGCGGGGCGTTCCTGCTGGTCGTCGTCGTGATCCAGCGGCTGCTGGCGCGGTCTCGCCGTTCGTGATTCCGCCGTAGGAGATCCACCTGCAACGAGGAGGTTCGACGATGGTCCGTCCTGCCCGCAGACCCGGCCGCCTGGCCACCCTGGCCGCCGCGCTCGCGGTGGCGGTGTCCGGGTTGTCCACCGCCACCGCCGCGGCAGCCGATCCGCCGCAATGGCATCGGCTCAGCCCGCCGCTGAGCACCCCGTGGACCAGCCAGGTGTCCCCGGACAACGCCCTTCCCGAATACCCCCGCCCGCAACTGACCCGCGACAAGTGGCAGAACCTCAACGGCGTCTGGGAATTCTCCTCCGCCAAGGCCGGTGATTCGCCGCCGTTCGACCGAGGTCTCGGCGAACGGATCCTCGTCCCGTACCCGGTCGAATCGGCGCTGTCCGGGATCATGCGGCACGAAACCTCGATGTGGTACCGGCGGTCCTTCCAGGTGCCGAAGAACTGGCACGTCGGCGGCCGGGACCAGCGGCTGATCCTGCACTTCCAGGCGGTCGACTACGACACCACGGTTTGGGTCAACGGCCACCAGGTGGTGCACCACACCGGCGGCTACGACTCGTTCTCCGCGGACGTCACCAACGCGCTGACCACCGCGAAGGACCAGGAGATCGTGGTCGGCGTCAACGACCCGAACGACGCCGGCGGCCAGCCGCTGGGCAAACAGCGCAAGCCCGGCGACGGGATCTTCTACACGCCGACCTCCGGCATCTGGCAGACCGTCTGGATGGAACCGGTCACGCCGTCCTACATCTCCAAAGTGGACACCACGCCGGATGTCGCGAACGGCTCGGTGACCGTCAACGCCGTCGTCGGCGGCCCGGTGAAGCAGCGGGTGGAAGCGACTGCCTACGACCACGGCCGCGTTGTCGGCCACGTGTCCGGCCCAGCCAACACTCCGCTGCAGC
Organism: Amycolatopsis benzoatilytica AK 16/65; assembly: GCF_000383915.1. Classification (NCBI taxonomy): domain Bacteria; kingdom Bacillati; phylum Actinomycetota; class Actinomycetes; order Pseudonocardiales; family Pseudonocardiaceae; genus Amycolatopsis; species Amycolatopsis benzoatilytica. Next base: position 5,549,231 of record NZ_KB912942.1, read on the forward strand.
TCAAGCTGAACCAGCCGCATCTGTGGACACCGAACGATCCGTTCCTCTACGACCTGAAGGTGTCGCTGTCCTCCGGGGACAGCGTGAGCTCGTACTTCGGCCTGCGGTCGGTGTCGATCGGCAAGACCGCCGACGGCAAGCAGCGGATGCTGCTCAACGGCAAGTTCGTCATGCAACTCGGCCCGCTCGACCAGGGCTTCTGGCCGGACGGCATCTACACCGCGCCGACCGACGCCGCGCTCAAGTTCGATCTGGAACAGGAGAAGGCGCTCGGATTCAACATGGTGCGCAAGCACATCAAGGTCGAACCGGACCGCTGGTACTACTACGCCGACAAGCTCGGCCTGCTGGTGTGGCAGGACATGCCGGCGATGAAGGACGACGTCGAGGCGACCCCGGCGGCGCAGGCGAACTTCGAGTCCGAACTGCACCGGATGATCGACCAGCACCGCAGCTTCCCGTCGATCGTCACCTGGGTGCCGTTCAACGAGGGCTGGGGCGACTACGCGGTCGGCCGGATCGCCGACCAGGTCAAAGCCTGGGACCCGACCCGGCTGGTGGACGCCGAATCCGGCGTGAACTGCTGCCGCTCCGAACCGGACAGCGGCCGCGGCGACCTCTACGACGACCACACCTACACCGGCCCGGGCACCCCCGCGCCGGACGCCACCCGCGCTGCGGTGGACGGCGAGTACGGCGGCCTCGGCCTCAAGGTCGACGGCCACCAGTTCGACCCGTCCGGCAGCTTCGCGTACGAGATGGAGCCGGACAGCGCGACGCTCACGCGTCGGTACGGCGAACTGCAGCAGCGGCTGCTTCTCGCCGGACGGCAATGCGGCGTGTCGGCGGGTGTGTACACGCAGACCACTGACGTGGAGAAGGAGGTCAACGGCTTCTTCACCTACGACCGTCAGGTGAAGAAGATGGACTTCGCGGCGGTACGCGCGGCGAACCTGTCGGTGATCAACGGCGTCGACGGCTCGCCGCAGCAGGGCCCGGTAATCCCGCCTGGCACCCCAGGGATCGACGGCATCGCCGCATACCCGTTCGACGAGAACACCGGCACCACCGCGGCGGACACCGTGGGCCACCACAACGCCACGCTGGTCGGCGGCGCTTCGTGGACCGCCGGGCACCAGGGCTCCGCGCTGGCGGTCAACGGTTCCGGCCAGTACGCCGACACCGGTGCGCCGCTGGTCAAGACCGACTTGAGCTACAGCGTGTCAGCGTGGGTGAAGTTCAACGCGGTCGGCGACGGGTTCCAGACCGTCGTGAGCCAGGACGGCAACGACCACAGCGCGTTCTTCCTGCAGTACTCGGGCGCGGACCACAAGCTGGCGTTCAGCTTCGTCGGCACCCGGGCGCTCGCGCCGATGACGCCGGAAGCCGGCCGGTGGTACCACCTGGTGGGCGTCCGCGACGCCGCGAGCGGGCAGCTGGCTCTGTACGTGGACGGGCAGCTGGCCGCTTCGCGGAATGTCTGTCTCGGCGAAGCGTCGACCGGTAACACGGTGATCGGCCGCGGCAAGTTCGGCGGCAATCCGGTGGACTTCCTGAACGGGGCGGTCGACCAGGTACGCCTCTACGACCGGGCGCTGTCGGCCGCGGAGGTGAGCAAGCTCTACACCTCGGGCGGCTGACCTGTCCGTGAAGGGAACATTGAGGGACTCTGAGTCCCTCAATGTTCCCTTCACGGCTTCACGTGCACCCGTCGGTAACTCCAGACCAGCAACGCGAACAGAATCAGCCCGGAGAGGATCAGGCTGGACCCGGTGCTCCAGCCGCCGAACGGAAGTCCCGGCACCAGCCCCCACGCCACGCCCGCGCCCAGCAGCGCGAGCCCGGTGAGCACCGAACCGGCGACCCGCAACGGCGTCGCCACGCTGTCCTCGGCGGCCTTCATCGCCCGAATCCGCACCGGGCCGACGTAGCGTTGCAGCGCGGGGAATTCCGAAGCCAGCACGAGCAGCCCGGCGAGCACCAGCAGCAGACCCGGGCCGGGCAGCACGAGCAGCGCCGCGCCGACGGCCACGAGGACTCCGCCGACGACGGAGAAGACCATCCTGCGGACCGGTTTGCCCCATCCCATCGGGACAGTGTGCCGGTGAGCGCGCTGCGCAGCCAGCCCGCCGAAACGACACAGCAGGGCGACCGCGCAGCCAGCCGGGCTCCCTGCCCGCTGAAAAGTCCGCGAGGGGCCCTTGCCGGAATCTGATTCCGGCAAGGGGCCCCTCGCGGACGTCAGCACGGCGACGCCGCACCGGCCACCGAGAAGGCTCAGTTTCCGCCGAGCAACTGCTCGAACGACACCGAACTGAATTCGTCGTCCGGCTTGGCCTCCGGAGCAGCCGCGACCAGCTGCGCCAACTCCCGGCCAGCCCGCTCAACGCGCTGCTGCAGCGCGCCGTTCGCCTCGACGCTGCCCCAGTCCGACGAAGCCGCGTACACGCCTGTCGGAACCACAGTCGCGCGAAGGTACGCGAAGAGCGGACGCAACGCGAAGTCAAGCGCGAGCGAATGCCGTTCCGTGCCACCCGTCGCGGCAAGCAGCACCGGCTTACCGTCGAGCGCTTCCTTGTCCAGTACGTCGAAGAACGACTTGAACAAACCGCTGTACGAAGCAGTGAACACCGGCGTCACAGCGATCAAGCCATCCGCGCGCGTCACCGTGTCGATCGCTTCGCGCAGCTGCGGGCTGGGGAACCCGGTGAGCATGTTGTTGGTGACGTCCACCGCGACGTCGCGGAGTTCGATGACCTTCACGGTCACCTCGTCGTCCACCAGCACCGCGCGGGTGGCCTCGGCCAGCCGGTCGGCCAGCAGCCGCGTCGACGACGGCTGGCTCAACCCAGCGGTGACCACGGCAATAGTGCGTGCAGTCATGACTTGGAGCCCCAATCAGGCAGTAACGGTCTCGGCGTCCGCGGCGGCGGCTGCCACCAGCGATGCGTGCGTCGGCGCGTCCGGAACGTGCGCCGGGCGCTTCGCTTCCAGTTCCTTGCGCAGCACCGGCACGACCTCTTCGCCGAGCAGGTCGAGCTGCTCCAGCACGGTCTTCAGCGGCAGGCCGGCGTGGTCCATCAGGAACAGCTGGCGCTGGTAGTCGCCGAAGTGCTCGCGGAAGGTCAGCGTCTTCTCGATGACCTCCTGCGGGCTGCCGACGGTCAGCGGCGTCTGCTCGGTGAAGTCCTCCAGCGACGGGCCGTGCCCGTACACCGGGGCGCGGTCGAAGTACGGCCGGAACTCGTTCCACGCGTCCTGCGACTTCGGCCGGATGAACGCCTGCCCGCCGAGCCCGACGATGGCCTGGTCGGCCTTGCCGTGCCCGTAGTGCTCGTAGCGCTGCCGGTAGAACGCGATCAGCTGCTGGAAGTGCGACGTCGGCCAGAAGATGTGGTTCGCGAAGAACCCGTCGCCGTAGTAGGCGGCCTGCTCGGCGATCTCCGGGCTGCGGATCGAGCCGTGCCAGACGAACGGCGGGACGCCGTCGAGCGGGCGCGGGGTCGAGGTGAAGCCCTGCAGCGGGGTGCGGAACTTGCCCTGCCAGTCGACCACCTCTTCGCGCCACAGCTTGTGCAGCAGGGCGTAGTTCTCGATCGCCAGCGGGATGCCCTGGCGGATGTCCTTGCCGAACCACGGGTAGACCGGACCGGTGTTGCCGCGGCCCATCATCAGGTCGAGCCGGCCGTCGGACAGGTGCTGGAGCATGGCGTAGTCCTCGGCCAGCCGCACCGGGTCGTTGGTGGTGATCAGGGTCGTCGAGGTGGAGAGGGTGATCTTCTGGGTCTGCGCGGCGATGTTCGACAGCAGCACGGTCGGGTTGGCGGGCGCGGCGAACGGCGGGTTGTGGTGCTCACCGATCGCGAAGACGTCCAAGCCGACTTCCTCGGCCTTGAGCGCGATCCGCACCATCGCCTTGATGCGCTCGTGCTCCGTGGGCGTGACGCCCGTGGTGGGATCCGTCGTCAGGTCGCCCACCGAGAAGATTCCGAACTGCATGACCGCTCCCTAGCCGGTTGGTTCGTGCCCTTGCTTGTCGGCACAACTACTCGCGCGCAAGATGTATTCCTACGGGACTATACCGGTGACCTGGGACACGCTGCCGGACCGCAGCCGGGCTCGGCCGACCGGTTCTTGTCGGAGGGTGCGGATATCCTGCAGTACGGTGACGGCCCGGGGCCCCCGCTCCGGCCGCCTGTTTGCCCACCGAACAGCTCGCCTCGATCCGGGAGAACGACCTCGTGACCGCTGAGACTCTGTACGGGGCCGATGACCTGACCCACCTCGAGGGACTCGAGGCGGTCCGCAAGCGCCCCGGGATGTACATCGGCTCCACCGACAGCCGAGGCATCAACCACCTGTTTTCCGAGGTCGTCGACAACTCCACCGACGAGGGCGTGGCCGGCCACGCCAGCCGCATCGTCGTCACGCTGCACGCGGACGGCAGCGTCCAGGTGGACGACGACGGCCGCGGCATCCCCACCGGCGTGCACGCCAAGTCCGGATTGTCCGGCGTGGAACTGGTGCTTACCCGGCTGCACGCGGGCGGCAAGTTCGGCGGCTCCGGCTACAAGACCTCCGGCGGCCTGCACGGCGTCGGCGCGTCCGCGGTCAACGCGCTGTCGCACCGCTTCGACGTCACCGTGAAGCAGGACGGCAAGGTGCACCAGATGTCGTTCGCGCACGGCGTGCCCGGCGTGTTCGACGGCCCCGGCCCGAAAGCGAAGTTCACCCGCCGCTCCGGGCTCAGCCTGACCGGCAAGATGAAGCGCGGCGAGCGCAGCGGCACGTCCATCCGCTACTGGTACGACGCGCGGTACTTCGAAACCGGCGCGGCCCTGGACGTGGAAGGCGTGCGCACGAAGCTGCGCAACACCGCGTTCCTCGTGCCGGGCGTCACCTACGTGCTGCGCACCACGTTCGAGGACACCATCAACGAAGAGACCTTCCACTACCCGAACGGGCTGGCGGACATGGTCGATTTCCTCGCCCCGTCCAGCGAAAAGCCGGTGTGCGGCACGCTGATGATCACCGGCGAGGGCACGTACAAGGAGAACGCGGCGGACGCCAACGGCGTCATGCAGTCCAATGTGGAGCGACACGCCGAGGTCGAGGTCGCGCTGCGCTGGGGCACCGGCTACGAGCGCACCGTCGAATGCTTCACCAACACCATCCGCAACATGCACGGCGGCACCCACCGGCGCGGGTTCGACCGCGCGGTCACCCGCGCGCTGCAGGACGTGATCGGCAAAACGCGCGGGCTGCTCAAGGCGAAGGAGGACCCGCCGACCACCGAGGACATGCTGGAAGGCATGACCGCGGTGATCCACGTCCGGCTGCCGGAACCGCAGTTCACCTCGCAGACCAAGGACGAGCTGTCCACCGCGGGCATCACGCGCGTCATCCAGGGCATCGTGGACAAGCAGGTGCGCGCCTGGACCGAGGACCGCAAAACCAAGTCCGAGGCCAAGATCGTGCTGCAGAAGGTGGTCGACGCGGCACGCGTGCGGCTCACCCAGAAACAGCAGAAGGACGCTGCCCGGCGCAAAACCGCGCTGGAGGGCGCGGCGATGCCGCCGAAGCTGGTCGACTGCCGCACCACCGGCGTCTCGCGCAGTGAGCTGTTCCTGGTGGAGGGCGACAGCGCGCTCGGCTCGGCGCGAATGGCGCGGGTGTCGGAATACCAGGCGCTGCTGCCGTTGCGCGGCAAGATCCTCAACGTGCAGAAGGCGTCGCTGGGCGACACTTTGAAGAACGCCGAGATCGCGTCGATCGTGCAGGTGCTCGGCGCGGGCACCGGCCGCACGTTCGATCTGTCGACGATGCGCTACGGCCGGGTGATCCTGATGGCCGACGCGGACGTCGACGGTTCGCACATCCGCACGTTGCTGATCACGCTGTTCGCGAAGTACATGCGCCCGGTCATCGAGGACGGCAGGCTGTACGCGGCCATGCCGCCGCTGCACAAGATCACCACGAAGGGCCGCGGTTCGGAGACCGTCTTCACCTTCACCCAGCGCGAGATGGAGCAGAAGGTCGCCGAGCTCCACGCGGCGGGCAAGACGGTCGTCACGCCGGTACCGCGGTTCAAGGGCCTCGGCGAGATGGACGCCGACGAGCTGTGGGAAACCACGATGAACCCGGCGACGCGCTCGGTCCGGCGGATCACGCTCGACGACGTCGAGGCCGCGGAGCTGGCGCTGGAACTGCTGATGGGCGAAAAAGTCGAGCCGAGGCGCAACTGGCTGGTCGAATCGTCCGACCGCGTCGACCGCGACGCCATCGACGTCTGAGTTTTCCGTTCGTTCCCAAGGAGTTGTGAGCCATGGCTCGCCGTAGCAAGACCCCGGTGACCCGGGTCGACCCGAGCGCGTTCGACTCGCCGGGCGCACAGGTCTTCGACAACCCGCTGAAGACGGAGATCGAAGACTCGTACCTGGACTACGCGTACTCGGTGATCCACTCGCGCGCCCTCCCGGACGCGCGAGACGGCCTTAAGCCGGTACACCGCCGGATCCTGTTCTCGATGAACGAGAACGGCTACCGCCCGACGCACGCGTACGTGAAGTCGTCGCGCGTGGTCGGCGATTGCTTCGTGCGCGGTGCGCTGGTGTCAACGCCGGACGGACTGCGGCCGATCGAGTCGATCGAAGTCGGCGACGAAGTACTCGACAGCCTCGGCAACGCCGTGCCGGTCGCCGAGGTCTACGAGAATCCGCCGGCGGAACTGGTGCGCGTCACCTGGTCGAACGGGCACACCATGACCGTCACCCCGGGACAGCGGTTCCGGACGGTCGCCGACGACTCGACATTGACCTGGACAGCGGCGCGCGACCTGACGAGCAGGCTGACGGTCGCTTACGGAAGCCAGCGCCGGGAGAGCATGCCGCTGGGCGGAGACCGCTACCCGTACCTGCTCGGCCTGATCGCCGCCGAAGGGTTCGCCGTCGACCGGAACCGGCCCGCGGACGGGCGGGTCCGGATCCACATGTGCGATCTCGAGCCGCTCGACGCGGTGTACGACTGGGCGAACGCCAACGGGGTGCAGGCGACCCGAGGCGTCCGCGCCGCGGCGAAGCCGGAATGGCGAGACCAGCACACCCTGACGTTCGCCCGGCACGACGGGCTGCTCGCGGCCGGCCGGCCGCTCAGCGATCAGAAGCACGTGCCTGCGCAAGTTCTCGCCGACCGGTCCGCGTGGGCACCGTTCCTCGCCGGTCTTTTCGACGGCGACGGCTACGTCCGGAAGGAACGCCGCGAAATCGTCTATGTCAGCACGAGCGAGCGGCTCGTCCGGCAGGTCTACTCGATGCTCGCGGACCTGGGCGTCCACGGCCACCACTGGAGCAACCCGAAGCAAGACGGCCACAAGACCCTGCTGGGTTTGTCGGTCAGCGGATCGGACGCGGCAGTGCTCGCCCGGTTCCTGCGGCCGTGGACCACGATCGGCTACAAGAAGGACAGTCTCGAAAAGCTCGCCGAAATCGCTTACGAATACGGCGGCAAGCAGGGAAACGACCGGCTGCCCAACAAGGCGGTCATGGCCGAGTTCTCCGCCGCGCATCTGGGCGGCGGCTGGTTCCGGGACACCGAAGGAACCGCGTTCCGTGCTTCGCTTTCGCCCGTGACCGGAGCCCAAGTCCGCTACGGCAAGGACCAGCACGGCACGGCGCTGGCCGACCGCTCGTTCCCGCTTTCCCGGGCGCACCAAGACGGTTGGATCGAGAAGCTGCGCCGCATCGGCTCACCGCTGGCCGACCGGCTCGACGCGCTGAACGGGTTCTCGTTCCTCGAAGTGGTCGCGGTGGAACCGGTCGCTCCAGACGTCACCTATGACATCCAGGTCGGCAGTGCGGAACACGAGTTCGCTGCCGAGGGTTTCGTCGTCCACAACTGCATGGGCAAGTACCACCCGCACGGCGACGTTGCGATCTACGACGCCATGGTGCGGCTGGCCCAGGACTTCTCCTTGAACGTGCCGCTGGTCGACGGGCACGGAAACTTCGGTTCCCCAGACGATGGACCGGCAGCGAGCCGTTATACCGAGGCACGGATGTCCAACGAGGCGATGCTGCTGGTCGGCGAGCTCGGCGAGGACACCGTCGACTTCCGCCCGAACTACGACGGCTCGCTCGAAGAACCGTCGGTGCTGCCTGCCGCGTACCCGAACCTGCTGGTCAACGGCACGTCCGGGATCGCGGTCGGGATGGCGACGAACATGATCCCGCACAACCTGGGCGAGGTCATCGGCGCCGCGCGGTGGCTGATCAACCATCCGACCGCCACGCTCGACAAGCTGATGGAATACGTCCCGGGGCCCGATCTGCCCACCGGTGGCAGCCTGCTGGGACTGGACGAGGTCCGCAAGGCGTACGAAACCGGCCGAGGCGTGGTCCGGATGCGCGCGAACGTCGAAACCGGCCCGTTGGAAGGCAGCCGCGGCCGACAGGCGATCACGGTGACCGAACTGCCCTACGGGGTCGGCCCGGAGAAGGTGATCGAGAAGATCACCGACGAGGTCAACAAATCCAAGCGGCTCACCGGCATCGCGGACGTCAAGGACCTCACCGACCGGGAGAACGGCACCCGGCTGGTCATCGAGTGCAAGGTGGGCGTCAACCCGCAGGCGCTGCTGGCGGACCTGTACCGGCTGACCCCGCTGGAGCAGTCGTTCGGCATCAACAACTTGGTGCTGGTCGACGGGCAGCCGCAGACGCTGGGCCTCAAGGCGCTGCTGGAGGTCTTCCTGCGGCACCGCTACGAGGTCGTCACCCGGCGCACCCGGTACCGCCGCCGCAAGCGCGAGGAACGGCTGCACCTGGTCGACGGTCTGCTGATCGCACTGCTGAACATCGACAAGGTCATCCGGCTGATCCGCGAAAGCGAGAACGCGGCCGCCGCGAAGGACGGCCTGATGACGAAGTTCAAGCTGTCCGAAATCCAGGCGACCTACATCCTCGACACGCCGCTGCGCCGCCTGACGAAGTACGACCGGCTGGAGCTGGAGAGCGAGCAGGAAAAGCTGCGCGCGGAGATCGCCGAGCTGACCACGATTCTCGAGGACGAGTCGGTGCTGAAGAAGCTGGTGTCGACGGAGCTGGCGAAGATCGCCAAGGACTTCCCGACCGAGCGGCGCACCCGCCTCATCGACGGCGATCTGAAGGAAGTGCTGGCCGCGTCGAAGCCGTCCGGCCCGCTGGAGGTCACGGACGACCCGTGCCAGGTGATCCTGTCCGCCACCGGTTTGGTGGCCCGCACCGCGGCCGAGTCCGAGGAGTCCTCGGAAGTGCGCCGCCGCAACGGCCGCGTCAAACACGACGCCGTGTCGGCGGTCGTGCACACCACCGCACGCGGCCAGGTTCTGCTGGTCACCAGCCGGGGCCGGGCCTTCAAGACGGATGTGCTCCCGTTGCCGGTGCTGCCCGACCAAGCCGGCACCGTGTCGCTGCGCGGCGGCATGGCCGCGAAAGAGCTGGTACCGCTGGAAAAGGGCGAGACTGTCGTAGGCATCGCCCCGCTGGGCGAGCAGGCCGCCGGGTCCCCCGGGTTGGCGATCGGCACCCGGATGGGCGTGGTGAAGATCTGCGCGCCGGACTGGCCGGTGCGGTCGGACGAGTTCGAGATCATCGCGCTGAAACCGGGCGACGAGGTCATCGGCGCGACCTGGCTGACCGACGGCAACGAGTCGCTGGCTTTCGTTTCGTCGGATTCGTCGATGCTCCGCTACGCGGCGAGCCTGGTCCGTCCGCAAGGCATCAAGAGCGGCGGCATGGCAGGCATCAACCTGCTGAAGGACGCGAAGGCAGTGTTCTTCGGCGCGATCCGCACCGACGACGAGGAACACGGCGAACCGATGGTGGTCACGGCGACCGGCCAGAGCGTGAAGGTCACGCCGTTCAGCGAATACCCGGCGAAGGGCCGCGCCACCGGCGGCGTGCGCGCACATCGATTCCTCAAGGGAGAAACGGCAGTCCAGGTCGCCTGGATCGGTCCGCGGCCAGCGGCCTCGGCGCGGAACGGCGACCCGGTGGAACTCCCGGAAGTCGACCTGCGCCGTGACGGTTCCGGCCATGCCCACCCCGGTCCGGACGTAGTAGGACACGTAATCGAACGAGACTGAACCAGATCCGGGAAAGGCTCCTCGCGGGAATCAGATTCCCGCGAGGAGCCCTTCCCGGATTTACCGCGACCTCCGGAGCGGACCCGTCACCGATCCGACCGCAACGAGGCCGGATCGAAGTCGGCCCAATACTGGTCCTCGTCTTCCTCAGGCACAGAAGCCACCGGCGGAGGAGCAGCCGGAAACCGCCGCTCCCCCAGTCGCTCCGCCCGCAACCGCTGGAACTCCTCCACCGTCATGCCCGGGTCGTCGTCCACTGCCCGGGCCGGCGCCGGCACGCCCGACATCTCCTCCACCAGCCTCGCCGCGTCCTCGCCCAGCAGCAGCCCCACCCGGTTGAAGCAATCCTGCGCGGCCTCTGTCATCGCCACCCGTACGACGTCGAGCACGAGCGCCGACACCCTGCCCGGATCCGCGTCGGCCAGTCCAGGCGCGAGCCACAGCCGCTTCAACGAGCCCAAGGCGTCCACGGTCACCTCGACCGACCTGTCCAGCGCATGGGCCGACCCGCGAGCCTGCGCCATCAGCTCGGAAACCCGCGAAACCGCCTCCGAGCGTTCCCGGGCCTGCGCGATGATCTCCGAAGTCTTCACGGCATCTCCGGCTCGTCGTCGTAGTAGTCCGGATCGTCTTCCGCCAGCGCGACGTAGCCGAGCGAAGTCAGCTGCTCGGGCGAAAGCACCGGAGAAAGCACCGAATGCACCCGGTCCCCGGCCCGCCGTTCCGCGCGTCGCGACAACTGGACGATCTGTGCTGCCAGCGATTCCGTACCGCCGCGCAGCGCGGCGCGCGTCACGGTCAGCCCGGTCAGCAGTCCGCCCGGCGCGACCTCCACCGACACTCCGCCGGCCTCGGCCTTGCCGACCACCGGGCCGGACCGGGCGAACCGGGCGTCCGCCTCGGCACCTGCCCGGGCGGCCTGCTCTCGCACCCGGGCGACCGCGAGGTCCACGTCAATCTCCGCCACCACTCACCCCGTCGGCCGGTAGAACCCGATGAACTGCTGCCCGATGTTGGTCGTGCGGATCTTGCTGATCTGCACCGGATCCCCGGCCTCGACCATCTGCCCGTCGCCGATCACCATCGCGACGTGGCCCGACCACACCACCAGGTCCCCGGGCAGCAGCTGGTCGATCGAGGGCACCTCGGCCCCGACGGTCTGCTGCTTGGCGGTGCGCGGCAGCTGCAGCCCGGCCTCCTGGTACGAGGTCATGGTCAGCCCGCTGCAGTCCAGCCCCTTGTCCCGGGCCGTGCCGCCCCACACGTACGGCAGGCCCAGCTGCGACAGCGCAGCGCGGACCGCCTTGGCGGCCGTCTCGTTCGGCGCCATCACCGTCTTCCCGCCGGGCAGGTTGATCCCGACTCCGCTGCCCGGCTGCGGCGGCACCGCGACCGGCAGCCGCGGCTTCCCGGCGAACCCGCCGCCTCCGCCGCCGCCGCCGCTGTCGCCACCTCCCCCGCCGCCTCCGTGGCTGATGTGCGCGCCGTTGCTGTTGAACGACTGCGGCACCGTCGACGCGCTGCTGGCCGTGGTCGAATCCGGCGAACCGCCGAGCTGCTGCCCGAGCGACGTCAGCTTTCCCAGCGTTTCCTCGGTGAAGTCCGCGGCCTGTCCGGTCAGCTGCCCGATCTTCTGCTGCAGCTGCAGCAGGATCTGCCGGGACGCGGCCGCCCGGCTTTCCGGCGGCTGGATCCCGTTGACGGCGGAAAGCGCCTTCATCGACGACGCGATCTCCCGGATGATCTGATCCCGGACCTGATCGTTGCGGATCTCCCCGAGATGCAGCGTTTCCGCCGCCTCCGCGACCGCCTTCTCGATCTCGGCGCTCTCGTCGAGCAGGTCCTGGACTTGCTTCTCCAGTCCCTTCGACGTTTCGACCGCGCGGTCGGTCGTCGCCCCGGAACTGGCACTGGCCAGATTCGACCGCTGGCTGCCTGCCGTCGCGTGCACGTTCCCGACGGATTTCTGCAGTGCCGCATGGCCGTCGCGGGCACCGCTGATGGCGGCCGGGTCGTGCTTGAGCTTGGCGGCGAACTGGTTCGTGGTATCCAACCCGTTGCGCACCAAGTGGTCGACCGGAGCGCTCACCCGAGCCTGCGCAAGGCGTCGCCGTGTTCCTGTTCGACGGCCGCGTAGTTGCCCTGAGTGCGTCGTGCGGCCTCGCCGACCTGGTGCCAGCCGCCGCCGAGCGCGTGCATGCGCTCCTGCAGCGCTCGCATCCGTGCTCCGTAGGCGCCGGCGAACCCGGACTCGTCGCCGATCGCGGCGAACCCGTCGCCCGCCAACGTCACGTGCGGGCCGACGTGTGCCTTCGCCGCGGCGCGCACCTCGTCGCCAAGTGGATCGACCTGTCGCGCGTAGCTCTCGTACGCGCCTTCGTCGACATGAAAACCGGACACAACCCGTCCCTCCCCTGGACCGTGAAGCCCAGATTAGCGGACGGGTTGTGCCCGGACAGGCGAATTGCCCGGATCAGGTGCCGCTCAGCACCTTCGTCAGCCAGTCGCCGGAAGCCGGGATGGCCTTGCCGTTGACCGCGACGGTGGGAGTGCCGAAGCCGACCTGGCCGTTGCCGAAGTCTTGCGCGAGGTTCGGGTCCTTCTCGGTCGCCGCGAAGGCGGTGTGCAGCTGCTGGTTGTAGGTGCCCGCGTTGACGGTCTGCGCGAACTTCGGGTCGGTGATGCCGAGCTTCTGGCCGAGCTGGATCAGCTGGGCCTTGTCGTAGCCCCGGCTGCCTTCGGCCGGCTGGGCCTTGTACAGCGCGTCGTGGAACGCGGTGAACTTCTGCGAGTCCGCGGCGGCGAGCGCGGCGTTGGCCGAGTCCGTGGAGTAGCCCGCCGGGTCGGAGTTGTTGTCCAGCAGCGTCACCATGTGATAACGCACGGTGAGCTTTCCGTCGTTGACGGCCTTCTCCATCGCCGGGCCGTACTGCTCCTGCAGCTTCGCGCAGTACGGGCACAGGAAGTCGGCGTACAGGTCGATTGTCTTCGGCGCGCCCGGCTTGCCGACCGACACCACGACCCCGTCGCGTTTCTCCACCACTCCCGGCCCGAGCGTCGCGGTCGTGTTCGGCGCGATCGCGGTGTCCTGTGTGGCGTTCTTGCTCGAGTTGATCCAGAGCACGCCGCCGACGACCAGCGCCGCGATCACGACGACGGCCACGACCACCGCGATGACCTTGTTCCGGTCGCCGCTCGCGCCACGCGCCTGTGCGACCGACTTCGCGGCCGCCGCCTGCTGCCGGCTCTTCCGCGCGTTGCGCGCAGCTCCACCCACTGTCCTTAATTCCCTTCCGCGTTACTGCCGGAGTAATCGGCCGGAATCCGGTCCGAGTCCTCGATGCTCTTTCCCCTGCCCCACCCGAGCCAGCGGTCGAGCGAAAACCACGTGCGCGGCCGCGCCAGCAGCCATATCGCGAGCAGCGCGAAACCGGTGTCCCGCAAGATCTCCTGCGGATACTCGGTCTGCCCGGCGGCCACCCGGCCGCCGCCGCCGAAGCAGCCGCAGTCGATGCTCAGCCCGCGCGCCCAGGACTGCGCGATGCCGGCGACCAGCACGGCGAGCAACACCACCGAGGCGCCCGCGATCCAGCGCGTGGCCAGCCCGGCCAGCAACAGCACTCCGAGCACCATCTCGAGCAGCGGCAGCCCGGTCGCGACCGGCCGGACCAATACCTGCGGCAGGACGTCGTAAGCCTGCACGGCGATGTACGTCTGCCCTGGATCGGCCATCTTCACGCCGCCGGAAACGAGCCAGACGGCAGCCAGCCCGAGGCGGGCGAAAGTACCGATGGTGTCGAGTACGGGTTGGGGCAGTCGGCGCACACGCTTAGGCTAGCCGTCTGACCTGAGAACTCTGTGAGTACTCCTACCGGCGGAACGGGGGCGGCGATGCGGCTGCGCGCACTGCTCGCTGCAGTGTTTCTGCTGGTCACGTGCGTGTCCTGCGGGTCGGGCCAGGTGTCGAAGGATGATCCGCTTCCCACCCGGGCGCGTGACGGCGACCACCTGACCATCGGCGTCCGGTTCGACGTGCCAGGGCTTTCCCAGCGGACTCTCGACGGCCGGCTAGCCGGATTCGACGTCGATGTCGCCACGTACATCGCGCACGAACTGGGCGTCGACGCCGACCGCATCACCTGGCACGAGACCACTCCGGCGCACCGCGAGACCGACCTGGCCTCGGGTGCGGTGGACCTGGTGGTGGCCACCTACTCGATCACGGACAAGCGCAAGCAGCAGGTGAGCTTCGCCGGCCCGTACTTCGTCACCGGACAGGACCTGCTGGTGCGGCTCACCTCACCGGACATCACCGGCCCGGAAAGCCTCAACGGGCGCCGGCTGTGCTCGGTGCCCGGCACGACTTCCGCGCAGATGGTGAAGGACAAGTTCGCGCAGGCGGTGCAGCTGGTCGAGTACCCGCGTTATACCGATTGCGTCACCGCGCTGCTGGCGAACCAGGTCGACGCGGTCACCACGGACGCGGTGATCCTGGCCGGGTACGCCGCGCAGAATCCCGAGCTGCTGAGGGTGGCCGGGCGGCCGTTCTCCACCGAGCGGTACGGCGTCGGCCTTCGCAAGGGCGACACCGAGGGGCAGCGCGCGGTCGACGACGCCATCCGGAAGATGGTGTCGTCCGGTGCCTGGGCGAAGTCGCTGGCGGCCAACATCGGGCCGTCGAACTACCCGCTGCCGAAGCCACCGGAGATCACCGAGCAGTGACCGACCTCGCCTCGCTGCCGGACCTGCCCGTCCGTGCGGTGCTGCCGTCCGTGCTGAGCGCGCTCGACGACCACGGCACCGCGGTGCTCGTCGCCCCGCCCGGCACCGGCAAGACCACTCTCGTGCCGCTCGCCTTGAATCGCAGCGACGGCCGGGTCGTGGTCGCCGAACCGCGCCGGCTCGCCGCTCGGGCAGCGGCCGGGCGGATGGCCGCGCTGCTGGGCGAGCCGGTCGGCGAGACGGTCGGGTACGCGGTGCGCGGCGACCGGAAAGTCTCGTCGCGCACGCGGATCGAGGTGGTCACGTCGGGGCTGCTGGTGCGGCGGGTGCAGCACGATCCGGAGCTGCCCGGGGTGGCCACGGTGCTGCTGGACGAATGCCATGAACGTCATCTCGACGCCGATCTGCTGCTCGCGCTGCTGCTCGACGTTCGCGCGGGCCTGCGCGACGACCTGCGGCTGCTCGCGACGTCAGCGACCGTCGCGGCCGGACGGCTGGCCGAACTGCTCGGCGAGGCACCGGTGATCACTGCCCACGCGCGCACGTATCCGGTCGCGTTGAGCTATCGCGCGCCGGTCCGCGGGGAACGTCCGGAAGCGGCAGTGGCCTCCGCCGTCCGGACCGCGCTGTCCGAAGGGGACGGTGATGTGCTGGCGTTTCTCCCGGGTGCCGGGGAAATCGCGCGCACCGCTGCGTTGCTGAATTCACTGGACGCGGATGTGCTGCCGCTGCACGGACGGCTCTCCGCCGCCAGGCAGGACGAGGCGTTGCGTCCGCGCGACCGCCGGCGAGTGGTGTTGGCGACCGCCGTCGCGGAGTCGAGCCTGACGGTGCCGGGCGTCCGCGCCGTGGTGGATTCGGGCCTCGCGCGCGTTCCCCGGGTCGACCATCGGCGCGGTCTCGCCGGACTGGCCACCGTGCGGGTTTCCGCCGCGGTCGCGGAGCAACGCGCCGGCCGCGCCGGCCGGGAGGGACCGGGCCGCGCCTACCGCTGCTGGCCGGAGTACGAGCAGGCGACCCTGCCCGCGTATCCGGAACCGGAAATCCGCACCGCCGAACTCGCCCGGTTCGCGCTGGAACTCGCCTGCTGGTCCACTCCGGACGGGAGCGGGCTCGCCTGGTGGGATCCGCCTGGCGAAGGCGCGCTCGCTGCCGCGCGGAGCCTGCTCCGCACCTTGGGCGCCACCACTGCGGACGGCGCCGTCACTCCGCGCGGGCAGAAGATGGCAGACCTGGGCCTGCATCCCCGGTTAGCGCGTGCCCTGCTCGACGGCGCGGCGGCCGTGGGCACTCGTGCCGCCGCGGAGGTCGTTGCCCTGCTGGACGTCGGTGCGACTCTCGCCGACGTCGAAGGCGAGCTTCGCCGGCTCCGGTCCGCGCAGGACGATGCGGCTCGCCGCTGGCGACGGGAAGCGAAGCGGCTGGCGTCCCTTGTCGACTCTCCAGGCGGCGGCACCTCCGCCGACGCCGCCCTGGTCGTCGCACTCGCCCACCCGGAACGGCTGGCGCGCCGACGGTCCGGCTCCGCCCCGGTCTACCTGATGGCCAGCGGCACCGCCGCCGAGCTGCCAAGCGGCAGCGGCTTGGCCGACGCGGAGTGGCTGGCGGTCGCCGAAGCCACCCGCGACCCGGGCCGCGCGCACGGGACCATCCGGCTCGCCGCGGCCGCCGACGAATCCGTGGCGACCCGAGCCGCGCCGGCCCTGGTGTCCGAAATGAACGAGGTGCGGTGGGACGGCGACGTGGTCGCCCGGCACGTGCGCCGCCTCGGCGCGATCGTGCTGTCGTCGAAGCCGTTGCGCGAACCGGATCCGCAGCTGGTGCACGACGCGCTGGTGACCGGTCTGCGCGCCGAAGGGCTGGGCTTGCTGCGCTGGACCAAGGACGGCACCCGGCTCCGGGAGCGCCTGGACTTCCTGCACCGCGTCCTGGGCGAGCCATGGCCGTCGACAACCGACGAAGCCCTGCTGTCCACTGTGGACGAATGGTTGGATCTCTCCCGCGCCCGCCGCCAAGCCGACCTGGCGAACATCGACGCCGGGGCCGCCCTGCGCGGCCTGCTTCCCTGGCCGGAAGCGGCCCGGCTCGACGAACTGGCCCCGGACCGGCTGGAAGTCCCGTCCGGCTCGCACTATCGCGTGGACTACCACGGTGACCAGCCGGTGCTGGCCGTGAAGCTGCAGGAAACGTTCGGCTGGACCGAAACGCCCGCACTGGCCGACGGCCGCGTCCCGGTGGTGTTGCACCTGCTGTCCCCCGCCGGCCGCCCTGCGGCCGTCACCGCGGACCTGGAATCCTTCTGGCGCAACGGCTATCCGGCGGTCCGGGCTGATCTGCGCGGCCGCTACCCGAAACACCCGTGGCCGGAGGATCCGGCGAGCGCCAAGCCAACCCGGCACCCGACGCGCCGCTCGGGCTGACCCTTCGTCAGTGGCCGCCGGTTCTCCCGCGCACGACCACCCTTGTCTAAAGTCAGGGGTCGCCCCGGCCGGTCGACCGATGCCCGCGCCGCTGCCCCGGGCGCAGACTTCGCCCTATGATCACGTTTCGCGGATTGACGAAGCGCTACGGCGGGAAAACCGTTGTCAAGAATCTCACCTCGGTCGTCGGGGCAGGGGCGGTGACCGGGTTCCTCGGCCCCAACGGCGCGGGCAAGTCCACCACCATGCGGATGACAGTCGGGCTGGACCGGCCGGACTCCGGCAGCGTCCTGATCCGCGGCAAGCCGTACGCGGAGCTGCGGTTTCCGCTGCGCGAGGTCGGCACGCTGCTGGACGCGAAGGCCGTCCATCCCGGCCGTAGCGCGGGCAAACACCTGCTGGCGATGGCGCGCAGCAACGGCATCGCCGCCAGCCGGGTCGAGGAAGTCCTGGCCACCGTCGGGCTGAGCGACGTCGCGGGCAAGCGCGCGGGCGCGTTCTCGCTCGGCATGAGCCAGCGGCTCGGCATCGCCGGCGCCCTGCTCGGCGACCCGGGAGTGCTGATGTTCGACGAGCCGGTCAACGGCCTCGATCCGGACGGCGTCCTCTGGGTCCGGCAGCTGATGCGTTCGCTGGCCGACGAGGGCCGGACAGTGTTCGTGTCCAGCCATTTGATGAGCGAAATGCAGCTGACCGCGGACCACCTGCTGGTCATCGGCAAGGGCAAACTCCTGGCCGACGCGGCGACCGCTGACTTCATCGCGGGCAACTCGAGCAGATCTGTCGCGGTGCTGGCCCCGGACCCGGTCGAGCGCGCTCGGCTGGCCGACCGGCTTGGCGCCGACGGCCGCACGGTGCTGCCAGGCGAAGGCGAAGAGCTGCTCGTGCGCGAGGTCAGCGTCGCCGAGGTGGGCGACCTCGCGCACCGGCTGGGCACGCGGCTGCACGGGCTCGGCGAACGGACCGCCTCGCTGGAGCAGGCGTACCTGGAACTGACTGCCGGCTCAGTGGAATACGGGGTGACCGCATGACGAAGCTCGCGATTTCCGCGGAGTGGACGAAGTTCTGGTCAGTGCGCGCCACCTGGTGGTGCCTGCTCGGCGGCGCGCTGCTGATGGTGTTCTACACCGTCGTTTCCGGCGTTTCCCAGCACCTCGGCGACGGCCATCCGAACTCGGCGCACGGCATCGTGCTGGCCGGAGCGGTGTACTTGGTCGAGTTCTGCGTGGTGTCGGTCGCGACGCTGTTCGTGACCAGCGAGTACACCAGCGGCTCGATCCGCTCGACGCTGCAATGGGTTCCGGTCCGGCCGCGGGTGACCGTGGCGAAGGCCGCGGTGCTGGTTCCAGTGCTGTTCGGGTACGGCGTGCTGGTGGCGTCGCTGGGCATGGCGGCGAGCACTGTCTCGATGGGCGGGGCCGGTGCGCCCACCTCGGTCGCGCAGGGCACGGTGACCGCGGTCGGCATGGGCGCGTTCTTCGCGTTCCTCGGATTGCTGGCGATGGGCATCTCGTTCGCCCTGCGCAGCGCGGCGGGCACGTTGGTGACGGTGATGGTGTTGTTGCTGCCGCTGCCGATGCTGGTGTCGGCATACGTGATCAGGGGAGCGATGGACTACTTCCCCGCGTTCGCCGGGGCCAACGCGATGGTGCCGGGCGGGGAGGTCAATCCGTTGCTGGGCAACGAGCCGCCATACCAGTCTTGGGTGGGGATCGTGGTCTGCCTGGCCTGGGGAATCGCGGGACTGGCGGCGGGGACGGCGTTGCTGCGGCGGCGCGACGCTTGACGGGCGAGGGTCCCCCGGCTGCTCCCGGGGGACCCTCGCCTCCCGCGGAAGCCCGCCGGGGGACGCCGCCCCTACGTCGTCGTCAAGCCGCCGCCAGCCCCAGTCCGGACAGCACCGCCCGGGCTCCCTCGACCAGCTCCTTCTCCCTCGGCGGGTTCAACGACCCGGACCCCGCCAGCGCGTCGAAGATCGACCCGTCCATCCACCCGATCACCGTTCGCGTGTGCGCCTCCGGCGTCGAAGACCCGGCCGCCGCGAGGACTTCCGCGCAGCGTCGCCGCAACTCCACCCCGCCCGCGTCGTACCGCGCCCGCAGCTCCGGCCGTCGCACCGACTCCAGCGCGAACTCGTACCGCGCGAGCATCCGGGTCCGGCCGACCGTGATCGACCGGTGCACCACCGCGCCGAGGAACTCCGCCAGCTTCCCCGGCGGGGGCGCGACCTCGGCCTCGTCCAGCGCGACCATCCGGTCCGCGGCCAGTTCCAGCAGCGCCAGTCGCGTCCGCGCGTAGTACGACGTCGAACCGGCGGGCAGCCCCGCCGTCCGGTCGACCGCCCGGTGGGTCAGCCCGCGCATCCCTTCGGCGGCGATCACTGCGATCGCCGCGTCGCCGATCACGGCAATCCGTTCCACCCCTCGAACCCTACAGGTGTAGAGTCCTCTACAGAAGTAGAGGAGGCGGCGGATGGCTTCGCGACACGCGCTCGTGGTCGGCGGCGGCATCGGCGGACTCGCCGCGGCGATCGGGCTGCACCGGGTCGGCTGGCAGGTCACCGTGCTGGAACGGGCATCGGAACTCACTGCCATCGGCGCGGGGATCTCGTTGTGGCCCAACGCGCAACGCGCGCTCGCCGAGCTCGGCGTCAACGCGCGGATCGCACCGCAGAGCGGCGGCGGCCTGGTCGACTGGCGCGGTCGGCGGCTGGCCAGCTGGGACGCGGACGCCTTCGTCCGCAGCCACGGCCTGCCGCTGGGTGCGATCCACCGGGCGAAACTGATCGAAGCACTCCGCTCCGCGCTGCCGGCGGAATCTCTGAAAACCGGCGTTGAAGTCACCGCCGCCGAGCCGTCCGGCATCGTCCGCTGCGACGACGGCGAACTCGAAGCCGACCTGATCGTGGCCGCCGACGGCATCAACAGCCCGATCCGCCAGCAGCTGTTCCCGGCCGCCCGCGTCGCCTACAGCGGCGGCGCGGCGTTCCGCGGGATCGCGAAACTTCCGCTGTCCCCCAGCCTGAGCACCACCTGGGCGGCCGGTACCGAGATCGGCATTCTGCCGCTGCCGGACGACGAGGTGTACTGGTGGGTCTGCGAGGCCCGGCCCGCCGGGATCGGCCACGAGGACAACCGGGCGTACCTGCGCGAAAAGTACGGTCGGTGGCACGAGCCGATCGGGCAGCTCATCGACGCGACCCCGGAAATCCTCCGGCACGACCTGCAGCACTTGGCCACCCCGCTGCCCAGCTACGTCCGAGGCAAGATCGCGCTGCTCGGGGATTCCGCGCACGCGATGCCGCCGTTTCTTGGCCAAGGCGGCTGTCAAGCGCTGGAAGACGCGGTGGTGCTGGCGGAGCATGCCGGAAAGTCCACTGTGGAGGCCGCGTTGCGCGGCTACGACACCGAACGCAGGCCGCGCACGCAGAAGGTCACCAAAGCGTCCATGCGGGCCGGGGCGAGCGGACCGCTGCTGCGCAACCCGGCGGCCGTCGCGCTCCGCGCCGCGTTCACCCGGCTGCTGCCGTCCGCGGTCACCACCCGGATCGGCGCGAGCGTCAGCCGGTGGGAACCGCCGAAGCTCACACCAGTCCCGCCTCGAACGCGGTGATCGCCGCCTGGACCCGGTTCCGCGCGTCCAGCCGGGTCAGGATGGTGCTCACGTGCGCCTTCACCGTCCCTTCCACCACGAAGATCCGCGCCGCGATGTCCGCATTGGACAGTCCCTCGGCCAGCAGCACCAGCACTTCCCGTTCGCGGGCGGTCAACGCGCGCACCCGGTCCCGCGCCGAGGCCGCCCGGCTCAACCGGCTGCCGGACAGCCGCGTGATCACCCGGTGCGCGACCTTCGGCGAAAGAAACGCCGCGCCGTCCGCGACCGCGTGCACACCGGAGAGCAGTTCGCGCGGATCGCCTGCCTTCAGCAGGAAACCGCTCGCGCCCAGCGCCAGCGCGCGTTCGATGTAGGCGTCCTCGCCGAACGTCGTCAGCATCAGCACCCCGGTTTCCGGCAGCAGCCGCCGGATCTCCTCGGCCGCCGCGAGCCCGTCGAGACCGGGCATCCGGATGTCCAGCAGCACCACGTCCGGCCGGTTCGCGCGCGCCAGCTCGACCGCCTCCCGGCCGTCCGCCGCCTCGGCGACCACCTCGATGTCCTTGTCCGAGGCCAGAATGGCGGCCACGCCGGCCCGGATCATCGCCTCGTCGTCGGCCAGCAGTACCCGGATCACCGTTCGTCCTCGCTGTAGTAGTCCTTGCTCGCCAGCCGTCCGTCCACAAAGCACAGCCGGTAGACAGCCGTGCTGAAGTTGAGCCAGCTTCGGCCGGTCCCGTAGTACTCGCAGTCGCTCCGGGGCGGCTCCGCCGGCACGTTGACGCCCGGCCGCGAGTCGCGCTGCCGCGCCGGCAGCAGGTCGGCGATCGCCGAACGCGGCACGCCGACCTGGATCCGCGCGTACGCGTCCGGCGCCAGCTCGGACTCGTTCCAGCGCACCAGATACGCCACCCCGGTGCCGCCGAGGACCACCCCGAACAGCGCCACCGGCACCAGGATCGCCTGCACGAGGCTCGACCGCACGTTCCGCCGCGCCCGTTCCCGCTCCCGGGCCGCCTGCCCGACCTCTTCGTCGTCCGGCTCCGGCGCGGGGGCCGCCTCGTGCGGCAGCTCCGCGGCCACCTCGAACCCGCCGTCCACCGGGCCGGTCCGCAGGCTCCCGCCGACCAGCCGGACCCGCTCGCGCAGCCCGATCAAGCCGCGCTGCCCGGAGCCGCCGGGCAACGGACCGGCCGGCGGCGGGTCGTTGCGCACCAGCACGCTGGTCCCGGCATCGGTGCTGGTCACCACGACCGAAACGACGGCGCCGGGGGCGTACTTCGCCGCGTTCGTGAGCGCTTCCTGCACCACCCGGTAGACCGCGCGCGCGACCATCGGCGGGGTGCCGGCAAGATTGTCCAGCTGCGACTCGATCTCGATCCCGGACGCCCGCGCCCGGTCGATCAGCTCGCCCAGATCGCCCTGCACCGGCTCGATCGGCGCGGCGTCCTGTCGGAGGACGCCGATGATCTCGTGCAGCCGCTCGGTCGCCGTCGCGGCACCGGCGCGGAGCTGCCCGGCGGCGGCGCGCTGGTCGTCGTCGAGGCGGCTGTCCACTTCCAGCGCCGACGCCCGCACCGCGATCAGGCTCAGCTCGTGGCCGAGCGAATCGTGCATGTCGCTGGCGATCCGGGCACGTTCCCGCAGCCGCGCCTCCTGCGCGACCAGCCGGTGCCGGCTCTCCATCTCCTCGGCCCGCCGCCAGCCGTCCTGCGCCAGCTCGCGCCGCAGCCGCAGGTGGCGTCCGAGCAGGCACGGAGCGACGCCGCCGAACGCGAGCGTGCCCAGCACCGCGCCCCAGGCGTCGAAGCCCGCCGACGGCAGCAGCGTGAGCGGCAGCGCGGCCACCGCGAGCGCGGCATACACGATGACCGCCGCGCGCACCCGCTCCAGCCGCAGGCCGGCGAGGTAGGAGGTCACGACGATGAGGAAGAACTCCCAGACCGCCACCCGGCCGCCCCAGCCGAACGCGATGACCAGCGCGGTCGTCATGGCTACGCCCAGCGCGACGACCGGCAGCGCGCGAGCGGTGGCCATCGCCGCGGTGACCGACACGATCCCGTAGACGAACTCCCAGAGGTGCGGCTTCAGCAGCGCGTCGATCGCGACGAGACCGCACAGCGCGGCCCACAACAGCACGTCGACCGCGATGCGCCAACGGTGCCGGGTCACCTCCTTCATCCTGGAAACGCTACAAGGACCCCGCGCGTCGTCACCACTGACGAAAGTCAAAGACGTCCTCGTGCGGCATGATGGCAACCATGGCGGAGCGCACCCTGGCCGAACAGCTTGGCGGCCCGCTGCCGGACGGCATCGAAGCCCTCTCTGAGCAGCACAAACAGGATCTGGCGGCGGCGGTGCGGGAGGCCCGGCACCGGCAGTCCACGGCGCTCGCGCACGCCGGCGAGGAGAGCCTGAAGTACGTGCCCGCACTGCTGCGCGGCGCGGTGCGGAAAGCGGTCGGCCTGTGAACCCGGAGATCCTCAAGCTGGCCCGGGTGCTCGGCGTCGATCCGGAACGGCTCGGTTACCTGGCCGACGTCGACTCCTACGAGGTCCGGCTGCTGCGCGAACAGGTCTCGACGACGCTGTTCGACGCGAACCTGGTGGTGCTGGAGCGGATGGCGCTGGCGAGCAGGCTGCTGCCCGCATCGGTGCTCGCGAAAATCGCCGAGAAGGTGTTCGGCCCGCTGCTGTGCGCGCGGATCGCCGGGCTGGTCGACGTCGCCCGCGGCGTCGATGTAGCGAAACGGCTCTCGCCGAAGTTCCTCGCGTCGGTGGCGACGGAACTCGACCCGCGCCGCGCGACCGCGATCATCATCCGGATTCCGGTGCCGACCGTCGTAGCGGTCGCCGAGGAACTGACCCGCCGCGAGGACTGGATCACGCTGGGCCGGTTCGTGGACCACCTGCCCGACGAGACCGTCCGCCGCTGCGTACGGCTGCTGGACGACGCCGGTCTGCTGCGCACCGCATACGTGCTGGACGACCAGCGCCGGATCGACCACGTGCTGGGCCTGCTCGGCGAGCAACGGCTGCCCGGCCTGGTCCGGACGGCCGCCGGGGACGACACGTTGTGGGCACCGGCCGTCGACCTCCTCGCGCAGCTGTGCGAGGAGCGCCGCGCCCTGGTACGACCCTTGCTGGCGGACCTGCCGGACGAGCTGCGAGAGCGCGCCGAAGCCGCCCTCGGCTGACCCTCGTCGCACTTGTCCGCTCCGGTCATTCCGTGAAGGGCCCCTTAAGGGAATCCAAGTCCCTCAAGGGGCCCTTCACGGACTGCTTGCTGGCCGGGGGGGTATCAGGCCACGATCAGGAAGATCCCGTACCCGACGACCGCGGCGCAGACCGCGAAACACACCACTGCGCCGGTCAGCTGGACCGTGCCGGTACCGCCGTGCGCCCGCGCCGCCTCCCGGTCGGACAAGCCGCGCACGCCGAACGCGAACAGGCCGGTCAGCACGACCGCGGCGGCCAGCGCCACTACGAACACGATGCCGAGGGCACCCCAGTTGATCGCCATGTCGTGCTCCCTCAGGCCGCGACCGGAGCGGCTTCGTCCGCCACCGGCTCGTCGTTGACAGTGGCCGGCGTGACCGGGTTGCGCCGCGACGCGAGCCAGATGCCCAGCGCCAGCAGCACCCCGACCCCGCCGACCAGGACCGTGCCCCAGCTGCCCCGGGTGGACACCGCGGCGGCGATCGCGCCGACGATGGCGGCGGCGGGCAGCGTGAGCGCCCAGGCGATCACCATCTTGCCCGCGACGCCCCAACGCACCTCGGCGAGCTTGCGGCCGAGGCCGGAACCGATGATGCCGCCCGAGGTGACGTGCGTGGTCGACAGCGCGAAGCCGAGGTGCGACGAGGCCAGAATGACCGCCGCCGAGCTCGTCTCCGCCGCGAATCCCTGCGGCGTCTGGATTTCGGTGAGCTTCTTGCCCATCGTCTGGATGATCCGCCAGCCGCCCAGGTAGGTGCCGGCCGCGATCGCCACGCCCGAGCAGAGGATGACCCAAACCGGCGGGCTGGAGCCGGGCGCCAGCGAACCGCCCGCGATCAGCGCGAGCGTGATGACGCCCATCGTCTTCTGCGCGTCGTTCGTGCCGTGCGCGAGCGAGACCAGGCTGGCCGAGAGCACCTGGCCGGTCTTGAAGCCCTTGCCGACCACGTCCTGCCGCGATTTCGCGGTGATCCGGTACACCAGGAAAGTGCCGGCGATCGCTACGACGCCCGCGACGATCGGCGACGCGATCGCCGGGATCAGCACCTTCTCGACGACCTTGCCGAAGTGCACCGCGTCCGCGCCGGAGGCGATCCAGGTCGCGCCGATCAGCCCGCCGAACAGCGCGTGCGACGAACTCGACGGCAGCCCGACCAGCCAGGTGACCAGGTTCCAGACGATCGCGCCGACCAGTCCGGCGAAAATCACCACCGGGGCGATTTTCGTGTCGTCCACGATGCCGCCGGAAATCGTCTTCGCGACTTCGATCGAGAGGAACGCGCCGACGAGGTTCAGCACCGCCGAGATCGCGACCGCCACCCGGGGCTTCAGCGCGCCGGTGGCGATCGACGTGGCCATGGCGTTGGCCGTGTCATGAAACCCGTTGGTGAAGTCGAAGGCCAGTGCCGCGACGATCACCACCAGGACAATAAGAGAAAAGTCCATACCCGCTCTCCAGTTCGGAGTGTCCTGCGCAATAGACGCTACCGATTCCGGAGACTTCTCCAGATCCCTCGAAGAGTGTCCAGTAGTTGAACTCTGAATGAACGCGATCTTGCCGAGTGCTCCGGTTTCTTGCCGTTCACCTGCTGGTCGGTCACCGGTCGGGATTCATCGTCGCCATTCATCGTCGCCTTCGCGCGCCGGACCCGCGCGCACACCCGGACGCACAGTCGCATCGGGGCAACAATTCTGCCCCGGCGCACTTGCCCCCACTTTCGAACTACCGGGCCGGACGGTATTCAGTCGCCTGCGGCAATGCGCTCGGCAGCGCATTCACCGTGCGGGAGCCACCCGATTCTGCTAATCGGTCATTTCCGCCATTTCCGGCAGCGGAACGGGCCCGGGGCCCCTGGACCGCACTGCTACAAAACCCCAACGACCCGTCAAGCCTCCCCGCCAATACCCCACCCCAATGTGGCATTGGGTGCGTGAGATGCACCCAATACCCCACCCCAATGTGGCATTGGGTGCGTGAGATGCACCCAATGCCACATTGGGGTGCTCGCCCCGCCCGGTCAGGCCGCGATGCCGGATTACGCCATCGGTCTCGAGGTGGCCGACCGCCGTCCGGCACAGAATCGCCTCGTCCGCACTGGTCGCGACTGCGGCCAAGCCCAGCGGGTCCACCAGGCGCTCGCGGAGCACGTCGTGGAACAGCTTGCCGCGCAACACTTCCACCAGCCGGCCCAGCACCACGTACCCGCTGTTGGAATAAGGAGAACACCTGGCCTGGGGTGAACAAGCGCTCCGCTTCGGTCAGGCCGGCGACGAACTTCTCAATCGCGTCGGGGTTGCGTCTCTGGTCGACATAGTGGTTCGCGTCGATCCCAATGTGGCATTGGGTGCATGCGACGCACCCAATGCCACATTCGGTGCGTGAGATCCACCCAATGCCACATTGGGGTGCGTGAGACGCACCCAGGAGTGTGGGTGAGCAGCTGGCGCGCGGTCAGCAGGTCGGTCGCGGCCGGATCGCGCAGCCGGAACCCGGGCAGGTACTCGCGCACCGGCCGGTCGAGGTCCAGGACGCCGTCGTGCACCAGCTGCTGGACCAGCGTCGCGGTCCAGATCTTGGTGATCGAGCCGACCTTGAACACCGAGTCGCCGGTGGTCTCGACCCCCGTGCGCAGGTTCAGCACCCCCGCGGCCTGGTCATGGATCTCCCCGCCGGCCAGCACGGCGACCTGTGCGCCCGGGACGCCGTGCTTCGCGATGAGCTCGCGCAGGTTCCAGCTCATCCGGCCACCTTAGTGACCGCTCACCGCACCCGTTCTCCCTTTCGCCACACCGCGTGTGTCAGCGGCACGCCGGGCCGGTACGCGAGGTGGGTCGCGGACGGAGCGGCGAGCACGTGCACGTCCGCCCGCGCACCCGGGCGCAGGTACCCGACGTCGTCCCGCCGAAGCGCCTGCGCGCCACCCGCGGTCGCGGACCACACGGCCTCGTCCACGGTCATCCGCAGCTGCAGGACCGCAGTCGTGACACAGAACGCCACCGACGTGGTGTACGAGCTACCCGGGTTCGCGTTGCTGGCCAACGCGACCGTCGCACCCGCGTCGAGCAGCCGCCGCGCGGGGGCCAACGCCTGCCGAGTCGACAAGTCGCACGCGGGCAGGATCGTCGCGACTGTGTCGGACGACGCGAGCGCTTCGACGTCAGCATCGCTCAGGTAGGTGCAGTGGTCGACGCTGGCCGCGCCGAGTTCCACTGCCAGCCGAACGCCCGGGCCTTCGCCGAGCTGATTGCCGTGCACCCGCAGGCCGAGCCCGCGTTCCGCGGCGGCCTTGAGCACCCGCGCCGACTGCGCCTCGTCGAACGCGCCGGTCTCGCAGAACACATCGGCCCAGCGCACGTGCGGCGCGACCGCGTCCAGCATCTCGCCGCACACCAAGTCCACATAGGACTCGGCGGCCGCGCCCGGCGGCACCAGATGGGCACCGAGGAAGGTCACCTCGTCGGCGACCTCGGCGGCGATCCGCGCCGACCG
Organism: Amycolatopsis benzoatilytica AK 16/65; assembly: GCF_000383915.1. Classification (NCBI taxonomy): domain Bacteria; kingdom Bacillati; phylum Actinomycetota; class Actinomycetes; order Pseudonocardiales; family Pseudonocardiaceae; genus Amycolatopsis; species Amycolatopsis benzoatilytica. Next base: position 5,576,795 of record NZ_KB912942.1, read on the forward strand.
CGCTTCGTCGGCGACGGTGAGGCCGTACCCGGTCTTCGTCTCCAGACAGGTGGTGCCCTGCGCGGCCGCTTCCTCGACAAGCCGACGCAGGTTCGCTGCCAGCTGCTCGTCCGACGCCTCCCGGGTGGCGTTGACGGTGACGGCGATTCCGCCTGCCGCGTAAGCCTGTCCGGCCATCCGCGCCTCGAACTCGGCGGTGCGGTCTCCCGCGAACACCAGGTGGGTGTGGCTGTCCACCCAGCCCGGCAGCACCGCTCGGCCTTCGACGTCCACGCGCTCGTCCGCGTCCGGAGCCTGCGCCGCCGGTCCCGCCCACGCGACGGTCTCCCCGTCGAGCACCAGAGCGGCATCGCGAAGCTTGCCCAGCTCCGGGTCGTTCGTGGTGAGCTCGCCGATTCCGGTGATCAGAACTGCCACAGCGCCTCGATCTCCTTGGCCAGTACGGTTTCCGGTCGTTCGATCAACGCGTGCGCCCCGTCGCGCACCACTTCCCGCCCGGCGACGACCACGGTACGGACGTCCGGCGCTCCGGCGGCGAACAGCACGCCGGACGGCTCGATGCCGGCCGTGCGCACCGTGTCCAGCGCGACCGTGACCAGGTCGGCTCCGGCACCGGCGGCGAGGGCGCCGACCTCCGGCCAGCCCGCGGTGACGTGGTCGGTCCCGGCGGCCAGCAGTTCCTGCGCGGTGAACCGGCCGCGTTCCTCGCAGGCCAGCCGATCGTCGAGCTCCAGCGCCCGAGTCTCCTCGAACGCGTCCACCACCGCGTTGCTGTCGCTGCCGATGCTCAGCCGCACCCCCGCGTCGGCCAGGCTCCGCGCCGGGCCGATGCCGTCGCCGAGGTCCCGCTCAGTGGTCGGGCAGAAGCACGCACCGGCCCGATGGTCGCCGAGCCGCTTGAGGTCCAGCTCGGTCAGATGCGTCGCGTGCACCGCGGTGAGCCGCTCGCCTAGCACACCGCTTTCGAAGAGCAGCCCGGTCGGCGTCGACCCATACGCCGTCTCGCACTGCTCGTTTTCGGCCCGCTGCTCGGACAGGTGGATGTGCAGCGGCCGGTTCTCCGGTACCGCGTTGTTCACCTCCGGCAGCTCGTACCGTGGAACCGCGCGCACCGAATGGATCGCCCCGCCGACCCGGAACAGCTCGTCTTCCTTCAGCAGTTCGACCCGTTCTGCCCACTTCTCCGCGGAACCGTCGGAGAACCGCTGCTGCACTTCGTCCGGCGGCACGCCGATGCCGCCGGCGAGGTAGCAGGTGTCGAGCAGGGTCAGCCGGATCCCGGCGTCCCGCGCCGCCTGCCGCAACGCGTCGCCCATGGCGTTGGGCGACGCGTACGGCGTGCCGCCCGGGCCGTGGTGCAGGTAGTGGAACTCGGCGACGCTCGTGTAGCCCGCCAGCACCATCTCCGCGTAGACGCCCCGGGCCAGCCGGAAATACGCGTCGGGATCGAGCCGGGAGGCGAGCGCGTACATCCGTTCCCGCCAGGTCCAGAACGTGCCCCGCTCGTGGTGCGTCCGGCCGCGCAGCGCGCGGTGGAACGCGTGCGAGTGCCCGTTGGCGAACCCGGGCAAGGTCAGCCCGGCAAGGACGGTCCCGCTCTTTTCTGCGCCCGGCGTCGCCGAAACGATCCGGCCGTCGGCTGTTTCGATCCGGACCGCGTCCGCGACCCCTTCGGGCAGCCAGGCCCGTTCGCACCAGTAGACGGTCATTTCGTGAGCCGCTCCAGCGCCTCGGCCAGCGCCTTCGCGCCCGCCTCGACGTCGTCCGCCTCGACGAATTCCTCCGGCGCGTGGCTGATGCCGGTCGGATTGCGCACGTACAGCATCCCGGACGGCACGAATCCGGCCAGGATCGCCGCGTCGTGCCCGGCCCCGGTGGGCAGCTCGGGCGGGCTGCCCAGCCACTCGCCGAGCGACCGCCGCAACTGCTGGTCGAAGACCACGTCGTCGGAGTACGACTCCCGCGTGACCGCGATTTCGCAGCCCTCCGCGGCCGCCGCGTCCCGTGCCGCCCGGGTGATGTCCTCGACCAGCTCCGGCGTCGACGTGCCCGGCACCCGCGCGTCCAGCCACAGGTCCACAGTGGACGCGATCACGTTCGTCCCGCCCGGCGTGGGCACCAGCCGCCCCACGGTCGCCCGCGCGTCCGGTCGCGTCCGGGCCAGCCGACGCACCGCGAGCACGGTTTCGGCTGCTGGCAGCATCGGGTCGGCCCGATCCGCGAGCAGCGTCGCCCCGGCGTGATTGCCTTGCCCGGAAAAGGAGAACCGCCACCGGCCGTGCGCGATCACGGTGTTGCCGACGGCGACCGGCGAGCCGAGGTCGATCAGCCCCTTGCCCTGTTCCACGTGCAGCTCCAGGAACTGCCCGATCAGCCCGAGCCGGTCCGGTTCCGGGCCGACCCGGTCGACGTCCAGCCCGGATTTCGCGGCCGCTTCGGCGAACGTGACGCCGTCCGGGTCCCGCAGCGCTCGCGCCCGGTCCGCGTCGATCGTCCCGGTGAGCAGCCGGGAGCCGAGGCACGGCACGCCGAACCGGCCGCCCTCTTCCTCGGCGAACACCACGACGGCGAACGGCTTGCCCGGCTGGAAACCCTTGTTCCGCAGCGCTTCTACCGCGGCCAGCGCACTCGCGACGCCGAGCGGCCCGTCGAACGCGCCGCCGCCGGGCACCGAGTCCAGGTGGCTGCCGGTGACGACCGCGTCCGGGCCGGGTGTGCCCCACCAGGCCCACAGGTTGCCGTTGCGGTCGGTCTCGACGTCCAGGCCGAGCTGTTGCGCCCGCTCCACGAACCAGGTGCGCAGGTCGTGCTCCGGCGCGTCGAACGCGTGCCGGGAGTAGCCGCCGCGTCGGCCGTCGCGCCCGACGTCGGCGATCTCGCCGAGCAGCCCGGATGCGGTCACGCCTGCTCCCGCATCGGAATCCGGACCCCGCGCTCTTCGGCGACCTCGATCGCTCGCTCGTACCCCGCGTCGACGTGCCGGATGACGCCCATGGCCGGGTCGTTGGTGAGCACCCGCTCGAGCTTCTGCGCGGCCAGCGGCGTGCCATCCGCGACGGTCACCTGACCGGCGTGGATCGAACGGCCCATGCCGACGCCGCCGCCGTGGTGGATCGAGACCCAGCTCGCCCCGGACGCGGTGTTGACCAGCGCGTTCAGCAGTGCCCAGTCGGCGATCGCGTCGGAGCCGTCCTTCATCGCCTCGGTCTCGCGGTACGGCGAAGCGACCGAGCCGCAGTCGAGGTGGTCGCGGCCGATCACGATCGGCGCGGACAGCTCGCCGCTGGCCACCATCTCGTTGAACTTGAGGCCGGCGCGGTCCCGCTCGCCCTGGCCAAGCCAGCAGATTCGGGCGGGCAGGCCCTGGAAGTGCACCCGCTCCTGCGCCAGGGTGATCCACTTGCGCAGCCGCTCGTTCTCCGGGAACAGCTCCAGGATCGCCTCGTCGGTCTTGCGGATGTCCTCCGGGTCGCCGGACAGCGCGGCCCAGCGGAACGGCCCGCGGCCCTCGCAGAACAGCGGCCGGATGTAGGCCGGGACGAAACCCGGGAACTCGAACGCGCGGTCGTACCCGCCCTTGCGCGCCTCGTCGCGGATGGAGTTGCCGTAGTCGAACACCTCGGCGCCGCCGTCCTGGAACTCCACCATCGCCCGCACGTGCTTGGCCATGGAGGCCTGGGCCTCCTTGGTGAAGCCAGCCGGGTCGGCCGCCGCGCGCTGGTGCCATTCCTCGAATGGAACGCCGGACGGCAGGTAGCTCAGCGGATCGTGCGCCGAGGTCTGGTCGGTGACGATGTCGATCGGCGCCTTCATTTCCAGCAGTGCCGGGAAGATCTCGGCGGCGTTGCCCAGCAGCCCGATCGACAGCCCGCGCTTCTCGTCCCGGGCCTGCACGGCCAGTTCGAGCGCGTGCTCGATCGACTCCGCCTGCACGTCCAGGTAGCGGTGCTCGATCCGGCGGCTGATCCGGCTCTGGTCGACGTCGACGCAGATCGCGACGCCGTCGTTCATCGTCACCGCGAGCGGCTGCGCGCCGCCCATGCCGCCGAGGCCGGCGGTGAGCGTGATCGTTCCGGCGAGCGTACCGCCGAACCGCTTGTCCGCGACCGCGGCGAACGTTTCGAAGGTGCCCTGCAGGATGCCCTGGGTGCCGATGTAGATCCAGGACCCCGCGGTCATCTGGCCGTACATGGTCAGCCCGAGCTCTTCGAGCCGGCGGAACTCTTCCCAGTTGGCCCAGTCGCCGACGAGGTTCGAGTTCGCGATGAGCACCCGCGGGGCCCATTCGTTCGTCTTCATGACGCCGACCGGCTTGCCACTCTGCACCAGCATGGTTTCGTCGTCGCCGAGTGTGGTGAGCGTGCGCACCAGCGCGTCGAAGCACTCCCAGTTGCGCGCGGCCTTGCCGGTGCCGCCGTACACCACGAGGTCTTCGGGACGCTCGGCGTTCTCCGGGTCGAGGTTGTTCATCAGCATCCGCAGCGGCGCCTCGGTCTGCCACGAGCGGGCAGTGAGTTCGGTGCCGCGGGCAGCGCGGACGACACGGGGGTTGCTCATCAGACCTCCAGTTCGGCCGCGGCCAGGACAGCGCCCGACCGCACGAGTTCTTCGGCAGCCGCGATCTCCGGTGCCAGATGCCGGTCCGGGCCGGGGCCCTCGACCTTGGTGCGCAGCAGTTCCCGGACGCGTCCGGTGACCGGCGAAGGCGCGAGCGGCGCGCGGAAATCAAGCGCGCGAGCCGCAGTGAGCAGCTCGATGGCGAGCACGGTGGTCAGGCCGTCGACCGCCTTGCGCAGCTTGCGCGCGGCGGACCAGCCCATCGACACGTGGTCTTCCTGCATCGCGCTGCTGGGAATCGAGTCGACCGAGGCGGGCACCGCGAGCCGCTTCAGCTCGCTGACCACCGCGGCCTGGGTGTACTGCGCGATCATGTGGCCCGAGTCGACGCCCGGGTCGTGCGCGAGGAACGGTGGCAGGCCGTGCGACCGGGCCTGGTCGAGCATCCGGTCGGTCCGGCGTTCGGCGATGCTCGCCATGTCGGCCACCGGCACGGCAAGGAAGTCGAGCACGTACGCGACCGGCGCACCGTGGAAGTTGCCATTCGACTCGACGCGGCCGTCCGCGAGCACCACCGGGTTGTCGACCGCGGACCACAGCTCGCGGTCCGCGACCAGTTCGGCGTGCGCGAGCGTGTCCCGCGCGGCGCCGTGCACCTGCGGCGAGCACCGCAGCGAGTACGCGTCCTGCACGCGGTTGCAGTCCGGACCGCGGTGGCTTTCCACGATCTTCGATCCCTGCAGCGCCGCGAAGATCCGCGCCGCGCTGGTCGCCTGGCCTGGGTGCGGGCGCAGCGCCTGCAGGTCCGCGGCGAATACGCGGTCCGTGCCCAGCAGTGCCTCGACGCTCATCGCCGCGGTGAGGTCCGCGACATCGAACAGCCGGTGCAGGTCGGCCGCGGCGAGCAGGAGCATGCCGAGCATGCCGTCGGTGCCGTTGGTGAGCGCGAGGCCCTCCTTCTCGGCCAGCACGACCGGTGTGATCCCGGCAGCCCGCAACGCGTCCGCCGCCGGCTTCCGCACTCCGGCGTGGAACACCTCGCCCTCGCCCATCAACGCCAGCGCGACCGCGGCGAGTGGCGCGAGGTCGCCGGAGCAACCGAGCGAGCCGTATTCGTGCACCACCGGCGTGATATCCGCGTTCAGCAGCGCCGCAAGCGTTTGCGCGGTCTGCGGCCGGACCCCGGTGAACCCGCTGGCCAGCGTGCGCAGTCGCAGCAGCATCAGCGCGCGCACCACTTCGGTCTCCACCGCCGGACCGGCGCCCGCCGCATGCGAACGGATCAGGCTGCGCTGCAGCGCGGTACGGCTCTCGACGGGGATGTGACGCGTGGCGAGCGCGCCAAATCCGGTCGAGACCCCATAAGTCGGCGACGTCGCATGCGCGAGGTCTTCGATGTGCTGGCGGGTGGCGGCGAGGTTCTTCTCAGCCGCCTCGGCGAGCCCGACGCGCGCGTGCCCGCGGACGACGTCGACGACCTCCGCCGCGGTCATCGGCTTCGAGCTCAAGAGGACTGGTTCCGGCATGCCGCCATTGCACCTCCCGGCGGGCGGCGGCAACAGAGCGGAGTTGGCGGTAGTGTCTGGAATCCAAGACAATACGTGGCGAGAGCCTCGGCCACCGAGGCGAACGGCCCCCTCATACTCCGTACGAGTGGCACGAGGGGTCCCCTCGCACCGACCGGACAGGAGGCGACAGTGAGCAGTTCCGACGTTCCCGCCCTGCGCAACGGCCTCGCCGTGCTGCGCCTCCTCGCCGGACACGCCGGTCCAGTCTCGGCCGCAGCCATCGCGAGAGACCTCGATCTCCCCCGTTCCACGACGTATCACCTGCTGAACGAACTGACCACGACCGGCTTCGTGACGCACTTGCCCGCCGAACGCCGGTATGGACTGGGCATCGCCGCCTTCGAACTGGGCTCGGCCTACCTCCGCCACGACCCGCTGGAACGCCTGGCCGGACCGCTGCTGCGCAAACTGGTGGACCGCATCGGCCACACCGCGCACCTGGGCGTCCTGCACGGCAACGAGTCGCTGTACCTGATCAAGGAACGCCCAGCTCGGCCGGAAACCCTGGTCACCGACGTCGGCGTGCGCCTGCCCGCGCACCTGACCGCCTCCGGCCGAGCCATGCTCCAGCACCTGCCGGCGGCACACGTCCGGGCACTGTTCCCGGCCGCCGCCTCGTTCGTCCTGCGTACTTCGCGCGGCCCGAACTCGCTGGCCGCGCTGCGTCGCACGCTGGCGACCGAGCTCCGCTTGGGCTGGTCAGTCGAGGACGGTCACGTCACAGCCGGTTTCGCCTCGGTGGCCGCCGCCGTCTTCGACCACGGCTCACGCCCGATGGCCGCGATCAGCGTGACACTGCGGCACCTGTGCCCGGACGACGAGCCATGCAGCGAAACATTCCCTGCGCTGGCGGAAGCGGTAGCCACGACGGCCGCCGCGCTCACGTCGAGCATCGGCGGCACCCGCCCGACGTAACAACGCCCTCTTCAGCGCAGCCCATCGCCACCGTGCCAGACCGCTCGCTCCGCCCCGCAGTCCGTGAAGGGCCCCTTGAGAGACCTAGATTCCGTAAAGGGGCCCTTCACGGACCGGGAGCGCACTCGTCTGCCGGGACTCGCTCGCCGAAGAGCCACGGCACTGCCACGCCTCGACGCTCCCGCGAACGCAAAAGGCCCGCGCCCTGTGCGGGCGCGGGCCGTTGATGCGTGGAGGTGCCGGGAATTGAACCCGGGTCCTCTAGCGCCTCCTCAAGGCTTCTCCGTGCGCAGTCCGCTCTGTCTCTACTTGGCCCCTTCAGTCACGCGAACAAGCTGAAGTGACGGGCCCAGCCACTGTTTGCTTCCCTACCAGGCTCCGCGGCCGGGACTGGCGGTAAGCCTCCTAGCTGATGCCGGCGACCGGGTCGGAGGCGACCCCGGGCCGACAGACTTGCTCTACTGCGATCAGGCAGCGAGAGCGAAGTCGCGCTGGCTATTGGCCTTGGCGCTTATTGGTTTGCGATGACGCTTGCGGTGGTCTCTCGCCTGCACCGGCACGCTTCCCTTGACTCGACGTCCAGAGTCGAAACCGTTCACCCCCTTGTAGGTGTTCTTAACCTGTTCATCATAACCCGCGCGGCAACGGGTTTGTTCCCGCCGGGGGTAGGGCTTGCCCCACCGTCAAGATGGCTGTTCGCCCCCTGGCTGGCACCCCCGGACACGGCCATCCTGAACAGGTCAGTTTCCGCAGTGAGGGAGCCCCGCCATGGTCACCGTGCCCGCCGATCGCAGCCACCGGCGCCGGACTCCGCCGTTGGGCGGGTCGCTGGCGTACCTGCTGCTCAACTTCCCGATCGGCGTGTTCTCGTTCGCCCTGATCACGGCGCTGGGTTCGGCCGGGCTGGGCACGGTCGTGGTGTGGATCGGCGTACCTCTGCTCGCACTGCTCCTGCTGTTCGTGCGGGCCGCCGGGCGGATGGAGCGGGGCCGGGTGTTCGCGCTGCTGGACGTCTACATCGACGACCCGTACCTGCCGTTGCCGATCTCCGGGCAGAAGCAGCGGTGGCTGCGCCGGTTGAAAGACCCGGCGACCTGGCGCGACCTCGGCTACCTGTACCTGCTGTTCCCGCTCGCGGTGGTCGAGTTCGTCCTGGTCGTGACGGCCTGGGCGGTCAGCCTCGGCCTGGCCGCGCTGCCCGTTTACTACCGCTTCCTGCCCGGCGGCGTCTACGCTTTCCCCAGCGACGACCTGCGCTGGTTCACCGTAGACTCGTTCGTGTCCGCGCTGCCTTGGGCGGCACTGGGGGTCCTGTTCGCCGCGGTTTCGATAGCTCTGACGAAGGGGCTGGCGTCGATGCACGCGGCGCTGGCGACCGGAATGCTCCGGCCCACTCCCGCCCAGCGCCGCCGCATGGAGCGTTCGTGGAACGAGATCGACGGGATGACGGTAGCCGGATGACCACGCAGGAGGCGCTTCCGGAGCATCCGAAGCCGAATCCGGCACGCACGATCGGCTACATGCTCGCGTCGTTCGTGCTGCGGTTGCTGCAGTTCATCCTGATCGTGGTCGGCGCGTCGGTGGGCACCGCGACGCTGGTGGTCTGGGTCGGGTTCCCGATCCTGCTGGCGGTCACCGCGTTCATCCGCTGGTCCGGCGACCTGGAGCGACGGTGGGCGCGCACGATGCTGGGCGCTCCGCTGACCCCGGCCGAACGGCTCTCGACCGAGGGACAGTCGCTGACCCGTCGGTGGCTGACCCGGCTTTCCGACCCGACGACCTGGCGGGACCTGGCGTACCTGCTGCTCGCGTTCCCGCTGGCGGCCGCGGAGCTGCCGATCGCGCTCGCGTCGATCGTGCTGCTGCCGATGGCGATCTGGGTGACGCCGTGGCTGGGCTGGCTGCACGGGAACCTGGCGCTCGCGCTGCTGGGCCCGAACCGGACGAAGAAGCTGGAAAAGAAGGCCGAGCACCTGCAGGCGTCCCGGGCCCGGGGCGTCGACGCGGCGGAGGCCGAGCGGCGCCGGATCGAGCGCGATCTGCACGACGGTGCCCAGCAGCGGCTGGTCGCGGTCGCGATGAGCCTGGGCCGCGCGAAGTCGAAGTTCGACCAGGACCCGAACGCGGTGCGCGACCTGATCAACGAAGCGCACACCGACGCGAAGCTCGCCGTCTCCGAACTGCGCGATCTGGCGCGCGGCATTTACCCGGCCGTGCTGGGCGACCGCGGCCTCGACGCGGCGCTGTCCGCGCAAGCCGCGAAGTCGCCCATCCCGGTGGACGTGCAGGTGGACGTCGAGCCGCGGCCGCCGGCGGCGGTCGAGACCACGGCGTACTTCATCGTCGGCGAGTCGCTCACCAACATCGCCAAGTACTCCGGTGCCACCGAGGCATCGGTGAAGGTCTGGCGGACCGACACGCACGTGATCACCGAGATCACCGACAACGGCCGCGGCGGCGCCGAAGTCCGCCCCGGCGGCGGGCTCGCCGGACTGGCCGACCGCGCGGCGACGATCGACGGCGTGATCACGGTCGTGAGCCCGGTCGGCGGGCCGACGGTCATCCGGGCGGACCTGCCCTGCCAGTGGTGAACGCGTCGCGGGTGGCCCGAAGGCTCGCCCGCCCGCGCCCGTCGACGAGGCCCCGGCGGCCCCGCATCCCGCCATTTCCCCGCTGACCGACCTGCCGTACCCCGGACAGCCCGTCCGTGAGTGAATAGCCTCCGGGAGCTTTTCACTCACGGACCTGGGGGCCTTTGATGCGAGTCGTGATCGCCGAAGACGCAGTTCTGCTTCGGGCCGGGGTGATCCGGCTGCTCGCCGACGAGGGCATCGAGACCGTCGCCGAGGTGGACAACGGCGACGACCTGCTCGGTGCGGTCACCGAGCACCGGCCCGATCTGGCGATCGTCGACGTCCGGATGCCGCCGACTTTCACCGACGAGGGGCTGCGGGCGGCGCTGGCCGCGCGCAAGGAGGTCTCCGGCCTGCCGGTGCTCGTGCTGTCGCAGTACGTCGAGGAGAGCTACGCCGTCGAACTGCTTTCCGGAGGCGCGGGCGGCGTCGGCTACCTGCTGAAAGAGCGGGTAGCCGATGTGGACGAGTTCCTCGACGCAGTCCGCCGGGTCGCCGGCGGCGGCACCGCGATCGACCCGGACGTCATCGCGCAGCTGATGGCGCGCGGCCGGCGCAACCCGCTGGACGCGCTCACCGCCCGCGAGTCGGAGGTGCTCGGTTTGATGGCGCAGGGCCTGTCGAACACGGCCATCGCGAACTCGCTCGTGGTGTCGCACGGAGCGGTGGAAAAGCACATCGGCAACATTTTCTCGAAGCTCGGCCTCGAGGCCAGTTCGGAGGAACACCGCCGGGTTCGCGCGGTGCTGACCTATCTCGGCCGGTAACCCTCACTCGAACTGACGGCAGCCCCGGCTCGGGGGTCTCGCCTACCATGGACCGATGCCGTCCGAACCGAGCGACGAGACCCCGATGTCCGACCGTTGCGTCCGCTTTCTCGGCGGCCCGCTCGACGGCCGGGTGCAGGAGCTGTCGGACGAGCAGCCGGTTCCGGGCACTGTGGTGCGGCACATCCACTTGCACGGCGGGCCGAAGATCGAAACCCGGTACGAGCTCGGCCTGACCGAGCACGGCTGGGCGTACCGGGTGCAGGCGCACGAGTCCGAGCCGGAGCCGGACACCCTGCCCTGAGCAGCGGTTTCCGTGCCGGGTAGGGCAAACCCCACCGAGCGCCTCCTGCTGACCGGAGCGTGAAGTCGGCGGCCTGCACCGCTGTTTCCGGGCCGGGGAACCGGCAGGCTCTTGAGTCATGACGACGAGCCAGCTGCGACCCGGCAGCACCCGGGCGACCCGGGACATCTTCCTCGACGTGGTACGGGCCGGGGCGATCCTCCTGGTGGTCGCACAGCACTGGATGATGCCGGTGCTTTCCTTCTCCGGCACCACTCTCGCCACCGGCAACGCCCTCGCGACGCCCGGCTGGTGGATCATCACGTGGGCCTCGCAAGTGATGCCTCTGGTGTTCTTCGCCGGCGGTGCCGCGAACCTGATTTCCCTGCGCCGCGCCACCTCCACCCGCGACTGGTTCGCCGGGCGCGTGCGCCGGCTGCTGATTCCGGTGCTGCCGCTGCTGGCCGTCTGGCTCGTGGTGCCAGACCTGTTGCGCGGCATCGGAGTTCCCGGTCAACCGGTCCAGGTGGCCAGCGCGATCGCCGCACAGCTGCTCTGGTTCCTCTCCGTTTACCTGCTCACCGTGCTGCTCACCCCGTTGATGGTCGCCGCGCACCGCCGCTGGGGCCTGGCGGTGCCCGCGGTACTGGCCGCTCTCGGCGTTCTCGTCGACGTCGCCCGCTTCTCCGACCTCGGCATGATCGGCTACGCCAACGCGGTCATCGTCTGGGTTGCCGTGCACCAGCTCGGTTTCCACTACGTCGAAGGCAGGCTCGGCTCGCTGACCCGCCGCGCCGCGCTCGTCCTGTCCGCCGCCGGCTTCGGCGTGACGGCGTTGCTGGTCGCGTTCGGCCCGTACCCGGCGAGCATGATCGGGATGCCGGGCGCGCCGGTGTCGAACATGAGTCCGCCCACCGTGCTGCTGCTGTTCCTGGCGTTCGGCCAGATCGGTTTCCTGCTGGCGTTCCGCGACAAGCTGATCTCGCTGCCCCGGGTCACCGCGGCGCTCAGCTGGCTCGCCCCGCGAACCATGTCGGTCTACCTGTGGCACATGCCGGCCCTGGTCGTGGTGTCCGGCGTGACGGTCTTCGGACTGCGGTACTCGACGCCGGAGCCGGGCAGTTCGCTCTGGTTCCTGATGGCACCCGCTTGGGTCCTCGTCTGCGGCCTGGTCCTGCTGGGCCTGTTGCGGATGTTCGACCGCTTCGAAACCCAGCCGGACAGCCTGGTGGTGACCGCACGGACGCCGCAGCTGGTGCTCGCCGGCCTGCTCGCCTCCGGCGGCCTGCTCGGCCTGGCCGCGCACGGGTTCGCGCCGCTGAGCGACGGCCTGCTGACCGGGCCGGTGCCGTGGGTGGCGCTGATCGCGGCCGGGTTCACGCTGGCCGGGCGTCAGGTTTCGCTGCCCCGGCCGCTGGTGGCGGTCAGACGCTGAGCAGCTTCGCGGGGGTGTCGTGCAGTACCGCCCGCAGGAACGGCTCGCCCAGGCGATCGTCGGCTGCCCAGCCGGCGATCGCCTGCAGCTGTGTCGCGTACGAGTACGGAATGTTCGGGAAGTCGGTGCCGAGCACGATCCGGTCGGCGTACTCGGCGAGCCGGGCGGTCCAATCCGCCGGAAGCGGCGAGATGGCTTCCACGAACGGCACCCCGACCATGGTGGTGTCGAGATGCACGCGCGGATAGCGGGCCATCAACTCGAACGCGGCGTGGAACTCGGGCATCGCCGAGTGCGCGAGGACCGCGGTCAGCCGCGGATGCCGCCGCAGCACCTCCTCGAACACGTCGAGCCCGGTGAAGTCGCCGGGCCGCGGACCGTGTCCACAATGGATCACCACCGGGACGCCGGACTCCGCCAACGCGCCCCACACCGGATCGAGGAACTCGTTGCGCGGGTCGTACGCGCCGACCTGCACGTGCGACTTGAAACACCGGGCACCGGCGCGAAGCGCGGCGTCCACAGAGGACGCCGCCGCTGGCTCCGGGTAGAACGTGCCGGTGGGCACCGCGTCCGGCACCTGCTCGGCGAACTCCAGCGCCCACGAGGTGAGCCATTCGGCCATGCCCGGCTTGTGCGGGTACACCAGCGGCGCGAACCGCTTCACGCCCAGCGCGCGCAGCGTCTCGATCCGCTCCGCCTCGGACGTGCGGTAATGCACCGGCCAGGCCATGCCGTAGTGCTGCTCGGCCAGGTCGAAGTACGCCCACACCTTGTCCATCACCGGCTTCGGCAGGAAATGAACGTGCAGGTCGACGATCCCGTCGAGGCCGAGGCCGGCGAGCCAGGCCGGCACGTCGGCGTCGGTGGCCGGTCCGGGCATCACTCCGTGAACCGGCCCTTCAACGCCCGCCCCATGGCGCGGCTGATGTCCTTCTGCGCGTCGCGCTTGGCGATCGACTGGCGCTTGTCGTATGCCTTCTTGCCCTTCGCCAGCGCGAGCTCGACCTTGACCTTGCCGTCCTTGAAGTACATCGACAGCGGGACGAGCGAAAGGCCGCTCTCCTTGGTCTTGCCGATCAGCCGTTCGATCTCGCTCTTGTGCAGCAGCAGCTTTCGCGTGCGCCGCGGCATGTGGTTGGTCCAAGTGCCCTGGGTGTACTCGGGGATGTGGACGTTGCGCAGCCACACCTCGCCGTCGTCCACCGTCGCGAAGGCGTCCACCAGCGAAGCCTTGCCTGCCCGCAGGCTCTTGACCTCGGTGCCCTGGAGCACCATCCCGGCCTCGTAGGTGTCCAGGATGGAGTAGTCGTGCCGAGCCTTGCGGTTCGACGCGATGACCTTCTGTCCACGTTCCTTGGGCATACCGACCACTTTACGTGGCCGCCAGGGTGCCAAGCACGCCGGTTTCGCGCCGGAACGACGAACCGCCCGGCGAAGGAGTTCGCCGGGCGGTCCGCATGGTTCGGCGGGTCAGTGGCGCACGTACAACCGCAGCGTCACGTAGCCGGTGATCGCCGAGATCACGATCGACACGGCGAGCAGGATCGGCGCGACCGGGAACAGCACTTCGAGCGTGGTGATCTGCGGGAACACCTCGCCGGTGAACACGGTGTCGAGGAAGGACAGCTTCGTGAGCAGCAGGAACACCACCCCGAGCACCGCACCGACCGTGCCCGCGACCACCGCCTCCAGCAGGAACGGCAGCTGGGTATACCACCGCGTCGCGCCCACCAGGCGCATGATGCCGACTTCGGTCCGCCTCGTGAACGCGGAGACCTGAATGGTGTTGGCGATCAGCAGGAGGGCGGCGACGGCCATGATGAGCGCCATCACGAAGGCGATGTTCCGGACGCCGTTGAAGACGTTGAACACCCGGTCCAGGAACTTCTTCTGGTCGTCGACCTTCTTGACGCCGGGCTTGCCGGTGTACTGCTGGATGATCGCGTCCGAGCGGTCCGGGTCCTTCAGCTTGACCTGCAGCGACGCCGGCAGCGCCTCCGGACCGGCGAGCTCGAGCAGCTCGGGCTGGCTGGCGAAGATCTTCTTGAACCGGTCGTAGGCCTGGTCTCGGTTCTCGAAGACGACCGATTCCACGCCGGGGTTGTTCTGCAGCGACTGGCGCAGCCCGCCGCAGAGTGCCTGCGTGCAGTTCTTGTCGTTCGCGCTCACGTCGTCGACCAGCGTGATCGACACTTCGACTTCGGCGAGGAAGTTCGCCTTCATCTTGTCGATCGTGCGCACGGCCAGCAGGCCGCCGCCGAGCATGGCGAGCGAGACCGCGGTGGTGAGGATCATCGCGATGGTCATCGTGACGTTCCGGCGCAACCCGGTGACGACCTCGCTGAAGACGAAACTGGCTCGCATCGCTCTCGTGATTCCTTGGGTCGGGGCGGAAAAGGGGGCGGGTGCGTCAGCGGCCGATGCCGTAGACGCCGCGGGCGTCGTCGCGGATCACGCGACCGAGCTGCAGCTCGACGACCCGCCGCCGCATCGAGTCCACGATGGAATGGTCGTGCGTGGCCATCAGCACCGTGGTGCCGGTGCGGTTGATCCGCTCCAGCAGCAGCATGATGTCCTGGCTGGTGTCCGGGTCCAGGTTCCCGGTCGGCTCGTCGGCGAGCAGCACGAGCGGCCGGTTCACGAACGCGCGGGCGATCGCGACGCGTTGCTGCTCGCCGCCGGAGAGCTCGTTGGGCAGCCGGTCGGCCTTGCCGTCGAGGCCGACGAGTTCGAGCACCTCGGGCACGACCTTGCGGATCGTGGGCCGGGGCTTGCCGATGACCTCGAGCGCGAACGCGACGTTTTCCGCGACGGTCTTGTTGGCCAGCAGCCGGAAGTCCTGGAACACGCAGCCGATGGTCTGGCGCAGCCGGGGGACGCGGCGCCGGGCGAGCTTGGCGACGTCGAAGTTCGACACCATGACGCGGCCCTTGGAGGGAACCTCTTCGCGCAGCAGCAGCCGCAGGAACGTCGACTTCCCGGAGCCGGACGGGCCGATGAGGAAGACGAACTCACCCTTGTCGATCTCGACCGACACCCGTTCGAGGGCGGGACGGGTCGAGGTCTTGTAGACCTTGGAAACCTCTTCGAGCCGGATCACGGTTCGGCATACTACCCATGGGCCGCGTTAAGCCCTGGTTGCCGGTGCCTTGCGTCACGCGCAGTGCACCGGCCGCCACCGCGATCAGGCCGCGCTCGTCTGCCTGCGCCAGCGGATCCCGGCTTCGAGGAACCCGTCGATGTCGCCGTCGAGCACCGCGGTCGGATTGCCGACCTCGAATTCGGTCCGCAGGTCCTTGACCATCTGGTAGGGGTGCAGGACGTAGGAGCGCATCTGGTTGCCCCAGCTGGAGCCGCCGTCCTTGAGCGCGTCCATTTCGGCCCGTTCCTCCTCCTTTTTGCGCTGCAGCAGCCGCGCCTGGAGGACCTTCATCGCGGCCGCTTTGTTTTGCAGCTGCGATTTCTCGTTCTGGCAGGAAACGACGATTCCGCTCGGAATGTGCGTCAGCCGGACCGCGGAGTCGGTCGTGTTGACGCTCTGCCCGCCGGGGCCGGAGGAACGGTAGACGTCGACCCGGATGTCCTTTTCCGGGATGTCGACGTGGTCGACTTCTTCGACCTCGGGCAGGACCTCGACGTGCGCGAAGGACGTCTGGCGCCGGCTCTGGTTGTCGAACGGCGAGATGCGCACCAGCCGGTGGGTGCCCTGTTCGACCGAGAGCGTCCCGTACACGTAAGGAGCGGAGACCTTGAACGTGGCGGACTTGATGCCCGCTTCTTCGGCGTAGGAGATGTCGAAGACGTCGGTCGGGTAGCTGTGCCGTTCCGCCCAGCGCAGGTACATGCGGAGCAGCATTTCGGCGAAGTCGGCCGCGTCGACGCCGCCCGCCTCGGACCGGATGGTGACCACGGCGTTGCGTGCGTCGTACTCACCGGACAGCAGGGTGCGGACCTCGAGCGCGTCGACATCTTTGCCCAGGTCGGCGAGGTCGCCTTCGGCCTCGGTCATGCTGCCGGAGTCGCCTTCGTCGGCGGCGAGCTCGTAGAGGACGCCGAGGTCGTCGAGGCGCTGGCGCAGCTCGGAGACGCGACGGAGTTCGCTCTGCCGGTGGGACAGCTGGCTGGTGACCTTCTGGGCCTCTTCCGGATTGTCCCAGAGGGTCGGGCTGGACGCCTGTTCCTCGAGCTCGGCGACCTGCGCCCGCAGCGCGTCGAGGTCCATCACCGACTCGATCTGGGTCAGCTTGCCGGCCAGGTCCTTCAGTGCCGCATCGAACTCATCGCTCACATCGGACAAGGTTACGGCAAAACCCGCGACCGGTTGCGAACCGGTCGCGGGGCCGTGACCCGGATCAGGTCTGCGGGATGGAGTCGAGCAGCTTCAGGGCAGCCTTGGCCTGCGCCTGGGCGAACTCGGCGACTGCCTTCGCGTAGGGGCCTTCGGCCGCCTTGGCGGCGGTCTTGGCCTCCTCGAGCTGCCCCTGGTAGGTGGCGCGGGCGCTGTCGAGCAGGGCGGTGCGCTGCTTGGCGGTCAGCGAGCCGGCATGCACGAGCCGCAGGATGAGCGGGCTGCGCAGGTGGTCGGGGCCGGCCTCGGACGTGAGCCACGTCTTGAAGGCCTTCTTGCCCGCCGCGGTGAGCACGTATTGCTGGCTCGAGCGCGGCCCCTGCTTGCCGAGCCGGACGAGGCCCTCTTTGGAGAGCGCCGGGAGCTCGCGGTAGACCTGGCTGCGGGTGACACTGAAGAAGGCGCCGAAGCGCTCGTCGGCGCCCGACACGAGCTGCCCGCCGGTGGCGGGACCGTCGTGAAGCAGGCCGAGAAGAGCGGCGGCGGTTGCATTCAATTCGGACACCCCTCTACCGTCCCACTTAATTCCCGCTGTGTCCACAGTGGTCAAGACTGAGTCCATTGTGGCCACGAAATACCCACGTTCAGCCCAGTCCTTCAGCATGTCCACTTTAGACAAAGACACGCTCCGCAACCCCCGCCGAAACGATCACCGCCGGACACCACCACCCGAGCGACGGCCAAACAGCCCAGCCCACCCGTCCGCCCGCCCCACGCCGACCGGCCCCCAGGCCGCCTCCACCCGCAAAATCCGGCGAACGGGACCCCTGACCAGCCAAGACACCGTTAACGGGGGGTGCCTAAAACCTGCTGCGACAGGCGTGTAATCTTACTTTCACAACGACGCGGGGTGGAGCAGCTCGGTAGCTCGCTGGGCTCATAACCCAGAGGTCGCAGGTTCAAATCCTGTCCCCGCTACTTCAGACTGAAGGCTCGTGCATCCGCACGAGCCTTCAGTCTTTTCCGCATCGGAACTCTCCGCCCCCTCGCCCGCCGCCACGCTCCGCAGACGCGGACTATCGCGCGGATGAGCCAACGGCACCGCACCGCCGACGGGCACGCGCCTTTCGCAGCCCGATCCGCACGAGCCTCCCCGCACCGCCCCGTCCGGGACGACCGAGGGGCGCAGGTCGCTCAGCGGCCCACCCGCCCCGCCGTGGCGACCTGGCTCGCGCCAGCCAGGCTCAAGCCGCCGACCGGTACAGCCACGCCCCAGACCGCCACCCAGCCTTCGAACAACCCCAAGGTCTGAACCACTGAACCCGACGCACCCGCGACCTGGGCCGCGCACCACAATTCCTGCAGCCCCAGGCACAACCGAAAGCCAGTCGCCGCCCCCCCAACCGCACCCCGAATCGGAACGCAACCCCGACCCGGGGGGTCCAGGGGGGGGCACCCCCCTGGCGGGGGTCTGGGGGTTCGACCCCCAGGGACAAAACGAAAGAGGCGTGACTCGCGATTTCCGCGAGTACACGCCTCTGACCTCTGTAGCGGGGACAGGATTTGAACCTGCGACCTCTGGGTTATGAGCCCAGCGAGCTACCGAGCTGCTCCACCCCGCGTCGTAGGACCTACTTTACGCCAGGCTTTCCGCCTGGCGCAAAGCAGGTGCCCATTAGGTAACAGACGTCACCCGCCCGGCTGGGACGGCGCTCCGCTGGAGGGCGGAGTGCTCGGCTTGGCGGCCTCGTATTCGGTGATCGCCTGGGACAGCGCCTGCAGCGCCGAGCCCTGGTCGGCGAAGTTGCCCGACTGCTGCGCTGCCTTGAGTCTGGCGAGCGCGGCCTGGATGTCGCCGACGGCCTTGTCCAGTGCCGGGTTGTTGGCGTTGCCCGGCGGCGGGGTCGTCGCGGGCGGCGTGGTCGTGCCGGGGTTCGGCGTGGTCGGCGGCGGGGTCGTGGCCGGGGTGCCGGTGTCCTTGGGCCCGGCCGCGACCGCTCCGGTGCCGGCGCCGAACACCTGGTCCAGTGCCTCGCTCAGAGTGGCCGCGTAGCCGACCTTGCCGCCGAACGAGACGAGGACGCGGGCTAGCTGGGGATAGCTGTTCTGGTTGCGCTGCCGGATGTAGACGGGTTCGACGTTGAGGAACCCGTCGGCTACTGGCAGCGTGATCAGGTTGCCGTAGATGGGAATGATGTTGGGGTTGTTGAGCAGAGTGCGGTCTTGCGCCACTCGCGGGTCGCTCTGGAATCTGTTCTGGACTTGGACCGGGCCCTCGACCTGGTTCGTCCCGGTGGACGCGGCCAGCCGGAGCACTCGGATCGCCCCGTAGTCCTGCGGATCGGAGGAGACTGTCATCCAGGCCGACAGGTACTGCCGCTGCAGACCGGTGAGCGCGCTGGTCAGCTGGAACGTCGGCTTGCCTTCGCCGGCGGCGTTGGCGAGCACGTAGTAGCCCGGCTGGTTCGCGACGTTCGAGCCGGCCGCGGTGGAGCTGCCGTCCTCGGTCGGGTCCTGCGGGATGCTCCAGAACGCTTGCTGCGCATAGAACTCCTGCGGGCTCTCCACGTGGTAGCGGGCGAGCAGCTCGCGCTGGACCTTGAACAGGTCCTCCGGGTAGCGGAAGTGCGAGCGCAGCTCCGGCGAAATGTCCGAGCTGGGCTTCACCATGCCCGGGAACACATTTTCCCACGCCTTGAGGACCGGCTCGTTGTCGTCGATCGAGTACAGGGTGACGGTGCCGTCGAACGCGTCGACGGTCGCCTTCACCGAGTTGCGGATGTAGTTGATCGAGTTGTTGGCCTGTTTGGCCACGCCGTTGAGCGAGTCGTTCGTCGCCTCGCCCAGTTGGGTCTGCTGGGCGTACGGGTAGTTGTTGAGCGTGGTGTAGCCGTCGACGATCCAGAGGATGCGGCCGTTGACCACGGCCGGGTACGGGTCGCCGTCGAGGGTGAGCCACGGCGCGACCTTGCTGACCCGGTCGCGCGGTTCGCGGTTGTACATGATCTTCGAGCCGTCGCCGACGGCGTCGGAGAAGAGGATCTTCGGTTCGCGGTATTCGGCGGCGAACGTCAACCGGTTGAACCAGTTGCCGAGCGAGACGCCGCCCTTGCCGTCGTACAGGTAGCTGCGCTGGGCGGCGGTGTCGTACTCGCCGGGCGCCTTGCCGGGGGTGCCGCCGACGATCGCGTAGTCGGCCTGGTTGGCCAGTTCCCCGTAGTAGATCCGCGGCTGGGAGACCTTGATCCCGGGCTGGCCGTTGACCGCGCCGGCCCCGGCCGGGTTGGCGGTGTCGCTCGTGGTGGCGAGCGGGTAGCCGCCGTCGGAGTTCAGGTCCTTCACCGCGCGGTCGACGGTGTTGGCGGGCGCGGCGACGAACCCGTTGCCGTGCGTGTAGACCAGGTGCTTGTTGATCCAGTTGGTCTGGTTGCCGGTGAGCCCGTCGCTCTTGATTTCCTTGGCGGCCACGATGTAGTCCTGCGTGGTGCCGCCGATCGTGTACCGGTCGATGTCGAGCTTCTGCGGGAAGCCGTAGAAGTTCTCGCTGCCGACGCGCTGGGTGAACGTGTCGCTGAGGACGTTCGGGTCGAGCAGGCGGATGTTGGACAGCGTGCTGGCGTCGTTCTTGACCGCCGCGGCGGTGGCGTCGGTTTTGCCCGCGTACTGCTCGTACTTGACGCCGGAGAGCCCGTACGCCGCACGCGTCGCGTCCATGTTGCGCTGGATCGACGGCGCTTCCTTCTCGTTCGCGTTCGGCTTGACCGAGAACTGGTCGAGCACGGCCGGCCAGGCGACCCCGACCAGCACGCCGGACAGGATCAGCAGCACCAGCGAGATCGCCGGCAGCTGCAGGTTGCGCAGGAACGCCCCGGCGAAGAACGCGATCGCGCAGATCACCGAGATGCACAGCAGGATCAGCTTGGCCGGCAGCACCGCGTTGAGGTCGGTGTAGGTGGCGCCGTTGAACAGCGGCATGTCCCGGTCCGACAGCAGCAGGTTGTACCGGTCGAAGAAGTACTCGACCGCCTTGAGCAGAACGAAAAGCCCGACCGTGATGGCGAGCTGGGCGCGGGTCGGGCCGGCCAGCTGGCCGCCGCGGCCGGCGAGCCGGATGCCGCCGAAGAGGTAGTGCGCGATCAGCGCGCCGAAGAACGAGACGACGACCGTGACGAAGAGCCAGCCGAGCAGCCAGTTCACGAACGGCAGGGTGAAGGCGTAGAAGCCGATGTCGATGCCGAACTGCGGGTCTTTCTGGCCGAACGAGGTGCCGTTGAGAAACAGCTGGATGGTCTGCCAGTCGCCGTTCGCGGACGCGCCCGCGATGACGCCGGTGAGCACCGGGATGCCGATGCCGAACAGCCGGATCCGGCTGACGACCACCGAGCGGTAGCGCGACAGCGGGTCGTCGCGTCCGGACACCGGCACGAAGACCGGGCGAGTGCGGTAAGCGATCAGCAGGCTGACTCCCAGCGCGCCGCCGACCAGCAGCCCCACCGCCAGGAACAGCACGAGCCGGGTGAGGATTTCGGTGGTGAAGACCGATCGGGCGCCCAGCTCGCCGAACCACAACCAGTCCACATAGGTGCTCAGCAACCGGACGCCGGCCAGCAAGGCCAGCACGATCACCGCGGCGATGATGAGGAGTATCCGGCTGCGCCGGGACAGCTTCAGGCTCACCGGGGGCCGAGTCGCCACGGCTACGCTCCTGTCTTCGTGAACACGTCCGCACGGGGACGGAGAGGTCCCCGTGACCTCTAACTCTACGGATGGGGTCGCGAGTTCCCGGGACCGCCCAAACCGGGCGCGCGCGGCGCGTCGCGGGGCCGCCTGCGACGATGGTCTCCATGCCACCGAGTGAGCCGTCTGCCGCCCACCCTGTCGCCGGGCTGGCCCGGGAAGTCGAAGAGTTCGTCGCCTCCGCCGGCTGGGACCAGCCGCCGCAACTGTTCGCGCTGGTGCCGACCGCGGCGCTGCTCGACGAGCAGCCCGAACTGGCCGGTCAGCTGGACCGGGCGAACCCGCTGACCCCGGTGGCGCAGGACGCGCTGCCGGACGGCGACCTCGCCGAATCGCTCGGCCGCATCGCGTGGCCGGAGATCGTCGTCGGATGCGCGCTGGCGCAGGAGATCATCGTGCTGCCGCCGGACGCGGAGGCGGAGCTCGAAGGGTTCGCCGAGGCGGACGCGGCGAGCCTGCGCAAGGCCGCCGCGGACCACCCGCGCCGCACCGAAGCGCGTCTCGTGGCCGCCGTGCTGCGCGACGGCGAGACCGCCTGCGTGATGCGGCTGCGCGGCGTCCAGCCCGGTGACGAGACGAACGACGAGAACGCGGTGGACGAACTGGTGGAAAGCGCGGACCTCGCGCCGAACCTGCTGGAAGCGTTGAAGGCCACGCTGCAGCCCTGACCCACGGCCGGCTGGCCCCTCCGGCCGCCCGCCGCCCCGGCCAAAAGCCGTGAAGGGCCCTTTCCGGGAATCTGATTCCGGAAAGGGCCCTTCACGGCTTCGTCGAGTCGCCGCCGGTCAGCAATGCGCGGTCGGCCGTCCGGCCTTCAGGTTGTCCAGCTGGGCGAGCGCGTCGTCCAGTGTGGACACCTTGATGAGGTTGAGCCCGGCCGGCGCGGCCGACGCGGCCTCGGCGCAGTTGTGCTCGGGCACCAGGAAGTCGGTCGCGCCGGCTTCCTTCGCTCCGATGACCTTGAACGAGATGCCGCCGATCGGCCCGACCTGCCCGGTCTCGCTGATCTCGCCGGTGCCCGCGATGTGCCGGCCGCCGGCCAGGTTGCTGTCCGGCTTCCCGGGCGGAGTGAGCCGGTCGATGATCGCGAGGGTGAACATCAGGCCGGCCGACGGGCCGCCGACGTCCTGCAGCGAGATGTCGACGGTGAACGGGGCGATCGCCTTGTCCACCGCGGTCAGCCCGAGGAACCCCTGGGTCCGGTCGCTGCGCTGGGCGAGCGTGACCGGCACGGTCCGTTCCGCCTGGCCGAGATGCTGGAAGGTGACCTGGACGCTGTCCCCCGGCTTGGTGTTGGTCAGCGCCGCGGCGACTTCGGCGGCTTCCTGGACCCGCTTGCCGTTGACCGCGACGAGCTTGTCGCCGGGGGCGAGGATGTGGTCGGCCGGGCTGCCGGAGACGATCTGCTTCGCGACCACCTGCACCGGGTAGCCGAGGTGGCGCAGCGCGGCGACCTGCGCGTTGCTCTGCGAGTTCTGCAGCTGCTGGATGTTCTCCTGCTTGACCTGCTCGTTCGTCTCGCCCGGCTTGTAGTACTCCTCGCGCGGCGCGAGCGCGTAGCGGCCGCTGGCCCACAGGCCGAGCGCGGTGAACAGGTTGATCCCGTCGTTCAGCGAGACGGTGGTCATCCGCAGCTCGCCGGTGGTGTCGTAGCTCTGCTGCCCCTTGACCTGGATCACCGCGTTGCCCGCGGCGTCGCGGCCGAGGGTGTCGTAGGTGGGGCCGGGGCTGATCGCGACGTAGGGCACCTGGACCAGGAACCCGGCCACGACGAACACCAGGAACAGCACGCCGCTGACCGTCATCGTCCAGCCTCGGCGGGTCATCCGCCGGTCGCGGCGGGACGACGCGTCCGGCGGCTCGGCGCGGCTGGACTGGTTCGCGGTCTCCTCGTCCGGTTTGGTCACGAGCGACAGCGTACGGTGACGGTGTTCGCTTCCCGGTGAAGGCCACGGTTGACGCGCTGACGCGGCCCGCACCCGCGTACGGTGGACCTATGAGCAATCCCCCGTTCGGCTTCGGACCGCCCGATCCCGACAAGCGCGGCGACGACGACCCTTCGAACCCGGGACCCTCCGGTGCCGAGGCGTTCAACCAGCTGGGCCAGATGCTGAGCCAGCTGGGGCAGATGATGAGCCAGGCGGGCTCGTCTAGCGGGCCGGTCAACTACGACCTGGCGAAACAGATCGCGCTGCAGAACCTGAGCGGACGGGACGACGCCAAGATCGGCTTTTCCTCCTCCGGCGGCCCCGGCGACTCCGCGACCGCCGTGCGCGACGCCGCTCATCTGGCAGAACTGTGGCTGGACGCGGCGACGATCCTGCCCGCGGGTGCGACGACGACCGTGTCGTGGTCCGCGCGTACCTGGGTGGAGAAGACCCTGCCGACCTGGCAGCTGCTGTGCGACCCGGTGGCGCAGCAGATGTCCGGCGCGTGGCTGCAGGCGCTGCCCGAAGAGGCGAAGCAGGCAGCCGGCCCGCTGCTGTCGATGATGGGGCAGATGGGTGGAATGGCGTTCGGCTCGCAGCTCGGCAACGCGCTCGCGCAGCTGGCGCAGGAGGTGCTGACCTCGACCGAAGTCGGCCTGCCGCTCGGCCCGGCCGCCACCTCGGCGCTGCTGCCGGCGAACATCGAGAAGTTCACCGAGGGCCTGGAGTTGCCCGCCAGCGAGGTCCTGGTGTTCCTCGCCGCCCGCGAAGCCGCGCACCAGCGTCTGTTCGCGCACGTGCCGTGGCTGCGCCAGCGTCTGCTCGGCACGGTCCAGGAATTCGCCCGCGGAATCACCGTCGACACGTCGGCACTGGAGTCCCTGGCTGGTCGCATCGACCCGGCGAACCCGGCGAGCATCGAGGAAGCGATGTCCTCGGGTCTGCTGGAACCGCAGACGACCCCAGAGCAGCAGGCCGCGCTGAAGCGCCTGGAAACACTGCTGGCCCTGGTCGAGGGCTGGGTGGACGTGGTGGTGGCCGAGGCCATCGGCGACCGTCTGCCCGGTG
The DNA here is from genome assembly GCF_000383915.1 of Amycolatopsis benzoatilytica AK 16/65. Lineage (NCBI taxonomy): Bacteria > Bacillati > Actinomycetota > Actinomycetes > Pseudonocardiales > Pseudonocardiaceae > Amycolatopsis > Amycolatopsis benzoatilytica. The sequence goes on from NZ_KB912942.1 coordinate 5,600,977, forward strand.
CCGGTGCGCTGCGCGAGACCCTGCGCCGCCGCCGCGCGACCGGCGGACCGGCGGAGCAGACCTTCGCCACGCTGGTCGGCCTGGAGCTGCGTCCTCGCCGGATGCGCGCCGCGTCGTCGCTGTGGAAGCTCGTCGGAGAACGCTACGGCCTGGAAAAGCGCGACGGCCTCTGGTCGCACCCGGACCTCATGCCGACCGCGGAGGACCTGGACGAGCCGCTGGACTTCGCCGAGCGCCTGGCCGAGGCAGCCGCGATCCCGGCGGATCTGGACCCGATCGCGGAGCTGGAGCGGACGGAGAAGGCGGAGCGCGAGGCCCGGGAAGCGAAGTCCAGCTCCGGTTCCGGCGCTGGCGAAACGCCGTCCGCCGACGACGCCAAGGGCACCGAGACCCCCAAGGACACTCCGAAGGACGAGGGAAACCCGCCCGCCTGAGCCCTCACCCGGGCGGTCTCTCCAGGAATGCTCTGACCGCCCGCTCATTCCCACCCGCGCGGCCCGCCTCGACCTCCTCGAGCCGGGCCGCGCGGCTGTTCTGCCCGGTCCAGCCGCGACCGACTCAACGGTGCCAGCAGCCGCTTCCCGCTCCATTCGCCGATCGCTCGCCACCGCCGGCCACTCGCCGCCCCAGCCGGCCGCGCACCACCTTGCCGACCGCTCACGACCCCAGCCCGCCGCTCACATCCCGGCCGACCGCTCACCATCCCGGCCGGGCTCCGGCCAGCTCAGTCTTCCTCCGATATCCCCCACCCCGCCGCCGCGGACAGCCCCTCCAGATACCCGATCGCCCGTTCCGTCTTCGGGTACCGGTTGACGAGTGCCCAGAACGCCGCGTCGTGCCCGGGCTCGCGCAGGTGGGCCAGCTCGTGCACCAGGACGTAGTCCAGCACCCATTGCGGCACCCGCTGGAGCCGGTCGCTGACCCGGATCGTCGCGTCCACTGGAGTGCACGAGGCCCATCGGGTCCGCATCGGCGGCACCCAGCGCACGCTGGCCGGCAACGCTTTCCCGTCCAGGTATTTCGCCACGAGCATGGTGCAGCGCGTCAGCAGCACCGCGTCCGACGACTTGGGCGGAGCCGCCGCCTTCGCGCCGGAGCGCAACAGCTTGCGCTCCATCTCCGCGACCCAATGCCTCTCTTCCGCGCGGGTCATCCGTGCCGGAATGAGCACCACCAGGGTGTCGTCTTTCCAGTACGCGGTGACCGTCCGGTGCCTGCGCTGGCTGCGCCGCACCTCGACCTTGTGCCGTGGAGTGTCCGAGGGGGCGTTCGCGCCCCTGCCCTTAAGCGAGGGCGTCCGTGCTTCGACCACCCCACAACGGTAAGGCTCAGCACCGACAACTTGGAGCGCCGAAAAGGTCACAGACCTGAGTTGTCCACAACTTGCTCTCCCTGTGGACAACTGGGTTTCCCACCCGCTCGTGGCGCTGCGTGACTGCCAAGCTGGCCGTATGACCCTGTCCACCGTTCCACCGCCGGACGTGCTCCTCCCGGCGTATCCGTCCTTGCTTCCGGGCATCCACGTGCTCGAACGCGGCGGTGCCGAGATCCAGTTCGGCCTTGACCCGCGCCACGGCGTCGTCGCCGCCGGACTGCCCGCGCCGATCGTCGACAGCGTCCGCAGGCTCGACGGACGGCGCAGTCTGGAGTCCGTGCTGCTCGCGGCAGGCGAACACCGGAACCAGTTCCACCTGCTGCTGAAGCAACTGACCGCGCTCGGTTTGGTCACCGAAGCGGCGGCACCGAGCGCGAAGCGCGTCGAGACCGGGTTGTGGTCGTTGCGCGCCCGGCATTACCAACCCGCGCTCACCGACCGTCGTCGGCAGAGCTTCATCGGGGTCCACGGCAGCGGCCGGATCGCGGTCGCGGTGGCCGCGCTGCTGGCGACGGCCGGCGTCGGACATCTCGACATTCGAGCGTCCGGCACGGTCACCGAGGCCGACCTCGGCACCGGGCTCACCCCCACTGAACTGGGCCAACCGCGACACAAAGCGATCCGTGCCGTCCTCTCCCGGATCGCGCCGGACGTCCGCACCTCGCGCAATCATCGCCGCATACCCGACCTCGTGCTGCTCACCGACACGCTGGTGCCGCCGCCGGAGGACGTCGCCAAGCTGGCCGAGGCCGGCATCCCGCATCTGCCGGTCCAGGTCCGCGAAGGAACCGGCATCGTCGGTCCGTTCGTGGAACCTGGCCGCAGTGCCTGCCTGCGCTGCTGCGACCTGCACCGGACCGACAGCGATCCGGCGTGGCCGCGGATCGCGACCCAGCTGGTCGGCCAGATTCCACGACCCGACCTCGGTGCGGTGCAAGCGTGCGCCTCGTTGGCGGTCGCGCAGGCGATGCGCGTCCTCTCGCCGAGCGAAACCCGACCGCCGGCGTGGAACACCACGCTCGAGATCGACACCTTTGACGGGCAGCTGCGCCGCCAGTACTGGGAGCCGCATCCCGAGTGCGGCTGCGGCGCACCGGTTCCCTTGGAAGCAGAGCCCGACGAGGCTCCGAACGAACCAACGGAGGCACGTCAAGAGAGGTAGGACACACATGGACGCCGTCTGCGGGCTGCGGTGGCCGTGGTCGCCAGGGCAGAATCGCTAAGGTGACCGACTTCCGCGACCGCTCCGGAGAACGCGATTCCGCTATGCCGCGCCGCGGTGCTGCCCGCACCGCGAAGCTGGCCAGCCTGCCGCTCGGCATCGCCGGCCGGGCGGTCGGCGGATGGGGCAAACGGCTCGCCGGGCAAAGCGCTGAGCAGGTGAGCGCGACGCTGTCGGCGAAAGCCGCGGAGCAGCTGTTCGAGGTGCTCGGCACGCTCAAGGGCGGCGCGATGAAGTTCGGGCAAGCGTTGAGCGTGTTCGAAGCCGCGGTGCCGGACGACATGGCGCAGCCGTACCGGGAAGCGCTCACGAAGCTGCAGTCGGCGGCTCCCCCGATGTCGGCCCGGCAGACCCACCGGGTGCTCGCCGAGCAGCTCGGCCGGTCGTGGACCGGGCGTTTCGCGGACTTCGACGACGAGCCCGCCGCCGCGGCGAGCATCGGCCAGGTGCACCGCGGCGTCTGGCACGACGGTCGCCCGGTCGCGGTCAAGGTGCAGTACCCGGGAGCGGACGAGGCGTTGCGCAGCGACCTGCGTCAGCTGCAGCGGTTCAGCAGGCTGTTCCAGGCGTTCATCCCCGGCACTGACGTGAAGCCGCTGCTGACGGAGCTGTCCGAACGGATGGACGAGGAGCTCGACTACCTCGCCGAAGCGGACAATCAGCGCGCGTTCGTGAAGGCATTCGAGGGCGACCCCGCGTTCCTGATCCCGCGCGTCGTGGCGAGCGCGCCGAAGGTCGTGGTCAGCGAATGGGCCACCGGCACTCCACTGGCCCAGATCATCGCGAACGGCGACGTGGAAACCCGGAATCTCGCCGGACGGCTGCTCGCCGAATTCCACTACTCGTCGCCGGCCCGGGCGCATCTGCTGCACTCCGACCCGCACCCCGGCAACTTCATGCTCACCGAAGACCGCCGGCTGTGCGTCATCGACTTCGGCGGCGTCGCCAAGCTGCCGCACGGCATTCCGCGGCACCTCGGCGAGATCACTCGCCTGGCCCTCGACGGCCACTCCGCCGAGCTCATGCGGCTGCTGCGCGAAAACGGCTTCGTCCGCGAGGATTCGCAGCTCGAAGCAGAGGAGGTACTGGCGTACCTCGCTCCGTTCACCGAGCCGCTGGCACAGCCGACGTTCCACTTCACCCGGCGCTGGATGCAACGGCAGGCGGGCCGGGTCGGCGATTCCCGCGGCAACGACTTCCATGTCGGCCGCTCGCTGAACCTGCCGCCGGAATACCTGATGATCCACCGGGTCACCGCGGGCTCCACCGGGATCCTCTGCCAGCTCGACGCCGAGATCCCGGCCCGGGGCATCGTGGAGCGCTGGCAGCCCGGGTTCGCCGCCTGAGTTGTCCACAGGGCAGTCCTGTTACCGAGAGTTGTCCACAGATTGCGAAGCGTCGTTCTCTGTACGCCTTCGAGCCGCCATGCTCGAACCATGACGACCACGACCGGCGACACTGAAGCCCTCGAATTCAGCGACCTTGTTTCACACGGCGTACTCCACCGGCGGCATTTGCGCGTCGCCGGCATCTCCGACCGAAGAGCCGCCCAGCTCTCCGGCCCCGGAGGACCGTGGCGGCAGGTTTACTCCGGGGTCTACCTGGTGCACGACAAACCGCCGAGCCGGGACGAACTCCTGCACGCGGCAGTGGCCAGGTTCGGCCCTGGATCGCTCATCACCGGCACCGACGCGCTGTGCGCACACGGCATCAGCCACCCGCGCACGCCGGAGATCCACCTGCTCGTGCCGCACAACCGAAGGCCGTCCTACGAACCGAACGTCATCGCGTCCCGCACCGCGCGCATGCCCGAGCCGGTCCTGATCAACGGACTCCCGTACGCCAACGCCGCCCGGGCGGCCCTCGACCTCGCCCGCCGGGAACAGAACCCCGACGAGATCGCGCGTTTGGTGTCATTGCCGCTGTACTGGGGCCTCGCCGGCCGAGAAGACCTCACCGCCGAACTGGACTCCGGAAACCAGCGCGGCACCTCGGCAGTGCGCACGATTCTCCGGAACCTCGACGACAAGGAAACCTTCGCGCACGGTCACGCCCTGCGAGCCCTCCAGCGAACACCGCTGCCGACCCCGCAATGGAACGTCGCCATCTGCGATCTCCGGGGCCGACGGCTCGGCACTGCGGACGCCTGGTGGGACGAAGTCGGCATGGCATGGCGCTACCGCACCGCCGCCGGCTCCGACGACTTCAGCCATCTAGCCCTGGCCGCGACCGGCACTGTGCTGTTCCGCTGCACACCGCAGCAGCTGCAGGACTCACTGGAAGCGATGAGCGCCGAACTGCTCAGCGCCTACCGCCAAGCGACGCGCACTCCCCGTCCGAAGGTCCGAGCTGTCTATAAGACGGGAAATGCCGCATGACCCAGACCTGACCCCAGCACGCCGACGACGGTGGCCGCGGCATCGTCCTCGCTGTCCTCGCTCGCCATCGATCAGGCTGACCTGGCCCAGACCGGCTCGGGCTGGGCAGGCAGGACTGGTCCAGCGGGAGGCAAGCAGCCGAGGCAGCGAGGCCTGTACCAGCCCAGCCAGTTGGGCAGGCGAAGGGTCACCGGCGAAAACCGCGTGTCCTCCGCAGCCCGGGGAGGTGCACAGTGCCTGCCAACGGCTGCGGCTCGGGCCTGTCCCAGGTCAGGCAGCGACAGCTACCAGTACTCGTCAGGCAGCTTGCCCTCGATGTCGCGGACGTGGCTGCGCGCGCAATTCGGGCACAGCCAGCGCTGGACGCCGTTCTCTTTGGTACTCGCCCAGGCCAGGGTCGCGATCGGGTCGGTCTCGGCAGCCCGAGACCGACCGCATCGCGAACAGGCCGGTTCCGGGGCGGTCACGTTCGGCGACCGTGGTGGACGGTTCGTGCGCCGAGCAAGTAGAGGTCGCGGCGCTTGCCGAGGTAGTGCGGGCTGTCCGGGTCGAGCAGGGAGGCCAAGACCGACTGGTCGTCGTCCGAAAGGTGATCGGCGGCGTTCATCGCGAGGCGCGAAAGGTGGTGGTGCACGTAGTCGGTGAGACCGTCCGGTCCTGGCGCGGGGTGGTCGACCAGCGCGCTGAATGAACGGACCTCGGCGAGCCCGGCGCGTTCGAGCGCGAGCGGCCAGCCGTAGGGCATCGGGACCGCGCCGTCGATGCCTTCGCGCATCCCGACAAACCATGCCGCCTGCGCGGCCTGCAACCGGTCCTCCAGCCCGGGTCGGCCGACTCCGAGATCCCAAGGGAGGAAGCAGAAGGACAATCCGCCCTCAGCAAGTGCGACGATCCCGCCCGGACGGGCGATCGACGCGATCGTGCCGGTCGCTGCCTGCTGGTCCGGGAGGTGATGCACGACGCGCGACGCCCAGACAAGATCCGCGGCGGGCAGTCGGTCCGGCAATGCAGCGTCCGCGAGATCCGCGACGATCGCCTGGACCTCGACCTTCGACGCCGTGCCGTCGGTCGCCGCGGCTGCGGCTGCGTACTGGACGATGCGTGCAGCCTCCTGCAGAAGTTCAGGAGTCGCGTCTACCAGGACGATCGTGCCGCCGCTTCGTTCGGCCAATGCCGCCGCGAAATGGGTACTCATGCCGCCGGCGCCGCAGCCCAGATCGATCACGGTCGGACGGGAGGGGAGTTTCTCGACAAGGCGTGCCGCGATGGCGGCTTGTGCGGGAGCGTCGAGGGCGTCGGCCGCGCGGAGGTACGCCAGCCGGTCTGCCCAGTCGATGTGGTCATGCGTATGTCCGGACACGAGGACCATTGAACACCCGCCCACCATCCGCGAACGAGAACGAGCCTGGAAGGTCCCCCGACAGGTGCCTTCCAGACTCGTTCCCACGATCGGCCGCGCGGGTCAGCGGTGCGCTGCGTGAGCCAAGAAAAGCCTTGGCCACCAAGGTAAATCAGCCGCGGCGTGCAGGCCGCCGCTCCGCCCCCCTCGGACGAAACGGCAGAGATCCGAGACTGACGAGCGGTTGTGGGCAGTCGAAAACCACTCGCCCGGGCAAGCCGGCATTCGATGCCAGCAGCCGCCCCGCAACCGAAGTCGACACCCGCTCAAAACCGCAGTCGGCACCCCTGCACAGGCAACCGACATCGGCAGTCGGCATCGGCCGCAGGACTGGAGGCAGTCCTGCGGCCGATGCCGACCGCACGGTCCGGCTTAGTCCGGCGGGGCGTGCCGCTCGGCTCGGCTCTTCGCCCAGTCGGCGAGCCTCGACCAGCGGCGCGCGGCTCGGGCCTGACGCCATGGGCGTTGGGCCTCATGTTCGGTTATCAGGTCCCGTATTCGGGCCCTCGACAGTTCTTCGTGAAGCAACATGTTGCTGATCTCCTGAGACTTGGTCTGCTTGGGTTTCGCCTGCACGGGGACGGTTTTTCCGGTGCGGGACTCGTAATCGCGGGTGGTGCGGACGTCGACGGTCATGCGGCGGCGCTCCTGGCTGCGGCGGCGGGTTCGAGGGCGGCGTTCTTGCGCGGACGGCCGCGGGGCCGCTTGCGCGCGATGACTGCGCCGCGTTCGAAGATTTCGCCTCCCCAGACACCCCAGGGCTCGCGCCGGGCGACTGCTCCGGCGAGGCATGCCTCGCGGACCGGGCAGCCGGCGCAGAACGCCTTGGCTCGTTCGAGCTCGGCGGGCGATTCGGCGAACCAGAGGTCCGCGTCCCGCGAGCGGCAGGGAAGTTCGGGTTCGGCGACCCCTTCGAGAAGGTCGCCGATGTCGAACCCCTCGGCCAGGGGGCCCTCGGCGAGGGCGATGGCGGATGACATTTCCGGGCTCCTTTGCGATGCGGTGGTGCGGGCGGTGTGGGTGGCGATCGAACTGGACAACTTGTTCCTTCTGTTGTGCAGCCAAAAAAACACGAAGGCCGCGGATCCGGTTACCGGTTCCGCGGCCTTCGTGAGCCTCATGTCCTGACGCAGGTCAGGAACTTCGCTCCCGTATCGACAACGGAACACGGAACTGCTTGATGGTCGGCAGATCGGCATCAACCTGCGGGTACGCGGCGACGACGGCCGTCGCGAGGGCGATGCCGGCCGGGGTCCCGTTGCCTTCGATGAGACGCAGTCCGTCGATACGACGCCGCGTTCCGTCGACATGCGCAACCGTGGACACACCGGTGCCAGGGCGCGGAGCGGTCGGAGCCATGCAGACAGGCAGACCGGTGCCGGCTTTCAGAAACTTCGAGTTGCTGATCATTTCACTGGCACCGCCTTTCTCTGCCGGACGCGCGCCGCCCGAGGCGGGCGCTGTCGTGTACTTCCCCAGACCGGGCCCTACTTCGCCCGGGTTCCTACGCAGGTTATGCGGCCCGGCGCGGGCGGGGCAACTTATTTTCCCAAATCTTTGTCGAAGCGACGGAGATCGCTGCCTAGCAGCAGGTTCGCCGCATCGATCACCGGATCGACGCGGTCAAGACCGCATCGACGATCGGATCACGTCGAGCACCTCGGCGCCGAACCGCTCGAGTTTCGTCGCGCCGATCCCGGAGATCGACACCAGCGCGCCGTCGTCGGTCGGCCGCTGTTCGGCGATGGCCATCAGTGTCGCATCGGTGAACACGACGAATGCCGGCACCTTCAGTTCGCGCGAACGCTCGCCGCGCCAGGTCTTCAGCTTCTCCAGCAGATCTTCATCCACTGTGGACGGGCACTTCGCGCACCGGCCCAGCTTGACCTCCATGGTCTGGACGAGCGGTCCGCCGCACAGCCGGCAGCGGCCGGCCTTCGACCCCGGCTTCGCCGCTTGCTGCGACCGCGCGATCCGTGCCGCCGGGTGATCCTCCGGGATCAGCCCGTACAGGAACCTCGACCGCCGCCGGTTGCGCCGGCTGCCCGGACCGCGGGACAGCGACCACGACAGCCACAGGTGCTCCCGAGCCCGCGTGACGCCGACGTAGAACAGGCGCCGTTCCTCTTCGATCGCGGCGTCGTCGCCATCCGCGTGCAGGATCGGCATGGTGCCCTCCGACAGCCCGACGAGGAACACCGCGTCCCACTCGAGCCCCTTCGCCGCGTGCAGCGACGCGAGAGTGACACCTTCGACCGTCGGCGGGTGCTGGGCGGCGGCGCGCTGCTCCAGCTCAGCGACGAACCGCGGCAGGTCGGCGTCTTCGACGCTCGCCGCCAATTCCTCGGCCAGCTCCACGAGGGCGAGCAGCGCGTCCCAACGCTCTTTCGCCGCGCCGCCGGACGGCGGCTGCTCGGTCAGCCCGACCCGCGCGAGCACCGAGCGCACTGTGGTGACCAGCTCCAGCTCGGTGGGCTCCATCGACGCCGTACGCAGCGCGACCATCGCCTGCCGCACCTCGGTGCGCTGGAAGAATCGCTCGCCGCCGCGGACCAGGTACGGGATCCCGGCCTCGGTGAGCGCCTGTTCGTACGCCTCCGACTGCGCGTTGATCCGGAACAGCACCGCGATCTCGCTCGCCGGCACGTCCGCGTCGAGCAGCTCGCGGACCCGGCGCGCGACCGCGCTGGCCTCGGCGGCCTCGTCCTCGTACTCGGCGAACCGCGGATCCGGTCCGTCCGGCCGCTGCCCGATCAGCTTCAGCCGCGACCCCGCCGGACGGCCGCGCGCGGCGCCGATCACCTGGTTCGCGAGCGCGACGACCTGCGGCGTCGACCGGTAATCGCGCTCCAGGCGCACCACGGTCGCCTCCGGGAACCGCCGCGTGAACTCCAGCAGCGACTTCGGCGAGGCACCGCCGAACGAGTAGATGGTCTGGTTGGCGTCGCCGACCACCGTGAGGTCGTCGCGGCCGCCGAGCCACGCGTCGAGCAGCCGTTGCTGCAGCGGCGTGACGTCCTGGTACTCGTCCACCACGAAGCAGCGGTACCGGTCGCGGAACTCGGCCGCGACGGCGTCGTGCTTCTCCAGCACCGCGGTGGTCTGCAGGAGGAGGTCGTCGAAGTCGAGCAGCTGCGCGTCGTTCTTCAGCTCCTCGTACCGCCGGTAGACCTCGGCGACCTGCGCGACCGGCGCCGGGGTGTCCCGCTGCATCCGGGCGGCGACCGAGGGGTAGTCGTCCGGCGAGACCAGCGACGCCTTGCTCCACTCGATCTCGCTCGCCAAGTCGCGCAGCACTTCGGTCTCGGTGCTCAGCCGGACCCGCTGGGCGGCCTGCGCGACGAGGCGGAACTTGTTGTCGATCAGGTCCCACGGCCGGTCGCCCACGACCCGCGGCCAGAAATACCGGAGCTGACGGCGGGCGGCGGCGTGGAAGGTCAGCGCCTGCGCGGCGTCGACGCCGAGGCCGCGCAGCCGGGTGCGCATCTCCCCGGCCGCGCGCGTGGTGAAGGTGACGGCCAGCACCTGCGCCGCCGAGACGTGCCCCGATCGGACCAGATGAGCGATGCGATGCGTGATCGTCCGGGTCTTGCCGGTGCCCGCACCAGCGAGGACGCAGACCGGACCGCGGGGAGCCGCCGCGGCGGCGCGCTGCTCGGGATCAAGCCCGTCGAGCAGGCTCGAGCGGCTGTGCCTGGTCTGGGGAGACGATGCGGTGGCCACCCCGCGATCCTCGCAGAGGGGGCCGACGAATTCCCGGCAGGGCACGCGGCCGTATCCTGGCTGTATGGCGGGCAAGCAGGACAAGGAAGCGGCCAAGCAGGCCAAGCGGGAGAAGCGAGCGGCGAGCAAGGCGCGCCGCGGGCAGCTGTTCGAGGCGTTCAAGATGCAGCGCCGAGAAGACCCGATGCTGATCCCCTGGATGGTCGGCTCGATCGTGGTCACCGCCGGCGTGCTGTTCGGCATCGGCTTCATCTTCAACATCCAGTGGACGCTGCTGCCGCTGGGCGTCGTGCTCGGCATCCTGCTGGCCGTGATCATCTTCGGCCGCCGCGTGCAGCGCACGGTCTACGGGAAGGCCGACGGCCAGCCCGGCGCCGCCGCCTGGGCGTTGGAGAATCTGCGCGGGAAGTGGAAGGTCACGCCGACCGTCGCCGCGACCACGCAGCTCGACGCGGTCCACCGGGTGCTGGGGCACCCGGGCGTCATCCTGGTAGCGGAGGGGGCTCCGCACCGGGTGAAGGGCCTGCTCGCGCAGGAGAAGAAGCGAGTGTCGCGGCTGGTCGGCGACACACCGATTTACGACGTGACCATCGGGCACGAGGACAACCAGGTCCCGCTGAAGAAGCTGCAGGCGCACCTGGCGAAGCTGCCGCGGAACCTGAAGCCGGCCCAGGTCGACGCGCTGGAGGCCAAGCTGGCGGCGCTGGGATCCCGGGGAGCGGCTATGCCCAAGGGGCCGATGCCGGCCGGGGCGAAGATGCGGAACGTGCAGCGGACGATCCGGCGGCGCTGACCCTCGAAAGCCACCTGTCCGTGAAGAGGGCCCCTTGCGGGAATCACATCCTCGCAAGGGGCCTTTTCACGGGCAAACCTGCCGGTTAGACCGGCGCGGGCGGGTCTCAGCGCATCCGGATGACGACGGTGTTCGTGACTCGGTCCAGCCAGTTGCGGCCGTCCAGGTTCCGCACCAGCGGAGGCAGCAGGAGCACCGTCAGCGCCATCCGGACCAGGGCTCGCCATGCGCCGACCATGGTGGCGCCGTCCAGGCGGGCCACCCGGATGCCGAGCGCGGCCATCCCCGGCGTGAAGCCGAAGAACGTGACCGGCACCACGGTGAGCACCGCCCAGACCGCGCCCGCCCACAGGTTGAAGGTCTGCATCGCGGCGGCGTTCTGCAGGTCGTAGCGCACGAACAAGGTCGTGATCAGCGACGCCAGCACCAAATCGACCAGCAGCGCCAGGAACCGCGGGCCGCCGCCGGCTATCGCGCCCGGCCCGGATTCGGGCAGGCCCAGTGACTCGCCACGCCAGCGCGGGGCCTCTCTCGGAGCCGCCGCGGAGCCCTCGCCGACGCCCGGCAGCCATTCGCCCGTCCATCTCGCCACCCATCCAGGGTATGCCGGTGGCGCGGACCACATCCGGCCTGGTCGACTGGGCAGTGGCGGGGGTCCGTTAACACCCGCGAAACATTCGGGTGACGGTCGGGCAACACCGCCCTCTTAGCGTGAGCCGAAGAGAGTACTGCCGCCGGTAACGAACGAGAAGGAGTCACCGAGGGTGCCCACTACTCCAGACGACATTCAGCGCCTCATCGCCGACGAGAAGGTCGAGTCGATCGACGTCAGGTTCTGCGACCTGCCGGGCGTCATGCAGCACTTCACGGTGCCCGCCAAGGCGTTCGACCTGGAGGCGTACGAAGAGGGCCTGGCCTTCGACGGCTCCTCGGTGCGCGGCTTCCAGTCGATCCACGAGTCCGACATGCTGCTGCTTCCGGACCCCGAAACGGCGCGAATCGACCCGTTCCGCAAGACGAAGACGCTCTCGCTGAACTTCTTCGTCCACGACCCGTTCACCCGCGAGGCCTACAGCCGTGACCCGCGCAACATCGCGCGCAAGGCCGAGCAGTACATCGCCGAGTACGGCGTCGCCGACAACGTGTACTTCGGCCCGGAAGCCGAGTTCTACATCTTCGACTCGGTCCGCTTCGAAGACGCCGAACATCTCTCGTTCCACGAGATCGACTCGGTCGAGGGCTGGTGGAACACCGGCGCCGACACCGAGGGCGGCAACCAGGGCTACAAGACGAAGTTCAAGGGCGGCTACTTCCCGGTCCCGCCGGTCGACCACTTCGCCGACCTGCGCGACGACATCGTCCGCCAGTTGCAGCACTCCGGTTTCGAGATCGAGCGCGCGCACCACGAGGTGGGCACCGCCGGCCAGACCGAGATCAACTACAAGTTCAACACGCTGCTGCACGCTGCCGACGACCTGCAGCTGTTCAAGTACATCGTGAAGAACACCGTGTTCGCCGCGGGCAAGACCGCGACGTTCATGCCGAAGCCGCTCTCGGGCGACAACGGTTCGGGCATGCACTGCCACCAGTCGCTGTGGAAGGACGGCCAGCCGCTGTTCCACGACGAGTCCGGTTACGCGGGCCTGTCCGACACGGCGCGGCACTACATCGGCGGCCTGCTCAAGCACGCGCCGAGCCTGCTGGCCTTCACCAACCCGACGGTGAACTCCTATCACCGCCTGGTGCCGGGCTTCGAGGCCCCGGTGTCGCTGGTGTACTCGCAGCGCAACCGCTCCGCGTGCGTCCGGATCCCGATCACCGGCAACAACCCGAAGGCCAAGCGCGCCGAGTTCCGCTGCCCGGACTCGTCGGGCAACCCGTACCTCGCGTTCTCCGCGATGATGATGGCCGGGCTCGACGGCATCAAGAACAAGATCGAGCCGCCGGAGCCGATCGACAAGGACCTCTACGAGCTTCCGCCGGAAGAGGCCAAGAACGTCAAGCTCGTCCCGGGCGACCTGGGCACCGTGCTGGACACCCTGGAGCGGGACCACGACTTCCTGCTCGAGGGCGGCGTCTTCACGCCGGACGTCATCGAGACGTGGATCCAGTACAAGCGCGAGAACGAAATCGACCCGCTGCGGCTGCGTCCGCACCCGTACGAGTTCTCGCTGTACTACGACGTGTGATCGGGTGGAGGCGTTGACCAGGGGTTTCCTTGGTCAACACCTCCGCTAGGCCGGCACCAGGCCAACAACGGCAGGTGGCGGTCCACCAGACACGGGACGGCGGTCGAGGGGAATACCCCGACCGCCGTCCCGTTCTTTGCGCCCTCGGTCAGCATCGTCGGGCTGTCGCTCAACGCGCGGTGCCCCGGCCGTTCGCTGACCGACGATGGGTAGCTCATTCACCGGAGCAGATGAGCGGCGGGCAGGGCAAGCAAGACGCACCTCCGACGCGGGTGCCCTCAGCCCCTAGCCTGTCCGGGTGTTCGCCTTGGACAGTTTCGACCTCGACGAGATCGCCCACGCCCTGCAGAATCAGGATGCTTACGACCTCCGGTTCCTTGTCGACCCGCGTACCGGCGAACTCGTGCTCTGGACGCTCGACGGCGGGCTCGACGGCGAGAACCCGGTCGATCTGGACGAGCTGGACCTGATCCCGATCCAGCCGCTGCCGCCCTACGTTTGGTATCAGGACATGGCGGACTTCGCCGAGTGTGTCGGCGACGAACAGGCCAGCCTGCGGCTGTCGAGGGCTCTCCGCGGCAGCGGGGCCTTCCGTCGTTTCAAGGACCAACTGCACCACGACTATCCGGAGCTTCTTCCGCTTTGGCGCGCCTTCCGCGACGTTCGCGCACGCCGCCGTGCCGTGGAGTGGCTGAGCGACAACGCCCTGACCGGCTTGGACGTCGCGCGCCAGTTCATCGCCGAGCACCCGGACCCAGACCTCCGGCAAGGACAGTGACTCCGATGCGCATGTATTACCAGCCCGAAGACACCGACGCGTTCGACGCGGCCAAGGACCTGCTGGTCCGACGGTCGCCGATCATGGCCGGAACGGAAAGCATCGATCCGCTGGTACTGGAGGCGGCTCTGGACTTCCGGCACCAGAGCGTCGACGGGCGGCTGGGCTACTGGACCGCCGGCCTGGTCGAGGAGTTCCTGCTGTCGCACCTGCCTCGGCGGCTGTCGGCTCGCCCCGAGGACACCGCGCACATCCCGGAGGACCTGCGGCTGTTTCTCCGCGGACTGCACACAGCTGGCTTGGCCGACCCGACCGGCGATCCGCTGACCGAGCTCGACGCGGCAGTCACGAAAGCCGGTGCCGGTTTCGCGACGGCGATGACCGACGATCGCAACTTCGGTGTGGCCAAGTTCTGGGCCATGAACGCGCTCCGCCAGGGAGTCGATCCCAGAGACGAAGCGGGCATGGGCAGGTTCCTCGACGCGGTGCGCGCCGGCAAGGTCGACTACAACGACGAGGCGCTCAGCGAGATCACCGCGCGGCATGTCCACGACGGCGGCGGCCGGCCCGAGCGTGCCGTGGCCACCCTTCCGGTGACGCTTCCCCCGGATGCGGAACTGGCAGCGGCTGCCGAGGAGACGGCGGTCGTCGCGCGGTTGCGTGCGCTGGTCGAATGGGTCGGCGACGGTCGGGCGCTGACCGCGACCGGCAACCTGAAACTGGCCGATGCCCGTGCTCTGGTGGAACTCCTGGACACCGGCGACGAGTTCGATCGGGAGGTCGGGGGCGAGATCTACCGGACCCGCAGCAGCGAAGAACTGACTGTCCTGTCCAGCCTGATCGAGCTTGCGAAAACGATCCGGGTCGTCCGGGTGGTCAAGGGCAAGCTGGTGCGCGTAGCGAAGAACGCGCGGCTGCTTCGCGACAGCCTCGGACTCTGGACCGCGGCGTTCGACCGCCTGGCCTCGCCGGAGCTCGTTCTGAACGGACGCAACTGGGCACCTAGGTACAGCATTCTGCTCGCCAGCATCATCGACGAGGTGCTGCCTGACGTCCTGAACACCCTCTACAGCTTTCCCCGATCGATGCCGATCGTCAGGCTCCAGGAAACCGTCTGGCTGTCCGTCCTCGAATGCTTCGCCATCGACGACCTGGACGAGGCGAGCGAGCAGGCATGGCGCGAGGGAGTCGGCGCAGACCTTCGACGGGTGTTCACGACGCTGGCCGAATTCGATGTGGTGACGCTCACGACCGGCGTGGCCGATCCGGTTTTCAGTATCGACCTCGATCCGGGCGGGCCCGGCGTGTTCTCGCCGGCCACCGCTGACCGCCTGCGGTCCGCGCTTTCCGCCGACAGCGTGGAATTGATCGCGCTGACCCCGCTGGCCAGGCGCGCAGTACGCCAGCGCATGATCGCGGCAGGCCGGCACGCACCGCTGGTCGGGGAACTTTCCGGGGCCGAACCCTCGGGTTTGCTCGGGGTGCTCGCAGACCATTACCCGCAGGAGGCAGCGGCGGCGGAACTCGCCGGTTGGCTCGACGCCCACGGCGGCCGGGACCGCGGGTTGCCGCTGCTGATGGATGCAGTCCGGCGCTGCCCGATCCGTTCGCGTGCGACCGCGATGCTCGATGTGCTCGCGTGGGCCATTCCCGACGGCACCGCACTGCTCCGGGAGCTGCGCTCGGACCGGAAGCTGGCCCCCATTGCCATGCAACTCCTCGTCGAGCGCGGCGAACTTGCTCTGGAGGAGCTCAGCGATGACGAGCGACTGCGCGGCGTGGCCGAGCAGTTCATCCATCTGCTCGAACTCGGCGGCCCGGACCAGGTCGCTGCGTCCCTCAATGCGATGCCGCCGGACGAAGCCCGCGGTTTGGTCACGGCAGTGCTGAACTGCGGTCATCCGGATGAGGCCGGCATCGCGGAACTACGGGAACTGCTTGCCCGACGGCGACCTGGGGCAACGACTGGGCATCCGCTGGCTGGAGTGTCGCGGTCGTCGCGAAAGGCCCGGCGGAACGGCAAGTACCGGCGATAAACGCGTCGCGGCGATAGGCCGCGGGTTAACCGGTGGCGGAGGTCGCGATCACCCGCCAGCCGCCGGGCGGCCCCAGAACGTGTGTCCAGGCACCGGCGTCGGTGACGAGCCGCATGTCCGAGGGACCGTCCTGGGAGGTCTGCCGCAAGGCGCGCAGGGTGGCGGGGATGGTCATCGTCGGTGCTCCTTACCCGGCGAGCGCCAGTCCCTCACGCAGACCTCCGCGGTGGCGCAAACGAATCCACCGGAGCCGATACGCCGGCGGAGCCGCCTCTTGCCGACCCGTCACCAGTGCCGTTATGTTAATGAGAAATCACATCATCCGAGACTGTCGAACAGGGCGGCGGCCCCGCGCCGGCCGGCGATGGGATGGCAACGACGCCAACCAGAGAGGCAGAGCAGGACATGGAGAATCTCAGCAGGAGGACGGTCCTCACCCTCGGCGCGGCGCTGGGCATCGCGGGCGCGGCCGGGGCGGCGAGCCCGGCGTGGGCATGGTCCGGCAAGGGTTCAGTCGCCGGTACGGACACCGTCGCGGACCCGTTCCAGGTGTGGGACGACACGGCGGACGCGGTCGCCGCGGCGCTGCTCGCGGACGGCCAGGTCGACGCCGTCAACGCCGCCTGGCAGGGGTGGATCGACAACAACGCCCCGTTGCCCGCCGGGATGCCGGACTACCTGACCTCGTACTTGCGGCAGGTCAACAAGCTGCCGTCGTGGGCCGACCCGGTGAAGCTCGCCGCGTCCGAGAAGCTCTACACCCGGCTGAGCAGTTACTTGTTCGTCTCCGAAACGCTCGGCAGCGGAATCATGAGCACGGTCATCCCGCGCGAGGCGCGGGCGGTCTACTGGTCGGCCGGCGGCGCGGACATGAAGCAGCGCGCGGCCAAGACGTTCACCTTCGGCTACGACCTGCACAACGCGAAAGCATGGGATCCGGACGGGCATTTCGTCGTCACCGCGAACAAGACCCGGCTGGTGCACGCCGCGGTGCGGAATCTGCTGCCGACGTCGGCGAAGTACCAAGCCGGCGCGGACCAGCCCAAGCCGATCAGCAACGGGGACATCCTGCGCACCTTCCACTCCGTCGCGACGTTCGCCCGCAGCAACATGCTCAAGTGGCACATCTCGTTGTCGCAAGCGGAACAGGAAGCGGATCTGCACGCGTGGCAGGTGGCGCTCCACCTGCTCGGAGTCCAGGAGCGGTTCATTCCCAAGACCTGGGCCGACGCCGAAACGCAGGCGGACCAGATGCTGTGGCCGGTGCTGGGGCCGACCAGCGAGGGAGTCAGCCTGGCGCACACCCTGCTCGGCTATCTCGAGAATCCTGTGCTGGGCTTGGATTCCGGCTTCCTCAACGAGTTGGTCCGCTATCTGCTCAACGACCAGATGGGCGACTGGCTCGGCCTCCCGCGCGACTACGTGCAGGCCGCGCTGATCCGGGTCGAATGGCCGGCCTACGTGGCGTTCCGCGAAGGGGTGTCGAAGGTCAAGCCAGGCAGTTTCTGGCTGTTCGACCAGTTCGTCCGCGGCATTTCCATGCTGTACCTCAACAACGGCACCTCGCCGACGCAGACGCCGATCACCCTGCCCACCGCGAACCGGCCGGGTGCCTAGAAACCCAGTGCGCTCAACAGGAACGCGGTGACGGCGGCGCGGTGCTCCGGGCCGTCGCGCCACCGCAGCCGCCGGCCGGTTTCGACCACCACGCCGAAGCCCGCGTGCACCAGCACGCGGGCTTGGTGCGGGTCGAGCTCCGGCCGGGCGAGCCGGAGTTCTCGTTCCCAGACTGCGATGTGCTCGCGCTGCGCCTGAATCAGCGGCTGCTGGAGCGCGGCAGGCAAACCGCCGACTTCAGCGGCAGCGACGTTGGTCAACGCGGTGTGTTCGAAGCTGTAGGCCACGTACGTCGCGGCCAGCAGCGGCAGAGCGCGCGAACCGGTTGTCCCGTGCAGATTTCGCTCCACTGCTTGCGCCAGCAGCCCGGCGGCCTGCAGGCACGCCGCCGCTAGGATCTCGGCCTTGTTGGGGAAATGGCGGTAAAGCGCGGACGGCACGAGCCCGACCGCCTCCGCGATCCGGGCGTTCGTGACCGCGGCGAACCCGTCTCGGTCGAACAGCGGGACGGCGGCCGCGATGATCTCCGCGCGCCGGGTCTTGGGCGCGGGCTGCGCCGGAAGCTCGACGGACGGCGCAGCCGACGAAGAAGCGGCGGCTACCCGCATAGCGGCTTCGGTCAACAGGTCTTCCGCTCGGCGCTGGGCGATCGAGGTGTGGTGCATCGTGACGGACCCGATCGCGCCGAGCGCCGCCACCGCGCGGAGATCCGCGTCCGGCGACGGCTGGACCGCTTCGGTCACGCGCGCGACGACCTGCGCGAACTTCTCGCTCAGCTGGCGCCGGTCGGCACGTTCGAGATAGCGGGACTCCCAGCGGTACAGGCCGCCGGAAGCCCGGTGCGCGACGGTGACCCGGGCGACGGCGCGGAGCACGTCGGCCAGCGGCGCGCCGGGCGGAGCCAGGGCAGCGACGAGCCGGTCCGCCATGACGTTCGCGCATTCGGTGAACAGCGCGTACTTGTTCGGGAAGTGCCGATACAGGGCGGCCGCGGTGATCCCGACCGCGGCGGCGATCTCTTCCATCGACGCCGCGTGGTACCCGCGTTCGCTGAACGCCCGTCCGGCCGCTGCGACAATGAGCTGCCGCCGGTTGCGCGGCCGGACCGCCGGCGTCCCGGCGGTCACTGCGGACCCCGAGCGCGCGGATGCCTGACCATGCCGGCCAGTCAATCACGCGCGAGGCGCGGTTTCACCCGGGGTGACGCACCCGGAAACAGCGGAGAGCAGGCCGTCCAGGCGGGTCGTGAAGGGAACATTGAGGGACTCTGATTCCCTCAATGTTCCCTTCACGACCTCTCCAAGGGCCAGGACAGCGCCGCTCACCGCCACTCCCGGAGCCACTCCAGCAGTCCCGGATCACGCAGCGAGGACACCACCAGGTCCGCCGGAAACTCCTTCCCCGGCAGCGTCGGCACCCCCACCACCGGCATCCCGGCCGCCCGAGCCGAACGCAGGCCGGTCATCGAGTCCTCGAACGCCAGCGCGTCCGCCGGTGCCACTCCCAGCCGGGCGCACGACGTCAGGTACAGCTCGGGGTCCGGCTTCGGCGCGGCGACCTCGTCCGCGGCCACACTGACCGCGAACTCGAAACCGCCCCGTGCCAAGGCCGCCGCCAGCAACGCGCGCGGCGAATTGCTGGCCACTGCGACCGGCATCGCCGCCGCGGCCAGCTCGACGAGTTCGTGCGCGCCCGGCATCGGTTCCGCCTTCGCGGTGACGACTTCGGTCACCATCGCCAGCAGGTCCGCCTCGATCGCCCGGCCGGTTCCCGGTTCCCCGAACACCTCAGCCATCGTGTCCGCCGCCGCGGCGAGGGACTTGCCGATGACCAGCGCCTTCTGCTCCGGGCCGAACGGCAGGCCGTGCCGGGCGAACAGTTCGGTCTCGGCCACCGACCAGCATGGTTCGGTGTCCATCAGCAGGCCGTCGCAATCGAAGACGACGGCTCGCGGCTTCCACGCGTACAGCTCGGACATGCGTTCCCCTCCAGACGGCGGCCGGGCCGCCAGTCTGCCAGCGGGCAGCGGCCGCTCGGCGATAATGGCCGGGTGACCGTGACGAGGATCCGCGAATTCCGCTCCCAGCGGGGCCTGACCGTGCGCGAGCTGGCCGACCAGGCGGGCGTGTCGACCGGGCTGATCAGCCAGGTCGAACGCGGCGTCACCGACCCCAGCCTGGAAACCATGCGGCGGATCGCCGAGGTGCTGGAAGTCCCGCTGTTCAGCCTGTTCCAGGAGCCCGACGAACAGTCCGTCGCGGTGATCCGCGGCGCCGACCGGTACCGGATCTCCTCGCCGCACCACGCGATCACCTACACCCGGGCCTCTCCTGGCGGTGCGAAGCTCGAAGTGCTCGAAGGCGTGCTCGAACCCGGCGGCGTGTCGGCCGACGAGCCGCGGTCGCATCCGTCGCAGGAGTGCGTGGTGGTGCTCGCCGGGGAGCTGACCGTCCAGGTCGGCGAGCAGACGCACGTGCTGGCGGCGGAGGACAGCTGCACCTTCGATTCCTCGATCCCGCACCGGTTCCGAAACGACAGCACGACCGCCGCACGGTTCCTGGTGAGCGTCACGCCGCCGAGCTACTGACGCGGGAGCGCGCTGCTTCCGGCGCGCTTCCCCGGTTTTCCGGATCGTGCCCTCCGGCCGGTCGAGTTACCGTCGATCCGTTCGTCTTCCACTAGGACGACGCCGGACCGGCTCCTGGAGGACACATGCAGTACCTGCTGGTGATCTACAACTGCGACCGCCCCGAACCCGGAGATCCGCGCTTCCCGGAGGCGCTGGCCAGGGTGAACGCGTTCGCCGACGAGTGCAAACGGCGCGGCGCGTTCGTGTCCGGGCATCCGCTGCAGGGCGAGCACACCGCCACCACGGTCAGCGTCCGCGAGGGAAAGACGCTGGTCACCGACGGGCCGTTCCTGGAGACCCACGAGCACCTCGGCGGCATCTACGTGCTGGACTGCCGCGACCTCGACGAGGCGCTCGAACTCGCCGCGCTGTGCCCGATGGCCGAGGTCGGCACGATCGAGGTCCGGCCGGTCGCCGGCGTGCCCGGGCTCGACCACCGGGCCGCGGGGGCATGACGCTGCTGCACGAGACCTACCGCGAGCACCGGGCGCGGATGCTCGCCGCGCTGGTCCGTGTCCTCGGCGATTTCGAACTGGCCGAAGACGCGCTGCAGGACGCGTGCGCGCTCGCGCTGCGCAAGTGGGACGAGGAGCCGCCGGACGACCCGATGGCATGGCTGCTGACCGCTGCCCGCAACAGCGCTGTCGACCGTCTTCGCCGGGCCCGGCGCGGTCAGCAGAAGCTTGCCCAACTCGACGCTCCGGCAGTGGCGAGCAATGAACCACCGGACGAGCGGCTGCTGGAGATCGGCGACGAGCGGCTCAGCCTGATCTTCACCTG
Organism: Amycolatopsis benzoatilytica AK 16/65; assembly: GCF_000383915.1. Taxonomy (NCBI): domain Bacteria; kingdom Bacillati; phylum Actinomycetota; class Actinomycetes; order Pseudonocardiales; family Pseudonocardiaceae; genus Amycolatopsis; species Amycolatopsis benzoatilytica. The sequence goes on from NZ_KB912942.1 coordinate 5,621,896, forward strand.
CTGCCACCCCGCGCTCGCCGAGGAGGCCCGCGTGGCGCTCACACTGCAGGCGGTGGCCGGGTTGACCGCCGGCCAGATCGCGCGCACGTTCCTGGTCAGCGAGGCGACGCTGGCGCAGCGGCTGGTACGGGCGAAACGCAAAATCCGCGACGCCGGGATCAGCCTCGCGGTGCCGCCCGACCACTTGCTGTCCGAACGGCTTTCCGGCGTGCTGGCGGTGCTGTACCTCGTCTTCACCCAGGGATACACCTCGCCGGAGCACCGCGAACTGTGCCGCGAGGCGATCCGGCTGGCCAAGCTGGTCGCGACTCTGATGCCGGACGAACCGGAAGCGCTCGGGCTCGTCGCCCTGCTGCTGGCGCACGACTCGCGCGCCGCTGCCCGGCACGCCGCGGACGGCGCTGTCGTGCTGCTTGCCGATCAGGACCGAAGCCGGTGGGACAGCGACGAAATCGCCGAAGCTGTCGGGCTGCTTGGTCGAGCGTTGCGGTTCGGAACAACCGGCCCGTACCAAGTCCAAGCCGCGATCGCCGTCCAGCACGCGCTGGCGCCGTCGGCCGCGGAGACCGACTGGGCGGCGATCGCCGGACTCTACGACCGGCTCTATGCCATGACTCCGTCGCCGGTGATCGCGTTGAACCAGGCCGTCGCTCTCGCCGAAGTGCACGGCCCAGCCGAAGGTTTGGCGCTTATTGAGCGCATCGACGGCCTGGACCGCTACCACCTGCTGCACGCTGCCCGCGCCGACCTGCTGCGCCGATCCGGCCGCTCCGCGGAGGCGGCCGAAGCCTACCGCCGCGCTTATGCCCTGGCCGCGAACCCGGCCGACCGGCGCTACCTCGCCGATCGCCTGTCCACGTTGGAGCCCTGATGAGACTGTCCATTCTCGACAACGGACATCGCTTGCGCGCCAAGCTTTTCCTGGCCATGACCGGGAAGAACCCGCCGGACATCGTGAAGATGCTGCTGTACCGACCCGGCTTCCTCACCCGGCCGTTGCTGGACCTCACCGCGCCGGCCATGCGCGGACCGTCGTTCTGGACGCCCGGCGAACGCGAGTTCTTCGCGATGTCTACCGCGGTGCTGCACGAGTGCCCGTTCTGCATCGAATCGCACACCGAGCTGATCCGGTTGGCCGGGCAAGGCGAGATCGATCCCGACGCGCCCGAATCCGCCCGTGCGGAAGTGCTTGCCGCGCGCGCCTTCCTGGAAACGGTGACACTGCGTCCGGACCAGATCACGCGACCGGAGCTGCCGGTGCCCGCGATCAACGAGGCACTGCGCGTGAATCTGGTGTGGAACATCGTGAACCGCCTGGCCAACGCGTTCGGCTTCGTCCTGCGCGACGGCCAGCTGCAGAGCGGAACCCGTGCGCTGCATCGCTTCGGTTACCGGTTCCCCGGCTTCCTCCTCGCCGGCGGACCGGCTGGCACGCATCAGGATCCGGTGGAAGAGATGCGATATTCGGTCTTCACCGCTCCCGCGTTGACGGACGCGGGGCTTCGAGCGGCAGCCGGTCGCGGAGAAGGACTTCCCGCGCCGTTGGACGCCTACACCGCGAAGGTCCGTGACGCGTCGTACCGGATCACCGACGCGGACTTCGCCTTGCTCGCGAAGGGTTATTCGGAATACGAGGTTTACGAAATTACCGTCGCCGCCGCGGTCGGCGCTGCGTTGCGCAGCTTCGACGCTGGGCTGCAGGCGGCTGTCGAGAATCGGCCGGGCAGTTCGTCCTCTGGTACGTCAACCTGAGGAAAGGATTGTCCCGATGCCCGGACAGATCAACTGGCTGGAAATCCCGGCCGCCGACACCGCGAAGGCCCGCGCCTTCTACACCGCGCTGTTCGGCTGGAGCACTACCGATTTCGGCGAGGACTACCACGTGCTGGGCGACGGCCCGGCTGGCGCGATCGCACCGGCCGCAGCCGATTTCACCCACCCGCGGGTCTACTTCGCGACTGACGACATCGACGCGTCCGTCAAGCGGCTGCACGAACTCGGCGGGCAGAGCGGCGAGGTGCGGGACGTGCCAGGGGTCGGCCGGATCGCCCAGTGCCGCGACGACCAGGGGACGCCGTTCAGCCTGTACGAACCGGCTGGGTGAAACAAAAAACGGCGGCTGAGCGCGTTCGCTCAGCCGCCGATCCCCCGGGGTCAGGGGTGGTACAGCTCCTTCACCACGTCGATCCGGTCGTCCTGGTCGACGTGGATCTGCGCGGCGGGCGGGTTCGCGCCGGTCAGCGCGGTCATCAGATCCTGCGGGGAGCAGGCCTTCGAGCCGATGCCGTCGCCGTCGACGGTCACGTCGCCGCCCGAGCACAGCGTGGCCGCGCTGAACACCTGGTCGCGGTCGCTCAGCGGGAGCCGGTAGGTCTTGCTGTCGCCCGGAACCGGCGTGAAATGCCCGTCGTCCGCGCCGCCGGACTTCCACAGGATCAGCTGGAACTGCGCCATCCCGGCGGCCTTGTCGTAGCCGGTGAACCGCACGGTCTGCGTGGTGTTCGGGAAGCGGCGCTGCACCGGGTCGGCGCTGACCGTCTTCGCGCCGACCGGCGCGGTCTTGATCATCAGGCCGGTCGCGCCCTTGCCGCAGTTCACCACGCCCTGCGCGAGTTCGTCGCCCGCTCCCAGCGCGCAAGTCCAGTCGCCCGCGACGTCCAGCACCCGCTTGCCCGGGCCTTCCCCCTTGGTGGGCACCAGTTTGTAGTACTGGGACATCACGGTGAACGCTTCGGTACAGCCAGGGATGCTGCCGTCGGTGCTCCGCATCGCGATCAGGTTCATCTGCTTGCCGCCGGCCGGGCCGACCGTTCCGCCGCGCACACTGCAGTTGACGTTGCCGTCGCTGTCCCTCTCCTGGGTGACGGCGGCGCTCCCGCCGGAACCGCCCTGCGGAGCAGACTTGGCCGCGACCGGCGCGGTACCGGCGGCCGACGCGGAACCGTTTGCCGCGACGCTGTTTCCGCTGCACGCGGAAAGGAGCGCGGTCGCCGCGACCGCTCCCCCGGCCATGATCAGCTTCATCGACTTCATCGCAGTGAACCCCATTGCGTGCTCCCCTGTGCCCGTGTGGTGGCGAATCTCTGCACCCTGAGACGCGAAGCACCGGACCGCGTTGCCCGCGACTCCCGCCAACGGGCAACGTTGCCCCAATGGCCGCCGCGGCCCGGTCCGCGAGGGCAGGCTGTCAGCGGGCGGGCCAACCTGCACGACACTGCGCGCCTGGGTCACGAACGGCTGAGCGACAGTCGACCAAGAGAGTGCGGCAGAAACCGGTCACCCGGCCTACCCGACTGCACTCAGACCCCAGCTGATTCCGGTGCGAAACGAACTGCTCCGCCGGACCTTTCCGGCGGATCGCCGGATGCCGTGGTGCGCGCCTCCGCACAGCTGATCAGCAGCTGCCCGGTGTGCGCGATGGGGTCGCGGGTCAGGCCCGCCTCCCGGCCGCCCGCCCCGCGTCGTGCGGCAACGCCGCGGCCAGCAACGCTTTGCGCTCGCCGGCGATGCCGCCGCACCGGCACCCGGAACGGCCCCGAGGAGCGAAGGCCGCCCAGTCGGTGTTCAACGGCGAGGTCCCGGGCGAACCTCCGTGACCGCGTTGCCCGGCCGGCGGCAGGCACCGCCGGCCGGGCAACGTCCGGTTCTCAGTCCTCCAACAGATCCTCGATGACGATCGGGATGCTCCGCACTCGCGTCCCGGTCGCGTTCGCCACCGCGTTCGCCACCGCGGCGGCCATGCCGACCGCGCCGATTTCGCCCACTCCGCGGGCGCCGACGGCGTTGTGCAGGGTGTCCGGGTACTCGACGAACTGCACCTCGACCTCCGGGATGTCTGCGTTCACCGGCAACAGGTAGCTCGCGAAGTCGCCGTTCGCGAAGCGACCGTTCGGCTCCACTTCCAGTCCCTCGTGCAGTGCCGCGGACACCCCCCAGATCATCCCGCCGGCGAGCTGGCTGCGGGCCTGCGTGTCGTTGATGATGCGGCCGGCGTCGAAGACGCCGAGCATGCGCGACACCCGGACCTCGCGGGTCAGCCGGTGCACCCGGACCTCGCAGAACTGCGCGCCGAACGAGCTGAACGAGTGCTTCGTCAGCTCCTCGCCGGGTGCGGAAGAACCCTTGGCGGACAACGATTCCCGACCGAGCGCCTGAAGCAGTTCGCCGAACGGCAGGGTGCCGTTGTCGCCGTGCAGCAGGCCCTCGGCGTAGGTGACGACCTGGCCTTCGAACGGGGCGCCCGGTTCGGCGGCCAGCGCCACCAGTTCGTCCAGCAGCTCGGTGGCGGCCAGCATGATCGCGGTGCCGGTGCTCGCGGTGGCGGTCGAACCGCCGGACAGGCCGCCCGGGGCGTACCGGGAGTCGCCCAGCTTCGGGGTGATCCGGTCCGGGGCGAGGTCCAGCGATTCGGCCCCGATGGTGGCCAGCACGGTGAGCAGGCCGGTGCCCGGGTCAGCCCCGCTGGTCGACACTACAGCGGTGCCGTCCGCGTTGAGGGTGAGCTCGACGGTCGCCGGGAAGCGCAGCGCGGGGAACATCGCCGTGGCGGTGCCCATGCCGACCAGCCAGTCGCCGTCGACGCGGCCTCGCGGCGAGCGGTTCGCCCAGCCGAACCGCTGCGCCCCGACCTCGTAGCACTCGTCGAGGTGCTTGCTCGACCACTGCAGGTCGTGACCGGGCGGAGCGATCGAGCTGTTGCGCCGGCGCAGTTCGATCGGGTCCATCTCGAGCGCGATGGCCAGTTCGTCGATCGCGCTCTCCAGCGCGAACGAACCCGACGCCTCACCCGGTGCGCGCATGAACGTGCCCGGCGGGACGTGCAGCGGCACCATTTTCTGGTTGATCGACAGGTTCTGCGTGGAGTACCACTCGCGCGAGGTGCCGTGCGAGGTCGGCTCCACGAAGCTCCGGCTCATCGAGGTGGCCGACCAGGAATCGTGCTGCACCGCGATCAGCGTGCCGTCGCGGTCCGCGCCCAGCGCGACCTTTTGCACGGTGGCCGGCCGGTTCGCGGTGGCGGTGAACACCTGCTCGCGCGTCAGCGCGCACTTCACCGGGCAGCCGAGCGCCCGGGACGCGGCGGCGGCGAGCATCCCCGGAGCCGAGGTGCCTGCCTTGCCGCCGAACGCGCCGCCCACATAGGGGTTCACCGCGTGCACCGCGGACGGCTCGATGCCCAGCACCGCGGCCATTTCCATCGCCTGCAGGTGACTGGCCTGGTTTCCGCTGTAGAGAGTGAGCTCGTCGCCTTCCCACAACGCCACCGCGGAGTGCGGTTCCATCGCCGCGTGGTTCTGCGCGGCCGTGCGATAGGTCTGCGAGACCACGACCGGCGAGCCCGCCAGCGCGTCCGCGAACGACTCCACGCCGTCCGCCAGCACCTCGATCGACGGCGGGTTTCCGCGGCTCTCCGGCGCTTCTTCGGCGAACGACTCGACGCCCTCCTCCATGGACGTCCGCGCGGGCTTCTCCTGATAGCGGACCTCGATCAGGTTCGCCGCGTCCCGTGCCTGCTCGAAGGTTTCCGCGATCACCAGCCCGATCGGCTGGCCGTAGAACACCACCGAGCGGTCGTGCAGCGGCAGCCACACGTCGCCGCTCAGCTGCGAGGTGAAGGGGTGTAGCTCCAGCGGGTCGAACGGGCTGTAGACGCCGACCACGCCGGGCGCGCTCTTCGCCGCGGTGACGTCCATCGCCTCGATCTCGCCGTGCGCGATCGTGCTGCACACGATGTACCCGTACCGCATCCCCGGAAAGGTGCGGTCCAAGGCGTACTCGGCCGCTCCGGTGACTTTCTGCGGACCGTCCAGCCGCATGCTCATGCCCGGCTCCCTTCGGTCAGTTCGAGCAGCGCGCGGACGATCGTCCGCTTCAGCAGCGACGGCTTGAACGCGTTGCCGGACAACGGCTTCGCCCCGGCGACCGCCTCCGCCGCGGCAGCCGCGAAGGCTTCCTCGGTCAGCTCCGCGCCGCGCAGCGCCTCCTCGACGGCAGGCAGCCGCCAGGGCACCGTCGCGACGCCGCCGACCGCGACCCGGGCGTCCGCGATCTTCCCGTCCTGGATGTCCAGCGCGACGGCCGCCGAGCACAGCGCGAACTCATACGACTGCCGGTCGCGGATCTTCAGGTAGGTGGAATTCTCCGCCCAGTCGAGCCGCGGCACGCGCACCTCGGTGATCAGCTCGCCGGGACGCAGGTCGTGCTCGATCTCCGGGGTGTCGCCCGGCACCCGGTAGAAGTCGGCCAACGCGACCGTCCGGACGCCCTCGGCGCTGGTGAGCACCACTTCGGCGTCCAGCGCGACCAGGGCCACCGCGACGTCGCTGGCGTGCGTGGCCGCGCAGGAATCGCTGGTGCCGAGAATCGCGTGCATCCGGTTCGCACCGGACAGCGCCGGGCAGCCGCTGCCCGGCACCCGCCGGTTGCACGGCATCGCGACGTCGCGGAAATACGAACACCGGGTGCGCTGCATCAGGTTTCCGCCGATGCTGGCCATGTTCCGCAGCTGCTGCGACGCGCTGAGCAGCAGCGCGCGCGAGATCGCCGGGTACACGCCGGGGTGTGCGGCGATGTCGGCCATCCGCTCCAGCGCGCCGAACCGCAGCCCGTCCGCGGTGTCGATGCCGCGCAACGGCAGGTCATTGATGTCCGCGACCCGTTGCGGGGTAAGGACATCGAGCTTCATCAGGTCGACCAGCGTGGTACCGCCGGCCAGGAACGCGTCCGCTCCGCCGAGTGCGTCCTCGACAGTGCCGGGTGCGGTGAGCTCAAACGGTCGCATCGGCCTGCCTCGCCTGCTCCACAGCGCGCACGATGTTCGGGTACGCCGAACACCGGCACAAATTGCCGGACATGAACTCTCGGACGTCGGACACCTCGTCGCGCACCGCGGCGACCGCGGACATCAGCTGCCCGGACGTGCAGAACCCGCACTGCAGCGCGTCCTGGTCCACGAACGCCTGCTGCACCGGGTGCAGTGCGTCCTCAGTGGACAGTCCTTCGACGGTGGTGACCGGACCGCGCACGGCGGCCGCCAAGGTGAGACAGGACAGCACCGGCTTGCCGTCGACGTGCACGGTGCAGGCGCCGCACTGGCCGCGGTCGCAGCCCTTCTTCGGCCCGGTGATGCCGAGCCGTTCGCGCAGCGCGTCCAGGAGCGTCACGCCGGGTTCGACGCTGAGCTTCTCGGGTTTTCCGTTGACTTCCAGGGAAATGTCCACAGTAGGGTTCGCTTTCCCGCAGTCGGCCCAGGACGGACTGCGGAGTGATGGTGGTGGTGACGGCCCTTCGGGAACACGGGCCGACGGTTACCGGATATTCATCCGCTTGGCTCGCTTGACCGAGGCTAGCGGATTAGAATCCGGTACGCAATGAAGCTGGAGCCGCTCCAGGAGCGTTCGGGCAGCCAGCACGGACGGTCGACCCCGAGGAGGAACGATGCCGGTAAGCCGGCGGCGGGCGGACACCCGGCGCAACCACGAACGCATCCTGGCCGTGGCGGCGGAAACCGTGAGCCGGTCGGGCGACGTGTCGTTCAACGCGGTAGCGAAGGAGGCCGGCGTCGGCGTCGGCACGGTCTACCGTCACTTCCCCACGCCGGAAGCGCTGGTGCTCGCGGTGTACGAGCGCGAAGTGAGCCAACTGGTCGAGATCGTGCCGGAGCTGCTCGCCCGATATTCACCCGAACAGGCGCTACGCACCTGGATCGTGGACCATCTGGCGCACTACATGATGACGAAGCGCGGGCTGGCCAACGCGCTGCGCGCCTCGCGCAGCGAACTGCCGACGCAGGCGTACGCGCGGATGGTCGAAGCGCTGGACACCCTGCGCAAGGCCAACGCCGAAGCGGGCACCATCCGGCCGAGCCTCACCACGGAAACGCTGATGCGCGGCCTGGGCGGGCTCTTCTTCCTCAGCCCGGACGGCGATTGGAAGCAGGAAACCGAAGGCGTCGTCGACCTGGTGTGGAACGGGATGCGCGTCGACCTCGAGTGACCCGGCCGGACAAGGCGGAACGGCCCGGGCCGGCAACGCCAGCGGGCCTCACTCGGCGGTGGAAAGCACCTTCAGGTCGATCCCCGCCCGCTCGAACTGCCCGCGCGGGTCCGGCACGAGCTTGCGCTTCTCCAGGTCCATCAGCCCCAGCGTGCACTTGATCTCGGCGGACAACGTGCCGTCCAGCTTGAGGATCTTCGAGGTCATCCAGAAGACCTTGCCCTCGCCGAACGCGGTGTCGCAGGTCACGTCCACGACGTCGCCGGCACGCAGTTCGCGGCGGTAGACGATGGTCGATTCGAGCAGCACCGGCGCGAGCCGGGCTTCGCGCAGCTGGGCATCGCCGGCGGCTTCGAACACTTCGAGCCGGGAGACCTCGCCGTAGGAGTGGTACACGGCGTGGTTCAGGTGCCCCAGCGTGTCGAGTTCATAGTGGCGCACCTTGATGCGGGTACGGAACGGTTCGCGGTCGGTCACGAAGCTCAGGCTAGTTGTCGTAGAAGAGTTCTTCGACCACCGCGTGCGCGCGACGCGTCACACGCCGGTAGAAGTCGAGGAACTCGCCTGGGTCGTCGTCCACGGAGTAGCCGAACACGCGCGCCACCGCGGCGAGGTCGCGGCCGGAGCCGGGCACCTCGTCGGCTGCCTTGCCGCGCACCAGCATCGTCGCGTTGCGCACTCGCGTGGCCAGCAACCAGGCTTCGCGCAGCGAGTCCACCGACTCGGCCGGGGCGAGACCCGACTCGGCAAGCGCGGTCAGCGCGTCGAGCGTCGACGTCGTGCGCAAGCCAGGCACCTCGTGCGCATGCTGCAGCTGCAGCAGCTGGACGGTCCATTCGACATCGGCGAGCCCGCCTCGGCCGAGCTTGGTGTGCCGGGTCGGGTCGGCCCCGCGCGGCAACCGTTCGGTCTCCACCCGCGCCTTGATCCGCCGGATCTCGCGGGCGTCGGTCGGGTCCAGGCCGCCGTCCGGGTAGCGCAGCGGGTTAATCAAGTCGACGAATCGCTGGCCGAGTTCCTCGTCGCCGGCGACGAACCGGGCCCGCAGGAGCGCCTGCGACTCCCAGACCTCGCCCCAGCGCTCGTAATACGCCCGGTACGACTCCAGGGTCCGGGCGAGCGGTCCGCTGCGCCCTTCCGGCCGCAGGTCTGCGTCGACCTCCAGGGCGGGGTCCGCGCTCGGCGCGCCCAGGATTTTCCGCACCGTCTCGGCGACCGACGAAGCGAACCGCAGCGCTTCGGCGTCCGGCGCTTCTCCGGCGGGTTCGCAGACGAAGAGAACGTCCGCGTCCGAGCCGTAGCCCAGCTCCGCGCCGCCGAGGCGGCCCATGCCGATGACCGCGATCGTCGCCGGTGTACGGCCGAGTTCGGCCTGCTTCTGCCGGGTCGCCGCGGACAACGCGCCCTGCAGCACCGCCACCCACACACTCGACAGCGCTTCGCACACAGAGGGAACGTCCAGCAGGCCCAGCAGATCCGCGCACGCGACGCGCAGCAGCTCGTGCCGGCGCAGCGAACGCGCAGCGGTGACGGCCGCGTTCAACCCCGGCTGCCGACGTACCGCGGCGCGCAGCGAGGTGGCCACTTCGGCTGGGGCTCGTCCGGTCAGCCGAGCCGGATCTCCCAGCAGCTGCAGGACTTCCGGAGCCCGGACGAGCAGGTCCGGGACCAGATTCGACGTGCCGAGCAGGAACGCGAGCCGCTCGACGACAGTGCCCTCGTCGCGCAGCACACGCAGGTACCACGGGGTGTCCTGGAGCGCCTCGGACACCTTGCGGTAGGAAAGCAGGCCGCCGTCCGGGTCCGGAGTGTCGGCGAGGAAGTCGAGCAGCACCGGAAGCAGCGCCTGCTGGATCGCCGCGCGCCGCGAGACCCCGGACGTGAGCGCCTTGATGTGCTGCAGCGCACCCTCCGGAGCGGCGTACCCGAGGGCGGCGAGCCGGCTTGCCGCCTGCTTCGTGGTGAGCCGCAAGGCTTCTGTCGGCACGTTGGCCACCGACTGCAGCAGCGGACGGTAGAAGACCTTTTCGTGCAGCCGCCGGATCCCCTGTGCGTGGCGCCGGAACTCGGCGAGCAGCATTTCCCCCTGGCTGCGGCCCCGGCCCTGCTTGATACCGCAGGCGCGCGCGAGGACCCGCAGCTCGTCGGTGTCCGTCGACGCGGGGAACAAGTGCGTCCGCCGGAGCCGGCGCAGCTGCAGCCGATGCTCGACAGTGCGCAGGAACTCATACGACGAGCTCATCTCCGCCGCGTCCGCCCGGCCGACGTATCCGCCGTCGCCGAGGGCGGCCAAGGCTTCCAAAGTGGACGCCGAGTGCAGCGCCGGGTCCACTCGGCCGTGTACCAGCTGCAGCAGCTGCACGGCGAACTCGACGTCCCGCAGTCCGCCGCGGCCGAGCTTCAGCTCGCGTTCCTGGTGCTCCGACGCGACGTGGTCCTCCACGCGCCGCCGCATCTGCTGGACCTCGGTCACGAAGTTCTCGCGGTCCGCCGCCGCCCACACCATCGGCGCGACCATCTCCGCGTACTGCCGGCCCAGCTCGGCGTCGCCGGCCACCGGACGCGCCTTGAGCAGCGCCTGGAATTCCCAGGTTTTCGCCCATTTCTTGTAGTACGCGGTGTGGCCTTCGAGGGTGCGCACCAGCGCACCGCTCTTGCCTTCCGGCCGCAACGCCGCGTCGACCTCGAAACAGGCGTTGCCGACCACTCGCATCATCGAGGCGGCCAGCCGGGTCGCGATCCCGAGGTCGCCGGCCCCGACGAAGATGACGTCGACGTCGCTCACGTAGTTCAGTTCGCGGCCGCCGGTCTTGCCCATCGCGATCACCGCGAGAGCGCCTTCCGCGGACGCCCCGACCTCTTGCCCGGCGACCAGCAGCCCGGCCTGCAACGACGCTTCGGCGAGCGTGGTCAGTTCGCTGGCGACGTCCCGGAACTGCGGGTGCTCCAGGCCCGGTTCGACCAGGTGGCCGAGGTCGGCGGCGGCGATGCCGAGCAGCAGCCCGCGGTATCCGGTGCGCAACGCCTGTTCGGCGGCGAACCCGGTCGCGTAGCTGCCGTCCTCCTGCAGGATCCGCTCGCGAAGCCGGTCGGCGAATCTCTCCGGCTCGGTGCAGCGGCTCTCGGCGAGGCAGCGCCACTCGCCGGGATGAGCGGCGAGGAAATCGGCCAGCGCGGTGGAGGTGCCGAGCACGCCGAGCAGGCGGCCGCGGAACGTGCGGTTCTGCCGCAATGTCCGGTCGAGTTCCGGCCAGCCCGATTCGTCGGCTTCGCGAATGCGGTCGAGCCCGGCGAGCGCGAGGTCGGGATCAGCGGCGCGGGACAGCGCGGCGAGCACATCGGCCGCGCCTTCGGCCGGTCCGCCTTCGGTCCACCAGCCCGCCGCGCGCAACTGACCGTCGGCCCGGGTGTCGGTGAAGCCGTACCTGGCCGCCGAAGGGGTGGTCCGCGCGCGTTCTGCCATCGCTCACACCGTAGCCGGGCGCGGGGCGGTTCAGGCAGCCAGGCGGTCCGGTTCGGTGTCCGCCGCGGACGGCTCGGGGACCTGGAAGCTGTGCGCGGTGACCGGCTTGCGGCGGGAAAGGACGTAAATACCGGCGGCGAAGAGGATTCCGGCGACGCCGACCGCGATCGTCCCGGCCTCGCCGAGCGAGGCGAGCTTCCCGGCGGCCGCGCCGACGATCGCCGCCGCCGGCAGGGTGAACAGCCAGGCCAGCACCATCCGGCCGGCCATCCGCCAGCGCACCGGCGCCTCGCGCCGTCCGATGCCGGAGCCGACGATGCCGCCGGAGCACACGTGCGTGGTGGACAGCGGGAAGCCGAGGTGCGAGGACAGCAGGATCACCGCCGCGCTGCTGGTCTGCGCGGAGAAGCCCTGCGGGCCTTCGATGTCGGTGAGCCCTTTGCCCAGGGTGTGCGTGATCCGCCAGCCGCCGAGGTAGGTGCCGAGCGCCAGCGCGGACGCGGCGCTGACGATCACCCACACCGGCGGGGCCGACCCGGCGGGCAGGTCGCCCGCCGCGACCAGGGTGAGCGTGATGACACCCATCGTCTTCTGCGCGTCGTTGGTGCCGTGCGCGAGCGAGACGAGCGACGCGGACACGATCTGCCCGACGCGGAATCCGTGTCCGCCGCGCTTGCGGACCAGGAACCGGTACACCAGCCAGGTGACCGCGGCCGCGACCGCACCGGCGATCACCGGCGACGCGGCGGCCGGAACCAGGACCTTGTCCACGATCTTGCCGAAGTGCACGGAATCCGCGCCCGCGGACACCCAGGTCGCCCCGATCAGGCCGCCGAACAGCGCGTGCGAGGAGCTCGAGGGCAGGCCGACGTACCAGGTGAACAGGTTCCAGGCGATCGCGCCGATGAGCCCGCCGAACACGATGGCCGGACCGATCTTCGTGTCGTCCACCAGGCCGCTGGAGATCGTCTTGGCGACCTCGACCGACAGGAACGCGCCGGCGAGGTTCAGTACCGCGGAAATCGCGACGGCGACGCGGGGCCGCAGGGCGCCCGTCGCGATCGACGTCGCCATCGCGTTCGCTGTGTCGTGGAAGCCGTTCGTGAAGTCGAAAACAAGCGCCGTGCAGATGACGACGACCACTAGCAGCGAGGGGTCCACCCCGACCTCCGAACCCTACGGAAACACCTCTCGCAAGGTACCTGACCGATTGAGTGAACCGTTAACGCGCCGTAAGTGATTCCGACATCATCCGTTAAGCCATCGGCAACTGCCGTTGACTCTCCGCCGCCGCCTCCAGCTCCCCAGCCGCCAACTGGACGAACCGCCGCGCGAAGGGACGCCAGGTCTCGGCGATTTCCGCGTGCGCAGCGATCAACGCCTCGGCCTCGAGCGCGCCCGGACGGGTGAGTTCGGCCATCTCCGGTTCCATTTCGGCCCACGCCCGGACCACGTCCGGAGTGGTCTCGACGTGGAACTGGACACCGTAGACACAACGGTTCATCCGGAACGCCTGGTACGGGTACTTGGGCGTGGACGCGAGCAGTTCCGCGCCGGGCGGCAGGACGGTGATCACATCCCGGTGGAACTGCAAGACGTCCGGCAGGAACGGCATGTCGGCGAAAAGCGGGTCGACCCACGCGGCGTCCTTCTTCGACACCAGCCCGGGCCCGACCTCCGGCCCGGCTTCGCCCTCGGCGATCTGCCCGCCAGTCGCCACCGCGAGCAGCTGCGCGCCGAGGCAGATCGTCAGCGTCGGAAGGGCGTGACCGGCCGCCGAGGCGAGCAGCTTCCGGACGTCGGCGAGCCACGGGTGGCCTGCGTCGTCGAGCGCGCCCATCCCGCCGCCGAGGCAGATCAGCCCGGCGTACCCGCCGAGACTCGCCGGCAGCTCCTGCTCCGGCGGAAGCCGAACGTCGAGCTCGGCGCCGGCTTCGGCGAGCCACTCCCCGAGCGGACCGATCGGGTCGCTGACATCGGGCTGGATGATGAGCAGGCGAGTCACGCCGTCCAGGGTACGGCCACACCGGTCTCGACCGGATAGCCGTGCGCGAGCCACGTCGTGATACCACCGGACAGCCGTTTGACGGTGAAGCCGAGCCGCGCCAGCCGGTACGCCCCCTGAGTGGCGGCGTTGCAGTAGATGCTTTCGCAGTAGCAGACGTAGACGAGGTTCCGGTCCAGGTCACGGGTGCTCTCGGCGGTGATTTCCCGGTACGGCAGGCAGATCGCGCCCGGCAGGTGTGCCTCGGCATACGCGCCCGCGCTGCGGGTCTCGACCAGGACGTAGCCGTCGGTGCGTGCTGCGGCGAGGTCTTGGGCCAGGTCGACCGGGTCGACTTCGAAGGCGAGCTCCCGGCCGAAGTAGTCCGCCGCGTCGTCCGAGGCCCCGATCGGGAGGGAAAGGAAGTTCGGTTTCACGTCCTTGATCCTCCCGTTCACCGGGCACTGCTGGACAGGGGAAGATGCAGGTGTTCGGCCGTCTTCGCCAGGGATTTCCCGGCGAGGACGGCAGTTCGCCTGGAAGGGGTGCGCGTGGAGCTGGACGAGGTCGATCGCCGTCTGCTGGAGCTGCTCCAAGCCGACGGCCGGCTGACGTTCTCGGAACTCGGCCGGCGCGTCTCTCTGTCCGCCCCCGCGGTGACCGAACGGGTGCGGCGGCTGGAACACCGCGGAGTGATCACCGGCTATGCGGCGCGGGTCGATCCGGAAAAGCTGGGCAGGCCGATCCAGGCGATCGTCCGGGTGCGGGTCCGAAGCCTGGACGGGCCACGGTTCCGCGAAACGATCCTGCCGCTGCCGGAGATCACCGACGCGGACCATGTGACCGGTGACGAGTGCTGGCTGCTGCGGGTGCACTGCCGGACGACGGCGGAGCTGGAAACGTTCGTGGAGCGGGCTCAGCGATACGGCGAGACAACGACCTCGCTGGTGTTCTCGTCACCGGTGCGCGGACGCGGTCTGCCCGGGAGGTGACGATCCGCCACCGGATCGGGGACACCGGCTGGGATGGTTGCTGCTGGTGATCCGCGTTTTCCGAGTTTCCGAGGCATGACGAAGGCCCGGTCCCCGTTGGGGGGGCCGGGCCCGGTTTTCTCGGCGGGTTAGAGGGGTCCGGCCGGACGATCCAGCTCGCGCGGCCGGACTTGCGTCGCCAGGCCGACTGGGCGTCGCCGGGCGGTGCCGGGCGTGTCCTGCCGGGCGGTGCCGGGACTGCTTCCCGCAGGCCGCGCGCTCGCGACAGGCGACAGGCGACAGGCGACAGGCGACAGGCGACAGGCGACAGGCGACAGGCGACAGGCGACGATACGGATGTCGTGCGTGGATGCGAGGCCGCGGGCCCGGGTGCCGGCGCGGGGCCGGGTGCGGGGCCGGCTGCGGGCATAAAAAAGGGCTGGGCCCCGGGAGAACCTGTTGGGGGTTCTCGACCGGGACCCAGCCTGTTGGTTGAGTTCGGCGGTGTCCTACTCTCCCACAACCCTTCGGTTGCAGTACCATCGGCGCAATCAGGCTTAGCTTCCGGGTTCGGAATGGGACCGGGCGTTTCCCTGACGCTAAAACCACCGAAACACTCCGAAACAACACACACCCGCCACCCGGTATCCGGTGACAGCCGGTGTGGTGTTTCAGAACCGTAGAGTGGATGCGCAACATCTTCGTAGGCAAGTCCTCGGCCTATTAGTACCAGTCGACTCGACAACACATTACTGTGCTTCCATCTCTGGCCTATCAACCCAATCGTCTCTTGGGGGCCTTAACCCACAAAGGGGTGGGATACCTCATCTTGGAACAGGCTTCCCGCTTAGATGCCTTCAGCGGTTATCCCTTCCGAACATAGCCAACCAGCCATGCCACTGGCGTGACAACTGGCACACCAGAGGTCCGTCCGTCCCGGTCCTCTCGTACTAGGGACAGCCTTCCTCAAGTATCCTGCGCGCGCGGCGGATAGGGACCGAACTGTCTCACGACGTTCTAAACCCAGCTCGCGTGCCGCTTTAATGGGCGAACAGCCCAACCCTTGGGACCTACTCCGGCCCCAGGATGCGACGAGCCGACATCGAGGTGCCAAACCATGCCGTCGATATGGACTCTTGGGCAAGATCAGCCTGTTATCCCCGGGGTACCTTTTATCCGTTGAGCGACACCCCTTCCACCAGGAGGTGCCGGATCACTAGTCCCGACTTTCGTCCCTGCTCGACATGTCTGTCTCACAGTCAAGCTCCCTTGTGCACTTGCACTCGACACCTGATTGCCAACCAGGCTGAGGGAACCTTTGGGCGCCTCCGTTACTCTTTAGGAGGCAACCGCCCCAGTTAAACTACCCATCAGGCACTGTCCCTGAACCGGATCACGGTCCGAGGTTCAGATTCCCAATCCGACCAGAGTGGTATTTCAACAACGACTCCACCCGAACTAGCGTCCGAGCTTCACAGTCTCCCACCTATCCTACACAAGCCGAACCGAAAACCAATACCAAACTATAGTAAAGGTCCCGGGGTCTTTCCGTCCTGCCGCGCGTAACGAGCATCTTTACTCGTAATGCAATTTCGCCGGGCCTGTGGTCGAGACAGCCGGAAAGTCGTTACGCCATTCGTGCAGGTCGGAACTTACCCGACAAGGAATTTCGCTACCTTAGGATGGTTATAGTTACCACCGCCGTTTACTGGCGCTTAAATTCTCAGCTTCACCCACCGAAATGAGTTAACCGGTCCTCTTAACGTTCCAGCACCGGGCAGGCGTCAGTCCATATACATCGTCTTGCGACTTCGCATGGACCTGTGTTTTTAGTAAACAGTCGCTTTCCGCTGGTCTCTGCGGCCAACCACAGCTCCACCCGCAAAGGGGTATCACCGCGCTTGGCCCCCCTTCTCCCGAAGTTACGGGGGCATTTTGCCGAGTTCCTTAACCACAGTTCACCCGATCGCCTTGGTATTCTCTACCTGACCACCTGTGTTGGTTTGGGGTACGGGCCGTGCATGCACTCACTAGAGGCTTTTCTCGGCAGCATAGGATCACTCGCTTCACCTCAAACGGCTACGCATCACGTCTCAGCCTAGTGCCAGGCGGATTTGCCTACCTGACGGCCTACACGCTTACACCAGGACAACCATCGCCTGGCAGAGCTGCCTTCCTGCGTCACCCCATCGCTTGACTACTACGGAATCAGGTCCCACGCTCCACAC